>NZ_JAAEBV010000009.1:0-133325 GCF_016812185.1 Pseudomonas weihenstephanensis | reverse complement strand
CCCGAAAACCACACCCGGCGCGGACAACGGCGCCAACACCGTGGCCGGTCTGGAGAACTTCACCTACCAGGCCACCGATGCACTGGGCAACACCACCACCGGCACGATCAAAATCAGCATCGTCGACGATGTGCCGCAGGCCACCAACGACACTGGCACCCTGATCGAAGGCGGCACCTCGACCCTTAACGTACTGGCCAACGACATCCTCGGCGCAGACGGCGGGGCGGCAGGCGGCGCAGTAGTGGCCATCAAAGCAGGCAGCAACGCAGCAGTCACCGTCACCAGCGGCGGTAGCACGGTGATCAACGGCACCTACGGCACCCTGACCATCTCGGCGGATGGCACGGCGGTGTACAAAGGCACACCAAACCTGGTGACCACACCGACCGCCACTGACACCTTTACCTACACCATCCGCGATGGCGACGGTGACCAAAGCACTGCCACGGTGACGTTCAATTTGACGGACAGTGGACTAAAAGTAACCAGTGCGTCACAGACGACCGTCTTTGAAAATGCGCTGGACTTGGTCAAGGATGGCGCTGATTTGGCGCAAGGCACGGTGACGGGCAGCACGCCTGCGTCAACGGCAGAAACGGCTACCGGTGATTTGACGACCACCACCACCGGTGGCGTAGGGCCATTGACCTTCACCTTGCAGGGCAGTACCACGGGCACTTATGGCGTATTGCAACTTGGCAGCGATGGTAAATACACCTACACCCTGACCTCAGCCCCGAAAACCACGCCCAATGCCAATGACGGTCCCAACACGGTTGTGGGTGAAACGTTTAACTATCAGGCCAAAGACTCACTGGGCAACACCACCACCGGTACGATCCAGATCAACATCGTTGATGACGTGCCCAAAGCCGTCGCCGCCGAACGTTCGGTGACCACGGTCAAGGTGGATTCAAACCTGTTGCTGACCATTGACGTGTCCGGGAGCATGGGCGATCCGTCCGGTGTGCCGGGCTTGAACCGTTTGCAACTGGCCAAGCAAGCCATTAACGCGCTATTGGATAAATACGCAGGCATGGGCGATGTGATGGTGCAAGTCGTAGCCTTCAGCAGCTCGGCGACGGATGTCAGCGGTGGCTGGGTAACCGTGGCGCAGGCCAAGGCATTTGTGGCCTCGCTAAGCGCTGGCGGGGGCACTAACTATGATGCCGCCGTGGCAACCTCGCAGACGGCCTTCAATATGGGCGGCAAGCTGACAGGTGCGCAAAACGTCGGGTATTTCTTCTCTGATGGTGCGCCGACGGCAGGGCAGAACATCAGTGCCAGCGATGAAGTGGCCTTGAAAGCTTTCCTGGATGCCAACAGCATCAAAAACTACGCCATCGGCCTGGGCACCGGGGTCAGCAACGCCAACCTCAACCCGCTGGCCTATGACGGCAGCACCCACACCGACACCAACGCGGTGGTGGTAACGGATTTGTCGCAACTCAACTCGGTGCTGGCAGGCACCGTGATTGCACCGACGGTGACCGGCACGTTGCTGGAAGGCGGCTCATTTGGCGCCGACGGTGGTTTTATCAAGTCGATCACGGTGGACGGCGCCACCTACACCTATGATCCCAAAGCCAGCAATGGTGCTGGCGGGCTGACGTTTACGGGTACGGTGAACCACGGGACGTTCAATACGGTCGACAACACCCTGACCATCGCCACCAACAGTGGCGCCAATCTGGTGATTAACCTGGACACTGGCGCGTACTCTTACACGCCGCAAACTGTCGCGGCGACGCCGTTCAACGAAACCATCGGTTTTGTGGTCAGCGACAATGATGGCGATCTGGCAGGTTCCAGCGTGGTCATTCATGTCAATCCAAACGTCGCCCCCGTGGCGGGCAATGACAACATCATCACCAACATTCTGGCGCCGACGATTGCGGTGCCCGGTGATGTGTTGCTGGCCAATGACACAGACGCTAATGGTGATCCTTTGTCGGCAACACCTACCACGTTCACCACGCTGTGGGGCGCGAAGGGGGCAGGCTTCACCAGCACCACGGGCACATTGCCTACAGGCACGTTCAACGCAACGGCGAATGCGCTGGCCAACCAGCAACTGACCGTTGATCGTTCGTCCTTCAAGATCAACACCAGCACCATGACCGCCGCGTTGTTGGTGAGCGGTTATTTGGGGGCCGTCACCAATGCGGCCGCTAACCCCAATGCCGAGGACGTGATCAGCGTCAGCCTCAAACAGGGCGAGACGCTCAATCTGGACCACAACCTGTTGGCTGGCAGGATTGGCATGGAGTACTCGTTCAACGGCGGGGCCTACACGGCCATCGCAGACGGCGGGACGTTTACCGCAGGGCAAACCGGCACTTATCAAATCCACATCACGAACATCACCAACCCTGATAACAGTAATGCGGCTGAAACCTACAACCTGAACATGACCATTGGTTACGGCAACACCACCGTGTCGCCGAACTTTTCGGGCAGTTACATCGCCAGCGATTCCCACGGTGGCAGTGACAGCGGGGGTGTGACGCTCACGTATCAAGCCGGGACATCATTGACCGGCACGGCGGGGGATGACGTGATGCTGGTGGCTGCCGGCAATAACACGGTGCATGGCGGCGACGGCAATGACGTGCTGTCAGGGACCACCGGCAACAACAACTTCTATGGCGATGCGGGCAATGACCTGTTGTTCAGCGGCTCGGGCAACGACCTGCTCGATGGCGGAACGGGCAATGACACTGCCAGTTATGCCCATTCGGCGGCCGGGGTCACGGTCACGCTGGCAAGCACGGCGCAGCAAAACACCGTCGGCGCGGGACTGGATACGCTGGTGTCGATCGAAAACCTGACCGGCTCCAACTTCAATGACGTACTGACGGGCGATGGCAATGCCAACGTGATCAATGGTGGCCTGGGTAACGACACCCTCAACGGCGGCGGCGGTGACGACATTCTGATTGGCGGGATGGGCAACAACACCCTGACCGGCGGCGCGGGTAATGACACCTTCCTTTACCAGCAAGGCAACACGGGGCGTGACACCGTGACCGACTTCACGTTTGGCTCGGACAAACTCGACCTGTCGCAATTGTTGCAAGGCGAGAATGCTACGGCCGCCTCGCTGGATGATTACCTGCACTTCAAAGTGACGGGGTCTGGAGCCACGTTGGTGAGCAGCATCGACATCAGCGCGGTCGCCGGAGCCACGCCGACCCAGACCATTGATCTGGCCGGGGTCAATCTGGCGACTCAGTACGGGGTCACACCGGGTGCGGGCGGGCTTATAGCGGGTGGGGCCGATACGGCCACCATCATCAACGGCATGCTCAATGATCATTCGTTGAAGGTGGACACGGTGTAATCGGCTACGCAGGTGCTAGGAGGTGACGGGCCTGCGCTGCCGTTGGCGCAGGCGACGTGCGACGTGCGACGTGCGACGTGCGATTGTGCGATTGTGCGGCGATCGTAAACGCGGGTAATTGCGTGTTGCCAGAATGTCGCGAACCCAGGCGCTACGACGCCGTTGTCGCCGGATGCCGACTGCGGCAGTGGTTACGGGGTTTACAGCTCAGGGCTTTTCGAGGGTCTTTTGCCGAAGGATGTAAAGGCTCACCAGCACGGCACTGATCAGCATAAACCCGCGTGCCCACGGTAATGGCACCAGGTAACACGACACGCCAATGCTCAACCACATCAAGCCGATGGCGTAGACCTTGCCCTTGAGGGGGATGCCGTTGCCGTCCAGATAGTCGCGAATCCACGGCCCCAGGCGCGGGTGTTCAACCAGCCACTGATAAAAACGCGGCGAGCTGCGGGCAAAACAGGCGGCGGCCAATAGCAGAAAGGGTGTGGTGGGTAAAACGGGAAGGAAGATACCGATAACCCCTAGCGCTACACTCAGCCAGCCGATGGCGAACAGTGTGTAGCGCAGCAACCGGGGCCGGTTGCCGGGTAAGGGGTTAGTCACTGAACACTCAGTGATGGCGAGGCTTGAGAATCGCCGGTTTTTCGTCAGGTGCCTGGCACAGCAGATACAGAGCGGTCAGGGCTTCGGGGATTTGTACGATCATGTCGTCCATCAGGTTGGCATCTTTGGCGATGTCTTCGAATTCGGGCTGGTCATCGAACAGACCCGAACCGACCATGACGGGCAGCAGCATTTCGCTGACTTCGTCTTCGGCGGTTTCGAACCAGGCGGCTTCGCGCATAAACACGCCTTCCATGAACCCGATGCACCAGCCGCGCAAATCGGAGTCATCCGGTTCGTCGCCCAGGTCCAGATCACACGGCAGCTCGAACTCTTCGTCGGACGCCAGTTGGCGTGCGATGTGAGCTTTAAGTTGAATCAGTGTTTCTTCGATCTCTTTGCGTTGAGCGTCGTCAGCGTAGTGCGGCGGCTCGGAGAAGATCGCATCGATCCATTCACGCTCAGGCACTTGTTCGGAACAGATGGACAGGGCGGTCAGAAAACCGTGGGTGGCCACGTAGTCCAGCGCCTCGTCATGCAGTTCGTCAGCGTCGAGGAAGACTTGCAGGCGGGTTAGTTGCTCAGCGAAGGACATTAAGGACTACCTAGAAAATATACGATGCCGAATTCTAGGCTTTCTTGAGGCTACAGGCCAGCCGCAGGGTGCATTTGCCATCACTTCCCGGTGATCGGTCATGCAATCACAAGGCCCTGCGCAACAGAACGCTCGGGTATACTGCCGCGTTTTGTGATGCCCTGCGCTTAATGCAGCGGGTCCTGCGCCCTGCGCCCGAGCCTTTAACCAGGCTTGAGGTCGCGCCGGATACCGCCTGCGCAGGGGTGTTTCGGCGATTTCTGGAGTTTCTATGCTCGAACAGGCTCAACGCGTACTCAAAGACATCTTCGGCTACGACAGTTTCCGTGGCCGCCAGGGTGACATTATTGAGCGCGTGGCCAAGGGTGGCGACGCTTTGGTGCTGATGCCCACGGGCGGTGGCAAGTCCTTGTGCTTCCAGGTGCCTGCGCTGCTGCGTGACGGCCTGGCGGTGGTGGTGTCGCCTTTGATCGCCTTGATGGATGATCAGGTGGCAACGCTTGAGGAGCTGGGGGTGGCCGCCGCCGCGCTGAACTCCACGCTCAGTGCCGACCAGCAACGCGAGCTGGCCAACCGGATCAAGCGCGGCGAAGTGAAAATGCTCTACCTGGCGCCCGAGCGTCTGGTACAGCCGCGCATGATGGCGTTTTTGCAGAGCCTGGACATCGCCCTGTTTGCCATTGACGAGGCGCATTGTGTTTCGCAGTGGGGCCATGATTTCCGCCCCGAATACCTGCAACTGGGGCAGTTGGCCGAGATGTTCCCCCATGTGCCGCGCATTGCCCTGACCGCCACTGCCGACAAGCGTACCCGCGAAGAAATCGTCACCCGCTTGCACCTGCAAAACGCCGAACGTTTTTTGTCGAGCTTTGACCGGCCCAATATTTTTTACCGCATCGTGCCTAAAGAGCAGCCGCGCAAGCAATTGCTGGCGTTTCTTTCGGAGCGGCGCAGCGATGCGGGCATCGTCTATTGCCTGTCGCGCAAAAAAGTCGACGAAGTGGCCAAGTTCCTCTGCGATCAGGGCTTCCCGGCCTTGCCGTATCACGCAGGCTTGCCGAGCGAAACCCGGGCCGCCAACCAGAAGCGCTTCCTCAACGAGGAAGGGCTGATTATGGTTGCCACCATCGCCTTCGGCATGGGCATCGACAAATCCAACGTGCGTTTCGTGGCACACCTGGACCTGCCTAAATCCCTTGAGGCCTATTACCAGGAAACCGGCCGCGCAGGGCGTGATGGCTTACCGGCGGACGCGTGGATGGCCTACGGCCTGCAAGACGTGGTGATGCTCAAGCAAATGCTGCAGAACTCCGAAGGTGACGAGCGCCACAAGCGTCTTGAGCATCACAAGCTCGACGCCATGTTGTCCTTGTGCGAAGAAACCCGCTGCCGCCGTCAGACCCTGCTGGCCTACTTTGATGAAGAGATGCCGCAACCGTGTGGCCATTGCGATAACTGTGTCGATGGTGTGCAAACCTGGGACGCCACCGAGCCTGCGCGTCAGGCGTTGTCGGCTATCTATCGCACCGGCCAGCGGTATGGCACGGGGCATTTGATCGATGTGTTGTTAGGGCGCGACAACGAAAAGGTGCGCAGTTTTGGGCATCAGCATTTATCTGTATTTGGTGTGGGTAAAGACCGCGCAGAAGGTGAGTGGCGCACATTGTTCCGGCAATTGGTGGCGCGCGGTCTGGCGGATATTGATATCGAGGGCTACGGCGGTTTGCGCCTGAGCGACAGCTGCCGCCCCCTGCTGCGCGGTGAAGTGACCCTTGAACTGCGCCGTGAGCTCAAGCCACAAACCACTGTCAAAAGCAGTTCTGCCAGCCCGGCCAGCCAATTGGTGCGCGGCGAAGAGCGCGAACAGTGGGAGGCGCTGCGTGCGCTGCGGCGCAAGTTGGCCGAAGAGCATGGGGTGCCGCCTTACGTCATCTTCCCCGATTCAACGTTGCTTGAAATGCTGCGCAGCCAGCCGACGTCGTTGTCGGACATGGCCAAGGTCAGCGGCATTGGCGCACGCAAACTGGAGCGTTATGGCGAGGCGTTCCTTGAAGTGTTGGGCGGTCAGGCTGAGACCCCCAAAGTGGTGGCCGACATTCGTCACGAGTTGATCAGCCTGGCCCGTGCAGGCATGACGCCCATGCAAATTGCCGGTCAATTGCAATGCTCGGAAAAAAATGTGTACACGATGCTGGCCGAAGCCATTGGCCGTCAGGAACTGTCGCTGGAACAAGCGCTGGACTTGCCCGAAGAGCTGATGGAAGAAGTGCAGGATGCCTTCCTTGATGGTGAAGGCGAGCTGCCGAGCGTGGCCAGCATCGCCGAGCAATTCAAGGGGCGTGTGCCAGAAGGTGTGCTGTATTGCGTGCGCGCTGCACTGCAATCGGAGTTCGAAATTTAAACGAAATGGCGATATGTAACGTTTCAGTGACTTTAGGGCCTTGCCTATTGACAAACTCCATGCTTAGCTGGCTAACAATTCTTATCACTCTATTTCAGTCTAATCATTGAGTTTTTTATGCCTTTAACCGATCAACACCGTTTCGGTATGCAATTGGCCCAAATGTCGCGGGGTTGGCGGGCTGAGCTGGATCGGCGCCTTGCTGGTTTGGGTTTGTCGCAGGCGCGGTGGCTGGTGTTGCTGCACCTGGCCCGTTTTGACGAGGCGCCCACTCAGCGCGAACTGGCACAAAGCGTCGGGGTAGAAGGGCCAACGCTTGCGCGTTTACTCGACAGCCTTGAGGCGCAGGGGTTGGTTCAGCGTCATGCGGTGGTTGAAGACCGCCGTGCGAAAAAAATCATCCTGAGTGAAACCGCGCGTCCATTGATCGCACAAATTGAAGCGATTGCCACGTCCCTGCGCCAGGAATTGTTTGTGGGCATTACCGAAGAAGAACAGCGCATCTGCATGCGCGTTCACAAGCGGATTCTGGACAACCTCGAAAAAAACTGAGGCTCCCTGTTTCGTAGGCGCTCGCGCAGGCTGCGCCTACTGTGGGAGGTCAGAATGTCTGGCCCAAATTCAGATACAGCGCCTTTTGATCATCATCGTTAAAGCCATAGCTGAAGTTGAGCGGGCCCAGGGGTGTGTCGAATCCAATGAAAATACTGGCCGCATTGATGTAGCCGCTGTCGAACTCGTTGTCGTTGTTCCAGGCGCGCCCGCGCTCAAGGGAGGCACCGGCATACAGCGGGAAGTCGAACGGCAAGTACGAGCGCGGGGTCAGGCGACGGTAATACACCGCGCGCATCAAACTGATGTTTTGCCCGGAGATGGCGTCTTGGCGGAACCCTGACAGTTGGCGCGCACCCCCCAGCAAGAAACTTGACGTCACGACCTCGGCCTTGTCCAGCGTACGGCCGTATCGCCCGCCTAAAATCCAGGTGTTTGGCCCGGCACTCAGCGCCTTGTCCAAGTGGAATTCCCATTGGCGGTAGCGATCATCAGAACCCAGCCCCGGCTCGAATTGCCGCACGCTGAGGCTGATGTCTTCACCTTCGTGGGGGAAATACACGTTATCCAGTGAGTCAAACGAGTACTTAATGTCATAAAAAGCCTCGTTGAAACTGGTGCTGGGCAAGTCGCGTTCGCCAATTCTGACGTCTGCCTTGCCCCATGCCTCGCCCACACCAAGACGAATCTCGCCGCTATTGCCGATCTGTCGGCCCAGGTTCAAGCCAAAGCCGTAGCGTTCCAGTCGATATTCGGCAATCGGGTCATTGTCGAGAATGGCTTCGACGTTCTGCGACTGAGCATGCAGGTAAGGCGCGATAAAGTAGCGCGAACCCGCGTCCAGCGGCTGATAGAACTCACTGTACAACTCTTGTTGATCGCCGATTTGCACCCGCGTCAGCCATTCTGCGCCCAGTGTATTAATGCCGTTGACCCGGTAACTGGCGCCGATGTTGAAAGCGCTGTCGCCGCGCATGTCGTCAGACAAGTTCAACCCAAGCCGCAGGTAATCGGTACCGCTGCGCTTGCCACGGGCACTGATCACCAGGGTTCGATCATTGCCTTTATGCACCACGCGGTATTGCACCTGCTCGAAGTAGTCCAGGCCGTACAGCGTGCCCATGTCGCGCTGCAAGCGTCCCAGGTCCAGCGGTTCACCCACCGGTTGGCGAATGTAATAGCGAATGACCGAGTCACCGATTTTTGAGTCGTTTTCAATTCTAATCGCCGTGATCACAGGGGTGCGCTCCTCGGGTGAGCGTGCTGCATTGAGCTGTGCATCTGACGGCTGGCGCAGGCTGCTCAAGCGATTGGCGAGGATCTGCGTGGCGCGGTAGCCTGCGTCGATGATTTCTTGCGAGCGGCCAAAGTCTGTGACGCCATAGCTGGCCAGCGCGGGCTGGATCAGCACGTCATCGGGCTTCAAGGAGGCCAGTTGCACTTCGGAGTTGCTGCGCGTCATGAGGGTGATGGACTGGTTGAGGATGTCGAACACGGTATTGAGCTGCTTGCGGCCGCGCAGCGGGGTGCCGATGTCGACCACAATGACCATGTCGACGCCCATTTCGCGGGCAACATCCACCGGAATGTTGTCGACCATGCCGCCGTCGACCAGCAACTGGCCGTTGATTTCCACGGGGGCAAATACGGCGGGGATCGACATGCTGGCGCGGATCACTTGCGGCAGATGGCCTTTGCGAAACACGACTTTTTCGCCGCTGACAATGTCGGTGGCTACTGCACGAAACGGGACCGGTAGCTTGTCGAAATCACGTACATCGCTGCTGTGCGCCAGCAGGCTTTCGAGCAACAACGACAGGTTTTGCCCCTGAATCACCCCCAATGGCAGGCCGAGGCTGCCGTCGTCGCGAAAGCTCAACTTTTGTTTGACCAGAAAATCACGGTCGTCCTGTTTACGCCTGAAGGGCACGTCTTCACGAGCAGGCGCATCGGACAACGCCTCTTGCCAATCGATGCCGAGGGCGAGTTTTTCCAGTTCGTCGATTTTGTAGCCCGAGGCATACAGCCCGCCAATCACCGCGCCCATGCTGGTGCCCGCGATGGCATCAATGTGAACGCCTTGCTCCTCCAATGCTTTGAGCACGCCGACGTGGGCCAGGCCGCGGGCAGCGCCACCCGACAGCACAAGGCCGATTTTTGGCTGCGGTGTTTGGGCTGCAAACAGCATCAGCGGGCACAGGCAAAGCAGTAGACAACAAAGCAGGCGGCGCATCTTGAATCTCTGGGCAAGCGACAAAGGCGGCTATTATAGCGGCGCCTTTCTCTTCAAGAGCTTTTGAAATCATGTCAGTCAGTAAGCCACACATTGTCATCACCTATTGCACCCAATGCCAGTGGCTGTTGCGCGCCGCCTGGCTGGCTCAGGAACTGCTCAGTACCTTCGCCGATGACCTGGGGCGCGTGGCGCTGGAGCCAGGAACAGGCGGGGTGTTTCGCATTACCTGTGACGAGGTGCAGATCTGGGAGCGTAAGGCCGATGGCAGCTTCCCGGAGGCCAAAGTGCTCAAGCAGCGCGTGCGTGACCAGATTGACCCCCAGCGCGACCTTGGGCATAACGACCGGGTTCAGTGAGCGGCGTCCAGCGCCGGTTTAACCGGTGAAGCGCCGCGGGCCATACGGCTTGAAGCCACAATCGCGACGATGATCAGCGCGCCGCCCAGCAGCATGCGCAGCGTCGGGGTTTCGTGAAACAACAGCCATGCCAGGGTGATGCCATACACCGGCTCCAGGGCGAAGACGACCGCCGCCGTGCGGGCTTTGATCACCGCGAGGCTGGCGACGAACAGGCTGTGCGCGACGCCTGTGCACAGCACGCCAAGCAGGCCGATCCAGACCCAATCGAGCGGGCGCACGCTGCTGATCTGCGGCGCTGCGAAGGGCAACAGGCACAGCGCAACCACAGCGTTTTGCCACATGGCAGCCTGCACGGCGGGGACTCGTCCTGCGTTGGCGCGGTTATTGAGAGACAACAGGGAAAAGCTCAGGCCACTGGCAATCGCCCACAGCAGCCCTTCGGTGGCCTGGCTCGCCAGATCAAAGGTGGGGGTGACCAGAATCAGGCCGACGCTGACGAGCACCACCAGCATGATTTCGTTGAGGCGGATGCGTTCCCGAAAGATCAGCCCTTCAAGCAGCACGGTAAACGCCGGAAAACTGGCAAAGCCCAGCGTTGCGATCGCCACGCCGGCGACTTTAACTGCGATGAAAAAGCTCACCCAATGCCCGGCCAGCAGCAAGCCGCTGACCAGCAGGCTGCGCACATCGCGCCGGGTCAACGCATGCCAGGGCGAACGGCGGGACACGGCGGCAAAGCAGGCGAGCGCAATGACCGCAAAACCTGCGCGGCCAAACACAATCACACTGGCTGAAGCTGCCGCGAGTTTGCCGAACACGCCGGTCAGGCCAAACAGTAAGGCGCCGATATGCAGGGCGCCCAAGGCGTTACGCGCAGTCATTGCAGTCCTTGGGGTGAGTCAGTCTGGCGTGCAGTCTAAGGCGTTCGGCGAGGCGCTGTCTGTCGCCAAACGGGCCTCAGTTGTCGCCAGACTCGCGGCGCAACACGCTGGGTGATGCACCGAACTCGCGCAACATGGCCGCCGAAAACGCGCTTTGCGAGGCGTAGCCAACGCGGCTGGCGATTTCGCCTACCGCGAGCGTGGTGTGACGCAACAGGTTCAAGGCGCTACGCAAACGGCGTTGGCGGATGTAGTCCATCGGCGTTTGGCCGCACTCGCTGAGAAAGCGACTGTGCAAGCGAGCGCAGGACAGGTCGGCAACGCGCGCCAGGTCGGCGACTTGCACAGGGTAGGCGGCGTGCTGGTCGATGTAGGTATCGAACTGAGGGAAGGGCAGGCGTTTACGCGGTACGGCTTGAGGGGTATTCAAACTGGCCAGCAGCAGGATTGCCCCTTGCTGATCGATCAGCGGATCGGTCGCCGGGCTGGCCGCGAGCCAATCGACCAACTGGTGCTGGCGCGGGTCGAGCCGATGCTGCCCGACGGTATTGAGCCATCGGCGGCTGTGCTCGGCGTGGGCGCCCAACGTTTGCCCCAACCAGTGTGCGCTCGGCACATCCAGCACCAGGCACTGGCTGCCCTGTGCGCTGGCGCAGGTATGGTGTGCGCCAGCGGGGATGACCATCAGTTGCTGTTGGCGCAACAGACTGGCGCGGCCTTCAACCTCGACGTCGAGCGAGCCGGATAAGTTGATCACCACCTGCGCGTGCTCATGGCTGTGAGCAATCACCTCATCACGGTAGTGGCGCAGCGAAAGGAGGTGGCTCATGGTGATGCCCTCACGTAGGCGCTGGCCAAGGCTGAGGCCTTTCGATTTGTACATAAAATCAAAAGCGCCCAGCCTTCGGCGGCGGCTACAGGTTTAGCCCGTGTGTATCTCAGTGCCGCCAGAATGCCGGGATACACAACACGAACACGGTAATAATTTCCAGCCGCCCCAGCAACATGCCCAGCGACAGGATCCACTTGGCAGCATCCGGCAGCGTCGAGAAGTTGCCGGAGGGGCCAATGGTTTCGCCCAATCCAGGTCCCACGCCCGACACGGTACTCGCCGCGCCGGTGAGGGCGGTCATCCAGTCCAGTCCCAGCAGCGACAACGCCAGCGCAATCACGCAAATGGTGATGGCGAAGAAGAACGAGAACGTCAGAATCGAGCGAACGATTTCTTCGTCAAGGCGATGGCCGTTGTACTTCTGCTTGATCACTGCCCGGGGGTGAATCAACTGGTTAAGGTTGGCCTTGAGCAGGATATAGGCGACCTGGAAGCGGAAGATTTTGATCCCGCCCGCTGTCGAGCCGGAGCAACCGCCAATAAAGCCCAGATAGAAAAACAGCATCAGTGAGAAGTTGCCCCAAAGGCTGTAATCCCCAAGGGCAAAACCGGTGGTAGTGACCACCGAGGTCACGTTCAGTGCGACATGGCGGAACGCATCCCACCACGCCATGTTGGTGGTCCACCACAGCCAGGCGCTGAGCACCAGCCAGGTCACCAGCAGCAGGCCGAGCAATCCTTGCACCTGCTGGTCTTTGATCAGCGCCTTGCGATGGCCGCGCAGGGTGGCCACGTACAGCGTAAAGGGCAGGCTGCCCATGATCATCACCGCGATGGCGACCCAGTGCACGGCCGGTTGCGACCACTTGGCCAGCGACTGGTCGGAGGTCGAGAACCCGCCCGTGGAGATGGCCGACATGGCGTGGTTGATGGCATCGAACACGCTCATGCCCGCCCACCAGAACGCCAGGCTGCCGAGGATGGTGATGCCGACATACGTCGCCACGATCAGGCGCGCCACCATGTGCGAGCGTGGCATGACTTTTTCGGAGCGGTCTGACGATTCGGTCTGGAACAGGCGCATGCCACCGATACGCAGCAAAGGCAAAATCGCCACCGCCATACCGATAAAGCCGATACCGCCGAGCCAGTGCAGCATGGAGCGCCACATCAAAATGCCGGGCGACATGGTGTCCAGCCCGCTCAAAACGGTGGAGCCGGTGGCGGTGATACCCGACATGCTTTCAAAAAAGGAGTCGGTGTAACTGATGTGTTGGGTGAGCAAAAACGGCAACGCGGCGAAAATACACACGATCACCCAGCTCGACACGGTCAGCAGGTACATGTCGCGTGGTCGCAGGTGCACTTGTTCCGGGCGACCGGGGAGCACCAGCGCAAGGCCCGCGACAAACGTGATCAGGCTGGCCCACAAAAAGGACGGCAGATCGCCCAGATGGTCGTAAATCACCAGCGTGAGCATGGGCACGGCCATGCTGATCGCCAACGTAATCAGGAAGATGCCGATTACAAAACCGATGATACGTAGGGTCGGCAACGCCATGAAGTCAGCTCGGGCATGAAAGAGGGGCGCCATTCTACCTGTGGGCCGGGGTATGTAAACCGCCAAGCCTTCGGCAGATACCGTTAGAATAGCCGCACATTTTCTTCAGGAGGTGGCCAATGGAGGCTCTCGACGCTTTGCTCAACCGTGTTTCTGCCCCGCGTCTGGTTGAACCGGCCCCCACGAGGGAGCAACGTGAAGTACTTTTTGCAGCCGCCCTGCGCGCGCCAGACCACGGGCAACTGCGGCCTTATCGTTTTTTGAGCATTGAAGGGCAGGCCCGCAACCAGTTGGGTGAAGTCCTCGCGCAGGCCGTGCAGGCCCAAGGCGGTGATGTCACCGAGGCCGCGCTGGACAAAGCCCGCGCCATGCCGTTGCGGGCGCCGTTGGTTGTGGTGGTGATTGCGCGTTTGCAGGAGCACTTCAAAGTGCCGAAATCCGAACAGCTCATTACGGCGGGTTGCGCAGCCCATGCCATTGAGCTGGCCGCGTATGCCCAAGGGATTGGCGCGGTGTGGCGCACCGGGGAGCTGTCCCATGCGCCACGGGTGACGGCCGCTCTGGGACTGCAAGCGGGTGAAGAGATTATTGCGTTCCTGTACTTGGGCACACCGCTCAAAGAAATGCGGGATGCGCCCAAAGTCGACAGCGCAGAGTTTGTACAGGTGTGGTCCGCCTGAGCCACGGCAGTCGGTCTCTGTGGGCGGTCAGGCATCGTGCAGGTAAATCCTCTTACACGGTGCACGGTGCTTTGCCCGCGTTAAAGATTGCCATCCGGGGTGAGAGGGAGTTCAAGCGCGGCAATAAAGCCACCGTCGGGATGGTTGGCCAGTGTCAATCGTCCGCCATGACGCTCTGCCGCGCGCCGCGCAATGGCCAGCCCCAGGCCGTGGCCCGCAGCCGTCTGGCCGGGCGCCCGGAAAAACGGTTCGCCTAACTGCGCCAAATGCTCCTCGGCCACACCCGGCCCGTGATCGCGCACGCTGAGGGTGATGTGCTCGCCTTCACGCTGTGCTGTGAGTTCAATCGGTTGACCCGGCGGGTTGAACCGTTGCGCGTTACGCAGCAGGTTGTCGACGGCGCGCTCAATCATGGTGGGCCAGCCACTGAGGGCCAGGCCCGGTTCTGCATTCAGCTGTACTGGCTGCTCGGGCGCGCTGAGTGAGGCGTCTTTTTGCAGGTTATTGAGCAGCGCATTGAGTTCAACGTGCTCGGCGCTCGCCTGGTCGGCATCGACCCGCGCCAGTGTCAGGATTTCACTGATCAAAGACTCCAATCGGTCACATTCACGGGTCAGGCGCGGCCAGAGCTTTTCACGCGCCTCGGGGCTGGCGCGTTCGGCCAGTGCCAGAGCGATGCGCAGACGGGCCAGGGGAGAACGCAGTTCGTGGGAGACATCGCGCAGCAACTGGCGTTGGCTGCTGATCAAGCTTTGCAAGCGCGCGCCCATGCGGTTGAAGTCAGTGGCCAGCACGCCAAATTCATCCCGTCGGGAGGCCAGTCGCGCCAAGCTGTTTTGTTGATAGGTGGTTTGCCCCAGATCATGCACGGCCACGCGCAAGCGGCTTAGCGGGCGGGTGATCGACAGCGTCACCAGCAAACTGAACAGCGTCAACACCACCAGCGCAATGCCCAGCGCACTCAGTGGCCAGATCAGGCTTTGTCGGTGCCAGGCGTCCAGCTCGGGGTGCGGGATGCGGTAAATCAGCAGGTAGGTGTCGGCCGTCTTGGGGCTGGTGTACTCCACGGTCAGGCGTCGCCACGGCAGCGTGTCTTGTCCTGGATGCTGGCGCGCCTCCCAGGCGGCAGCCCGGCGCGGAAAGGTGCCGCGCACCAGCGGGTCGCCACTTTCGTTAAGCACTTGCACGTCAATGTGGTAACGGCGTTTGCGCCGCTCCAGAAAATCTTGGGCAGCGTCCGCGCCCTGGGTTTCATAGCGTTCGGTCCATTGCTGGGCCAGGTTTGAAATACCCGGATGACGGCTCAGGATCCAGGCGTCCTGATTAAGCATGTGTCCGAGCAGTATCGATAGCCCTGCGACCAAGGCTATCGCCAGCCAAAAGCTGGCCAGAATGCGCCAAAACAGTGATCGCACGGCAAATCCTCACGCTAAATGGGCTCAAACGAGCAAAGCCCAACGGCTGGGGGGGCCGTTGGGCTGGGTGAATGTGCAGATTATTGCGCTTTTGGCGCCTGCTGTGCTTTCCAGTCTTTGAACTCTTTCCATTCAGCTTTACGTTCGGCGCGTTGTTTTTGCATCTCGTCGAAGCGTTTTTGCTGTTCTGGCTTGAGCAGCGCACGAATGTCTTTCTGGGTTTTTTCGTGCTTGGCGGCGATTTCGTCTTTCAACGCTTTTTGATCAGCCGCGGGCAGTTTTTGCAGGTACTTGTCGACCAGCTGCTTGCGCTCGTGCATTTGTTCGCCCATCAGCTTGCCGATTTGTTGGCGCTGCTCGCGGGTCAAGTCCAGTTGGCTGTAAGGCGCGTCGCCGCGACCATGGTGCTCACCGCCGTGACGTGGACCCATTGGGCCATCGCCACCGGGCATGGCCATTGCGACGGTTGGCAGAGCAGCAGCAAACATCAAAGCAATAAGAGTCTTACGCATGGTGTGTCTCCTTGTAGTACGTTCCGGTGAATCCGGATGCGCCCAGTTTAGGGAGATCAAGGTCAAGCGCTGTCAATCAAGCGTAAAGCTTAGGTAAAGAGGGGAGTGGCGCGGCTTTACACAGGCGGCGTCCCTTCAGGCGCTGTAGAAGTAGCCACGGCTGCGCAGTGCAACGATGCGCGGACGGCCATCGGGGTGCGGGCCGATCTTTTTGCGCAGGTTGCTGACGTGCATGTCCAGGCTGCGGTCGTACAACGTCAACTTGCGGCCCAGGGCCAGTTGCGCCAGCGCCTGTTTGTCCAGTGGCTCGCCGGGTTGACGCAGCAAGGCGTCGAGGATGCGGCTTTCGGACACGGTCAGGGTGATGTCGTGCTCATTGATGGTGGCCACACCGCGCATCGGGCTGAAACACAGGTCGCCCAATTCGATCTGGCTGGAGGTGGCGGGCGGATGGCTGCGGCGCAGCACAGCGCGCAGGCGGGCGGTCAGCTCGCGGGGGTCGCAGGGCTTGGCCAGGTAATCGTCGGCGCCCAGTTCCAGCCCCAGAATGCGGTCCAGCGGCTCACCCCTGGCCGAGAGCATCAGCACCGGCAAGTCGGGGTGATCGCTGCGCAACTGCTTGAGCAGTTCCAGGCCGCTGCCATCGGGCAGCATCACGTCCAGCACTACAGCGTCAGGGCTGGACTCGGCCAGCGCGTTGCGGGCGCTCACGCCGTCGTAGCACGCACGCACCTGGAAACCTTCCTGGCTCAGCCAACTGCTCAGGAGTTCACATAACTCCTGGTCATCATCTATCAGTAACAGGTCGCTCATGACTCACTCTATTTATAGCCATTGCCGACGCTGTTTACGTCCGCCGCTGGCGAAGATACCGCAGAGTAGGGCCAATAGGGCAACTGCGCCACCAATCACAAACCACTGTTGTGAGTCGGTCAGCAGGTGAAAGCCGGGGTTGGACTGCGCTTTGTCGAGCTGTTGCTTGAGGCGCAGGTTCTCTTGACGCAGTTGGCTCAACTGGCTGCTTTCGCGGGTGGCGTCGGCGTCTTTCAGGGCTTGGCTCAGTTCGCCGCGCAGGCGTTCACTCTCGCCAAGGCGTTGTTGCAAGTCCGTAATGCGCGCACCGGCGCTCAGTGACAATGGCACTGAGTTATCAGAGGAAGGAGCGTCTTCAGCGTGGGCGAGAGAGCCCAGCGATAACATGATTAACAGCAGACACAACAAACCTTGACGCATCGCAACTCCTCATTCCTGATGGGATTCGCAGAGGTTGTCGGCCGCTAAACCAGAATAATGAGCCATGCAGCGACGCGACGAACCCGATGAGCGGTTCCGTCGCGCAGCGAGGCTTTAAGGCAGGACTTGCTTGAACGGTTTGACCATGACATTTGCGTACACGCCAGCAGCGACGTACGGGTCCTCATCGGCCCAGCGTTGAGCATCGGCCAGCGAGTCAAACTCGGCGACGATCAGGCTGCCGGTGAAACCGGCTGCGCCCGGATCATTGCTGTCGATGGCCGGGTGCGGGCCGGCCAGCACCACGCGGCCTTCCTGTTTGAGTTGCTGCAAACGCTCAAGGTGTGCCGGGCGAGCAGCCAGGCGGGCTTCAAGCGAGTGGGCGACGTCAGTGGCAATGATTGCGTAGAGCATGTCAGTCCTCGGTTTTGGAGGTTGGAGTGTCGGAATCATGCAAGTGGCGCGACAGGTAAATGCCTTGGCCTACCAGAAACAGAACAGTCAGGCCCAGGCTGCCGAATACCTTGAAGTCGACCCAGATGCTTTGAAAGGTGAACGCAACAAACAGGTTGGCTGCCCCGCAGAACAAAAAGAAGGCGATCCAGGCCAGGTTCAGGCGCGTCCAGACCGCGTCAGGCAGGGTCAGTGCGTGGCCCATGACACGTTTGATCAGCAGCTTGTCACCGATAAAGTGGCTACCGGCAAACACCAGCGCAAATAGCCAGTTCACCACCGGCGCTTTCCATTTGAGGAAGGTTTCGCTGTGGAACGCCAGGGTCAGGCTGCCGAACACAATGCAGGCAATCAGGGTCAGCCATTGGCTCTTTTCAAGTTTGCGTTGCTTGAAAAACAGAATGCCGTAGACCACCACAGAACTGAGGATCAGCATCGCCGTAGCGCTGAAAATCCCGCCGAAGGTCAGGCTATGGCCTGCGATTTCGACGATGCGGGGTTCGATTTTGTAGACGATGAAAAACAGTAACAGCGGGATGAAGTCGATGAATTGTTTCACAGTGGCAGCCAGAAGCAGGATGTGGCGGCATAATAACAAACATCAATGACAGCGAAAGCGTCAGCTAGAGGTTATTAAATCCCCGTGGAAATTGACTTGCATTGCCATAGCACCGCTTCCGATGGCGCTTTGGCGCCAGCGGTACTGGTAGCGCGTGCGTTCGAGAAAGGTGTGCGAGTCCTGGCCCTGACCGATCACGACACAATTGAAGGCCTGGAAGAAGCCCGCTCGGCGGCGCAGTCGCTGAACATGCAACTGGTCAACGGCATCGAACTCTCCTGCACTTGGGGTGGCGCGACCATTCATGTGCTCGGTTACGGTTTCGACACCCAGGCCCCTGCACTGGTCGGTGCCATCGCCGCACTGCACGATGGCCGCTGGCTGCGTGCCGAAGAAATCAGCCGCAAGCTGGCGCTCAAGGGCATGCCGGGCGCGCTTGAAGGTGCGCGGGCAATTCAGCAAGCGCTGGGTGACAGTGGTAATGCGCCAGCGCGGCCGCACTTTGCGGATTTTTTGGTCGGTGCCGGTTACGTCAAGGATCGCGCCGAAGCGTTCCGCAAGTGGCTGGGCGCCGGAAAATTGGGCGACGTCAAACAGCATTGGCCCACCCTGGAAGACACCGTCGCCACGTTGCGTGCAGCAGGTGCCTGGGTCAGCCTGGCGCATCCATCGCATTACGATTTCACCCGCAGCAAGCGCCGACGCCTGATTGGCGACTATATTCAAGCGGGGGGGCACGCGATTGAGGTAGTCAATGGTTATCAGCCTGCAGAACAAGTAGGCGGCCTGGCGATTCTGGCGCGTGAGTTTGGTTTGCTGGTGACTGCCGGCAGTGACTTTCATGGCCCTGGCGGCTGGTCCGAGATTGGTGAGTACCGAGCGATCCCGGACGATCTGCCGCCATTGTGGCGTCGGTTCAAATTAGATCCGCCCATCGCCAACGTCTGAACAGGTAAATAACGTGAGTCAATTTTTTCAGATTCATCCGCAAAACCCGCAACCGCGTCTGATCAAACAAGCGGTTGAGATCATCAGAAAAGGCGGGGTGGTGATCTACCCCACCGACTCGTCTTACGCCGTCGGTTGCCAGATGGGCGATAAGAGCGCGATCGACAAGATCAAGCGCTTGCGTAATCTGGACGACAAACACAATTTCACCCTGATGTGCAGCGACCTGTCGCAGTTAGGGCTGTTCGCCAAGGTCGACACCGGCACCTTTCGCTTGCTCAAAGCGCATACGCCGGGGCCGTACACCTTCATTCTCAATGCCACCCGCGAAGTGCCGCGCCTGCTGCTGCACCCCAAGCGCCGCACCATCGGCATGCGTGTGCCTCAGCACCCTCTGGCGCTCGCACTGTTGGCTGAACTCGGTGAGCCGCTGATGAGCGTGACCCTGATCCTGCCGGGCGAAAGCGAACCGCTTGAAGACCCGTACGCGATTCGCGATGCGCTGGAAAAACAGGTCGACCTGATCATTGATGGCGGTGATGGTGGGCGCAAGGCCAGCACTGTGATCAACCTGACGGGTGATGAGCCTGAAGTCGTACGTGTGGGCTGTGGTGATCCGACGCCCTTTATGGTCGAGGCCTGATGTCTGACGTAGAAGTGATTGACGCTGTAGACCCGCAGGCCGGTGCCCAGCAAGAACTGCCGTTTGCGATGGTGTATGGCCAGGCCGTCATCGAAATGCCGCAAGACCTGTACATCCCGCCGGATGCGCTGGAGGTATTTCTCGATGCGTTCGAAGGCCCGCTCGACTTGCTGCTGTACCTGATTCGCAAACAAAATATCGACATTCTTGACATCCCGGTGGCTGAAATTACCCGCCAATACATGGGTTATGTCGAGTTGATGAAGACGGTGCGCCTTGAATTGGCGGCCGAGTATCTGGTGATGGCGGCCATGCTGGCCGAGATCAAGTCGCGCATGCTGCTGCCGCGCTCGGTCGAGATCGAAGAAGACGAAGGCGATCCGCGTGCTGAACTGATTCGCCGCTTGCAGCAGTACGAGCGGTTCAAGGCGGCGGCTGAAGGCATCGACGGCCTCGAACGGGTCGGACGTGACGTGTTCGTGCCCAAGCTGGACGCTCCCCAGGCCCGTGCGCGCAAATTGGTGCCGGATGTGGCGTTGGAAGAGTTGCTGATGTCGATGGCCGAAGTGCTGCGTCGCTCTGACATGTTCGAAAGTCACCAGGTCAGCCGCGAAGCGCTGTCCACCCGTGAGCGCATGAGTGATGTGCTGGAACGCCTCAAAGGCGGCGGTTTTGTACCCTTTAGTGAGCTGTTTACCGCAGAAGAGGGGCGTTTGGGGGTGGTGGTAACCTTTATGGCCATCCTTGAGCTGGTCAAGGAGTCCTTGATCGAGTTGGTACAGAACGAGCCCTACGCGGCGATCCATGTGCGGGCGCGAGCCGAATAAAGAGCTGAAACCATGAATTTGACCGATCCCCGTGAGCTGGCCACGTTGCTTGAGGCCTTTCTGTTGGCCTCGGGAAAGCCGCAAAGCCTTGAACGGTTGTTTGAACTGTTTGAAGAGGGCGAACGCCCGCAGCCTCCGGTGTTCAAGAAGGCCCTGGAGTTGCTGCGCAAATCCTGCGAGGGCCGTTCGTTTGAACTCAAAGAAGTCGCCTCTGGCTATCGCCTGCAAATTCGCGACGCGTTTTCGCCGTGGGTGGGGCGTTTGTGGGAAGAGCGCCCGCAGCGTTACTCGCGGGCAATGCTCGAAACCATGGCGCTGATTGCTTATCGTCAGCCCATTACCCGGGGCGAAATTGAAGATGTGCGCGGTGTGGCGGTCAACAGCCATATTGTTAAAACCCTGCTGGAGCGCGAGTGGATTCGCATCGTCGGCTATCGCGAAGTGCCAGGGCGACCCGCAATGTTTGCCACCACCAAAGGTTTTCTCGATCACTTCAACCTCAAAAACCTCGACGACCTGCCGCCGCTTGCTGAACTGCGCGAGCTTGAGCCCGATCCGATTCTCGACTTCGACGATGCCCCGGTGCCTGATCACATTCAGGCGCTGGCGGATGAAAGCGCCGAGCCTGAGGAGCCGAAAGACGAAACCAGCTTCCGTAGCTTGCTCACGGAACTGGACTCGATGGAAGAAGGTCTTAAAACCGACTTCGATGATTTGCTGCGTGAAGACTTGGTTAAAGAGGCGCCCGCGTCTGAGGTGCCGGCGACCGATGCCGAACAGGCACGTAGCCAACTGCTGGCAGCCGTGGCGGCGCTTGAGCTGGCGCCTGCCATGAGCGATGAAGAGTTGGAAGCGCAAGCCCTGGCTGACGCCATCGAGCAAGAGCGACTTGAGCGCGAAGACTGACGTTGCCCACAGGCGCTGGCGCAGCCTGCGCCAGCGCCTACGGTATTTGCGTATTTTTCTGGAGGTCTCAAAGCATGAGTGCCCTCAAAGATCCCTGTATTGGCGTGTGTAAATTTGCCGATGACGTTTGCCTCGGCTGCGGACGTTCCAAGCGCGAAATCAAGGCCTGGAAGACACTCGACAAAGGTGAAAAGCGTGCGGTACTGGCGCAAGCTGACTTGCGTTTGCTGACACTTGGCGCCACCGGTCGGCGGAAAAAGAAGTAAGCCTGGCAGAACACGACTCGCCTTTGATGCGAAATGCGCAACATCAGCGTATGATTCGCGACCCTTTGCGGCGCAACTGCGTCACAAGGCCCATTTTTAACAGCTCAGGCGCTCGCCTGAATTGACACACCGGGAGGTGCCCAGATGAAAGATCTAGACCCTAAAGACAGCCAGGAAATTGGCCCAGCAGGCGAGAAACTGCAAAAAGTACTCGCCCGCATTGGCGTTGGCTCGCGTCGCGACGTAGAAAGTTGGATCAGCCAAGGCCGCATCAAGGTCAATGGCAAGGATGCAACCCTGGGTCTGCGCGTTGACCTGCACGACGCCATCTCCATTGATGGCAAGGTGATCAAGCGCGAAGAGGCCGCCGAATCGGTGCGCCGCGTGATCATGTACAACAAGCCTGACGGCGAAATCTGCACCCGTGACGACCCGGAAGGCCGTCCAACCGTATTCGACAAGTTGCCGCGCCCTAAAGAAGGTCGCTGGATCAACATCGGTCGTCTCGACATCAACACCACCGGCTTGCTGATGTTCACCACTGACGGTGAGCTGGCGAACCGTCTGATGCACCCCTCCTACGAAATGGACCGTGAATACGCGGTACGTGTACGTGGCGAAGTGGATGACGAGATGATCGAGCGCCTCAAGGCGGGCGTGGTGCTGGAAGATGGCCCAGCGCGTTTCACCGACATCAAACAGGCGCCGGGCGGCGAAGGCTTTAACCATTGGTACCACTGTGTCGTGATGGAAGGCCGTAACCGTGAAGTACGTCGCTTGTGGGAATCTCAGGGTTTGGTGGTCAGCCGTCTGAAGCGCGTGCGTTTCGGCCCGGTGTTCCTCAACTCTGACCTGCCGATGGGTCGCTGGCGTGAAATGGGTCAGTACGAGGTGGACATTCTCAGCGCTGAAGTCGGCCTCACGCCGGTTGCCATGCCCGAGATGAATGCCAAGAACAAAGACAAGCTTGAGCGTTTGCAGCGTAAGTCCTCGCGCCCTGTGGCCCGTGCCGACCGTGTTGCACGCACTGTGCGTCCGGCCGAGGGTGCGCCATTGGCACCGCGTCCAGCGCGCCAGCCGCACATCGAAGGTGAGCGTCCAGCACGTCCGGCGCGTGATGAAGCCGCGCGCCCGGCACGCAAGCCAGCGGGCCGTACTGACCGTGTGCCAGCAGGTCGTGGTGCACCGGTTGCCGAGCGTCCAAGCGAAATGAACAAGCGCCCGGGCAAGCCGACGCGTCAAGGCCCCAAGCTGGTTGACGATGCACCGTCCGGCAAGCGCCGCGGCGCACCGGCCGGTTCCGGTCAGCGTCCAGGCTTCGGTCGTCGCAAGCCGCAGTAAGCGTGTAGCGCGGTAAACAAAACGCCAACCCTCGGGTTGGCGTTTTTTTATGCGTGTAAAACCTGATGGCGTCGTCAGCGCAGCCTGCGCACCTTGTCAGGGGCTACAGATACTCATTCAAAATCAAAGGATTAGGGCTGCGACAATCAGTCGCCCGCGTGCATGCAGTGTTTAGGGTGGAAATAATTCTTTACGATTAGTCAATAAATCGTGACGAATACTGCCTCTTTTACCCCTTGGAGCGAGGAAAGCACGGTTGTGTATAGAAAGTTTTCCGCGTTTTACAGATTTGTGACGTTTACGGGCCGAACTGCGGCTTGTTTCGTCTTGCTATCGGCTGTGTGATGGGATCTTGCCTACGAGCGGGTGTACAATGCGCGGCGTTTTAACTGTGACTCAATGGCGTAACCGCGCTTTTTGCGCCGCTCGGCGATGTGCTGATTGGCCAAAACCTCAAGGCTAACCCGCCTTGTTAACTCCGCAATGCCATAAGCCTTGCGGGTTCGATTCCGTCACAGATAAAAACAAACAGGTGACGCATGACTCGTGAAACAACCATGGATTCCTGGCGTCTGCGCTGGGGTTTGATTTGTGTTGTAGACCCTTCGATCACTGCCGGTGCTCAAGCGAAAACGCACTGAATGCCATCAAACCTTGTGTGGAACCCTTTTTAATGAGTGGACAAACCTCGCATTCGGGCGAGCTTAAACGCGGCCTGAAAAATCGCCATATCCAGCTGATTGCCCTGGGTGGCGCGATCGGTACTGGCTTGTTCCTCGGCTCGGCCGGGGTACTGAAATCTGCCGGCCCGTCGATGATTCTGGGCTATGCAATCTGCGGCTTCATTGCCTTTATGATCATGCGCCAGCTCGGCGAAATGATCGTTGAAGAGCCGGTAGCCGGCTCCTTCAGCCACTTCGCGCACAAATACTGGGGCGGCTTTGCCGGCTTCATGTCGGGCTGGAACTGTTGGGTGCTGTACATCCTGGTCGGCATGTCGGAACTGACGGCCGTGGGTAAATACGTGCACTACTGGTGGCCCGAGATCCCGACCTGGGCGTCGGCGGCGGCGTTCTTCGTGCTGATCAACGTAATCAACCTGACCAACGTCAAAGTGTTTGGCGAGGCCGAGTTCTGGTTCGCGATCATTAAAGTGGTGGCCATCGTGGGCATGATCGCCCTGGGCAGCTACTTGCTGGTCAGCGGCAGTGGCGGCCCGCAAGCATCGGTCAGTAACCTGTGGGAGCACGGGGGCTTCTTCCCGCATGGCATTACCGGCCTGGTGATGGCAATGGCCTTCATCATGTTCTCGTTTGGCGGTCTGGAGATGCTCGGTTTCACCGCAGCAGAAGCCGACAAGCCGCGCACGGTGATCCCTAAAGCGATCAATCAGGTGATCTACCGCATCCTGATTTTCTACATCGGCGCTCTGGTGGTGCTGTTGTCCCTGACGCCGTGGGATGCGTTGCTCGAAACGCTCAACGCCGGTGGCGACAGCTACAGCAGCAGCCCGTTTGTGCAGGTGTTCTCCATGCTGGGCAGCAACACTGCTGCGCACATCCTCAACTTTGTGGTCTTGACCGCGGCATTGTCGGTGTACAACAGCGGCACCTACTGCAACAGCCGCATGTTGCTGGGCATGGCGCAGCAGGGCGATGCTCCCAAAGTGCTGGCCAAAATCGACACGCGCGGCGTGCCGGTAAACTCGATCCTGGCCTCGGCCGCGGTGACGGTGATTGCTGTGCTGCTCAACTATTTGATGCCGCACGACGCGCTGGAACTGTTGATGTCGCTGGTGGTGGCCACCTTGGTGATCAACTGGGCGATGATCAGCTTCTCGCACTTCAAGTTCCGTCAGCACATGGACAAAACCGCACAAACCCCGCTGTTCAAAGCGTTGTGGTACCCGTACGGCAACTACATCTGTCTGGCGTTTGTGGCGTTCATTCTGGTCATCATGCTGATGATCCCGGGCATTCGCGTGTCGGTGTACGCGATTCCGGTGTGGGTGGCCTTCATGTGGGTGTGCTTCTTGATCAAGGGCAGGCGCGAAGCGCACGCTTCGACCGCAGCTTACGGCTCGGCCGGCAAGTAAGCGTTACCCTGACTAACAACCAACCCGGCCATGGCGCCGGGTTTGTTGTTTGTGGGGTATCCTGCACGCCCTGAAAACGGACCCTTTTGTAATGCTGGTGATTTCCAACAACGTGCACATCCCCGACGCCGAGATCGAACTCACGGCGATTCGCGCCCAAGGCGCGGGCGGTCAGAACGTCAACAAAGTCTCAAGCGCCATGCACTTGCGCTTTGACATCCCCAACTCGTCGTTGCCGCCGTTTTACAAAGAGCGGCTGCTGGCGCTGCGTGACAGTCGCATTACCAGTGATGGCGTATTGATCATCAAGGCGCAGCAATACCGCACCCAGGAGCAGAACCGCGCCGATGCGCTGGAGCGTTTGCTGGCGTTGATTGTGAGCGCGACAAAGGTCGAGAAAAAGCGCCGTCCCACCAAGCCGACGCTGGGGTCAAAAAAACGTCGGCTCGAATCCAAAACCAAGCGCGGCAACATCAAGGCAGGGCGCGGCAAAGTGGATTTTTGATCCCGTTGCCGGGGTCGACGTAGAGACCCTAGGTTGCGCGGGCCTGGCGGTAGAGGTACACGCTCAGCATCAGCCCGCTAAACGCGGCCAGTGCGGCGAACAAGAAGATCGAGGCAAAACCAAAGCCTGCCGCCACGGCGCCCACCAGTGGCCCGGTGATACCCAGCGATAAATCGATAAACAACGAATACGCCCCCACGGCGGCCCCGCGGCTTGAGGCAGGCACCAGATTCACCGCTTCAACCCCCAGCGCCGGGAAGACCAGCGAGAAGCCAAATCCGCTCAGCGCCGCACCGGCCAGCGCCAGTTGCGGGTTGGGTGCCAGCCATAACCCCAGCAGCCCCACGGTTTCGACGCTCAAGCAGGCAATTGCAACACGGAAGCCGCCGATGCGATTTATCAGGTTGCCGAACAGCAACCGCGCACCGATAAAACTGGCGCCGAACAGGCTGAGGCACAGCACGGCGTTTTCCCAATGCTGGGTAGCGTAGTACAGGGTGATGAACGTGGCGATGGTGCCAAACCCGATAGAACCCAGCGCCAGCCCGGTGCCGTGGGGCAGGACGCGGCCCAGAACATGCAAAAACGGCAGGCGCACGCCACTGACGATCGGCGCCGCCAGCTTGGGCCACGCCAACAATAAGCCCAGCACCGCCAGCGCAATGATGCTGGCACCCATGCTCCACATGCCCCAGTGGTTGACCATCAGCACGCCCAGCGGAGCGCCGATGGCGATTGCCCCGTAACTGGCGATGCCGTTCCACGAGATCACTTTGGCGGTGTTGTTCGCGCCTACGCGGCCGATGCCCCAGCCAATTGAGCCTGAGCCGACCAGGCTTTCGGCGCTGCCCAGCACCAGTCGCCCGAGCAGCAGGCTGGCAAGGCTCAGGGCGGGCATCGCCGACAGCCAACTGGAGAGCAGCATAAATACGCCGCTCAGACCGCAGCCGGCCAGGCCGTACATGACCGCGCGTTTGCTGCCCAAGTTGTCGATGATGCGACTTGCGTACGGGCGACTCAGCAGCGTGGCCAGGTATTGCACGCTGATCACCAGCCCGGCGATGACGGTGCCGTAACCCAGGTGGTTGTGAACGTAGCCGGGTAATACCGCCAGCGCAATGCCGATGTTCAGATAGCCAATGAAGGTAAACAGCACGATGGACATCACTTGCAGCGTGATTGCCAGGGGGTGTTGTGTTTCAGGCATGGGCGCAGGTCCTGCGGATTAAAGCGGTGCAACCAGGCGGGTTGCAATCAGGGCGGCCAGGGCGTTTTCCTGGGTGCCGAAACGCTGGAGCAGGGTGGCTTGTTTTTCGGGGGTCAGGCGCTCCCACAGCTCGATCATTTTTTCGGCTGTGCCGATCAGTACGCTGGCTTGGGTGTCGCTGAAAGAATCAGTCACGCGGGAATCCGGGGTTGAGAACGGTGCGGCGATTGTGTCAGGCGGTATGAAAAGCTGAAAGCTTTTCGCACCGCCTGAGTGCGAACCGTCAGTCTTCGCTGTCGGCCTTGAGGCTTTCAGGGGCCTCGTCCAGTGCGGGGTTTTCGCCACTGGTGTGTTGCGGGGTCGGCTGCTGAGTTTCATGCAGGCTTGGGAAGGGGAGGTTTGGGATTTCGTGCATCGTCGCGCTCCTCGCAAGGTGTGTTTTTAAATCGCTGGGTACATCGGCGCTTTTAAAAAGCTTGGGCAGGATACATGACCGGGTGTGACAATTTGTCTTTTTTTACGTCTGGCGGGGCTTTGTGGCGAACTTTTCATGTTGCTGTTGTCGTGCAAGCAGGCGCGAGCAAGCCCGCGCCTGGCGTTGCCACCGTTAGTGCGTACACACCTGCGCAATCGCCTTGGCCAGCAGGCTCAGGCGGGTGCCGTCGACGCCTGCCATGTTGGCGCGGCCTGAGCCGACCATGTACACGCTATGTTTCTCGCGCAGCAATTGCACTTGTTCGGCGTTGAGGCCGGTGTAGGAGAACATCCCGCGCTGTTGGTTGATGTGGGCAAAGTGTTCGGCCAGACCAAACGGCGTCAGCGCTTCGACCAAACCGCTGCGCAGTTGCGCGATACGGCTGCGCATGGCTTCCACTTCGCCGGCCCACAACGTCTTGAGTTGCTCATCACCCAGGATGGTCGCCACCACAGCCGCGCCGTGGTCCGGCGGATTGGACCACAGGTTACGGGCCAGATAGGCCAGTTGGCTGCGGATGTCCGTCAGTTTTTCGGCGTCGCTCGCGCACACGATCAACGCCCCGACACGTTCGCGGTACAGACCGAAGTTCTTTGAGCAGGAGCTGGTGATCAGCAGTTCGGGCAGTTCGCTGGCAAACAGGCGCGTAGACCACGCATCCTGCTCCAGGCCGTCACCAAATCCCTGGTAGGCAAAGTCGATCAGCGGCAACAGCTCGCGGCGCTTGACCACATCCAGCACCTGGTGCCAGTCCTCCTGTGACAAGTCAAACCCGGTCGGGTTATGACAGCAGGCATGCAGCAGCACCACATCGCCTTTGGGGGCTTGTTCCAGGGCCGCCAGCATCGCGGCGACGTTGAGCGTGTTGTCGCTGCCCACGTACGGGTAGTGGCTGATCTTCAAACCGGCTGCCGCGAAAATGGTTTCGTGGATCGGCCAGGTAGGATCGCTCAGCCAAATGCCGCGCCCCGGCAGGCACTGTGCAATAAAGTCGGCACTTAAGCGCAAGGCACCTGTGCCGCCGGGCGTCTGTGTAGCGCCCGCACGTTTGTCGGCCAGCAAGGGCGACGCCTCACCCAGCACCAGTTCGCTGATCAGTTGCCCAAAACGGCTGTCGCCATGACCGCCGATGTAGGTTTTGGTCTGCTGCTGCTCAACCAGGCGCTGTTCGGCCTGTTTGACCGATTGCAGGATCGGCGTCAGGCCCTTGGCGTCCTTATAGACGCCCACGCCCAGGTCGAATTTGTTCGGGTTGGTGTCCTGATTGTAGGCGTCCATCAGGCCCAGAATCGGGTCGCCCGGCACCCGGCCAATGGCCGCGAAGTGCTTCACTTGCGACCTTCGGCGGTTTTGGCTACGTCGTCAGTGCGCGCGGCCATGATGAAGTCATTGCGATGCAGGCCCTTGATGGAGTGGCTCCACCAGGTAACGGTCACTTTGCCCCACTCGGTGAGCAAGCCCGGGTGATGGCCTTCGGCTTCAGCGATCTCGCCAACGGCGTTGGTGAACGCCAGTGCAAATTTGAAGTTTTTGAACAAAAAGACCTTTTCCAGCTGCATCACGCCGTCGCGCACTTCGATGTTCCAGTCCGGGATCTGTTTGATCAGCACCGGCAGTTCTTCGTCGCTGACCTGGGGGGCATCGGCGCGGCAGGCTTCGCAGTGGGCTTGGTTCAGTGCGTTCATGGTGTGTTCCTGAAGTCAGTTTTTCTTATGGGTACAAAAGAAAGAAGGTTTCAAAAAAGACGTGTTACGCCGCTTTGGGTTTAGGCGGGAACTTGGGCGCATGCAGGCCCATCTTCATGCCTGTTTCGACCATGCCCATGATGTCTTCGTGGGCCAAATCGAACAGTCGCTTCAAGTCCGGCAGGACAAAATACAGCGGCTGCAAAATATCGATGCGGTACGGGGTGCGCATGGCTTCCAGTGGATCGAAGGCGTGATGTTCCGGTTCTGAAGACAGGCTGTAAACCGTTTCTTTGGGCGATGAAAGAATACCGCCGCCGTAGATGCGCTGGCCTTCTGGGGTGTCGACCAGCCCAAACTCGATTGTCATCCAGTACAGGCGGGCCAGATACACGCGCTGTTCCTTGGTGGCTTGCAGGCCGAGCTTGCCGTAGGTGTGAGTAAATTCAGCGAACCACGGGTTGGTCAGCAGTGGGCAGTGGCCGAAAATCTCATGGAAAATATCCGGCTCTTGCAGGTAATCGAGTTCTTCGGGCGTGCGAATAAAGGTCGCTACCGGGAACTGCTTATTGGCCAGCAATTCGAAGAAGGTTTGAAACGGGATCAGTGCCGGTACGCGGGCCACTTGCCAGCCGGTGGTTTCAGCCAGCACTTTGTTGATCTCGCCCAGCTGCGGAATGCGGTCATGGGGC
Organism: Pseudomonas weihenstephanensis; assembly: GCF_016812185.1. NCBI lineage: Bacteria > Pseudomonadati > Pseudomonadota > Gammaproteobacteria > Pseudomonadales > Pseudomonadaceae > Pseudomonas > Pseudomonas weihenstephanensis. The sequence goes on along the minus strand of NZ_JAAEBV010000009.1, from coordinate 103,514 downwards.
AGGCCCAGCTTGTCGATACCTTCCATGTATTCAGGGCAGGCACGCCCTTGCAGCAGCTTGAGTTGGCGGGTAATCAGCGTGTTCCACACCGCGTGCTCGGCCGGTGTGTAGTCGATAAAGCCATCAGCATCAGGCTCGCGGGCGACGTATTTCGTTTGCTTCATGGGACTCTCCGCAAGGAAATCGTTTTTATTATTCGGTGTGTAGCGATGACTAAGTGATACCTCAAGCGATTGCGTCGTGCAGCTAGCCTAAAGCCACTAATGCTGGGATGATGCGTCATATTCGTAAACTATTCGTTACGACTTGCGGGCCATGCTGAGAGTATTGCGGTCGACGAAGGTCAAGCTGTCACAAAAACGTGACGTTGAAATGCGCGGCCCGCCAAATATTCGCACTTTGCAAGCGCTGGCACGGGTTGCGAGCGTTTAGCGGTCAGCGGGTCGCAGTCTGTGGCAGCTCCTGCGGGAGGTGTGTGGTGTTTAATTCTTTTTTGAGCCTTTCCCCATGCGTATCAAGGTCCATTGTCAAAACCGGATTGGCATTCTGCGCGACATTCTCAATCTGCTGGTCGCCTATGGCATCAACGTCAAGCGTGGTGAGGTGGGCGGCGATCAGGGCAACGCGATCTATCTGTATTGCCCCAACCTGATCAATTTGCAGTTCCAGGCCCTGCGCCCCAAGTTTGAAACCATCGCCGGGGTGTTCGGTGTCAAGCGTGTAGGTTTAATGCCTAGCGAACGTCGGCACATGGAACTCAACGCCTTGCTGGGTGCGCTGGAATTTCCGGTTCTGTCCATCGACATGGGTGGCTCCATCGTGGCGGCCAATCGCGCTGCGGCGCAATTGCTCGGTGTGCGTGTGGATGAAGTGCCGGGCATCGCGCTCTCGCGTTACGCCGAAGACTTTGACTTGCCGGAGTTGGTGCGCGCCAACAAATCGCGCATCAACGGCATGCGGGTCAAAATCAAAGGGCACGTGTTTCTGGCCGACATCGCGCCGCTGCAACTGGACAGCGATGACAGTGAGGCCATGGCGGGGGCGGTACTGACATTGCACCGTGCCGACCGTGTAGGCGAGCAAATCTACAACGTGCGCAAGCAAGAGCTGCGCGGTTTTGACAGCATCTTCCAAAGCTCCAAAGTGATGGCCGCCGTGGTGCGCGAAGCGCGGCGTATGGCGCCGCTGGACGCCCCTCTATTAATAGAAGGCGAAACCGGTACCGGCAAAGAATTGCTGGCGCGCGCCTGCCACCTCGCCAGCCCGCGCGGGCAGTCGCCTTTAATGGCGCTCAATTGCGCAGGCTTGCCGGAGTCGATGGCCGAAACCGAGCTCTTTGGTTACGGGCCGGGGGCTTTCGAAGGGGCGCGGGCCGAGGGCAAGCTCGGGTTGTTGGAGCTGACGGCTGGCGGCACGTTGTTTCTCGACGGCGTGGGCGAGATGAGTCCGCGTTTGCAGGTCAAACTGCTGCGCTTTTTGCAGGACGGCTGCTTTCGTCGCGTGGGCAGCGATGAAGAGGTGTACCTCGATGTGCGTGTGATGTGTGCCACGCAGGTGGATTTGTCCGAGCTGTGTGCCAAGGGTGAGTTCCGTCAGGATCTTTACCATCGCTTGAACGTGTTGTCGCTGCACATTCCGCCGCTGCGTGAATGCCTGGACGGATTGGCGCCGTTGGTGGAGCACTTTCTGGATCAGGCCAGCCGCCAGATTGGTTGCCCGCTGCCGCGTCTGGCGCCTGCGGCGATGGACCGTTTGAGTCATTACCATTGGCCGGGCAACGTGCGCCAGTTAGAAAACGTGCTGTTTCAGGCGGTGTCGCTGTGCGAGGGCGGGGTGGTCAAGGCTGAGCATATTCGCTTGCCCGATTATGGTGTGCGCCAGCCCTTGGGCGAGTTTTCAATGGACGGCGGACTGGACCAAATTGTCGGCCGCTTCGAGAAAACCGTGCTCGAACAACTGTACGCCGAGTACCCGAGCAGTCGATTGCTGGGCAAACGGCTCGGTGTGTCTCACACCACCATCGCCAATAAGCTGCGCGAGTACGACATTCTCAAGCCCACACCTTAATCCGTAACAGCCTGCGAGCCTGGCGGGCCAGTCGCCTGACAGGCCACGCCTTGCCGCCTTCGGCCTGTTCGCGCCGTTTTTACGTCTTTTACGCCGTCCGACGTTTCCTCTGATGGGCCTCAAAACCCCGCAAAGCCGGGGTTTTTCGCCGTCAAAAAAAAGTTGGTGCGCAAATTGCTTAGAGGACTTCAGTACAGCGGTGGGCGGCAAACGTCCGTCAGGCAGAGGAAAGACTGTGGACAAGTACCTTTATGTGGCAATGACCGGCGCCAGCCAGAACGCACTGGCGCAGAAGGCGCATGCCAACAATCTGGCGAACATCTCAACCAATGGTTTTCAGCGTGACCTGGAGCAGGCGCGTTCGATGCCGGTGTTCGGTGACAGCTTTCCGGCGCGTGCCTTTGCACTGTCGGAACGCCCGGCCACGGATTTCACCGCTGGCGCGTTGGTCGAAACCGGTCGTGACCTGGACGTAGCCGTGCAGGGCGATGGTTGGTTGGCGGTGCAGGCGCCTGACGGCAGCGAAGCTTACGTGCGCACCGCGAGCATGAATGTGGATGCCTTGGGCATTCTGCGGGCCGGTAACGGCATGCCGATCATGGGCAATGGCGGGCCGATTGCCGTGCCGCCGCAGCAGCAGATCGAAGTCGGTGAAGACGGCACCATCAGTATCCGCGCCATGGGCGAAGGCCCGCGGGTGATGGCCGAAGTTGACCGGATCAAGATGGTGCAGCCAGACCTCAAGAACATGACCAAGGGCCTCGACGGTCTGATTCACACCAAAGACGGCCAACCGGCTGTGGCCGACGCCAACGTGCGTGTGGTCTCGGGCTTTCTGGAAGCCAGCAACGTGAACGCGGTGGACGAGATGACCTCGGTGTTGGCCCTGGCCAAGCAGTTCGAGTTGCACATCAAGATGATGAACACCGCCAAAGAAGACGATCAGGCCATGACGCGCGTCCTGTCCATCAGCTAATTATTTAACGCGGCGCCGAAAAACCGGCGCGCGAGGAGAACTGCATGCTTCCGGCACTCTGGGTTGCAAAAACAGGTTTGGCTGCACAAGACACCAACCTGACCACCATTTCCAACAACTTGGCCAACGTGTCGACCACCGGTTTCAAACGTGATCGTGCCGAGTTCCAGGACTTGCTCTACCAGATCAAACGCCAGCCAGGCGCCCAGTCGACTCAGGACAGCGAGCTGCCATCGGGCCTGCAAGTGGGTACGGGTGTGCGCATCGTCGGCACGCAAAAGAACTTCGCGGCCGGTAGCCTGCAAACCACCGAGCAGCCGCTGGACCTGGCCATCAATGGCCGTGGGTTCTTCCAGATCATGCAGCCGGACGGCACCACGTCCTATACCCGTGACGGTACTTTCCACCTGGACTCCAATGGCCAGATCGTGACCGCCAATGGCTTTGCCCTGGAACCTGCCATTGTGGTGCCTGCGGATGCGCAGACCTTCACCGTGGGGCAGGACGGCACTGTGTCGGTGACCATCGCCGGCAACCCGGCGGCCCAGGTCATCGGCAACTTGCAGACGGCTGACTTCATCAACCCGGCGGGTTTGCAGGCGCAGGGCGGTAACCTGTTCCTTGAAACCGCGTCCAGCGGTGCGCCACAAATCGGCACGCCGGGCCTCAATGGCTTTGGTCTGACCATGCAAAGCATGCTCGAAAACTCGAACGTCAGCACCGTGGAAGAAATGGTCAACATGATCACCACGCAGCGTGCCTACGAGATGAACTCCAAAGTCATCTCCACCGCTGACCAAATGCTGTCCTTCGTCACGCAAAATCTGTAATCACGTCGACAAGGCGGCCCCAAGGTCGCCTGCAACTGCGGGAGAGGTCATGAAACGCTTGTTTTCTGTTCTGGTACTGGGCGGTATCACCGTATTGGCGGGCTGTGTCAGCCCGCCACCACGGGCCAACGATCCGTACTACGCGCCGGTGTTGCCGCGCACGCCGTTGCCGGCGGCGGCCAATAACGGTTCGATCTATCAGGCAGGCTTTGAGCAGAACCTGTACAGCGACCGCAAGGCGTTCCGGGTGGGTGACATCATCACCATCACCCTGAATGAGAGGACGCAGGCGAGCAAAAACGCCAACTCGCAGATCGGCAAGAACAGCAACACCAGCATCGGCCTCACGTCGTTGTTCGGCAGCGGCCTGACCACCAACAACCCGCTGGGCAGTGGTGATTTGAGCTTGAATGCCGGTTACAGCGGCAGCCGCGCCAGCAAAGGCGACAGTAAAGCGGGGCAGGGCAACAGTTTGACCGGCTCGGTGACCGTGACGGTGGCCGATGTCTTGCCCAACGGCATCATCGCGGTGCGCGGCGAGAAGTGGATGACCTTGAACACCGGTGATGAGCTGGTGCGTATTGCCGGTTTGGTGCGCTCGGACGATATTTCGACCGACAACACCGTGTCTTCGACCCGTGTGGCAGATGCGCGCATCACCTACTCGGGCACCGGTTCGTTTGCCGATGCGAGCCAACCGGGCTGGTTTGACCGTTTCTTCCTGAGTCCGCTGTTCCCGTTCTAAGCGAACCCTTTTTAAGTGCTCCTCTTTAAGTGATGGCCCCCACCATGTTCAACCTCAAGCATCTGCTGGCAGCCGTACTGCTACTGTCCACAACCCTTGGCGCCCACGCCGAGCGGTTGAAAGACATTGCCAGCATTTCGGGCGTACGGACCAACCAATTGATTGGTTATGGCTTGGTGGTCGGGCTTAACGGCACGGGCGACCAAACCACGCAAACCCCGTTCACCCTGCAAACGTTCAACAACATGCTCTCGCAGTTCGGCATCAAAGTGCCGCCAGGCTCGGGCAACGTGCAGTTGAAAAACGTGGCAGCGGTGTCGATCAGCGCCGATTTACCAGCGTTTGCCAAGCCGGGTCAGGTGGTGGACATCACCGTGTCCTCCATTGGTAACTCCAAAAGCCTGCGCGGCGGCACGCTGTTACTGACCCCGTTGAAAGGCATTGATGGCAACGTCTACGCCATTGCGCAGGGTAACCTGGTGGTCGGTGGTTTTGATGCCGAAGGCCGCGACGGTTCCAAAATCACCGTTAACGTGCCCTCGGCCGGTCGCATCCCCGGTGGTGCCTCGGTTGAGCGTGCGGTACCGAGTGGCTTCAATCAGGGCAACAGCCTCACGCTGAACCTCAACCGTTCGGACTTCACCACTGCCAAGCGTGTGGTCGACAAAATCAACGACCTGCTCGGCCCTGGCGTGGCGCAAGCCATTGACGGCGGTTCGGTGCGTGTCACCGCGCCACTGGACCCAAGCCAGCGGGTCGATTACCTGTCGATTCTGGAAAACCTCGAAGTCGATCCGGGGCAGGCGGTGGCCAAGGTCATCATCAACTCGCGCACCGGCACCATCGTGATTGGGCAAAACGTCAAGGTGTCGCCTGCTGCCGTGACCCACGGCAGCCTGACCGTGACCATTACCGAAGACCCGATCGTCAGCCAGCCGGGGCCTTTGTCCAATGGCCAGACGGCAGTGGTGCCGCGTTCGCGGGTTAACGCTCAGCAAGAAGCCAAGCCGATGTTCAAGTTTGGTCCGGGCACCACGCTGGACGAAATCGTGCGTGCAGTGAATCAGGTAGGCGCAGCGCCAGGTGACTTGATGGCGATTCTTGAAGCACTCAAACAGGCCGGCGCCTTGCAAGCCGACCTGATCGTGATCTGAGGCCTGCGTCATGGATATACGTAAGAGTGGTGTGGTCAGTGGCAGCGATTCGGGCGCGTATACCGACCTCAATCGTCTGAATAACTTGAAGGTGGGCGACCGCGAAAGCGAAGGCAATATGCGCAAGGTTGCGCAGGAATTTGAGTCGTTGTTCCTCAACGAAATGCTCAAGTCCATGCGTTCCGCCAACGAAGTGCTGGGTAAGGACAATCCACTCAACACCCCGGCCGCCAAGCAGTATCAGGAAATGTACGACCAGCAACTGTCGGTGACGTTGTCCCGTCAGGGCGGAGGCATTGGTCTGGCTGACGTATTGATGCGGCAAATGTCGAAAAACAAGTCAGCCGTGCCGGGCGATACGCCGCCTGCCACGGCGCTCACGGCCGAGGCCAAAGCGGCCACGCCGACCGCCGCTGTGACTCCGGCAGACAGCCCGTTCGTGCGCTCCAACGGTCAGCGACCGCTGTGGGCCTCGCGTGTGGCGCTGGCACCGAGCGCCGCGCAGGGCGGGCATCAGAATGACATGGCGCTGCTCAATCAGCGGCGTCTGGCGTTGCCGACCAAGCTCACGGACCGCTTGCTGGCTGGCATCGTGCCATCGGCCGACCCGGCGCGCTCCACGCTCAATACCGATGCGGTGCCGGGGCGCACCAGTGCCTCGATGGACGCGGTGCTTAAAGGCAGTCGCCAGCCGATGCTCAGTGCAGCGGGTGCTCAAGGGCGGATGCAGGTCTACGGCCGTGCCGTGGCCCAGCCGCCCTTGGCACCGGCGAAAAAAGCCTTCGAGTCGCCAGACGCCTTCGTGGCCACCATGTTGCCGATGGCGCAGCAAGCGGCCGCCCGCATTGGTGTCGATCCGCTGTACCTGGTGGCACAAGCTGCACTGGAAACCGGTTGGGGCAAGTCGGTCATGCGTCAACAAGATGGCACCAGCAGTCATAACCTGTTCGGCATCAAGGCCACGGGCAGTTGGCAGGGCGCTCAGGCGCGCGCCATCACCAGTGAGTTCAAAGGCGGGCAGATGGTCAAGGAGACGGCGGACTTCCGTTCCTACGATTCGTATCAAGACAGCTTCCACGATTTGGTGACGCTGTTGCAGAGCAACAATCGTTATAAAGAAGTGCTGAACGCGGCCGATAAACCAGAACAATTTGTACGCGAGCTGCAAAAGGCCGGTTACGCAACCGATCCGGCGTACGCCAGCAAGATTTCGCAAATAGCCAAACAGATGAAGACCTACCAGAGCTATGCCTCGACAGGTTCTCTCACGCATTTATAAGGTTTGAACCATGGCGAGTTTGATCAACATCGGGATGTCGGGGCTGAACGCCAGCCAAGGGGCATTGGCCACGGTCGGCAACAACATTGCCAACGCTAACGCGGCGGGTTACTCGCGCCAGCAAATCGTGCAGGGCACGGCGGGTTCGCAGCAATCGGGCGGTGTGTTTATTGGCACCGGCACCACGCTGGCGGACGTGCGCCGTGTTTACAACGCCTACCTCGACGCCCAGTTGCAAACCACCACCTCGCTCAATGGCGACGCGCAAGCCTATCTCGATCAGATCGGCCCTATCGACAAATTGCTGTCGGATAAAAGCACGGGTGTGTCCGCGGCCCTGAGCAGCTTTTTCGCCTCGCTGCAAGCCTCGGCGGGTGCGCCGGGTGATGCGTCCGCGCGTGATTTGCTGCTGGGCAACGCCAAAACCTTGAGCAACCGTTTCAATTCGATTGCCAGCCAGCTCAATCAGCAAAACGAAGGCGTCAATAGCCAGCTTGAAACCTTGACCTCGATGGTCAACCAGCACTCGGCCACCATTGCCTCGCTGAACAAGCAAATTGCCCAGGCGACCACGTCGGGTAACACCCCCAATGACCTGCTGGATGCGCGCAACGAGGCGGTTCGCTCGCTTAATGAGCTGGTCGGCGTGACGGTTCAAGAACACGACAACGTGTACGACATCACCCTGGGCACCGGTCAGGCACTGGTGCTGGGCAATACCAGCAACACCTTGTCGGCGGTGCCGGGTAAAACCGATAAAAGCCAATTTACGATCCAGATCAACACCCCGTCTTCGAACTCGGACGTCACCTCTGCGTTGTCCGGTGGCAAGATCGGCGGCCTGATTCGCTACCGTGACGAGGTGCTCGCACCGGCGATCAATGAGCTGGGGCGCACCGCTCTGGTGGTGGCAGACGCCATCAACAAGCAGTTGGGACAGGGCCTGGATGCCAACGGCGAGTTCGGCGCCTCGCTGTTCAACAACATCAACAGTGCCAAAGCCATCAGCGAGCGCAGCCTGGCTGCCACCGGCAACAGCGCTGGCTCGGGCAATCTGGATGTCACGATCACCGACAGTGGCGCGTTGACCACCTACGACTATCAGGTGACGTTCAGCAGTAACAATGACTACAGCGTACGGCGCTCCGATGGCACCGACATGGGGTCGTTCAAGCTGGATCAGAAGCCTGCGCCCCAGATTGACGGCTTCACCATGAGCCTCAACGGCGGTGCGCTGGACAAGGGCGACAGCTTCAAAGTCAGCCCCACCCGCAGCGGCGCGACCAACATCGGCGTGCAGATGAGCGACTCCAGCAAATTGGCGTTTGCCGGGCCGTTGGTGGCGAGCAAGGGCGGCTCAAACAGCGGCACGGGCGTGGTCAATGGCCTGGACCTGACGCAAGCACTCAACATCTATGGCGGCGCGGGCCTGGGCCTGGCGCAAAGTGAAATCGAGGGTGCCATGCCCGTGCGCATTGCCTTCGACGAAGCGGTCAACGGTGTGCAGGGTTATCGCGTGCTGAACGAGCAGGGCGACGAAATCGGCAAGGGCACCGTGGTGCCGGGGCAGGACAACAAGGTCACGATCAACGTGCCCGTGCTGGACGCTGCCGGTCAGCCGGTGTTGAACCCGGACGGCTCGAAGAAAACCGTCGATTTCAATACCACCATCAGCGGTTCGCCGGGCAAGGGCGACACGTTCGACATCAAGTTCAACAAAGACGGCAAGTCGGACAACACCAACGCCAACAAGATGCTGGATTTGCAGACCAAACCGACCGTGGGCGTAAACAGCGGCGGCGGTGGCGTGAGCATGGCCACCTCGTACAGCCAGTTGGTGTCCAAGGTCGGCGGCAAGGCCAGTCAAGCGGCGGTTGATGGCACGGCCACCAACGCGGCGCTGTCTTATGCGGCTGCCAGCCGCAGCTCGGTGTCTCAGGTCAACCTGGATGAAGAAGCGTCCAACCTGGTCAAGTTTCAGCAGTACTACACGGCTTCGTCGCAAATTATCAAAGCGGCGCAAGAAACTTTCAGCGTGCTGATCAACAGCCTTTAAGGGAGTCGCCGACGATGCGTATTTCTACTGCCCAGTTCTTTGAGACCAGTGCGTCCAAATACCAGAACAACTTCGCTTCGGTGATCAAGACCCAAACCCAAATCGACTCCGGCGTGCGCATTCAGTCGGCCGCGGATGACCCGGTGGGTGCCGCACGTTTGCTGCAATTGCAGCAGCAAAAAGACATGTTGGCGCAGTACACCACCAACATGAACGGCATTAAATCGTCACTGGCCAACCAGGAATCAGTGTTGACCAGCATCGACAACGCCATGCAGAAAGCCTACGAGCTGGCATTGCAGGCAGGCGGTGGCGTGGTCAGTGATGCGGATCGCACCTCCATTGCCAATGAGCTGGGCAACATTGAAGAGCAGGTGTTCAGCCTGCTCAACAGCAAAGACGCCAACGGCGACTACATGTTCTCCGGTTCCAAGACCGACACCCCGCCGTATGCGCGTAACAATGACGGCACTTACACTTATCAGGGCGATGACACGCAACTGAACCTCAAAGTGTCTGACACGCTGACCATTGCGGGCAGTGACACTGCAAAAAGTATCTTCGAAGGCGCGACCAACACCGGTCGCACCCAGGCCGAACTCACCACCAAGCCGCCCTTGGCCGCTGATGGCACGGTTTCGGTGTCGGCAGGTTTGATCACCTCAAGCCCAGTGTTTAACAAGAGCTTTGCTGACGGTCAGCCGTACGAGCTTGAGTTCACCAGCAGCACGCAGTACATCCTGCGCGACCGGACCGGCAAAGACGTGACCTCTGAAGTGCCCGGCACCGGCACTTTCGATGCTACCAAGGAGGGGGCGCACAGCATCAGCCTGCGCGGTGTGCAGTTTGACATCAACCTGAACCTCAAGGACATCGCGCCAGCGGATCAGGACGATGCGGTCAAGGGTCACATCTTTACCCTGCAAGCCAAGCCGGACTCGTTCAGCGCAGCGCGCAGCCCTGGCAATAACTCCACGTCGCAAATCACCAGCAGTACCGTGGATGACGCCAAGGCTTATGGCGACAGCTTCCCGGCCAGTGGCGCAGTGATCAAGTTCACCAGCGACACCGAGTACGAGATTTATGCCCAGCCAGTGACGGCCAACAGCAAATCGATTGCCAAGGGCACCATGACCGGCGATTCGATTACCGCGATGGGGGTCAAGTTTGACTTCACCGGCGCGCGCGAGGCGGGCGACCAGTTTGTGGTCAAGGGCAATAACCACCAGAGCCAGAGTGCACTGGACACCATCAGTCAACTGCGCCAGGCATTGGCTACGCCGACGGATGAAAACCCGGCCGCCAAGCAAAAGCAGACGGACATTATCAACGCGTCGGTGGGCAACCTTAAAAACGCCATGGCCGGTGTGGATAACGCACGCGGTTCAATCGGTGCGCGATTGAAAGCGGTGGATGTACAGACTAACGAAAACGAAAGCATGCGCCTGGCCAACGACTCCACCACGGCCGCCATCGGCAACACGGACATGGCGGGTGCATCTATTGACCTGGCCTTCCAAAAGGCCATGCTCGAAGCCTCGCAGCTGGCGTTCGTGAAAATCTCCCAGTTGAGCCTGTTCAACAAAATCTGATTCCGCTCTGGACCCTGCGCCAGACACCTTCGGGTGCGCTGGTGCAGGGCTTCGCTCGCAACGACCCCCTCTGTTTTTCAGCGCCTGCACAAGGCCGCTACGCAGCTTTGTGTCCGCTTATCTGAAAGTCGGCTTGAAACGTTTTGTATAAACCACACAAAATAGAGTGACCTATGGGTCATAATGCGCATCTTCACTGTATCGTGTGCAACGTACGGGCGGATGCCGGGCCTTTTACAGGCTGTTTTGGGTATTTTCAGGCATCCACTTTCGCCGCTTTTTTGCGCGACGAAGCCCTTTTATTGTCAACGCCCCTCGTTCGTGAGCGGGTGATCTCCAGCTATTGAGTATTGGGAAGCCACAATGATTGGCATTAAAAGCATCGCCAGTTACGTGCCGGCAAACGGCGTAGACAACTACGCCCAAGGCGCGAAGTTCTCCAAGGACGAAGAATTTATTCTGGGCAAGATTGGTTCGGCATTCCTGCCGCGCAAAGATGCTGACCAGGAAACCTCGGATCTGTGTGTCGAAGCCGTCAACGCGCTGTTCGCCAACAACCCGCAGCTCAAGCGCGAATCCATCGACGCGCTGATCGTCATCACCCAAAACGGTGATGAAGAAGGCTTGCCTCATACCTCGGCCATCGTGCAAGACAAACTCGGCCTGCCGACCCACGTGGCTGCGTTCGATATTTCGCTGGGGTGCTCGGGCTACGTTTACGGCCTCTACGCGATGAAAGGCTTTATGGAAGCCACGGGCCTGAAAAACGGCCTGCTGATCACGGCTGATCCGTACTCCAAAATCGTCGACCCTGAAGACCGTAACACCACCATGTTGTTTGGTGACGCCGCCACGGCCACCTGGATGGGTGAAGACGCGCTGTGGCAGTTGGGCAAAGCCAAGTTCGGCACCGACGGTTCGGGTGCGCCGCACTTGAAAGTCAGCGACGGGGTGTTCTTCATGAACGGTCGTCAAGTGTTCAACTTCGCGCTGCTCAAAGTCCCTGCGCACCTGCACGAGTTGATTGACGAATCTGACCTTAAAGCCGAAGACATCGACGCGTTCTGCATTCACCAGGGCAGTGCGGCAATTGTTGACGCGGTGGCGCGCCGTTTTGAAGGCGAGCCTGAGAAGTTCATCAAGGACATGGTCGAGACCGGCAATACCGTGTCGTCGAGCATTCCATTGCTGCTCGAAAAACACGCGCTGGACACCACCTGGAAGCGCGTGGCACTCAGCGGCTTCGGTGTGGGCCTGTCGTGGGGTTCGGCGATCATCCATCGCCCGTAAGCTTTTTCACGCAATCCTCAAGCGCCCGTGGCCTAAAGCCATGGGCGTTTTGCATTCTACGGGGTGTGTAAACCCCTGAAATGCAAGGGATGGCACCCGGCCAGTAAAAAATTTCAAAAAAGCCCTCAAGCAACTTGCTTTCACGACGATAACTATTACGAAGGTTCTCTAGGCCACACCCGGCGGTTGCCAGGGCCGGAAGCCGCAGTACTCAATCCACGAGGAATTCGTCATGTCCATGTCAGTAAACACCAACATCACTTCGTTGAGCGTTCAGAAGAACCTGAACAAAGCCGGCGATGCCTTGAGCACCTCGATGAACCGTCTGTCCTCCGGCCTGAAAATCAACAGCGCCAAAGACGACGCTGCCGGCATGCAGATCGCCAACCGTCTGACCTCCCAGGTTAAAGGCATGACTGTTGCTATCGCGAACGCCAACAACGGCACCTCGATTGCTCAGACTGCTGAAGGCGCAATGCAAGAGTCGACCAACATTCTGCAACGTCTGCGTGAACTGGCTCTGCAGTCCGCTAACGGTGACAAAAGCGACGCTGACCGTGCATCCCTGCAACAAGAATTCACAGCCAAAACCGGTGAGCTGACCCGTATCGCTCAAACCACTACTTTCGGTGGTCGTAACCTGCTGGACGGTTCGTTCCAGAACGTTGGCTTCCAGATCGGTTCTGACGCCAACCAGACTATCTCGTTCGGTATGACCGACATCAGCGCCACTGGCCTGAAAGGTACTTACAGCGAAGCCAGCGTCAAGGGTGACACCACTCAGCTGTCGGCCTCTGTGACAGCTAAAGCGATCGAACTGCCAGGCGCCAAGCCAGCAGTTATGACCACCAGCAACTTTGTTCAGACCGGTGCCAATTACGCGACTCCAACGGGTACTGACCAGACCTTCCAGATCAATGGTAAAGATGTAACCGTTAAAGTCGGTGACGACATCGACGCCGCACTGCTGGCCATTCAAGGTGCAGGCATCACCGGCGTAACTGCTGCTAAAGCAGGTACCACGCTGACGCTGACTTCTGCTTCCGCCATTGATATCACCGGTACTAACACTGTATTTGGTGCTGCAACGGCTTCGGGCGGCGTAACAACGGTGGCTACTCCTGCCGTGACTGGCAAGCTGGATGCTGCTGCATCGATCAACATCAATGGCACCAACGTCAAATTCGCAGCAGGCGAAGACCTGGCCGCTATCGCGGGCAAAATCAACACGGCAAACACGGCTAGCAAGTTTGGTGTGACCGCCGCTGTATCGTCCGAAGGCCGTCTGGAACTGACGTCGACTGACGGTAAAGCTGTTAAGTTGGGTAACGGTACAGGTCCGGTTGCTGAAGGCGGCGCTGGCGCACTGGCCAAGTTGGGTCTGTCGGCGGGTACCACTGAAGCCAAGCTGGCTTCGGACACCTCTATCAACCTGAACGGTACTGAAGTCAAGTTCACCGCTGGCTCGACCATGGCTGACATCGTGTCGTCCATCAACAGCGCAAGCACCGGTGTGACTGCCAGCGTTGATAAGTCGGACAACAGCCTGAAGCTGTTCTCCACCAAAGACATCACCATTGCTGATGGTAGCTCGGGCAAAGGCTTGGCCACTCTGGGCCTGACCGCTGCTGCTGCTGCACCGACTACCGCTGTGAAAATGGACACCTCGGTTGCTGATCTGAGCATCCTGAAGTCTGAATCGGCTCAGCAAACCATCCAGGCTCTGGACGGCGCGATTCAGCAGATCGACACTCAGCGTTCGCAGCTGGGTGCTGTACAAAACCGTTTCACCAGCACTGTGTCTAACCTGCAAAGCATCACCGAGAACTCGACGGCTGCCCGTAGCCGTGTTCAAGATGCTGACTTCGCTTCTGAAGCCGCTGAGCTGACCAAGCAACAAACCCTGCAACAGGCTTCGACTGCAATCCTGTCCCAGGCTAACCAACTGCCATCCGCTGTACTGAAGCTGCTTCAGTAATCTAGCGCTTGGTTGATAACGGAAGGGCGCGTTTACGTGCCCTTTCGTTTTTTCAGTGTTGAGGTGATGACATGGACATGAGCATCAAGCTGAATGCGGCCTATCCGGCCACAGCAGGGCAGTCCAGCCCGACGCCTGCGCACGTTGCACCCCCCAAGGCTGACGTTGACGCCGAGCCAGGTAAACAACCTGGGCGCGCAGAGCTTGAAAAGGCCGTCAACGATATACGCGAATTCGTACAGTCTACTCAGCGCAAGCTGGATTTTTCGATTGATGACACCACGGGCGTGGTTGTGGTCAAGGTGATCGCCACCGATAGTGGTGAGGTGATTCGCCAGCTCCCTTCTGAAACGGCATTGAAACTGGCGCAGAGCCTGACAGACGCTAACAGTCTGTTGTTTCGTACCAATGCCTGAAGGTGGCATGAATTGTGAAGCTGTCTGCGGACTCGGCGTTGTGCGCCAATAAAGCGGCAGCCAGCGGAAAAGGAGAAAACAGATGGCTAGTTCAACGATTACCGGCATTGGGTCGGGCTTTGACACTCAAGGTATTGTGAAAGCGCTGGTGGCGGCGGAACGCGCACCCAAAGACTCGCAAATCCTCAAGCAGCAAACCACGGCCACCACGCAGCTGTCGGCTGTGGGGACGGTAAAAGTCGCGCTGGAAACCTACCGTGCTGCGCTGACCAAGCTCAACACCGCGACCAGTTTCAGTGGTTTGACCGGTACCTCGTCTGAAGAGAAAACCGCCAAGGTCACCATTGATGATGCGGCGTCGACCGGTAAATACCAGCTGGAAGTCACGCAGCTGGCCACGGCAGCCAAAGTCAGCTCTGCGGTGTTTGCAGGCGGCAGTTCGGCCAAGGTCAACCCGAGCGATTCGGCGACCACGTTGACCATTTCCCAGTCGGGCAAGGATTACAACGTGTCGATCCCGGCCGGGGCGACCATGCAGGAAGCGCGTGAGGCCATTAACACGCAGCTGGAATCCAAAGGCATCAGCGCCAACGTGTTGAGCGATGCCAAAGGTGCGCGCCTGGTCATTACCTCGACCGACACTGGTGAAGGTTCGGACATCACCCTGAGTGGTGAGTCAGAGTTGGCCAAAGGCTTTACCGCCGGTGATCCGCCGCAGAATGCCAAGTTCAAGATTGATGGCTTCGAAATGGAGTCCAAGAGCAACAAGGTCACCGCAGCGATCAGTGGTGTGACGCTTGAGCTTAATCGCGTCGACAAAGACCCGATCACCATTAACGTGGGCGTGAACAACGACACCCTGAAAACCTCGGTGCAGTCGTTTGTCTCGGCCTACAACGCGTTGATGACCACGATTAACGCGCAGACCAAAGTCACGGCCACAGGCGATGCGTCGACCACCACCGCAGGTGCCTTGACCGGTGATGCCTCCATGCGTCAATTGGTCAACAGCATGCGCGGTGAGTTGGTGCAGGGCAGCGGCTCGTTCAATGTCATGGCTTTGTCGCAAATGGGCATTACCACAGACCAGAAAACAGGTTTGCTGAGCCTGGAGGACAAAGCCTGGAACAAGGCAATGGAGAAGAACTCGGGTGATGTGTCCAAGGTGTTTTTGGGCAAAGACGGCCTGATTTCGCGGATGAACAAGAGTACAGAGTCCTACGTTGGCTCGACGGGCCTGCTGGCCACGCGCAGCAACGACATCAACACCAAGTTGACCGATTTGACCAAGCAAAAATTGGATCTGGATCGACGCATGGACAGCATGCAAACAGCCTTGAGCGCCAAGTACACGGCGATGGACACCATGATCGCCAAGATCAACGCCGGCAGCTCCAGCATCATGACCACCTTGAATGCGCTCAATAACCCCAAATCCAGCTGATCACGGGTAAGCCTTCACGGTCAGGCTGACCCTTATCGGGTCAGCCAGGCGTGTTGTTCTTAAAGTTTTTGCTGATGCAGTCGACATACCTATCAAGACTCACCTATTTTCGGCTGCCCCCTGTTACGAGGTTAAAACATGAACCCGATGAGAGCCCTTCGTCAGTATCAGAAGGTTAATTCCCACGCCCAGATCTCCGAAGCCAGCCCGCATCGTCTGATTCAGATGCTGATGGAGGGGGCGCTTGATCGCATGGCACAAGCCAAAGGCGCGATGAGTCGCAACGACCTGCCGCAAAAAGCACTGCTGATCACCAAGGCCATCGACATCATTACGGGTCTGCGTCAGGGCCTGGATGAAGAGAAAGCCGAGGACAAGGACGCGATGCAGCAACTGGACAGCTTGTACGAGTACATGACCGTACGCTTGACCCAGGCCAATGCGGCAAACGACCCGGAACTGATCGACGAAGTCGCCCGCCTGCTGATCACCGTAAAAAGTGGTTGGGATGCGATCGCGCCGCAATAAGCTGCCCGCCGCCCTGAGGATTGCGCCATGAGCCAATTGCAACGAATTCAAGAAACCCGTGAGGCGCTGATCGATGCGCTGGCTGAGCGCAACTGGGACGCTATCGGCGAACTGGATACCGCCTGTCGGGTTTGCGTTGAGAATGTGCTAGCCGAAAAGCCGGTCGACGAAGCCACGCTGCGCGAAAATCTTGAGGGCTTGTTGGTGGTGTATCGCATGTTGCTGGAGGCTGCCACCGGGGAACGCCAGCTCGTGGTGGACCAGATGGCACAGATCAACCAAGCAAAAAATGCTTCAAAGGTTTACCATCTGTTTGGTTAAGACCTAAAAATTTTGTGGTTAAGTGCGTTTTGCCGCGCCATAAAATTGACTGTGTACAGTTTTTTGACTTAACTAGTGCTGTTTTCTGATTTCAGTCGTCTTAGATATCCAAACGGGTCAAGGCGTCTAGCTTGCCCCACCATCAGGGCATTGAGTTGACTAGGGAAGTTGCTATTGCATGTGGCGTGAAACCAAGATTCTGCTGATCGATGACGATAGCGTTCGCCGCCGCGATTTGGCGGTGATTTTAAATTTTCTGGGCGAAGAAAATTTAGCCAGCGCGAGCAACGACTGGCAGCAGGCGGTCGGTTCCCTGGCCTCCAGCCGCGAAGTCCTCTGCGTGCTCGTCGGTGACGTGAGCAGCGCAGGCGGTACCTCGAGCTTGCTTAAGACCCTGGCCACATGGGATGAGTTCCTTCCCGTTCTACTTTTGGGCGATATTTCTTCGGCAGACCTGCCGGAAGACCAGCGCCGTCGTGTGTTGTCCAGCCTCGAAATGCCCCCCAGCTACAGCAAATTGCTTGATTCGCTGCACCGTGCCCAGGTCTATCGCGAGATGTACGACCAGGCCCGCGAGCGCGGTCGTCATCGTGAACCCAATCTGTTCCGCAGCCTGGTCGGCACCAGCCGCGCGATTCAGCATGTGCGCCAAATGATGCAGCAAGTGGCTGACACTGACGCCAGTGTGTTGATCCTGGGCGAGTCCGGTACCGGCAAAGAAGTGGTCGCGCGCAACCTGCATTACCATTCCAAGCGCCGCGACGCGCCCTTTGTGCCCGTTAACTGTGGGGCGATTCCGGCAGAACTGCTCGAAAGCGAGCTGTTCGGTCACGAAAAGGGCGCCTTCACCGGTGCTATCACCAGCCGTGCCGGGCGTTTTGAACTGGCCAATGGCGGTACGCTGTTCCTCGACGAAATCGGCGACATGCCGCTACCGATGCAGGTCAAACTGCTGCGGGTATTGCAGGAACGCACCTTTGAGCGTGTGGGCAGCAACAAAACCCAATGCGCTGACGTGCGCATCATTGCCGCCACCCACAAAAACCTCGAAAGCATGATTGAAGTCGGCGCCTTCCGCGAAGACTTGTACTACCGCCTCAATGTGTTCCCGATTGAAATGGCCCCGTTGCGCGAGCGTGTCGAAGACATTCCGCTGCTGATGAACGAGCTCATTTCGCGCATGGAGCACGAAAAGCGCGGCTCTATCCGTTTCAACTCTGCCGCCATCATGTCGTTGTGCCGTCACGGCTGGCCGGGCAACGTGCGTGAGCTGGCCAACCTGGTGGAGCGCATGGCCATCATGCACCCGTACGGGGTGATCGGTGTGGCCGAGCTGCCGAAGAAGTTTCGTTACGTCGATGACGAAGACGAGCAGTTGGTCGACAGCTTGCGCAGTGACATGGAAGAGCGCGTGGCCATTAATAACGCCACGCCGGATTTCACCACCACCGCCATGCTGCCGCCCGAAGGTCTGGACCTCAAAGACTACCTCGGTGGTCTGGAACAGGGCCTGATTCAGCAGGCGCTGGACGACGCCAATGGCATTGTGGCGCGCGCCGCAGAGCGGCTGCGTATCCGCCGCACCACGCTGGTCGAAAAGATGCGCAAGTACGGCATGAGCCGTCGCGAAGGGGAAGAACAGGCGGAGGATTGACGCCTGTTTTTTAACCTGCTGATTTTAAAGTGATTTTTTTTAGGCACGGGTATTGCTAAGTCTCTGCTAACGAACCGTTTAATGACGGTCAGCCACGCGAGAACGTACCATGCCCCAGTCCGCCCAGCAGTCCTCCCTCCCTGATCTCGCAGGGCAGGCCATGTCCCTTGTTGCTGCGCCGGTCAATTCGGTGGAGCAAGCCAGTCGGGAAGGGCTTGAGCAAGCGTTCTCGCTGTTCAACCAGATGTCGACTCAGTTGACCGATTCCTACAGCCTGCTTGAAGCACGGGTTACCGAGCTTAAAGGCGAGTTGGCGGTGGTCAGCGCGCAGCGGATGGCCGAGCTGGCGGAAAAAGAGCGCCTGGCCAACCGGCTGCAAAACCTCCTTGATCTGTTACCGGGCGGGGTCATCGTGATTGATGATCGCGGCCGTGTGCGCGAGGCCAACCCGGCGGCCAGTGAATTGCTCGGCCTGCCGCTGGTGGGCGAGCTGTGGCGTCACGTCATCTCCCGCTGCTTTGCTCCGCGTGAAGACGATGGGCACGAGATTTCGTTGATTGATGGTCGGCGCTTGTCGATTTCCACCCGCTCGCTGGATGCTGAACCTGGGCAGTTGGTGTTGCTTAACGACCTGACAGAAACCCGGCGCCTGCAAGATCAGTTGGCACGGCACGAGCGTTTGTCGTCGCTGGGGCGCATGGTGGCCTCGTTGGCGCACCAGATCCGCACGCCATTGTCGGCCGCGTTGATTTACGCCAGTCATTTGACTGAACAGGTGCTGCCGGTCGAAACACAGCAGCGTTTTGCCGGTCGCCTTAAAGAACGCCTGCACGAGCTGGAGCACCAGGTGCGCGACATGCTGGTGTTTGCACGCGGCGAGTTGCCGTTGACCGATCGGGTCACGCCCAAGGCGCTGATGCAATCGCTGCAAGCTGCTGCGCAGACCCATGTCGAAGGTATTGCGATGCGCTGGCAGTGCGATATCCACGCCGGTGAAGTGCTGTGCAATCGCGACACGCTGGTGGGCGCGCTGCTGAATCTGATTGAAAACGCGTTACAGGCCGGTACGCCTCAGGTGCGCCTCAAGGTGCATGTGTACGCGCGCGATAACACCTTGCGCCTGTGTGTAAGTGACAGCGCCAGTGGCATCGAGCCTCGGGTGCTGGAACGTTTGGGTGAGCCGTTTTTCACCACTAAAGCTACAGGCACCGGGTTGGGGCTGGCCGTGGTCAAGGCGGTGGTGCGGGCGCATCAGGGCGAGCTGCAATTCCATTCACGGCTGGGTCGCGGCACCTGCGCGTTGCTCAGCCTGCCGCTGATTCCTGGCGCGGCGGAGGCGAACTGATGGTAATGCGAATCAAAGTGCTGCTGGTTGAAGATGACCGCTCCCTGCGCGAAGCCCTGGCCGACACCTTGTTATTGGCGGGGCATGGTTTTCATGCAGTTGGCTCGGCTGAAGAGGCGCTGGAGGCGGTGGCGGCCGAACCCTTTAGCCTGGTGGTCAGCGACGTGAACATGCCGGGCATGGACGGGCACCAGTTGCTGGGTCTGCTGCGTGCGCGGCAACCGCAACTGCCGGTGCTGCTCATGACCGCGCACGGTGCGGTGGAGCGGGCGGTGGATGCCATGCGCCAAGGCGCAGCGGATTATCTGGTCAAGCCGTTTGAACCCAAGGCTTTGCTTGATCTGGTGGCGCGCCATGCGCTGGGTTGTCTTGGTGTAGCAGAAGCCGAAGGCCCGGTGGCCATCGAGCCTGCCAGCGCGCAGTTGCTGGAACTGGCGGCGCGGGTAGCGCGCAGTGATTCCACGGTGTTGATCTCGGGCGAGTCCGGCACGGGTAAAGAAGTGCTGGCGCGCTATATCCATCAACATTCGCATCGGACCCGTCAGCCCTTTGTCGCCATCAACTGCGCGGCGATCCCGGACAACATGCTGGAAGCCACGTTGTTCGGTCATGAAAAAGGCTCATTCACCGGCGCGATTGCGGCGCAAGCGGGCAAGTTTGAGCAGGCCGATGGTGGCACGTTGCTGCTCGACGAGATTTCCGAAATGCCGTTGGGCTTGCAGGCCAAGTTGTTGCGGGTGCTGCAAGAGCGTGAAGTGGAGCGCGTGGGTGGCCGTAAGCCGATTGCCCTGGATATCCGCGTGGTGGCCACCACTAACCGCGATTTGGCGGGCGAAGTGGCGGCGGGGCGCTTTCGCGAAGACTTGTACTATCGCCTTTCGGTGTTTCCGTTGGCTTGGCGCCCGTTGCGCGAGCGCACCGCCGACATTCTGCCGCTGGCCGAGCGCTTGCTGGCCAAGCACATCAGCAAGATGAAACACACGGCCGTGCGTTTTTCGCCCGCCGCACAAGCGTGCCTGACCGCTTATGCCTGGCCTGGGAATGTGCGAGAGCTGGACAACGCGATTCAGCGCGCCCTGATCTTGCAGCACGGGGGCTTGATCGAGGCGGCGGATTTTTGTCTGGCGGGCCCGGTGGCGTGCGCGCCGTTGCCGGCTATCAGCAGCGCCAGTTTGTCGGCGCCCGTCGAGAGCGTGGCGGGGCCCGCAGGGGAGTCCGCAGGCGCGCTGGGCGATGACCTGCGTCGCCGTGAGTTTCAGATGATCATTGACACCTTGCGCACTGAGCGCGGACGGCGCAAAGAAGCGGCCGAGCGCCTGGGCATCAGCCCGCGCACGTTGCGCTACAAACTGGCACAAATGCGCGATGCGGGCATGGACGTTGAAGCGTACCTGTTCGCCTCAAGCTGACCCCATGCCTGCAGGCACTGACGCAGGTTGCGGCAGCGCCTACAGGAAGGGTGTTTTTATAAACATCCCGTTTGTCTGGCTGGGACCTTTTGTTACGCAATTTGTTCCAGATCAACAAACAACTGGCACCCTTGTTGCTAACACCTGAGTAGATGCTGTGTGAGTGTCAAAAAATTGCGGGCCGTCGGAGAGAGTAGTCCATGAGCCAAGGTATTGAATTTAATCGAATGATGTTGGACATGCGGGCCATGCAAATGGACGCTATGGCCCAGAAATCAGCGGTGCAAGCGCCCGCTGAAGTGGGCGCCAGCAGCTTCTCCGACATGCTGGGCAACGCGATCAATAAGGTCAGCGATACCCAACAGGCGTCGAGCCAGTTGTCGAACGCCTTTGAAATCGGCAAAAGCGGTGTTGACCTGACTGACGTGATGATCGCATCGCAGAAAGCCAGTGTTTCTTTTCAGGCATTGACCCAAGTACGCAACAAGCTGGTTCAGGCGTACCAAGACATCATGCAGATGCCGGTTTAAGGACGATATTAGGTCATGGCAGAAGCAGTTGCTGATAACGTCCCGGCCAAGGCAGGCTCAACAGATGGCAAGCCGCCACTGTTCGGGCTGTCCTTTCTGGAAAACCTTTCCGAGATGACCATGTTGCGTCAGGTTGGCCTTATGGTCGGTCTGGCGGCGAGCGTGGCGATTGGTTTTGCCGTCGTGTTGTGGTCGCAACAGCCCGATTACCGGCCGCTGTATGGCAGCCTGGCCGGTATGGATGCCAAGCAGGTCATGGAAACCCTGGCCGGCGCCGACATTCCTTACACCGTTGAGCCCAACTCCGGCGCATTGCTGGTCAAGGCTGATGACGTGGCCCGTGCGCGCCTCAAACTGGCCGCCGCCGGTGTGTCGCCGACCGACAGCAACATCGGTTTCGAGATTCTGGACAAAGACCAAGGGCTTGGGACCAGCCAGTTCATGGAGGCCACGCGCTATCGTCGTGGCTTGGAAGGCGAATTGGCCCGCACCATTTCCAGCCTCAATAACGTCAAGGGCGCACGCGTTCACCTGGCCATTCCTAAAAGCTCGGTGTTTGTGCGCGATGAGCGCAAACCCAGCGCCTCGGTGTTGGTGGAGTTGTATTCGGGCCGCTCACTGGAGCCGGGTCAAGTACTGGCCATTATCAATCTGGTGGCCACCAGCGTTCCCGAACTGACCAAGTCGCAAATCACCGTGGTCGACCAAAAAGGTAACTTGCTGTCGGATCAGGCGCAGGACTCTGAGCTGACGATGGCCGGTAAACAGTTTGATTACAGCCGCCGCATGGAAAGCATGCTCACACAGCGCGTGCACAACATTCTGCAACCGGTGTTGGGCAACGACCGCTATAAAGCCGAAGTGTCGGCCGATGTGGATTTCAGCGCGGTAGAGTCCACCTCTGAACAGTTCAACCCCGACCAGCCGGCCTTGCGCAGCGAGCAATCCACCAGCGAGCAGCGCACCGCCAGCAACGGTCCGCAAGGTGTGCCGGGTGCGCTGAGCAATCAGCCGCCTGCGCCTGCGTCGGCCCCGCAGCAAACCGGGCAGGCGACAGCCGCCGCCGGTATGGTGCAGCCGGGTCAGCCGCTGCTCGATGCCAACGGTCAGCAAATCATGGACCCGGCCACGGGCCAGCCGATGCTTGCGCCGTACCCGGCTGACAAGCGTTCGCAATCGACCAAAAACTTCGAGCTTGACCGCTCCATCAGCCACACCAAGCAGCAGCAAGGTAAAGTCAATCGCCTGTCGGTTGCCGTGGTGGTCGATGATCAGGTCAAGGTCAACCCGGCCAACGGGGACATCACCCGTGAACCGTGGAGCACAGATCAACTGGCGCGCTTTACCCGTCTGGTGCAAGACGCCGTGGGCTTTGATGCCAGCCGTGGCGACAGCGTGAGCGTGATCAACGTGCCGTTCTCGGCCGAGCGTGG
Organism: Pseudomonas weihenstephanensis; assembly: GCF_016812185.1. Classification (NCBI taxonomy): domain Bacteria; kingdom Pseudomonadati; phylum Pseudomonadota; class Gammaproteobacteria; order Pseudomonadales; family Pseudomonadaceae; genus Pseudomonas; species Pseudomonas weihenstephanensis. The sequence goes on along the minus strand of NZ_JAAEBV010000009.1, from coordinate 80,467 downwards.
CGAAGTCATCGCCGAGATCCCGTTCTACTCGCAGCCGTGGTTCTGGGACATCGTCAAGCAAGTGCTCGGTGTGTTGTTCATCCTGGTGCTGGTGTTTGGCGTGTTGCGTCCGGTGTTGAACAACATCACCGGTCACGGGCGCAGTAAAGAATTGGCCTTGGGCAGTGATTCCGAGCTGGGTGGCATTGGCGGGCTGGACGGCGAGCTGTCCAACGACCGTGTCAGCCTGGGCGGGCCGCAAAGCATTCTGTTGCCGAGCCCAAGCGAAGGCTATGACGCTCAGTTGAACGCAATCAAGAGTCTGGTAGCAGAAGACCCGGGCCGCGTGGCTCAGGTCGTGAAAGAGTGGATCAACGCTGATGAGTGACAACCGAGCCGCCACCAATCCCAAGCTGACACGGGTCGACAAAGCCGCGATCCTGCTGCTGTCGCTTGGCGAAACTGACGCGGCCCAAGTGCTGCGGCACATGGGGCCCAAAGAAGTGCAGCGCGTGGGTGTGGCGATGGCGCAAATGCGCAACGTGCACCGCGAGCAGGTTGAACAGGTGATGAGCGAGTTCGTCGAAATTGTCGGCGACCAGACCAGCCTGGGCGTCGGTTCAGACGGCTACATTCGTAAAATGCTCACCCAGGCACTGGGCGAAGACAAGGCCAACGGCCTGATCGACCGCATCCTGTTGGGTGGCAACACCAGCGGGCTGGACAGCCTGAAATGGATGGAGCCGCGTGCGGTGGCGGATGTCATCCGCTTCGAACACCCGCAAATCCAGGCCATCGTGGTGGCATACCTCGACCCTGATCAGGCGGGCGAAGTGCTCGGGCACTTTGACCACAAGGCGCGGCTGGACATCATCCTGCGCGTCTCGTCGCTGAACACCGTGCAGCCGGCAGCGCTCAAAGAGCTGAACCAGATCCTTGAGAAACAGTTCTCCGGCAACTCCAACGCGGCCCGTACCACCTTGGGCGGCATCAAGCGTGCTGCCGATATCATGAACTTCCTCGACAGCTCGACCGAAGGGCAGTTGATGGACTCGATCCGCGAAATCGACGAAGACCTGTCCGGTCAGATCGAAGACCTCATGTTCGTGTTCAACAACCTGGCCGACGTCGACGACCGTGGCATTCAGGCACTGTTGCGCGAAGTGTCTTCGGACGTGCTGGTGTTGGCGCTCAAAGGCTCGGACGACAACGTTCAAGACAAGATTTTCAAAAACATGTCCAAGCGTGCCTCCGAACTGCTGCGCGACGACCTGGAGGCCAAAGGCCCGGTACGTGTCAGCGACGTCGAAACGGCGCAGAAAGAAATCCTCACCATCGCTCGCCGTATGGCCGAAGCCGGAGAAATTGTTCTCGGCGGGAAGGGCGGCGAAGAGATGATCTAAGTGAGCAATGCCAAGGGCGAGTCGCCCAGTGATGTGATCCGCGCCCGTGATGTCGGCGGTTTTGACGTGTGGTCCTTGCCCAGCTTTGACCCGTTTCGTGAAGAACCGGAGCCTGAGCCTGAGCCGGTCGAAGAGCTGCCGCCCGAAAGCGAAGAAGTCCCGCTGGAAGAAGTCCAGCCGCTGACCCTTGAAGAACTCGAAAGCATCCGTCAGGAGGCTTACAACGAAGGCTTCGCCACGGGTGAGAAAGAAGGTTTCCACAGTACCCAGCTCAAGGTGCGCCAAGAAGCCGACGCGGCCTTGAATGCCAAACTCGGCAGCCTTGAACGCTTGATGGGCAGCTTGTTTGCGCCGTTGGACGGGCAGGATGTGCAGCTTGAAAAGGCGATGGTGGGGTTGGTTGAGCACATGACGCGGCTGGTGATCCAGCGTGAGCTGAAAACCGATTCCAGCCAGATCGAGCAGGTGCTGCGCGAGAGCTTGAAGCTGTTGCCGATGGGCGCCGAAAACATTCGGTTGTTCATCAATCCGCAAGACTTCGAACAGATAAAGGCGCTGCGCGAACGCCACGATGCCAGTTGGCGGATTCTCGAAGACGACACGTTGCAAGCCGGTGGCTGCCGCGTCGAAACCGAACACAGCCGGATTGATGCGAGCATCGAGACCCGTATCAAACAGGCCATGAGCCAGTTGTTCGACCAACTTCACGAACAGGCGCTGCACCCGTCTGCGCCGGACATCGACGTCGACCTGGACCAGCCAGATGCACCTTAAACGCACCAGTTTCGCCAAGCGCCTGAGCGGCTACGCGCCTGCCATCACTTTGCCCGGTCAGCCGATTGTGGAAGGCCGCTTGCTGCGCATGGTCGGCCTCACACTGGAGGCCGAAGGTTTGCGTGCAGCGATGGGCAGCCGCTGCCTGGTGATCAACGACGACAGCTTTCACCCCGTCGAAGTTGAAGCGGAGGTGATGGGCTTTTCGGGCAGCAAAATCTTCCTCATGCCGGTGGGCAGCGTTGCAGGCATTGCGCCGGGTGCCCGCGTGGTACCGCTGGCCGATACCGGGCGTTTGCCGATGGGCATGAGCATGCTCGGTCGCGTACTCGACGGCGCGGGCCGTACGCTGGACGGCAAAGGCGGGATGAAAGCCGAAGACTGGGTGCCGATGGACGGCCCCACCATCAACCCGCTCAAGCGTAACCCCATCAGCGTGCCGCTCGACGTAGGCATCCGCAGCATCAACGGTTTATTGACGGTCGGGCGCGGTCAGCGTTTGGGCCTGTTTGCCGGTACGGGCGTGGGTAAGAGTGTGTTGCTGGGCATGATGACCCGCTTCACCGAAGCCGACATCGTGGTGGTTGGGCTGATTGGTGAGCGGGGCCGTGAGGTCAAGGAGTTCATCGAGCACATCCTTGGCGAAGAAGGCCTCAAGCGCTCAGTGGTGGTGGCGTCTCCGGCCGATGATGCACCGCTGATGCGCATGCGTGCCGCCATGTACTGCACGCGCATTGCCGAATACTTTCGCGACAAGGGCAAGAACGTCCTGTTGCTGATGGACTCCCTGACCCGCTTTGCCCAGGCGCAGCGGGAAATTGCCTTGGCCATTGGTGAACCGCCCGCGACCAAGGGCTATCCGCCCTCCGTGTTCGCCAAACTGCCAAAACTGGTGGAGCGTGCCGGTAACGCAGAGGCGGGCGGTGGTTCGATCACGGCGTTCTATACCGTGCTGAGTGAAGGTGACGACCAGCAAGACCCGATTGCCGACTCGGCACGGGGCGTGCTCGACGGCCACATTGTGCTGTCGCGGCGTTTGGCCGAAGAAGGCCATTACCCGGCCATCGACATCGAAGCCTCCATCAGCCGGGTCATGCCCTCGGTGGTCACTGAAGAACACATGCGCCGTGCGCAGCAATTCAAACAGTTGTGGTCACGCTTCCAGCAAGCGCGGGACTTGATCAGCGTGGGCGCCTACGTACCGGGCGGGGATCGCGAAACCGACACGGCGATTGCCCTGCAACCGGCAATGGTGGCGTACTTGCGCCAAGGCTTGAACGACAACATCAGCCTGGCTGAAAGCGGCGGTCATCTGGGTTCCATCTTTGCCCCCGCGCCGGGCGGTTAATCCTTTATGGCCAGTGGCAGAGCGGCGCGTCTGGCGCCCGTGGTCGAGATGGCCGAGAGTGCCGAAAAAGCGGCGGCGCAACGGTTAGGCCACTTTCAAGGGCAAGTCAACCTAGCCAACAGCAAGCTGGGTGACCTGGAAAACTTCCGCGCCGAATACCAGTCGCAATGGATTGGTCGCGGCAGTCAGGGCGTGTCTGGCCAATGGTTGCGCAGCTACCAGTACTTCCTCAACCAGCTTGAAACCGCCGTCTCCCAACAGCGGCAAAGCCTGGTGTGGCATGAAAACAACCTCAACAAGGCCCGCGAAACCTGGCAGCAGACCTATGCCCGGGTCGAAGGGTTGCGCAAATTGGTGCAGCGCTACGCCGACGAAGCCCGGCAACTGGAAGACAAGCGCGAACAAAAGCTGATGGACGAACTGTCCCAGCGATTACCGCGCAGGGACAGTTACTGACAGGGCAGGGTTCGCTGTTTGCGTGACAGCGGTATGACGTGATTGGAAAAAAGCAGCCCCAACACAATTAAAACCCCGCCATACAATGTAGATATCGCGGGCACTTCACCCATAACGATGAAGGCAAACACTCCGGCAAATAGAGGTTCACTCAGTTCAATGGTTTGCACTTGACTGGGTTTGAGTAACTCAATGGCTTTGGTGGTGCAGAAAAAGCCGAGCAGTGTGGGAAAGATCGCCAAGAGTAATAGAATAATCGCGCTGTCCACCGATAACGTGATCGACAGTGCCTGTTCATTGATTGCGGGTACCGCTAAATACAGTGCGCCAAACAGTAAAAGTTGTCGGGTAAACAAGAGTCCGCCTTTAGCCTTCATTTTCTTCATACACACTGAAAAAGCGCCATACCCCAGTCCTGCTAATCCGGCGTACAACACCCCGAGACTATTCAACTCTGTTGTCAGGTTCTTTTGGAAAATAACAGCCATTCCAATGATCGCCAGAACAGCGCCCAGCAGCATGTTCCGATCAATGCAATCGCCCAAGAAAAACCTGCCAAGCACAATGGCTGACAGTGCCGCAGACGCCATTAATACCACCACCGCGGTCGCCGCATCCGTGTGCTGATAGGCGCGGGTTTCAAAGAAGAACAACATGAAAATGCCCAGCATTGAACACACGGCTGCTTGCCACCACTGTGCGCGACAGCCCGTCCAGCGCGGCGCGTGTTTAAGTAACAGTAAAACGAACGACACCACGATGACCGCGACGGCTGTTTTATAAAAGGCAATTGCGCTGGTGGTTAAGCCGGCGCTTATTAATAACTTGCTCAATGCGCCGATTGTGGCATTGAGTGCCGCCGCGCAGACAGCAAAACAAATGCCTGAAATAGAGTTTGGCATGATTAGATCTCTAGACTTTTATGGTCATGGCAGGAGAGTGTGGCAGACCATAATGTTGGCGCGTAATTGGAAGATGTGAAGATTCCCCCAAATCGCGCATTAAGTGAGGCGTACACTGGGTCACCCAGCAGAATGCAGTGGGCTTTTTTAAGATTCCAAAACGGTAGACCTGGGAATAAGTGGTGGACAAGATGAAAATTCTCACTGTGCATGCCCGTTAAAAAGTGCTCAATAAATCCGCTGAATCGATTACGTGTTGCATATAGAGAGGACTGTGCTTGAGCGATCATGGGGTAATGCTCGGATAGTTCAATGAACCAGGTCAACGACTGGAAAAATGTCAGGTACGGGATAAGCCAGTAAATTAAATAAGCTTCTATGCCGAGAGATAGTGTCATTAAGCTGAATAGTCCGACGTGAGCGGAAAGTATTGAAATGCATTCTTTTTTGTTTTTTGTCTTTAATAGGCGTTCAGTGAGCAGGTATTTAATATTGGGAAGGCAGTTCAGAAAAAACATAGGCTGTATCAGGAATTTTACGATAAATACTTTGCTGCTTGTCTTTTTGAATATTCCGCTCGAAACATAATATTGAAAGTCTGGGTCGTATTTTAAATCGCCAAGATGGTGGTGGTGATTGATGACGTGTGATCTTTTGTATGAGTCCCAGCCTTGGAATATTAGATGTCCTGAGAATGCTGTTCCAAGTATCTTGTTGGTTTGTCTGTTTTTTGCCAGTGTGCCATGAGCGGCCTCGTGAAGTAAGGTTGCAAGTGCTCTTTGTCTAGAGCCAATAAGCAGGCATGTGATAGGGAAGAAATAGTAGGAATATTCTGACAGTGCTATGGCGAAAATGACAATTAAGTAGTCATACAGTCCTGCTAGGATGCCGTGGTGGTTGTCATAGTTATAGAGTTTTTTTATGTCTTGGGTTATGGATTTTGAAAAGTTATGTGGGTACATGGTTTTTTCCTCTTGATCTGTTTTGTTTAGCATTGATATTGTGGGTTTGCAAATGGTTATAAAGTGCTGTTTGGGAAAAGGATTACATAAGTATTCATATGCAAGTGGTCAATCATTGGGTGAGGGGGGAGACCTGTATGTAGAATTTTTTAAACTTCTAGTAGGCGGCGTTAGTTGTGCGCAGTTAACGTTTGCATCGTTCGCTAGAGCACTACTTCTGCGAAGGCTGCGATTTTTTTGATCCGCTCGGGGTGAGCGTGCAGCGTTGGCAGGTGCGAAATCAAAATCCGGGTCTATAGTCTGAGCACCCGAACTCAGAGAAGGATGCGTACTTATGGCTGTGACATCTGAACTGTCGCCGGAAGGCACTGCGCTGACCCTTAGTATTAAAGGCCGCTTTGATTTCGCCAAACATCAGGACTTCAGGGGCGCGTACGAAAAGCCTATGACCAAGCCCGAGCTGTTCGTGGTTGATCTAAAAGAGACGACCTACGTAGACAGCTCCGCCCTGGGCATGCTGCTGCTGTTACGAGAATATGCCGGTGGCGATGAGTCCGATGTGAGGGTCGTTAATTGCAATAGTGATGTGCGAAAAATTCTCGCCATCTCCAATTTCGATAAGTTGTTCGACATCAGTTGAACACGCCATTGCCGCACGCTCAGACGCTGACGGTGTTGATCGCCGAAGACAGTGCGGTCGACCGTTTGCTGCTGTCGCGTATCGTGAGCAAACAAGGCCATCAGGTGCTGTTGGCCGGTAATGGCGCCGAAGCGGTGGCGCTGTTTATTGAGCTGCGTCCGCAATTGGTGTTGATGGACGCCTTGATGCCGGTGATGGATGGTTTTGAAGCGACGCGCCAGATCAAAGCCCTGGCCGGTGAGGTGCTGGTACCGATTATTTTTCTGACCTCGCTTGAACACGCCGACGCCTTGAAGCGGGCGCTGGAGGCAGGGGGCGATGATGTGTTGATCAAACCCTATAACCCCTTGGTGTTGGCGGCCAAAATCACCGTTATGGACCGCTTGCGGCGTTTACAAGACACGGTACTGCAGCAGCGCAACCTGATTGCTCAACACAACAGTTATTTACTTAACGAGCAGCGGGTGGCCAAGGCGGTGTTTGATCGGGTGGCGCACTCGGGCTGTTTGAGTGCGGCCAATATCCAGTATTTGCAATCGCCGTATGCGTTGTTCAATGGCGACTTGTTACTCGCCGCGTATACGCCGACTGGCGACACCCATGTATTGCTCGGCGACTTTACCGGCCACGGGTTGCCCGCCGCGATTGGCGCCATGCCTTTGGCAGAAGTGTTTTACAGCATGACGGCCAAAGGCTATGGCCTGCCCGAAATGCTGCGTGAGATGAATGCCAAGCTCAAGCGCATCCTGCCGGTGGACATGTTTTGCTGCGCAGCCCTGGTGTGCGTCAGTGCTCAGCGGCGCATCGTCGAAGTGTGGAATGGCGGCATGCCCGATGGTTATCTTCATGTCCGCAAGGGCGGGGTGCGTACGCCCCTACCGTCGCGGCACTTGCCGTTGGGTGTGTTAAAGGCCGAGGCTTTTGACGACACCACCGAGGTGTTGCCGATGGTGTCGGGCGATCACCTGTTTTTGCTGTCTGACGGGGTGATAGATACCAGCGATCAGCAGGAGCGGTTGTTCGGGGTTGAGGGGTTGCAGCGGGTGTTTGACCGCAACACTGAGCCTGCGCGGCTGATTGATGAGGTGGTGCAGGCGCTGCGAGATTTTCAAGGCCGCAAGCGCGATGACGTGAGCATGGTGCACATCACCTCGCAGCGGCCGCAAGCGTTGGGAATGCCTGCCACCCAGTACTCCGACAGCGGGCGTTGCAGTCCGCTGGACTGGTCGGCGAGCTTTGAATTTCGTGCCCCCTCGTTACAGCAGTTCAACCCGCTGCCTTACCTGCTGCAACTGCTCATGGAGGTGCATGGTCTGCGTGCGCAGGGCGCGGTAATCCACGCGGTATTGGCCGAGCTGTATGCCAATGCGCTGGAGCACGGCGTATTGGGGCTGGACTCACGGCTCAAGCGCGATGCGCAAGGGTTTTCCCGCTACTACCAGTGCCGTGACCAGCGGTTGGCGGCGCTTACCGAGGGTTTTGTCCGGGTGCATGTGCGGGTTGAACCTATGCTCAACGGGGGGCGCTTACAGCTACAGGTTGAAGACAGCGGTGAGGGGTTTGACGTAAGCCGGGTACTGGAGCGGCCACTGGATCGAGGCCGCCTGTCAGGGCGCGGCGTGAGTCTTGTGCGCCAACTGTGCCCCTCTGCGCGCTGGGCTGACGATGGCCGGACTGCGTACGTAGAGTTTTCATGGGAGGCTCTGGCATAATCCGGCCCATTCTTGATCAAGGAGTGAACAAGTGTCCTACATTCATATGGACCAGGCGGTAGTGAATGCGCTGCGTGACGTAATGGAAGGTGGGTTTGCGGACCTGTTGGATACCTTTATTTCAGATTCGGACAAGTGCGTTGTGGTACTCAACAGTGCGCAACAGGCGACTGCCCTGGGGGCGGTTGCGCACAGCTTCAAAGGCAGTAGCAGCAACATGGGTGCCATTCGTTTGGCGCAGTTGTGCGGCATTCTTGAAGATCGTGCAAAAAAAAGTCCGTTGGTGGGGATAGACGAACTGGTCTCGAAAGTCACCTCTGAGTACAAAATGGTAAGGCGGCTGTATGTGCAAGAACGCGAGCGCTGCCCCCGCCCTCTTGTGGTTTCTCATTGATTTTGCCAAAGCTGGCCCGAACCTTGCTCTAGTTCTCTGACCTGTACCTACGCCAGCCGTACAGTGGAGACCTTTACATGCCTCTTGCCGCCAACTCGCTTCTTCAGACTCCTGCCGCTGCTGCGTCCAAAGCGGCGGCCGCCAATGCTTCGCAGCCTGCTGCCGAGCCCGCTAAAGCCGGGGCTCAGAACTTCTCGAAGGTGTACGCCAAAGCGTCGCAAGACCCGGCGAGTGCGGCTGATAAAGTGGCCAAGCCTGCGCGGGACAAGGCGGCGGATGCCGCGCCAAAGCCCGATGTGCGCAACGACAAGGCGGGCGACCAGGCGCCAGCTGTTGCCGATAGCGGCAAACCCTTGCCCGGCGGCAAGAGCAAAGACGCTGCGGGTGACGATCAGGACGACACGGCGGCCAAGCCGACTGACGATACGGCGTCTGGCGATCCGCTGGCGGTAGCGCCGCCCGTGGTGCCGACGGTGCCGGTGGTTGAGCCGCAACCCGAAGCCGTACCGGTTCAGCCCGAGGTACACACCCCACCGCTGGCCGCGGCGGCTGCGAATGCGGCCCAAGCCGTTCAGCCGCAGCCGGTGGCTGACGAACATTTCGATCCGCAGGCGGACCCGCTTGACGACCTGCCAGCGGTGCGCCTGGCGATGGAGCAGGGTGGGCATGTGTCCGCCAGCAGTCAGACCCCCGTCAAAAACACCCCCACTGAAACCACTGGCCCTGTGGCTCAAACCCAGGCCCAGGCCAGCGGCATTGCCATGCTGATTGAGCCCAAGGCTGATGGGGACTCCAGCGGTGAGGGAGGCGAAAAAGCCTTCAAGGGGCTGGTGGATGATGGCCTCAAAGACCTCAAAAGTGCGTCGAGCGACACCCGGGTCGATGACTTCGCCAATCGTCTGGCGGCGCTCACCCAGGCGGCTGTGCCCAAAACGGCGAATGCACTGCCGGTCAACCAGCCTTTGGCCATGCACCAGAGCGGCTGGTCTGAAGAAGTGGTCAATCGGGTGATGTACCTCTCCAGCGCCAACCTCAAGTCGGCAGACATCCAGTTGGAGCCGGCCGAGTTGGGGCGTTTGGATATCCGGGTCAACCTGACGGCTGACCAGCCTGCACAGGTCAACTTCATGAGTGGGCATGCGGGCGTACGTGAAGCCCTGGAAGGCCAAATGTTCCGTTTGCGTGAGATGTTTGCGCAGCAGGGGATGGGGCAGGTCGACGTCAACGTGTCAGATCAGTCGCGCAACTGGCAAGGTCAAGGTCAAGAACAGCAGAACCAAAGCCGCGCTAACAGCACGGGCAATGGCGGGCGACTTGACGGCGGGGCGGATGACGAGGGGGCGGTGGCAGGCGTTGAAGCGGCTGCGCCCAGCGTGATTTTGGGCTCCAGCGCCGTCGACTATTACGCCTGACCCTTGTCAGGTCGTCGCTGACGCGTCGTGCGAGGCTGCGAGCGGGTGCGTTGCGCTCGCACTCTCATTCCCCCACAGACCTGAAGCACCTTACTCACCGGGTTTGTGCCGGCTGCGCGCCCGATCGCCGCCTCGTCCCGCAGCAGCACCTGCAAGGTCGATTTCAACGATGCCCTCACTTCTGGCATAACACTTGCTCTTGCCTTGCCGTGCACCTGTGAAAATCGAATAGTGACGGATTATTGGCATGGCGAAGAGCGACGCAGTGAAAGACCCCGCCCAGAAAGGCAAATTCAAGCTGATCATCCTGATCGTGGTAGCGCTGCTGCTGGCGATTGGCGTGTCGGTGGGTGCTACCTGGTATTTCATGCACAGCGCGCAGAGCAAGCCTGAAGCCGTGATCGACCCTAATGTGAAAGTCGCGGCCATTTATGAGCCGATGGCGCCCGCGTTTGTGGTCAATTACAACGCCAATGGCCGCCAGCGCTACATGCAGGTCAGCATGACCATGCAGGCCCGTAACCAGGCCGATCTTGATGCACTCAAAGTGCACATGCCGGTGATCCGTAACAACCTGGTGATGCTGTTTTCCGGTGAGACCTTCGACAGCATCGCCACGCCGGTCGGCCAGGAAATGCTGCGTCAAAAAGCGACTGCCAGCGTGCAGGCCGTGGCGCAAAAAGAGCTCGGCAAAGTGGTCGTCGATCAGGTGCTCTTTACTAACTTCGTATTGCAGTAGGATCACGACATGGCCGTGCAAGACCTGCTGTCCCAGGATGAGATCGACGCGCTGTTGCATGGCGTTGATGACGGTCTGGTACAGACCGAAATGGCTGCCGAACCCGGCAGTGTCAAAAGTTACGACCTGACCAGTCAGGACCGTATTGTTCGTGGGCGCATGCCGACCCTCGAAATGATCAACGAGCGTTTCGCCCGTTACACCCGCATCAGCATGTTCAACATGCTGCGCCGCTCCGCTGACGTGGCGGTGGGCGGGGTACAGGTAATGAAGTTCGGTGAATACGTGCATTCGCTGTACGTGCCCACCAGCCTCAACCTGGTCAAGATCAAGCCGTTGCGCGGCACCGCGCTGTTTATCCTGGACGCCAAACTGGTGTTCAAGCTGGTCGACAACTTCTTCGGTGGCGACGGCCGCCACGCCAAGATCGAAGGCCGTGAGTTCACCCCGACCGAGTTGCGGGTGGTGCGCATGGTGCTGGAGCAAGCGTTCATTGATTTGAAAGAGGCTTGGCAGGCGATCATGGAAGTCAATTTCGAGTACATCAACTCGGAAGTGAACCCGGCCATGGCCAATATCGTCGGCCCGAGCGAGGCGATTGTGGTCTCCACGTTTCATATCGAACTCGACGGCGGTGGCGGCGATCTGCACGTGACCATGCCGTACTCAATGATCGAGCCGGTGCGTGAAATGCTCGACGCCGGTTTCCAGTCCGACCTCGACGATCAGGACGAGCGCTGGAGCAAGGCGCTGCGCGAAGACGTGCTGGATGTCAGCGTGCCGCTCAGTGCCACGGTGGCGCGCCGTCAATTGCGCCTGCGTGACATCTTGCACATGCAGCCCGGTGACGTGATCCCGATTGAATTACAGGACGAGCTGGTGATGCGTGCCAATGGCGTGCCCTCGTTCAAGGTCAAACTGGGCTCGCACAAGGGCAATCTCGCCCTGCAAGTGGTTGAGCCTATCGAGCGGCGTTAAGCGCCGTCTTCAAGAATTCGCTATGTAACTGATTGACTGCCCGCCGAGGACAAATGATGGCTGACGAACACGATATAACTTCTGCCGAAGACCAGGCGCTCGCCGATGAATGGGCGGCTGCGCTGGAAGAAACTGGCGAAGTGGGCCAGCACGACATCGACGCCTTGCTGGCGGCAGATGCGGCCAAGGCCCCGGCTTCCAATCGCTTGCCGATGGAAGAATTTGGCAGCGTGCCGCGCAATAACGACCCGGTGACGCTGGACGGCCCCAACCTGGACGTGATTCTGGATATTCCGGTCTCGATCTCCATGGAAGTGGGCAGCACCGACATCAACATTCGTAACCTGCTGCAACTCAACCAGGGATCGGTAATCGAGCTGGACCGCCTGGCCGGCGAGCCGCTGGATGTGCTGGTCAACGGCACCCTGATTGCGCACGGTGAAGTGGTTGTGGTCAACGAAAAGTTCGGCATTCGCCTGACTGACGTGATCAGCCCAAGCGAACGCATCAAGAAGCTGCGCTAAGTGAAGCGGTTACTCGGCGGTTTACTGGCGTTCCCTTTAAGCGTGCTGGCGGCCGAGCCGGCTGCAACGGCCACCGCTGCTGTCGCGCCCGTGGTGGGCAGTGGCATCGGCGGGCAGCTCACGCAACTGGTGTTGGGCTTGCTGCTGGTGCTGGGGCTGATCTTTGGTCTGGCCTGGCTGCTGCGCAGGGTTCAGCACGCCGGGCCGCGTCAGGGGCAGGTGATCGAACTCATCAGCTCGCGTGCGCTGGGCGCGCGTGACCGGTTGGTGCTGGTGCAGGTAGGCAATGAGCAAATTTTGTTGGGCTTGACGCCGGGGCGCATCACGCCGCTGCATGTGCTCAAGGAGCCGGTGCAATTGCCGGCGTCTTCGCAGCCTGCAACGCCGGAGTTTGCCAAGCGCCTGATGGAACTGATGGGTAATCAAAAGGACAAGCCGTAATGCGTTTAGTCATTGCGCTGTTGTTAGCGCTGGCCGCGCCGTTGGCGTTCGGCGCCGACCCGTTGTCGATCCCGGCCATTACCTTGGGCACCGGTGCCAACGGGCAGCAGGAATATTCGGTCAGCTTGCAAATTCTGCTGATCATGACGGCGCTGAGCTTTATCCCGGCGTTCGTCATGCTGATGACCAGCTTTACGCGCATCATCATTGTGTTTTCCATCCTGCGTCAGGCGCTGGGCTTGCAGCAAACGCCGTCAAACCAGATTTTGACGGGCATGGCGCTGTTTTTGACTATGTTCATCATGGCCCCGGTGTTCGACAAAATTAACGAAAACGCCTTGCAGCCTTACCTGGCGGAAAAGCTCTCGGCGCAGGATGCGATCCTTAAGGCAGAAGGCCCGATCAAGGACTTCATGCTGGCTCAAACCCGCACCAGTGACCTTGAGCTGTTCATGCGTTTGTCCAAGCGCACGGACATCGCCACCCCGGATGCGGCGCCTTTGACCATTCTGGTGCCGGCGTTTGTGACCTCCGAGCTTAAAACGGCGTTTCAGATCGGTTTTATGATCTTCATTCCGTTCCTGATCATCGATCTGGTGGTGGCCAGTGTGCTGATGGCCATGGGGATGATGATGCTGTCGCCGCTGATTATTTCGCTGCCGTTCAAGATCATGCTGTTTGTGCTGGTGGATGGCTGGGCGTTGATTATCGGTACGCTGGCCAGCAGTTTTGGCGGAGTGTGAGTCATGCCCGGGAGTAATGCGCAATGACCCCAGAAGTCGCGGTTGACCTGTTTCGCAGTGCTTTGTGGCTGACCACCATGATGGTGGCTGTGTTGGTGGTGCCCAGCTTGTTGGTGGGTTTGATGGTGGCCATGTTTCAGGCCGCCACCCAAATCAACGAACAAACCTTGAGCTTTTTGCCACGCTTGCTGGTGATGCTGGTCACCTTGATTGTGGCGGGGCCGTGGTTGGTGCAGACCTTTATGGAATACATCCTGTCGTTGTACGGCAGCATTCCGCAGTTGATCGGCTAAATGTCGCTGCTTGCCCTGACGGACGCGCAGATCAGTACCTGGGTCGCCAGCTTTATGCTGCCGCTGTTTCGGGTAGGCGCAGTGTTGACCACCATGCCGATCATCGGCACCACCCTGGTGCCCAAGCGCATCAAGCTGTTTTTGTCGATAGCCATCACTTTGGCCATCATGCCGAGCTTGCCGCCGCTGCCGACGGTAAACCCGCTGGACCTCAGTGGGTTGATGTTGATTGCCGAGCAAATCATCATCGGCGCCTTGCTCGGGTTTTCGCTGCAATTGTTTTTTCAGGCGTTTGTGGTGGCCGGGCAAATTGTGGCGATCCAGATGGGCATGGGCTTCGCCTCCATGGTCGACCCGGCCAACGGGGTCAACGTAGCGGTCATCGGGCAGTTCTTCACCATGCTGGTGACGTTGTTGTTTCTGTCCATGAACGGGCACCTGGTGGTGTTTGAGGTGCTCACCGAAAGCTTCACCACCTTACCAGTGGGAGGCGGGTTGCTGACGCATCACTTCTGGGAAGTGGTTGGCAAGCTCGGTTGGGTGCTGGGTGCCGCCTTGCTGCTGGTGCTGCCGGCGATCACCGCGCTGTTGGTGGTCAACATCGCATTCGGCGTGATGACCCGTGCGGCCCCGCAGTTGAACATTTTCGCCATCGGTTTTCCGCTGACCCTGGTGCTGGGCATGGTGATCCTGTGGATCAGCCTGGCGGACATTCTCAATCAGTATCAACCGCTGGCCACCGAGGCCTTGCAGTTTTTACGTGACTTGGCACAGGCGCGCTAGCGATGGCCGAAAGCGAGAGTGGCGCCGATAAAACAGAAGACCCCACGGAGAAACGAAAAAAAGACTCCAGGGAAAAGGGCGAGATCGCGCGCTCTAAAGAACTCAATACGCTGGCAATCATGCTCGCAGGCTCCATCGGCTTGATCATCTTCGGCGGTGCGCTGGCGCAGGACATGATGGAAATCATGCGCTACAACTTCAGCATCAGCCGTGAAGTGCTGCTCAACACTGACTCGATGGGCGCCTTCCTCCTGCATTCAGGCAAGATCGCCCTGGTGGCGTTGCAGCCGGTACTTATTACCTTGTTGATTGCAGCGTTGATCGGGCCTATTGCACTGGGCGGCTGGTTGTTCGCGGCGGGCAGCCTGGCCCCGAAATTCAGCCGCATGAATCCTGCGGCGGGCATCAAGCGCATGTTCTCGGCCAAGGCGCTGGTCGAGCTGCTCAAGGCGTTGGCCAAGTTTTTTATCATCTTGATTGTGGCGTTGTTGGTGCTCAAGTCCGACATCGACGACTTGCAACGCATCTCCCGTGAACCCCTTGAATCGGCCGTCATCCACAGCTTGCAAGTGGTGGCGTGGAGTGCCTTGTGGATGGCTTGCGGGTTGATCCTGATTGCGGCCGTGGACGTGCCGGTGCAGTTGTGGGAAAGCCACAAGAAACTGCTGATGACCAAGCAGGAGGTGCGCGATGAGCACAAGGATCAGGAAGGTCGCCCGGAAGTTAAGCAACGAATCCGCCAGACCCAGCGCGAGATGAGTCAGCGCCGGATGATGAGCGCCATCCCGGATGCCGACGTCATCATCACCAACCCGACCCACTTTGCTGTCGCTCTGAAATACGACCCGGAGAAGGGCGCTGCGCCCATGCTGCTGGCCAAGGGCAGCGACTTTCTGGCGCTCAAGATCCGTGAAATTGGCGCCAAGCACGACATCCTGCTGCTGGAGTCGCCCGCGTTGGCGCGCTCCATCTACTACTCCACCGAGCTGGATCAGGAAATCCCCGCAGGCCTGTACTTGGCCGTGGCGCAGGTCTTGGCCTACGTCTATCAGATCCGCCAGCACCAAGCGGGCAAAGGCAAGCGGCCTGATCCTCTGAGCGATCTGCCGATCCCGCCGGATTTACGTCGCGACGAATAACGTGGCGCAGGCTGTCAGCTTTGGCAGTATCGGGTTGGCGCAAACCTGCTTAACTGAACCTTGAGCGCACCCTGGCGTTTCGTCGTTTGCAATGGAGATGCACGATGCCTATCGAGTTGACCCTCATCCCTGACGGTTCAGTCAAAACCTATGCGTTAAGCGGGTCTCACGGGTTGGCTATGGCTGAGCTGGAGGGCTTGTTTCCGTCATTTCCTGTGCTGGATGCCACCTTTGCGATTTTCTGGCTGGATCAAGCGCCCGATCAGCATGTGGTGGGTTTTAGTACCGAAGGTAAAAATTTGCTGGCGGTTATTTCATTGCCCACGGTGCCGCAAGGGTACGGGCGCGAAGACTACTACGCCGCTGTGCTGGAGCGCTGTGAAAAAGAGCGCGAGACCCTGTTGAGCTTTCTGCGTAAGTCGTTGAGTTTCGAAGGCATTAACGGGATGTGCGCGCGCAGCTTCATTCTGTGCAATCTGGTGCGTCAATTGAAGCTTGAGAGTGTGCCGGTGTGGAAAGATCGACCGCATACGCAAGACGGGCGTTGCGGCGATATTTTGATTGGGGGTCGAGGTTCGAAGGGTTATGAGCCTAATCGCAAGATCGATGTGGTGTTTGGCGTTAGCAGCAGCGCCTGCCTGGTGATTGATTTGGGTGAGTGGCGCTGGAACTGAGCGGTTTAGGCCTGCGTAACGCCCCAGCCCTCACCCAGAGGGCTGGGGAGTGGGTTTTCGAATCTGATGTGGCCATTTGCCAAAGTTGGAAGGGTTCTTGCAAAGGCAGGCTTCACGGCGCATATGGCGTCAAAAGTTTGCTAAAGGTTTCTTGCAATGTCATTGGATCGTTCTCAGTTAATCAACACCGCACGCAACGGTCTGGCCGGTCTGGGTCAGGGGCAGTTGGGTGTGCCGCTGTTGTTGCTGGTAATGCTGGCAATGATGATGTTGCCGATCCCCGCGTTCCTGCTGGACGTGTTCTTTACCTTCAATATTGCGCTGTCGATTGTGGTGTTGCTGGTCTGTGTGTACGCCTTGCGCCCACTGGATTTCGCGGTGTTCCCGACCATTTTGCTGGTCGCCACGCTAATGCGTCTGGCGCTCAACGTGGCTTCGACGCGGGTGGTGATGCTTCACGGTCAAGAAGGTCACGGCGCCGCCGGTAAGGTGATTCAGGCGTTCGGTGAGGTGGTGATCGGCGGCAACTACGTGGTCGGTATCGTGGTGTTCGCGATTTTGATGATCATCAACTTCGTGGTGGTGACCAAGGGGGCCGGGCGTATCTCCGAGGTGAGCGCACGTTTCACCCTCGATGCCATGCCCGGCAAGCAGATGGCGATCGACGCCGACCTTAACGCCGGTTTGATCGACCAGAACCAGGCCAAGTCGCGCCGTCAGGAAGTCGCCCAAGAGGCTGAGTTCTACGGTTCGATGGACGGTGCCAGCAAATTTGTACGCGGTGATGCCATCGCCGGTCTGTTGATTCTGTTTATCAACCTGATCGGTGGCATGGCCGTGGGCATGTTCCAGCACGGCATGACGTTCGGCGAAGCGGGCAAGGTGTATGCCTTGCTGACGATCGGTGACGGTTTGGTGGCGCAATTGCCTTCCCTGCTGCTGTCCACCGCGGCCGCGATCATGGTGACCCGTGCCTCTGGCTCCGAAGAGATGGGCAAGCAAATCAGCCGCCAGATGTTTGCATCGCCCAAGGCGCTGGCAGTCTCGGCCGGTTTGATGGGGGTGATGGGCGCCGTGCCGGGCATGCCGCACTTCGCCTTCCTGAGTTTGGCCGCCGTCGCGGGCGGCGCTGCCTACTTAATGTGGAAGAAGCAAAACGTGGTCAAGACCCAGGCCCTGCAAGAAGTGCAGCGCCAACAGGAGCTGCTGCCTTCACCGGCCCGCGCACAAGACACCAAAGAGCTGGGTTGGGATGACGTGACCCCCATCGACATGATCGGCCTGGAAGTGGGCTATCGCTTGATCCCGCTGGTGGACCGCAATCAAGGCGGGCAATTGCTGGCGCGGATCAAGGGCGTGCGTAAAAAGCTGTCTCAGGACTTGGGCTTTTTGATGCCCACCGTGCACATTCGCGACAACCTCGATCTGGCGCCCAGCGCCTATCGCCTGACCCTGATGGGAGTGATTCTGGCCGAGGCCGAGATTTACCCGGACCGCGAGCTGGCGATCAACCCGGGGCAGGTGTTCGGCACCCTCAACGGGATTACCGCCAAAGACCCGGCCTTTGGCCTGGAAGCGGTGTGGATCGAGGTCAGCCAGCGCAGTCAGGCGCAATCATTGGGCTACACCGTGGTGGACGCCAGCACCGTGGTCGCCACGCACCTGAACCAAATTTTGTACAAGCACTCCCATGAGCTGATCGGGCATGAAGAAGTGCAGCAGTTGATGCAGTTGCTGGCCAAGGCCTCGCCAAAACTGGCTGAAGAGTTGGTGCCGGGTGTGTTGACCCTGTCGCAACTGCTCAAGGTCTTGCAGGCCCTGCTGGCTGAACAGGTGCCCGTACGCGACATTCGTAGTATTGCCGAAGCCGTCGCGAACAATGCGCACAAGAGTCAAGATACCGCCGCTTTGGTGGCCGCCGTGCGGGTTGGTTTGTCCCGCGCCATCGTCCAAAGCATTGTAGGCGTTGAGTCTGAGCTGCCAGTTATCACGCTGGAGCCAAGGTTGGAACAGATATTGCTCAATAGTCTGCAAAAGGCAGGACAAGGTCAGGAAGAGGGCGTTCTGCTGGAGCCAAGCATGGCTGAAAAGTTGCAGCGTTCCTTGATCGATGCCGCCCAACGCCAAGAGATGCAAGGCAACCCGGTGATCCTGTTGGTCGCCGGTCCGATACGCGCGATGCTTTCGCGGTTCGGCCGCCTGGCCGTGCCCAACCTGCATGTGCTGGCGTACCAGGAAATCCCTGACAACAAGCAAGTCACCATCGTTGCGACAGTAGGCCCGAACGGCTGAGGTTTGGTTTATGCAAGTGAAGCGTTTTTTCGCCGCCGATATGCGTCAGGCCATGAAACTGGTTCGTGATGAGCTGGGGGCTGATGCCGCCATTATTGGTAACCGCCGCATTGCCGGTGGTGTTGAGTTGACCGCCGCGCTGGACTACAAGTTGTCCGCGCTGGCACCGCGTGTGCCTAACGTTGAGCTTGAAGAAGAGCTGCGCAAGACCCAGTCGCGGATCGTTTCGGCCCAGGCTGAACTGAGCCTGCGCGGTGAAGGCGAGACTGACGTGAGCCGGCAGTTGTTTGCCGGGTTGCCGCTGACCGCCGCCGAGCCGTTGATCGAGCCAACCTTTGATGAACCGCCACGTCCGGCTGCGCCCGCCGCGCCGAGCATGGACCAGCGTGCCTTCGACACCATGCGCTTTGAGCTCAATGGTTTGCGCGAACTGCTGGAAGTGCAGTTGGGCTCGTTGGCATGGAACCAGCTGCAAGGCAGCAAACCGGCGCAAGCCAACCTGTGGCGTCGTTTGCAGCGCATTGGCTTGTCGGGTCCGCTGTCGCGCGATTTGCTGGAGCAAGTCGCCGAGATCGAAGAGCCGCGCCAGGCGTGGCGCATGTTGTTGGCGTACCTGGCCCGCATGATCGCAACCCCGGAAATCGAGCCGCTCGAAGAGGGCGGCGTGATTGCGATGGTCGGCCCGGCGGGCATGGGTAAAACCACCACGCTGGCCAAGTTGGCCGCGCGTTACGTGCTCAAGTACGGCGCGCAGAACATTGCGCTGGTGAGCATGGACAGCTTTCGCATTGGTGCTCAGGAGCAACTCAAAACCCTGGGCCGCATCCTCAATGTGCCGGTCACGCATGTAGCGCCGGGTCAGTCATTGGGCCAAACCCTTGAGCCACTGTTGCGCAAACGCGTAGTACTGGTTGACACGGCGGGCCTGCAAGCCAGCGATCCGGCCCTGCGCCTGCAACTTGAAAGCCTGGCTGGGCGCGGCATCAAAGCCAAAAATTACCTGGTCTTGGCCACCACCAGTCAGAAACAAGTGCTGACGGCGGCTTACCACAGCTATAAACGTTGCGGGCTTGCCGGTTGCATCCTGACCAAACTGGATGAAACCGCAAGCCTTGGCGAAGTATTGAGTCTGGCCATCAGTCACGAGCTGCCAGTGGCCTATCTCACGGACGGTCCGCGTATTCCCGATGACCTCCATCTGCCGCGTCGTCACCAATTGGTGAGCCGTGCGGTCAGTGTACAAATGCAGGAAGAACCCAGCGAAGAGGCCATGGCCGATATGTTCGCTGATATCTACCACAGCCCCTCCAAACGGGTTGGCTGAGGTAGTGACGATTACGTTGCAATGTACCTACATTGATGGTCTGCACAGTCCTGTTCCCGTTGAGGAACCCGCAGCCAGCGTATGTAGCCGCGTCTAAGTAAGACAAGGTAAAGAAAGATCATGGGCAGCATGCATCCCGTACAGGTGATCGCAGTGACCGGCGGCAAGGGTGGCGTCGGTAAAACTAACGTTTCAGTCAACTTGTCGCTGGCGCTTGCCGAGTTGGGCAGGCGCGTGATGTTGCTGGACGCTGACCTGGGGTTGGCGAACGTCGACGTTCTGTTGGGCCTGACGCCCAAATACACCCTGGCCGATGTGGTCGAGGGGCGGTGTGAGCTGCGCGAAGTATTGCTGCAAGGCCCTGGCGGGATTCGAATCGTGCCAGCGGCCTCGGGCACTCAAAGCATGGTTCACCTGAGCGCGGCGCAACACGCGGGCCTGATTCAGGCGTTCAGCGAAATTGGCGACAACCTTGATGTGCTGGTGATCGACACGGCCGCGGGTATCGGCGAATCGGTGGTGAGTTTTGTGCGCGCCGCCCAGGAAGTGCTGCTGGTGGTGTGCGACGAACCCACCTCGATCACCGACGCCTACGCGCTGATCAAACTGCTGAACCGTGATTACGGCATGAACCGTTTCCGGGTGCTGGCCAACATGGCCCAAAGCCCGCAAGAGGGGCGCAACCTGTTCGCCAAATTGACCAAAGTCACGGACCGCTTTTTGGACGTCGCCCTGCAATACGTAGGCGCTGTGCCGTACGACGAATGCGTGCGCAAAGCGGTGCAAAAACAGCGTGCCGTTTACGAAGCCTTCCCGCGTTCAAAATGCGCACTGGCGTTCAAGGCCATTGCACAAAAAGTTGACACCTGGCCTTTGCCAGCTAATCCACGTGGGCACCTGGAGTTCTTTGTTGAGCGCCTGGTGCAGCAAACCAGTGCGGGAACGGCCCAATGACAGCCAGCGGCTATCGCATGTACAGCAAGTCGTCGCGTGACAGCCAATATGAGCTGATCGAACGTTACGCGCCTTTGGTTAAACGCATCGCGTATCACCTGCTGGCGCGATTGCCCGCCAGCGTGCAGGTAGAAGACTTGATCCAGGCCGGGATGATCGGCCTGCTTGAAGTCTCGACCAAATACGATGCGAGCAAAGGGGCGAGTTTCGAAACCTACGCGGGTATTCGTATCCGTGGCGCGATGCTGGATGAAGTGCGAAAAGGCGACTGGGCTCCCCGCTCGGTGCACCGCAACACACGTATGGTCAGCGACGCCATTCGGGCAATTGAAGCAAAAACCGGTTGTGACGCTAAAGATCACGAAGTTGCGGCCGAACTCAATTTAAGCCTGGATGATTATTACGCCATTTTGAATGACACCTTGGGCAGCCGGCTCTTCAGCTTTGACGACCTGTTACAGGATGGCGAGCATGAAGGGCTGCACGAGGACGGCGCCAGTGCGCACCTTGAGCCATCGCGAGACCTGGAAGACGAGCGCTTTCAGGCCGCGTTGGCCGAGGCGATTGCGAACTTGCCCGAACGTGAGCGATTGGTGTTGGCGCTGTACTACGACGAAGAGCTCAACCTCAAGGAAATCGGTGAGGTGCTGGGCGTCAGTGAGTCGCGCGTCAGTCAGTTGCACAGCCAGTGCGCCGCGCGGTTACGCGGGCGACTGGCCGAGTGGCGAGCGCGCTGATTTCTGTAGCAGCTTAATTACTGTAGGAGCGAGCGTGCGCGTGATGCGGGCGATGGGTGTTGAGGGATACACCGCATCGTTTTTATCGCGCGCACGCTCGCTCCTACAGGTTCATGGCGTGTAACACAAACCGAATTGATTGAATGGCGCGTTCAGGTGCTGAGCGCGTTTTAAGACTGCTTGGAGGTCGAATTGGACAAGAATATGAAAATCCTCATCGTTGATGATTTTTCAACGATGCGGCGGATCATTAAAAACCTGCTGCGTGACTTAGGGTTCACTAACACCGTGGAAGCCGATGACGGCATCACGGCGATTCCGATCCTGAACACCGGCAGCATCGACTTTCTGGTCACTGACTGGAACATGCCGGGCATGACTGGCATCGACCTGTTGCGCCACGTGCGCGCGGACGAAAAGCTTAGAAGCCTGCCTGTGTTGATGGTGACCGCAGAAGCCAAGCGCGAGCAAATCATCGAAGCCGCCCAGGCGGGGGTTAACGGCTACGTCGTTAAGCCGTTCACGGCGTTGGCTCTCAAAGAGAAGATCGAAAAGATCTTTGAGCGTATCGGCCACTAATGGGGTCGTCACGGGGGCGCTATGGAGCATAAAGAATCTACACAGGGCGATTTTGAATTGACCCTGAAAAAACATGCCCGCGAGTTGGTCGACAGCCTTGAAAAAGGTCAGTTTGGCGATGCGGTGCAACTGATTCACGAATTGAACCAGACCCGCGATCGTGGCTTGTATCGAGAAGTCGGCAAGCTGACGCGTGAGTTGCACAGTGCGATTGTCAATTTCCATATCGACCCGCACATGCCACAAGCCGAAGAAGTGTCGCAGATCACGGATGCGACCGAACGTTTGTCGTATGTTGTGCGCTTAACGGAAGCTGCGGCCAACCGCACCATGGACCTGGTGGAAAACAGTACGCCACTGGTCAATGGCCTGGGGGCAGAAGCCAAAGCCCTGAGCGCAGATTGGGGGCGCTTTATGCGTCGCGAAATCGGTGCTGAGGAGTTTCGTGAGCTGGCCCGTCGGGTTGACGGTTTTCTGACGCGCAGCGAAGAAGAAAGCCATAGGGTCGCCGCCAACCTCAATGACATTTTGCTGGCCCAGGATTACCAGGACCTCACCGGTCAGGTGATCAAGCGGGTCACGCAGCTGGTGACAGAAGTTGAAAGCAATCTGCTCAAACTGGTGCTGATGGCCAGTCAGGTTGACCGTTTTGCGGGGATCGAACATGACCGCGAAGCACTGCGGGCAGAAAATAATCCGCAAAAAAACCTGGCCCAGGGTGAAGGTCCGCAGATTCATGCCGATAAGCGTGATGACGTCGTGTCCGGTCAGGACGATGTAGACGATTTGCTTTCAAGTCTTGGATTTTAAGGAGCACGTACATGAGCTTCGGCGCCGATGAAGAAATCCTTCAGGATTTCCTGGTTGAAGCCGGCGAAATTCTAGAGCAGTTATCCGAACAATTGGTTGAGCTGGAAAGCCGACCGGATGATGCGGACCTGCTCAATGCAATTTTTCGCGGTTTTCACACTGTAAAAGGGGGCGCCGGCTTCCTCCAGCTCAACGAGCTGGTGGAGTGCTGTCACATCGCCGAGAATGTGTTCGACATCCTGCGTAAGGGTGAACGTCACGTCGACTCGGAGCTGATGGACGTGATCCTGGAAGCGCTCGACGCGGTCAACGGCATGTTCAGCGAAGTGCGCGAACGTGCACCGGTCACCGCCGCCACGCCTGAGTTGCTGGCGGCATTGGCCCGTCTGGCTGAACCTGCCGCTGCCGTGGTCGCCGCGCCTGAACCTGAGCCGGTGGTGCAAGCCGCTGTGACCGCCGACGGTGGTGATATCACGGATAACGAATTCGAGCTGTTGCTGGACTCGCTCAATGCGGGCAAGGCCGCGGCCGATGCACCCGCCGCCAGCGAAGACATCAGCGATGCCGAGTTCGAATCGTTGCTCGATCAGTTGCATGGCAAAGGCAGCTTTGCGCCCGACGCCGTTGCGTCTGCGCCCGCCGCAGAGCCTGCTGCTGCGGCGCCGGCCAGCAATGAAATCACTGATGACGAATTTGAAGCGTTGCTCGATCAGTTGCACGGCAAGGGATCGTTCAGTGCCCAAGCACTAGAGGCGCCTGCCGCCGAGCCTGACGCTGCGGCCAAACCCGCCAGCCCGGATCACATCACCGATCACGAGTTCGAATCACTGCTCGATGAGTTGCACGGCAAGGGCCAGTTCTCTGAAGTGGCGACGCCAGCCGTTGCGGCTAAACCGGCCCCGGCCCCGGCAGCTGCGGTAGCCAAAAAGCCTGAACCCGCACGCCCTGTGGCACCTGCGCGTGCCCAGGCTGCGCACCCGGACAAACCGGCGGCCTCTGAAGCTGAAACCACGGTGCGGGTCGATACCGCGCGCCTGGACGACATCATGAACATGGTCGGCGAGTTGGTGCTGGTGCGTAACCGTTTGGTGCGCCTGGGCCTCAACAGCAATGACGAAGCCATGTCCAAGGCTGTGTCCAACCTTGATGTGGTGACCGCTGACCTGCAAACCGCGGTGATGAAGACCCGGATGCAGCCGATCAAAAAAGTCTTCGGTCGCTTCCCGCGACTGGTACGTGACTTGGCGCGTCAGCTGAAAAAAGAAATCAACCTGGAGCTGGTGGGCGAAGAAACCGACCTGGACAAAAACCTGGTCGAGGCCCTGGCCGATCCGCTGGTCCACTTGGTGCGTAACGCGGTCGATCATGGCTGCGAAACCCCTGAAGAACGCGAAGCGGCTGGCAAGGCCCGTTGCGGCAAGGTGATCCTGTCTGCCGAGCAGGAAGGCGACCACATTTTGCTGTCCATCTCCGATGACGGCAAAGGGATGGACGCGAACGTGTTGCGCGCCATCGCCGTGAAAAAAGGCTTGATGGACAAGGACGCCGCTGACCGTTTGAGCGAGTCCGACTGCTACAACCTGATTTTCGCGCCGGGGTTCTCGACCAAAACCGAGATTTCCGATGTGTCGGGCCGAGGCGTGGGCATGGACGTGGTGAAAACCAAAATCGCCCAGCTCAATGGCTCGCTGAACATTTACTCGACCTTGGGCCAAGGCTCGAAGATCGTGATCAAAGTACCGCTGACGCTGGCAATCATGCCGACCCTGATGGTGATGCTGGGCAATCAAGCCTTCGCGTTCCCGTTGGTCAGCGTCAACGAGATTTTCCACCTCGACCTGTCACGCACCAATGTGGTTGACGGGCAGGAAGTGGTGATCGTGCGCGATAAAGCGCTGCCGTTGTTCTACCTCAAGCGCTGGTTGGTGGCCTCGGCCGCCCATGAAGAGCAGCGCGAAGGGCATGTGGTGATTCTTTCGGTGGGCACCCAGCGCATCGGCTTTGTGGTCGATCAGTTGGTCGGTCAGGAAGAAGTGGTCATCAAACCGTTGGGCAAAATGCTCCAGGGCACGCCTGGCATGTCGGGTGCCACCATTACCGGTGATGGCCGTATTGCCTTGATTCTGGATGTGCCGAGCATGCTCAAACGCTACGCCGCACGGCGTATTTGAATCTGGTGGAGCGGGGCGCTAGCGTCTCGCGCCGCCTAACGGAGTGTTTATGGTAGTCAAGGTCCTGGTGGTGGATGATTCGGGTTTTTTCCGCCGCCGCGTCTCGGAAATTCTGTCGGCTGATCCGACGATCCAGGTGATCGGCACTGCCACCAATGGCAAAGAGGCGATTGATCAGGCGCTGGCGCTCAAGCCCGATGTGATCACCATGGACTACGAAATGCCGATGATGGACGGCATCACTGCCGTGCGTCACATCATGCAGAAGTGTCCGACCCCGGTGTTGATGTTTTCTTCACTGACCCACGAAGGTGCCCGCGTCACGCTGGATGCACTGGACGCAGGGGCCGTGGACTTTTTGCCGAAAAACTTCGAAGACATTTCGCGCAACCCCGATAAGGTCAAACAGTTGCTGTGCGAGAAGGTGCACACCATTTCGCGCAGCAACCGCCGTTTTTCCAGCGCACCGCAGCCCTCGGCGCAACCTTCAGTGGCGCCCTCGCGGCCCGCGGTCAGCGGTTTTGCACCTGTCGCCACGGCGCCTGCGCCAACCCCGGCACGCACCACGCCGATTGCCAGTCGCAGTGCGCCTGCGGCCGCGCCGTCTTCACCGGCGCCAAAACGTAAGGCCTACAAGCTGGTGGCGATTGGGACATCAACCGGTGGCCCGGTAGCCTTGCAGCGCGTGTTGACGCAACTGCCGGGCAACTTCCCGGCGCCTATCGTGCTGGTTCAGCACATGCCAGCGGCCTTTACCAAGGCGTTTGCCGAGCGGTTGGACAAGCTGTGCCGCATCAGCGTCAAAGAAGCTGAAGACGGCGACATTCTGCGTCCGGGCCTGGCCCTGCTGGCGCCGGGTGGCAAGCAAATGATGATCGACGGCCGTGGCACGGTGAGAATTCTGCCGGGCGACGAGCGTTTGAACTACAAGCCGTGTGTGGATATCACCTTCGGTTCTGCGGCCAAGTCTTACGGCGACAAAGTGTTGGCAGTGGTGTTGACCGGCATGGGCGCAGACGGCCGCGAAGGCGCGCGTCTGCTCAAGCAGGGTGGCAGCAGTGTCTGGGCGCAAGACGAAGCCAGTTGTGTGATTTACGGCATGCCAATGGCGATCGTCAAAGCCAACCTGGCGGACGCGGTGTACAGCCTGGATGACATCGGCAAGCACTTGGTCGAGGCGTGTCACTGATGGATGTACTGAGCCTGATCGGCATCATCATGGCCTTTGTGGCCATCATCGGCGGTAACTACCTCGAAGGTGGCCACCTTGGCGCGTTGGCCAATGGTCCGGCCGCGTTAATCGTGATCGGCGGCACCGTGGGTGCCGCGTTGTTGCAGTCGCCCATGAGCGCCTTCAAACGCGCCATGCAAACCGTGATCTGGATTTTCTTTCCGCCCCATATCGACCTGGCTGGCGGCGTTGACCGCGTAGTCAACTGGAGTCTGACGGCGCGCAAGGAAGGCTTGCTCGGCCTGGAAGGCGTCGCCGACGCCGAACCTGACGACTACTCACGCAAAGGCTTGCAATTGCTGGTCGACGGCGCGGAGCCGGAGGCGATCCGCAGCATTCTTGAAGTCGATTTCATGACTCAGGAAAGCCGCGACATCGAAGCCGCCAAGGTGTTTGAAAGCATGGGTGGCTACGCGCCGACCATTGGCATCATCGGCGCGGTGATGGGCTTGATCCACGTGATGGGTAACCTGGCCGACCCCAGCCAGTTGGGCAGCGGCATTGCCGTGGCGTTCGTCGCCACCATTTATGGCGTGGCCAGTGCCAACCTGATTCTGTTGCCGATCGCCAGCAAGCTGAAGTCGATTGCCATGCGCCAGTCGCGTTACCGCGAAATGTTGCTCGAAGGCATATTGTCGATTGCCGAGGGCGAGAACCCGCGCTCCATTGAGTTGAAGCTTCAGGGCTTCATGGATTAATGGAGAGTTTGCGCTATGTCCCGTCGCCGTCGGCAGCCTGAAGAACACGTCAATCACGAACGCTGGCTGGTGTCCTACGCGGACTTCATCACCTTGCTGTTTGCGTTTTTCGTGGTCATGTACTCGATCTCTTCGATCAACGAAGGCAAATACAAGGTCATCTCCCAGGCGCTGGTGGGGGTGTTCAACGACGCTGAACGCACCATGAAGCCGATTCCGGTCGGTGATGAGCGGCCGTTGACCACCAAGCCTGCCGAGCCGCTGGTCAAAGACAGCGACCAGACCGACGCAGGCATTGGTCAAATCACCCGCGACCCGCTGAAAACCATCGCCGATGACATCACCCACGCGTTTGGCGATTTGATTGCGTCCAATCAGTTGACGGTGCGTGGCAACGAGTTGTGGGTTGAGATCGAACTCAATTCCAGTTTGTTGTTTGGCAGTGGTGACGCGATGCCCAGTGACGTGGCCTTCAACATCATCGACAAAGTGGCGACCATCCTTAAGCCGTTCGACAACCCGATTCACGTTGAAGGTTTCACCGATGATTTGCCGATTCGCACGGCGCAGTACCCCACTAACTGGGAGCTGTCTTCGGCGCGCTCGTCGAGCATCGTGCGCATGCTGGCCATGCAAGGGGTTAACCCGGCGCGCATGGCGTCGGTCGGTTACGGCGAGTTTCAGCCGGTGGCCAATAACACCACGCCAGAAGGCCGGGCGCTGAACCGGCGCGTGGTGTTGGTGGTGTCGCGCAACCTCGATGTGCGCCGCAGTCTGACCGGCACCGGCTCTGCGCATGCCACCCCGGATGCGGCGTTGAAGCGAGCTGGCACACAAACTGCACCGCCGGTGACAAAGCCGCCGGTTCGGGCGAATGCCGTCAATTCTCCGTCGCCGGCCCTATAACTGAATGTCAATTCTCGGCCAAGCGGTCATGCCGCCGGGAGGAACACGCTAATGAGAGTCTGGGCAGTAGCCAATCAAAAAGGTGGTGTCGGTAAGACCACCACCTCCATCGCTCTGGCCGGTTTGCTGGCCGAGGCGGGCAAGCGCGTGGTTGTGGTCGATCTGGACCCCCACGGCTCCATGACCAGTTACTTTGGTTACGACCCCGATACGCTTGAGCACAGCAACTACGACTTGTTCTTGCACAAGGGCCAGGTGCCAGAAGGCATGCCCGCCCAATTGTTGCTGGCCACCAGTAACGAGCGCATCTCGTTGCTGCCTTCGAGCACGGCGTTGGCCACCCTTGAGCGCCAGTCGCCGGGGCAGAGTGGCCTGGGGCTGGTGATTGCCCGTGCGCTGGCGCAACTGTGGCAAGACTACGATTACGCGATCATCGACAGCCCACCGCTGCTGGGCGTGTTGATGGTCAATGCCTTGGCGGCGAGCCAGCAGTTGGTGATCCCGGTGCAAACCGAGCACTTGGCGGTCAAGGGGCTGGAGCGCATGGTCAACACCCTGGCGATGATCAACCGCTCGCGCAAACAGGAGTTGCCGTACAGCATCGTGCCGACCTTGTTTGACCGGCGTACCCAAGCGTCCATGAGCACCTTGCGGGTGTTGCGTGACCTGTATCCCGAAACGATTTGGCAGGGTTATATCCCGGTCGATACACGTTTGCGTGACGCCAGTCGCGCCGGTCTTGCGCCGTCGCAGTTCGACCCTAAAAGCCGTGGTGTGGTGGCGTATCGCGCCTTGCTCAAGCATTTGCTGAGCCGCCAACTTGCACCGCAGGTGGCGTGAAGTGGGTGTGCATTCAAGTATCAAAGTTGTGCGGCCGATAACCTCTACAGGTCTCGGGTGTGAAGGCTGGGCGTGGGCCACTCTATGAAGCAACCTGTATTGATACCGACGCGCCCGCAATTGGCGTTGCAGTCCTACCTCGACGGCCTGTTGCAAGAGGCCACTGAGGAGCTATTGGCGGCTGAGCCTGAACCGGTCATGCCGTTGGTCATGCCAGAGGTTGAAACCGTCGGGCTGGACGATTTCGCGGCGGCGGTGCTGGAAGAGCAGGTGCGTGACGCGGTGGTGCCTGCACCCGCACCCGCAGTGGTGGTGCCCATTCGTGCCCCGGCAGCGCTGGCGGTTGAGTGGCCTGAGGGGGGGCAGGTCGAGCAAGCATTGGCCCGGCCATTGGTCGATGTGCATTTGCCGACGGCGCCCGGTGGGCGTTTGCCTGCCCTCAGTGATGGTCGCCCGGCGTGGGCAGCCGAACCGTTCGAATGCTTGTTGTTCGACGTGGCGGGCCTGACGCTGGCCGTGCCGCTGGTGTGTTTGGGGTCGATTTATTCGCTGGCCGGGCGTGAGCTGACGCCGCTGTTCGGTCAGCCGGAATGGTTCTTGGGGATCTTGCCGAGCCAGAGTGGCAACCTCAAGGTGCTCGACACCGCACGCTGGGTCATGCCCGACCGTTACCGCGATGACTTTCGCGAAGGGCTGCAATACGTTATTTCGGTTCAGGGCTATGAATGGGGCCTGGCAGTGCATCAAGTCAGCCGTTCGCTGCGCCTGGACCCCAACGAAATCAAATGGCGCACCCAGCGTGGGCAGCGTCCCTGGTTGGCGGGCACGGTGATTGAACACATGTGCGCGCTGCTGGACGTGGCGGAGCTGGCCGAATTGATCGCCAGCGGCGCGGTCAAGCATATGGCCAAAGCCGTACCCGCGCCGCAGGCGTAAACAGACAAAACAAACGGCCGGGCCAATGGCGCGGTCAGACAGCACACACACCGTTTTAGCGGTATTTAGTCAGGGGTTTGGGGTATGAATCAGTCAAGTGCAAAGGGTTCCGAAGATCCGATCCTGCAATGGGTCACCTTCAAGCTGGACAACGAGTCTTACGGCATCAACGTGATGCAGGTACAGGAAGTGCTGCGCTACACCGAAATCGCTCCGGTTCCGGGTGCGCCTTCCTACGTGCTGGGCATCATCAACCTGCGTGGCAACGTGGTAACGGTGATCGATACCCGTCAGCGCTTTGGCTTGATGAACGCTGACATCACAGACAACAGTCGCATCGTGATTATCGAAGCCGACAAACAGGTGGTTGGCATTTTGGTCGACAGCGTGGCGGAAGTGGTTTATCTGCGTCAGTCCGAGATCGAAACCGCGCCGAATGTAGGCAACGAAGAATCCGCCAAGTTTATCCAGGGCGTGTGCAATAAGAACGACGAGCTGCTGATTCTGGTTGAGCTGGACAAAATGATGAGCGAAGAAGAATGGTCGGATCTGGAGAACATCTGATTGATGCTTGAGGTGGCGGTAATAGTCCTGGGCCTGCTCTGGGTGCTGACGGTGTGGATGTTCGTGTCCTACGTACGCAGCCAGCGCTTGATTGCGGCGCAGCAGGCAGCGGGCGATGCGCTGCGCGATCAGCGCATCAAAGAGCTGGGTCGACGGTTGGACACCTACCAGAACGGCAACGTGCAAATGGGTGAAGACCTGCACGAGTTGCGCGCGGTGGTGGCGCCGCTGCCTGAAAAACTCACGCAATTGGAACAGCGCGACCCGACCAGCCTGTCGTTCTCCCAGGCTGCGCGCCTGGTTGGCATGGGTGCCAGCATCGACGAATTGACCGAGTCCTGTGGCCTGACCCAGGCTGAGGCCGAGTTGATGAGCAAGATGCACAAAGGCTGAGTTTTTAGCCGGTAATTGCGTAAACGGATCACGTGAAAAGGGCCACTGCAACCTGTGTTGCAGCGGCCCTTTTTGTTGCGTGTGGTTTTAGCCGGCAGCAGTTGGTGCGCTGGCTGCACGCTCTTTCAAGGCGTGCAGTTGCGCGCCCGGTTGTTGAATGATCTGTTTAAACCAGACCGTAAATAGCTCGGGTTGATTGGCCAGTTGAGCGTTCAGGGTTTCTAGGTCTATCCATTTCCAGGCGCACGCCTCGTTGGGGTCAGGTCGCGGCTCAGCCTCATATCGCCCCACATAGACGTAATCGAATTCATGCTCGATCAACTCGTTGGACACGCGTGCGTGATAGGTCAATAGGGGGGAGTGTCATGGGAGGACGCCCTTCGCACGGATGATTTGGCCCGCCAGGCAGACGAGCAGGCCATGCCCGCTATGCGCATGACTATAGACGGGTGAAAGAGTGCATAGGGCGATGCGACTTGATGCATGACCTTGAGCTGAAGTTCCCTGGCGAACGTGTTGTGGTTAGAGAGTGTGTAGAACATGCCGACATAGGCCATCATGAATCGCTTGAAAAGAGTGCGCTTGCCTTCGACGCGTGAGTGACGAAGGTCTTCAATTTCAGCCATGTCCCAAGGCATGCGCGAGACACGCGCCAGTTTTTTTTGCAGCGTCCGTGCGGGCAGCCCTTGAGTGAGGTGTTCACGTAAAACCTTGACGTGGCTGGCGCACATCGTCAGGCCTTGGGCGAAGAATGGATTGAGGTTGCAAAAGGCGGCCCCCACCACCAATAACCCGTCCGGGAAGTGGCTCATTTTTTCATAGTGGCGCCAGGTGCTGCCCCCAAATTTAAAACTTGAGAGTTCAGACACCGGAACGGCTTGCGCGATGAAGTCACTGATATCGGGCTGCGTGAGTGCGCTGATAAAGGCCTTGTAGGCGGTCACATCATGTGTGGGATTGGACTCAAAGCAGCCAGCGGCTGAAATGAGCCATGTGTTCTTTTCAATCGGAAACATCAGCCCCACATCATATTTGTTACTGCCCTGGTCCCAGATCATGACCGCTTTTCTGTCCACGGCGCCTGTGCTGCGGTACAGCTGCGATGAATAGTGGGTGTGTTTTTTAAGGGTGCTGATTTGCACGTCACCCAAGCCATTGGCCTTTAGCCACTGCGGTGTTTTAGTGCCAAAGCCGCTGCAATCCACCACTAATTCGCAGCGCAGTGTTTCATCAACCCCCTCTCGACTGAGCGTGACCCCTTCAACCCGGGTGCCATTGCAGATCAAGCCGCTAACCCTGGTATGGCGGCTGACGGTGACGCGCGGGTTACTGAGGATGCGCTGGCGCAAGGTTTTGTCCAGCAGTGAGCGACTGAACACCATCGATGAAAGCCCGCTGAGGTAAGGGACTTTCCATTCGCCGCCCTGAAACCAGCGTAGATCGCGGCCCAGATTGAGCGGTACGCCGCCCTCAGCATTCAGCGCATGTGTAATGCCGGGGAAGATGCTTTCAATGATGTCCATGCCCTGTTTAAGCACCAGATGCAGATGGTGCTCTTGAGGGACGCCTTTTCGGGGCGCCGTCGTGGCGTCAAATTGATCCTTTTCCAGGATCACCACCTCGCTGAAGTGTGCTGACAGCACTTGTGCCACGAGGCAGCCTGACAGGCTGCCGCCAATCACCACGGCTTTTTTCACTGGGTTTTTTCCCTTAATAGGGGCAAGGTGAGCCCCATGTTCAAGCCTGCCTGTGCAAATAATGGCCCGACTGTAACGGGCGCCACCCAGGCACGCCACTGTCAGAAGTGACAGTAGTGCAAAGTGTGGGGCGGGATAATAATCAGCGCGAGGCGGCTTTTAACAGGGTCGTTCAGGGGCCAGTGAATAATTGATAGTCAGAGTTCGGCATGACGCGTCATTTGAGTCGATGCCCTGAAAAGAGGGCGCTTTATAACGTGTTCTTTTGAATGTTGAATGCTGCGGTTTATTAGAACTGCGCGCATCACTCATGATGGGAGTTCAATGATGGTTGGGCCAGCGGCGGTTCCCCTTGCACCGATAGTTCCCGATGCCGATGCTCAAGGTGTCATACCTATGCGCCCGGTGACGCAAGCCATTGACGTTGAGATTGTGCTCGGGGTGGATGTAAGCCCCGGCAACAGCTACCGGTTGTGTTGGGACCGTAGACTGATGGTGGGCGAGCCAGGCTTGGCAATAACGATTACAGATGAGGCGCCAGGCAGTGTGATCCATTTGTCATTCTTGCCCCGCTGGTTTCAATACACGCCCACCTTCGAACTCAGTTATCTACTGACGCTGGAGGCTGAACAGTCTATATGGTCTGAAGGCATTAACCTGACGCACACGATTGACCCGAATGCCGAAGGCTCGTTCTGACCCTGTGACGTTAATTATCGCGGCGTTACATCCCGCTCTACCGGCTGCGCATCCGGATCAAATCCCGCCGGGAATTTGCCCTTCAACTGCCAGGCAAAAGCAATGATCTCGGCCAGCGTTCGGTAAAGCTCCTGGGGGATGCTGTCACCCAGTTCCATGCGCGCTAACAGTTTCACCAACTCGGCGTTTTCATAGATCGGCACGTCGTACTCGCGGGCGAGTTTGAGAATGGCTTCGGCCAATTCATCGTCGCCTTTGGCCGTGAGGGTGGGAGCCTGTTGGCCGTCATATTTGAGGGCAATCGCCTGGCGCGGCGGGGGAGTGGGCGTTTTCATGCGGTTTCGTCGACCCAGCGTTGTTCCAGTGGGCTATGGCCACCTTGCGGCGGTGTGCCCTGGTGGCAATCGAGATCGGTCACACTCAGCCCGGCGTCTTTCAGACGCTGGCGCAGGTGAACCAGTTGGCTTGCGATCAGTTCGGCGGTGAAGGCGTGTCGGGCCCAGAGCTGGCCCGACAGGTTGCCGCGCAGCAATTGCGCCTGCACGTGCAGCGGCCCCAGAGGCGAGAGGTCGAAGGCCAGCTCCACGCGCCAGAGTGGGTCTTTGACTTCGCGGGTTTCGCGCTTGTCTTCAGGGTCTTTTTCGGGCGGGTCTTCGCGTTGGAACTTCACTTGCAGCGGGACGATGTCGTGGGCGTTACGCATCGGGATTTCCAGCTGCCAGGTGGTCAACAGCCCGCCGTCGGGGGTGCGCCCGCTTTGCTCAAGGCTGGACAATTGATGGCTCTGTAAGCGCGAGATAGCGGCGGCGGCGAGCTTGAGCAGGCTTTGCAGGCTGTCTTCACCTTCGCCGTTGTGCGGGGTGCGCGTGGGCAACGGGAAGCCCGTTGGCTGCGGTTTGGCGCTGACTTGCCCCAGCATGCCCAGCGCGTTGCGCACGAACGTGGGCATGGCTTGCGCCTGAGCACTGGCGGCAGCGCCAGGGTTGAGGCTGGTATTGGCGGGTACGCCGGGCAAAATGTGCGCAATCAATCGCAATAAAGTGGCCTTCATGTCTGGCGCCAACGCTTGCGGTTGACCGCCCAGCAGTTTGGCCTCCAGAAACGCGCCGCTATTGAGCAGGGCGTCGCTCAACCCTTTTGGGGTGCCCAGTTGGGCGGGGGTAGGCAAACCTGCCAATAGCGAATCGATTGATGCGCGCAACTCGGCAGGCATGCGGGTGCTAGACGGCAGGTTTTGCAGGGCGTTTAACAGCCCTTCCAGCGAGCCTTGGCGGCTTTGTTGTGTGACCAATTGTTGCGCGATAGCCAGTTGATCCTGCCGCCCGCTCAGGGGCACGAAGTTGAGGCTTTGCGCACCTTGCACTTGTGCCGTCAGCAGGCTGCCCAGACGCAAGGGTTGTGGGCTGTCGAGCGCCAGGGTGCTGCCACTCAGAGCGGTATTGAGCAGGGTGACCAGCGAGCGATACACCGCCGGTTGCCCCGCAGGTTGTGGCAACACCTGGGTCGTTAGCACCTTGCCTTGCAACAGGGTGCCCAAGGGCAACTGCTGGGTGTCGAGGCGGGTGAGCGTGGCGACACTGCTGCTCAACGCCTGCTGCACGCTGATGGCCAGGTTGCCGGCGCTGGGCTGGGTCACGGCCAGTTGCGTACCCAGCGGCAGCGGGAAATTGCTGTTGGCTTGCACGTTGGTTTGGCGCCCGCCCGCCAGGGTCAGCTTGAGCAGCAATTGAAACGCCTGGTCGTCTTGCTTGAGCGACAGCACTTCAGCCTTGGCACTTTGGCCGGGGCTGATCAAGCCGTCGAGGGGTTGTAATAACTTGAGCAGCTCACCCCCGACCACGCCGGAGCGTGCACCGTTTGGTGCCGTTGGCAGGAGCGGGGGAATATTCATGTCGCCTTTCATCGTTACAACCTGTCGAAATTGCCCTCTTTAGAGTAGGACATGGCATGTATAATGCCGCCCCGTCGTTCAGAGGGCAGCAAAACATTACGAATGTTTGATCCAGCTCGCTGAATCAGGCCGCAAATGCATTTATCCTGCATCACTTTAACGGCCACGCCCGCGCCGACTTGAACCGTGAAGGCCTCAATTACGTGACCAGCCCTCTTCTAGAAGCCGTAGCGCTCGCCTGTGAGCGTGACTGGCGGATGTTGTTCGAAAACCTCGAATTGCGCCTGACCAGCGGTGACATGCTGCAAATCAGCGGCCCCAACGGCAGCGGCAAAACCAGCCTGCTGCGTTTGTTGGCGGGCCTGATGCAGCCGACGGCGGGTGAAATACGCCTAAATGGCGAGCCTTTAAGCCAACAGCGCACTGAGCTGGCCAACACGCTGTTGTGGATCGGGCATGCGGCGGGCATCAAAGACCTGCTCAGCGCCGAAGAAAACCTCAGTTGGCTGTGTGCGTTGCATCGTGCGGCGTCGCGCGAGGCCATTTGGGCCGCGCTGGCAGCCGTGGGTCTCAAAGGTTTTGAAGACGTGCCGTGTCACACCTTGTCGGCGGGGCAGCAGCGACGTGTGGCCCTGGCTCGCCTGTATCTGGACAGCCCGGCGCTGTGGATTCTTGACGAGCCCTTTACCGCGCTCGATAAACAAGGCGTTGCGCAACTGGAAGAGCACCTGGCCCGTCATTGCGAACAGGGCGGCATGGTGGTGCTCACCACGCATCACACCTTGACCCGCGTGCCTGGCGGTTATCGCGATATTGATTTGGGGCGTTGGGCTGTATGAGTGTGTTTGCCGTGTTGCTGGCGCGTGAGGCGCGTTTATTGTTTCGTCGTCCGGCCGAGTTGGCCAACCCGCTGGTGTTCTTCGCGATCGTGATTGCAATGTTCCCGCTGGCGGTCGGTCCTGAAACTCAATTGTTGCAAACCTTGTCTCCGGGGCTGCTGTGGGTGGCCGCCCTTTTATCGGTTTTGCTCTCGCTGGACGGGCTTTTCCGCAGTGATTTCGAGGACGGATCGCTGGAGCAGTGGGTCCTTTCGTC
The DNA here is from genome assembly GCF_016812185.1 of Pseudomonas weihenstephanensis. Taxonomy (NCBI): domain Bacteria; kingdom Pseudomonadati; phylum Pseudomonadota; class Gammaproteobacteria; order Pseudomonadales; family Pseudomonadaceae; genus Pseudomonas; species Pseudomonas weihenstephanensis. The sequence goes on along the minus strand of NZ_JAAEBV010000009.1, from coordinate 44,354 downwards.
GCACCCCCTTGCTCTACTGGTGTTGGCCAAAGTGCTGGCACACTGGGCGTTTTCCGGGCTGGCGCTGGTGATTCTGTCACCGTTGCTGGCATTAATGCTGGGGCTACCGGTGGCGTGTCTGCCGGTGTTGCTGATGTCGTTGCTGCTTGGCACGCCGGTACTGAGCTTGCTCGGTGCCGTGGGGGCTGCCTTGACGGTGGGTCTCAAGCGCGGCGGCCTGTTGCTCGCCTTGTTGATTCTGCCCCTCTACATCCCGGTGCTGATCCTGGGCAGTGGTGCCTTGCAGGCGGCGCTTATGGGGATGCCCGCGACGGGTTATTTGCTGTGGCTGGGTAGCCTGACCGCCCTGGCAGTAACCCTTACACCGTTTGCTATAGCCGCCGGCCTGAAAATCAGCGTCGGCGAATAATGAGGTCTGGCCATTCATTGGCCAGTAAAGACCCTGGCTGGCATGACACTCACCCTGTCGTGACCGGCACCGTGATGGAAACAGCGTGATGAACTGGACTTGGTTTCACAAACTCGGCTCGCCCAAATGGTTCTATGCCATCAGTGGCCGCCTGCTGCCGTGGTTGAGCATTGCCGCCGTCTTGCTGATTGTCAGCGGGGTGGTCTGGGGCCTGGCGTTTGCGCCACCGGACTACCAGCAGGGCAACAGTTTTCGGATCATTTATATCCATGTGCCTGCCGCGATGCTGGCGCAGTCCTGCTACGTGATGCTGGCGGTCTGCGGCGTCGTAGGGCTGGTGTGGAAGATGAAAATCGCCGACGTGGCACTGCAAGCCGCCGCACCGATTGGCGCGTGGATGACCGCCGTGGCGCTGGTCACTGGCGCCGTCTGGGGCAAACCGACCTGGGGTTCGTGGTGGGTGTGGGATGCGCGCCTGACCTCGATGCTGATTCTGCTGTTTCTGTATTTCGGCCTGATCGCGTTGGGCAATGCCATTACCAACCGTGACAGCGCGGCCAAGGCTTGCGCCGTGCTGGCGATTGTCGGTGTGATCAATATCCCGATCATCAAATACTCGGTGGAGTGGTGGAACACCCTGCACCAAGGGGCAACGTTCACCCTGACTGAAAAACCGGCCATGCCAATGGAAATGTGGCTGCCGCTGCTGCTCACGGTGGCGGGGTTTTATTGCTTTTTTGGCGCCGTGCTGCTGCTGCGCATGCGGCTTGAGGTGTTAAAACGCGAGGCCCGCAGCAGTTGGGTCAAAGCTGAAGTGCTCAAAGCACTGGAGGGTGCGCGATGAGTTTTGCTTCTTTTGGCGACTTTATCGCCATGGGCCATCACGCGGTGTATGTCTGGACCTCTTATGGCATTTGCCTGGCGGTCCTGGCGTTGAACGTGGCGCTGCCGGTCCTGGCGCGTCGGCGTTATCTGCAACAAGAGGCGCGTCGTTTGCGCCGGGAGAACACGAAGTGAATCCGCTGCGTAAAAAACGTTTGATCATCATCCTGGCGATTCTGGTCGGTGCCGGGGCTGCCGTGGCATTGGCCTTGAGCGCCTTGCAGCAGAACATCAACCTGTTTTACACCCCGACCCAGATCGCCAACGGCGAAGCGCCGGTCGACACGCGCATTCGTGCCGGTGGCATGGTGCAAGACGGCTCGCTCAAGCGCAGCGGCGACTCGCTGGACGTTGAGTTTGTGGTCACCGATTTCAATAAAGCCGTCACCATTCAATACCGCGGCATTCTGCCGGACCTGTTCCGCGAAGGGCAGGGGATCGTTGCGCTGGGCAAGCTCAACGCCCAGGGCGTGGTAGTGGCGGACGAAGTGCTGGCCAAGCACGACGAAAAATACATGCCGCCTGAAGTCACCAAGGCGTTGAAAGAGAGCGGCCAATCCGCGCCTGCACCGGGTAATCCTGCACCGGCCAAAGAGGTTAAGTGATGACGTTTGGATTGTTTATCCCGGAGTTGGGCCAATTGGCCATGATTCTGGCGCTGTGCATTGCCATTGTGCAGGCCATCGTGCCGTTGCTCGGGGCCTGGCGTGGGGACAAATTATGGATGAGCCTGGCGCAACCGGCCGCCTGGGGCCAGTTCGCCTTTCTGCTGTTTGCGTTCGGTTGCCTGACCTGGTCGTTCATGGCCGATGACTTCTCGGTGGCCTATGTGGCCAGTAACTCCAACAGTGCGCTGCCGTGGTACTACAAATTCAGCGCGGTGTGGGGTGCCCACGAAGGCTCGCTGCTGTTGTGGGCCATGATTCTGGGCGGTTGGACCTTCGCCGTGTCGATCTTCTCGCGCCAATTACCGCAGGTGATGCTGGCGCGGGTGCTGTCGATCATGGGCATGATCAGCGTCGGCTTCCTGCTGTTCCTGATTTTGACGTCCAACCCCTTTGCGCGGCTATTGCCGCAGATTCCGGCCAATGGCAACGACCTTAATCCGCTGTTGCAAGACATCGGCCTGATCGTTCACCCGCCGATGCTGTACATGGGTTATGTGGGTTTCTCGGTGGCGTTTGCGTTTGCCATTGCCGCCTTGCTCGGCGGGCGTCTTGATGCCGCGTGGGCGCGCTGGTCGCGTCCGTGGACCATCGTGGCCTGGGCCTTCCTCGGTATCGGCATCACGCTGGGCTCGTGGTGGGCCTATTACGAGCTTGGCTGGGGCGGCTGGTGGTTCTGGGACCCGGTTGAAAACGCGTCCTTCATGCCTTGGCTGGTGGGCACGGCGCTGATTCACTCGTTGGCGGTGACAGAAAAACGCGGTGTATTCAAAAGCTGGACCGTATTGCTGGCCATTGCTGCGTTTTCGTTGAGCCTGCTGGGCACCTTCCTGGTGCGTTCGGGCGTATTGACCTCAGTGCACGCGTTTGCCTCTGACCCTGAGCGCGGCGTGTTCATCCTGATTTTCCTGCTGTTTGTGGTGGGCGGTTCGCTGACGCTGTTTGCATTGCGCGCCCCGGTGGTGAAAAGCCACGTCGGATTCAACCTGTGGTCGCGTGAAACCTTGCTGCTGGGCAACAACCTGATTCTGGTGGTCGCCGCTTCGATGATTCTGCTGGGCACGTTGTACCCGCTGATTCTGGACGCCATCAGTGGCGCCAAAATGTCGGTGGGCCCGCCGTACTTCAACGCGCTGTTTATCCCGCTGATGGCGTTGCTGATGGTGGTGATGGCGGTGGGTGTGCTGGTGCGCTGGAAAGACACCCCGGTTAAATGGCTGTTGGGCATGCTCACCCCGGTGTTGTTGGGCAGTGCCGCGTTGTCGGCGATTGCTGGCGTGGCTTACGGCGACTTTAACTGGGCGGTCTTGACCACCTTTATGCTGGCCGCCTGGGTGCTGCTGGCCGGGGTGCGCGATATCGGCGACAAAACCCGTCACAAAGGTCTGGTCAAAGGCCTGCGCAGCCTGACCCGCAGCTACTGGGGCATGCAAATTGCCCACCTGGGCATAGCGGTGTGCGCGGTAGGCGTGGTGTTGTCGAGTCAGAACAGTGCCGAGCGCGACCTGCGCCTGGCACCGGGCGAGTCGATGGAGCTGGGCGGTTATCACTTCATCTTTGAGGGGGCCAAGCACTACCAGGGCCCGAACTTTACGTCAGACAAAGGCACCGTGCGCGTGGTGCGCAATGGCAAGGAAGTCAGCGTGCTGCACCCTGAAAAACGCCTGTACACGGTGCAGAGTTCGATGATGACGGAAGCGGGCATCGATGCCGGTTTCACCCGCGACCTGTATGTGGCGCTCGGCGAACCGTTGGGCGAGGGTGCCTGGGCGGTTCGTGTGCACGTTAAGCCGTTTGTGCGCTGGATCTGGTTTGGTGGGTTGCTGACGGGCTTTGGCGGGTTACTGGCCGCGATGGACCGTCGTTACCGGGTCAAAGTAAAAACCCGTGTGCGTGACGCGCTGGGCATGACAGGAGCTGCGGCATGAGACGTTGGTTGATGCTGATTCCACTGGCGGTGTTTTTGGGCATGGCGTGGTTTCTTTACAAGGGCTTGTACCTGGACCCGACCGAACTGCCGTCGGCCATGATCGATAAACCATTCCCGGCCTTTAGCCTGCCGTCGGTGGAGGGTGACAAGACCCTGACCGAGGCCGACCTCAAGGGCAAGCCAGCTTTGGTCAACGTGTGGGCGACCTGGTGCATTTCGTGCCGGGTCGAGCACCCGGTGCTGACCAAACTGGCCGAGCAGGGCGTGGTGATCTACGGCGTCAATTACAAAGACGACAACGGCGACGCGAAAAAATGGCTCAAGGATTTTCACAACCCGTATCAGTTGGACATCGACGATGCGGACGGCTCGCTGGGCTTGAACCTGGGCGTATACGGTGCCCCTGAAACGTTCATCATCGACAGCCAGGGCGTGATTCGTCACAAGTTCGTGGGCGTGATCGATGAAACCGTGTGGCGTGAGCAACTGGCGGGCAAGTACCAGGCGCTGGTTGACGAGGCCAAACCATGAGGCGCTGGTTAACCGCGATCGCCTTTGGCCTGACCCTCACGGGCGTGGCCCATGCTGCCATCGACACGTACGAGTTTAAAAATGACGCCGAGCGTGACCGTTTTCGTGATCTGACCAAAGAGCTGCGGTGTCCAAAATGTCAGAACCAGGACATTGCCGACTCCAACGCGCCGATTGCTACTGACCTGCGCCGCGAGATCTTTCGCATGCTGGGTGAGGGCAAGGACAACCAGCAGATCATCGACTTTATGGTCGACCGTTACGGTGACTTCGTGCGTTACAAACCGGCGCTGACCGGCAAAACCGCGATTTTGTGGTTCGGCCCGCTGGGCTTGCTCGTTGGTGGTCTGGTAGTGATTGGCGTGATCGTGGGCCGTCGTCGCAGCCAACGCGCCACACAGGTAGACACCCTTTCTGCCGAGGAGCGTCAGCGCCTCGACACTTTGCTGGATAAAACCAAAGATGATTGATTTCTGGCTTGCAGCCGGTTTGCTGCTACTGATCGCCCTCAGCTTTATCTTGATCCCGGTGTTGCGCGCCCGTCGCGCCCAGCGTGAGGAAGACCGCACCGCACTGAACGTGGCCCTGTATCAGGAGCGCGTGGCTGAGCTGTTGGCTCAGCGTGAAGACGGTGTATTGACCGACGCCCAACTTGAAACCGGGCGTGCGGAAGCCGCGCGCGAACTGTTGGCCGACACCGAAGGCGCCGCCCCGGCGCGGGTGTCCAGCCTCGGTAAAGCCGTGCCGTTGCTGGCTGCCGTCATGGTGCCGGTGTTGGGCCTGGGGCTTTACTTGCACTACGGTGCGAGCGACAAGGTTGAGCTGACCCGCGAATTCTCTCAGCCGCCGCAATCGCTTGAAGAAATGGTCGCGCGGCTGGAGCGTGCGGCCGCCGCACAGCCTGACTCGGCTGAAGGTTTGTACTTCCTGGGTCGCGCTTACATGGCGCAAAACCGTCCGGCAGACGCGGCCAAGGTGTTCGAAAAAACCGTTGCGCTGGCCGGTCGTCAACCCGAGTTGCTGGGCCAATGGGCGCAGGCGCAGTATTTTGCGGACAACAAACAGTGGAGCGCCACCACGCAAGCGCTGACCGATGAAGCGCTCAAGGCCGACCCTAAAGAAGTCACCAGTCTGGGCCTTTTGGGCATCGCAGCGTTCGAGGCCAAGCGTTATCAGCAAGCCATTGGCTACTGGCAGCGGCTGATGAACGAACTGCCTGAAGGCGACGCGTCTCGCGCAGCGCTCGAAGGCGGCATCGAAAAAGCCCGTGAGCAATTGCAGGCCAATGGGGCCCAGGTTGAGGCTGCGCCTGTGGCCAAGGCTCAGGCATCGATCAAGGTCAGCGTCGATCTGGCGGACGCGGTGAAAGCCAGTGTATTGCCGACCGACAGCGTGTTCATTTTCGCCCGTGCCGTGACCGGGCCACCGGCGCCGTTGGCGGTTAAGCGCGTAACCGTGGCCGACTTGCCCATTACGGTTGAACTGGCGGACAGCGATGCGATGATGCCGCAATTGAAACTGTCGAACTTTCCTGAAGTCCAACTGGTTGCACGCATCTCCCGTGCTGGCCAGCCGACTGCTGGCGAATGGGCAGGGCGCAGCAAACCGCTGTCCAGCAGCACCACAGCGCTGCAACAGCTGACCATCGACAGCCCGGATAAATAACCGGTCAATACTGTCCCGTACAGGCGCGAGCAAACGTGCGCCTGTACGCGATTAACGACAAGAGAACCCTCATGCATCCGCTTGCTCGCATCACCCTGCTCAGTTTCGCGTTAGGCCTGAGCGCCTGTGCGGTTCATCAGCCTTCGGATCAAACCGCCCCGACCACGCCAGCCCCGGTGCCGCAACCGTCGTCGCAGCCGGCTGGCAAGCCGTTGCCGGACATGCCGATTCCCAAGCCGCCAAAGCCATTGCCACGCACCTCGGCGACCTTTGCACCGCCACCCGGCGGGCCGAGTCATTGGGATGCCCGCTTGGGCGTTTATGTGCTTGAAGAGCAACCCGACACGTTCTACCGCCAGCGCACCTATTACCGCTGGAGCAACGGCTGGAGCCGCTCCGTCAGCCCGAACGGGCCGTGGGAAGAGACTGATATCAGTGGTGTACCGCCGGGCTTGAGCCGGCAGTTCAAGTAAAAACCGGTCACTGGCACTGAAGGTAAATACCTTCAGTGCCAGCGCTTGGCGCTGTTTGTCCATCCACCCTGTTGCCCGCTATCAAATATGGCCCTTAGATGGGTGGTTGGGGCGTACTTAAATCGATCATTGAATACCGTCATCTGAAGGGGCTGGAGGGACGGTTGTAGTTTGGATTAACCGCGAGTGTTATTAGGTTAAAAACGTATTAAAAACTGTCAGCTCTAACAGTGTACGCCCCTCTCATTGCCCTCTAGATTTAAATGACTTTCCCCTCAAAGAGGCAATCAATATGAATCGTTTAATGTGCGTAATGGTATTCCCGATCTTGATGCTGGGCGTACAGCAGATGGCCGTTGCTGATGAGTGCATGGATGCTTGGTATTTAAGCAGCGCTGAGAAAAGTTGTAGGGTCGTGGATTCGGAGATTAGGAAAAACGAAAAAACAGGAAAAGAACAGTGCTATGTCAACGCTAGATGTTCGCTTGGTGCCAGCAAATACTCTTACCCCACTTCTGGCTACTATGAACCTTCCGATGTGCCAAAACTTGAAAATATCAATGGTGAATTTAGCGTCGGGAAATAAGTGCCTTGTGGGGTTGGATGTTAGAGGTGGGGTGAACCACGCCATGAGCGCGTGATTGATACACGTTGACGCGGTGCGCCCGCACTGTGCTTTAGGCAATCACGCCTCTTTACTCGAACTTCGCACTGCGCGCTTAGGCTTGGTTTTGGCCGTGGAGCTTTTGCGTTTTTTCTTCCAGGCCGGTGCGCCGCCTGCCGGGCTGGCAGGCCCGCTGATGGTCATTTGCAGGCCGCTGCACCGCTCGATGTGCTTGCTCATCCACGCCGCCTGCTTGGAGACAAAGGTCTCAAGGCTCATTTCACCGCTTTGCACCATGTCCAGTGCTTGCTCCCAGATGGCGGTGGTGCCCGGATCGGCGATGGCGCGCGGCACCGCGTCGATCAGGCTGAAGGCGGGCGCAGTGGCGGCCAGCGCTTTGCCGTTTTTGCTCAGGTAGCCGCGGTCCAGCAAGCCTTGAATGATGCCGGCGCGGGTGGCTTCGGTGCCGATCCCGGTGGTGTCCTTGAGTTTTTGCTTGAGCAGCGGGTCTTGCACCAGCTTGGCGACGTTTTTCATGGCCTTGATCAAATCGCCCTCGGTGAAGGGTTTGGGCGGTTGGGTCCACAGGTCTTTGAGCAGCACGTCGGTAATCGCACAATCCAGACCTTCGCGCAGCAGGGGCAGCGGCTGCGGCGCCGGGGCTTGGCCTTTGGCGGGGGCCAGGGCGTGGGGCAGTGCGCGTTTCCAACCGGGTTCGACGATTTGTTTGCCCACTGCGCGCAAGGCCTGGCCCGCGCAATCGAAATCGGCCTGGGTGCGGTCGTACTCATGATTGGGCAAGAATTGCGCCAGATAACGTGCGCGTATCAACGTATAAACAGCCCTCGGTTTGCCCGTCAGACGTTCAAGGTTTTTGGCTGCCGCCGTGGGGATGATGCCGTGGTGAGCGCTGACTTTGGCGTCGTTCCAGGCCCGTGAGCGGCGTTGAGGGTCCAGATGAGTGGCTAATGCGCCAAGGCTGGGGTCGGCCTGCTGCAACGCGTGGAGGATGGACGCGGCCTCAGCGTGCTGGCTTTGTGGCAAGTAGCCACAATCGCTGCGCGGGTAGGTGATGACTTTGTAGGTTTCGTACAGCGACTGGGCGATGTCGAGGGTTTCTTGGGCGCCCAGCCCCAGCTTTTTTGAACACACTTCTTGCAACGTGCCGAGGTCGAAGGGCAGCGGCGCGACTTCGCGCATGCGCTCTGTGCGCAGTTTGACCACGCGTGCCTGGCTGGCGTTTTGCATCGCTGTGGCGGCCTGCCGGGCGTGAGCCTGATTCAGGCAGCGGTCCTGTTCGTCACAGGTGTGCGGGTCGGCGCGCCATTGCGCGGTGAACACTTGGCTGTCGTGCTTGAGGTGTACCTCAATGGCCCAGTACGCCACGGGCACGAAGTCGCTGATGCTGCGGTCGCGGTCGACCACCAGGCGCAAGGTCGGGGTTTGTACGCGACCCACCGGCAGCACGCCCTGATAACCGGATTGACGCCCCAGCAGGGTAAACAGACGGCTCATGTTCATGCCGATCAGCCAGTCGGCGCGCGAGCGTCCCAGTGCGCTGTGGTACAGGTTGAAGGTCTCTGCACCGGGTTTGAGTGCGGCCAGCGCTTTACGAATGGAAGCGTCGTCCAGCGCAGACAGCCACAAGCGTTGAATCGGGCCGCGATACCGGCAGTGATCGACCAGTTCGCGGGCGATCATTTCGCCTTCGCGGTCGGCGTCGGTCGCGATCACCAGTTCGCTGGCTTCACCCAGCAGACGCTTGACGGCTTTGAACTGGCTGGCGGTTTTTGGTTTGACCCGCATCTTCCATTTATCCGGAATGATCGGCAGGTCGGCCAGCACCCAGCGCTTGTAGCGCTCGTCGTAGGCGTCTGGCGGGGCGGTTTCGAGCAAGTGGCCAATGCACCAGGTAACGGTGGCGTCAGGCCCCGTCCAGCAGCCATCGCCGCGTCGGCTGGCGCCGAGCACGGCCGCAATATCCTTGGCCTGGGAAGGTTTTTCACACAAAAACAGCCGCATCGCTTCACTCGTTCATGCTGCGCAGAAGGTGCACAGCATGGCAGAGATTAAAACGAGAGCAACTGTTTTTACTGTGTTTATGTACAGCTTATTGCGGTGTGCTTTAAGTCACGTCGCCGCTGCCGAGGGACTTTACGACGGCTTCGCCGCCGCACGCAGCTTTCGGCAGCGGCGACGCGGGTGCGGATTTGCGACCCTGGCTGGGTCGGGTTACTTGGCCGGGTAGATCTGATCAAAGACCCCGCCGTCGTTGAAGTAGGTTTTTTGCACGTCACGCCAGTTGCCGAAGGTTTTTTCCACCGACAGGAAGTCAACTTTCGGGAAGCGGTCCTGGTATTTAGCCAGCACGGCCGGGTCACGTGGACGCAAGTAGTTGTTGGCGGCGATTTCCTGACCTTCAGGCGACCACAGGTATTTGAGATAAGCCTCGGCCACCGCACGCGTGCCTTTTTTGTCGACCACTTTATCGACCACGGCCACCGGCGGCTCAGCTTCGGCCGACACGCTTGGGTAGATCACTTCGAACTGGTCACGACCAAATTCGCGGGCAATCATTTCGGCTTCGTTTTCGAAGGTCACCAATACGTCGCCGATCTGGTTGGTCATGAACGTGGTGGTGGCCGCACGGCCGCCGGTGTCCAGAACCGGTACGTGGGCGAACAGCTTGCCAACGAAGTCCCGGGCCTTGGTTTCGTCCCCGCCGTTTTTCAGCACGTAGCCCCATGCCGAGAGGAAGGTGTAACGACCATTACCGGACGTTTTGGGGTTGGGCACGATGACTTCAACGCCATCTTTGACCAGGTCTGACCAGTCTTTCAGCGCTTTTGGATTGCCTTTGCGCACGATGAAAACCGTGGCGGAGGTGAACGGCGCGCTGTTGTCGGGCAGCAGCGTGACCCAGTTTTCAGGCACCAGCTTGCCGTTGTCTGCCAGGGCGTTGATGTCGGTGGCCATGTTCATGGTGATGACGTCAGCGGGCAGACCGTCGATGACCGAGCGCGCTTGCTTGCTGGAGCCGCCAAACGACATTTGAATGTTCTGTTTTTCTGTGTGCTCGGCTTCCCAGTGTTTCTGGAAAGCCGGGTTGTATTCCTTGTAGAAGTCGCGCATGACGTCGTACGAAACGTTCAGCAGCGGCTTGGGCGCGGCGTGGGCAACACCGATAAAGGCCAGGCTTGCGGCCAGGACAGAAGCGCTAAAAAGTTTTTTCACGGCTCATTCCTTGTTATAGGGGGCAAATGGGGCAATTTGCCAGCAACTATAGCTGCTGGCGCTTAGTGCTTAAAAGATTAAAAAAAGCTTTGCTTATGCATTTTTGGTGAATAACGCGTTACCGCATCGCGAGCAAAACGAGGCCGTGGGTTCGTGGCGTTCTTTCTTGCAGGTGGGGCAGTTGTGCTTGAGTTGCTCACCGCGCATGGCATTGGCCAGTTCGGCGGTGAAAATACCGGTGGGCACGGCAATGATCGAGTAACCGGTGATCATCACCAGCGCCGAGATGATTTGCCCGACCGGGGTTTTGGGCACGATGTCACCGAAGCCCACGGTGGTGAGGGTGACGATAGCCCAATAGATACTGATTGGAATGCTGGTGAAGCCGTTTTCGGGCCCTTCGACCACGTACATCAGGGTGCCAAACACGGTGACGAGCGTGGAAACACTGACCAGAAAGACGATGATTTTTTGCTTGCTGCCTCGTAACGCCGAGAGCAGGTAATTGGCCTGACTCAAGTAAGGGGCAAGCTTGAGCACGCGAAAGATTCGTAGCATGCGGATGATACGAATAATCAGCAGGTACTGAGCGTCGCTGTAATAGATCGCCAGGATGCCGGGCACAATGGCCAGCAAATCCACCAGCCCGTAAAAGCTGAAGGCGTAGCGCAGGGGTTTGGGCGAGCAATACAGGCGCAAGCCGTATTCAATCGCAAACACGAAGGTGAAGCCCCATTCGATATAGGCCAGCACGCTGGCGTAGTCGCGATGAATGCTGTCGATGCTGTCGAGTATCACCACCACCAGACTGCACAGAATGATCAGCAGCAGCGTGGTATCGAAACGGCGTCCGGCGGGTGTGTCGGCCTGAAAGACCATGACGTACAAACGCTGACGCCAATCGTTGTTATCCATGTGGGTAGCTCGAATCTCAAAGGTAAGAAGATTCGTGGATTAGCGTTCAATGCGCAACCCGGATCGCGCCCCCGCAGGCTTAATGATGCGAATGCTGGCCTGCACCAGCCAACAACTGAGAATAAAGGGCGCCGTCAGCGCAGGCAGGCCGAGGGCGGCGAAGCCGGGTGTCAGCAGCAGGGCCAGTGCAATGCCCGCCAGTGGCCGCCAGGGCTGGCGTGTACCCTGGCTCAGGGCCAGTGCGGCGAGTGCGGCGTTGTACCCCCCCAAGCCGCTCAGCGCGGCCAGCGCTTCGTGCTCAAGCAGACTAAAACCCAGGCCGGCCAGTGAACCTGCCAGCGCCCACAGCGCGGCACGCCAATGGCTGAGCCACAGCCCCAGCACGATCAGCAGACCGGCGATCGGCGACGGCAACAACATGACTTGGCCCAGGCCGCTGAACAGCCCTTGCAGCAGCGTGTGTGCAGTGACCGGCGGTGTGGCGCTCAGGCTGGCAGCGGGTGCGGCATTGAGACTGAGCAAGAGCCAGCCGAGCGCGACAAAGGGCGCGGTGTAGGCCATCAGGCTTTGATCGCGGTGGGCACGTTTGAGCCACTGATGAATCAGCATGGTACTCAGGCCAGCACTGGCGATGATCAGCAGCGGCAGCATGGGCGACCACGGCAGTTGATGGCTCAGCAACAAGCCCAGTAATACGCCGTTGTAGCTGTAAAGCCCGGCCTGACGCTGGGCTTTCGGGTAGCCGCGCCGCTGGGCGGTTAACAGACCGCTCAGACCGCCGAGCAGGGCGCCGCCGACCAGGGCGGGAGCGCTGACCACAATCGCGAGTAAGCAAAACACGCCACACAAGGGGTGACGTTGCAAAAAAATCTGGCTGAAACCGTTGCACAGAGCAGTCGCCCAATCCGGGCAATGCTGGCTGAGGGGGGAGGCGTGCATGGTGGCGACACACTTCAGAGGCGGGTGAGAGGTGTAGCCGTTGCCCGAGGCGGGGCAGCGGCTATAAGCACAGCGATTATTTGTCGCGGATTGAGAAGTTGGCCATGTGCTCCAGGCCCTTGATCAGCGCCGAGTGATCCCAGTTGCTGCCACCGATGGCGGTGCAGGTGCTGAACACTTGCTGGGCGTTGGCGGTGTTGGGCAGATTGATGCCTAGCTCGCGCGCACCGGCCAGTGCCAGGTTGAGGTCCTTCTGATGCAGGCTGATGCGAAAGCCCGGATCGAAAGTGCCTTTGATCATGCGCTCGCCGTGCACTTCAAGGATCTTGGATGACGCAAAGCCGCCCATTAATGCCTCGCGCACTTTGGCGGGATCGGCGCCGTTCTTGGCAGCAAATACCAAGGCTTCAGCCACCGCCTGAATGTTCAGAGCGACGATGATCTGGTTCGCGACTTTGGCGGTTTGACCGTCGCCATTACCGCCGACCAGCGTGATGTTCTTGCCCATGCTTTGCAGCAGAGGCAGGGCACGCTGGAAGGTTTTTTCGTCACCGCCGACCATGATGCTCAGGGTGCCGGCCTTGGCACCGACTTCGCCGCCAGAGACGGGTGCGTCGAGGTACTGCGCGCCTTTTGCGTTGATTTTTTCGGCGAAGGCTTTGGTGGCGGTTGGCGAGATCGAGCTCATGTCGATCACCACTTTGTTGGGGCTAAGGCCCGCAGCAATCCCGTCTTCACGGAACAGCACGTCATCGACCTGCGGGGTGTCGGGCACCATCACGATGATGAATTCGGCTTCCTGGGCGACTTCTTTCGGGTTGGCCAGTGCGACGGCGCCCGCGGCAACCAGTTCGGCAGGGGCGGCACCGTGGTGAGTGGACAGGAACAGGCTGTGCCCGGCCTTTTGCAGGTTGCTGGCCATGGGTGAGCCCATGATCCCGGTGCCGATAAATCCGATTTTAGCCATGACAAATCCTCTTGTTTTTATTGGATGAACAGCCGTAGTCGCTGCCCAAGGTTGAGAAGGGCGGAGCAGCAACCTTTTAAAGGCTGCCCGCTTTGGCAGCGACGAAGAGTCGCGCTATCGCTTAAACCGCGTTATGCGTCTTGAGCCAATCCAGCCCGGCTTCCGTGCTGGTCAACGGTTTGTACTCGCAGCCGACCCAGCCCTGATAGCCAATGCGGTCCAGGTGTTCGAACAAGAAGCGGTAGTTGATCTCGCCGGTGCCCGGTTCGTGGCGCCCTGGGTTGTCGGCCAACTGGATATGGTTGATGTGTGGCAGGTGCGTTTGCATCGTGCGCGCCAGATCACCTTCCATGACTTGCATGTGGTAGATGTCGTATTGCAGGAACAGGTTGGCGCTGCCCACTTTGTCCTGAATCGCCAGCGCCTGAGACGTGTTGTTCAGGTAGAAGCCCGGAATGTCGCGGGTGTTGATCGCTTCCATCACCAGCTTGATGCCCACCGCTTGCAGTTTGTCAGCGGCGTATTTGAGGTTGGTGACGAAAGTTTTTTCGATCACGGCCTCGTCAACACCTTGTGGGCGAATACCCGCCAGGCAGTTGATCTGGTCGTTGCCCAACACTTGCGCGTAAGCGATGGCCAGGTCGACACCGGCACGGAACTCTTCAACACGGTCCGGCAGGCAGGCGATCCCGCGCTCCCCTTTGGCCCAATCACCGGCTGGCAAATTGAACAGCACTTGGGTCAGTTTGTTGGCATCGAGCTGCGCCTTGATATCGGCAGAGCTGTAGTCGTACGGAAACAGGTATTCAACGCCGTGGAAACCAGCGTTGGCAGCCGCTTGAAAACGGACAAGAAAATCCTGTTCGGTGAACAGCATGGACAGGTTGGCGGCAAAACGCGGCATGGCGAACTCCAGCTTTTGAGCCCTCTCCCTGTGGGAGAGGGGCAGGACGATTAGTTAGTCGAGCATCGAAATGGCAGTCGGTGCATCGTTGCCCACCAGCGCCAGGTCTTCAAACTCATTCACGGCGTTGATTTCGGTGCCCATCGAGATATTGGTCACGCGTTCGAGAATAATCTCCACCACCACCGGGACGCGGAACTCTTTGATCAGCGCTTGCGCCTGGCGCAGTGCGGGCTGGATCTGGCTCGGCTCGAAGACGCGCAGCGCTTTACAGCCCAAACCTTGTGCCACGGCGACGTGGTCAACGCCATAACCATTGAGTTCCGGTGCGTTGAGGTTGTCGAAAGAAAGTTGTACGCAGTAGTCCATTTCAAAACCGCGCTGCGCCTGACGGATCAGACCCAGGTAGGAGTTGTTCACCACCACATGGATGTAGGGCAGGTTGAACTGTGCGCCAACGGCCAGCTCTTCGATCATGAACTGGAAGTCATAGTCGCCGGACAAGGCAACCACGTTGCGATTTGGGTCAGCTTTGACCACGCCCAGCGCAGCAGGAATGGTCCAGCCCAACGGGCCTGCCTGACCGCAGTTGATCCAGTGGCGTGGTTTATAGACGTGCAGGAATTGCGCACCGGCAATTTGCGACAAACCAATGGTGCTGACGTAGCAGGTGTCTTTGCCGAATACCTGGTTCATCTCTTCGTACACGCGTTGCGGCTTGACCGGCACGTTATCGAAGTGGGTTTTGCGGTGCAGGGTGGCTTTGCGCTGCTGGCAGTCTTGCAGCCAGGCGCTGCGGTTTTTCAGTTTGCCCGCGGCTTTCCATTCGCGCGCCACTTCAAGGAAGACCTTGAGCGCTGAACCTGCATCCGAAACGATGCCCAGATCAGGGGTGAACACACGGCCGATTTGGGTCGGCTCAATGTCGACGTGAATGAATTGACGACCTTCGGTGTACACCTCGACCGAGCCGGTGTGACGGTTGGCCCAGCGGTTGCCGATGCCCAGCACCACGTCCGATTTGAGCAGGGTGGCGTTGCCGTAGCGGTGCGAGGTTTGCAGGCCGACCATGCCCACCATCAGAGGGTGGTCGTCGGCAATCGTGCCCCAGCCCATCAGGGTCGGGATGACCGGGATGCCGGTCAGTTCGGCAAATTCCACCAACAGTTCGCTGGCGTCGGCATTGATCACGCCACCGCCGCTGACCAGCAACGGGCGCTCGGCCTTGTCGAGCATGGCCAGGGCTTTTTCGACTTGCACGCGGGTGGCTGACGGCTTAGCCAATGGCAGCGGCTCGTAAGCGTCGATGTCAAATTCGATTTCAGCCATTTGCACATCAAACGGCAGGTCGATCAGTACCGGGCCAGGGCGCCCGGAGCGCATTTCGTAAAAGGCTTTCTGGAAGGCGTAAGGCACTTGGCCCGGCTCCAGCACGGTGGTCGCCCATTTGGTCACGGGTTTGACGATGCTGGTGATGTCGACGGCCTGGAAGTCTTCCTTGTGCATGCGCGCTCGTGGCGCCTGGCCGGTGATGCACAGAATCGGGATGGAGTCGGCGGACGCGCTATAGAGGCCGGTCACCATGTCGGTGCCTGCGGGGCCGGAGGTGCCGATGCACACGCCAATATTGCCGGCCTTGGTACGGGTGTAGCCCTCGGCCATGTGCGAGGCGCCTTCCACGTGGCGAGCAAGTACATGATCGATGCCGCCGACCTTTTGCAAGGCCGAGTACAGCGGGTTGATGGCGGCGCCCGGGATACCGAATGCGGTATCGACACCTTCGCGACGCATCACCAGAACGGCAGCTTCGATTGCTCTCATTTTGCTCATTGCTTTGTGCCTCTTACGTTTTGTAATTGTATACAAGTGGCTGTGTGGCGAGTGTATTCATCCTCCGTGGTGCAGGTCAATGGGTTTTGGTTAATCTGTGGAGCTTGGCTTTGAAGGCGTGAAATAGAGGGATTGCAACTTTATCAGGCGATTCGCATGCGTAAAATTGTATACAAAGTTAATATTTATTGTGTTCTATTGGTTGTATCAGGTCGTCTATCAAGACGACCCAAAGGGTTTCCAATAACAAGATAAGGACGGCAACCATGAGTGCTTTAACCTTGAAACTCGCGTTAAACCTGGCCACTCACGCCCTGGCAGCCGGGCGCCAGATCTCAGCCGCACCGTTGGCGGTGGCGGTGCTGGATGGCGGAGGGCATCTGGTGGCGTTACAGCGTGAAGATGGCGCCAGCCTGTTGCGGCCCCACATTGCAATTGGCAAGGCATGGGGCGCAATTGCGCTGGGCAAGGGTTCGCGCTTGCTGGCGCTGGATGCGCAGCAGCGCCCCGCGTTTTTTGCAGCGCTCAATGGCATGGGCAAAAGTGAGGTGGTGCCGGCGCCAGGTGGGGTGTTGATACGCGATGAGCATGGGCAGGTGATTGGCGCGATGGGGATCAGCGGCGATACGTCTGACATCGATGAACAGTGCGCGATCAGCGCCATAGAAGCGCAAGGTTTGCGGGCGGGTGCAGGCGTGGTGGTCTGAGTCTCGTGCTGTCGTCGCTGCCGCAGGCGGCGAGCCTTTGATGTTTTAAAGACTCGCCGCCTGCGGCAGCGACTACAAGCAGTGTTCAGCTTCAGTCCGGTGTGCAGCCTTTGAGTACCAGCCGGATGATCGTTTGGGTCGCCGCTTCGTAGTCGTGGTCGTCGAGTTTGGCTTTGCCGGTGATGGCCGAGATTTGCCAGTCGAAGTCTGCGTAGGTCTGGGTCGCGGCCCAAATGCTGAACATCAGGTGGTGCGGGTCGATGGGGGCAATTTGCCCGCGGTCGATCCAGATTTGAATGCACTCAATGTTGTGCTTGGCCTGAGCGTTGAGCAACTCGACCTGTTTTTCACTCAAGTGCGGCGCGCCGTGCATGATTTCGCTGGCAAAGACCTTGGACGCAAACGGCAGGTCGCGGGAAATCAGGATTTTTGAGCGGATGTAGTTGCTCAGTACTTCGTTCGGTTCGCCGTCGGCATTGAATGGGGTCGAGGCCCGTAGAATCGGGTCGATGATGCTTTCGAGCACCTCGCGGTAGAGGTTCTCCTTGGACTTGAAGTAGTAATACACATTGGGCTTGGGCACGCCTGCCTTGGCCGCGATGTCGCTGGTTTTGCTGGCGGCGAAACCCTTGTCAGCGAATTCTTCGCTGGCGGCGCGCAAAATCAGCTCTTTATTACGTTCGCGGATGCTGCTCATAAACCCGTATTTCCTTGCCTGCTTGGGCGGTCGGGCATGTTAGCACCGGGCTTGCGGGCGGCTCAAGATTGCCGCTTGAGGGCTGGCACACGCTATGCTTAGCGTCTTTCAATCTGGAAGGGACAACCCCCATGGCAGGCAGCAGTTTGCTGATGTTGCTCGACGACATCGCCGCGGTACTTGATGACGTCGCGCTGATGACAAAAATGGCCGCCAAAAAGACTGCCGGGGTGCTGGGTGATGACCTGGCGCTGAATGCGCAACAGGTCAGCGGGGTGCGCGCCGAGCGCGAACTGCCGGTGGTGTGGGCGGTGGCCAAGGGCTCGTTTCGCAACAAGCTGATCCTGGTACCCGCGGCGTTGGCCATCAGCGCGTTTGTACCTTGGGCGGTGACGCCGCTGTTGATGGTGGGTGGCGCGTATCTGTGTTTTGAAGGCTTTGAAAAGCTGGCGCACAAGTTTTTGCACAGCAAGCACGCCGATCAACACGATCGGGCCGCGCTGTCGGCGGCCGCAGCGGATGCTGAAGTCGACCTGGTGGCTTTTGAGAAAGACAAAATCAAGGGCGCCGTGCGCACAGACTTTATTCTGTCGGCCGAGATCATTGCGATCACCCTGGGCACTGTGGCGGATGCGCCGCTGATGCAACAAGTGGTGGTGCTGTCCGGCATCGCCATCGTCATGACCGTCGGGGTTTATGGCGTGGTGGCGGGCATCGTGAAGATGGATGACGGCGGTTTGTACCTGACCCAAAAGACCGGCGATGGCACCTGGCCGCGGGTTCAGCGCAGTTTCGGCCAAGGCGTGTTGAATGCTGCGCCGTACATGATGAAGGCGCTGACGGTCATTGGTACGGCGGCGATGTTTATGGTCGGTGGCGGGATTCTGGTCCACGGCGTGCCGGTGCTGCATCACTGGGTTGAGGCGTTGGCTCAGAGCAGCGCGCCTTTTGTGGGGCCGCTGTCGGTGATTGTGCCGACGTTGCTCAACGCCGTGGCCGGCATCATTGCCGGCGCTGTGGTGTTGGCGGGGGTGATGGCGGTCAGCAAAGTGTGGCGCGCCATCAAGGGTTGAGCGGTCAGTGACTCAGGTTGTCGAGCATGGCGCTGACCGTGAGGCTGGCGCTTTCCATGTCGTTGATTTGCAATAGCACCTGGCTCCAGTTTTTCTCCTGGGCTGCCTGCAGGGCGTTGTGCGCGGTTTGGTGCACAACCCGGTGCGGCTCGTTGAGTTGCTGGAAGTCGCGGTTGTCGGCATAACGCGCCTGGGTTTCTGGCGCCAAATACCATTTGCCGAGGCGGCAGGTGGTGTGGGTCGACAGTTGCAGGTTCTCGTCCTGTTTAAACAAGCGTTGATAGACCATCAACTTGAACAGCAAGTGATCAAGCTTCACTGACTCACAGAACGAGCGCAGGGCAATGCCTTCGATCAACTGACTCATGTGCTCGCCCAGGGTCATCATCTCGTCGAGGGTTTCAGCCGAGCGCGAGACATCGCCAGACAGCCGTGAGGCTTCATCCGACAACACACCAATGGCGGTGCTGGCGGCTTCGGTTTCCTGGTTGATACTCGACACCAGTTGGCTGATTTCCTGGGTTGCGCCATTGGTACGTTGTGCCAGCGCGCGCACTTCATCGGCCACCACGGCAAAGCCGCGGCCCTGTTCACCCGCGCGGGCCGCTTCAATGGCGGCGTTGAGGGCCAGCAGGTTGGTTTGGTCGGACACGGCTTTGATCAGCTCGACGATGCGACTGATCTCGCCCACGCGCTGGCGCAGCACGCCGACGCTTTCGACACTGCTGACGCCTTGACCGGCCATATGCCCCAGCGAACTGGAGAAGCCGGCCAGCAGGGCTGACGTTTGCGCAAATACATTGCTGTTGTCGCGCAAGTGAACCACTTCACCTTGCAGGCTTTCGGCCTGTGCGACCACGCCATCGCGGGTTTTTTGCAACGATTCGTCAAAACGCTCCAGCTTGCTGTGCAAGTCTTGTTGGTAGCGTTCGTAGTGTTCCAGCACTTGCTGCTGGTCGCGGTCTTGAATGACCTGTGCACGCAGGGCTTGAACCTCCTGTTCAAGGGCCTGTTTGTCCTGCTCTAACGCATTTAATTGCGTTTCAAGGTTGGCGCAGCGTTGGCGCCATCGGCGGTTGAACATCCGTTTGTACTCCCGAGGCTTGAGACAGAGCGTCTTCTGAAAAAATATTGCACTGTCTGTATCGGCCGCCGGGCGCGAAACATAATAGCCATAGAATGCGCATTGCCATTATATGGCCACTACCCGCGCGGGCGCGGGCAGGCAGGCTCTGTCAGGCGAAGCGGGTGGTGCGGGGCAGGGTGCTGTTGTGCAGCAGGCGATAGCCGAGCACGGCGAATAACAGCACGCCTGTGCCTGCGCCCAACGACACGGCAAAACCTGCCTGCGCGCCGTAAGCGTCAATCACCCAGCCACCGAGCACAGCACCCAGTGCTACGCCCATGCCCAGGCCGGTAATCATCCACGTCAGCCCTTCGGTCAGCTTGGCCGCCGGGACGATGTTTTCTACCAGGCCCATCGCCGTGATCAACGTCGGCGCGAAAAACAGCCCTGCGACAAACATGGCGCCCGCCAGGGTTGCGATGCTGTTGACCCACATCAGCGGCACCACGGTGATGGCGGTGGCCAGTGCGCCGATCAAAAACTGCTTGGGCAAGGGCATGTTCAGTTTTAGCGTGCCGAAAATCAGCCCCACCACGCAGGAACCCAAGGCGTACACCGACAGCACAATGCTGGCGGCCGCGGGTTGACCCTGTTGTTGGGCGAAGGCGACGCTGACCACGTCCACGGTGCCGACGATGGTGCCCATACCCAGCAATACCAGCAGCAAAATAACCACCGCACCTTGGCGTAACACGGTCCCGCCGTGTTCGGTGCTGCGCGGGTGAATCGGTGGCTCGGTCTGGCGTTGCAGCACAAACGCGGTCACGCCAATGGCCAGCAGCCCGGCGGCAACCAGTGGGCCAGCCTGTGGGAACACGGCCACGCTCAGGCCCACGGAAATGGGCGGGCCGATAATGAAGCTCACTTCATCGAGCACCGATTCGAGCGAAAACGCGGTGTGCAACTTGGGCGAGCCGCGGTACAGCTCGCTCCAGCGTGCGCGCACCATGGCGGGCATGCTGGGTATGAACCCGGCCAATGCGGCAAATACGAAGAGTGTCCAGTCGGGTGTGCCCAGATAACTGCACAGCAACAAGGCCAGCAGTGCGCTGACCCCGATGGCGGTGACGCCAGGCAATACGCGGCCTTGCCCGTAGCGGTCCACCCAGCGTGAAATTTGGGGTGCGATGAGCGCCATCGCCAGCGCGAAGGTCGCGGCGACGGCGCCCGCCAGCCAATACGACCCGCGTAACTGTGCCAGCAGGGTGATGATGCCGATCCCGGTCATGGAAATCGGCATGCGTGCGATCAGGCCCGCGGCGCAAAAAGCCATGCTGCCGGGGGCGCTGAAAATCTCGCGATAAGGGTTTGCCATACAAGCTCCGCAACGATAAGTGGGCCGCGATGGGGCTTTTTTGAAACCTGACATACGCGGCGTATGCAGAAATATACGCATACGCGCCGTATGTCAATTAACATACGCCGCGTATCCAAAAAATAAAGGAGGCGGACATGGCGCCCAAAGCGCGTTCACAAATGATAGAAGAAACCCGTGCCAAGCTGCTCGACGCGGCGCGTCAGGCGTTTGGATCGGTGGGCTATGCGCAGACCTCGATGGATGAGCTGACCGCCTCGGTGGGTTTGACCCGTGGCGCGCTGTATCACCACTTTGGCGACAAGAAGGGCTTATTGCAGGCCGTGGTGCAACAGATTGACGCTGAGCTGGACGCCCAGCTGGCGCAGGAATTCGAGCAGGCGAGCAGCCCGTGGGAAGGGTTCAGGGGACGTTGCCGGGTATTTTTGCAGATGGCCCTGGAGGTTGAAGTGCAGCGCATTATGTTGCGCGATGCTCCCTCTGTCTTGGGTTCGGAGTACCTGCAAAGCAGCCAGTCTGATTGCAGTGCGTCGCTGGCCGCGATGTTGCGCGACTTGATCGAGGCCCGGGTGATTCAGCGCACCAATCCCGAGGCGTTGGCGCGTTTGATTCAAGGCGGCTTGATGGACGCCTCGTTCTGGATCGCGGCCGATCAACAACCGCCGCAGCGCCTGACGGCGGCGCTGGACAGTTTGGACTTGATGCTGCGCGGGGTGCTGCGAGTGCCTCAGCCGGGGCAAACCGGCTGAGGCCGGTGCATCAGAAGTGGTATTTGACCAGCAGGCTCGCGGTGTCCTGATTGGTTTTGAAGGAACCGCTGTCTTCGATGCCGTATTTGTTTTTCCAGTAGTCGTATTCGAGACCGACGTACAGCTGTTTGGCACCCCAGTTCAACGCTTTGCCCAAGTCATATTTGACCTGCGGGTTGAAGTGCAGGTTGGCGTGGTAGGTGCCACGGGCGTTCTGGTCGTTGTCGACCACCCAGTCCATGTAGCCGTCGATCAGCACGTCAGAGTTGCCCACGGGCAGGGTGTAAGACCATACCGGTGTGATCTGCCACACGCCTTTGCCGGCGCGGTTGCCTTCTGGGAAGCGCTGGTAGAAGTTCAGTTGCACGAAGTCGAAGCCCGGCACATCAAGGTCAAAACCTGGGCCAATCAGGTAAGCCTCGGTATCGCCTTCACCAAACTCGTAGGTCATGGCCAACAGCACGTCTTTAATCGGGCCAAATTCAAACTTCTGGTCGAAGATTTTGCCCAGTGACAAGCGCGGTGTGAACTCGCCGTAATAGGTGTTCGGGCCGACGTTACCGTCTTCTTTACCGTTGTAAAAAATACGGTCGAGGAAGAAGAAGTTATCGCCGTACTTCCAGCTGTCTGCGTGTTCGAAGGTCAGGGTTTGTTGAATCGATGGATTCACCTGGAAGTTCTTGCCCCACAAGTAAGTCAGGCTGTTGGTTTGCCATTGCATCAGGTCGCCGGCAACGGCCGGTGCCCCGCCCAGCACGCTCCCCGCGAGCATCAGGCTGGTCAGTGTGCGCTTCATTCGGTTGCTCCAAAAAGTAAAGTGTGACGCGGTGAATGGAACGTAGCGCTCTGTGTTGGCACTTTGGTTCCGTGTTTAAAAGTTGGCTCTTCGGTCAACTTTAATACCCTGAGCACGTGTTGGGCCACACTTGGCAATTGGCCAAGGGAATGCGCTCAGCTGTATCGGACAGTTGAGTCATTTGGCGTGTAACTACTTGATCTGAATGGACTAAGTTGGCTTGTAAGTCAGCTTTTAAACACCGCTCAAGTGTGAGCGGCCGCGCAGAATACTGTTTCTGACTGTTCGGCTCAAGTGCTCCGTCATCGCCACCGGGCAGGCCATGACGGAGCGTGCACGCAAAGGGTGCTAGAAGTGGAATTTAACCAAGGCGCTGGCCGTGTTCTGGTGGGTGCCCAGGCGGCTGCTGTTTTCGATGCCGTATTTGTTTTTCCAATAGCTGTATTCGAAGCC
The DNA here is from genome assembly GCF_016812185.1 of Pseudomonas weihenstephanensis. Taxonomy (NCBI): domain Bacteria; kingdom Pseudomonadati; phylum Pseudomonadota; class Gammaproteobacteria; order Pseudomonadales; family Pseudomonadaceae; genus Pseudomonas; species Pseudomonas weihenstephanensis. The sequence continues at coordinate 21,490 of NZ_JAAEBV010000009.1, read as the reverse complement.
GACATACAGTTGTTTTTCACCCACATTCAACGCTTTGCCCAAGTCATATTTAACCTGGGGGTTGAAGTGCAGGTTGGCGTGATAGGTGCCGCGTGAGTTTTGATCGTTGTCGACCACCCAGTCCATGTAGCCGTCGATCAGCACATTGGAGCGCCCCATGGGGAGGGTGTAGGAAAACGACGGTGTGATCTGCCAGACACCTGTGCCGGGGCGTGGGCCTTCGGTGTGACGGCGGTAGAAGTTAAGGGTGAAGTAATTGAACCCGGGCACGGCCAGATCAAAACCGGGGCCGATCAGATACGCCTCACTGTCACCTTCGCCGTACTCATAGGTCATGGCCAGCAACACGTCTTTGATCGGGCCGAACTCCAGTTTGCGGTCCAGGATTTTACCGAACGACAAGCGCGGGCTGAACTCGCCGTAATAGGTGTGAGGGCCTTTGTTGCGATCGGGTTTGCCGTTGTAGAAGATCCGGTCGACGAACAGGAAGTTATCGCCGTACTTCCATTTGTCGGCGTGCTCAAAGGTCACGGTTTGCTGGATCGAGGGGTTGATCGCAAAGTTCTTGCCGTAGAGGTAGGTCAGGCTGTTGGTTTGCCATAAAAACAGATCCCCGGCCATGACCTGACCGGCAGCCAAAAACCCACCCGCGAGCGTAGCGCCCCAGTGTGTGCACTTCATGGGTAACTCCTTTTTTATTATTGTTTTAAAGCAAAAGCCCTCACCCCAACCCCAACCCTTTGCACAGGGAGAGGGTTGGGGTGAGGTGACAGCTTTCATCAGCCCCCACTGGGTGAAGGCGTGTGATCAGTGCTGATGCACGTGGCCACTCAAGGCTGCACGCTCGGCGCCGCCCAATACGTTGAACAGCAGATTGAGGCACACCGCACTGACGGCAGCCATCGCGATACCGCTGTGGGTGATGGGGCCCATCCACATCGGCAAGTGGGCGAAGAACTCGGGGCGCACCACAGGAATCAGGCCCATGCCGATACTGACCGCGACCAGTAACTGATTGCGGCGGTCGGCGATATCGGCTTCTTGCAGGATTTTGATGCCGGTCGCCGCCACCATGCCGAACATGGCAATGGCTGCGCCGCCCAGTACCGCTGGGGGAATCGAAGCCACCAAAAAGGCGGCCTTGGGCAGCAAGCTCAGGGTGATCAAAAATACCCCCGCCATGATCGTCACCGAACGGCAGCGCACGCCGGTCATCTGCACCAGGCCGATGTTTTGGGCGAAGGAGGAATGGGTGAAGGTGTTGAAGAACCCGGCCAGAAAGGAGGCGCCTGCGTCACACAGCAAGCCGCGGCGCAGCATGCGCGGGGTGACTTCCTGACCGGTGATCTTGCCCAGCGCCAGAAACATCCCGGTGGACTCGACAAAAATGATCACCACCACCAGGCACATCGACAAGATCGGCGCCAGATGGAACTCAGGCATGCCGAAATGCAAGGGTGTGACCACCTGGAACCACGGCGCGTTACCTATGCCGTTGAGGTCAACCATGCCCATCGCACCCGACAGCACATAGCCCAGCGCCATACCGATCAACACTGAAATATTGACCCAGAAGCCGCGCATGAAGCGGTTGATCAGCAAGATGGTGCCCAGCACCAATGCCGCAATGCACAGAAACACCGGCGAGCCGAATTGTGCAGCGCTGCTGCCACCGCCCGCCCAGTTCACGGCGACCGGAAACAGCGACAAACCAATTGAGGTGATGACCGTACCGGTCACCAGCGGCGGGAAGAAGCGCACCACTTTGGACATGAAGGGCGCAATGATCATCCCGAAGAAGCCGGCTGCAATGGTGGCACCGAAAATGCCGGTCATGCCGATACCCGGCATACCGGCCATCGCTACCATGCTGCCCACCGCAGCAAAACTGGCGCCCATCATCACCGGCATGCGGATGCCCATAGGGCCAATGCCCAGCGACTGCACGATGGTTGCGATCCCCGCCACCAACAAGTCGGCGTTGATCAGAAAAGCAATTTCCTCACGACTCAGGCCAGCGGCTTGTCCGATGATCAGCGGCACGGCCACGGCGCCCCCGTACATGAGCAACACGTGCTGCAAACCCACCAGAATCAATTGCAACATCGGCAACCGCTGAATAGGCGGCGGGGCGGTCACGGCGGGTATGCGCGCTTCAGTTAAATCGGACATGCAACACCTCGGTCATTTTTATTGTTGTGAGCTAGTGGTGTGGTTTTGTAGCCGCTACCGAAGACTGCGACAGGTTCGACAGACTGCAAGACGTATCGAACCGGGCACCCCGGCGAGGGGTGATCGCAGCCTTCGGTAGCGGCCACAAACAGTGTGTATCAGTTAGTTTGAGCTCCTGTGTTGATCCAGGAACCGATGAGTTCACGCTCTTGTTGGGTCATTTGCGTAATGTTGCCCAACGGCATGATTTGACTGGCGACGGCCTGCGCCTGAATGCGTGGCGCCATCAGCTGGATTTGTTGTGCGGTGTCAAACATCACGCCAGCCGGTGCTGCGCTGAACAGCGGGCTGGTGGGTTTTGAGGAGTGACACACGGTGCAGCGTTCCTGGATCACGGCATGCACTTGTTCGAAGTCAACCGTTGCCACCGGTTTTTCAGCGGCGGCGGGCGCCGTGACCGGAGCGGGATGGGCATCTGGCTTGACGCCGCTGACGGCGGTTTCCGGGATTGGCTGATACTTGATCACCTTGGCCGCTTGCGGGGCTGCTGGTGTCGGGGTCGGGCCGGTGACGTAGGCCAGGCAAATCATGCCCAAGGCTGCGACCGGTAAGGTCCAGGCATATTTATGGCTGTTGTGGCGGGTGTTGAAGTAGTGACGCACCAACACGGCCAACACGGCGATCCCGGCCAGGATCAACCAGTTGTACTGGCTGCCATAGGTACTCGGGAAGTGGTTGCTGATCATTATGAACAGCACCGGCAGGGTGAAATAGTTGTTGTGACGCGAACGCAGCAAGCCTTTGGCCGGCAGTGCCGGATCGGGCGTGCGGCCCTCCTTGATGGCCGCCACCAGCGCGCGCTGCGCCGGCATGATGGTGCGGAACACGTTACCCACCATGATGGTGCCGATGATGGCGCCGACGTGCAGGTAGGCGCCGCGCCCGCTGAACACTTTGCTCAGGCCAAACGCTGCCGCAACCAGCAGTACAAACAGGACCAAGCCGAGCAACGCCGGGCGTTTGCCCAGGGCGGAGTCGCACAGAAAGTCATAGACAAACCAGCCGGCAATCAACGACCCGATACCGATGGCGACCGCTTCAGGGCCACTGAGGGTACTGCCGGGTGCAATCAGGTACAGCGCCGGATTGAAATAGAACACCAGGCACAGCAGGGCAATGCCGGACATCCAGGTGAAATAGGCTTCCCATTTAAACCAGTGCAGGTTTTCCGGCATGGTCGGTGGGGCCAGTTTGTATTTTTCGAGGTGGTAGATGCCGCCGCCGTGAATGGCCCACAAGTCGCCGGCCAGACCGTCTTTGGGGTTGGCACGGTTGAGGTTGTTTTCCAGCCAGACGAAATAAAACGACGCGCCGATCCAGGCCACACCGGTGATCATATGAATCCAGCGCACGCTCAGATTCAGCCATTCCATTAAATGTGCTTCCACAGTCTTTACCTCTGCCCGTCGCTCTTTTTTGAGCGTTTGGGCCTTCTCTTATTGGTGGGGGGCGAGGATCAACAGCTCATCCTCTTTAAAGAAATGCTCATCGCAGTTATTGCCTGTGCCACTGCGATCAACCACCAGGAAGTCATCCCGCTTTTCGATCGTCAGCACCGGGTGGTGCCAAACGCCGCGATGGTAATTAATGCCCTGCCTGCCATTGCTGACAAAAGCGCGGACCAAACCTGATACAGGTGCATCGCCAACGGGCGCGACCACGATCAGAAAGGGATTGCCGAGCAGCGGGATAAAGGCTTGGCTGCCCAGCGGATGGCGCTCCAGCATGCGTACGGTAAACGGCATGTCCTGCGCATCGGCGCGGAAAATGCTGATGATCGCTTTGTCGTCCGGGGCAGCTGTTTCAACTTCGGCCAGACGATGAAAGCGCATGGTCGAACCGTTGTTGATCATGAAGTGGTCGCTACCATCGGTTTCAATCACGTCACCGAAAGCGGCGAAAGCTTCTTTGCTCAAGGGTTCAATCGTTAATGTGCGCATGGTGGGTCTTCTTATTCGGATTGCTGTGGTGTTTTGTGGGTGCAGTCGCCGCCTGCGGCAGCGACTGCTGGCTCTACCTTATTTAGCGACTTTGCCCAGTACACGGATGCGGCTGACACCACCGTCCGGGAACAGGTTGAGGCGGATGTGAGTGATCGGGCCGAGGTTTTTCAGTTGCTCGCTGTACGTGTGTTCAGCGTGCATTTCCATCTTCTGGCTCGGCAACAGTTCACGCCAGAACAGCGATTGGGTTTCGATCTGGCTGTCGGTGCCGCCCTTGACGTAAGCGCCCTGAATCGAGCAGCTGTCCGGGTAGTTACCTTTGAAGTGCAGGGTGTCGACGATGATTTTTTCGATCTCGCCCGGATGCCCCAGCGCGACGATGACCCAGTCATTGCCCGGTGTACGACGACGGGCGGTTTCCCAGCCATCGCCCATGTTGATACCGCGGCCGGGGTTGAGGATGTTGCTCATGCGTCCGAAGTGCTCATCGGAGCAGGCCAGCGCGCGGCCGCCGTTGAGGGCCGCAGCCAGGTCAACCTGCTCGTTGTCGCCCACCGCCGACCAGTCGCGGAACGGCACGCCGTAGACACGCAGGCGGGCAACGCCGCCGTCCGGGTAGATGTTGAAACGCAGGTGGCTGAACGCCTGATCGTTGTTGATCTCGTGGTAGTGGTGGCTGTTGCCTTGCAGCTCGACAGCCGACAGCACTTCAACCCACTGGGTGTTTTCGTTCGGTTCACCCGAGGCCAGGAAGCAGGCTTCAAGGGAGGCAGACGGCGGGAAGTTGCCGGTGAAGAATGAAGTGTCGATGTCCACGCCTTTGATCGAGCCGGGTACGCCCAGGCGGATCACCGCGCTGTCGTAGCCTTCGAAGCGCTTGCGGCGGGACTCCCAGCCGTCCATCCACTTGCCGTTGTCATCGAAAACGCCCTCCTTCCATACGGCCGGGGTCGGCTGGAACAGACGGTTGGCGTCGGCGAACCAATCATCGGTGACGCTGATGATTTTGGTGCCCAAACGGGCGTCGGCCAAGTTGACGAACTTCTCGAACGGTACGGCGTAAGCTTTCATTCTTCTGGTCTGCCTTTGAATAAGTGGCTGGAGATGCCTGACCGGCACGTGCCGGGTCGGCTTAGAGCTGGAGTAATCGGAACAGGGCTATTTTGTTGATTTCTGCCAACGCGCATTTGAACTCGGCGTCTGCCGGGTTATGGATGCGGGTTTCGAACGCGGCGAGGATCTGGTGCCGGTCGCTGCCTTTTACCGCCATGATGAAGGGAAACTTGAACTTGGCTTTGTAGGCGTCGTTCAGCTCGGTGAAGCGCTGAAACTCTTCGGCCGTGCATTGGTGAATACCGGCGCCAGCCTGTTCATGGGTGCTGGCTTCGGTCAGTTGGCCCTGGACGGCAGCTTTGCCGGCCAGGTCCGGGTGAGCGTTGATCAGTGCCAGCTGGCTGGCGTGATCGGCGCTCAACAAAATGTCACTCATGCGCTGGTGCAGGCTTTCGATCTGATCGACGCTGGCATCCAGGCCCAGGTCGTAGGCCTTTTCGGCAACCCAGGGTGAGTGTTCATAGATATCGGCAAAGGCTTGCACGAACGCTTCGCGGCTCAGGGTTGAAGGCGTGAGGGTCTTGAATGCGCTCATTTCGAGTTCTCTGCGGCGAAAGGGTGTGTGGCGTGCCAGTGGCGGGCGATGTCAACGCGGCGGGCGAACCAGACGTGATCGTGACCTTTGGCGTATTCAATGAAACGCTTGAGGGCGGCCAGGCGGGCAGGGCGGCCAATGAGGCGGCAGTGCAGGCCAATGGAAAGCATTTTTGGCGCCTGCGCACCTTCGGCATAGAGCACGTCGAAGGCATCCTTGAGGTACTGGAAAAACTGCTCGCCGGTGTTGAAACCCTGCACCTGAGTGAAGCGCATGTCGTTGGTGTCCAGCGTGTACGGGATCACCAGATGCGGCTTGCCTGTCGGGTTGTTGGGTTCCCAGTACGGCAGGTCGTCGTCATAGGTGTCGCAGTCGTACAGGAAACCGCCTTCTTCCATCACCAGGCGGCGGGTGTTGGGGCCGGTGCGGCCGGTGTACCAGCCCAAGGGGCGCTCGCCGCTGATTTCGGTGAGGATGCGGATCGCTTCGAGCATGTGTTCGCGCTCTTGCGCCTCATCCATGTACTGGTAGTCGATCCAGCGATAGCCGTGGCTGCAAATCTCATGGCCAGCTGCGACCATGGCGCGGATGGCGTCGGGGTGGCGCTGGGCAGCCATAGCCACGGCGAAAATGGTCAGGGGAATATCAAATTCTTTGAACAGCTTGAGAATCCGCCACACGCCAGCGCGGCTGCCGTATTCGTAGAGGGATTCCATGCTCATGTTGCGCTCGCCTTGCAGTGGCTGCGCTGAAACCATTTCCGAGAGGAAGGCTTCGGACTCTTTGTCACCGTGCAGGATGTTGCGCTCGCCGCCTTCTTCGTAATTGAGTACAAACGACAGGGCAATGCGCGCGTTATCCGGCCAGTGCGGGTGGGGAGGGTTAGGACCGTAACCAATCAGGTCGCGTGGATAATCAGCGCTCACTACAGTCTTCCTTATTATTCGTGTTGACAGTCGTTAGGCCAGACCTGGCTTCACTGCGATGGCCTGATTGTATACAACTTTACAAACACTTTGTAAGCCTGCTTTTTGGCATTTTTACCATGATTTGTGCTGCATGTGTACAAGCAAGAAACCTGCCTGATCGGTCAGGTCGTGAATATGAAGTCGTCGAGAGCTGCGTCGTTGACAGGGATTAGCTGTGAAGCCGCGTGATTCGGGGTCTGCATTAAGTTGTGATTTTAATTGTGTACAATTTTTTTGATAAATGTCTTAATCGTGGCTTCGCCGCTGCTCAATCGTGCATCGATAGAGTGCGCTGGCTCCTTTTTATTCACTGACTCCGGGAGGCGCGAGGCCTGAGTGAACGCTCATTCGCCAGGCACGCAAAATCAATGGGACGTTTAACCACGCACGTTTTGGATGCCGCACACGGTTGCCCAGGCAGCTCGATCAAAGTCGAGTTGTATCGGGTTGAGGGTTCACAGCTGGAACTGGTCGCCACCGCGCTGACCAACAGCGACGGCCGTTGCGACGCGCCATTGCTGGAAGGTGACGACTACCGCTCCGGGGTGTATCAAGTGCAGTTCAGCGCTGGCGATTACTACCGCGCCCGCGGTGTACAGCTGCCAGAGCCGGCCTTTTTGGATGTCGTGGTGCTGCGGTTCGGTATCAATGCCGAACAAGCGCATTATCACGTCCCCCTGTTGATTTCGCCGTACAGCTACTCCACGTATCGCGGCAGCTAGTTTTCACCCTGCGCATGTGGTTTTTGCCCGCTCACACTGCGGGCTTTTTTTCGCCTGTTGAAAAGCAACCCGGTCATCGCAGCGTCGATGCGCTCCTGCGCGACTAGCTTTACAGGCTGGAGTCGCGCAGGAGCGGGGCTTTGATCCGGCGGCGTGGCCGTCGTCAAACATTCAACAGTGCGCGACACACAAACGCGCTGATCGGGCCTAACGGCTCAACAACGACGCTGTACCCGCCGCGCCGAACAAGCCGGCACTGACCCGGTTAAACCAGCTTTGGCCCTTGCCGCTGCGCAAGTAACCCGCAGCGCCGTGGGCACCCAGCCCGTAAGCCAACTTGCAGCACAAGTCGAGTACCGTCCAGGTGGCGATCATCACCAGTAACTGGCTGAGGAAGGGTTGGTCGGGGTTGAGGAACTGGGGCAAGAATGCCGCAAAAAACAGAATGTCTTTCGGGTTGCTGGCGCCCAAAACAAAGGCGCGCCCAAACAGGGCGCTGAAGCGCGGTTTTGGGGCAGCTTCAGGCACCTGGGCAGCTTGGGCCGGCAGCCGCGATTGCTTCCAGCTCTGCCAGGCGAGGTAAAACAGGTACAGCGCGCCGACAATTTTGAGGACGCTGAACAATTGCTCCGAGGCCAGCAGCAAGGCGCCCAGCCCCAGCGCCGAGGCACTGAGTAAACAGATCGAGGCAATCACACCGCCCAGAAAGGCCGGGTACGAACGGCGCAGGCCGTAGTTCAAACTGTTGCTGATCATCAATAACGACAGCGGCCCTGGAATCAGGATTACCACCAATGCCGCGCTGCTGAACAGCAGCCAGGTTTCCAGACTCATCACTTCCTCCATTGCAACAAATGCCCCGCGCAATGGCGGGGCCGGTTGGTATTGCCGCGTTTACAGGTAAATAAACTTGGCAATGAAAATCGCGCAGAGCACCCACACGCTGACGGAGATTTCCCGGTATTTACCCGTGCCCGCCTTTAGCGCCACAAAGCTGATAAAACCCAGTGCGATGCCGTCTGCCACTGAAAAGGTCAACGGCATCATGATCATGGTCACAATCGCCGGGATGCAATCGGTGGGTTCTTCCCAGTTGATGTGCTGCATGCCGCCCATCATCAGCATGGCCACGTAAATCAACGCACCGGCCGTTGCATACGCCGGAATCATGCCGGCCAGCGGTGCGAAAAACATGGCCGCGACGAACAGCACGCCGACCGTCACAGCCGTCAGCCCGGTGCGCCCGCCTGCGGCAACCCCGGCGGCACTTTCGACGTAGCTGGTGACCGGTGGCACGCCGACCACGGCGCCAAAAACGCTGGAGGCGCTGTCGGCTTTAAGTGCGCGTGACAGGTTTTCGATTTTGCCGTCGGCCTTGATCAGCCCTGCACGTTGCGCCACGCCCATCAAGGTGCCCGCGGTATCAAACATGTGCACAAACAGGAAGGCCAGGACCACGCTGATCATGCTGATGTTGAATACGCCTTTGAGGTCCATCGCCATCCACGTCGGCGCCAGGCTGGGCGGGGCGGAGAGGATGCCGTTGTAGTGCACCAGGTCCAGGCTCCAGCCCGCCAACGTAACGGCAATGATGCTGATCAAAATGGCGCCGAACACCCGGTGGTAACTGAGGATCGCAATCATCAAAAAACACACGGCGGCCAGCAAGGGGGCCGGATCGCGCAACGACCCGAGTTTGATCAGGGTGGCGGAGCTGTCGACGATGATGCCCGAGGTTTTCAGGCCGATGATGCCCAGGAACAGCCCGACCCCTGCGCCCATCGCATAGCGCAGGCTCACGGGGATGCTGTTGAGCAGCCATTCGCGTATGCGCGACAGGGTCAGGATCAAAAACAACACGCCCGAGACAAACACCGCACCCAGCGCGGTCTCCCAGCTGTAGCCCATGGTGCCGACTACGGTGTAGGTGAAAAACGCATTCAAGCCCATACCGGGTGCGAGGCCCACAGGCCAGTTTGCATACAAACCCATCAGCAAGCTGCCGAGGGCGGCAGCAATGCAGGTGGCAACAAAGGCCGCGCCGTGATTGATGCCCGCGTCGGCCATGATGTTGGGGTTGACGAAGATGATGTACGCCATGGTGATGAACGTGGTCAGCCCGGCGATCAACTCAGTTTTGACGGTGGTGCCATGCAGCGACAGTTTGAACAGACGTTCCAGCCAGCCGCGTTGAACGGGCGGTGAAAGGTCCAGGGCAGGGGCTTGCGGTTTAGAGCTGTCCACAGTGATTTCCTCAGGCTTTTATTGTTTTTGAGCGCGCTGGTTGAGGCAAATAAGGCAAGAAACGGCTTTTTCTGACTGCAAGGTCAAGAAAGAGCGTGAGCTGAATTATGCTTTTGTATACAAATAAAGCAAATAATGTTTTCAGAAATGTACGAAGGGTGTTGTCAGGGGGAGGGTGATGACCGCGTCAGGTACGGTTTTGCCCCAAGGCATGATTGATTGCCAACCAGCCGTTCACCGCGTCTTCGCCTTCTTGGGCGAATACCCGTTGCAAGAGCTTGACCTGTTCGCGACGCAAATTGCGCTCAAAACGCACGCCCTGCGGGGTCAACGCCAGCAGGCGCTTGCGCTTGTCGGTCTCTGGCGCGACGCTGCGCACCAGGTTCATCTCGATCAACTGGCGCAATGGCGTATTGAGTGCCTGCTTGCTGACCCCCAACAATGTCAGCAGTTCTTTGACGCTGACACCGGGGTAATGCGCGATAAAAAACACGATGCGCTGATGCACCCGGCTCAGCCCACGACGCGCCAGCATTTCATCCGCTTTGGCGGTAAATGCTTGATAGCCAAAGAAGAAGGCTTGCATGGCGGCACGCTGAGTGTTCGGATTTTTAAGGTCAAGCATATTGACGTATCTAGGCTACGCGGCGTAATTTCGGTCAATCAGTTTGACTTATTTCCAATTACTTCCGCTACCGGTGATCTGTATGGCCTTCTCCGAACGTGTTTCCCGCCTGAAAAGCTCTTTGATTCGTGAAATTCTGGCTGCGGCCCAACGTCCGGAAGTCATGTCCTTTGCAGGCGGTCTACCGGCCGAAGCGATGCTGCCCAAAGTCGACTGGACCGACATGCCCGCCTCGATGGGCCAATACGGCATGAGCGAAGGCGAACCGGCGCTGCGTGAAGTGCTGGCCCAAGAGGCCCGCGCCCTGGGCGTTGACTGCGACGCGAGCCAAGTGATGGTACTCAGCGGTTCGCAGCAAGCCCTCGACCTGGCCGCCAAGCTGTACATCGACAAGGGCACCGAGATCATGCTCGAAGCCCCGACTTACCTGGCGGCGCTGCAAATTTTCCAATTGTTCGGCGCGCAGTGCCTGAGCTTCCCGTTGCAAGCCGATGGCCCGGACCTGGCCGCACTGCGCAGCGAGCTGGAACAACATTCGCCCGCCTTCATCTACCTGATCCCGACGTTCCAGAACCCGTCGGCCGTGCGTTACAGCGAAGCCAAGCGCGATGCCGTTGCAGCCTTGCTGGACGAGTTCGGCGTGACGCTGATCGAAGACGAGCCGTACCGCGAGCTGAACTTCGACGGTGGCAGCGCCACGCCGATTGTCAGCCGTTTGAAAAAGGCCAGCTGGATCTACACCGGCACTGTTTCCAAAACCTTGCTGCCAGGTCTGCGCGTCGGTTTCTTGATTGCCAGCCCCGATCTGTACCCGCATTTGCTGCGCCTCAAGCAATCCGCCGACCTGCACACCAACCGTGTGGGCCAATGGCAAGCCTTGCAGTGGATCGGCACGCAAAAAATGAGCAATCACCTGGCCGAGTTGCGTGACTTCTACCGCATTCGCCGTGATGGTTTTCAAGCCGCGCTGCAAGAGCACTTCGCGGATCTGGCCGATTGGCAGGTGCCACAGGGCGGGTTGTTTTTCTGGCTGACTCTCAAACAACCATTTGACACCCGTACTTTGCTCAAGCCGGCGCTGGAGCAGAATGTGGCATTCATGCCGGGCGAACCGTTCTTTGCCGAGCCGGACCAGAACGTTGGCAGCCTGCGCCTGAACTTCAGCCACATCGACCCTGCGCGTTTGCACGAGGGCCTTAAGCGCCTGGCTAATGTTATTCGTCAGGCACAAGCCGCCCAGGCGGCGTAAAAGGACTCGCGATGCTCAAGGTTTATGGCGATTACAACTCGGGCAATTGCTACAAAATCAAGCTGATGCTGCATTTGTTGGGGCTTGAATACCAATGGCATCCGGTGGACATTCTCAAGGGCGAAACCGAAACCCCGGAATTTTTGGCGAAAAACCCCAACGGCAAAGTGCCGGTGCTGGAGCTTGAAGACGGCACGTGCTTGTGGGAGTCAAACGCGATTCTCAATTACCTGGCGGACGGCAGCGAGTTTCTGCCCACCGAACCGCGCTTGCGCACCCAGGTGTTGCAATGGCAGTTTTTCGAGCAATACAGCCATGAGCCTTACATCGCGGTGGCGCGGTTTATCCAGTTTTATCTGGGTTTGCCGCAAGCGCGACTTGAGGAGTATCGCGCACTGCAAAAGCGCGGCTACAAGGCGCTGGATGTCATGGAGCAACAGTTGGCCCGCACACCCTATTTGGTGGGCGAGCACTACTCGATTGCCGATGTGACGCTGTACGCCTACACCCATGTCGCCCATCAGGGCGGCTTTGAGCTTGGGTCTTACCCGAGTATTCAGGCCTGGTTACAGCGGGTGGCCAGTCACCCGCGCCACGTGACGATGCTGGGATAAACCCGCGCCATAAAAAAACCGGCCATGTGCCGGTTTTTTTACATCCGCCCACCCTGGAGTGGCGGGCGAGGCCTGAGTTTTGCGGGTTACACGTTGGCGAAACGGTTGTTCAGGTACTCAATGATTACCTTGGACTCGTACATCCAGGTCGTCTTGCCATCTTCTTCAATGCGCAAGCACGGCACTTTGATTTTGCCGCCTTGCTCCAACAGGGTCTGGCGATCCTGCTCATTGTTTTTCGCATCCCGCAGCGCCACCGGCACGTTCAAGCGGCGCAGGGTGCGGCGGGTTTTGACGCAGAACGGGCAGGCATGGAACTGATACAGGGTCAGGTTTTTGGCCGCTTGGTCCACCTGCGCCTGAGCAGCGTCAGGGCGTTGTTTTTTACTGGGGCGGGTCATGAAGTCGCCAGCGATGATCAACTGACCCAGGCCTACGCGAAGCGCTTTGATAAACACAGTAAAAGCCTCATGGGGCAAGAAATAAGGCCCGCAGCTTACCTGAATTCGGCGGACGAAAAAAAACCGGCGATGAACGCCGGTTTTTTTATACGCGTATTACTTGATCAAACTCAGGAACTCGCTGCGTGTGGCCGCGTTGTCGCGGAACTCGCCGAGCATCACCGAGGTGATCATCGACGAATTTTGCTTCTCGACACCGCGCATCATCATGCACATGTGCTTGGCTTCGATCACCACCGCAACGCCCAAGGCGCCCGTGACTTGCATCACGGCATCGGCAATTTGGCGGCTGAGGTTTTCCTGGATTTGCAGGCGACGGGCATACATATCGACGATACGTGCCACCTTCGACAGGCCCAGTACTTTGCCGCTCGGAATGTAGGCCACATGCGCCTTGCCGATAAACGGCAGCAGGTGGTGCTCGCACAGCGAATACAACTCGATGTCCTTGACCAGCACCATTTCGCTGTTGTCTGAGCTGAACAAGGCACCGTTGGTGACTTCTTCCAGGGTTTGCTCATAGCCACGGCACAGGTACTGCATGGCTTTGGCTGCGCGCTTTGGTGTGTCGAGCAGGCCTTCACGGGAGACGTCTTCGCCCAGTTGACCGAGGATGGCGGTGTAGTTTTGTTCCAATGTCACAGGGCTATATTCCGTGCGGGTTTCATAGTGGCACCTCGTCGGGTCGTACCAAATTTGTACCAATCATGCTGTTTTCGAGTTTCCCGAGCTCGCTCCAGTCTGTGCTGGAATTTAGCCATTTAGCGTAAGTTGAAAGCAACATCTGCACGCTGTGGCCTAGCTGATTGGCGATAAACGCAGGGTTCATGCCTGCAATGAGGCACATGGTAGCGTACGTGTGCCTACAGTTGTATTGGCGACGCACCCTGATTTTCAGTTTTGCTAATGCTTCCTGGAAATGTTTGTCGCTTACGCTTGCCTGCTGTATGAACTCAACGTTCCGACTGGGTGGGGAAACGTAAGGATGGTGGCGAGCGCGGGCATCCAGTAGAGGTTGAGCGAGACTCGGTAGTTTTTACGGGTACCACTCACAATGTCTCGACCCTTCAACCAGATCTGCGCGTGCTCGCCGAACACAACTGAAAATGAGTCAGTGGCATAACTCGACTGAGGGAAAAGCTCTGCATACCGGCGCTCATCGAGCACCTTATGTTTCGCGAGACTGACTGCGTGAGCGCGTCAATCAGCGGCTGCTTTGATCCCCTTCGGCGTTTGGGGATAGGCAAGTGTTCCGCATCGCCGCTCACCCTGCCACGTGAACCTGATGCGAATTGACTGACCTGCACATTCAACTCCTGCGGACAAGCCCATTGGCTTTCTAGCCATGCGTCATATCTCCCTAAACTATACAAAATTCGCCCATCAAAATTGTTCCAAACCCTATAGGGATTACCCCGCGTGCTCTTTTGCCTTCGAGCGCTCGTTTTGTAGGGCCGAGCATCTCTGCCATTTTTCCTTCTGGCACTTTGTCCGGTTCGTAATCAGACATAGGGGCTGATTCAACTTTCCTGGAGTTACCTCTATAAATTCCCTGCGGTTAGTTTCTGCGAACCACAAAAATGACAATCGAATACCCGCCCACACTCCAAAGCGCGGTACCGGCGAATCCGCCAACCAGGTGTGCGTCTGAGCCGTTCTCGGTGAGCGGGGGAAGGTGATCAACGGTCTCTTTCGCGAACTGCGCTCGATCTTTCTTGCCTGGAAGCAAGCATGGCCGGACATGGCGACGTACAAAGCTGCCAAGCAGCAGTGGATGCAGGTTTTTTTCGAAGCGGGTATTTGCAGCACTGAGCAACTGAGATTTGGACTGATGCGAGCGCGTCAGGCTGCCAAGGACTTTGTGCCCAGCGTGGGTGTGTTCATCGGTTGGGGCACGCCAACGGCGGAAATGCTGGGACTGCCGAAGCTGGTCACTGCTCACCGCGAGGCTTCCCCAACCTGGCCCTTGTGGAGCCGAGTGCTTACCGCTGGGCCGTTCACTGCTGCGCTCACAAGTTGGATTTGAGTGATGCCCCTGACCGCGCCCTAAATTAACCCCATCATGTCGATCTTGCGCGTTATGAGAGATGACAAGTCAAAGCCCTGCCACTGAGCGGGGCTTTTTCGTTACGGAAGAAGGGCTAAAGGTGTGAGGTCTTGGTAGCTTGCATCTCCAGTCGCAGCGCTCGGCGTTCTTTTTTTGAGGGTTATGGCTTTGGGCCAGATGGGCGAACACTTGGCAGAACGCGAAATCATAGGTGGAAATCGCCCGCAGCCTCCGGCTGGTAAAGCACTTTCCTGATCTCAATCCGACGGGTTCGATCAGCTATCCTCCAGTCGATGGCGTCACCCTCCTGATAGCCCAAGATGGCGGCGCCGATGTCGGAATGTACGGAGTGCTTACCTGCGTTGGTGTCCGCGTCTTCAGGATAGACCAAGGCCACTTCGATCTCTTCGTCATCCAGCTGCAGCAAGGCCCTGGAGTTCATCGTAACTACATTGCTGGCCACCTGCTGCGGCTTGACGACAATGGCTCGCTCGAGCTCATGTTCGAGTTCAACAACGGCCGGGCCTTCCTCGAGCGCGATTAGACTCTCGAGCCTGGCCTTGTCGATTTCAGTGATGTAGATCCTAGTAGAATCGCCAACGGTGCCTTCTCGCAATAGCTGGAGATAGCGCCCTACCGTCATTGAGAACGACTTTAATGTCGGAGTTTCGCTCTCAAGTACAAAGCCGCTGCGCAGAAAGGCTTTCAGCGAGCGCGCGTTGTCCGGGTGGATCTTGGCGATGAGCTTCTTTGCCCGCATGTCGAGAAAGGCCAGTTTCATACCTTCGCGGATCGTGCGGGCGCCAAGGTTTCGGCCCCATTTATCGCTGTCTCCGATGACCAGGACTATCTCGCAATTCGAGTCGGTCTTGATTAGACGGACAAAGCCTACCGGAGCGTCATGCCGGTCGTAGGCCATGAAGAACCGACCGCCCCTGTTGAATAGATGGGTAAGGATCGGCGATTGAGTCCGATCGATGGCTTGCTCGATGGAGCGGGAGACATGACGCGAATCGCTCAGATAGCAGGTGACGCGTTCATCCTCCAACCAATCCATCAGCTTCAGCGCGTGCGCACGAGTAATTTCAGGGCACAGAGAAATGAAAGGCTTGTTCATCTTAATCACACTTATTTGTTTAAGGATGGAAGCCCTTCATGGTCATGACGGTTCTTCGGCAACCGGCTATTTTAAGACATATCGCGAGTAGTTCCTATCAGCGACCGGGCTTTTACCGGTCTAGCCGTAGACCCAGTGGATAGCCGTGAACGGCTCCTCTAAATGTACGTGGATGCTGGACTGTTACTGGGTGCAACATCTGTACATTTCTAAAATCAAGCCTCGGCATTTGCCGGGGCTTTTTCGTTTTCGGACCCGCCACACCCGTCGCTCCAAGCCGGGAGTGTTGTTGGGGTCAATCTATTCCAAGGCTCGCCAAGTCGCGGGCTTTCTCGTTCGCAGGCGCAGAAAATGTCTGAACAAGTAGCTCGTGATACGAAGGCCGTAGTTGACGCTGTAAGTGTCGGCAACATTGATCGTCTATCTCTTACATTGAGAAGGTTGGTAGACAGCGCTCCCGCTGAGTTCCTGCGATTGACCGCCAATCTTATCAACACTACTCAGCACACCCATATGCCAAATCTCGGCTTTGTCGTGTTCGCCAAAAGTGAGTTTTATCACGCTGACGGTAGTGTCATGGCTGGCTTACTTGCTGGCCGTTGGTACAGGGTGCGAGTCACTGCTTATTACTCTGTCCGTGATGTTTTCCAAGCCCGTTTCAACAGTGTCGCCGTTCTTGTTGATGGTGCTGATTGTTCTATCGGTACTGGTATACCGCGCCCGAGGCAATGTCGCTCGCATCCTTCGGATGGACTGAGCCGAGCCACGCTTTATAGGAAGTTACCGATGGCAACCACAAACAGCTTTCATCACCTGAATGATGGCCGTGGCAAGCGCGCCGTGTACGTTAATGGCAACCCGATCAGTCGCGTTGTTTGGTGCGACACAGCCAGAGGTCTTGCTGTGTTCTGTCCGTTCCCTGTTCGCATCAATCGCAGGACGGGCAAGGTCTATAACCGGTTGTTGCTCTATTGCTTCGATCTGATGAGAAATGACATTCCTGGAGGGCCATACCTCAAAACCTTTAACGAGGCAGGAGAGATCACTTTCAACTCGTTGCAGGCTCCCTTGAACGTCATCGCATCCATGGGTGCACCTGCACCGACAGGGACGGATCGATACGGCAGGCGATACGGTTACGCGGGAGGACGATGGGAATTGGTTAGGCGCCAAACCGCCAATGTTGACAGCCAGGCACACCACTTAATTGATATTCCGTTGAGCGCGGGGGTCGAATATGCGGCGTGTTTACCGTGGTCGAGAGCCGCCAATGCCTTTTTAGGTAATGCTCTTACGGGGGTTGATGGCATTGTGTATGGGATGTCAGAGGGCGCCTTTGGGCGTTCGGGCGGCATCAGCTTTATGTTTGCCCCGGCGGGCGTCACCACGCAATCAGGAACGCCCAGTAACCAATACAGCCTGCCAGGATCTTTTGAAGGTTTTTCGGTTGATAGATACCCGACAGCGCTGGTCATCAACACCGCCAATTATCCGTTTCCTTATCGATAATTTTAAACCTCACTAAGCCCGCCACGTCGCGGGTATTTTTTTGTCTGGAGAAAAGTATGTCTTGGTACAGAACCAGCACCGTATCGGTCGTAAAGGGCTCAACGACTGTGACCGGCGCGGGCACCTCCTTTGCGGGTAACGCACTGGTCGGCGACATTTTCGTCGGCCCTGACGGCGCCGTTTACGAAATCGTCAACATCCCGAGCGCCACTGTTTTATCTATTCGTTCCGCCTATAACGGTGCCTCAGCAAACGGCGCGCCCTATGCCATCACCCCCGCACAAACCCACGTCAAAGACCTGGCCGATCAAATACGTCTGCTGCTCACTCAGTGGGGAACAGCCGTGGCCAACTTGGGCGCCGTCTCAACCGAGAACGTCGTGCCGGTGGCTAAGCGCGGCACGGGCGGCCACATAGGGCTTCCTGAATGAACATCGACTTCAGCCAACTCAAAACCGCCGAACAGCTTCAGGCTGACAAAGAACGCGCCCAACTCGACGGCATATTGGCCACACGCCGCGCGGCTTACCTGAGCGAGTCAGACCCGCTACGGCTGGAGGCTGACTATGACGGCCTGAGACAGGGCAACGCGCCGGACTACACCGCGTGGCTGGGCTCCGTCGTCGACATCAAGAAACGCTTCCCGCTGCCAAAGGCGGTCGTTCCGGCCGAAGACTAAAGCCGCACGCATCACCCAGCCTCGGTGCTTGCTGGATTTTAACTAAATAACTTCAATATTCACGGCTGACGCAACACCTTTAATGTTTTTTGATGGTTCATAAGAAACTTTAACGTACTCTTTCAATTCATTAGGTGATGTAGAACTTCCTAAGTCAGTTACGTGAAAGAAAATATCAGCGTCGCTGTCATCAGATTTAATGAAGCCGAACCCTTTGGATACGTTGAAAAACTTAACTGTTCCGGTAGCCATGGTTGTTTACCTTGTTATTGAAATGGTAAATGGTATTTGATCTTGGGGTTACCGGATGAGGAACGATACTGTCAGAAGTTACAGTTTTGCCTACCGGTCATCCGAAATCATCTGTTGAGCTTTGTTGCTCGCTCAATTCAAGAGTCATTCACAATTAAGAAAGAGAAAGTCAGATCAGCTCAAATACATGCGAGAAATCTGGGGCCCAACCGCCGCGCAAGCTCGATATGAGGGCAGGGTCGACCTCGGCAACACTCAGTCGGGGGACGGCCCCAAATATCGCGGCCGTGGCCTGATTCAGATCACCGGCCGCAGCAACTACAAAACCTGCGGCGAAGCGCTGGGCCTTGATCTGATCAACCAAGCCGAATTGCTGGAAAAGCCACAACACGCGTGCATGTCGGCGGCGTGGTTTTGGGCCACCCGAGGCCACAACACCCTGGCTGATGAAGGCAAGTTTGAAACCATCACCCGGCGCATCAATGGCGGGCTGAATGGGCTGGCTGATCGTCAGATGCTCTATGCGCGAGCACTGAAGGTGTTGTCTTGAAGCTTGATGCGGTGAAGTGGGGCGGGTCATTACTGCTGACGCTTGGACTTATGGCTGGCAGCGCGTGGGCCGCATGGGAGTGGCAGGCCAACGCCCATGGTCTGCGGTTGGCCATCAAGGAAACGGCCCACCTAACCGAGCGCACGAATCTGGGCAATGCCAACTCAGAGCAAATTATGGCAGAGCAGGGCAAGCGCCTCGCCCTGGAGCAATGGCTGGCAGCCAGCGACCAATCCCATTACCGAGCCCTCACCGATGAGAAAACGAAACAGGCACGTCTGCGTGATCGCCTTGCTACTGCTGACCTGCGGCTGTCAGTCCTACTCGACGCAACCGGCGCAATCAGAAAAAGCTCGCGACAGGTCAGCTTACGTTTATCAGCGGATTCGGCATCAGCGAAAGACATCTGTTTCATCATGGCCCAAGCGTTCAGTTCGTGGAGCAGGCGTATTGCACCAGTCTTTTCAGAGTTTATTTAGGTATCCGCAATAAATATGTTCACGTGTTTCTAGGCTTGCTTTACCTTTCGGATCGTTGACGAAAATATCCATGCAGCACGAACAAGCCTGGGAGAAACGAGGTCGTATTCACAGCCTTTTAAGTTAGAAAATTAAACGTCGCCGTCAAAGAAGTTGATACTAATGCTGCATTCAGCATCCTTTACTGGAGGGTTAGTAATGATAATAGATACGTTGTTGTTTCCTGGCGAAGCTAAGTCGTAAATCGGATAGTCAAGATTACCTTTTGTGGAGCTGCAATCTGAATCATTATAAACAATATCTCTATCAGCGTTGAATGTGATAGAGCGGATGCGCATTTGCTCTTTGCTTAGCGTCCATCCCAATTTGGCTATGCATAAAGCACTGGCTTTGCCATCATCAATCATGATGTGTAGCTCTGGCCCGTTATTGACTTCAAACTTACAGTTATTGAGTATCAGCGTGCCTTTCTGATCCCTTGGTATTATAATGTCATTGATTTCCGTTTCGAAAACGTCCGCTAGCTTATAAATAACCAGTGAATACGTGGAGAAGTTATTAATAGAAACATTTATCGATCTCGCGGCGTTGTTGGAATTCTTCATGCCCATAACACCGTTTATTAACGACGTTGTCCCTGAAATCATTCCTGCAACCAAGCCAATATATGGAAGTATTCTCGCTGACTGGTCTTCACCCGAAGTTCTGTGAATATGTTTCCAGTACGCTTTAGATAGTTTTAGGCATGAGCTGGAGTTTCTGGAGGTACTTGCGGAAAAATCTTTAGAAGTCATTATTTATCGCCTGTAAATATTGGTTCAAATACATTTACAACACATCATCCGCTGCCTTTCGCCATGCGGTAAGCGTAAGGTTTAGATATGATTCCCCTTTGCTATCCAGGCTGTTAAATGTAGCTAACCCGAAAGAAAAGCTTTCATCGCTTTTATGATTGAATCGAATATAGCTTAAGCTGTAACGACTGGTTTTGAATAGGTGTCTCTTTATTGCTTTATCTGTTTCGGGGTCGATAATTTCGACCATCCTTGGGTGCCATTCATCATAATTCGTTTGAAAGTCAATGACGCACTTTAAAGAATCAAATTTTGAATTGGTAAGCATGAATCCTATTTCAATATGTCCACCAGCATTAATGCCACCATTGTGACTGTATGAAAATTTAATCTGCGTGCCAATTCCCGGAGCACAAGCATTCATGTTTTCTTTAACCGACTTAACGTCTTTAATTGTGGTGTATTGTGGGATCAACACCATTTCGCTGTCGTTTTTAATTTTAAAGGCAACGCTCCTGCTGGCTTTTTCTTGTTGAGAAATCATACCCAACACATCACCCGAGGCACTTAAAATTGAGGAGAAAGCATCTGCTGAATCCAACATATTCCTTCGATATTCTTTTTCATTATCAATAATGGACTGTAATCTTGCTAATACCTTTTTAGCTTCGGCTTCTGAATATGAACGAGATTCAAAATTATCAGATGTATATGGCACTTAACGGCTCCTTGTGATTGTTGCATATAGCTGAATTTCAAAAAACACAAATCATTTAGCCCGTTTTTTGGAGGGCTTGTTGTACCGGGCAGGACTTTGAGGTTCTCTTCAGTTTTCGCCAGGGTTATCCATCGTTAAATTTATGGGGCCGGCTTCAGTTCTAGTTATGCATTAGGTGTTGGCTGAGGCCTCGCTGGTCTTACTGGCTTCTCATAAATACAATAGTCGGTATTTAGTCTTTTTCAAATTGTGAATTACACGCGCCTTCGTTGCATTATCCCAGCCATTTCCTCAGAGGCTCATGCTCTGGCGCATGGGGTAGCGTCATAATCGTTGGCAAAAATTGGCGGCTCCAGTGCTGGGCGGACTCAACCGGCTGTAGCAACACAGTATTTTTGTACAGACTTTAGATACTTATTCAGTGCTTCGGTAGGTGAGGACGACCATGTTTAGGGGACGGAAAAGGGATTTAAGTGGACAGCCTGCGGTTTGCTAGAAGCCGATATTTTCAAAAAGCTTATCTGAAAATATTCAAAAAAAGCCTGAAAAAATATTGCTGATTTCACCTCTCGATAACCCTGTTGTTCACATGTTCTGCATCCCCGTAAAAATGATAAGTGCAATTATTGACTTAGAAGG
>NZ_JAAEBV010000008.1:0-150299 GCF_016812185.1 Pseudomonas weihenstephanensis | reverse complement strand
AGCTCTAGCCGGTCAGTGACAGTTCGAGCGGGCATAGAGGTGCGTAAAGTGCGGCTGAGACTGTTGCTTGTCGACAGCCTGCTTTCACCCCACTTTTGTCGCAGGCATGCGATTCCAGAACGCGATTTAACTGCGCCGGGTGCCGTCGATCTGGAAAAAAGCAGATCTACCTCTGCCCTGCAATCGCCGAAGACCCAATCCATCGTCGTCACCAGGCTCGAAAAGCTCCCCCGGCCTTGCTAAACAAACGCGCCGTTCAAACACCCTTTCTTACCAGGCATCACGCTAAACGTGGACGCCAGAGCGAAGGTACGCTGATAGAACGCGCTAGCCCTGTTCACATGCCCAACGAACGGCGAATCCGCCCCAACGGGCCCGCGATGTACACCGGCAATGCCAACAAACCCTAGAGATGTTGAACATCCGCTACAGACCGCCGTACAACTGTCGTCACGCATATGCGACAATGCGCGCCATGTCCGGCATCAATCCCGCCTTTATTGCTCAGCAACTTGGCCATAGCGTCCCAATGTTGCTGTCTACGTATGCGCGTTGGCTCAACTCAAGCTCAGACTGGAGCGAGCTGGAAAAGCTCCACATTGGTATCGGCTCAAACCAGCCAACTCTAAGCTATTGATAGGTAAAGTAATTGATCTCCACAGCTAACATCACGATGCAATTCGGCGCTAAGCCGCTTTTTGAGAACGTTTCAGTCAAGTTTGGCGCGGGCAACCGCTATGGCTTGATCGGTGCCAACGGGTGCGGCAAGTCCACTTTCATGAAGATCCTCGGCGATGATCTTGAGCCGTCTGGCGGCCAGGTCATGCTGGAGCCGAACGTGCGCCTGGGTAAGTTGCGCCAGGATCAGTTCGCCTACGAAGAATTCACCGTGCTCGACACCGTGATCATGGGTCACGAAGAGCTGTGGAAGGTCAAGGCCGAGCGCGATCGTATCTATTCACTGCCCGAAATGACGGAAGACGACGGTATGGCCGTCGCTGAACTCGAAACCGAGTTCGCCGAAATGGACGGTTACACCGCTGAATCGCGCGCCGGTGAGTTGCTGCTAGGTCTGGGGATCGGTATCGAACAGCACAATGGCCCGATGAGCGAAGTCTCGCCAGGCTGGAAGTTGCGTGTTCTGCTGGCTCAGGCGCTGTTCTCCGATCCTGAAGTATTGCTGCTCGACGAACCGACCAACCACTTGGATATCAACACTATCCGCTGGCTGGAAAACATTCTGACGCAGCGTAACAGCCTGATGATCATCATTTCTCACGATAGACACTTCCTGAACAGTGTCTGCACCCACATGGCTGACCTGGACTACGGCGAACTGCGTCTGTTCCCGGGCAACTATGACGAGTACATGACGGTCGCCACCCAATCGCGCGAGCAACTGCTGTCAGAAAACGCCAAGAAAAAGGCTCAGATCAACGAGCTGCAAGCGTTCGTCAGCCGCTTCTCGGCTAACGCCTCGAAATCCAAGCAGGCCAGCTCCCGCGCCAAGGCGATCGACAAGATCACTCTGGCCGAAGTCAAACCTTCGAGCCGTGTCAGCCCGTTCATTCGTTTCGAGCAAAACAAAAAGCTGCACCGTCAGGCTGTGATTGTCGAGCAGATGGCCAAAGGCTTTGATGGCAAAACGCTGTTCAAGGACTTCAGCTTCACCGTTGAAGCGGGCGAGCGCGTAGCGATCATTGGCCCGAACGGTATCGGCAAAACCACCTTGTTGCGCACCCTGGTCAACGAACTGACTCCGGATGCCGGTACTGTGAAGTGGACCGAAGCCGCTGAGCTGGGTTACTACGCCCAAGACCACGCACATGACTTCGAAGACGACATGACCCTGTTCGACTGGATGGGTCAGTGGACTCAAGGCGAGCAAATGGTACGCGGCACTTTGGGCCGCATGCTGTTCTCCAACGATGACATTCTCAAGTCGGTAAAAGTGATTTCCGGTGGTGAGCAAGGTCGCATGCTATTCGGCAAGCTGATCCTGCAAAAAGCCAACGTGCTGATCATGGACGAACCGACCAACCACTTGGACATGGAATCCATCGAAGCGCTGAACCTGGCGCTGGAAAACTACCCGGGCACGCTGGTTTTCGTCAGCCACGACCGTGAATTTGTTTCCTCGCTGGCCACTCGCATCATTGAGTTGAGCCCAAGCGGCGTGATCGACTTCAGCGGCACATACGATGACTACCTGCGTAGCCAAGGCGTCGTGTTCTGATTCAAGGCACCCTGCGGCCTTAATAGCGTCATCAAAAAACCCGTCCTCGTGACGGGTTTTTCGTGGGCTGGCGTTCGTAGCAAATAGTTAGCCTGCTTTCTTTTATCGCCCGCGCCCGCCATCATGCGCGCCAACGATGATTGTTAGCCGGAACGCCCGTCATGCCTGTGCAACACCCCTCGCCCAGACCTTGCGGGTCAGTCACGCTACAAATCTTGTCCATCGTTTTATACCTTCATCGCCTTGCTTTGCATGGGTTTGCCCATCGCGGTTCTGCCCGGCTATGTTCACGATCATTTTGGTCAGTTTTCGGCCTGATCGCGCCCCATGGGCTGAGCCTGATGTTGCCTCGATTGGCTACGGGACGCTGACCACGTTCATCACCCTGTAGGCGAATGACGTTGCAAGGACTGCCGGAAAAATCGACCTGCCTCCTCAATCAGGTCGCGGTGTATATCCTCGCGATCAACCCCTTCTGCGTCGGTGCACAAACCGGGCATTGTCGCCATCTGCTCATCCGTACACGGCGCCATGAATACAAAGTGACCTGCGCCCGCAATCACCTTGAATTCGGGTGCCACCGGCAACTTGCGTGCGAGCGCATCGGCGTTTTTGTCCGGGAACACCAACGTATCGTCATCGCCACTGTAAAGCAGGACTGGCACATGGACATCTGCCAGCGTTTGGCGTCCGAACATCAGACTCAGCGGTGCCAGCAGCAGCAATGCATGCACCCGCGGGTCTGCGCTGGGGACAAGGTCGTCACGATCGGCGATCAACTCGCCCTGTGTGGTGCAAGCGTCACGGTCATTCGGGCGCTCCTGGCAGTAACGGCGTAAACGCTCCAGATCTGGTTGCGCGCCCGCGAGGATCAGCGCGGTTTCCCCTCCGGCCGAGTAACCCATGACGCCCACTTCATCACCCAGTACGTGGGGTGATAAATGGCGGTCATGCAAGGTCGCGCTGATCGCCGCGGATATCTGCATGGGCCGCCCATACAAGTTGCTCAAGGTGCCAAGCCGACTGTGATCTTTATAGTTATCGCCGGGGTGGAGTACGGCAACCACGACAAAACCTTTACGTGCCAGCGCTGTGGCCATGTCATGCAGGGCCAGTGGTGTGCCGGTATTGCCATGGGACAACATCAACAACGGGTAATGCCCGCTGGCAATTTTGGCGTTTTCAGTGGCGTCCACTTGATAGCTGCCTAATCGGCTACTGCCCTCTTTCGCCGTAGAGGGGTAAAAGGCAATCGCGTGCATCGGCTGATGATCCAGCGGGTCCAGAAAATTCAGGCGATGAAAGCCCACACTCCACTGCAAGACCGGTTCAGCTCGCACGATTAAAGGGCAGCTAGACCATAAAAAAACCAGAACCGCACACAGACGCATCATGGAGGCTCACCTTGGTGAAGGCTTAGCGTGAGAGTTGATGCCAAAACGTAGTGGTTGATCTGGGCATAATCCACGCCAGCATCTTTCAGGCCAGAAGCAAAAAACTCCGTAGCCTGGCCATGTGTAGATGGCCAGAATACAGAGTTTAGTGTGTACGGCGTGCCCGCAAAGCTTACGCGACGCTGAACAAGCCTTCGTTAATGTGCGCGTGTGCATCATTCATGGCTTT
This sequence comes from Pseudomonas weihenstephanensis, assembly GCF_016812185.1. NCBI lineage: Bacteria > Pseudomonadati > Pseudomonadota > Gammaproteobacteria > Pseudomonadales > Pseudomonadaceae > Pseudomonas > Pseudomonas weihenstephanensis. Next base: position 146,440 of record NZ_JAAEBV010000008.1, on the reverse strand, counting down.
GCTGCGAACATCGTCGCCGTAAGCCAGACCGTGAGCGCGAACAAACTCGATATCAGTGATGCCCAGAAAGCCCAACATGACTTTCAAATAGTCCTCATGTGCCGAACCGGTAGGCTGGCCCACGTGCAAGCCGCCTGAGGTGGAGACCACGATGACCTTTTTGTTAGCGCAAAGCCCTTCAGGCCCGGCATCGGTGTAACGGAAGGTCTGGCCTGCCACGGCAATACGATCAATCCACGCTTTGAGCTGGGTCGGGATCGTGAAGTTGTACATCGGTGCGCCAATCACGACCGCATCGGCAGCCAAGAACTGCGCCAAGGTATCTGCGCTCAATTGTGCTTCATGCTTGTGTGCTGCATCGCGCAGTTCCGCCGGGGTGACGGCGGCCATCAGCGTAGCGGAGGAAAAGTGTTCAATCGCTTCAGCCGCCAGATCGCGGTAGCTCACTTCAATGCTCGGATCGGCGGCTTTCCAGGCGCCAACGACTTCACGGCTCAACTGACGCGACGCTGAGTTATCGCCCAAAATGCTCGAATCGATATGCAACAGTTTCATGGTGATCTCCACAAATGAGAATCGCCGCCGGGCGATCAAGTGGCAGTGATACTACCGATGAAAGCAATCGACGATAAGTCATCCATTGTGTGATAGTTCGTCCCACTTGTAGGACGGTGAGAAAACTCATGCAGGATCTTAACGATCTCTATTACTTTGCCAAGGTGGTCGAAGCCGGCGGGTTTGCCGCTGCGGGCCGGCTACTGGGTGTCCCCAAGTCACGCTTGTCGCGCCGGGTCGCCGAGCTTGAGGAACGCTTGGGCGCGCGTCTGTTACAGCGCACCACCCGCCAACTCAAACTGACAGCCGTGGGTGAACGTTACCTGCGCCACTGCCAGGCGATGCTGCTTGAAGCCGAGATGGCTGACGAGGCTGTCGCCAGCATGTCCAGCGAACCGCGCGGGCCGTTGCGGGTGTCATGTCCGGTGGGACTGGCGCATGAATTCATGCCCGAGGTCATTAGCGCGTTTTTGCGCGCCTACCCTCAGGTGCAGCTGGAAATGATCCTGCTCAATCGTCGGGTTGACCTGATCACCGAGGGCATTGACGTAGCGATGCGTGTGCGCGAGCTGGGGGACGAAGACCCATTGTTGGTCACGCGGCGCCTGCGTCAGGCGCAGACCGTCATGGTGGCAAGCCCCGAGTTTGCCCGTGAATGGCCCATCAGTACCCCGAATGACTTGAAGCAGGTCCCGGTTTTAGGTGCCCTGGAGGCTGATCGCATGGTCCACCTGCGCATGCTGGATGAACAGGGCAAGCCTTGCGACCTGGTGCTGCAAGCGCGGTTAGGCATTGATGACTTTATTGTGCGCAAAGCCTGCACCCTGTCAGGGATGGGTTTCACCGTGCTGCCCATGATGTATTGCGAGCAGGAATTGCACACAGGCCAACTGGTGCAATTGCTGCCCAAATGGTCACTGCCGGGTGGCTGGCTGCACGCGGTCTACCCGCATCGGCGCGGTGTCATGCCCGCAGTACGCGCCTGGATCGAACATCTGGTCGAATCATTTGAACGCTGTGGAGACAAGCTTCTATGAGCGCTAACACGATGAGTAAAGAAGAGGTCGCTGCGTATTGCCGCAGCCTGCCGGGCGTCAAAGAAGACATTAAGTGGGGAGGTGTTCATGTGTTCTTTGTTGACCAGAGCAAGATGTTTGCGCTGTTCAACCTGAATCAGGACGGGCTGTCTTTTAAAGTCGAAAAAGACCTGTTTCTGGGCTATGTCGACCGACCGGGCATACATCCCTCGCCGTATCTGGCGCGGGCGCACTGGATCAACATGAAAACACCCTACCCGATGGCCACCGCAGAACTGCAAGACTTACTGCGCCGTTCTCATCAGTTGGTGGTGAGTAAACTGCCGAAAAAACGTCAGATCGGCTTATTGCTCTGACGTTTTTGCGCAGTGGCCTACAGATCAATAAACGTCATTTTCAAGAACAGCACATCAATCCAGAGTGCTTGATGCGCCGCGACGATCAACCAGAACCACACTTGGTAGGCGACTTTGCGGGTTTTGTGGCGAAACACGTGTTGCGCCACACACGCTCCAGGCCATCCCCCCAACAACTCCACCCCATGCAGGACGTTCTCCGGCGTACGCCAGCGGCCTGCTCGGGCCTGCTTTTTGTCATACCCATACAAGCCGAATGCCAGCGCGCTGGCGATGACGTACCCCCATAACGGCACGCGGGTGACGCCGGTGACCAGCAGCATCACCGCGCCCCCTACCGGCAACGCGCACAGCAGGGCAAACATCACTAGCTTGAACTTCACACCACGAACCGGTCCGGTGTCATGCGCCGGCTCGCGCCCACGGGGCTGACGCTGTTTGACGGGTGTTCTCACGCAGACGCTGCCGACCAGTCAATCCAGCCAAACTGCCAGGTGGCCAATATCAGCAGGCCAAAGACAATGCGATACCAGGCAAAGGCCGCATAACTGTGACTGGAAATAAACTTCAACAAGGCACGTACGGCAATCATCGCGAAGATGAACGAGGTCACAAAGCCAATGGCAAACACCGGCAAATCATCCGGTTGAAACAGGTGACGGTACTTGTAACCGGAGTACACCGCTGCACCGACCATGGTCGGCATCGCCAGGAAAAACGAAAACTCAGTCGCAGCCTTTCGCGACAAACCAAATAACAAACCGCCAATGATGGTCGAGCCCGAACGCGACGTGCCGGGGATCATTGCCAGGCATTGGGCGAAACCGATTTTGACGGCGTCTTTCCAGGTCATGTCATCCACCGTTTCTGCGTGGATGACATGCTGGCGACGTTCGGCCCATAGCATGATGACCCCGCCGATGACCAACGCTGTGGCCACGGTGATCGGGTTGAACAGGTACTCATGAATGGTATCGGCGAAAATCACGCCCAGCACCACGGCGGGCAGCACAGCAATTATCAAGTTGACGGTAAAACGACGTGCCTGCGGCTGTGTGGGCAAGCCGGTGACGACGTCCAGAATCTTGCGTCGAAACTCCCAGACCACGGCCAGAATCGCGCCGAGCTGAATAATGATGTTGAACGCCATCGCCCGCTCACCACCAAAGTTGAGCAAGTCAGCAACGATGATTTGGTGGCCCGTACTGGAAATCGGCAAAAATTCCGTCAGGCCTTCTACTACGCCGAGTATCAACGCCTGTGCGGCAGTCCAAAGATCCATTGTTCCCCCATAAAGCCCCGCATCATGCCGAGCAGATAAGTCATTAGTGAGTGCCTGCAACCGCTGCCGCGGGGTGGGTTACAGCCGTGGATTTTCGCCAGCGCGATGTGAAAAAAGTGTCAGAAATCAAGAAACATACAGGTTTTGCGATTTCGGCCGAGATCCTATCAGACACACCCGACTTTCGCTGCTATGACATTAGACCCAAGTCGCATGGGCCACACCCGCCAAGCGTGCTTGGATGCTAGTCAGTGTCGACTACAAGAAGAAAAACAAGGAGTGACCGTTTTATGAATACCTTACGCAGGTTGTCCATCAGCCGTCGTTTGTGGCTGATTTTGATCGTGGCCATGGCCATGCTGCTGGCGTTGGGTTTGTTGATGCTCAAACAGATCCATGACGATCTTTATCAGGGCAAAGTCCAGAAAACCCAGCATGTCGTCCAGACTGCCAGCGGCATTCTCAATTACTACCATGGGCTGGAAACGGCAGGTTCCTTGAGCCGCGAAGCCGCACAACAGCAGGCGTTGAGCGTGATCAGCCAGTTGCGCTACGACCACGATGACTACTTCTGGATCAATGACCTGCGCCCCTACATGGTCATGCACCCCACCAACCCCAAACTGGATGGCAAAGACCTCTCGGCAATCAAAGACCCGGACGGCTTTGCGATATTCAGCGAAATGGCGTCGCTGGCCAAAGCCAAAGGCGCGGGCATGGTCGATTACCGCTGGCCAAAACCCGGCTCTGACGCCCCGGTGCAAAAAACATCCTATGTCCAACTGTTCGAGCCGTGGGGGTGGGTCATGGGGTCGGGGGTGTACATCGATGACATGCAGGCCGAGTTTTGGGGACAAGTCTGGAAAGCCTGCTGGGCCGGGCTTGGCATCGCGTTGATCATGGCCGCACTGGTGACAATGATTGCGCGCAGTATCGTGCGTCCGCTGCAAGACGCCGTGCAGGCCATGGCCAACATCGCCAGTGGCGAAAGCGACCTGACCCGCAGCCTGGACACCCACGGGCAGGACGAAGTCACCGAACTGGCGCATCATTTCAATGCGTTTGCCGCCAAGTTGCGCAATGTGGTCAGTCACCTGCAATCCACGGCCACAGCACTGGACCAGTCCTCCACTGAGCTAGGCAACGATGCCAATGATGCTCAACATCGATGCCAGCAACAGGCGCTGCAAATGGATCAAGTGGCGACGGCGATCAACGAAGTCACCTACGCCGTGCAGGATGTGGCCAAAAACGCTGAGCACGCAGCCAGCGAAATGCGCGGTGCCCAGGAGCAGGCCGAGCAAGGCCAGCACAACATTGACAGCAGCCTGCAACAGATCGGCGACTTGTCCGGCACCATCAACCAGGCCGTCGAGGTGATTCGCACCCTGGCCTCGCAAAGCAGTGACATCAGTACGGTGCTGGAGGTGATCCGTTCGATCGCCGAGCAAACCAACCTGCTGGCACTCAATGCGGCCATTGAAGCGGCCCGTGCAGGTGAGCAAGGTCGCGGTTTTGCCGTGGTGGCGGACGAAGTCCGGTTGCTGGCCCAACGCACGCAAAAGTCCACTGCAGACATTCAGACCATGATCGAGGGGCTGCAAAAACACTCCGAAGCGGCGGTCAATGTCATCGCCAGCAGCAGCCGCGCATCACAGTCAACCATCGAGCAAGCGACGTTGGCCGGGCAAAGCCTGAGCAGTATTGGTCAGGCCTTGAATAATTTGAATGGTCTGAACGCCTCGATTGCCAGTGCCACCTTGCAACAGGCGCATGTGGTCGAAGACATCAACCAAAACGTGACCCAGGCCGCTGGCTTGTCGCAAAGCACGGCACAGGCGGCCGAGCAATCGAGCGCTGCCAGTGTTCATCTCAAGGCGTTGAGTGTGCAGTTGAACAATCTGTTACGTCAGTTCAAGGTCTGACGTGCGCCGCGGCGCAGACCTGCTCTGCGCCGCAGTGGTGATCGATCAAGCGATCACAATGTCCGCGCCGCCAAGATGGGCCAGGCCCACGCCCACCAACGTGACCGAGCTGTCACCAAAACTCAGTACAGTGTCGGCGCCCGATGCGCGGGCATGTGCCCGGTAATCGGCGTTGTAACCGCCCTCCACGCCCAAAAACACCAATGTGTCGTTGCCTTGATAGCCCTTGAGCGTGTCGTGCCCGAAATCACCGGTGAACACGAAGGTGTTACGACCTCCCGCCGCCTCTAGCAGGTCATCCCCCGCCCCACCAATGAACACATGCTGGCCCAGCGTACCGATCAAATGATCATTGCCTCCCTGCCCGATCAGCCAGTCACCCTTGAGCTGGGCCTTGAGCGTACTGTCAGCGGTGCTGGCAGTGACTGAGTGGGTGTAATCGCTGCGGCTATTGCCTGTCCACAACCCATCGTCAGCCACCCGGTGCGTGACCGACTGGCGGATGCCCAGCCAATTGGGCTCCTCGCTTACCAGCATGCTGATGTCATGGGTCAATGTAATTGCGCCGTGAGCGTCGCGCACATACACCGTGCCCTGCCCGTCATTTACCACATCGACCTTGCTTAAAGACGTTTGCAACTCCAGCGTATTGATACCTTTTCCCCCCACAATGATGTTGTAACCGCCACTGTCACGGAACGTGTCGTTGCCATCACGCCCTTCAAGGAAGTCATTACCGCGCCCCCCTTGAATCAAGTCATTGCCATCGCTGCCAATAATCAACGTGGTGCCGGTGTGCGTTTGAGCATTGCGATTGAGGTCTTGCACCCAGGTGGTTGCCCGGGCCGGATCGGACAGGTTGGCGACGACGATGGTCGAATCCTTGTACGTCAGGTCGTAGAACGCCGAATCGAGGATACGGTTCATGCCGCTTTCGTAGCCACTGGGCAAGTGCGTGACCCACGTCGACACATTGACGATAGAAAACGGCATCACATTCCACAGGGTTGACGCGTAATGGTCGTTGAAGCTCACGATGTTGTTGGTCGCCGACGGCTGATGCGCGTCATGAACGCCCAATGACGACAGGCTGAAATCAGAACCGTCGAGCGCTCGAAACACCGGGTCGTTCTCGTAACCAATGTTCAACACGTTGTGCGTGTTATCACTTTGGGTCGGTGACGCAAACGCCACGTAGCGCGCGTCCTGATAAAAGCCTGACCAACGATCAGTACTCAGGTCGGCCAGGCTGTTGACCGCCAACCCGCCCAGGCTATGGCCGCTGACTAAAATGTCCTTGCCACTTAAACCATGAGCCGCGGCAAAGGCTGCTACGTTGCCCAGCAGCGCGTTAAACGCGTTGCCCGTGTAGTTTTTGGCGTAATCGGCAGGGCCGATCGCCGCCAGCAGGTCGCTGATGGCATCGCCAATAGAATCGGTAATCAACGATTCTCGTGGGCCACTGGTGCCACGAAAACCGATGCCGATTGAAGTTAAATGCCCATCAGCTGTGTATTTGCCCAGAATTTCTACCTGAGCGGTGTCGTAGCCTTTCTTTTCGCCGAAGAAGGTGCCGCGCTGGTCGACCTTTCCCGCGTAGCCCAGTTGCTCGGCGCTGATCGGTGTCCAGCCGGCTTTCTCGACCGCTTCACGCGCCAGCTTTTCGGAGTCCGGGTTCCACGGGATGCCAGGTACCACCCCTTGCGCGTCCACGCCACCCAACACCGCCTTGACCAGCGTGGCAGGCAAGCCGGTGCCCATACCGTTTTTCTGATAACCGACTGCAAACCCGTTATCGATGTTGTGATAGCTGTACAACGTGATTGCCAAAGCATCTTTGAACAGCGCCGCCGAAGCCTCTGTTCCCACATCCTTGTAGTCAAAAACAGCCATGGTGTTGCACGCCTCAGGGTAGAAACTAATGAGCGTTCAAAGGCTGAACAAACGCCTCATCGACACGCGCAAGGTCTTGTTCGCGCAAGGTGCCCGCATAGAAATGCAGCTTGGTCCACGCCAATAAGTAGTCATAACGGGTTTGCGCTAGATCACGTCGCGTGCTGTAAAGCTGCTGCTCGGCATTCAATGCGTCCAGGTTGACTCGCTCACCGCCCAAAATGCTTTGCCGAGTGGAGACCACTAACGCCTCGGCCGAAGTCAGGGCTTTTTGATAAGCGCGCAGTTTGCTGACCCCCGACTGACAGGCATTGAATTGACGGCGCAGTTCGATCAGCGTTTCGCGGGTTTTACCTTCCAGCTCGTACTCGACTTGAGACAAATTGCTGCTGGCCTGGCGCACCGAGGCCGAGACCCCGCCGCCCGCATACAGCGGCAGGTTGATTTCAATCCCAATGGTGTTGGTGTCATAACGCTGGTTGTAGGTGTTGCCGCTTTCCGACTCCATCTTGCGCACACTGGCATAGGCGTTGAGCTTAGGCAGATGGCCGGCGCGGTTGCGCTCGACTTCATAACGCGCCACTTCCAGCGCTTCACGTTGCGAGGCTAACGCCGGGTTATTGGCCAGCGCCAAGTCGTGCCAGGTCGAGAAATTGGCAGGTTCAAGGGCGAAGGTGCCGAAGTTATGGGCCAGCGGCGTGAGTTGATCAATGTCGATCAGCGGCTGGCCAATCAGCGCACCCAGTTCGCGCAACGCCGCATCTTGCTCATCGCGGGCCTGAATTTCCTCGGCGGTGGCCAATTCATAGCGCGATTCGGCTTCAAGAATGTCCGTACGCGTGCCCTCGCCTTGGCGAAACAGGTGCTCGTTCTGCTGCCATTGTTGCTCGTAGGCTTTTTTCTTGGCTTGTGCGTTGTCGATTTGATCCTGCGCAAACAACGCCTGCGTGTAATGCGTCAGTACCCGCACCAGCAGTTCCTGACTTTTACTGCGAAAATTCTCATCGGCAAACAGCGATTGCGCCACACCCTTGCGGTAATTGGCGTAAGCCTCGTAGTCAATCAAGGGCTGTTGCAGCATGAACGTCGAACCGTAGCTGCTGTAGTTGCGGTCTTCGTGGCGGTTGCCGTTTTCATTCAGATAGGTGGCTTTAGAGTTGTTGCGCCCCTTGTTGTAGTTGTACGACAACTTGGGTAGCAGGCCAGCACGGCCGATGATGCGGTTTTCCTGGCCTGCCTCACGCTCCTTGATTGCCCCCAGAAACTCAGGGTCATTGCGTAATGCCTGTTCGTACACCTGAAACGGTCCCATCGCCTGTGCGCTAACGGCGATCCCCGCCCATAGCACCAACCCCAGGTACATCTTTGAAGCTGCTTTCATACGTCGCAATTTCCTATCGCTCAGTCAACGCAGAACCTGCGCGATCCAACAGTGGTTTGAACAGGTAGTTGAGCAGCGAGCGCTCGCCCGTGCGCACAAACATCTCAGCTGGCATGCCGGGTTTGATCACCAGGCCATTGAGTTTCTCCAGTGCCTGGTCACTCACCGAACTGCGCAGCACGTAGTACGGCATGCCGGTTTTTTCATCGAGCAACTGGTCGGCGGACACCAGACTGACTTGCCCGGATACGCGCGGGGTGCTGCTTTGGTTGAAGGCGGTGAACAGAATGTCCACCGGCAACTGATCACCGACCTTGTCCACGAGGTTCACGGGCAAGCGGCCTTCCACTTCCAGTCGTGTGCCCTGCGGCACGATCTCTAGCAGGGTTTCACCGGCCCGAATCACCGCGCCTTCGGTGTGCACACCCAGATTGACGGCAATGCCGTCGGCGGGTGCATTAATCGCACTGTGCTGGAGGTCAAAGTCGGCGGAGGCCAGTTGCTGCTCAAGGGTCAGGCTTTTGAGTTGTGCATCAGCCAACTGACTGCGCACCTCTTTTTGGTATTCATCAACGTGCTGCGCTAATTTAAGGCGCGATTCGAGAATCCCTTGCTCTATGCGACCGCTTTCACCGGCGTTTTGCGCCACATCCTGCTGTACCTGCGACAGTTGGCGCTCGTACTCCATCAACCGGTTACGCGGGATGTAGCCGTTTTCAGCCAAAGGACGAAGATTGATCAACTGTTGGCGCAAGGAATCGGCCTGAGCGCCCAAATCGCCGCGCGCTCGGCGCATACCGGCCAATTGTTGGGTCGCGCCCTCGATACTGGCTTTAAGCCCGGATTGCTCACGGGCAAACGCCTCTCGACGGCTGCTGAACAGTTGCTGCTGACCTTCCAGTACCAATGCCAGTCGCGGGTCAGGGTTAGCGCTCAACTCGGGCGGAAAACTCACTCGCTGCAAGTTGTCGCGCTCACTCTGCCAACGCGCCGTGCTGGCCCAAGCCATGCGGTACTGCGCACGCAACGATTGAACATCAGCGTCGATCTGGGTTTGATCGAGTTGAAACAGCGGCTCGCCCTGGCGCACCACCTGCCCTTCACGCACCAGAATTTGGCTCACAACGCCAGCCCCCAGCGATTGCACCGCCTTACGCTTGCCTGACACCACCACGGTGCCTTGAACCGGAATACCTTCATCCAGCGGCGCAAGGCTGGCCCATGCGAAGAAACTGCCTGCGCCGACAATGGTCAGGATCCAGCCCATGCGCACGTAAAATCCGGCGCCTCGTTCACAAGCCTTGGGTAATTTTTGATCATTCATGATAGGAGCGTCCTTGCTCATGCGCCTGTGCTCTGGGTCTGTGCCTGATGCGGGCGATTGATACTGACTGCCGAGCCATGTTGTTGCTGGACATTGGCCAGCGCTTTGAGGACCTCCGCGCTGGGGCCGAACACCTGAGTTCGCCCCTCATTAAGCACCAGCAATTTGTCAGCCTGAGCCAACGATGAAGACCGATGGGTGACCAGCACCACGCTGCTGCCATGCGCCTTGAGTTGCGCAATGGCATTGGTCAACGCCGCATCACCCACCGCATCCAGATTGGAATTGGGCTCATCCAGCACCACCAGGCGCGGGCTGCCATAGAGCGCCCGCGCCAACGCCACGCGCTGCTTTTGCCCGCCCGACAAACCGCTGCCGTTGTCCCCCAGCACCGTGTCGTAACCCTGCGCCAGGCGCAAAATCATCTCGTGAACACCGGCTTGCTGAGCGGCGGCCACCACATGCTGCGGGTCTGGATCGCGAAAGCGCGCAATGTTTTCGGCGATAGAGCCACTGAACAGTTCGATGTCCTGAGGCAAATAGCCAATGTAGGGCCCCAACTGGTCGCGGTTCCACTGATGAATATCGGCACCGTCAAGGCGCACTGTGCCCGCCAGAGTGGGCCATACGCCTACCAACACCCGCGCCAGCGTTGACTTGCCCGAGCCCGATGCACCCAATACGCCCAACACTTCGCCTGCATTGAGGCTAAAACTGACCTGGTGCAGTGTCGGCACGGGGATGCCCGGTGGCGCCGCACTGACCTGCTCCAAACTCAGTTGGCCCTTAGGCGCCGGTAAGGCCATGTTGTCTTCAACCGGCGGATGCTCACGCAGTAAACCGTCCAGACGCTGATACGCCAACTTGGCCGAACTCCACTGCTTCCACACGGCAATCAACTGATCGATGGGGCTGAGCACGCGCCCCATCAGAATGGAACCGGCGATCATCATGCCCGCGCTCATTTCGCCTTGAATCACCAGTAACGCGCCAAGCCCCAACACCAATGACTGCAAGCATAAGCGCAGCGTTTTGCTGACTGACCCGATCACCGCGCCGGTGTCGCTGGCTTTGTTTTGCTCGGTCAAAAAGCGTGAGTGCACGTTAAACCAACGTTTACGTAAGACCCCCAACATGCCCATTGCCTGAATCGTCTCGGCATTGTGCAAATGGCTGGTGGCCAATTGACTGGACTGTTGCGAATACACGCTGGCCTGACTCAAGGACTTGCGGGTCATGACCTCGTTGACACACGCCAGCACAATCAGCAACGCCGCACCTGCCGTGGCAAAGACCCCCAGCCAGGTATTGAACATAAAAATCACAAACAGGTAGACCGGAAACCACGGCGCATCAAAAAACGCAAACAGGGCCGGGCCGGTGACGAATTGACGAATCAGCGTCAGATCGCCTAACGCCTGCCCGGCATGGGCCTGACCGCTGAACAGGTTACGTTCGAAGGCTGCACGGTAGACCTGCTGGTTAAAGCGGCGCTCCAATTGGCTGCCGATACGAATAACGATAAAGCTGCGCACTGTTTCCAGCGTGCCAATGAAGATAAAGAACCCCACGACCATTAACGACAACATGGCCAGGGTGGTGGTGTTTTGCGACGACAGCACCCGGTCATACACCTGAAGCATATAAATGGAGGGCACTAACATCAGGATATTAATCAGTGCGGTAAAACAGCCGACACTGATCAGGATTTTTTTATAGTCAGCCAACGCATGTATCAGGGGCGCGACGGGACTGCTTTTAAGGCGCTTCATGAATCTTCCTTGATCAATAAACTACTTATCCAAGGCACGGGGTGGGGCCTCGCAAAGCCCTGGCTACCGGCCAACTTGTTCATTGGCTCATCACTGCACCGCTGTTATTGAACGACACTGATCCGCCCTCACTCATGCACCTTTAAGCCACGCCCCTTACTTCACACTTTGTAAATGCGCACGCTGCATGACCAGGGTGTTAGCGCCTTCCACTTCGCCCTCATAACGACCGGCCTCTATTAATGCCAAAAATATCGATTGCGTCCCGTCCTTACCGATAAGTAAAAGACCATCCGGGGTGGGCGACCACGTTGCGGGGGTAGTTCCCAACCAGGGTGCGAGGCACTTGACCTGCGCACTGAACGTTCGGTCTTGTTTGAGTTTTACCGTGCAGCTGTCTTTTTCATTCTGTTGCAGATAAAACGTCCAACTGCCTGCCACTTGTGCAGGGCTTAACAACATCAATGAACTGGCCATAACGCTCTCGGTGGTCAACAACAGCAATGCAGCGATACCGCCCATTGCCCTGGAAATTCTGGATGCAGTGCTCATAGGACCTCGGCCTTGTGCCAGAGAGCAGCGCTTGCGCGCTGCTCATGAACCGACAGCTTTACGCGACGATGTCGTAAGTTGCCACTTGGCCCACAGTGGTGACCAGGAAGTCAGCGACACCCTGGCCGCTGAAGTCCACTTGCAGCGACCCAGCGTTGCTAGCCTGGTGGTAGCTGACAATGGCATCACCGGCATGACCGGTGAACGCGTCAACAAAGTTCAGGCCACCCAGCTTGGTGATCGCAGTGAGGTCGATTTTGTCAAAGCCGCTCTGGAAGTCCTTGATGATATCGGCCGCTTTGGGTGTGGAGTCAGACACCGCCCCAAACACGAACGTGTCAGAACCGGTGCCACCCCACAGCACGTCGGCACCGCCGCCGCCATAAATGATGTCGTTCCCGGCACCACCTTTGAGCACGTTGGCAGCATCGTTACCGATCAGCAAGTCGTTGCCCGAGCCACCAATGGCGTTTTCGATGGTCACGCCTTGGGCGATCGACACGTTACCGGTCATGCCGCCAACATCAGAGAACGAACCTGCGGTGAGGTTGATTTTCTGGTTTTGGCTGAAGCCCGAGAAGTCCAGCGTATCGTTACCGCCGCCGTCCCACACCGAGAAAATCAGTTTTTCGGTCGATGAGGTGGCGCTGTAGAAGTCACGGTCAGCCGTGGAGTTGAAACCGTAAACGGTGTCATCCGCACGGGTTTCCAGGTTGGCGCCATACAGCTTTTGCACAGCGGCAATATCATCGAGCAACGGGGCAGATGCGTACGCACCTTCACCGGTCTTGGTGAAGACCTGGCCCGTGTTTTTCTCACTCCAGTAGCTCATGACACTGTAGGCGCGGGTATCTTCGGCATACACCGCGTCACGGTAGGTCGGGTTGCCATTGCCGGCGTTGTAGTCGCCGGGGTGAGACAGGCCCAGGGTGTGGCCGATTTCATGAGTCAGAGTCTGGCGACCGTAGTTGCCTTCGCCCGGAGTTTTATTGACTTGGTAGTCCTTGTTGATCAAGTACCACGACTCACCTTTGCGCGAGCTGTTTGGCAAGTAGGCAAAGGCCGCGCCGCCATTGCTGGCACTGAAGTTGGCGAATGTCATGTGACCATCGTCACCCCGGGCTGCCGGGCCTTCAGTGAAGGTCACTTTGGCAACGTCTGCCCATGACTCCAGCGACAGTTTGGCTTGCTCTTTTTGCAATGCCGAGAACTGGCTGAACGTACCCAGACCGCGGGAGGCATAGCCGACAGGTGGGGCTGTGAGGAAGGTGTAGGTCAGGTTGATAACACCGTCGTTGTTAAGGTCGTGCCAGCTCGCACCGCTACGGGTCAGTTGGTCAGCCACCTGGTCAACCGTGAACGAGGGTTTGCCATTGACCAGATGATCACCTCGATCATAGAAATGGCTGAAATTATCAATTTGAGTGAAGGCAGAACTGGTGCCGTTGGCAGCAAACGTCTGGTTTACGGACAGTGCTGCTTTCTCTTTAAGTTTCGACATGTAAACATTTCCTTGTTTAGCAGTAGAAAAGTTTTGACAGACAACGACGATCCCTTGGCGAGATCGTCCTATCACTCGCCGTTAAATGGCCGGGCGAAGTTGCCACATTTTGAAATATTTAGTCCAGCATTTTTTTTGGCGTCAAAATGCGATCAATCGCTAAGTAACCGAAAACATTGGAAGTTTTGCTGAAAGGTTTTTCTGCGACCAACAAAACGTCTCGTTATATTCGTTTAAGGAATAACGATACACGTTAAAACAGAGGCTTGCCGTTCACTGGCTGACTGCACGGTCTAGTGCGCCCCCCCTAAACTTACAGGCGTGTCGTTCGTACTGCCCGCCGGGCCGACTTTTAACTTTTAGCGCCTGAAAACATGCGTTTTTAACAGCGACTTATCATGGCCTCTCACCCGATAGACGCCGCATACAACGCGCCAAATAAGTGCAAATTAACAACGTGTTTTCTTATAAAAAACGTCGCTTATTTGTAAGTATCAGACGCATCAAGTAATTGAATAACCAATACGCGCTATCGACGCTGTTATGACTGTCTTAATTCTGCGCCGTGTGAATACCCCTCACCGCTTTAGTGCAGAGCACGCATTCACCGCCGAAGTACCTGACGGTGCCAAGGCGCCTCATACCGCTAGACCTGAGAATCGTCCTACAAACGGCACTTGACGGTAGTGGGTGATTTGGGTTTCCCTGAAACCGGTTTCAGCGTCATGAATGAGACCGCCTGCGATAACACCAATAAAAGGTTTCAGGCCGTGAATAGCTTTTCTGCCGCCCAACGCTCACGCGTCACCATGCGGGATGTTGCCCAACGTGCTGGCGTTTCCAAAGCCAGCGTGTCGCGCTTTATCGGCGAAGACCGCGCCTTGCTCTCTGACGCCACTGCGCAACGGATTGAGCGTGCCATCGACGAGCTGGGCTATCGCCCCAACCAAATGGCGCGTGGTCTCAAGCGTGGACGTACCCGGCTGATTGGCATGCTGGTGGCGGATATCCGTAACCCGTACTCCATTGCTGTGATGCACGGTGTCGAGACGGCTTGTCGCCTGCACGGTTACAACTTGGTGGTGTGTAACACCGATCGTAGCGATGAGCAGGAAAGCCAACACCTTGCAGCCCTGCGCGCTTACAACATCGAAGGGCTGATCCTGAACACCCTTGGCCATCATCCTGACGCGTTGCAAGCGCTGCATCAGGAGATGCCCATCGTGCTGATTGATCGCAAGGTCGAGCAGTTGCACACCGACCTGGTGGGTCTGGACAACGCCGGGGCCGTGCGCACGGCCTTACAGCACCTGCACGAGCAGGGCTTTCGTGACGTGTTAATGGTCAGCGAACCCGTGGACGGCACCAGTTCTCGCCTTGAGCGCATCGCCAGCTTTACCGTGCAACTGGCCCATTACCCGGCGCTGCGTGGCGCCGTCATCGAAACCGGCCCCGCCCTTTTCAGCCTTGTTCAAACCTTCTTAAAAACTCCCGGCTGCGGCCCCAAAGCGCTGTTTTGCGCCAACGGGGTGGCCGCACTGGCCTGCACGCAAGTGTTGCGGGCGCTCAACTGCAACCTGTTTGAGGAGGTGGGTGTCATCGCTCTGGATGACCTGGAGTGGTACCCGTTGGTCGGCAGCGGCATTACCGCCCTCGCCCAGCCCACCCAACAGATCGGCGCCAGCGCTTTTGAGTGCCTGTTCAAACGCTTGAGCGGCGACAAAACCGCGCCATGCACGCTCGATTTTGCCGCACAGCTCATCGTTCGCGGTTCGACACAACCCCCTGCTGCCTGACGTTTTTACTGCTGGCGTCCTTCATACGAACACGCGCCGGCCTTTATCTAACAAGAAATGAAACCGGTTTCAGAGGTAAGCACCATGAACACATTCCCTGTCTCAATCAGCCTGTCGAGCTATGGCGCCGACCTGGTACGAAAGCGTGGTCAACAGAGTTTTATTGCGCTACTGGCCAACGCGGGCGCTCAACGCATTGAAGTGCGTGAAGAACTGCTGACCGACGAAAACCCGGCAGCATTCAGCCTGGCCATCGACGAATATGCACTGGAATGCGTGTACTCCTCGCCTATGCAATTGTGGGATGCAGGTCAAACGCGGCCCAACCCTCAGTTGCTTGCGACCTTGCGTCGCGCCCACAGCTTTGGTGCCAAATGGCTAAAGGTGTCGCTGGGCTATTTCACCGAACATTGCGATATGGCCAATCTTGCGGCGTGTCTCGGCCAGCAACCGGTGCAATTGTTGGTTGAAAACGACCAAACCTCCCAAGGCGGTCGCATTGAGCCGCTCCAGCGGTTTTTTGATGCCGTTGAGCAGCAAGACGCGCCTGTGCGCATGACCTTTGACATTGGTAACTGGGCCTGGCAAGACCAATCTGCCAGCACGGCCGCACGTTTACTCGGGCGCCATGTCACCTACCTGCATTGCAAAGGAGTTGCCCGCCGCCCGGATGGCAAGCTGATTGCCACCCCGCCGACGGCCACTGACTTACAAATGTGGGAACACTTACTGCCTCACATGCTTCAGGGCCTGCCCCGTGCGGTGGAATACCCGTTACAAGGCAACGACCTGGACTGGCTGACCAAAGAGCACGTCGCCACGCTGGCCGCACTTGGGCAACAGGAGCTGAGCCATGTCTAAGGTCGATGTTCTGTCGTTTGGTGAAACCATGGCCATGTTGGTGGCCGAGCACACGGGCGATTTGGCGCAGGTCGAGTTGTTTCATAAACGCATTGCCGGGGCTGACAGCAACGTGGCCATAGGCCTGGCACGGCTGGGTTTTAACGTGTCCTGGCTGAGTCGCGTGGGCGCAGACTCGCTTGGCCGCTTCGTACTCCAGACCCTGCAAGCTGAAGGCCTTGACTGTCAGCACGTTGACATCGATCCGTTGCACCCCACGGGCTTTCAATTCAAGTCCCGTGTCGAGGATGGCAGTGACCCGCAAGTGGAATATTTCCGCCGCGGCTCAGCCGCCAGTCACCTGAACCGCGACGCCATCACCCCACACCTGCTCAGTGCCGGGCACTTGCATGCCACCGGCATTGTGGCCGCGCTGTCTGCCAACTGCCGCGAGCTGTCATTTGAACTGATGCAGGCCATGCGTGCGGCCGGGCGCACGGTGTCTTTCGACCCCAACCTACGCCCCTCGCTGTGGGCCAGCGAGTCGCAGATGATTGGCGACATCAACGCCCTCGCCGCCCGAGCGGACTGGGTATTGCCGGGGTTGAGCGAAGGCCGGTTACTGACCGGCTATGACGACCCGTGTGACATTGCCAGGTTCTATCTGGACCAAGGGGCCGAAGCCGTGATCATCAAACTGGGTCCAAAAGGAGCCTACTACCGCACCGCAGACGCGGAAGATTTTGTACCGGCAGTGCCCGTAGAAAACGTGATCGACACCGTCGGCGCGGGCGACGGTTTCGCCGTGGGGGTCATCAGTGCCCTGTTGGAAAATCAGGGTTTTGCCCAAGCGGTCCAGCGCGGCAACTGGATTGGCAGCCGTGCCGTGCAAAGCCGTGGCGACATGGAGGGACTGCCCTCGCGCGCCGATTTAAACCTGCACATGGCGCACTGTGCGCCCGGTGAAACTGCGTAACTTGCTGCACCCGTGACCTGCTGCGACAAAAACAACAAGCTCAGGAGCAACGCCATGCACACGCTAAAACTCGCTGCCCGCCGGTGGTGGTACATCATGCCGATCGTGTTTATCACCTACAGCCTGGCCTATCTGGACCGTGCCAATTATGGCTTTGCCGCCGCCTCGGGTATGGCCGAAGACCTGAACATTACGCCGGGGCTTTCGTCATTGCTGGGGGCATTGTTCTTCCTTGGCTACTTCTTTTTTCAGGTGCCAGGGGCGATCTATGCGCAGAAGAACAGTGTCAAAAAGCTGATTTTTGTCAGTCTGATTCTGTGGGGCGGCCTTGCCACCCTGACCGGCGTGGTCTCCAACGCCTACACGCTGATTGCCATACGCTTCATGCTCGGCGTGGTCGAAGCGGCCGTGATGCCCGCGATGCTGGTGTACCTGTGCCATTGGTTCACCCGTGCAGAACGTTCACGGGCCAATACCTTTCTGATCCTGGGCAACCCGGTGACGATGCTCTGGATGTCGGTCGTGTCAGGCTATCTGGTGCAGCATTACAGCTGGCGTTGGATGTTTATCGTCGAAGGCCTGCCAGCGGTGCTCTGGGCATTCATTTGGTGGCGTCTGGCCGATGACCGTCCAAGCGAAGCCAAATGGCTCAGCCTGCAAGAGAAGCAAGACCTGCAAAGCGCGCTGGATGCCGAACAAGTCGGCATGACGCCAGTGAAGAACTACGCGGCGGCCTTTCGCTCACCCAAAGTCATCCTGCTGGCGTTGCAGTTCTTCTGCTGGAGCATTGGCGTGTATGGCTTTGTGCTGTGGCTGCCGTCGATCCTCAAGCAGGGCGCGCACATGGACATGATCGAGGCCGGCTGGCTCTCGGCCCTGCCGTATCTGGCGGCGGTGATCGCCATGCTGGGGGTGTCCTGGGGATCAGACAAACTGCAAAGACGTAAACGCTTCGTCTGGCCGCCGCTGCTGATAGCCTCCATCGCTTTCTACGGCTCCTACGCCTTGGGCGCTGAGCATTTTTGGTTGTCCTACACGCTACTGGTGGTTGCGGGCGCTTGTATGTACGCGCCCTATGGCCCCTTCTTCGCCATCATTCCGGAAATCCTGCCCTCCAATGTGGCCGGCGGCGCGATGGCACTCATTAACAGCATGGGGGCGCTGGGGTCATTTTCCGGCTCGTACCTGGTGGGTTACTTGAATAGCGAAACCGGCTCGCCCGGCGCTTCGTACCTGCTGATGAGCGGCGCACTGCTGATTTCGGTGCTGCTCACTCTAATGCTCAAACCCACCACGAAAGACCCTGTTGCGCCACAACTCAGCGCCGCCCAGCGTCTGGCCCATTCTTGAATTAAATGTTGGTGATCGCCTTGAAAAAACACGTCGTGCTCTACAAAAAACTGTCCGATGCGCTGATGCAGCGCTTGCACGCGCACGCACATGTCACGCTGATTGAGCGCCTTGACGCACAGGGCCTGGAGCAACTGCGCGCCGCCCTGCCCCAGGCACACGGTTTACTGGGGGCAAGCCTGAAGCTGGATGCGCAACTGCTGGACCTTGCCCCCCAACTTGAGACCATTGCCAGCGTGTCCGTGGGCATCGACAACTATGACCTCGAGTACCTCAATGCACGCAAGATCCTGCTCACCCACACACCCGACGTACTCACCGAAACCACGGCCGACACTGGCTTTGCCCTGATTTTGGCCAGCGCCCGGCGCGTGGTTGAACTGGCCATTCGTGTGCGCAATGGCCAATGGCAAAAAAATATCGGCCCCGAGCATTTCGGCACCGATGTGCATGGCAAAACCCTGGGCATCATCGGCATGGGCCGCATCGGCGAAGCATTAGCCCAACGCGGCCATTTTGGCTTTGGCATGCCTGTCATCTATCACAGCCACTCGCCCAAACCGGCGGTTGAAGCGCGCTTTGATGCGCAATACCGCAGCCTTGAGCAATTGTTGCAAGAGGCTGACTTTATTTGCCTGACGTTGCCGCTGACCGCCGAAACTGAAGGCTTGGTAGGTAGCGAACAATTCGCCCTGATGCGCCCCGAAAGCATTTTTATCAACATTTCACGGGGCAAGGTGGTCGACGAAGTCGCGCTGATTCACGCCTTACAAAACGGACTGATTCGCGCAGCAGGTCTGGATGTGTTCGAACGCGAACCACTCGATACGGCCTCGCCCTTGCTCACGCTGGATAACGTGGTCGCCACGCCGCATATCGGCTCGGCCACGATAGAAACCCGTGAAGCCATGGCCCGATGTGCCGTGGACAACCTGTTGGCCGCGCTGGCTGGAGAGCGGCCACCCAATCTGGTGGGCACGTTTCATCAGTGAAAAACTGAAATTCACGGATCCAGAGAAATGCCCTAAGGGCTCTCAGCAACCTACCGACACCCATGTTACTCAGGTGGCATGGGTCATCCCCGTTGTTTAATACCCCACCTTTTAATCTTGCATTTGCTCACGTCATTAGCAGATCGCTCTTATCCATCGAGCGCAGCGCCCTACAGGCATCAGCCAGCCAATTGCTCAAGCTAGCCGGCTATGACAATTGCAATGGGTTATTCAAGGATGTGGAACTTACAATCGCACCATGGGCCACGCAACAACCGTGGCTATGAACGCGTGCCTGGGACGCTCGCAATCAGTTTGCTGACCAGCCTGTGGACCGGGCAGGTGCTGGCCTATGACGAAAGAGGCCAGTTGAACGATCCCGCCAGTTGGCACAGCACGGAGTACCAGTCCAATTGGGGACTGCAAGCCATCGGGGCTGATTACGCTTACGCCAGAGGCCTGAACGGCATCGGCATACACATGGGCATGCTCGACACAGGCACTGACCTGCGTCACCCCCAGTTCCATGGCAAAGATCACACAGGGCTGAACCTGGCAGAGCCTGGATGCCACAGTGAACAAAACCTGTCGGTTGCCGACGGGTGTTTTTATACCCGTGGTGATCTCGAACAAGTGACCTGGAACGATGTGCCCCCTGAAGACATTCTGGCGTTCGAACAAAGCGTGGCCGATGGGCTGGTTGATGCCCAAGAGTTGAAATACTTTCTGGAAAACATCGGAGTACGCGCTGACAGCCACGGGACACATGTGGCAGGCACACTGCTGGCGAACCGAGACGGTGAAGGGATTCACGGGCTGGCCTGGGGGAGCCAGCTGCACGCGATGCGCCATTCCACCCATGCCTACTTCAGCCCGGTATCTATTGAACTTGAACCGCGCTCTTTGACACTAAGCGCCATATCCGATGCTCATGCGCAACTCCAGCAGCTACAGGTTCGCCTGATTAACCACAGCTGGGGGCTGGCTCAAGTGCTGAGGAGTGTTACACAGCTAGACCAGAGTCTACTGGGAGCTCCCGGTCAGTTAGGCAGTGCATTGGGAGACGCCTCCCGTCAGTTTGGCTTGTTGCAAGTCTGGGCGGCGGGAAATACACCTGAGTATGCAAATCTGTCCCCAGAAAGCGCGCCGTTCGCAGACGCTTTGCCAACGCTGCCACGCCTGTACCCTGAGCTGGAGCCTTACTGGCTCAGCGTGGTCAATGTGAATCAAAGCCTCACACTCTCTGACCGTTCTATGCGCTGCGGATATAGCCACAATTGGTGCCTGGCAGCACCCGGCACCGACATTAATTCCACAGTGGTCTCAGCGCAGATAGAGGCCGAAAAAACCTATGACATGCAGGGCGAAATAAGCGGGTTCAAGATCATTGCAAACCAGCCAACGTTTGCTTATGAGGTTGAATCAGGCACGTCGATGGCTGCACCACACGTTACAGGCGGCCTTGCCTTGCTAATGGAGCGCTTCCCTTATCTGAGTAACGCGCAAATCCGCGACGTACTCCTGACCACTGCACGCGATCTGGGTGTGCCCGGCGTGGATGAGGTGTATGGCTGGGGCTTGATGGACCTGAAAAAAGCCATCGACGGGCCTGGGCAGTTACGCGTCGATACCCACGTGGCAATGAGTGCTCAAGCAGGTGGAGCCAAGGTTTGGCAGGGTAATGCGTGGGACGATTGGCGAAACGATATCGGCGGGCTTGGCCGTCTTGGCAAGAGCGGGCCTGGCTGGCTACGACTCAGTGGCCACAATAGCTTTGCAGGCGCAACGCTAGATGATGGCACCTTGGAGCTCCAGGGCATTCAACGTTTATCGAGCGACATTCAGGTCAAGGGTGGGCGACTGCTTATTAACGGTACGTTGCTCAATACCGCCCTCAACATAAACGGCGGCATGGCGCACATTGCCGGTCAACAGTTGGGCGCTTACACCCGTGTTGGCCCAGCCGGGTTTCTAAGGGGTGATGGCACGCTCTCGCACACTCAGGTACTGGGCACCCTTGCTCCCGGTAGTGCGGACAAGGCCCTGAACGTCAATGGCGATTACGAGCAAGGCCGCGAGTCACTGTTCATTTTCCGACCTGGCCTTATGCCTGCCAAACCTGCACTCGAGGTGACCGGTTCAGCACTGCTACACGGTGGGACCTTGCACCTTATCCCGCAGGCTGAGGTGATGACACTGGGACAACGCTACGCGGTACTTGAAGCCGATGCCGGTGTTTACGGGCAGTTTAGCTCGGTGGATCACCCTGCGATTTCACCGTTTTTACGCATTGATCAGACTCTGGACTTGAACGCGTTGGGGCTTGAAGTCAGCCGTGGTGTGCCGCTGGCCTCTGCGGCCACTACGTCCAACCAGCGTGCTACGGCCAACGCTGCCGACCGCCTGACCGTATCGCATCCTCTGGCGCAGCGCTTGACTGCGTTATTTCCCGTAGACGCCCCGCCTGCGCTCGACCAACTGAGCGGCCAAATACATGCAAGTACCCAGTCAGTGTTGATGGAAAACAGTCGCGTCATACGCAATACAGCACTTGAGCATGCAGGCAGTGTGCAGCACCACCCCACACAAGAGTCGCCACCTTCACGCCAAACCGTGTGGGTTCAGTCCCTGCACAACAATGGCCGCATCGACGGCAATAGCAATGCTCAAGCGGCACGCTACACCACCACAGGTGTGCTGTTGGGTGCCGATCTTGACTTCAACCAAGGCACGCGCCTCGGCGTAATGATGGCCAGCGGCCAAGGCGACGTCACAACTGGCTTGCGCGACAAAGCCCGGTTCGACGCGTATCAGATTGGCCTGTATGCCGGGCACACGTGGGACGCATTCGGGCTTTATGGCGGGCTGGCTTATGCCCATCACACAGTCCAAAGCAAACGCCGGGTCAGCTTCACAGGACTGAATGAAACACTGTCCAGTGACGCCAAAAGTCGTACCCGACAGGCGTTTATCGAAGGCCGCTATCGTTGGCAATCGGGGATATGGGACGTACAGCCCTACTTGCAACTGGCGCACGTACGGTTACACCGCGCGCCCTATAAAGAACAAGGGGGACATGGCGCATTAAACATCCGTAGCACCCAGAGCGCAGTGAATATGGCCACTGGAGGCATACGTTTCATGTTCGATCTGAGCAAAACTTCAGTGGGTCCTGCCTGCCTAAGCATCACCTCTGGCGCGGCTTATACGCGTGGCAGTGGGGACCTGCGACCCGTATCCGACGTTGCCTGGCAAGAGGGCGCCACGATGCACATCAGCGGTGCACCGATGAACAAGGCTAGCACCCAGTTGGACATCGGCGGCGTTGCACAGCTAACTCCTGATAGCACTTTTAACGTCAGCATGAACCATCACCGCGGTGATCGTGCCCGCGAACATGGCATTACAGCGCACTACAGTTTTGCTTTCTGAATGAGCCAACGAACAGGCCAGGCTGATGCTCAGGTCTGTTTTTTGTCCAAAAAACTGCACCTGGGCGTTACAGCCTAGGCTCTGTACCCACAGTGGCTGGACCTGATGTGTTTAACGCTGCAAACATCAGATCGGCCACAGTGCGTTCGTCCAAATGACTGTACCCAACACCCTCCTCGCTGCCCCCCCTCTTTACATCAGTCGTAACCAATGCATTCCGGGCCGTAGATTGCTGCCTGTCATTAATGATCTGCAATCAAAACACCCCGAGTGTACGAACTCCTTACACGTTGCTGACGGTGCCTAGGAACCCGAAAACGTGATTTGCGCACCCACAAGGACGCCTCAGGAACCCATCACGTCCTGTCGCCAGAGAATCATATCGCCACATTTTACAGGAGTCCTTGAATGACAACTTCCACGCTTTCGACAGTACAGAACAGGCCGCAGCAGCCCCTGCCCACCGCCAAAGAACTGGCACCTGCTTCGCAAGACAGGCCGCAAACCTCTTCAGAGCCACACACCCTTACCCATCATTCTGTGGCTGCACAGACCCACCCCAAAAACCTCTCAAGCACCGCATCAGTCAGCGTAGGTTTGAAAAAGGCATTAGCCGATAAACAAGACCTAATGGAGTTGGGCAAAAAACTTAACGCAATCATGACGAAGCTGGGGCCACACCCTCCTCCTGGAGCCATAACATCTGAACTTAAAAATACGCAGATGGACATTCACCCCGACTCGCCCTACATCCCCCAGTCGGGCAGTACGGTCACACTCGAAACGTATATCAAGGACAGTGAGTGGTTTTTACCGACACGCTCTTTACAAGTAAGCACTCTGGCGGATGCCGTACTGAGCAGAGCCTTGCAGCACCCGCTGGGCAATTTTGGCGGCAGCCTGTCATGGCCGCGACCTCTCACTGAACCTGAACAAAGCACCCTATTGAGCGGCGCCACCAATTTCGTTGCTAGTCGTCCAAATCCATCGCACATGGGCGGCACAAGCGTCGGAATACTGGAATACCTGAACAGCAACCAAAAGCTCAGCGAAGAAGCTATAAAAAACCCGGCCAAGGCGTTGGAGACCATCATCAGTACGCCTCGCGCCCAAGCACTTGGGCAAAGCTTACAAGCTCAATTAGATGGCATCGCCACGGACTCCAGCGCGAATGATTACGCGCTGGCAGCCATTAATTTGATGCTCGACCCGGATGCCTTAACCACGCCACGCCGTAACAAAGTCGCTGGCTTCGACTTGGCACAGCAAAGTCACTGGGGAGAACCGGTATCGAAAATACGCGCAGAACTGAGCAGCCACTTGAGCCGCACGGGTAAAACCACCCCTGAGATGGCCAACGTGGGCGCCTACCTGCTATTGGCAAGAAAAGCACCGGAGTTCCTGGCTAAAGATATCCCCGACAGCGTGACCTATGGCAGTGGCGCCTGGGTCAGCTTCGCCGTTGCAGCGGCTTCGGTAGAGGCTAATGCTCCGGGCACCGTTCCCAACTTGAGCTATGCCCAGGTCATGACTGAGGCTCAAACCCTCGGAGCGCAATATAAAGCCAGCACTCAACAAGCCAATAAGCTCGCCCTGCTGGATTGGGCCGTGGTTCAAGGCATTCTCCCGGCAAAAGAATCCGAAGATTACAGCGCGCAAGAAATCGAGCTAGGGAGAACCACGTTCAATGCCCAGTCGTCTGAACGAATTAAAGGATCCAGACTAGCGAACACCGAAATCCCCAGCCGCAAAGAAATTGCGTTGCTCAAACTTAAAGAGCGGTTTGGTGCAGGTGTGCCTTTTGAAGAACCGCTGCTGGAACCTAAACATCCCTCGACACCGTCTCCCTACCTGTTATCTGTGGCGGCGCGAGGCCCCGTGTACGGTCACTCACTGCTCGATATTGCGATGGGCGGGCAGGTAATGAGCAACATCGAATGGAAAACTTCCGATCCGCGTATCGCGGCGGCTATCAAAGACAAATCCCTCGTGTTCGACACCAACGAAGTGTTCAATACGAAATTCTCACAGGCCATGGACGACACTAAAGAATCGATTGCCATCCTTATTAAACATTTCATCTCCGAACTTCCCTTGCCTGACAGAAAGAACTTTGAATTCGGCGCGCTAGAGTTTCGTCAAGAACAAATATATAAAAGAGGACTGACGAGCACTCACGTCGATAAAAAGCCTTCGCTGTTTGTGAAGACCACGGTTGGCTCCACACAGTGCGCTTATGAAATCAACACCTCTGAGGGGAAAATAAAACCGATCTCGATGGGTATTTATAACCACTCGGACCGACTCTCTGGCGCTAACACTATAAAGATGGAAGCGTTTATACCCTCCACCGTCGCAAACCTGACATCCAGACCTCCCTCCAGTACAGGCCTGCCCCCCAATAGTTTTTCAAGTCCGCGCACTCAAACCATTGCCAATGTAATGGTTGAGCATCTTGATATTGATAACGAGGCGGTGGTGAGGCAAGCCACGGGTAGTACACGTTACGAAGACGCACTCGACGCCGAGAAGAACGTCAATAATTTTTTTCTGGACCTGATTCCCTTGAGATCCGCCATTGTTAACTTTAGTAAGGGCAATTATGGTGCAGGGGCTTTAGACCTCGCTTTTGATATATTTGGTTTTGCTACAGCCGCCGCCGGGGTCAGTGCGAAAGTTTTAAACGTCACCAGTAAAGCCGCTTCGACGGGGGCTAAAATTTTGCAGGCAAGCAAAATTATTGGCAAGCCTCTTATTGGGGAATTTAACCCCTTCAGTGTCGCCGGCACTCTCCTTGAGGGCGGGGTTAAACTTACAAGCAAGGCGATCAAGACATTCAGTGCAGCCAGTGGCAGCTATGACTTCTTGAAGGCGGCCAGCCGACAGTATGAAATCGCGGCGAAGGGGAACTTACAGATTGCCGGAAACAGCGTAGAGACCAGCGCGGTGCTCAAAGAGGGTAAATGGTACAGCTATGATGCTGCCCGTTCGCGCCCCTATGGCGCGCACCTGAACAATTTTTCGCCCACCGTGGTGGCACGCGATGGGGACATCCAGCACTCGGACTGGTTTTCCAGTTGGTTTGGCAACACATCCAATCCGAACTTTGCACAAGATTTTGAAACGGCGCGCGCGAACGCATTACTTACCGATAACACAGGTTTCAATCGTGGCTTTAGTAGTCAAACGCCACCTAACGTAACAGGTTACGCCGCGTCAATGAGCATTGATGATATTAAGAAGCTGGCCGTGGCCTCCACGTGCTCTGCGGAACAACTAGGCCGTCTGTCTCAGCGAATAGATTTCCTGGAGAAATTACCTCAGGCGTATGGGACACAACTGACAAACGCCAAACTCGCTGATGCACACAATTTCAATCTGGGTTATACGTCAGGCAACCCCGCTGTTATTAACGGGTATTCTCCTTCGTTGACGATTCCCCAGCTAAAAGAACTGACGCTGGCCCCCGGTCGAACACCACACGAGATTGGCTGTTTAAGAAAAAAAATTGAACATGACGCCATACACATTAGCTTAGGTAATTCCCAAAGGTTCAGTGAGGAGGTCACCGCGGCCGGAGGCAAGATGATACACATGCCGCAAGGATTCTATCTCAATCAGGTCAACCCTATCTCGGTAGGTGAATGTGCAGCGCTGTCCAACGCAATGGCTTATGCCATTCAAGAAGGGAAACAACACATATTGATCGAAAACTTCTATACCACGGTGGCGCATCCTGAGCATGTCAACACACAAAAATTTAAGCAAAACATGACAAACTTTCAGGCCACCCTTAGAACAGATTTTCACGGTGGACAAACCCCCTACCAGGCAACTTACTCAGAAATCATTTCAGATCTGGCCGATGCGAGAGCATCAGGGAGCATACTGATCGGGAATAATAAACATGGGGTGACAGCCGGAGTGGTAGTGAACGGGTCTGCTAAAGAATGGTTTTATTACGACCCGAACTTTGGCCTGGCATCGTTTCAAACTAAAGAGAGCTTACGTAATGGCTTGGAACGCATCATGAATAGTGGCCCGGCCAGCCAAATGTTTAAGCCCGACCCACGCACCCTTACCTATGATGTCTCTGCGTTCAATGAGTTGCACTTGATAAGTACCGTTAACAGCATGAATGTCTTAACTCTTTTCAACGGTCTTATCAAAATTCCTAAAACTACACCGCCAACTACACCGTAAGGCCTGTTAAGGGAGCCAGTTGTTGGCTCCCCATGCCTGGATAAGCGTCAACCCCCTGTGTTGAGCTAAAGCCGCTCACATCTGCAAAGCGACGCTAAATCGCTTCACTGCATGATTTACATCAAAAACTCGCCATTCAATTGACCTTCAGGTAACAAATATCTCATCGCGTTGTACGACAGGTGCTAGGTTTGACCCCGTAAGGCTCGAATAACAGATGCCGGGCTTTACCCGTTACCGTTCAGACACTGAGCAAAAGGAAACGCTCGATGAATCC
Source organism: Pseudomonas weihenstephanensis (assembly GCF_016812185.1). Lineage (NCBI taxonomy): Bacteria > Pseudomonadati > Pseudomonadota > Gammaproteobacteria > Pseudomonadales > Pseudomonadaceae > Pseudomonas > Pseudomonas weihenstephanensis. Next base: position 118,996 of record NZ_JAAEBV010000008.1, on the reverse strand, counting down.
TATGGGCAACAGTACTAAAGTGACCTTTCCCAACGCCTGCCAACTGATGCGCTGGCATTTTAAACCGATGGGCTTTGAGGCAACCATGGATGCGCCTCGCAGCATGATCGTGCGACTGTACGACCGCGCCAGTGGCGAGACGGTTATCGCAATTGCCGGCATTCCCTGCTCCACCGTCATGACCACCGGCGAAGTGGCGCACATCATTCAAGCCGTTGAAGACGAGCTTGAGAGTTTCGTTCCACCGCAGGCATGGCGTGTACTGGCCTGAATCTCGCAGCGCACTGAAGCCTCACGCCTCTCACAACCGACCTCTCCCACGAGGATCACGCCTGATCCTCTTTCTCGATAACTTCATGTCGCGCTCTGTTTCTTAAAGGGCTGGCAGATATTTTTTACTACAAATACGAACCTATATCATTTGCTTTTATATCCACATGGAAGCTGATCACCTCATTATTCTTCGCATGCGGAAATTTCGATGTTGCCCTCACCTCCCCTGCCTTTTCGTCTACCCCCCATTGCTGCAACCCTCATCGGCTGCCTGAGTGCGTGTGCCGGTTTTGCCGTCCATGCTGATCAAGCAGCGGGGGGCACGTTGACACTGGACCCTACCGCTGTATCGGCCGATGCCCCGTCCCAAAACGCCTTACCTGCTGTGTACAGCGGCGGTCAGATCGCGCGCGGCGGTGAATTGGGCGTGCTGGGTAATCAGGACATCATGGATGTCCCTTTCACGATGTCGAGCTACACCTCGCAACTGATTGAAGACCAACAGGCCGAAAACCTGGGTGATGTGCTGCTCAATGACGCCTCCGTGCGCCAGTCATTCGGCTACGGCAACGCCTCACAAATTTTTGTGATCCGCGGCCTCCCCCTCAGCACAGATGATATTTCCTATAACGGTTTGTACGGTGTTCTGCCACGCCAGGTCATTTCAGCTGACAACCTTGAGCGTGTAGAAGTGTTCAAAGGGCCGAATGCCTTCATCCATGGCGTTACGCCTACCGGTTCGGGGGTGGGAGGCGGCATTAACCTTCAGCCAAAACGCGCGTTAGACACACCGACCCGACGCTTTACCACGGATATTTCCAGCGATGGACGCGTGGGTGAGCACCTCGATCTGGGACAACGTTTTGGTACCGACAACCCGTTCGGGGTACGCATGAACCTGGCGCAACGCGAAGGTGACACCGCCATCGACGATGAAAACCAGCGCACCAAGCTGTTTGCCCTGGGTCTGGATTACCGTGGTGATCGCTTGCGTGTATCGACTGATGTTGGCTATCAAAAGCAACGCATCAATGGCAACCGTAACGTGGTGTACGCGGGCGCCAAGCTCTCAGACGTCCCCCATGCCCCCGATGCCGACCACAACTACAGCCAGAAGTGGACATCCACTGAACTGGGTGCCAAAACCTGCCCCCGGTAAATACGTGGGTGGCGACATTAATGATCCGGGGATTGTCGGTAAAACCATCAACCGCAGCGTGGCGCTCTCTGACACCGTGGGCTTTGTCGATGACCGCATTCTCGTCACCTACGGCCTGCGCAAACAGACACTGAAAGTGGATGGCTGGAACTACAAAGGCACTCGATCCGCTGCCTACGACGAATCCATCACCACCCCGGTCTACGGCATCGTGCTCAAACCATGGGACAACGTTTCGTTGTATGCCAACCGCATCGAAGGGTTGGCTCAAGGCCCGACCGCACCCGCGTCTGCGGGTGGCAGCCCGGTGGCCAATGCTGGCGAAGTATTTGCCCCCGCGCGCTCCAAGCAGGTAGAAGCCGGGGTCAAGTATGACCACGGCACCTTTGGCGCGAGTCTGGGTGTTTACCGTATTGAAAAACCGTCAGATGGCTATACCAATGCGGACAACGTGTATGTGCGTCAGGGCACACAACGCAATCGTGGCGTAGAAATGAACATTTACGGTGAGCCCATCGATGGCCTGCGCCTGCTGGCAGGCGCAACGGTGATGGACACTGAGTTGAGGGACACCAAAAACGGCGCCAATGATGGCAATCGGGCAATCGGTGTGCCCAAGTTCCAGTACAACCTGGGCGCTGACTGGGATGTGCCAGGGCTGCAAGGCGTGGCGCTGAATGCGCGCATGCTGCACACCGGCGGCCAATACGTGAATGAAGCCAACACCCTGAGCATTCCGGCCTGGAACCGTTTCGACCTGGGCGCGCGGTACAGCTTTGACGTGGAGCAGCGTGCCATCACCTTGCGCGCGAATCTGGAAAACGTCGCCAACACAAACTACTGGGCGTCTGCCAACGGCGGCTACTTGAGCCAGGGTGAACCGCGCTCATTGAAAGTCTCGGCGACCGTCGACTTCTAACGACCCGAAGAAGGACAGGCCGGTGGTTAAAACCGGTCTGCCCACCCTGCGCTCACAGTATCCGGTACAGCAAGCGCTCGATCCGCACCCGGCTGACCCGGCGCAAAAACTTGGCCACTGCTGGCGGGTAATCGGCCAGGGTTTCCAAGTGTTTGTATGAGTCAATGCGCCGGGTGTGAGCAAAAATCGCCTCCAGCTCTTTGCGTCGTGGCTCTAGCAGTTCGCGCCGTGGATCATCGATCAACAGGCCGTTTTCCAGATCCAGACGAAACGCCCTCGGGTTGAGGTTATTGCCCGTAATCAGGGTGTAGCGCTCATCCACCCACATACCCTTGAGGTGATAGGTGTTATCGCCGTCGCGCCACAAGTGCAGGTTCAGCAGGCCGCTGTCGATCATACGCTGATGACTTTTAGCAAACCGGCGCAGGCTCAACTCATACAAATACGGCAACGCCGCGATCACTTTGAACGGCTCACTGGGCGGGATGTAGAAATCATTCGCCGTCTTGTCACCGACCACGATATCAATGCGTACACCCCGCTCCAGCGCGCGATTGATTTCGCGGGTCACAGGCAAAGGCAGATTGAAGTACGGGGTACAGAGGGTCAGTTGCTGTTGCGCACTGGCGATCAATTCACAGATCACGCGACTGAGCGGGTTGTTTTTACCCACCCCCAGCAAAGGGCTGACAGACAGGCCGAAATGGCCGACCGTACCGGCGCTGGTGTCGTAACTGGCTTTTTTCAGACGACTGCGCAGATCACCGATGGCAGAGCGCAGACTGCGCGTGCTCGGCAGTGAAGGCACATCAAGCCGATGCACCGCTTGGGTCTGGATCAAATCGTGCTGCACAAAATGCTGCATCGAATCGGCCAACGGCTTGTTGTTAAGTACGTGATAGCGATCGAAACGGTACTTGTCGAACTTGTGCAGGTACACGTTATTGAGGCTGGCACCGCTGTAGATCACGCAGTCGTCAACGATGAAGCCTTTAAGGTGCAACACCCCGAACAGTTCACGGGTTTGCACCGGCACGCCGTAAATCGGTACCTGCGTGTCATGTGCCTGCGTCTGCGCCTGATACCAGGCCGCATTGCCAGGCTGCTTGCCCGCGCCAATCAATCCGCGCTGAGCGCGCAGCCAATCGACCATGACCACGATTTCAAGCTCAGGCCGGGCGGCTTTGGCGGCATGCAGGGCATCGAGAATTTCCTGTCCGGCTTCATCCTGTTGCAGGTACAAGGCCACCAGCGTAATGCGCTGACGGGCACCTGCAATATGCTGCAACAGGCAACGGCGAAACTCGGCCGCACTGGGCAAGATGTGCACCGCATCGGCGGCCAACGGGAAACTGCGCAACTTAGGCAGCAAAGAGCGTTTGAAGAACGACGGCATAGGGCTCGCTAAGGGTCGAATGCGAAGAACCGCGAAGCTTACACGATTCTGTGTTTTAAGCATTAGCCACGCCGCTGTCGGTGGCCCTCTTAACCCTGGCCCAGGCTCCACAACCGTGCGATGTCGCGCGCGCGATCAGTCAACAACTGCGACGCATGCGCACACGCGTGCTCCAGCGTCATCGGGCCGCTGGTTAGAGCAAACGCCGCATGAATGCCGTGTGCGTACAGCGCTTGATAGCCATCACCCAAAGTGCCCGCCACCACGACCACTGGCACGCCGTGTTGCTGAGCGATGCGTGCCACGCCAAAGGGCGTCTTGCCGCGCAAGGTTTGTGCATCGAAACGGCCTTCGCCGGTGATGACCAGCGCCGCGCCCTGCACCGCCTCTGCCAGAGCCACCAGTTCCGCAACGACCTCCACCCCGGCGCGAAACTGCGCGCCAAGAAACGCCTTGGCAGCAAAGCCCAACCCACCTGCCGCTCCAGAGCCTGGCTCATCACGCACATCCTTGGGCAGCACAGTGGCGCAACGGTCTGCAAAATGCCCCAGCGCCTGGTCCAGCAGGTTGACTTGCTCGGGCGAGGCGCCTTTCTGCGGGCCGAAAATGGCCGAGGCGCCGTGCTCGCCGCACAGCGGGTTATTCACGTCCGCTGCGATTTCAAAGCGCACCCCGGCCAGCCTTGCATCCAGCCCTTGCAGTTCGATGCGGGCCAGCTTGGCCAACGCTAAACCGCCACGAGGCAGCGGCTGACCTTGAGCATCAAACAATCCCAGCCCCAAGGCTTGCAGCGCCCCGGCACCTGCATCATTGGTCGCACTGCCACCGATGGCCAGAATGATGCGCTGTGCGCCTGCGTCCAGCGCGGCCTTGATCAACTCACCGGTGCCATAGGTGCTGCTGATGCATGCATTGCGTTGGCCGAGCGCCACCAATTGCAAGCCACTGGCTTCTGCCATTTCAATGATCGCGGTGTGGCTGTCCGGCAGCCAGCCCCAGTTCGCCTGAACCGGCTCACCCAAAGGCCCTTGCACCTGATGACGGCGTAACTGGCCATTGCCTGCTGCCACAATCGCGTCAACGGTTCCCTCACCGCCGTCGGCCATCGGGCATTTGATCAACTGCGCGTGCGGCAAGACGTCAGCCAGGCCGATAGCAATGGCATCGGCGACTTTTGCAGCGCTCAGGCTGTCTTTGAACGAGTCAGGGGCAATGACGATTTTCATCAGGCAAATCTCCAGTTCTTATGCACGCCATGCTGCCAGCAACCGTGGGTAAACACGCCAGTCGGCTGCACAAGGTATCACGGGCTTTGTTGTACATTCCCACAAGCTCAGCGCTTGAGGTCAGACAAGGGTTTGACTCATCAGGCTCACTGGCCGAAGCTGAACACCTTTACGCACGTCTGTTTCTGGAATCTGCATGCTCAAGCCCCGCCGCTATCTGCTGATCAGCCTTGCCTCTGCCATCGTTGCCGCCTGCCTCTGGTTGTGGATGCGCCCTGGCGCGACCGTGAACTCTGCCAGCGTCCCCCACAGCTACGCCAAGGCGCTTGAGCAGGCGCACAATGGTCAGCCGGGTGCTGCGCGCGTGCTTTATCAGCAATTGGCCCGTCCTGATTTATCCGACATCCGCCGCGCCAGCCTGCATGCCGAACTGCCCAACTACCCCAGCCCGCAAGCCTTGAAGCTTGCCGATGCCGATTTGCAACATCCTTCGCCTCTGGTTCGCGAAGCCGCGATCCAGAGCATCGTCGGCTTGGTGCCGAACGCTCAACGCACACTGCTGCTGGGGCCGATCCTGGATGACACGGAGCAAAGCGTGCGCTTTGCTGCCGCCAATGCGTTGCTGGGGTTATCACCGGATGAGCAAGGGCTGTATTTCGGTCCGCTGCAACACGTCATTGACGAATATGAACGGGCACTCAAAACCCAGCCGGACAGCGCACAAGCGCAAGGCCAACTGGCACGGCTGTACCTGCATGAAGGTCAATTGGACGATGCTCAAGCCGCGCTGGAAAAAGTCACCCTCCTTGAACCGGACAATCTAAAAGCCGTGGTCGCGCGGGTAGAGTTGCTGGACAAGCGCGGTGAAACCGACAAGGCTCGCGCATTATTGGCCCAGCAACTGCAAGCCAAGCCCGACTCTGCCTACTTACAACATGCACTGGGCATTTGGCTGCTTAACCATGGCCAAACCGAGTACGCCCTGCTGGGTTTGGCCAAAGCGGTAGAACTGGAACCCGACAACAGCGACTACCGTTACAAGCTTGCGATCGCCTTGCATGACCTTGAGCAACTGGAGGCGGCACAACGCCAACTTGAAGAACTGCTGCAACGCCAGCCTTCCAATCGCAAAGCCCGGGTGTTGTTAATCCGTTACTGGAAGGAGTCCGGGCAATTGCAAAATGTGCAGGTGCTGCTGGCGCAGCTGGAGCAGCAAAACCCGGATGACCCGGCCTTACAGCAGGGACTTTGAGCACTGCCTGCCACTCAGGGCCTGAGCGAACACGTCACGGTCATGGGTGAGGAGATCGCAATGGACTTACTCAAACGCACCGTGTTAACGCCAATAAACCCTCCATATTAATAATAATTTCAAAACGTTGAACCGCCACGATACCGCAGGGTCAAGACCTTATAGCCGCTTAATACGCGGGGAATGGTTATAGGTCAGGTATCAAAAGGCGGGATATTCTGTGATTACATTGGGTCCACGCGAAGAGCGCGCACTGATTCTCACGTGCCCCGGACTGGTCAGGTCTGTCGATCAGCAACAATTGGCATCGGGCGGTGTTAACAGCCTTCAGCTTTCGCGCATCGATCAGCTGCAACCGGCACTGACAGAAGGCGCGGGGCTGCTGATTGTCGAGGCCAGCTCACGGCAAGCCGAAGAACTGCGCGAACTGAGCAAGGTACTTGCGCACCAACCAGACTGGTCCGATGTGGCGGTGATCGTACTGACATCAGGCCAATCCTGGTCTGACCTGCAAATCACCGAACTCAGCGCTCAACTCGGTAACGCGATGTTGTTGGCGCCCTCCTGGACCTACACACAGTTACTCTGCCTGTCGAAAAACGCGTTGCGAAGCCGACGTCAGCAATACATTGCCCGTGACTGCGCAGCACGCCTGACTGAACGTGAAAACTTTATTAAGAATGCACTGCAAGCTATTGATATTGAAATAAATCAGCGAGTGGAAGAACAACTCAAGCACAACGAAGACCTGCGCCACGCGCAAAAAATGGAAGCTATTGGCCAGCTCACCGGCGGTATAGCCCATGACCTGAACAACATGCTGGCCGGGATCATCGGCAGTATGGAGTTACTGCGGCGCAAAGTGGCTCGGGGCAAAACCGACGAACTGGACAGTCTGATTGACATGGGGGTGACGTCCGCCAATCGCGCTGCGGGCCTCACCCATCGGCTGCTGGCTTTTTCACGGCGCCAGTCACTGGACGCCAAGCCCCTTTCCATCAACCCGTGGCTGATGGCACAGCGCCAACTCATCGCACAAAACCTGGACCCGGATACACAACTAACCCTTGAAGTTGACGATGCCCTATGGGTGGCAGAAGTAGACCCCGTGCAATTGGAAAATGCGTTGCTACATCTGATTTCAAACGCCCGTGATGCCATGCCAGCCGCCGGGCATTTTACCGTTCAAACCTTTAACCAAGAGGTGAACACAGACTTCAGCGAAGCCAATGCCAAGCTCACGCCAGGCGATTACATTGTGCTGCGCGTGACGGACAATGGCTGCGGCATGGCCGAAAGCACGCTAAAACGTGCTTTTGATCCATTTTTTACAACAAAGCCCATTGGCCAAGGCACAGGCTTGGGCCTGTCTATGATTTATGGATTTTGCAAACAGTCACGGGGTCATGTACGCATCCAAAGCCAGGAGCTGCATGGCACCACGGTCGAGATTTTCCTGCCCCGGTTTAACGCAAGCGGTAGCCGTTTGAACGTAGACAGACTGTCGTTGGCCCAAACCTGCGCCAACGCGAGCAAAACGCTGCTGGTCGTCGAAGACGACAGTGCCGTGCGCAATCTGGTGACCGATGTATTACGCGAGCAAGGTTATACGGTGATCAGTGCAGAAGACGCCAATGGCGCACTGCCGATTATCGAGTCTGCGCAAACCATTGATTTATTGATCAGCGATGTGGGGTTGCCGGGTATGAATGGGCGTCAGTTAGCCGAAATCAGTCGCCAGGTCCGGCCGCAGTTGCCGGTGTTGTTTATTACCGGCTACGCACAACATGCTACGGCGCGCGGCGGGTTTCTGGATGAGGGCATGCACCTGATTACCAAGCCCTTCACCTTTGACCTGCTGACGGCCAAAGTGAATGAGATGGTGCAGGCAGGCAAGACGCAAAGCCAACCCTGAACCTTTCGGGGAATGTCAGGCCAACAGAGTCTTGATAGTGTTCTGTAGCTCGTCCAGGTCGAACGGTTTAGCCAAAATAGGGGCTTTGCGCGTGATGGGGCTGTCTGTCTCGCGGATTTCCTGTGGGTAGCCGCTGATGAAGACCACCTTCAGATCGGGCCGCAATTTAACCGCCGGCTCAGCGATCTGCACACCCGAGATCCCGCCGGGCAGACGAAAGTCAGTGACCATCAGGTCCAGGTGCGGTTTGCTGGCCAAAATTTCGAATGCCTGCTCGCCATTCTCCGCCTGCAACACACGATAGCCTTCACCGGACAAATAGGCGGACAGGACCATCAGGATCGAAGGATCATCTTCGACAATCAACACCACATCTTGTGCATCTTCACTCATGGGGGAAACCTTCATTCCTCAAATGCTGCCAATACGACCATGACGGCGGCCATAGGTTGCGCAAATTTTAAGAGTTTTGCTCCAATGGCAAACTGACCCGGAACAAGGCGCCTTCACCCAACGCGCTGTGCACGGTGATTTTCCCGTGATGCGCGGCAACAATTTGCTCAGAGATAAACAGGCCCAAACCCAGCCCGGCGACCGCATGTTTGGCGCAAACACGTTCGAATTGCAGAAATATTCGTTGCTGGTTCTCTTCGCTGATGCCAATGCCTTGATCCCGAACCTCGACCACTGCCCATTTGCCTTCAGCGTACACCGACACATCAATGGGGCTTTTGGCCCCATAGCGCAGCGCATTGGTCAACAGGTTGGACACCACTTGCTCGATCCTGAACTCATCCCACTGCCCCACCACCGGCTTCTCGGCACGCAGATTGATGCTCGATTGTGCGGCGCTGATTTGCGAAGCAAACGTATGAACCAGGGTAGTCACCAGACGCGACAAATCGAATTCATTAGGTCGAATCGACAACTTGCCTGTGCGAATGCGCGACACATCGAGCATGTCTTCAATCAGCCGGATCAGGCTCTGGATCTGACGCTCATCGCGCTCGACCATCGCCTGCATCTTGTCCATGGTAAAAGCTGACGCGTTATCGCGCGCCAAATGCATTTTGCGCAGTTGGGTTTCGAGAATCAGCCCGTTGAGCGGCGTTCGCACCTCGTGGGACACAATCGACATGAAGTCGTCACGCATGCGCACAGCATGCTCAAGCTCACTCTGAGTCACTTTTAACTGCGCCAGCAGCACTTCCTGTTCGCGGCGGCTCTTTTCCAGCGCTTCAACCTGCTGCCTGACGGCCTTTCTTTGCCGATACAGATCGACAAACACATTAACCTTGCTCTTGACCGCGTGAATGTCCAAAGGCTTGTGCAAGAAGTCCACAGCACCGCTTTCGTAGCCCTTAAAGGCATAGTTCATCTCACGGCCTGCGGCACTGACGAACACGATCGGGATGTTTTTGGTTTTGTCAGTGCCACGCATCAGTTCAGCCAGCTCGAAGCCATTCATGCCCGGCATCTGGACATCAAGAATGGCGATGGCGAACTCGTGTTGCAGCAACAGCGACAAGGCCTCGTCGGCCGACAAGGCTTTATAGACAGTGCGATCCTCGCGCTTGATCAACGCTTCAAGCGCCAATAAGTTCTCAGGCAGATCGTCCACGATCAGCAACTTGGCTTGAATATCACTCAGTAGCATTCGATTCGTTCCAGCTCAACAAGCAGACGGCCGATGCCGCGCAAAAGGAGGATGTAGTCTGGTTTTATCCGATCCAGTGCCGCTTGCGGCATAGTCGAAACCAAGGCTTCTTCAGGGTCCTGGATGATGGTCAAGCCACCTTGCAGCTTGACCGTTGCCAGCCCCTGAGCACCGTCCTGATTGGCGCCAGTCAGTAATATCGCGGCCAGACGGTGTTGATACACATCGGCCGCGGACTCAAACAAATAATCAATCGAGGGCCGTGAGTAGTGCACGCGCTCCTCGCGACTCAACGAAAAACTGTGATCACGCTCAATCGACACGTGATAACCGGGGGCAGCGAAATACACCGTACCCGGCACAATGGGCTCTTTGTCATCCACCTCTTTGACTGGCACCTGCAAGCGACGACCAAACACCTCTGCCAACTGGCTGCGGCGCTCATCCGGCAGATGCAGCACCACGATAATGGGCAACCTGAAGCCAGGCTTCAGATCGGCGAAAATCGCCAGTAACGCCTCAACCCCGCCCGCAGAAGCGCCCACCACAACCGCATCGACACGCCTCGAGCGGTCGAGCTTCACTTCTTGATCGTCGCGGGTCATAGCTTGCGATAAATCCGTTCGGGCTTGAGCAAGGCCGTGAACTGCTTGCTGTAGTCAGAAAAGTCCAGCGTCTCCTTGCTGCCCAACATCAAAAAACCGCGGTGACATAACGATTCATGAAACAAACCAAAGGCGCGATTTTGCAAATTTTTATTGAAGTAAATCAGTACATTACGGCACGAAATTAAATGTGTTTCTGAGAACACGCTATCCGTCGCCAGGCTGTGATCGGCGAAGGTCACATTCTCACGCAGGCTCTTATCGAAAATGGCGAAGTCATAGGCGGCCGTGTAGTAGTCAGAAAACGCCTTCTGTCCGCCCGCCTTTTGGTAGTTCTGGGTGTAGGCGCGGATATTTTCCAGCGAAAAAATCCCCTGCTTGGCCTTGTCCAGCGACCGCGGGTTAATGTCCGTCGCATAGATGATGGTGCGGTCCAGCAAACCTTCTTCACGCAGCAAGATGGCCATCGAATACACCTCCTCACCCGTGCTGCACCCTGCAATCCATATTTTCAGTGACGGGTAGGTTCTGAGGATCGGCACCACTTCCTGGCGAATGGCCAGGAAGTGTTCCGGGTCGCGAAACATCTCGCTGACCGGGATGGTCAAGAACTGCAATAACTGCATGAATACCGTGGGATCGTGTAGCACCCGCTCCTGCAAAGCCGAAATGGTATTGCAATCAAATTGGCGCATGGCGTGATGCACCCGGCGCTTGATCGATGCGCCAGAGTAATCACGAAAGTCATAGCTGTACTTGAGATAGATCGCTTCAATCAGCAGCCGTATTTCGATATCGGTGTTTCGCGTCACTTAGATACGTTCCATTTTGGGTAACCACACACGAATCAGCGAGAACAGGCGATCCAGATCGATGGGCTTGGCCAGGTAATCATTGGACCCGGCTTGCAGGCAGCGCTCCTGATCGTCCTTCATGGCCTTGGCCGTGACCGCGATGATCGGCAGCTTGCGCCAGCGCGGGTTCTTGCGAATCTCAACCGTGGCTTCGTAACCGTCCATCTCGGGCATCATCACGTCCATCAACACCAGGTCGATGTCGTCGACTTCATTCAAGCGTTCGATGGCTTCGCGACCATTTCGGCCAATGACCACAATCGCGCCCTTTTGCTCCAGTGCGCTGGTCAGCGCGAAGATATTTCGAACATCGTCGTCCACCAGCAAAATCTTGCGGCCCTCAAACACCTTGTCGCGACTACGTGCAGTTTTGAGCATCGTTTGCCGTTCATGGGACAGCTGAGATTCCACTTTGTGCAGAAATAAAGTCACTTCATCGAGCAAGCGCTCAGGGGAGCGCGCGCCCTTAATGATGATAGAGCGCGAATACTTGCGCAGTTCCGCCTCCTCATCCCGCGTCAGGTTACGCCCGGTGTACACGATGACCGGCGGGAATGAGCAAATGTCTTCGGTGGACATGCGCTTGAGCAAGTCGTTGCCCAGCATGTCCGGCAGTTTGAGGTCGATGATCATGCAGTCGTAGATATTTTCGCGCAGCAGGTCCAGAGCCTCCTGCGCGAAGCCCACGGCCGTAATTTCAATGTCGTCATCACCGATCAGGCGCGCAATACTGTCGCGCTGCAGGTCATCGTCTTCAACCAGCAGCACCCGCTTGACCTTTTGTGTCAGCTTCGCTTCAAGGCGGGCAAACACATCTTTGAGTTCCTCGCGCGTGGTCGGCTTCACCGCATAACCCACCGCGCCCATGTGCATGGCGGCTTCAACCCGGTCCTCGACCGAAATCACATGCACCGGGATGTGCCGGGTCGCAGCTAGCTCTTTAAGGCGTTGCAACACGGTCAGTCCGGAATGATCCGGCAGGCGCATATCGAGCAAAATCGCATCCGGAATAAACTCGGCCGCCAGATTGAAGCCTTCATCCGCACCATGGGCGACCAGGCACTGATACCCCAACTCATGCGCCAGATCGAAGAGGATGCGCGCGAAGTTAGGTTCGTCTTCAATCACCAAAATACAACGCGTCGTGAACGGTGCTTTTTCACGGTCATCCATGAAGCGGGGTATCTCGACTGGCGCCATCGCTGCAACGACCGGTGCGGCTTTGACCGTCATCTGCGTAGCTCTGGCGGGCAACTCTGGCGCGGGTTGCGCATAAGGCTCATCGTGCTCGATAAACTGTTGGGGCAAAATCAAGGTAAAAATGCTGCCCTGGCCCGGTTCACTGGTGATGCTGATAGAGCCGCCGAGCAATGTTGCCAGATCACGCGAAATCGACAGCCCCAAACCTGTACCGCCGTAGCGCCGGTTGGTAGTGCCGTCTGCCTGACGGAAGGCTTCGAAGATGCTCTCCTGCTGGTCAGGGGCAATACCGATCCCCGAGTCGCGCACGGTGAAGGCAATGCCCTCCCCCGGTTGACGTGAAACGGTCAGGCTGACCTGGCCTTTTTCAGTGAATTTAACGGCGTTGGACAGCAGATTCTTCAGGATCTGCTCCAAGCGCTGACGGTCCGTGAAAATCATCGGCGGCGTGCCAGGCTGCACTTCAACGTGGAAATCCAGTGCCTTGTCTGCCGCCATTGGCTGGAACATGCCGCGCAAGCCTTCAATGAGCCTGGCAACCATTGCATTCTCGGGACGCACTTCAAGCTTGCCGGCTTCTACCTTGGAGATATCCAGAATGTCGTTGATCAGGTTCAGCAAGTCGTTACCCGCCGAGTAAATCGACTCGGCAAATTTGACCTGCTCGGCAGTCAAGTTCTGTTGCGGGTTTTCGGACAGCAGTTTGGCCAGGATCAACGAACTGTTCAGCGGTGTGCGCAGTTCATGCGACATGTTGGCCAGGAACTCTGACTTGTATTTGCTGGAGCGCTGCAATTCTTCTGCACGCTCTTCGAGCTGCACCTGAGCCTGATTCAGCTCGGTGTTTTTGTGGTCCATTGCATCACGCTGCGACTCCAGCGCCAGGGCTTGATCGGCCAGCTGCTCGTTGGTTTGTTCGAGTTCCGCTTGCTGGGTTTCGAGGTGGGTTTGCGACTCTTTGAGAATGCGCGACTGTTCTTCCAGCTCTTCGTTGGCGGTTTTGAGCTCTTCTTGCTGCACCTGCAACTCTTCGTTGAGCTGCTGGGTTTCGGCCAGCACTTCCTGTAGGCGCTGACGATAACGCGCGGCTTCAATCGAGGTGCCGATGTTGTCGGCAATCAGCTCGAACAGCTCGGTATCACGCTGCGTCAAAGGGCGCAGAAAGCCCAATTCGATCACGCCATTGACCCGGTCATCATCACTGGTCGGTATCACGAGCACACTACGAGGGCTGCCTTCGCCTAACCCAGAGCTGACTTTGAAGTAATCCGACGGCACGTCGTCCAGGCGAATCAACTTATCGTGTTGGGCGGCCTGGCCAACGATGCCTTCATCGTTATGAATCACTTGGTCTTGCATTTCTTGCTCGCGGGAAAACCCGTAGCTGGCCACGCGCTTAAGACCGCCATGGTCTTCGCGCACATACACAGCAGCGACCACAGAACCCAGATATTGGGCACAGAACTGCAAGATATTGCGCCCCAGCATGTTCAGCGTAAGGCGCCCTAGCACCTGCTCTGCCAGCTCGGTCTGCCCGTTGCGCAGCCACGCCTGTTGCTCCAAGCGCTGCGCGCTCTTGAGCTGGGCGTCGAGGTTATAGCTGTAACTCTTTGAAAGATTTACCAAGTCACGACGACCGATATAGGCCAAAAAGCCACTTACGCCCAGGACAAAGACCAAATACAGGCCGATGACCAGGAAGGTGGTGCGGGTCACATCGTCGTTACGCGCCACGCGCAGTTGCTGCTCCATCGCAATAAAGGCGTCGAATTCCTTACGGATCTGATCAGTGAGGCGCTTGCCGCGCCCAGCTTGGACCGCACCGCGGTAATCACCATTATTGCGACGCAAGTCGATTATGGATTTTGCGTAGTTGCTCCAGTCATTCTGCAACGCTTCAAGGCGCTTGAGCCGATCGACTTGCTGCGCGTTATCGCTGACCAACGCTTGTAAACCGTGCAGCTGCGCAATGATCTGCGGCCTGGCCACTTCATACGGGTCCAGAAAATGCTCATCACCGGTGATCAGGTAACCGCGCATGCCGGTTTCCAGGTCAACCGTCAGCTTCATCGCTTCATTGGCGTTGCTGATCACCCGGTCCGAATGCTGGAGCCACTGAATGACTGACAGCAAAAAGCTGATCATCACCACAAACAAAACGGCGCTGAGCACGCCCACGCCCAAGGGCAAACCAACGTTGCGACTCAGGAGCTTGCGAAAACTTCGCTCATCAACCGATGCAGGTGCATTCATTTTTCTGGCCCGTGAACAGTCTTAAAAAACTGCAAGTTTGCCGGAATATCGAGTAAATAATCTATTTTCTTACGAGAAACGGTACAAATTCGTGCAAAACGCTGCCTTCTACCGTGACTAGCAGCTATTCTTGCAGGCCTTATACGGGCATTTTCTTAGTACAAGAGGGGGAACTTGTCCGGGGTGTCAGCTTACTGATACTGCATGCCACACCTGTTGACCCACCCGCGCTCACATTTTTTCGGGATACCCACTATGTCCGCAACACCCTCCACTATCCTCGTCGTCGAAGACGATGCCATTGTTCGCATGCTGATCGTGGATGTACTGGAAGAACTTGAGTTCAGCGTGCTGGAGGCTGACGGCGCTGAACAGGCACTGGTCTTTATTAAGAATGCTGAGCACACTATTGATTTGCTGATGACAGATGTCGGACTGCTCGGCATGGACGGTCTTCAACTGGCCAAAAAAGCACGCGAGCTGCGCCCGGCATTGCCCATCTTGTTTGCCAGCGGGTATGCGGAAAGCCTGGAAAAGCCAAGAGACATGTCCGTCATTGCCAAACCTTTCTCCATCGACCAATTGCGCGACACGGTTAAAAGCATTCTGTCCGCCTGCTGATAATTGACGGCTCCCCCGCGCTCGTGGTCTCCTACACATCTTGTATCAGGTGCCCTTCACAGGGTGAAACGGGAAACCGGTGCGTCAGGCGTTTATCGACCTGATCAGTCCGGTGCTGCCCCCGCAACGGTAAGCGAGAGACACATCAAAACCACTGTGCCGCTGGCATGGGAAGGTGATGTTTGCAGGTTCAAGCCCCTTGAACCCCTCGCAAGCCCGGAGACCGGCCTGAACACATCGAATAACAAACCCGCGGTGGGCGGGCGCTGTTGAACCCTGCGCACGTCGTTCGCGGGGTTTTGTTGCGCTCTATCGCCCGCTGTCTGACCAGAGGGAAGCGCCATGTCCATCAGCACCAGCCGTACCCAGTCCGCTGCTACCACGTCCACTCAAAGCCAACGCATCGTCGCCGCTGTCAGCGCGGCAGTGCTGGGCGCTTTTCTGGTTTATTTCGCAGGCTTTTCTCACATCGATGCGGTGCACAATGCCGCGCATGACACCCGTCACAGCGCTGCCTTTCCGTGCCATTGAGAAGCCCTGACATGATTAAGCGTATTGCTCAAACCGCAGGCTTTTCGGGCCTGCTGGCCGCACTTGTGCTCACATTGCTGCAAAGCTTTTGGGTCGCACCGCTGATTCTTGAAGCCGAAACCTTTGAAATGCCTGCGCCCACTCAAACCCATGATCACGCTGACAGCGCCATGCCCGCTCACAGCCATGACGCCGAGGCTTGGGAGCCGGAAGACGGCTGGCAGCGCATACTGTCGACCACCGGCGGCAACCTGGTGGTCGCGGTCGGTTTTGCCTTGATGCTTGCAGGCTTGTACACCTTGCGCAGCCCTACCCGCACATCACAAGGCTTGTTGTGGGGCGTGGCCGGTTACGCCACGTTCTGCCTGGCGCCGACCCTGGGTCTGCCACCTGAACTGCCAGGCACGGCTGCGGCTGATTTGCTGCAACGCCAGATCTGGTGGGTCGGCACCGCCGCCTCAACGGCCGTGGCCATTGCGCTGGTCGTGTTTGGCAAACATTGGGCGCTGAAGGTGTTAGGCATCGTGATTGTGGTCATTCCGCACATCATGGGCGCCCCTCAACCCCTGGTGCATTCGAGCTTGGCACCCGAAGCCCTGGAGTCGCAGTTCAAAATTGCGTCGCAATTGACCAACTTCGCATTCTGGCTGGCGTTGGGCGTTATCAGCGCCTGGTTATTCCGGCGCAAACCTGAAAGCCAGTACGGCGCATGACCCAAACCCGCACAGTGCCAACCCTGGTGGTTGGCCTGGGCTGTCGGCGCGGCTGTCAGGTTGAAGCGCTTCAGGCGCTCGTCGAACGTTCGCTGAAACAGGCCGGGATCGCGTTGAACACGATCCGAGCCTTGGCCAGTATCGAACTGAAACAGCACGAACCCGGACTGCTTCAACTGGCTCAACAGTTGCAATTACCGTTCAGGGTGTTCAGCGCGCAACAACTGAGTGTGCATGCCGCGCAACTGAGCCACCGTTCAAACCTGTCGTTGGCGCACACGGGGTGTTACGGCGTAGCTGAAAGCGCCGCGCTGGCCCTGGCTGAACAGCTGACAGGCCAGCCTGCCCGCTTGCTGATCACTCGCCAAACATCGGCCGGCGCAACGTTTGCAGTGGCTTGCTGCGGGTAAAAAACGCGATAATCCCCCGCCTCACTATGAGCGCTGCTCAAGAGCCGCTCTATTTCGCCCTTTTCAAGAGACTGCCATGACTGTTTACTTCATCGGTGCCGGCCCCGGCGATCCAGAGCTGATTACGGTCAAAGGTCAGCGCCTGATTCGCCACTGCCCGGTGATCATTTATGCCGGTTCTCTCGTGCCCGCTGCCATATTGGAGGGGCATCAGGCCCATCAGGTGATTAACAGCGCCGAGTTGCACCTTGAGCAAATTATTGAAGTGATCAAAGCCGCCGACGACAAAGGCCAGGATGTTGCCCGCGTGCACTCCGGCGACCCCAGCCTCTACGGGGCTATCGGCGAACAGATTCGCTGCCTGCGGGCACTGAATATTGCCTTTGAAATCATCCCCGGTGTCACCGCTACAGCGGCCTGCGCAGCACTGCTGGAGACAGAACTGACCCTGCCGGACATCTCGCAAACGGTGATTCTGACCCGCTACGCTGACAAAACCGTCATGCCTGCTGGCGAAGAACTCGCAAGCCTGGCGCAGCACAAGGCAACCATGGCCATTCACCTGGGCGTCAAACACCTGGAAAAGATCATTGCCGAGTTGACCCCGCACTATGGCCCTGACTGCCCGATTGCCGTGATCCATCGCGCCAGTTGGCCGGACCAGGACTCGGTGAGCGGAACCCTGGCGGACATTGCGCACAAGGTGCAGGCAAAAGGTTTCAAGCGCACGGCGTTGATCCTGGTTGGCCGGGTACTGGCCAACGACAGCTTCAGCGATTCTTCGCTGTACCGCGCGGGGCATGCGCACCTGTATCGGCCTTGAAAAACAGGCGTAAAAAAACGGTGCTCACGGGGCACCGTTTTTTTATGCAGCTCGCAGCGAACACCCTGTGACTGATGACTCAGTAGTAGGCGTTTTCTTTCTGCGAGTGGTCGGTCACGTCACGTACGCCTTTCAACTCAGGAATACGCTCCAGCAACGTGCGCTCGATGCCTTCGCGCAAGGTCACGTCCGCCTGACCGCAACCCTGGCAACCACCACCGAACTTGAGTACGGCGATGCCATCTTCAACCACTTCAATCAGGCTGACCTGACCACCATGACTGGCCAAACCGGGATTGATCTCGGTTTGCAGGTAGTAGTTGATGCGCTCGTTGATCGGGCTGTCGGCATTGACCATCGGCACTTTGGCGTTGGGCGCTTTGATGGTCAGTTGACCCCCCATGCGGTCGGTCGCGTAGTCCACCACGGCATCGTCAAGAAACGGCTCGCTGACCGAATCGATCCAGGCAGTGAACGTCTTCAGGCCCAGCGCGGTATCTTCAGGCTTTACTTCGTTAGGCTTGCAGTACGCAATGCAGGTTTCAGCGTACTGGGTGCCGGGTTGCGTAATGAAGACGCGGATGCCGATGCCCGGGGTGTTCTGCTTGGACAGCAGATCAGCCAGGTAATCGTGGGCGGCGTCGGTAATCGTTATGGCGCTCATGGAATCTCCTCGCAGACATGGGGCGCAGTTTACGCCAATCGGCGCGCCTGACAAAGTCCTAGTATTTTTGTCAGGAAAGCCGCACCCCATGTGGGTAATACAAATGACCCTTACAGGTTCTCGTAGCGGTTCATGTCCAGCACGCCCGCCTCCACCGGATCGGTTTCGTTGATGTACTCGCCGATATCGTGAAAGTACTGCCAGAACTGTGGATGGCTACGGCGAATGCCCCAGCGCTGCACAATCGCGTCAAAACTCGCCTGATCCTGGCTCTTCTCCATCGCCTCGACGAATGCCTCTACTTCCCCCGCCGGGATATTGAACATGAAGTTAGGGTAACTGCTCAGTACCCCCGGATAGATCGTCAAGGTGTCCAGCCCTGGCTGCAAACGGTATTCCTCACCCAACATAAACGCTACGTTGGTGTGCGCCCGGTTGCGCAACATGCTGTACATCTCACGTTTGCCGTCAGCGGCTTCGATACGCAGCAGGGTGGCTTCAGGCAATTGATTGATCACTGCCAACCCGGCAGCTGGGCGCGACACCAAGCGGCTCAACGATTGCTCGGCATACTGGAACGCCTGGGCAATACCCGTACGCGAACAATACGCACCGGTGCACCGGTTGATCGGGTCAGGCCGCGCATTCAGGGTGCCGGTACGCTCAATCAGCTTGAGTGCAAAGTCGCGTTTGGGGTCCACCGGATTAAGCTTGATCCCGGTCGGGGTGTCAGTGTCGATCTTTTGGTAATCCATCCACATCTTCAGCTTGCCACTGTTCTGGTACCAGTCGCCGAGGATGTCAGCGCGCGCATCGGCGGGCATCAGCCGAAGAAAGTTCACCTCTGCACCATTGCGAATCAGGTCAAAGTACAAACGTGTCTGCGCCTGATGCGAGACATTGCCGAACACATCAAAGTTGACCGCCAGCTGATAGTAAGTCCGTTCAAGCAGCGGATAGTCGAACAACCACATAGTTTGCGGCACTTCACCGATCAACCCTTTGCTGACGCTGGCACTGTCAAAGTGGCGGAAGATCGTCAGCAGCGCGTTATCGTTACCCGCCCACAGGGTCGACCAACTGGGTGGTGGCATTTCGGCATAAGCGCTCTGGCGCAGTTCTTCATACTCGTTACGCTTGTCGCGGTAGTTGTGCCACAACGAAATGACACTGCCAACGTCATCGATTTGCCCCGGCATGGCCAGCAATGGCGTGGCCTTGCCGCGATAAGCTGCATCCGTCACATAACGGTCACGGGCGGGTTCCTGGAACACGGTCCAGAAATTATCGCGAATCACGTCGGTGGCAATTTGCCCGCGGCACACCGGCCCGCGAATGAAGGTGCGAACGAAATACTCCGCGTTGTCGAGCATGAACTGATAACGGGCCACCGCCGGGATCGCTTCAAAAGTCTCAAACGGGTTGGCGCGACCACGCGGGCCGTAACCCGGCAGTTTGGCCGCATGCCAGTCACCGCTGTAAAACAGCTGTTTGACCCGTGCCAGCTTGCTCGTCCCCATTGGATAAGTAATGTGGGTTTTGTGAACGATCACGCCTTGTACCGGCATCAACCGGTAATAAAAGGTGGTGCCCGGGTCGTCATTCGGGCGACGGGTGGCGATCAGATCAATGGGCTGCCCACTGGGCGTGCGCGAGCGTACCCACTGGAAATAATGCCCGGGCAGGCCATTGTCGAAATAGGCATGCGCGAGGAACAAGTGCTCGTATAGCCAGCGGGCTACCAGCGCTTCAGTTGATCCGGGGCGATTAAGTAACTCTTCCCACTCCCCTATTTGCGTGGCTTCGGTGGCTGTCGGCTTGATGGCGTTCTGATCAACCGGTGCACCCTGAGCCAACCACGTCTGGACCGTCATGTACTGCTGATCGGTCAAGCCGGTTACGGCCAGCGGCATGCCTTCCTTGGGATGCTTTTGTGCGTAGTCATTGAATTCGTCCGGCGCCGGGCAACTGTTTTCACGGTTAAGCCCCAGCACGATGTCTTCAGGCAGCTTGGCATTGGGCGTCAGCGGCGTGCGGTGACCCAATTCGAGCATGCGCGCCATCAATGCGGCCTGCGCGCCCTGTGCGTCGAGCACGGAGTAAAAGCCCTTGTTACGCCACTCCTGCGGGCCGCTGGCATCGTAAAAAATTCGCGTCGGTGGTACGGCCGAGGTGCGATCGCCCTGATAGACCGGCACTTTGCTCGCACCGCGGGTGGCGCCCTCCGCGCTCCCGAGATTGAGCTGGCACGCCGCATCGTTACACGCGTGGCAAGCCACGCATTTTTCAGTGAGGATCGGCTGGATATCCCGGGTATACGAGATAGCCGGACTTACAAGCGGGGTTTGGCCCAACGCTGTACTGCACACCACCAGCGTCACGGCGCCGGTGAGTAGGCGAAAAAACATGTGCCATTGTCCTGATATTAAAAATGTCGCGATTCTACCCGTCGAAGGCTCGCATCAACATGAATGAAATTCATGTAAATTAGAGAACGATCAAATCCCACGCAGGTTTGTTATGATTTGCCATCTTTTGCATGGCTCTAACAGGTAGTCCTATGTCTGACCGCAGCGCTCGTCTCCAAGCACTTCAGCAAGCCCTCAAAGAGCGCATTCTGATTCTCGATGGCGGCATGGGCACTATGATCCAAAGCTACCGTCTAGAGGAACACGACTATCGTGGCACACGTTTTGCCGACTGGCCGAGCGACATCAAGGGCAACAATGACCTTTTGGTCATTACCCGCCCGGACGTCATTGGCGCCATTGAAAAAGCGTATCTGGATGCCGGTGCCGACATCCTTGAAACCAACACCTTCAACGCCACCCAAGTGTCTCAGGCCGACTACGGCATGCAGGCGCTCGCCTACGAGCTAAACGTAGAAGGCGCAAGGCTGGCGCGCAAGGTGGCTGACGCCAAGACCCTCGAAACCCCGGACAAGCCACGTTTTGTCGCCGGGGTACTCGGCCCGACCAGCCGTACCTGCTCGCTGTCGCCAGACGTCAACAACCCTGGCTATCGCAACGTGACCTTCGATGAACTGGTCAAGAACTACACAGAGGCCACCCAAGGACTGATCGAGGGCGGCGCCGACCTGATCCTGATCGAAACCATTTTCGACACCCTCAACGCCAAAGCTGCAATCTTCGCCGTACAAGGCGTGTTCGAAGAATTGGGTGTCGAGTTGCCGATCATGATTTCCGGCACCATCACTGACGCCTCGGGCCGCACCCTTTCCGGCCAGACCACCGAAGCGTTCTGGAACTCGGTCAGCCATGCCAAACCGATTTCGGTTGGCTTGAACTGCGCCTTGGGCGCCAGCGAACTGCGCCCTTACCTGGAAGAGCTGTCGAACAAAGCCGACACCTATGTTTCGGCTCACCCGAACGCGGGCCTGCCCAATGAGTTTGGCGAGTACGACGAACTGCCGTCCGAAACCGCCAAGGTGATTGAAGAGTTTGCCCAAAGCGGCTTCCTGAACATTGTCGGCGGTTGCTGCGGCACCACGCCGGGGCATATCCAGGCCATCGCCAACGCGGTGGCTGGCTACGCACCGCGTCAGATTCCGGACATCCCCAAAGCCTGTCGCCTCTCGGGCCTTGAACCGTTCACCATTGATCGCAGCTCATTGTTCGTGAACGTCGGCGAACGCACCAACATCACCGGTTCGGCACGCTTCGCCCGCCTGATCCGGGAGGACAACTACACCGAAGCCCTGGAAGTGGCGCTGCAACAAGTCGAGGCAGGTGCGCAGATCATCGACATCAACATGGACGAGGGCATGCTCGACTCCAAAAAGGCGATGGTCACCTTCCTCAACCTGATCGCTGGCGAACCGGACATCTCGCGCGTACCGATCATGATCGACTCCTCAAAGTGGGAGGTGATCGAGGCCGGTCTCAAGTGCATTCAGGGCAAGGGCATCGTCAACTCGATCAGCATGAAAGAAGGGGTCGAGCAGTTCATTCACCATGCCAAGCTGTGCAAGCGCTATGGTGCGGCCGTGGTGGTGATGGCCTTTGACGAGGCTGGCCAGGCGGACACTGAAGCGCGCAAAAAAGAAATCTGCAAACGCTCCTACGACATTCTGGTCAACGAAGTCGGCTTCCCGCCGCAAGACATCATCTTCGACCCGAACATCTTTGCCGTCGCCACCGGCATTGAAGAGCACAACAACTACGCCGTGGACTTCATCAACGCCTGCGCCTATATCCGCGAGGAGCTGCCGTATGCCTTGACGTCGGGCGGCGTGTCCAACGTGTCGTTCTCGTTCCGTGGCAACAACCCGGTACGTGAAGCCATTCACTCGGTGTTCTTGCTGTACGCGATCCGTAACGGACTGACCATGGGCATCGTCAACGCCGGGCAACTGGAAATCTACGACCAGATCCCGACCGAGCTGCGCGATGCCGTGGAAGACGTGGTGCTCAACCGCACGCCGGACGCCACCGACAACCTGCTGGCGATTGCTGACAAGTACAAAGGCGATGGCAGCGTCAAAGAAGCAGAAACCGAAGAGTGGCGCAGCTGGGAAGTCAACAAACGCCTTGAGCATGCGCTGGTCAAAGGCATTACCACGCACATCGTGGAGGACACCGAAGAGTCGCGCCTGTCGTTCAAACGCCCTATCGAGGTGATTGAAGGCCCGCTGATGTCGGGCATGAACATCGTCGGCGACCTGTTTGGCGCGGGCAAAATGTTCCTGCCACAAGTGGTGAAGTCCGCGCGCGTAATGAAACAGGCCGTGGCGCACTTGATCCCGTTCATCGAACTGGAAAAAGGCGATAAGCCAGAGGCCAAAGGCAAGATTCTGATGGCCACGGTGAAGGGCGACGTGCACGACATCGGCAAGAACATCGTCGGTGTGGTACTGGGTTGTAACGGCTATGACATCGTTGACCTGGGCGTGATGGTGCCCGCAGAAAAAATCCTGCAAGTGGCCAAAGAGCAGAAATGCGACATCATCGGTCTCTCGGGCCTGATTACCCCGTCACTGGACGAAATGGTTCACGTAGCGCGTGAAATGCAGCGCCAAAACTTCCAGTTGCCCCTGATGATCGGTGGCGCGACCACTTCCAAGGCGCACACTGCGGTCAAAATCGAACCCAAGTATCAGAACGATGCCGTGATCTACGTCACTGACGCTTCACGCGCCGTGGGTGTGGCCACACAATTGCTGTCCAAAGAACTCAAACCGGCCTTCGTGACTAAAACCCGCGAAGAATACGTCGAGGTGCGCGAGCGTACCGCTAACCGCAGCGCCCGTACCGAACGCCTGAGCTATGCCGCCTCCATTGCCAAAAAACCTCAGTTCGACTGGGCCAGCTACCAACCAGTAAAGCCGACGTTCACCGGCGCCAAGGTGCTGGACAACATCGACCTCAAGGTACTTGCCGAATACATCGACTGGACACCGTTCTTTATCTCCT
This sequence comes from Pseudomonas weihenstephanensis, assembly GCF_016812185.1. Lineage (NCBI taxonomy): Bacteria > Pseudomonadati > Pseudomonadota > Gammaproteobacteria > Pseudomonadales > Pseudomonadaceae > Pseudomonas > Pseudomonas weihenstephanensis. The sequence continues at coordinate 95,093 of NZ_JAAEBV010000008.1, read as the reverse complement.
GGGACCTGGCAGGCAAGTTCCCGCGCATCCTCACCGACGAAGTAGTCGGCGAAGCGGCTACCGCGCTGTATGCCGATGCGCAGGAAATGCTTAAAAAACTGATCGACGAGAAACTCATCAGCGCCCGCGCCGTATTTGGCTTCTGGCCAGCCAATCAAGTCAACGATGACGACTTGGAGTTGTACGGTGACGACGGTCAGCCGATTGCCACGCTTCATCACTTGCGCCAGCAAATCATTAAGACCGACGGCAAGCCCAACTTCTCGCTGGCTGACTTTGTTGCGCCAAAAGACAGCGGCGTGACCGACTATGTAGGCGGCTTCATCACCACCGCCGGAATCGGTGCCGAAGAAGTGGCCAAGGCCTATCAGGACGCGGGCGACGACTACAACTCGATCATGGTCAAGGCCTTGGCCGACCGCCTGGCCGAGGCGTGTGCTGAATGGCTGCACCAACAAGTTCGAACGAACTATTGGGGATACGCCAAGGACGAGCAACTGGCCAATGATGAATTAATCAAGGAGCAATACAGCGGCATCCGCCCTGCTCCCGGTTACCCGGCGTGCCCGGATCACACCGAAAAAGCCACGTTGTTCACACTGCTTGATCCTGAAGCCGAGGAAATGCGTGCAGGCCAAAGCGGAGTATTCCTCACCGAGCACTACGCGATGTTCCCGGCCGCAGCGGTCAGCGGCTGGTACTTTGCTCACCCGCAAGCGCAGTACTTTGCGGTGGGTAAAATCGACAAGGATCAGGTTGATAGCTACACCGCCCGCAAAGCCCAAGACCTTAGCGTGACTGAACGCTGGTTGGCGCCTAACTTGGGGTATGACAACTGATTGTGTAGCAAGCGCTACATTGTGCGCGCGCTGCCACCGCTTAACAGGTGGCAGCGCGTACACGGCTCAGTCGTCTGCAACCTGTGAGCGCTCACGCTCCGTGAGCTGCGTGAGCAATTGCTTGCGTTCGGCGGCGTTTTTCTTACCTAAAGCATCGACGGCCTTACTGTAGTCGTCATCGATGGCGGTAAAACGCTCCTCCAATCCATCTCTCTCGCCCCAATAATTGCGCCATAAACGCGGGCGTCTCTTCAGCCGCAATGACCTCCAGGTAAGCGCGCTCGATTGCTTCTGGCGTGACTTTCGCTATGTTCCTGTACAGCATGGCATTGAGTCTCTCCTGATAACTCACGGGGGATCCTCAGTAAAACGAAAAACCCAGTGCTGATGAGGTACATAAATAGAGCGTTTGCACACCGGCCGTCTTCAATTGCACCGTATTAATGGCCTTTGACTATCCTCAACTCAGTGCATATCGAATGGACAGGTGAGGACCTTATGGACGATCCCGACAACAATCCGCCCACTTTTTGGCAAGTTCTGCACAGCGTGATGGCCGCTGCTTTCGGGGTGCAAAGCGCAAAAAACAGAGCACGAGACTTTACCCACGGTAAACCCAGCCAGTTCTTGATTCTAGGTTTGCTGTTTACCGGGGTATTCGCGCTGACGTTGTACGCCATTGTCAGGTTGGTCCTGCACCTGTCGGGCGTTTAAGGGGCGTTAAGCAGCGATTTAAGGCTGAAAGGGTAAACATAGCTGTCAGGTTTTCCCTGTGCCGAAAACCGCTTGAATGGCAACTGGTAATTCTGCTCGCGCGTGATGCTCAGCAGGTGCTTGGCTTGTTCGACATCAATCAGTTGCAACAAAGGTACTTGGCGATCTCGCCCACCAAAACGGGTGAAATCGATGCCTTTGGCATCGTCATTGAGCAGGACCATCGCCCAGCCCCCCAACGTGAAGTGCCCGGCCACCAGCGCACTCAAGCGCCCGTCGATCCGAGCTTCAAGCGCGGGGATGGAACTGTTGACCGCGCTGAACAACATGTCACGCCCCGGAACGCGGCCGGCTTCTTGCGCGGCGTGCATGGCACCAAACGCCATTTCGTCATTGGCTGACCACACCAACGCAGTGTCGGGGTAGCGTTTAAACAACTGCGTTGCCTGTTCGTAAGCGCGCTGCTGACTCCACTCGCCGTAAACCATTTGGCGCAAGCGCACCTGAGGGTGCTCGCGTAGCGCGCGCAGCATGCCTTTTTCCCGCCAGCGCGATGCCGGGGTATTTTTCACGCCCAAAAAGGCCACGAGATCCAACGTCTTGGCCGGTCCCAACGCCGCATGCTGGCGCACCAACTCATTAAGCATCAGGTAGCCGCCCTCCTCGTCGTTGGTCACCATGCTGCCCACCCAGGTTGAATAGTTACCCGCATCCGGGCCGACCATTTGTATTTGCTCACCGGTCAGCCCGTTATTAACCATGAACAGCTTTACGCCGCTGCCTTGTGAGAGACGCAGGATTTGCGGGGCAATGTATTGCTCGTTGACGAAGACCAAGTAATCGGGACGGCGCGCTCCTTGCAGCGCTGCTCGCGCCTGAGCGATTGATGTATCAGGCGAGCGCCCGGCGTATTGCACCTCCAGGTGCATGCCTAAATCCTGGGCCGCCGCCTGCATGAACTGCGAATAGCTCACCCAAAAAGTCTCATCAGCGTTGCCGGGGTTAAGAAACAACACCGTCGCGCTGTGAGCCACCATCGAAAATGGCAGGCACAGCACGACTACGCATTGGCGCAAAAACTTGAGCATTGTCACCTGTTCCTGAACATTGAACCATCTGGTAGCTGGCACAATACCACTAGACAGCTGGCCCGCTGTCGCTTGCCCGGTAATCAATCGCTCTGGAATGGAGCAGGTGTTGCCCCTTCACGCTCAGGTCACTGGCGGCTGACCCAAAAAACCGCCGCCGCCACGACCAAAACAATCATAAAAAAAATGGCCCATGCATCGACCTTGCTGTCGCTTTTACGCACTTTGACTGGAGTACTCATCGCATCGCCTTTTTTCGGTTTTATGGGTGAATGCTTGAAGACTTTAATCAGTTAAGTTGAGCAATGCCCACAGCACAAGTAAGTGATTGAGAATCAGCCTCTTATAGTCGATTTGGTTCTTTACATATGCTTAAACATCACTTTTGCGCATAACTGCAAACTGGTATCGTGCCTCGCTCCGTGGGGAGTGCGCGGCCGTGCGCGCAGATAAGCTGTCAGCAGCCTGAGAACAGGACCTATATGTACGTATATGACGAGTACGATCAGCGGATCATCGAGGACCGCGTAAAGCAGTTCCGGGATCAGACCCGACGCTATCTGGCAGGTGAGCTGAGCGAAGAAGAGTTCCGCCCCCTGCGCCTGCAAAATGGCCTTTATGTTCAACGCTTCGCCCCGATGCTGCGGGTTGCCGTGCCTTATGGCCAACTCACCTCGCGTCAAGCGCGGATGATGGCCAAGATCGCCCGCGACTACGACAAGGGCTATGCCCACATCAGTACCCGCCAGAACGTGCAGTTCAACTGGCCGGCGCTCGAAGACGTGCCGGACATTCTGCAAGAGCTGGCCACTGTGCAAATGCACGCCATTCAGACCAGCGGCAACTGCTTGCGTAACGTCACCACTGACCAGTTCGCCGGTGTTGCCGCCGATGAATTGATCGACTCACGCCCCTGGTGTGAGATCGTCCGTCAGTGGACGACCTTCCACCCCGAATTCGCTTACTTGCCGCGCAAATTCAAAATCGCAATCAACGGTTCTGCTTCAGACCGTGCGGCCATTGAAGTGCATGACATCGGTCTTGAACCCGTGTTCAACGAAGCCGGCGAGCTGGGCTTTCGTGTACTGGTTGGCGGCGGCTTGGGCCGTACGCCCGTGATTGGTTCGTTTATTAACGAATTCCTGCCGTGGCAACACCTGCTCAGCTACCTGGAGTCCATTCTGCGGGTGTACAACCGCTATGGCCGTCGGGACAACAAGTACAAGGCGCGGATCAAGATTCTGGTCAAGGCCCTGACGCCTGAAGTGTTCGCAGAGCGGGTTGAAGCCGAAATGGTTCACCTGCGCGGCGGGTCCACCACCCTGACCGAGGCCGAAGTGCAGCGAATTGCCAAGCACTTTGTCGACCCCGACTACAAGGACTTGCCTGATTTCGGTGCCGAACTGGCAGAGCTTGACGCCCAGCACCCAGGCTTCGCTCGCTGGCGCACCCGCAACACCCTGGCCCACAAAAAGCCGGGCTATGTCGCTGTTACCCTGTCGCTCAAACCGACGGGCGTTGCTCCAGGCGATGTGACAGACAAGCAGTGGGACGGCATTGCCGACATGGCCGATCGCTACAGCTTTGGCCAACTGCGAACCTCTCACGAGCAGAACATCATTCTGGCCGACGTTGAACAAAGCCAGTTGTTCACCATGTGGGGTGAACTGCGTGAGCAGGGTTTCGCCACGCCAAACATTGGCTTGCTGACCGACATGATCTGCTGCCCGGGCGGGGATTTTTGCTCGCTGGCCAACGCCAAGTCGATCCCGATTGCCGAATCGATCCAGCGCCGCTTTGACGACCTGGATTACCTGTTCGACATTGGTGAGCTTGACCTGAACATTTCCGGTTGCATGAATGCCTGTGGCCACCACCATGTGGGGCACATCGGCATTCTGGGCGTGGACAAAAAAGGCGCCGAGTTCTATCAGGTATCGCTGGGTGGCAGCGCCAGCCGTGACGCGAGCCTGGGCAAGATCCTCGGCCCCTCGTTCGCTCAGGACGACATGCCGGATGTGATTGAAAAGCTGATCGACGTTTACGTTGAAAAACGCAACGAAGACGAGCGCTTTATCGACACCTATCAACGTATTGGCATCGATCCCTTCAAGGAGCGCGTCTATGCAACGAATCATTAAAAACAACGAAGTGATCGATGAAACTTGGCATTTACTGCCAAAAGGCACGAACTTCGACGATATCTCTAACTGTGATGACCTGATCGTTCCACTCGCGTTGTGGCGTGAGCACGGTCCGGCGCTCAAGGCACGCGATGGGGGCCTGGGCGTGTGGCTGGACAGTGACGAAGAGGCCGAAGAGCTTGGCAGTGACGTCGCGAACTTTCAGGTCATAGCCCTGAACTTCCCGGCCTTTACTGACGGGCGTAGTTACTCCAACGCCCGTCTGCTGCGAGATCGCTACGGCTACAAAGGTGAACTGCGCGCCATTGGTGATGTACTGCGCGATCAGTTGTTCTACCTGCACCGCTGTGGGTTTGATGCCTTTGCTATCCGGGCCGATAAAGACCCGTACGAAGCGCTTGAAGGTTTGAAAGATTTCAGCGTGACGTATCAAGCATCGACCGACGAGCCGCAACCGCTTTTCCGTCGCCGCTGAGCCCCGTGACGGCCCTGACTGATTGAATGAATGATTGAGTCAGGCCGCACTTTAGCCCCCATTGAAGGTTTAAGGCATCGCGGGGAACATCAGCTCAGGGTGCTCTTGGATCTCCTGACGGGTCAGCCGAGTGGCCAACGCCACTCTGGACTGACTGTGTGCGCCTGCAATTGACTCTGCTTGTGAAGCATATTCATCACTCGACACACTCTCACGCGCCGTGAAAAGCCTATCCATGTATTGCTGATGTGGAATATCTGATGCTTTAAAACTTTCCGGGTATTTTTTCTCCAAAAACGCCGTCCAAAAATCCCTCGCGACAATACTCGCCGTGAGTGCTGCAGATGTTTCCTGAGCCATTACATAGGCCTCGCCAGCGTCTAACTCCTCTTGTGTAACGTTGGCAACATTCACAAAGCGCATACTCTCGGGCCTGTTGGGCAAGTTCAGCGTCTCTGCCAAACGAATGTGGTAGTACATCTGTATTTCGAGTGGATCGATTTGCGCCAAATGGTTTTCCAGCCACACAGGACTAAGCCTTTCTGCCAGCGCAAGCCCTTCTGGCGAGCCGAGCCGGTACGCAACACCCTGGCGGTCTTGTGGCGTCATTTCACTGACCGGGCCGGCCGAAAAATCAGGGCTTATCGCATCGCTCAGTTGTTGCAGTTGCTCTACAGCCTCCAAGGCACGCGCACGTACCTGCGCCTTACGTAGCGCAATAACGGATTCAACATGCTCGTTAAGCTGCTCAATCCTGAATAACCCCCGGGCCAGTTTCAGGAGTTGCTGCTCGGTCTGCGGCTGGTGTTCAGCCATATAGATTTGTTGTTGCAGTTCAATGTCCGCAAACACCATTGCAATGCCATCTGAACACGTGCGCGGGTGGGTGCTGACCTCAAACACTCGACTGCGCAAACCGCTGTTTTCATGCATGGCATTCACCAGCGCCCAGACGCGCAGGCGCAAATTTTCACGCTCGTGTAAAAATTGCGAGGACTCACTCAGGTCTTCCAGTACCCGAAAAAAATCCGATGCGTACTCGGCGCTGTTCAAGTCTTCCCAGGCGGCGAGCTGCGCTGCGCTGGGCGCAACCGCCCAATGCGCAATGCCCTGCCGGGGCATGACATGATGACGCGGGATCGATATTCCAAAATTAATGCCCTGCTCCCTTTGGTAGAGATAGAGACGGCGTAACGAATCGTTACTCAACGGGTTGTCGTGCAAAAACGTCACACGGTTAATGACGTTGCGTTCGGCGGTTAACACTTGCGATGGAACATGACTGATCGCGTTGTCACGCAAGTCCACTATGTTTAGGTGCTCAAGCATCTCGATGCCTTCGGGCCACTGCGTAAGCCCGGTATAGCGCACATACAAATACTCAAGCGCTCTCATCTGGCTGATCATCAACCTGCTGCCTAACGGATTGCCCGTGAGGTTGAGTGACTTGAGCTTTGTCAGCCCTGCCAGCGTACGGGCGGCCTCAGGGGTTAATACAAGCTGATTCCCTCTGAGATCTAGATCCAGCAACTCGCTCATTTCACCAATCGATCCGGGCAGCTCAACCAGCTTGTTTTGCTTGAGCGACAGGATCCGCAACTGGTGGAACTTATCAAGAAAGTGTGCAGGAAACGCCCCGCCCGGTGATTGGCTCAACCTCAACACATTGATATGCGCAAAGTCAGCCGACAACACGGGCAGACAGTCGACTGGCCAGGCATTCAGATCCAGTTCATAACCGATATGCCCACCTATGTGGGCGCTGGGCGTTAGCCGTCGCCAGGCGCGTATCAACACTTGGCTGATAGACCTTTTTACCTGTGCCGTCACCTTAAAGCGCGGGGCGTTAAGCGGATGACTCCAGACCGTGGAGTTTTCCCACGCATGAAGTTCATGACGCAGTGTTTCAAGCTCAGCCTTAAGCGCACCTAATGCACGGGCAATCTGCGCAGCAGGCAGTTTTAAGCGGTGCAAAAACTGCCCGGCCTGCTCATCGTTCATTAAGGGGTACAACTCCAACACTGCGTGTTTGAGCAACTGTGGCTGCACATCTGGCAACGTGTGCCCCGAACGGCCGCCCAGGGTATAACCGACCCGTCCGTCAGCTAATCGCATTGGTGATTTAAACCAGGGTTTGAGGGTATGCATGCCCAATGCCTGTGCGCTTCGGTCACGCGCCTCAGTTGCTACCCTGGCAATTTTTGCTGTGAATGAGGCATACGGTTCTTGCGTTGAAAGCCCCATCTCAGAGCGTTCATTGGCTGACAGCAGCGTCAGTACGCACTGCAACAATGACCGGGAGCTGTAGCTATCGGCTGAGGATGTTGCGAAGTATTCGTAACCCTGCGCACTCTTGAACAGTTCACGCACACGGCGGGCCGTTGCACTGCCTGCACTGTCGAGTTCAAGCCCAGTGGCCTTGTCTCGGATCACCACGCGCAGTTCTCTGGGCCAGCCGGGCAGCCAGGGTAAGGACTTCCACCCAAGCGCACTGCTGTCTTCAGAGCTCAAGGCATCATTAAACAAGCCCTCCAAAGCGCGGTTCAATCGCAGCGTTTGCACCAAAGAACGGGCCTCCTCCAGCACCGTCATGGGTAAACGCTCTTCGCGCTCAAGCAGACTGACTTGCTCGGCAGTCAAATGCTCCAGCAACTCAGTGATCACCACGGCCGACAAACTTGGAAATTGCCGTTTAACGATGCTCCCCGCAGAGCCAAGCGTTTCGCCTTCAAGGTAGAGAGATGAGAACACCTCCTTTTTTTGTGTCTGCGTAAACTCTCCCAGGTGTTGAGCCAGCCTTTGAACTTGCAGTTCAAGCGATGACAGTTTTTGACCTAGCAAGCCTTCTATCTGATCCGGCGATAAACATTCCAGCGTTACGTTCAATAAGTCGCCCTGGGCCACCTGCGATTCAGTCACTTGCAGCCGTGGTAGCCGAGAGACTAAATCCTTTCCATACTCTTTATACGCTTGGCCATCGTCGCTGATGACGCGCAAGACACGGTCGGCTGGCCAGCCGGGCAACTGAGGCAGTACGTTCAACTGTATGTCCGCATCAGACGCATGCCCGGTATGGGCTGACTGCATTCGGGTTATGAAAGCCTCAATTCTTTCGATCAGTGCCATACGTTTCAGGCCATCGGCCAATAAGGACGGTGTGCTCAGGTTATCTATCAGCACCTTGCACAACACAGCGTCCGAAGTATTGGTCGCGGCCAAAAGACGATCGACAGCGCTGGCTGACAAAGCCTGCGCGTCGGGGCCCAGGCGGCGAAATAATTGCAAACGAGTCCATTCAAGGGGACGGTCCAGTTCATGGGTCCAGACCCCCATACCGTTGTGTTTCAACTGAGGCCTGTACGCCATTGGATCGGTGGGATGGCGCACGGAAAATGCCTGCGTTGCGGCCTCTGTATGCAGGCTATAAACCTTGTCATCCAGCTTTATATATGACTGGCCATTACGTGTATAAATGCCCTGCACGTCCGGCTTAATACCGCCAAGATCAACGCCTTCAACGGCATAAGGCGCCATTTGCGGGTTCCATAGTTTTCGTGCACCGCTTTCGAGTTTGACGGGAACCAGAGCATCCACCACCCCAGGCGCCTTCAACGTTTTGCTAGCCGCTACAGGACCTGCGAGTAACGCAACATTCTGTGCGATATCAAATAGGTAATTAATGGCGGCCACTTTGTCACCGGCCTCCCACGCCTTGATACCTGCGTAGACCTCTTCGCCCAACTGGATGACACCCACCGCCAACAACACTTCCCCCAACACCGGGACAAACCCCAATGCCAAGCCCAGCGCACTGATACCCAGATTTAAATAAATAGCCTGACGTTCCAGACGCTCCCGGGTGTCTTGGTCTTCCGTGGGCACGATTAATATTCGTGCGTCATCTTTAATCCGCTTTAATTGTTGCAACCACATGACGTCGAAAGGGTCATCAGTTCTGGGGGTGACGCGTGACTCTGTAAACAAGGCAGGCTCATAAATAATCGGCGGGCGCCGCAAGAGCAGTGAGTCCCACGACGCATGCTGAGGATGAGTGCGGCGTATAAACTCTGCGCGCTGGCTCAAAGGCACACGCTGTGCAAAATAGACGGCAAACTCCGGGCGCTTTAACCATTCACGTAAATGCACCTGAAACGTACTGAACGTCTCAAATGCATAAAATGACTTATCGGGACTTTGGGGAAGATAGACCAAGCAGGGTTGTGCCTGCGCAGCGGGCTTTCGCTGCGGCCATAACACCATGATGCCCGTCACTTCAACATCCATTATTTCAAATACGCCATAGGCGGGATTGCCCAGACCAAGGGTCGATGCAGGCCCCATGAGCACCCGTGATCCAAAGCTGTAAGAGTTGACGCTAATCTCGCCTTTCATATACGCCATGTGCAGAGCACATGAAAACTCATGGCGTAAATGGTCACTGAAGGTGGTTTTAATTTTATAAGCCTGCGCACGAGGATCCGTGGCGGGCCAAGCGTTTTCGACCGGTGTAAAAACGCTGTCCAAATGCAACTGATACTGCAGGCCCGCGTTCAAGTCCCGGCATACGCGCGCAAACTGTTCAGGCGCCAGTTCGGTGTGCACGGTGGGCTGATTATTATTCACTGAATAGATAGAAGTCCCCGGATCGAAACCCTCGGCCTGCGTTTCTGACAACTCAAAGTTCTGCATGGCTGCTTGCAACAAGCTCTGATACGTCGTGGTCGCGCCCACGTTTACTTCAAGCGACTCAGGTACCCACGAAGAGGGGAATAACAGGCGAATAAAGGAGTCAGCTACGTTAATGTTTTGCCGTGAAATAAACGCCAGCACATTACTCGGCAGATGGACGTGCTTGAGTCCATAGCGCTTGACGTCAACGCTATACCACCCCTGCGCTATTAATGCGTTTTTTAGACGTGTTTCTACAAATTGCACCATTGGCGTAACGCTGGCCAGGATACGAGAGACTTCTTTATAGGTGTCGTCTCGTCGCTGCATACTTTCACGCAGTGCATCACGCACAGACGGCGGTGCTTTAACAAACCAGGGAGGCAGTAGAGTGGGTATGAGCGCTTGATATTTATTGTCGGCGCGCGTATTGGCCAGACGTGTTGACTGATCATCGACCAATTTCATAGCGTCGCTAGGTATTATTTTATTCCTGTTAGTCATCACAAAAGCCTGTTTCAAATTAGAAACATCAGCTTAAAAACTGGCACTCAGGAACAGGCGTTAGTTATCTAATACCTCGCATGGACAATTAAAAATAAACGTTAAACTCTGCACGACTTATCGCCAGCTCATGCCAGTGCCCTTTGCCAGGGGCTGTACGAAATGTATCTGCGCTCGGTGATGCGGCGCTGACAACATGTCGTACAGCCCCTGAAGCCTGCCGGATGCCCCCATTGCGACAAGCCCGCAGGCTTACCAAAAACGCTGTTGCGACACTCGTTTCCAGAGTGAGTCGACCAGGTGTTCTGCCGAGGTGCTGGCGGCCAGCCCAACACGCTCCTGCAAACTTTTACGCTGGGCGTAATGCAGGTGGTAGAGCTGCGCGGTCTGTGCACGCTCGCACAAATATTCATCGCTGGTTTTCAACTCGTCCACCAGCTGTTTTTCAACCGCCGCTACGCCTAACCAGACTTCACCTGTGGCCACTTCATCAATCGCCAACTGCGGGCGGTATTGAGACACAAAGTTTTTGAATAACTGGTGGGTGATATCCAAATCCTGTTGGAATTTTTCGCGACCCTTTTCAGTATTTTCGCCAAACACTGTCAGCGTTCTCTTGTATTCGCCAGCTGTCAGTACTTCGTAATCAATGTCATGTTTCTTCAGCAGGCGATTGACGTTGGGCAGTTGAGCGACCACACCAATTGAACCGAGGATGGCAAAGGGTGCGCTGATAATTTTGGCGCCAATGCACGCCATCATATAGCCACCGCTTGCCGCCACTTTGTCGATACACACCGTGAGCGGGATACCCGCCTGACGGATACGGGCCAGTTGCGAAGACGCCAACCCATAGCTGTGCACCATGCCGCCGCCGCTTTCCAGGCGCAGCACAACTTCGTCGGCCGGGGTGGCCAGGGTCAGTAAGGCCGTGATTTCGTGACGCAGGCTTTCAGTGGCAGAGGCTTTGATATCACCGTCGAAATCCAGCACAAAGACACGAGGCTTGTCGTCGGGTTGTTTTTTTAGTTTTTTATCGGCTTTGCCTGTTTGCTTGCGTAACGACTTGAGTTGCCCTTTGGACAACAGCGACTGTTCAAGACGCTCACGCAGCCCCTTGTAGAAGTCATTCATCTTGATGACCTGCAATTGCCCCGTCGCACGACGGCCTTTACCCCGCAGCGCGGCGACAACAACCAGAACCACGATGATCGCGACCACCAGGGTCACGGTTTTGGCCAAAAAGCTGGCGTACTCAGCTAGAAATTCCACAGACTCTCCTTTAAACGTTACACCCCGTGAATCGCAGGGTGCGTGATGACGCTCAGCATACCGGCGCCAACCTGAGGCTGCCAGCCGCGAAACACCTTACACGCAGGCGCATCGGGCAATTCAAACGAGCGTATGTTTTTTCATTGACAGCTTCCCGGCTTACTCCTAACCTCGCCAGACTTTCAACGTACCGGGGCATAGCGGACGTGGGCAGCATCTACTTGATAAGACATGGCCAAGCCTCCTTCGGTGCAGACGACTACGACGTGCTGTCGCCGCTGGGCAAGCGACAGGCACAAATAGTCGGCCAGCATCTGGTTGACCTGGGCGTGTGCTTTGACCGCTGTGTATCCGGAGATCTGACGCGCCAGCAAGACACGGCCCGCCATGCGCTGGAGCAGTTCAGCGCCGCCGGGTTAGCCAGGCCCACACTGGAGGTTGACGCAGCCTTCAATGAATTCGATGCATTCGGCGTGCTTAAAGCCTTGCTTCCCGGCTTGTTGCCGGATGAACCCCACGCAGTGGCCGCGATGACCGACGCCGTCCATGACCCGGTCGAATTCCAGCGCATTTTCGATCTGATTGTTGCCCGCTGGCTCAGCGGCACGTGGGACACCCCCGAGCTGGAAAGCTGGCTGGCCTTTGTCGAGCGCGTGCAGGGCGGCCTCAATCGACTGCTCGATCACGCCCATGACACGCAGCACACTATCGCCGTGTTCACCTCCGGCGGCACCATCACCGCCCTGCTTCACCTGTTGACCCGCATTCCCGCCAACGAAGCGTTCAAGCTGACCTGGCACATAGCAAACACCTCGCTCAGTCGCCTCAAGTTTCAAGGCCGCGAGGTGACACTGGCTTCCTTCAACAGTCATGTGCATTTGCAACTGTTGAAGACGCCGTCACTCATCACCTATCGTTGAGCGTCGGCAACCGCGACCCTCGGGTCGCCGTAACCCACCATAAAAGGATCGAACCATGACTTCTGTAGCTGATGCCGTGCAAGCAATGAAAGCCAAATTCAACCCAGCCGCTGCTGCTGGCCTGGACCTGGTGTTTGGCTTTCGCATTGATGACACCAAGAACTTCTCGCTGATCGTTAAAGACAGCACCTGCGAACTGCAAGAAGGCGAAAACCCGGACGCTCAAGTGACGCTGGTGATGGACGGCGAAACCCTGGAAGGCATCGTCAGCGGCGAAACTGACGGCATGCAAGCTTTTATGGGCGGCAAGCTGCGCGCTGAAGGCGACATGATGCTGGCCATGAAACTGAGCGAACTCTTCCCGAGCTAAGCCCAGCGCACCACGAAAAACCGAAGCCCACGCAGCTTCGGTTTTTTTTGCGCTGCGTTTTGTGCAACTGCCATCAGACACACTGATTACCCATTAACACCCACGCCTATTAAGGCCGGCATCGACTTGTCGCGAGCGGGGTGGCCCATTAGATTAGCGAATGTTGTCTGGCCCCAATAATAAGCAGAAGAGATAGATATGGCGCTCACCGACTCGTCCACCCGTATCCGCCCTGGCGAAGAACTCGACGTCAGCCAGATTGATCCGTATCTCAAGGCCCATATTGCGGGGCTCTCTGGCCTGCCGACCCTCAGCCAGTTCCCTGGCGGGGCTTCGAACCTGACGTATCTGATCGAGTATCCGGGTGTCGAACTGGTGCTGCGGCGTCCGCCCTTTGGCCACAAGGCCAAATCCGCTCACGACATGGGCCGTGAGTTTCGCCTGCTCAATCATCTCAAGGACGCCTTCCCCTACTGCCCAAAAGCCTACGCCCACTGCACCGATGACACGCTGATCGGCAGTGAGTTCTATGTGATGGAGCGGGTCAAGGGCATCATTCTGCGTTCCGACCTGCCCCCTGAACTGAATCTCTCGCCTGCGCACACCAGCCAACTGTGTCGCCGTTTTATCGACACACTGGTCGAGCTCCACAGCGTCGACTACACGGCCTGTGGGCTGGCTGATTTGGGCAAGCCAGAAGGTTATGTACACCGCCAGATCAGCGGTTGGTGTGATCGCTACGAAAAGGCCCTCACCCCGGATGCCCCACAGTGGGAAGCGGTCAAGGCGTGGCTCAAGGAAAAGATGCCTGCCGATCATCCGACCCCTGCCATCGTTCACAACGACTACCGCTTTGACAACGTGATCCTCGACCCGCATAACCCGATGCAGATCATTGGCGTGCTGGACTGGGAACTCACCACGCTGGGTGACCCGCTGATGGACCTGGGCAACAGCCTCGCCTATTGGATAGAAGCCGATGATCCACCCGTCGTGCAACGCATGCGACGCCAACCGAGCAATGCTCCCGGCATGTTGACCCGCCGTGAATTCGTTGATTACTACGCACAACGTTCCGGCATTCAGATCGACAACTACGATTTCTATTACATCTACGGTTTGTTCCGCCTGGCAGGCATCGTCCAACAGATCTACTACCGCTACTACCACGGCCAGACTCAAGACAAACGTTTCGCCCCGTTTGTACAGATGAATGCACTGCTGGAGCAGATGAGCCTTAAGGTCATCCGCCAGTCCAGCCTTTAAACCTGCGCTCACCCGGGAATCAGCATGTCCAAAACTCAACTGTTCGACCTTGATGGCAAAATTGCCTTTGTTTCAGGCGCCAGCCGTGGCATCGGCGAAGCCATCGCCAAGCTGCTGGCCCAACAAGGTGCCCATGTGATCGTTTCCAGCCGCAAGCTTGAGGGCTGCCAACGGGTCGCGGATGCAATCATCGCGCAAGGTGGTAACGCCACCGCGATTGCTTGCCATATCGGCGACATGGAACAGATCCACCACACCTTCGCGCGCATTCGTGCCGAGTTCGGGCGCCTCGATATTCTGGTCAACAACGCGGCCACCAACCCGCAGTTCTGCAACGTGCTGGACACCGACCTCGGCGCGTTCCAAAAAACCGTCGACGTGAACATTCGCGGCTACTTCTTCATGTCGGTTGAAGGCGGCAAGTTGATGCGTGAACACGGGGGTGGCAGCATCATCAACGTTGCCTCTATCAATGGCGTCTCGCCGGGTGCGTTCCAGGGCGTTTACTCGATGACCAAGGCGGCGGTGATCAACATGACCAAAGTGTTTGCCAAGGAGTGCGCCTCGTTTGGCATTCGCTGCAACGCCTTGCTACCGGGCCTGACCGACACTCAATTCGCCTCGGCGCTGGTCAAAAACGAAGCCATCCTCAAGGGCGTGTTGCAACAGGTGCCACTCAAACGTGTCGCCGAGCCGGATGAAATGGCCGGCGCGGTGCTGTATCTGGCCAGCGCTGCTTCCACCTACACCACCGGCATTTCATTGAATGTGGATGGCGGGTTTTTATCCTGAGACCAAATCAATAATTTAGTTCCACTGATTGCAAAATCGAAATATTTATTCCATTAATGGCCTTCCCTGAACATAAGCATTCAAAGGAAGTGGCTATGCGTTCACTTGGAATAGGCTTGATCGGCACCGGATTTATGGGACGCGCCCATGCGCTGGCGTTTCGCAACGTCAGTGCAGCCTTCGAGTTACCGGTGAAACTGCACCTGGCGGCGCTGGCGGATGCCGACGCTGAACGGGCCCGACACTGTGCTGGCGCATGGGGCTTTGCTCAGGCCCACAGCGACTGGCAGCCATTGATCGCCAACCCCAACGTGGACCTGGTGGCCATCACCACCCCCAACCACTTGCACTTCCCGATGGCGATGGCAGCGATTGCGGCAGGCAAAGCCGTGTACTGCGAAAAGCCCTTGGCCGTGAGCCTGCAACAGGCCGATGAAATGCGCCAGGCAGCCAAGGCCGCCGGTGTCGTAACACGCGTGGGTTATAACTATCAGCACAACCCGATGCTGGTGCTGGCCCGGGACATGATTGCGCGTGGCGATCTGGGTCGCATCGTCAGCTTTGAGGGTGAATTCAGTGAAGACTTCATGGCCGATCCGGCCGCACCCTGGTCATGGCGCTGCGAGCCGGGGCATGCTGGCGGGGCACTGGCCGATTTGGGCAGCCACCTGTTGGCCCTGGCGCGCTATCTGCTGGGCGACATTGAAGCGGTATGCGCCGACAGCCTGACTGTGCACACGCAACGTCCCGCACACACGGGCAGTCATGAGCAAAAAAGCATCCGGGTAGACGACCAGACCCATGCCTTGCTGCGCTTCAGTCAGGGCGCGCGCGGCACCTTGAGCAGCAGCTGGCTCAAACACGGCTACAAAAATCACCTCAGTTTTGAAATCAGTGGCACACACGGCACGCTCAAATTCGATCAGGAGCGCTTGAACGAACTTCAACTGTGCCTAGAGGGGCAATCGGGCTTCGAACGCTTGCTGTCTGGGCCAACACTGCCGGGATACGCGGCTTTCAGCCCGGCGCCAGGCCACCAATTGGGCTACAACGAGTTAAAAACCCTGGAAGTGCACGCGGTGATTCAAGCCTGCGCCGGGCTACCCGCACCCGGCCCGGACTTCGAAGAAGCCTGGCACGTAGAACGCCTGGCCGATGCCATTCGTGTGGCGGCGCTGGAGCAGCGCTGGGTCCAGCTCTGAGGGCTCGCCAAACGATCGCAAAACCGATGACCGTGGTGTCTTTCAGGCACCCTGTTGCACGGTTTTACGACCGCTTCGCAGCCTCGCACCCCTCGTCAGCGACTACAGGTTATACGCCGCGCTGACGGCCATCAGGCAACGCTTGGCTTCACGCACGATGTCATCGATGACCTGCTGGCAACTCTTCAGATCGCCAATCGCTGCCGCCACTTGCCCGCTGGGCAAAACTCCTTCATCCGGCAGGCCGTCTACCATTGGTTTGCGACAACGCGCTTGGGTCGGCTTTGAGCGACTGGGCAAACACACTGAGCATATGCCGCACACTCATGCCCGTCTGATTGGCGCGCAACCCGATACCCGCCTGCTGGATGAACTGACCCGTGCCGGGCTTGAGGCGCGCAGTATTGGCGATTGTCAGCACATCGGTTACATCGAAGGCGCCATCAGCGCAGGTCATAAGGCTTACGCTATCTGTTCAGCCACCGTTCAGCGAATGCAATCAATTCTTGTTTAGCAATACGTATCACTATGTTACAAATTAGCTCCCTATCTAATTCGTAACGCGGTGCGCTTTCCATGCTGGTTCCATTTCTGATCATGCTGCGCGAAGGGATTGAGGCCGCGCTTATCGTCGGCATCATTGCCAGTTACCTCAAGCAAACCGGACACGGGCAGTGGATGCCCGCCGTGTGGATCGGCGTGTTTCTCGCCGCTGCCTTGTCACTGTTGGTCGGCGGTGGGCTGGAATGGATGAGTGCCGAATTCCCGCAAAAACAACAGGAACTGTTCGAAGGCATTGTCGGCCTGATTGCCGTGGGGATTCTCAGCGCCATGGTGTTTTGGATGCGCAAGGTGGCGCGCTCGATCAAGCACACCTTGCACACCTCGCTGGATCACGCCCTGGCAGGCTCCAAACACCACGTCACGGCGCTGATTGCGATGGTGTTTTTTGCCGTGGCCCGTGAAGGCCTCGAAACCGTCTTTTTCCTCCTTGCCGTGTTCCAGCAAAGCGAGGGCCCCGCAGCCCCGCTGGGCGCACTGCTGGGCGCACTGCTGGGTCTGATGCTGGCGATTGGCGTGGGCTTTGCCATTTACAGCGGCAGCATGCGCCTCAATCTCGGCCTGTTCTTCCGTTGGACCGGCCTGTTCATCCTGGTCGTGGCCGCCGGTATTTTGGCCAATTCAGTGCAGGCGCTGCACGAGGCCGGGTTGTGGAATCACCTGCAAGGCGTGGTCTTTGATCTGAGCGCCACCCTGCCGATGGACGGGCCCACAGGTTCAGTGCTGGCGGGCATGTTCGGGTACCAGGATGCGCCCACCGTGAGCGTGCTCGGTGCGTATGTGATGTATCTGGCGGTGGCGCTGGTGATGTTTTTTCAGGCGCCCGGCGCCCCTCAAGCGCCTCAATCTTCTCGCGTGACAAACCCATAAGGTCCTGCATGTCTACCCCTGCAAGCGGTACACCCCCTCGCGCCCTGCGCTGGGCAGTGGCTGGCTCGGTGATCGTGATGATCGCGGCCGGCGGGCTGTTCTATTACGCCTCGCAACTGGCTGCGGCCAAACGCAAGGTTCACCGCAATGAAATCACCGTCACGATTCACCCCCACAGTTGCGAGCCAAACGCACTGAGCGTGCCTGCCGGGTTCAATAGCTTTCGCATCGTCAATGCCTCTGAACGCGCCGTGGAATGGGAAATTCTCGACGGCGTGCTGGTGGTCGAAGAACGCGAAAACATTGCCCCCGGTCTCAGCCAAGTGATCAACGCAACTTTGGCGCCGGGCGATTACGTCATCACCTGCGGCTTGCTCAGTAACCCGCGTGGCACCTTGCACGTCACCCCAACGGCTGAATCAGAAGCCAGCGCCAAGGCCCCACCTTCAATGGTCGCTTTTATCGGCCCGCTGTCCGAATTTCGGGTCTACCTCAGCAGCCAAAGCAATGCGGTGATCAATGCCGTTGACGGGTTGTCGCACGCCATTGCAGCGGGCGAGCTTGAGCACGCGCAAAGCCTGTATGTGCCCGCTCGCGAGGCGTATCAGCGCCTAGCGCCAGCGGCGCAACGACTGGCAGAGCTGGACAACGCGATCAATGCCCGTGCCGATTACTTTGAGCAGCGCGAGCAAGACCCAGGCTTCAGCGGTTTTCACCGGCTTGAATACGGTCTGTTCGACCAACACAGCACCCAGGGCCTGGCTCCGGTTGCCGAACAATTGCAGGCCAATGTGGTGCAGCTCAAGCAACAGCTGTTGGCGCAATCACTGCCCCCTGCGCAATTGGTCAACATTGTGGCCCGCACCCTGCACAACCTGGCTGACACCCGCGCCAACAGCGGTGAAGAAGAGCGCTACAGCCATATCGACGTCAATGGCTTCGCCGCCAACCTCCAAGCCACACGCAAAGTGGTGGAACTGCTGCGCCCGTTACTGGCCAAGAACAACGCCGACATCCTGCTCAACATTGATAACGCCAGCGCAGCGCTGGAGGCCGAATTCAATGCGCTCAAATCACCCAACGGCTACCTCCCGTACGACACGGTCACGAGCACGCAACGCCAACACATCAGCACCAAGGCCAAGGCTCTGGCCGACGCACTCGATGGAATCGACCCCGCCCTCGGCCTTTAAGGCCTGTAATTGCAGACGAGATGCACATGAGCGATTCACCACACAGCCCCAACGACTTCAACCTGCAACGCCGCCGCCTACTGATGGGCATGGGAGTCGCCGGTGCTGCTTTGGCGGGCGGCGCCCTGAGCTGCCCGGCCATGGCGGCCAGCGCCCCTGCGAACGCGCAAGTCACCCAGGCGCCCAGCAGCGACAAGACCCGTGACCATCACGACGTTCACGGTCAACACCAGACCGGCATCGTCACCCCGCGCCCGGCTGCCGGCATGCTGGTGGCATTTGATGTGCTGGCCAGCGACCGCGAAGACCTCGAACGCCTGTTCCGTACCTTGGATGAGCGCATCGCCTTCTTGATGACCGGCGGGCCGGTCGTCCAGGTGGACCCCAAGCTGCCGCCCACGGATTCAGGCATCCTCGGCCCGGTGGTCACCCCCGACAACCTGACCATCACCGTCTCGGTGGGCGCGTCATTGTTCGATGAGCGCTTTGGTTTGTCCGGCGTCAAACCCAAACGCCTGAGCCGCATGCAAGGCTTCCCGAACGATGCCCTCGACCCCGCACAGTGTCATGGCGACTTGAGTGTGCAGTTCTGCTCCAACACCGCCGACACCAACATCCATGCCCTGCGCGACATTGTTAAGAACCTGCCGGATTTGCTGCTGGTGCGCTGGAAACAAGAAGGCACCGTGCCGCCGCAGGCACCGGCCAAACCCGGCGAGCCGGCGCAAAGTGCGCGTAATTTTTTGGGCTTTCGTGACGGTTCAGCCAACCCCGACTCCAATGACCGCACCGCCATGAATCAGATCGTGTGGGTACAACCGGGTAGCGACGAGCCGCGCTGGGCGGTCGATGGCAGTTATCAAGCGGTGCGCATCATCCGCAATTTCGTCGAGCGCTGGGACCGCACCCCCCTGCAAGAGCAGGAAAGTATTTTTGGGCGCAGCAAGGCCAGCGGCGCGCCGATGGATGGCAGCCGCGAAACTGACGTGCCGGACTACAGCAAAGACCCGCACGGCAAGATCACCCAGCTCGACGCCCACATTCGCCTGGCGAACCCGCGTACCCCACAGACCCGCAACAGCCTGATTTTGCGCAGACCCTTCAACTACTCCAATGGCGTCAACAAAAACGGCCAACTGGACATGGGCTTGCTGTTCATCTGCTACCAGCGCGACCTGGAGCAAGGCTTTATCGCCGTGCAAACACGGCTTAACGGCGAACCCCTGGAGGAATACCTCAAGCCGGTAGGCGGTGGCTATTTCTTCACCTTGCCGGGTGTGCACGACGACCAGGATTTCATTGGGCGTTCGTTGCTCGATGCCGCATCACGCCACCCCCGTGCCTAACCTCAACCTCCCGGAAAAGCCCCATGAAGAAGACGCCGCTTGCCCTGTTTCTCGCCTTAGGTTTGCTACACACCCCGCTGTCGGCTTTCGCGGCAACGGCGCCCCTGGATTTGGTGGCGCCGATTTCCGACTACAAAATCTACGTCACCGAACAGTTGGATGAGTTGGCCAGCCACACCCAGCAGTTCACCGATGCGGTGAAAAAAGGCGACCTGGCCACCGCCAAAAAACTCTACGCCCCCACTCGCGTGTACTACGAGTCGATTGAGCCGATTGCCGAACTGTTCAGCGACCTGGATGCGTCTATCGATTCACGGGTCGACGACCACGAACAAGGGGTCAAGGCAGCCGACTTCACCGGTTTTCACCGCACCGAATACAGCCTGTTTTCCGAAAACAGCACCCACGGCCTCGATCAGTTGGCTGACGGCCTGAACAAAGACGTCAAAGACCTGCAAAACCGCGTGGCTGGCCTGACATTCCCGCCGGAAAAAGTGGTGGGCGGCGCGGCGGCACTGATGGAAGAAGTGGCCGCGACCAAAGTCACCGGCGAAGAGGATCGTTACAGCCACACCGACTTGTACGACTTCCAGGGTAACGTCGATGGCGCGAAGAAGATTGTTGATCTGTTGCGACCCTACCTCGAACAAAACGACAGCGCCTTTGCCGCCAAGCTGGATAAAAACTTCACCACTGTGAACACCATCCTGGCCAAGTACAACACCGCAGACGGTGGTTTTGAGACCTACGACAAGGTCAAGGAAAACGACCGCAAAGCCTTGATTGGCCCGGTCAATACGCTGGCCGAAGACCTGTCTACCTTGCGCGGCAAGCTGGGTTTGAACTAAACGCTCAACCACAGCGTCAATCGAAGTGACCTGCGTGACAGACCCGCAGATTGACGCTGTTTTTTACCCGTTTAATAACGCTGCTGACTGTTTAATTGCATAGCTTGCTTAGTGTTTAAACCAACTAAGTGTTCGCCAGTATTTACTGTCAGTTAAAAAACACGCCTGTCATTCGGATTAAGTTTTGACGCCGTTAATACTTTCCTGAATAGCAGCTGTCTGGTTTCTGGAAACACGATGTGTTGATCTGACTTTCATAGGATTTTCACAAAAGTGCGTTTAACGTATGCACTGTCCTTGTACAGCAGGGTCAAAAGTTCGCAACGAAATCATGCAGATAACGCAGCCCGATGACTTTACCTTTTTGCGCAATGAGCTTTAATCCTCTGGGCGCGTGAACCTGCTGTGTCCTGTGACTGTTTCACGTGAAGCCCCGTTGTCTTGTGCCATTGAAACTGACTGGAACGAATACTTTGAAACCCTACCCTATCCAGTGTGTGTCGATCGTCATTCCGGTCTACAACGAAGAACAAAGTTTGCCTGAGTTGTTGCGTCGCACCGAAGCGGCCTGCGCGCAACTGACCCAACCGTATGAAATTGTTCTGGTGGATGACGGCAGCCGCGATGAGTCGGCGCAAATCCTCCAGGACGCCGCCGAACGCGAAGGCAGCCCGGTGGTGGCGGTCATTCTGAACCGTAACTACGGGCAGCACGCCGCAATCATGGCCGGTTTTGAACACTCCAAAGGTGATGTCGTCATCACGCTGGACGCCGACTTGCAAAACCCGCCGGAAGAAATCCCGCGGCTGGTGGCCCAGGCGGCCTTGGGCTATGACGTGGTTGGCACGGTGCGCAACAACCGCCAGGACTCGGCCTGGCGCCGCTGGCCGTCACGCTTGATCAACCTTGCGGTGCAGCGCTCAACCGGGGTTGCCATGAGCGACTACGGCTGCATGCTGCGCGCTTACCGGCGCACCATCGTCGACGCCATGCTCGCCTGCCGTGAGCGCAGTACGTTTATCCCGATTCTGGCCAACAGCTTTGCCCGCCACACCACCGAGGTGCTGGTCGAGCACGCTGAGCGCGAACACGGCGACTCTAAATACAGCCCCATGCGCCTGATCAACCTGATGTTCGATCTGGTGACCTGCATGACCACCACGCCTTTGCGTCTGCTGAGCATTATCGGCTTTAGCATGGCGCTGCTGGGTGGACTGTTCGCGATCATGTTGATCGTGCTGCGCTTGATCTTTGGCGCGACCTGGGCAGGCGACGGCACCTTCGTGCTGTTTGCGGTGCTGTTTGTGTTTACCGGTGGCCAATTTATTGGCATGGGGCTTCTGGGGGAATACCTGGGCCGCATGTACAGCGATGTGCGGGCACGGCCACGATTCTTTATCGAAAAAATCGTACGCGCCGAACCCGCCACCGCTTCAGTTTCAACTAACACAACTTCCCTCTCTTCTTCGACGCAGGTCCCATCATGAGTTTGAAAGCTGTTGTTTTCGCCTATCACGATATTGGTTGCACAGGCATCGAAGCCTTGCTCAATGCAGGCTATGACATCGCCGCGGTGTTTACCCATGCTGACGACCCCAAGGAAAACAATTTTTACGCATCGGTCGCTCAATTGTGCGCACGCAAAGGCATCCCGGTGCACGCCCCCGAAGACGCCAACCACCCCCTGTGGATCGAGCGCATTCGCAAGCTTAATGCGCAGTACATGTTCTCGTTCTACTACCGCCATCTGCTGGGTGAAGAGTTGCTGGCGAGTGTCAGCCACGGCGCCTTCAACCTGCATGGCTCATTGCTGCCGCGCTACCGAGGCCGCGCACCGGCCAACTGGGTGCTGGTCAATGGCGAAACGGAAACCGGCGTCACCTTGCACCGCATGGTCAAACGCGCCGATGCAGGCGACATTCTGGCCCAGCAACGCGTAAGCATCGAGCGTTCGGACACGGCGCTGAGCCTGCACGCCAAACTGCGTGATTCTGCCGCTAAATTGCTGGCCGAAGCACTGCCATTGCTGCCCGAAGGCAAGCTTAAAGAAACCCCGCAAGACGAATCCAAAGCCACTTACTTTGGTCGCCGCACTGCCGCTGACGGCCTGCTGCAATGGTCGCGCCCGGCTGAAGTACTGTTCAACCTGGTGCGCGCAGTCACCCAACCGTACCCCGGCGCCTTCTGCGCGGTGGGCGAACACCAATTGATTGTGTGGGCAAGTGAAGTGATGCCGGGCAACAACGGCATGGCACCGGGTCACGTGATCAGCTGCGATCCGTTGCGCATTGCCTGCGGTAAAGACTCGCTGATCATTAACGCCGGCCAACGCAACGCCGATGGCTTGTATTTGAGCGGCCCGCAATTGGCCCGTGAACTGGGTCTGGTCGATGGCTCGCGACTGCGTGGCAGCGAGTCCGGGCGCCCGGCGCGTCGTACCCGCGTACTGATCCTGGGGGTGAACGGGTTCATCGGTAACCATTTGTCTGAGCGTCTGCTGCAAGACGATCGCTACGAAGTGTATGGCCTGGACATCGGCTCTGATGCCATCGAGCGTCTGCGCAGCCACCCTAATTTCCACTTTGTGGAAGGCGATATCAGCATCCACACCGAGTGGATCGAGTACCACATTAAAAAATGCGACGTGGTGCTGCCACTGGTGGCCATCGCTACCCCGATCGAATACACCCGCAACCCGTTGCGGGTGTTCGAACTCGACTTTGAAGAAAACCTCAAGCTGGTGCGTTACTGCGTCAAGTACAACAAGCGCGTGATCTTCCCGTCCACGTCCGAAGTGTATGGTATGTGCCAGGACAAGAACTTCGACGAAGACACCTCCAATCTGGTGGTCGGCCCGATCAACAAGCAGCGCTGGATCTATTCGGTGTCCAAGCAATTGCTCGACCGGGTGATCTGGGCTTATGGCCAAAAAGGCTTCAAGTTCACGCTGTTCCGCCCGTTCAACTGGATGGGCCCGCGCCTTGACCGTCTGGACTCGGCACGGGTGGGCAGCTCGCGCGCCATTACCCAATTAATTTTGCACCTGGTGGAAGGCACGCCGATTCGTCTGGTGGATGGCGGTGAGCAAAAACGCTGCTTCACTGACGTGGCCGATGGCATCGAGGCGCTGGCGCGGATCATCGAAAACCGTGATGGCAAGTGTGACGGTCAGATCATCAACATCGGCAACCCGGAAAACGAAGCCAGCATTCGTCAATTGGGTGAAGAGTTGCTGCGTCAGTTTGAAGCGCACCCGTTGCGTGATAACTTCCCGCCCTTTGCCGGTTTCCGTGACGTGGAAAGCCAGTCGTTTTACGGTACCGGTTACCAAGACGTCAGCCATCGCAAGCCGAGCATTGAAAACGCCCGTCGCTTGATTGACTGGACGCCCACCATCGAACTGAGCGAAACCATTGGTAAAACGCTGGACTTCTTCTTGCGTGAGGCCATGGTAGAAATCGCGGAAAAACGCTAATGCAGGCAGGCCTACGCATCGACGTCGACACGTATCGCGGAACCCGTGAGGGGGTTCCGCAACTGCTCGAACTGCTGGATGAAGCTCAGATCAAAGCCACGTTTTTTTTCAGCGTGGGGCCGGACAACATGGGCCGCCATTTATGGCGGCTGATCAAGCCTCAGTTCTTCTGGAAAATGATGCGTTCCAAGGCCGCCAGTTTGTATGGCTGGGATATTTTGCTGGCCGGCACCGCCTGGCCCGGCAAACCGATCGGCAAGGATCTGGGGCACTTGATGCGCCAGACCCTGGCCGCAGGCCATGAGGTGGGCTTGCACGCGTGGGATCACCACGGCTGGCAAGCCAACACCGGGCGCTGGAGCGAGGCACAGTTGATCGAGCAAATACGCCTGGGTGTCGACACGTTGAGCGACATCACCGGGCAGGCTGTCGAGTGCTCGGCTGCCGCCGGGTGGCGTGCCGATGAACGTGTGGTTGAGGCCAAGCAAAGGTTTGGTTTTCGTTACAACAGTGATTGCCGCGGGCACAGTCTATTTCGGCCAAGGTTGGCCGACGGCAGCCTGGGCGCGCCGCAAATCCCTGTCGATTTACCCACATTCGATGAAGTGGTCGGGCCGCACGTAAGTGCCGCCGACTTCAATTCATACATTCTTGATCGCTTCAGCCCGCAACGGCTGAACGCGTACACCATCCACGCAGAAGTAGAAGGGATTCTTATGGCAAACGACTTCCGGCAACTGCTGGCGCAAGCCCGCGCCCGCGATATCCAGTTTCAGCCGTTGCGCAACATGCTGCCTGCTGATCTCGAGAGCGTGCCCGCCGGGCAATTGAGCCGTGGCGTACTGCAAGGCCGTGAAGGTTGGTTGGGAGTGCAGCAGCCATGACCCTCAATCGTTGGGCAATACCCCTGCTGATTCTGGGTTTCGTGCTGTTTTACCTGGTGCCGCTCGGCACGCACTGGTTATGGATTCCTGATGAATCGCGTTACGCCCAAATCGGCCAGCAAATACTGGTCGATGGTAATTGGGTCACGCCGCATTTCATGGATTTGCGCTACTTCGAGAAGCCGATTGCCGGTTACTGGATGATCGCCATTGGCCAGGCGATTTTTGGCGAAAACCTGTTTGGTGTGCGCATTGCGTCTGCCGTCGCCACCGGCCTGAGTGTGTGGCTGGCGTACGCCGTGGCGCGCCGCTTGTGGAACGACCCGCGCAAGAGCTTCGCCTGCGCGTTGGTGTACATGACCTTTGGTTTGATTGCCGGGCAAGCCGGCTACTCCAACCTCGATCCGCAGTTCACCTGGTGGGTCAACCTGAGCCTGGCAGCCTTGTGGTTTGCCATTGGCAGCAGCACCCGGCGTGAGCGGGCGATCAGTTGGGCGGTGCTGGGGTTTGCCTGCGGCATGGGCTTTATGACCAAAGGCTTTCTGGCTTTTCTGTTACCGGTGTTGATCGCCCTGCCCTACATGATCTGGCAGAAACGCTTTGTAGAAATGGTCAAATACGGCCTGCTCGCAATGTTGGTCGCTGCATTGGTGTCGCTGCCCTGGGTGTTGGCGGTGCATGCGCAGGAACCCGATTACTGGCGCTTTTTCTTCTGGCATGAACACATTCGCCGCTTCGCCGGTGAAGACGCTCAGCATGGGCGCCCGTGGTGGTTTTACCTGCCGTTGATGGTGGTTGCCAGCCTGCCGTGGGCTGCGTTGCTGCCCGTCACGTTCAAAGATGCCTGGCGCAACAAGCATCAGGCCAAGGTGGTGTTTGTACTGCTGTGGATGCTGTTGCCGCTGGCCTTGTTCAGCCTGAGCAAAGGCAAGCTGCCGACCTACATCATGCCGTGCCTGCTGCCGCTGGCCCTGTTGCTGGGCCCTGCATTGATCCAGCGTGTTGAGCAGGCCAAAACCGGTGCGCTGCGGTTCAATGCGCTGGTCAACCTGTTGCTGGCCAGTGTCGCCTTGCTGGCCCTGATCTACTTCCAGATCAAAAAACCGTTTTACGACAACGAACCGCAGCATGTGGCGTTGCTGGTCATTGTGTTACTGACCTGGATCGGTGCAGGGGCCTTGCAACTGTGGCGACCGCTTAAGCTGTGGGCCGCCCCGGCCCTGAGCATGGGTGTACTGGTGCTGTTGCTGCCGGCCAGCATGCCCAGCAGCGTGGTGCACAACAAAATGCCCGACCAGTTTGTGCTGGAGCATCTTGCAGAGCTGTCACAGGCCAAAACCCTGCTCAGCAATGATTTGGGCGCGGCATCAGCGTTGGCCTGGCGCCTGCGTCGCCCGGATGTGACGTTGTACAACACCCAGGGCGAAGTGAAATACGGCCTGACGTACGACGACGCCAAAGGTAAAAGCATCGGTTTGGCCGAAATCGGCCCTTGGCTGAGTGCCGCACGTCAAAAAGGTCCGGTGGGCGTCGTGATGCGGGTCAAAAACAGCGACGAGAGCCATGAAATGGACAGGTTGCCCAAGGATGCGCAGCGGTATGACGAAGGCAACATGGTGATTCTGATTTTCCCGCAGATCACCCCATGACCCTGGCGCTCTTGCTCATGGCGTGTGTGCTGACGTGTGCGGGGCAAGTCGCGCAAAAGTACGCGGTCGAAAGCTGGCGCGACGTTGACCTTGGGGTGGCGCACAAGCTGCGCTCCCCCTGGTTGTGGCTGGCCTTGCTGTGCCTGGGGCTGGGGCTGCTGGTGTGGTTGCTGGTGTTGCAGCGGCTGGAAGTCGGCATTGCCTACCCGATGCTCAGCCTCAATTTTGTGCTGATCACACTGGTCGCCCGTTACCTGTTTAAAGAAACCATCGACCTGCGGCACTGGTGTGGCGTGGGGCTGGTAATTGCCGGCGTGGTTTTGCTGGGGCAACACGCATGAGCCTGCGCCGTGGCTTGACCTTTGCCAGTGCCAGCGTCTTGCTGGTGAGCGGGGCGCAACTGGGTATGCGCTGGAGCATGACGCGCTTGCCCGAACCTGCCCAATGGCTGAGCGCAATCAAACAGGGGGATGTTTCGTTCAGCGCCCTGGCCGTGGTGACGGGCGCGATCATGGCCTACGCCCTGTCGATGCTTTGCTGGTTGCTGGCCCTGCGGGATTTGCCCTTGGGCCGCGCCTATTCGTTGCTCAGTGTCAGTTATGCATTGGTGTACCTGTTGGCCGCCAGCTTGCCGGTATTCCATGAAAGCTTCACGTTGTCCAAAACCCTGGGCGTGGCGCTGGTGATAGGTGGCGTACTGACCATCAATTCGCGCCGCACACCCCACCGCGCACGGTGAGCATGGCCGCGTGCTGCGGCTCAGGCTTAAGAAACTGACGGCGCCGCGACTGATGACCAGGGCGGCGTTTTTTTATGCTTTTTATTGAGTCAAGGAACGGTGCATGCCTGCTTACTCGTCCAACATCGCCTTACAGGTCCAACACCGTCACTCCTTGATCTTGGGCGCCCTGGCGTTGTTGCTGTTCATCCTGGGTGAGCACAACCAGGCGGCGATCGGCTTCGACTCACGCTTTGTATTATTCGCCAACGAGATGCTGCGTCACGGCCCCGGTTTCTTCCCCACCACTTATGGCCAGCCCTACCCGGACTACAGCGCCACCTCGACCTTGTTCATCTGGTTACTGTCCACACCTTTTGGCCAAGTCACCAGCCTCAGCGCGTGGCTGCCGACGGCCATTGCCAGCGCGACCACAGTGACCCTCACCTATCGACTGGTGGTGCCCCATTCCCGCCAATGGGCGCTAATGAGTGTTGCCCTGCTCCTGCTGAGCATGACGTTCATCACCGAAACACGTGCCGTGTCACTGGACCAAATGATCGCGGCGGTGAGCCTGGGGGCCTTCTACCTGGCCTACGCCCACGACCATTTGGCGGCCCCGCGGCGCCATGCCGGGTTACTGGCCTTGTTGGTCGTGGGCTTTGCCATTCGTGGCCCTATCGGTTTAGTCATCCCTGCGGGCGTGCTCTGCAGCTACTACCTGGTCAGCGGCCAAGGGCGCCGGATGTTCAGCCTCGGGTTGCAGGCCCTGGCGCTGCTGCTGGCGTGCATCGGCCTGCTGCTGACACTGGCCTGGCTCAGCGGCGGGCAAACCTTCGTCCACGAAGTGATCCGCATGCAAGTCACCGGGCGTATGGACGGCACAGAAGGCGCCAGCAGCGTGTTGTATTACTTCACCCGCTCCATGGGTAACTATGCGTTGGCCTATCCACTGGCGGCCTTGGTCCTGGCGGCGCTGCTGGTGACTGGCCGCCATCCATCGGGCGCAGCGCTGCAACTGGTCAAATACTGCGTCGCGGCGGGTTTGGTGGTGATGATCGGTCTGTCGATTCCCCAAGCCAAAAAAGCACGCTACGTGCTGGCGATGTTGCCCTTTGCAGCAATCATTGCGGCCTACCCTTTCCAGGCCATGCACGGCCGGGTGTTTGCGCTGTTGCGCGGGTTGATACAGGGGCTTTTTTTACTGTTGCCGGGGTTATTGATCGTCGGTCTGGTGATTGCGCGCAAACGTTTCGACGAGCAAGTGCCCTCACTGGAGGGGGTCTTCTTTGTGTTGGGCGGGTTGCAACTGCTGGCCGTCGGGGCGCTGTTCAGGGCGCAATGGCGCGTAACTGGCCTGGCGGGCTGTGCCGTTTTCGCAGTGTGGGGGACGTACATCATGGTGTATGAACCGCTTGAGCGCAGCGTGTACGACACCCGCGAATTCACGCATCAGGCGCTGCGCCTGATCAACCGCACTCCCGCACCGCTGGTGCTGCATGGCATGGGCAAGGATGCCAAAGCCATCAAGTTCATGGTCAATGTGAACCAGGACATGTCGGCGCTGTTCACGCAAACGGCCGCCGAGCTGGGCACGATCAACGGACCCGCGTGGGTGGTCATGGACCGTAAGGATTACCAGCGCCTGCAAGGAACCGTGTTGGGTAATACCGCGCCGGTATTAAGCGCTCGTTTTGACAAAAATGATTACGTGCTGCTGAAAAAACCATGAGCGCAGAGGCTGCGCACAGCCTGTCGAGTTTCATGTTGCAGAGCGGATTATTCTCCAGCGTGCTGGTAAGGTGTGCGCCGACTTTTCGTGGCCCACCCTCTCATCGGCAGGCTGCGGTATTTGCGTTTTTTGATGTGAGACACCTGAACCATGCCCGAGCCGATCCCGCTTAAAGATCACGACACCGAGAAACGGCTGGTCAATAAAAGACTGATCGCCTGCGCGGCGCTGGTGCTGGCGATCAGTTGCGCGCTGGTGGCCAGGATGTACTTCTTGCAAGTCACCGAATTTGACTACAACTCCACCGTGTCCGAAAACAACCGCGTGCACGTGTTGCCGATCCCGCCCGAACGCGGCTTTATCTATGACCGCAATGGCGTGCTGCTGGCCGATAACCAGCCCAGCTTCAACATGACCCTGACCCGCGAACGCGCGGGCGACAGCGCCAAAGTGCTGGATTCGGTCATCAGCATCCTGCATTTGCCCGAAGAAGACCGCGCCGTGTTTGCCAAGGCGATGAAACAGGCCCGCCACCCGTTCGACCCCTCGACCCTGCTCTACGAACTGACGGAGGAGCAGATCGCCCTGTTGGCCGTCAATCAGTACCGTCTACCGGGCATTGACGTTGAGGCGCAGTTCGTTCGCCACTACCCCCAGGGTGATCACTTCGCACATTCGGTCGGTTATGTGGGCCGCATCAACGAGAAAGAAGCCAAACAGCTGAACCCCGCCGAGTACCGGGGCACGCAATCGATAGGTAAAACCGGTATCGAGCGTTTTTACGAGCACGCGTTGCACGGCACTGTCGGCTTTGAAGAAGTTGAAACCAACGCCCAGGGCCGCGTCATGCGGGTGCTGCGCCACACCGATGCGGTGCCGGGCAAAAACATCGTGCTCAGCCTCGACATCAAATTGCAGGAAGCGGCCGAAGACGCGTTGGGCGACCGGCGCGGCTCGATCATCGCCCTGGACCCGAAAACCGGCGAAGTGCTGGCGATGGTCAGCAAACCCAGCTTCGACCCCAACCTGTTCGTGACCGGCATCAGCGCCAAGGATTACTCGGGGCTGCGCGACTCCATCGACAAACCGCTGTTCAACCGCGCGTTGCGTGGCCTGTATGCGCCCGGCTCGACAATCAAGCCCGAAGTGGCGATTGCCGGACTCGACAGCGGCGTGATTTCAGCCTCGACCCGGGTGTTCGACCCCGGTTACTTCCAGTTGCCGAACGTGGAGCACAAATACCGTAACTGGAACCACAGCGGGGATGGCTGGGTCGATTTGAATGCGGCGATCATGCGTTCAAATGACACCTACTTCTACGACCTGGCCTCCAAGCTGGGGATTGATCGCATGCACGATTACCTGTCGATGTTTGGCCTGGGGCAAAAAGTCTCGCTGGACATGTTCGAGGAATCTTCGGGGTTGATGCCCTCGCGTGAATGGAAGCGCAGCACACGACGCCAAGCCTGGTTCCCTGGCGAAACGGTGATTTTGGGCATTGGCCAGGGTTACATGCAGGTCACGCCATTGCAGTTGGCGCAGGCCACGGCGCTGATTGCCAACAAAGGCGTGTGGAACCGCCCGCACCTGGCGCGCACCATCGATGGCGCGCCGCCGGTGGATGAACACCCGATGGCCAATATCGTGCTGCACGATCCCAAGGAGTGGGAGCAGGTCAACCATGCCATGCAATTGGTGATGCACGATGCGCGAGGCATTGCACGGGCGTCAGCCACCGGCGCGCAATACCGCATTGCGGGCAAGAGTGGTACGGCGCAAGTGGTGGCGATCAAACAGGGCGAGCGTTACAACCGGTTGAAGACGGCCGAGCGTAATCGCGACAACGCGCTGTTTGTCGGCTTTGCACCGGCTGAAGACCCGCAGATCGTGATCTCGGTGATGATTGAAAACGGCGAAGCCGGTGGGCGTGTAGCAGGACCGGTGGTGCGCAAAGTGATGGATGCCTGGTTGCTCGACAATCAGGGCGCTCTGAAACCGCAATACGCCAGCCCGCAGCTCAAGCATGGCAATGCGCATGTGTGAATGAAGACCGCCACCCTCCCCCCAACCCTCTCGCGCAGGGTGGGGGTTGGGGGAGGGGCTTTGATCTCAGTACCGCGCATCCACCGGTTTACCCCCATTCGGCCAATCCTTGACCTTGTCCGGGAAGTCCGGCCGTGGCTGGTGCGAGAAATACGCCGCCACGTCCACCGCCTCCTGATCCGACAAGCCGCCCTGCCCCAGCGGGAACTGTTCATGGAACCCAATCGGCATGTTGCGTTTGACGAACGCCGCAGCGGTGTAGGTACGCGCCATCCCGGCACCGATGTTGAACGACTCGTCACCCCACAACGGCGGAAAAATAAAACCGCCGTCCGCGTGTATCAAACCTTGCCCGTTGTCACCGTGGCACACCGCGCATTGCTTGACGTACACCGCTTTGCCGTTGCCCATGTCCGGCTTGATGCCCGGATCCACCTTGCCCACTCCTCGGCCCGCCACTTTGTCGCCGGGCGCTGTGTTCATTTTCATCCAGTCGAAATACGCAACCATGGCCTGCATATCAGGCGATGTCACCGCCAACGGCTTGCCATCCATAGATCGACGAAAACAGCCATTAATGCGTTCTTCGAGCGTGATTTGTTTACCCGCACGCGGCGCATAGCCGGGGAAGAACGCTGACACGCCAACGAAGGGTGAGCCATCGGCCACCGTGCCGGCGTTCAAATGGCAACTGGTGCAATTGAGCGCATTGCCTACGTTATCGGGCAGCAAGGCTTTGGTTTGCAGGTGCAGGCGCATGCCGCGCACCACTTGATCAGCATTGGAGGCTGTTAGCAGGTTGGCCAGCCGCGGGGTGACAAATGCACGGGTGTCGTGGGTATCCGGGTTCAATTGCTTGCGCATGTGGGCCACTTGCGCGGGCTTGATGGCGGGCGCGTCATTGCCCCAACTGCTGCGCACAAAGCTCAGAATCTCGGCGATTTCATCGTCTGCCAGCCGCGCGAACCCGGGCATGGTCCAGACCCGTGGATGGGCCGCCGTTTCAGCCGTTTTCCAACCGGTGAGGGTGATGTGCAGGAGCGTCGCGGGGTTGGACGCCAGAATGCCGGGGTTGCCATTGAGCGGTGGGAACATGCCTTTTACCCCGCCACCGTCCGGGCGATGGCAGTCGGCACAAAACTGCGTATAACCCAGCCCGCCACGGGTGGTGAACAGCGTGTCCGGCGCTGTGGCGGGCGCGATGGCCACTGACGGCATGGGCAGATCGTCCTTGCCCGGCGGCAGCGATTTCAAGTAGCTGGCAATTGCCGTCAGGTCCGCGTCGGTGAAGTGTTGCGTGCTGTGGTGGATCACGTCCGCCATGTTGCCCGAGACCGTGGCAAAACGATTTTGCCCGGTCTTGAGCAGTTGCACGGTGTCTTCGACGGTCCACAGGTTGCGCAGGCTCAAGGCGCGCCAGTCTTCGACGGTTTCCCCCGCGAGGTAATGTTTGCCGCGGCTGCCAGCGTCGCTCAGGGCTTTTTCCTGGAACGCGAGGCCGCGTGGCGTATGGCACGAACCACAGTGCCCCAGCCCTTGCACCAGATAGGCACCGCGGTTAATCACCTCACTTTTGGACGGGTCCGGGGTGAACGGCTGCGCATCCACAAACATCCAGTTCCACAGCGACAGGCCCCAGCGCTGATTGAACGGGAAGCTCATGTCGGCGTGCAGGTTGGCCTGTTTGACCGCGGTTACGTCTTGCAAGAGATACGCGTACAACGCACGCATGTCGTCTTCGCTCATTTTCGCGTACGACGGATAAGGCATGGCCGGGTACAGGTTTTCACCCGCAGGCGTTATGCCTTCGCGCATCACCGTGTCGAACTGTTCAAAACTGTAGCGGCCAATCCCGGTCTCGGGATCCGGGGTGATGTTGCTGGAGTAGATCGTGCCCATGGGCGTTTTCAGCTCCAGGCCACCGGCCATCACGGCCCCACCTTTGGCGGTGTGGCAGGCAATGCAGTCGCCGAGCTGGGCCACGTATTGGCCGCGTTGTATCAGGTCGGTGTCTGCGTTGTTGACGCTGGGCGCTGCCGCTGTCGGCTCGCTGGCAGGGGTTTGACAGGCGTAAAGAAGCGTCAGGCCGACCGTGGCTAGACGCGCACACTTGAAAATCATGGCGATATTCCTTTAAGGCACCGGCCTGGGGTGGTCCCCTCGGCACGGGCCGTGCTCGTTTTTTGTTATGAACTCCTCACCCAGCATTTGTAACCGGTTCTGATGCGGCTACGGTTGACCCGGATCATGCAGGCGGCGATCGATGGGCACGCGGCACGCTCTAAGCTAGTTTCAAAACGGTATTTTCCCCTTTGATTTAAAGCACTTAGATTCAGCCCACCGGACCGCCGGACTCACCTTATAAACACCTCAGTTCAAGGTTGCGCCCATGTCCCTGCGTCCACTTACAACGCCCATCAGGCGGACTGGACCGCCGATTCGCCCAACGTGCAGAAGATCGCCGCCCTGACCGGTGCCAATGCACACGACATCCCCGAGTTGTTGCAAGGTGCACACTTCCCTTCCACCCAAGAGCAAAAATCCGCCCGACTGCTGGGCGCTGGCACGGCCAAAGACCTTGCGCAAACTGCCGCTTTCCTCAAGGACCAAGGCAAAATCGAGAGCGTGTCAGCGGATTACTCGGGCTTTGTCAGCGACCAGTATTTGCCGGACTAAACAGCCTCGCGTCATTGATAGCAATTGCACAGCATCGCCAAGGGTGGGATATTCGCGAATGTTAAACGTTCTCAATCAGTGCCTTATGCGAACCTCCCCTCATCTGCTGCTTGTCGAAGACGATTTTCGGTTGCGCCATGACCTTGAACGTCACTTATTGCAACGCGGCTTTGCCGTGACCGCCTGTGTCGATGGCACCCAGGGCTTGAATGCCCTGCAAAGCCAACCCTTTGACCTGGTGCTGCTGGACATTATGTTGCCCGGCCTTGACGGCCTGAGCCTGCTCGAAACCTTGCGCACGCATCAAAACGTGCCCGTGATGCTGATGTCGGCGCTGGGCAACGAGCAGGACCGCATCAGCGGCTTTACCCGCGGCGCGGATGATTACTTGCCCAAACCTTTCAGCCTCGCCGAACTGGATGCGCGCACCGACGCCCTGCTGCGGCGCATGGCCATGCAGGCCCAACGCACTGTGCAAAAACTCGACAGTGCGCTGACCTACGATGACGAGGCGCAGGACGTGCTCCACGCGGGCCGCTGCGCCGGGCTCACCGGCTCGGAATTTCGCCTGCTGATGACCTTGCGCGAACATGGCGGCCAGGCCTTGAGCAAAGCTTTTTTGTATCAGCAGGTACTGCACCGTATTTACACGCGGCTGGATCGGGGGCTGGATGTGCATGTGTGTAACCTGCGGCGCAAGCTCGCCGCTGTCGGCGTGCAACATCTGCAAATTCAATCGGTGCGCAGTCAGGGCTACATCTTGATCGAGTCGCAACCCGCCTGATGCGCCGTCATCCGTTGTTGTGGAAACTGGCGTTGCTGCAAATCAGCTTTTGCCTGCTACTGACCTGGTTCATCTGGATCTGGGGGCTGTCGGCCGAGCGCAGCACCTATTTTCTGTCTGCCCAGGAGCGCGACTATCTGCGCGATTACGCGCAACAGGCCCAGGACATCTGGCGCGAGCAAGGCACCGACGGGCTGGAGCGCTTCACCGAGCGATTGTCTGCCCGCGAACAAACCTGGGTCGCGGTGCTTGGCCCACGACTTGAAAGCCTGAGCAAGACGCCTGTTACCCCCGCGCATTACCAACAGTTGACGTTCATGCGCAAGCTCGACTGGCCCATGAGCCGCCGCCTGATGGATGAACTGCCCTACGTCAGCATTCCGTTCCCGGACCACCCGCAACAGGGCCAATTGGTGATTCAGCTACCCGAGCGCTTGCTGCCCAACGGCCTGACCGCCTGGACCCATGTTTTCAGCCACGGCGTGATGCCGACCCTGCTGGCGGCGTTACTCGGCGTGTTGCTCTACCGCCAACTGGTGGTGCCGCTCAACCGCCTGCGTGATCGCGCCGACGCGTTGCGCGCTGACGACCTCGACAGCCAGGCGCCACTGGACCTGATGCATCGTCGCGACGAACTGGGCGAATTGGCACACGCCTTCGAACACATGGCCCGCCGCTTGCGCAACAGCCTCAATCAGCAACGTTTGCTGTTGCGTACCCTGTCTCACGAACTGCGAACGCCGTTGGCGCGCCTGCGCATCGCCCACGACAGTCAGTTACCGAACGCGCAACTGCGCCAACGCCTGGACCGTGAAATCGATGACATGCAGCATTTGCTCGAAGACACCCTCAACCTCGCGTGGATGGACACTGAACGCCCGCAACTGAGCCGCGAGCCGGTGCTGGTGCTGTCGGTCTGGGAAGCGCTGCGTGAAGACGCCGGCTTCGAAAGCCAATGGCCCGTTGACCGCATGCCTTGCCTGTTGGGCACCGACTGTTGCGTCAACGCCAACCTCGACAGCCTGGCCCAGGCACTGGAAAACCTGCTGCGCAATGCCATCCGCCATTCGCCGCTGCAAGGCAAAGTGACCCTGAGCGGGTGGCGCGAAGGCGATGCGTGGCATCTGTGCCTGAAGGACGAGGGACCCGGTGTGCCCCCTGATGAGCTGGACACGCTGTTTGTGCCCTATCAGCGGCTGTCCGGATGCGTGGGCGAAGGCTTCGGCCTGGGGCTGGCGATTGCCCAGCGGGCCATTGAACTGCAACAAGGCCGGTTGTGGGCCACCAATGAGCGGCCGGGGCTGTGCATGCACCTGCTATTACCGGCAGCGCAGGCTGAGGGTGGCTGAGGACGGCGTTGTTGCTTAAAACGCCAGCATGGCGGCGCAACATTGGGGGGCGAGCTGTACGCGCTTCGCACGCGGCACAAGTGTTTAGAAAGTTAATGCGCTTTACTCTCAATTAGCAGTCATTATCATTCGTGATCTTCTTGTATCAGGCCGTCCCGGAGATCACCGATGTCGTTACGTGTGTTGCGCCCAATCGCCCCTTTTGTGTTGTCCGGTTGCTGGTTGTTGAGCAGTGCTGTTCACGCCGCCCTCGCAGACGAAGACACTGCGCCACCCGCGCTGCAACTGGGTAACACCAACGTGATCGCCACGGCGCAGGAAGAAACCAAACAGGCCCCCGGCGTGTCGATCATTACCGCCCAAGACATCAAAAAGCGCCCTGCGGCCAATGACCTTTCGCAGATCATCCGCACCATGCCCGGCGTCAATCTCACCGGCAACTCCACCAGTGGGCAACGCGGCAATAACCGCCAGATCGACATCCGTGGCATGGGCCCGGAAAACACCCTGATTCTGGTGGACGGCAAACCGGTCAACAGCCGCAACTCGGTGCGTTACGGCTGGCGCGGTGAACGCGACAGCCGTGGCGATACCAACTGGGTGCCGGCCGATCAGGTTGAGCAGATCCAAGTGTTGCGCGGCCCCGCCGCCGCCCGTTATGGCAACGGTGCCGCCGGTGGTGTGGTCAATATCATCACCAAGCAGGCAGGCGCCGAGACCCACGGCGACGTGACCGTGTACACCTCGTTCCCACAGCACAAGGACGAAGGCGCAACGCAGCGCATGAACTTCGGCCTCAATGGCCCCCTGACCGAGAACCTCAGCTACCGCGTGTACGGCAACATCGCCAAGACCGATCCCGATGACTGGGACATCAACGCCGGTCACCAATCGGCGCGCAGCGCCAATCAGGCCGGCACCCTGCCCGCAGGCCGCGAAGGGGTACGCAACAAAGACGTCAATGGCCTACTGAGCTGGCGCATGACCCCGGACCAGACGCTGGACTTCGAAGCGGGTTTCAGCCGCCAAGGCAACCTCTACACCGGCGATACGCAAAACACCAACAGCAACGCCAACGTGAAAAAAATGCTCGGCCACGAAACCAATCGCACCTACCGCCAGACCTACGCCCTGACCCATCGCGGCGAATGGGAGGTGGGCAATAGCATGGCCTTTATCCAGTATGAAAAGACCCGCAACGCTCGCCTCAACGAAGGGCTGGCCGGCGGCACCGAAGGGATTTTCAGCGACACCAACTTCTACACCGCCGTGCTGCGTGACCTGACGGCCCACGGCGAAATCAACTTGCCGCTGCACGCCGGGCTGGATCAAACCCTGACCCTGGGCACCGAGTGGACTGAGCAAAAACTCGATGACCCGAGTGCCAACACCCAAACCACCCGCGAAGGTGGCACCGTCGGTGGCCTGAGCAGCAGCAACCGCAGCACCGCATCGTCGGCGCGGATCTTCTCGCTGTTTGCCGAAGACAACATCGAGCTGTTACCCGGCACCATGCTCACACCGGGGCTGCGCCTGGATCACCACAACGTGGTCGGGAACAACTGGAGCCCCTCGCTGAACCTGTCCCACGCGCTGACCGACACCTTGACCCTCAAAGCCGGTATCGCCCGTGCCTACAAAGCACCGAACCTGTACCAGCTCAACCCCGACTACTTGCTGTACAGCCGTGGCCAGGGTTGCTATGGCCAGAGCACCAGTTGCTACCTGCAAGGCAATGCCGACCTTAAGGCCGAAACCAGCGTCAACAAGGAACTGGGCATCGAATACAAGGACAACGGCGTGGTCGCGGGCCTGACGTATTTTCGCAACGACTACAAAAACAAGATCGAATCGGGCCTGAGTCCGATTGGTCAGGCCAGTGGCGGTAAAGGCGAATATGCCAATGCAGCGATCTACCAGTGGGAAAACGTCCCCAAAGCGCTGGTCGAAGGGCTGGAAGGCACGCTGACCCTGCCGCTGGCCGAGCAACTGAAATGGACCAACAACTTCACCTACATGCTGCAATCTAAAAACAAACAGACGGGCGACTACCTGTCCGTGACCCCGCGCTACACGGTGAATTCGATGCTGGACTGGCAAGCCACGCAAGACCTGTCGCTGCAAATGAGCGCGACCTGGTACGGCAAGCAAACACCGAAAAAATACGACTACCACGGTGATCGCGTCACGGGCACCGCCAACAACCCGCTCGCGCCCTACGCCATTGCCGGTGTGAGTGGCACTTATGCGATCACCCGCCACCTGAGCGTGACCGCAGGCGTGGATAACCTGTTCGACAAGCGCCTGTACCGCGAAGGCAACGCCCAAGGCGTGAACAACATCGCAGGTGCCGGTGCCGCTACATACAACGAACCGGGGCGCACGCTCTACACCAGCCTGACTGCATCGTTCTAAACCTGACGAGATCGCCTGATGAGACACCTCTCGCTCCCTCTGGCGTTGCTGCTTGCCCTGGCACTGCCAGGGTTCGCGGCGCAGGCCCGGCCTGCGCTGGACGCCCCAATGGACACCCGGTTGCTGCAACGCAAGGACCTGGATTACCGCTTCAGCCGGTTACTGATTGACTCGGCGGATGGCCAGCGCCATTACCAACTGTGGATCGGGCGCCCGGCCACTGCCGCCCCCAAAACCGGCTTCCCGGTGCTGTGGATGCTCGATGGCAACGCGGCCGTCGGTGCACTGGATGCTGAGTTGCTCAGTCGCCTGGCCCACGGTCAGGCTCCGCTGCTGGTAGCGGTGGGGTATGACACGCCGCTGCGCATTGAGCGCACGGCCCGCACATACGACTACACGCCTGCGCGCGCCGGTTTGAAGGCGCAGAGCGATCCCCTCACCGGTCTTCCCAGCGGCGGCGCCGATACGTTCCTTGACTTGCTGCGTGATCGCTTGCGCCCCGCCGTAGCGGCCAAAGCGCCCATCAACCTCGAACAACAAACCCTGTGGGGCCACTCGTACGGCGGTTTGCTGGTGCTGCACGCACTGCTGACCCGCCCCGGCGAGTTCGCTCACTATGCTGCCGCCAGCCCGTCATTGTGGTGGGGCGACGGTATCGCAGCCCAACAGGTCGCAGACTTGAAAACCCGCAGGGCGGGTCACACAACCGGGGTGTTGTTGATGCGCGGCACCGATGAACCCGGCAACCCGAGAGCGCCAACCAGCGGCCCCCCCGATCAACGGATGCAGCAACTGGTCACGGATTTACAAGGTATCGAGGGGCTGAACGTGCAGTTCCACCCGTTCAAAGGCATGAGTCACGGCCAAACCCTGCCCGCTTCGCTGCGCTACGTGCTGCACACGCTGTACATCGACTAATCGGGCCTGGCTTGACCGAGATCACAGGCCTCTTCGCGCATCCCGTTAGACTCCGCCCTCCCTGAAACCCCAAGGAGGGCCGGTTTTCAGTCTTAGGCACAACGGATTGATGATGGGAGTACCCCCGTGAAGAACTGGCACTGGCTGGTTGGTATTTTGTTGATAACGGCACTGACACTGCTGCTGGAAATCCCCGCTGACACGTGGCTGACCTCCGCCACACTGAGTCTGATCCTCGGCGCCACGGCGCTGGCGTATATGGCCGTGTCTTGCCTGCTGGCCAGCCGTTGGCGCGTGGTGGAAAACCTGTTCGGCGGCCTCGACCGTGTCTACGACACCCACAAATGGCTGGGCATCTGGGCGCTGGTGTTTGCCTCGTACCATTTGGTGTTCAAAGCCAACCTGGAGGTGTGGAACAGCGTGCCCATTGTGGAGCTGTCCAAATACTGGACGCGCATGGTGCGTCAGTTGAGCTACGTCGCGCTGGGCATGATTGTGCTGCTCGCCTTGAACCGCAATATCCCCTACAGCGTATGGCGCTGGTGGCACAAACTGTCCGGCCCGCTGTTTTTGATCGTGATCCTGCACGGTCTGAGCTTCAAATCCCCCATCACCCTGCTCAGCCCTGCGGGCATTTGGCTGGGCGTGCTCTGCGTACTGGGCGTATTAGCGGCGCTGTACAAGCTGCTGCTGTACCCGTTCGTGGCGCGTGCCGGTGAATACCGCGTGATCAACGTGCGCAGCGACAAAGGCGCCGTGCACTTGACCCTGGCCCCCATCGATAAAGGCTTTGCCTTCAAGGCCGGTCAGTTCGCGTTTCTGTCGTTCAAGGACAAAGGCCTGCGCGAGCCTCACCCCTTCACCATCGCCTGCGCCCACCGTGAAAACGGCCACCTTGAGTTCGTGATCCGGGCCTTGGGGGACTACACCCAAGCCTTACGCGAGCAGGTCAAAATCGGCATGATTGCCGACCTCTACGCGCCTTACGGGCGCTTCAAACGCCCGGCCAAAGCGGCAAAGGAAATCTGGATTGGCGCAGGCGTCGGCATCTCGCCCTTTATCGCCTGGTTGCAAGACCCGCACGGCGAGCGTTTCGACGCCGCCACCCTGATCTATTGCTTCAACCCTGCCCGCGCCTTCCCGCCTGCCGAACAACTGCAACAGGTGGCCGAACAACGAGGCGTGGCATTCGTGGCCAATAGCGGGGGCACCGAGCAACTGGCCGCGCACCTGCGCCAGGCCCTTAACCACACTTCACCGGCAACGGTGCATGTCAGCTTCTGCGGTCCAAAAGGCTTGTTGCTGCGGGTTCGCGAACTGATGCGCGAGTGCGGCGTGCCCGAGAAGAATCTGCATGTGGAGTTGTTTGAGTTTCGCTGAGGGTAAAGGTGTACAGGCGCTGCTCAGGCAGCGCCTTTTTTATGGGCAGCAGATGCCATTTGATGCTAAAAGGCTGCGCTGCATAGCTGCCAGAGCGATTTTGAGTGTTCGAGTTCACCAGTTACATCGGGCTGTTCCTCGCCGCATTTGGCGCGGCGTCCCTGTTGCCGATGCAGTCCGAAGCGGTGCTGGTGGGCATGCTGGTGTCGGCCCACTACAGCGTGGTGGTGCTGTTGATCGTCGCCACACTCGGCAATGTGCTGGGGTCGGTGTTCAACTGGCTACTGGGGCGCTCGGTCGAGCGCTTTCGTCACAAGCGCTGGTTTCCCGTGAGCCAAACAAAGCTTGAAAAAGCGCAGCAGTTTTATCTGCGCTATGGCCGCTGGTCGTTGCTGCTCAGTTGGGTGCCGATCATTGGCGATCCTCTGACCCTGATCGCCGGGGTGATGCGCGAGCCGCTTTGGCGGTTTTTGCTGATTGTGACGCTGGCCAAAGCGGCTCGGTATGCAGTGTTAACCGCCCTTACGCTGGGCTGGATTAACGCTTAGGGCGCTGGCGCGCGCAGGGTGATGTGAGTGATTTCTGCCGCACGACCCAGCCGAATCGGAAAGCCGTTCCACAACCCGGTGCCGTTGCTCACGTAAAGCTGCATGCCTTGCACATCGTAAAGTCCCGAGACAAACCCCTGATTGGCCCATTGCGCCAATAGATGCGGCCCCAGGATTTGGCCGCCGTGGGTGTGCCCCGACAGTTGCAGACCGACGCCTTGCCTGGCATTGGCCAGGGCGCCAATGGGGCGGTGACTGAGCAGGATGACCGGGGCATCCTGCGGAGCATCGCGCAGGGCTGCGGCTACGTCCGGCAACGGTAACCTCGTGGTCGCCGCCGCTTTGTCGGTGATACCCGCCAGTACCAATTGCCGACCGTTATGGGTCACCAGCACGTGGTCATTGAGCAACATGTGCAGGCCCAACTGTTCGAACGCGGGCAACCAGTGTACGTAGTCAACGTAGTATTCGTGGTTACCGGGGATGGCAAACACGCCATACCGGGCGCTGAGCTGCTGCAAGGGTTGCACATCGGCTGCACGGGCTTGCGGGGTACCGTCCACCAGGTCGCCGGTGATCACAATCAGATCCGGTTGCAGGGCATTGGTTTTTTCGACCACCGCCTGCATCCACGGCGCTTGCAGCAGTCGGCTGGCGTGCAGGTCGGTCAGTTGCACCAGCCGCAAGCCGTCCATTTGCGGCGGCAAATGCGGCACCGTGACTTCAATGTTTTTTACATCCGGCACGCGTATCGCTTGCCACACGCCCAATAACGACAAGCCGACGCTGATGATGCCCAGAGCGGCATTCAGGCGCCGATTGCGCAGCAGTTCACGACCGTTTTGAGGTGAGACAAAATACGTCAGCAAGCCGATCACATCGCGCACTAACAGCAGCAGTGCCAGCACGATCAGACTGCCAAACGCCCAGCCCAGCGCAATCAACACCTCACCGGGTAGTTCGGGCGACGCCATGCTGCCAAACACATTGCGGGTGATCAGGTGATGCTCGGCCACCAGCAACAGCAACGCGCTGAGCACCCACTTGCAGGGCAGGCTGACACGCAATGGCCAGATGAAGCGCACCATTACATACAGCGCGATGAATGCAGTAACCACATGAAACATGCTTATTTCCTGTCCAGACCTGAGGTGTACGGCGCAGAGAGTGACAAGCCGGTGATGTCATTGCAACCGTTCGCCCGTCTCATTGTGAATACCGCGCAGGCATTGGCTGAGGGGCAGGCTTCACACAATTTTCACACCTGGCTGTTATGC
Organism: Pseudomonas weihenstephanensis; assembly: GCF_016812185.1. NCBI lineage: Bacteria > Pseudomonadati > Pseudomonadota > Gammaproteobacteria > Pseudomonadales > Pseudomonadaceae > Pseudomonas > Pseudomonas weihenstephanensis. Next base: position 52,173 of record NZ_JAAEBV010000008.1, on the reverse strand, counting down.
TACGCGCCTCTTTGGGGAGTAGCAGGTCGCCATTTACGTGGCGGCGCTCTGGTCAACATTCTCGGCAACCAGCCGTGGCCAGGGCATCCGTCAGGATTTGCGAGACCAACGTCATACCTGTGCTGAAGTCGGGCGCGCAGTGTCATGTCGTTGTCTTGCGCCCGACTGGACCATAGCCGTGAACCCAATTGCCTTGATTTTTCTCGCCTTTGCCATGTCGACGGACGCTTTTGCTGCGGCCATTGGCAAAGGTTCCAGCCTGCATAAACCGCGTTTCAGCCAAGCCCTGCGCACCGGATTGATTTTTGGTGTGATCGAAGCCATCACCCCCGTGATTGGCTGGGCCATCGGCCAGGCCGCCAGCAGTTATGTCACCCAATGGGATCACTGGATCGCCTTCACCCTGCTGCTGGGGTTGGGGCTGTACATGATGTACAACGGGGTTAAACCCGACGACCAACAAAGCGAAGAAAAGCCCGCGCAGCACTCGTTCTGGGTTCTGGTGCTCACAGCCATTGCCACCAGCATCGATGCGCTCGCCGTGGGCGTCGGCCTGGCGTTTGTGGAGGTGAACATTTGGGTCGCGGCGGCAGCCATCGGCCTGGCGACCATGACTATGGTCGTGATCGGCACCTTGCTCGGCCGTGCGCTGGGCAGTTGGGTCGGCAAGCGCGCCGAAATCATCGGCGGCGTGGTGTTGATGTTGGTGGGCGCGACCATCCTGTATGAACATTTGAGCGCGGTGTAAGCCACGTGAAGCCTCTGCCGCCATCGCGGCAGGGGCTTCGACACTCAGTCTTGCGGCGTGCTGTGTGCGGCAGAACGGCTGATCCGGTACATGCTCACGCAATAAATCGCCAAGGCCACACCCGCCAGTCCGCCGCCGGTTACGCCAATGTAGGCGTAACCCGCGTTTGCGCCGACCCAACTGCCCAGCAGTGCCCCGCCCCCGATACCAATGTTGTAGATGCCGGAGAACATGGCCATCGCCACGTCCGTGGCATCAGGTGCCAGCATCAGCACCCGCGATTGCAACGCCAACCCGAAGCACATGATAGCCATGCCCCAGAACAGGCTTAACGTGGCCAGATACGACTCTTTACCACTGAGCGGCAACAGCAACGCCAGGCACACGGCCAGCACTGACACGGCAACCACCAGAAAGCGTTGCGGGCTATGGCGATGCAACACGCTGAACAACAGCGAACCAATGATCCCGGCGCCGCCAAACAGCAGCAAAATGATCGTCACCACATTGCCACTCATCCCCGCCACGGTCTGAATGAACGGTTCGATGTAGCTGTAAGCGGTGAACTGCGCGGTGACCACCATCGCGGTCAGCACGTAAACGGCCACCAGCGCCGGACGCTTGAACAGCACCGGCAAGCTTCTGAGCGAGCCCGAGTTTTGGCTCGGCAACAGCGGCAACGTTCGCGCCAGCCAAAACACCAACACCACGGCAAAACCGGCAATCACCAAAAATGTGGTGCGCCAGCCCATCGCCTCGCCCAGCAGTCGGCCCAGCGGAATCCCCAAGACCATTGCCAGTGAGGTGCCGGTCGCCAATAAGCCCAGTGCTTGCACCTGTTTGCCTTCTGGCGCCAGACGCACCGCCAACGACGCGGTGATGGACCAGAACAGTGCATGGGACAACGCGACACCAATTCGGCTGAGCATCAGGATGCCGAAGTTGGACGCCACACTGGACAGCACATGGCTGGCGATAAACATGCCAAAGAGGATCAACAGCAACTTGCGCCGCTCCACGTTGCGCGTCAGCAACATGATCGGCAGCGAGGTCAGCGACACGACCCACGCATAAATCGTGAGCATCAGCCCGACACTGGCGGTGGTCATATCAAAACTGGCACCTATCGCACTCAGCAGGCCCACGGGCACAAATTCGGTGGTATTGAACACAAACGCGGCCAGCGCCAGCGCGATGACCGGTTGCCAATTGGCATTGGATGAAACGTTGGGAGTGCTCATTTAAAGGGTGTACTACTCGCTATCGATGATCTAACAGGCCCATGACTCGACCTCCCCGGCACATGCTTTTTGCATTCACAACACGTGCCATGCGCAGCGGGTCAGCCGCCTGAGCCACACAGTGCGGCATTCTATAGGCATCTGCCCCAAACGTTAGTGCACATCGATTGAGCGCGCGAGACATTTTGTCGCACGGGTGCCTGTGCCCCGCGTCAACCGTGCACTACCCCAAACAGGTTAGTGCGCAGCCCAGAGATGCTACCCTGCGCGCCTCAAAGATCTGGCAACCAGCCAGGCAACATCTCCCCGTGCCGGCGCCAGCGTGCACAGGCCAGCAGGCGCGGGGCTGTTCAGGAGTGTTCATGGTCAAGCCTTCGCCGCGTCTTGCATTCAATGCCTTGAGTTTCAGCCTGCTGGTCACCAGCGCCGTGCAAACGGCTCACGCCGGTGAAACCGAGTTACCCGCCATTTCGGTCACCGGCCAGGACAGCATGGGCTATCAGGCCGACACGGCATCGGTCGGCGGGTTTGACGCGGCACCGTTGCTCGACACCCCGGCTTCGATTTCGGTGTTCAATGAGGCGCTGATCAACGACCAACAGGCGCGCCTGCTCAGCGACGTGTTAAAAAATGACGCGTCGGTCGGCGAAAGCTATGCCCCCATCGGTTATTACCAGAACTTTGTCGTGCGCGGTTTCTCGCTGAACGCGGCCAGCAGCTACAAAATCAACGGGCGCACCATCGCTGGCGAGCAAAACGTCGGGCTTGAGAACAAGCAGCAAGTGGAACTGCTCAAAGGCCTTTCTGGCTTGCAAACCGGCATGTCGGAACCCGGCGGTTTGGTCAACTATGTGACCAAACGCGCAGCCGATGTGCGCTCGGTAACGGTGTCCACCGACGAGCGTGGTAGCGGTTACATCGCCACCGACGTCGGCGGCTGGTTTGGCAGTGAGCAACAATTTGGCCTGCGCGCCAACGTGGCCCATGAAGACATCCACTCTTACGTTGAGCACGCCAATGGCCAGCGCGATTTCGTGTCGCTGGCCTTCGATTGGAACATCAGCCCTGATGCGCTGCTGCAACTGGATGTCGAATACCAGACCAAAGAACAACGTTCAGTGCCCGGTTACCAACTGCTGGGCGGCACTGAACTGCCCCATGACGCCTCGCCAAAAAAACTGCTGGGCCATCAAAGCGGCTCAAAGCCCGTCACCATCGACTCGCTGAACATGAACGGCAACTTTGAGTACCGCTTCAGCGACAACTGGAAAGGCACCCTCAGCGCCTCACGCAGCAAAGTGGTGATCGACGACTACAGCGCCTTTGCCTGGGGCGGATGCGCGACAGGCGACGCGTGCTCACAAGGCAACTATTTCACCCCGGAAGGCGGCTACGACATTTACGACTTCCGCAGCCCCGATGACACTCGGCGCAACGACGAGGCCCAAGCCACCCTCAGCGGCAGTTTCAATACGGGCGGCCTGCGCCATGAATTGACGGTGGGCAGCAGCGCCTTGCGCCGCGTAGTGAATAACCGCACCTCGATCATGGAGTGGATCGGCAGCGCTAATATCAACGCCGAACCCGCAGACTACCCGCGCTACAACGGTGCCTTGAACGACAGCCACCGACGCCTCGACAGCCGCCAATATGGGGTGTTCTTCAACGATCGCATCAGCTTCAACGAGCAATGGCAAACCGTATTGGGCGGGCGTGAAGTACGCCTGGATGAAAAAACCTTCGACGACAGCGGTGACACCACGCGCCACACCCAACGCTACGAATTCCTGCCGCAGGCAGCGCTGATCTACAAACCGCTGCACAACCTGTCGCTCTACACCCGCTACAGCAAAGGCTTGTCGCTGGGTGGCACGGCGCCGTGGTTTGCCAGCAATGCCTTCGAGATCCTGGCGCCCAGTGTGTCGCGCCAGATCGAAGCCGGGCTCAAGTACGACTGGCAGCGCCTGAGCCTCAGCGCCACGCTGTTCCAGATGCGCCAGGCGTACTCGTATTCGCAACCCGATGGCGCTGGCCACTTCACCTACGTGCAGCAGGGCGAGCAGAAAAACACCGGCCTGGAATTGGCGGCTAACGGCTGGGTGACTCAGCGCTTGCAGGTGTCTGCAAGTGTTGCGGCCATCCGCTCACGGGTATCGGGTAGCGGCACGCCCGAGTACGAGGGCCATCAAACCCTCAACGTCCCGACCCTGCGCGCCAGCCTCTATGGCGATTACGCCCTGCCGTGGGTCGATGGCCTGGCGCTGCTCGGCGGCGTGCAATACAGCGGCAAAAAATACGCCAACCAACAGGGCAACGTGCAGGCGGCCAGTTATGCGGTGTTCAACATGGGTAGCCGCTACAGCACCCGCATCGAAGGGTACGACACGGTGTTTCGCCTGACCGTCGACAACCTGTTCGACAAGCGTTACTGGCGCGATGTCGGCGACTACATGGGCGACAACTACGTGTTCCAGGGCGCACCGCTAACAGCCCGGTTGAGTGCTTCAATCGATTTTTAAGCTTCACGCGTGCACTGCGCTTTGAATCTCGCGTGGGTGACACTGGCCAGCTATCACGCGGGTCAGCAGGTCCCGCTAAATCAACAAGGACTTTAGCGCATAGAGCGCTCAACCTATTAAGGCCTGATAGACAGATTGGTTCCTTTAGGTCTGTACGCACAGGTATTTGAACTCTCGGTGGCAGAATCACAGACTTGCAAACAACCGCCCCCCTGCGGAAATTGAGCACTGAGGGTCAACGTGTCGCCATAGATCGGAGTCACGGCCGTGAATTGCCGTTCGCAACGAACATCGGGACTGAACGCCAACGTTATCGATTCATGCCCTACGCGGGTACGGTAGTTCAACGCAAAACTGTGTGTGCTGTGCCAGCCACTGCGTGACGGCAACACAAAGCGATAGTTGAGGTCATCGAGTTTCTCGCCGCGCACGTCAGTAAAGCTCCAGTCGATGTGCATGGTCGGAACCCAATAAGGCACCGGCAGTATCGTTAAGGCCATGTGAAACCTCAGGTCCAGTACCGGGTTTTTTTTAAAGGAACTGAACTCCAGGCGCGGGTTGCTGCTAGCGAACTGTTTAACGAGATCGCCCTGTGGAGGTGAGTAGTCAGGCGAACGACTGAAGCGCACATCCAGTTGCAGCTCCGTTTGGTCTTTCGGAACATCCCGGGAAAATAATTTTTTATCCGAGTTGGCCCTGTTAAACGCACAACTTGCCAACATCAGACACACCAGGACAGTGAACACTGCTCGCGCGCAGTGAGAAAAAATAAACATGGCTCAGCATCCCTTCTTTATCAAAACCGACGTCCTGCCAAGCCCTTCTAACTGGCACGATGACCCCATCCACCGCAGGTGCTCTGCAAACCAGATGACACGTGATTCCTCCTCATAGCGTCGCGGTTCAAAGTCTCGCATTCCCGCTTCAAACGCCTTGCGACCTTGGGCAGTGGCCGTTTGCGATAGGGGCCAGAGGTGCCGAGCTGAGTCTTCATCCGTCAGCGGAAAAAAACTTTGACGCCCATCCTGAGTGGCGGTGGTCAATCCCTTATGGGTTATATAAGCACCGCAGCGATTGTCAGGGGAGACAGCTACCAGCGTGCCCGCAACATCACATCGCCAATCCGAATTAGCATCAAACCAAAGCACCTGCCCCGTGTTGGTTAACAATGCCCGGCCATTGTCAGGAAAAATCAATACGTCCGGCCGTCCCGGTTGCACCACCCCAAGATCGGGACGCCCAAAACTTTTAGAACGACTCAATACACGCGACAGAGGGACACCGTGCTGCACCCTGATCAGTACAGTGCCTACGGCGGTATCGCCAACAGTCGTGGCCAGCAGCATCGGCTGGCCTTCTTGGCGGGCAGGCAGGACTTTGAGTTGGTGGATCTCTCTGGCCCCCAAGGGAGAGTATTCCTGCCCCTGAAAGAACAGCGATATACGTTGCATTTCAGGAGGAATCACATCGCCACGCATATAAGCGTATTTGGCGGAAGCCAACATCGAAAAATCACCGCCCAACGGTGTTGGCCTTGTGGGGCTGTCTGGAGCCGCCGCAACCGATGAACTCAGGACCCAACTCAATAGTGCGGATAGGGCTAAACTTTTTTTCCGTGTCAACAAACGCATCATATTTCCTTATATGCAACCGCTAACGTCCCTTCAAACTCCTGCGCACGAGAGTTGTACACGTTTAACCCTTCAATACTTGAGTGAGTCACGTACGCGCAGAGAGCGGACGCCCGCAAACATAACACTTCCCTGCGCATCAAGCTCTGATGGAGGTTCTGTTTGCGGTGGCCAGTGGCCGAATGACGTGGCTTTACAGACCCGTAGCCCCCAGTACTTTCTTTTGTGCGTCGCTTTTACATTTCTGTGCGACAGATCGCATTTGAGGGGCTGCCTGCGCGACGATGGGGTGTTAGCTTGGAAAAGTTTTGTAGCAACTTAACCACCGACTCACTCATTACCTGCAAAGGAATGCCCATCGCAATGGATTTCTCCCTGAAAAAACTGGCTGCGGCCACCTTGGTACTGGCGGCCTTGTCCTCGTTCACCAGCGTCGCCAACGCCAACATCACCCCGCAACAAAGCGCGGCGATTTTGAAAAGCTTCAATGACGCTTCGATCAACGACTTCAGGCAGTTCGTGACTGTCCTGAGCAAAAGCGAGCTGGCGAAGACCGATAACCTCGGCGCGACCCTCGACGCTTTTCTCGCCAACAAGCCGCTTAACGCTGAACAGCAAAACGAGATTCATCGCCTGCTGGGCTTGTATACGCGCGTGAAGTACGGCAAGGCCGCAACCGAAACGCTGCGTGAATTGGTGGCAATCCCCACCGTGACGGTCGAGGGCGTGGCGCAACATGAAAACCCTGAATTCATCAAAATCGCCGACAAGATCAAAAGCCTGGCCGAGAGTTTTGGCCTGAAGTTTCGCAACGTCGATAACCGCGTCTATGAGATCTCCCTCGACGGCAACGGCGATGAAGTGGTGGGCATTCACGCCCATGCCGATGTGGTACCCGTCACCCCTGAAAACTGGGTGCTCAAAGACGGCACACGCCTTGATCCGTTCAAGGTCACGCTGATCGGTGACCGCATGTACGGCCGCGGCACAGAAGATGACAAGAACGGTATCGTGGTCACCCTTTACGCCATGAAGGTGATCAAAGAAGAAAAACTGCCGCTGGCGCGCAACTTCAAGCTGCTGGTCGATACCACCGAAGAGACTTCGGGCGACGCCATGCCGTACTACTTCGAGCATAACCCGACGCCCCAGTACAACTTGGCGCTGGACGGTGGCTACCCGGTGGTGATTGCAGAAAAGGGCTACGGCACCGTCATGGCCAACTTCGCGCGCCGCGACGGTCTGGGCCAGGGCGCTGAAATCATCTCGTTGACGGGCGGCATGGCCACCAACCAGATTCCATCGACGTCGGTGGCCACCTTGGTGACGGACAAACCGGCCGAATTGGCTGGCGAGTTGAACAAAGCCGGGGCCGAGTATGCCAAGCGCAATGGCGGTGACTTCGAGGTAAACGCCAAGGTCGTCGGCAAGGACGTACTCCTGACCGTCACAGGCGTATCCGCCCACTCGTCCGAGCCTGAATCGGGGGTCAACCCTGTCGCGCGCATGCTCGACTTCATTCACGGTCTGAACGGCAAAGTCGCGCTCAAGTCCAACCACATCACCGACGCTGCGCGTTATGCGTCCGAAAATTGGGGGCTGGATTACACCGGCGAAAAACTCGGCGTCGGGTTCAAGGATGCCTTCATGGGGCCGTTGACCACCTCGCTGACCTATGTCGGCCTGGATGACAAAGGCTTGAAACTGGCGGTTAACCTGCGCGTGCCAAAAGGCAAGTCACCCGAGGTGCTGAAGAAAGAAATCGCCGACAAACTCGGCGCCTGGAGCGCCAGCACGAAAACCCCGGTGACCTTCGATTACACCATCGCTGAGCCGATGTATCGCAACCCTGAAGGTGAGTGGGTCAAGGCGCTGCTGGCCGTCGCCACCGAAAACCTGGGCCTGGAGCATAAGTTCGAGTCGTCGGCAGGCGCCACCTCGGTGCACGACCTGCCCAACGGCGTGCAATTTGGCCTGGCCATGCCTAACGTCAAATACACCGGGCACACTGACAACGAGTTCAAGACTGTTGAGCAGTTCATGCTGGACCTGCAAATTGTCACCGAAATGATGGGCCGTATCGGGCAGCTGCCTAACCTGTAAACGCAAAGAAGGCCCGCCACGGCTTGAGGATCAACTCATTGCCCTGGCGGGCCCTGCCATCAGCAACCGCTCAAAGCCACCTGAGGGCGCTCGCCGGCAAAGAAAAACGGACGCAGGCGCACACCCACGCTGTTGCCAATAAATGCCGCGACTAACCACGCCCAGCCATGCAGGCTGCCCGAGGCGATGCCACTGAAATACGCGCCAATGTTGCAACCGTAGGCCATACGCGACCCATACCCCAACAACAGCCCCCCGATGACAGCCGCCAACAGCGCACGCGCCGGGATTTTCAGGCTGGGTGCGAATCGCCCTGCCAGTCCAGCCGCCATTAAAGCGCCCAGAATGATGCCGACGTTCATCACGCTGGTGACGTCTTGCCACACGGGTGCGGCCAGCGCCTTGGCATTCCCGGGGATCTGCCAGAACCCCCAACTGCTGACATCGACTCCCAGCGCAGTGACCGCTTTGGCCCCCCACAACGCGAACGCCGAGGTGATGCCCCACGGCCGCCCGGCCAGCGCCAGCGTGGCGTAATTGAGCAGCGCTAACCCAATCGCCCCCCAGACCAAGGGCCACGGCCCGCGCAAGAAGCGGCGTAGCCCCGGCTGCTGGCTGGCCACCGGGACTTCAAGTGCACCATGACGACGCTTTTCCAGGTGTACCGTGACCGCCGCAATCAAGGCAAAGACGGCCAGGCTCACGAGCAATGCGGGCACGACCCCAAAGCTTTTGACGATGGAGGTGGCCGGGAACGACGGCAGTGAAAACCACCAGTCAACGTGATGAGTGGCGATCAATGACCCGCAGATAAAAAACAACAATGTCACCAGCATGCGCGCATTACCGCCACCGACCGTGAACAGCGTACCCGATGCGCAGCCCCCGCCCAGTTGCATGCCGATGCCGAAAATAAACGCACCCACCACCACCGACACCCCGATGGGCGCTACCAATCCGACCACCGGCTGACCGAACAACGTTCCCGCAGCCAGTGCCGGGAAGAACAACACCACCGCCACCGCCAGCATCACCATTTGCGCACGCAAGCCGGCGCCACGCCGATCATTGATAAACACCCGCCAGGCCGAGGTAAAACCGAAAGCCGCGTGATAAAGCGTCAGCCCTAGCGCCGCCCCGACCACCAGCAATAACACTTGACGTGAGCCGACGCTGTTTTGCAAAAACACGGCCCCCAGCAACAGCAAAATAAAAGCCACCAGCGGCGCAACCGCCGTGCGCGCCGGGGTCATAGAGAGGGAACGGCTCATGAGGTATCTCGGTTCGTTTGAATAAGGTTAATTGCGTTGGCGGCCAGTATAAGCCTGAGGACGGGCTCATTGCCGTGCAAATGCGCGTCGAGGGATGTTTGATCGACTTCGTACAATTCAGTCGTACCACCGCGGCTCTTTTTCGGTCGAACTGTCAACTTTGACAGTAGCCAGTCTGCTCTTGCCTCCTGCTAGATAGGTTCGATGGCTACCTATCTGATATTGAACTGGAGCACTACCGGATGACTAAAAGACTGCCTGATACGCTCACTGACCTGCACACTATCGCTGCCAACCCCGAACTGCCCTACCCAACCATCAGGCATGCATCCAACAACAACTTGCTGTACCCCCTTGATGCCAAAGAGGGAACTGTAGCGACCATTACCGTTGAGGGCCTGCAGGATGCTCCGGTTACTCTGTACTGGGTGATCAAGGATCAGGCATTGCCCACGTTCCAGCCGATTGTGGTAACTGGCAGCAGCAGGGACAGTGTCGAGGTTCAAATACCTTGGGAATATGTGAGCACCTGCATAGGTCACACGGTACTGATCTGGTACACCGCCAAGGTGAGTGGCAGAGTTAAGGAATCATTGGTGCTGGAGTTAGAGATCCAGGACGTGCGAGAAGCAGATTTGCGCGCATCGCTGCCAGTATTTGAACACGCCAAACCCAATAGCCCCACGGATCCTACGGTTGTGTTGGATATGTTCAAGTTTCAAGGGGATGAAACGATCAGCCTCAAGGCATGGCCGATGATTCAAGCCGGGCAGCGATTGTTTATCACCATTGCGGGTGACCAGCATGTGACACCGTATCAATTCATTTGGGTGGCATTTGACCACCTGGTAACAGAGGCCGAAGCGACAGCCGACCATGTTTTCAGGTTCACTCTGTCCCGTGCTTGGATGGGGCGCCGAATGGACTATTCCTCCTTGACTACCCACTTGGGCGTTATATGGGACGGTGTTGACCCGATCCTTCCGGTACCCAATGATCCTGTGCATGAAAATCCGCTGCCGCTCAATGCTCAAGACTTTCACCTGCGCACGACCACACTCTTACGCGTGGACCCGGCGCTGGACTTACCACCACCGCACCTCAAGGAGTCAGTGGATTGCGCAGAACAAGGGTGGATGGTTAACCCGGTCAATACGGTTAAGGGTGCGCACATCGTCATTACTTACGATGGCATAGAAGCTGGAGATATTGTTTGCCCTGCGTTTATTGGCACCTCGGGGCCGGGATCACCCGTACTCGAGTGCCGAACGGTGCAGGATAACGAAACCAGCCTTGAATTTGTTGTGCCAGCCTCGGCGATCAGTGCCAATTTTGGTCAACCGATTACCTTGACTTACACCGTCAGTGTCAACGGTATCGAGGTGACGTCGCCAGAACGCGTGGTGAACGTTCTCAATGTCAGTCGCTTACCCTTGCCCGAGGTTGAGCAGGCCACCGGTAAAACACTGGATCTCAATACATTCGCCGGTGACGCTGATGCCAGCGTTATGCCGTGGCCCTACATAACACTAGAACAACCGTGTTGGTTATGGGTGACGGGTGAGCTTGAAGACGGCACACCCTACAGCTTTGAGGTTTTGGAAGGCGTACCCGTCAGTGCCCAGTGGCTGGCAGAGGGGGTCAATACGCCCTTGCCTCGGAACGAGTTGCAAAAGTTGGCCGATTGCCAACCCTTCCACGTGCACTTTGCAGTTAACTTCAATGGCCTGAAAGATAAAGCCAGCGCGACGAAATTCCCTCTGTTGACGCTGGGCATGGTTCAAGAAAACCTAGTGCTGCCAGTTCCAGCTGTCCTACAAGCCGTGGGCTCAGATCTGACGATTTGGAACGGCCGCGACGGTGTGACCGTACGGGTAGCGTACGAACGAATCAGCGAACACCAGACAATTAATGTGCAATGGACCCAACCGGACGGCACGCATCTATCGCTGGCGCCAAAAACTGGCAACCGTGAAGCGGGCCATGTCGATTTCGACATCCCCAGAGAGGCAGTCATTCACGGCGCGGGTAAACAAACCCTGATCCGCTACACCGTTACCAGTGCCTGCAAGATGGCATCGTCCGAAACCCTGACGTTGAATATCAGCGGGCCAGTTCGCTTACCTACCCCCGTCGTGCCCCAAGCGACACCGCCAGCTACCCAGAATGGAATTCTGGATATCCGCACGTTCGCCGGGGATGCCACCATCACTGTCAATGACAACACCTACGAAGAGGCCTGGTGGTTTGCACTGGCAGGGCAACGGGTCTGGTTGCGTGGTGACGGGACGTTGAAGAGCGGAGCCCCCTACACCATCAATGTGTATCTGGGCACCGTCATTACGCCTGCCGAAGTCTATGCAGGCCTTACGGCTGCCTTGAAACGCACTGAGCTATTAATGTTGAAAAACGAGAGTCCATTGATCTTTACCTGCAAAGTAACCGCCGATGGCAGCACTCATGAAAACCAAGCGGTGGTTTTCCCTGTGTTGCAATTGATCGTACGCTCAGGTTTCAAAGACTTCACACCCTTTACAGCCGGTTGGAACGGCTGGATTGCAGGTTCGGCAGCCAATGGGGAAATGAAGTCCTACCATCACCAGGGCAAAAGCTGTGTGGCCAATGGGACGGCCAGCACTGGTGGCGTGGGCGTTGTTTTGTACAAAGACCTAACGGGGCTTGAAGCTGGCGCGCAATACGATTTCAGCCTCCTCGCATGCACCCTCAACGGAGCAGCTCCCCTGCCAAAATTATCGCTAAAAACCCGTGAGACCGAGAATGTTACAACCATTAAGACCTTTAACTCGAGGTCATGGACACCGCTCAAAGGGAGCTTTATTGCAACCGCAACTTCAATGCGACTGGAGATTCATGGTCACGAACCGCAAGGCGCCACCGGCAACGATTACGCTATCACTGACATTCTGATTACCGGGTAGCGTTTAAAAGCTGTTTACCCTCATAAAATGCTCCGGCCTTTGGCTGGAGCATTTTTTCATACGCATGATCGTTTCCGGCAACTTGAATCGCCCAGCGTCCCATCTTTTTTGGTCACACGGGTGAAGGGACCGGCTATCGGTAACTAAACTGATACAAATCATGTAGGAAGCGCGCTCTGAACTTGTAGTCATTGGCGCAGACTGCGATAAGGTGCGCCGTAAATCCGGGTTAAATCCTCAGCAAAACCTTCGCCACCGAACGCAGCGTTCGGTGGCGGCTAAAAAGACGGATCAGGCCACGTTGACGTCGCCACCGGTTCAATTAACACCCTCAGGAATTATCAATATGTGCGTGGTTATTGCATGAAGTGGCTCAAGGGCATATTACTGGGCACCGCCCTGCTTGCAGTGGGCGCGGTTGGGCTAGGGTTGTTTTACTTTCTGCCCCAACACGATGTGGTGATGGTCACGGGCGTGGAAGTCAAACGGGTCGATCACAACGGCGTGATCAACGCAGAAAACCCCGCTGACGGCCCGACCCGGGATGTTTACTTCATCAACACTGAAGACCCGGTCACCAAAGAGGTGATGGTGTATCGCAATGAGGACACGGGCTGGTCCTTTCCGTGGTATTTCAAGTTCGACTCAGCTGACATCCAGGCCAAGGCCCAAGGGTATTCGCGCGATGCCAACCAACTGGCCTTGATTCGTTACTACGGCTGGCGCATCAAGATTTTCTCGGTGTTCCCCAACATCACTGCGATCGAAGCCACCAACAGCCGCACTGAACCCTTCCCCTGGTTCAATACAGTGTTTTTCAGCGTGCTGGCGCTGGTCCTGATTTGCCTGGCGGTCTTTATCAAGCGCCGTTTGAAGCGTCGTCCGCAAATGCTGGCCAATTGATCCATGCGCCCCTGACCGGGGCGCCTCCCCCGGTATAAGGCGACCTTTGAGTGGCCAGGCACTACTAAGCGCCCACAGTGGATTACCTGCGATCAGGGCCGTAGCCCAGTCTGAAAAAGCCCGCACCCGTAGCGATAAATCACGGGGCGGGAGCTGCCCCATGCGGACTCGGCTTCGGGCGTTTAGACGCACGAACGGGCGCTTCGCACGATCACTGCGCAGCCGAAACGAGCACAGGCTATTGATCGGTGACGGATACATCGTTGAGCACCGGGCTAATCCAGCGCACTCAAGAATGACGAATAAGGCGCTTAACCTCCAAAGAGCTGACGCACTTTTGCAGAATCGGCGTGTCCGCTTTGTTCAAGAGCAAGGAAGTATCGCAGTTGCCATTGCTGTGTTCTGACGGCTTCTTTGGCGACAGGTTTGACCCACGGTGGATAAACCCGGATAGCGCGCTTACCGCCTTTACCGTTAATCGCCATGATGCCTTTTGATGCCAGTATCTTGAGGTCGAACACAAACTGTCCGCGATGCCTTGCGTCGAACACACTCACCACAACAAAAGCTGCGCCATCATCGATATCCAGAGGTGCAATGATGCTGTCGGACGTTCGGCGCTTCCAGAGCGTGACGAACTGTCCAATCTTCGTCGGCGTTGTTTTAGCCACACGAAAAACAATGGTATGCCCATCAAGGCCAAAGCGCGAAGCACCGTACTGCGCACTTTCAGCCTCGCGTTGAGCCTGCCCCGTCAATTGCATGCCCGCCGGCGTGTACACCTTCTGGATAGCAGCCATCAGATCGTTCGGAACATGGCCGAGGGCTGGGTCAGGCGCACCGGCATAGTTTGTGTACTGTTCAGTTAAATCGACTTTCAACACGAGCAACTCCTAAATTACTCAATGACCCTACGGTCCACGCCAGCACATAGGCCAGGCCTCCAACATGCCGATGCTCACCGCATGTGTTGTTAGCCAGCCGATGATGGTACACAAACGCAGAACACGGCCACAGCCCAATTTTGCCGAACATTGCGAGCAGATCAGCCCGCAAGCTGCCCCGCTGCTGTGCTCACCTTAGTACCATTATTCGCCGCGTCTAAAGCCCTGAACCTACTTCATCAAGCGCCCACAGCGGGTCATTGGCCATCAGCGCTGTTACCCCATCGGTAAAGGCACGCACCCTGGCGCCGAGATTACCGAACAACAGCAGGTACAGCTCATGGCGTTACATCGATTTAAGCAGTCTTTGCACGAGGTATTGGCACCTTCGAAAGCGACCTCTGAGCAGCTGTCACTTCGATTGCCTTACCCCCCCGGTGAGGCAAATACCGATCGGGCATTGCTGGCCGGGCTGAACACAGCCGTCACCACCAGCATCGACACAACAGCCACCACCAGTACCCACCAGGCACTGACAAAGCTGCCTGTCAGTTCACGAAGCCAGCCCGTCAGCCAAGGTGATAGTGCATTAACCAGAAACCCCGCCCCTTGCACGAAGCTGGCTAGCTGCCCCGCCTCGCGCGGCTGGCGGCAATGATCGAGGATCAAAATCAGGCTCAAGGCAAAACAGGCACCCAGACCGAAACCGATCAAGGCCACCCACAGGTGCGGCGAATCAAGCGGCCACATCACCAGCCCGACATAACCCAGCGCCTGTGCGCACAGACTGATTGCCAACAGCGGGCGCCGGTCAATACTGCGGTGCGCCAGGGCTGGCATCACCAGGGCGGCGATCACCTGAAACACGGTCATGAACGCCAGCAGCGAACCGCTGTGTGCCGCGCTCCAGCCCATTTGCACAAAATACGCAGGCAGCCAGGCAACCATGCTCATGTAGCCGCAGTTCACCAGGCCGAAGTACAACGCCAACAGCCACGCCCGGCGTGTGTGCCAAGGCCGTGTACCGGCCCCGGCGGCCTCAGGCAGTACGCTGGCACCAAGGGGCAGCCGCCACCACATCACCAGTGCCACCAGCGCCGGAACCAGCCAGATTCCCAACCCGCTTTGCCAATGATTGAAATGATCCGCCACCCGTGGGCTGACCAGTGCCGCCAATCCCCCGCCTGCCATCAGCGAGGCGCTGTACACCCCCAAAGCCAGGGCAATGCGATGCGGGAACTGGCGCTTGATCAGTACCGGCACCAGAACCTGAATCAACGCCACCCCCGCACCTCCCAACAAGGCCGTGGCCAGCAGGCTTGGGGCGTGCGTCCCATAGAACCGCCACAGGCATGCGCCCAGAATCAGCGTCAGCCCCAAAGCCACACCATAGCGTTCACCCACACGGGCTTGCACGCGCACCCCGAGCAGCGCCACCAGGCCCATGCAAATCACGGGTAGGCTGGTCAACCAGGCGCTGCTTTGAAAGCTCATGCCGGTGTCGGCACGAATGTCCATCAGCAGCGGGCTGACAGAGCTGAGGATCGGGCGCAGATTCAGGCCCAGCACGACCAGCAACGCCCAATGAGCGAACTCGCGAAAAGCGGCTTTATCTGCCTGCATGACGAGCCTGCCAATCGCGATAAATCTGCTCAATGCCCGGTTGCGCCAGATGCCGTACAGGCAACGTTTGCTCGCACACAGGGTGCGCCAATTGCTGATAGATCGCCTCCGTAGACAGGCCGAATGGTGCGCCCTGCTGGTTAGTGGCGCCAAACACCACCCTGGCGACACCGCTCAGGTACATCGCGCTCAAGCACATGGGGCAAGGCTGCCCGCTGGCGTAGATCACGCAATCATCCAGACGCGCACCGAGTTGCTGGCTGGCTGCCCGTATGACTAGCAGCTCTGCGTGGGCGGTAGGGTCCTGACTGACATGAATGGTGTTGGCTGCTTCAGCCAGCACCTGGTCGTGTTTAACCAGCACAGCGCCAAAAGGCCGGCCACCACCAGACACGTTTTCGGCGGCCAGTTGCACCGCACGTTGCAGGTAATGCTCATCGTTATGCATAACAACTCCAGATCGCGTATCAGTTTGCGCCAGCCTCGCGCAGCAAGTGCGCGATAACGTGTTGGCCGCGTTTTTGCGCCTGTTGCAACGGGGTCATGCCCTCGTTGTCAGGCAGGTTCAAATCGGCGCCCGCCTCGATCAGTTGGGTGACGATATGCTGGTGCGCGGGGCCGCCATCGGACAGTACGATGGCTTCCATCAGGCAGGTCCACCCCAGGCGGTTGACATGATTGAGGTCCACGCCCGCTGCAATCAGCAAGCGCACGGTTTCTACATGACCGCGTTCACAGGCCGGGATCAACGCGGTGCCGCCGTAACGGTTGGTACTCTTCAGATCGGCGCCGTGCGCCAGCGCAAGCTCAAGGATTTCGTTGCGCCCCCTTGCGCCTGCCAGCAAGTAGGGGCTGTCACGGATCAAGTTTTTCTGGTTAACGTTGGCCCCCGCCTCGATTAAGGCCTGAGCAATCCCGATGTGGTTAGCGCGTGTTGCAAGCAACAGCGCACTGCTGCCATCCAGTGACGAGGCGTTGACATCTGTACCGTCTGCAATCAGTTGTTGCACTGTGTCCAGCTCACCGTTTTTCACCGCGCCAAGCAGTGTGGTGTCATTTGCCATGACTGCTCCCGTCATCAACCACCCCGCTACCCACACTGCGTATTTGCCTGTCAGGGAACCCATGCTCACTCCCTCTTATCAATTTCATGAAAAGCCAGTATGGTCACCGCTCCAGGCATTCTGAAATTAAATATAAACATGCCTTTCAGTGGCTTTGTGAATGGCGGTAACAATGTTTGATCCCTTGCTCTTGCGCAGTTTTGTCGCTGTCGTGGATTGCGCTAATTTCACCCGGGCGGCTCAACGCCTGCATCTCACCCAATCCACGGTCAGCCAGCAAATACGACGTTTGGAAGACAGCCTTGGCTGCAAGCTGCTCGACCGCGAACAACGCCGGGTGATGGCCACCCCCGAAGGCGAGCGCCTGCTGGTTTACGCGCGCCGCATTCTGGCCCTGCAAGAGGAAGCCCGAGAGGTGCTTCTGGATGTAAAAAGCGAGGGGGTGCTACGCCTGGGTGTACCTGAAGACTTTGCGGCCGAACGCCTGATGCCGATCCTTTCGCGCTTCGGCCGCGAGCACCCCGGTGTACGCTTGGAAGTCACCAGCGGCTTGGGGCCGGAGCTGATGCGGCTCTATCGTCAAGGCGAGTTTGACTTGCTACTGGTCAAGCAGATGGGACAAGACGCGGACTGCCTGGCCTCCTGGCCGGAACGCATGTGCTGGGTAGACAGCCGCTCAACCCCCGCCTTGGCGCGTGATCCCTTGCCACTGGTTGTGTTTCCGGTCGGTGGTTTGTACCGCAATGAAATGCTGCATCACTTGGAGATGGGCGGATGGCGCTGGCGCATCAACTACTCAAGTGCCAGTCTGGCCAGTGTCTGTGCAGCGGTGGCTGCGGGGCTGGGCATCAGTTTGCTGCCCAAGCGGGTCATCCGGGCAGACCATCAGATACTCGAAGCGAGCTGTGGCCTGCCTGATATTCAAGGGGTATTTCTGGCGCTCTACGGCCTTAACGGACTCAGCCACGCGGGCAATCTGTTGAAGCACCAACTGATAGACCTGTGCCAAGCACTCGCTCAACCCCAATCAGCCTGAACGCTTTTTGGCCGCTGGCGATATCGCGCCTGAGGGTGAGGCTCCAAACAACAGGCCGTGCGATGTAAACACACCGCACGCCCTTGGATGTCGCGGCTGAAACCTTCAAGCACCGAGCCGCGGATACTCTTCTTATGCCGCCAGCCTGCGGCACAAAGTACGTGCAGGTGACGTGCGCAGCATTTTTGACGGGCTACGGCAAAACCACCCTGCTGATGCAATGGCACGAGGTTTTGCGCCAACAGGCTCCCGAGACGGGAGTGGCCTGGCTGTCACTGGATGAGGCCGATGGCGAACCGAACCGCTTTCTTGCCTACCTGATTCTGGCCCTTAACCATGCTGGTATTGAACTGGCGCACTTGCCTCATCTGGCCGCGTCGCAGGCACTGGATGTTCAGCCGCAACGCACCCTGCATGCGTTGCGCCAGGCACTTGCCCGCGAGAACCGCGCAATCACACTGGTTCTGGATGACTATCACCTCGCTGCCAGCCCTGAGGTGGCCGATATTCTGGACCCGTTGATAGAGCAAGCAGCTTCGTGGCTGCGCTGGATGGTCGCCAGCCGCACACGCCCGCACTGGCCGCTATCACGCTGGAAAGCCAAGGGTTGGGTGCACGAAGTCAGTGCGATGCTCTATCTGAGCAACTTCGCCCTGGCCTTTTTTAGTCTGGGTGCCTGGGGTGTCTGGGGCACATGGATTGCCGAGTTTTACCCCACGCGGCAGCGCACCATTGGTTACGGCTGGGCAATTCTGGCGCAACGCGTCGCCAACATCCTGGCCCCCTCCGTGATCGGCATGCTGGCACTGCTCATTCCCGAAACCGAAGGCAAAACCCTGGAGTGACAGGGGTCCACACGCTATTTCACACAAATTGATTCGGCAGCCACTGACATCATCGTCTTGGGGGAATGCGCTTGAATAGCGGTTGAAGCAGGGATGCCCGCCGCTCCAACGGCTTCAACAAGCCCTTCAAAACATGACACCCCCGCTGACCAGAGACGGAACTCACTATGGACAAAGCCCCACAGGTGAAGGGGCTGACCCTCACCATGCATCGCGGCCCTTACCAGAACAACGGCGCTACACCCTGGTACTCGACCCTACACATCGGCACACCCAAACAACCGTTGAAGCTGGCGCTGGACTCTGGCACCAATATCACATGGGTAACCTCCACCCTCTGCGCGCCTGATCGCTGCCAGCACTCCAGTGGAGGGCGATTTGACTATCAGGCGTCCAGCAGTTTCAGCTTCACCGACTGCTTGCAAAGACCTTATAGCTTCGGACCGTGGGGGACTCTACAGGTCGAGTCGGGGGATGACGTGCTGACACTCAACCAGACGACGCTGGCCAGCCAGCTTCTGCTGGCAAGTGACTATGCCGGTGCACAATTCCACCAATTGGACTGGGACGGAGGCATTGGCTTTCCTAGTAGCAGCGCCTATGTCGACAGTCGCAGCACGTTCGTGTTCGAAGCGCTGATGAACGCCGGGGAAATTGACCCCAAACAACCTTTCATCGCTTTCGATTGGGATCGCGTTTCAGGGCAAGGCCAGTGCCAGTTCGCATCTGTCGATACCAGCAAGACTCAAGGCCCTCATCTGTTCCTGCCCTGGGCGCTCTACAGCAAGGTGCCTGGCGTGGAGTACATTTGGTCCACACCCTTGACCACCTACTCGGTCGGAGGCGTTGTGTTGGCGCAGGACATCACCTTTGCGCTGGACTCCGGCTCCTCACGGTTCAAAGGCGACGACCGACTTATGCGCCAGACCCTGAAGCGGATCGCTCAAGGTGGCTGCCCGGATGTAGTGCTCGGCTTTGCTGATGGTGAGATCACTCTCGGGGCTGACCTTTACCACGTATTAATCGAAGAAGGGCCTGACAAAGGCCAAACACTGCCTCAATTTGAACCCCTTGGGCTGGCCGACCTGGTGCTGGTGGGTTCGGTGGTCATGGAGCATTGCTATACCGTTTATGAATACCGGGTCAAGCAATGCCGTCCCGGGCAGTATTCATTGGCTCCCGTTGGCGTATGGCTCTACAACCGCCCGGACAGACCCAAAATCATCACACGCTCGTCTTCGCGCCAATTCGATACCGCGCCCAGGCTACTCGCCTGCGAAAAGCCAACACTTGACTGCGCACCCAAGGCTCAAGTGCCACTTATACCCATGTCCGCGGCTGGCATCTGGAAGAATGACTACGGCTCGATCATGACGCTCACCGCGCAAGGGAGTCGACTCTCTGGCAGCTATGAATCCTCGACTGGCTCCACTGGAAAATACCCGCTCAGCGGTTATCAAGTACTTGCCGACGCCCAACAGGACCACGGCTGTGCGATAACACTGGCCATCGAATGGTATTCGCTAGACAAAGGTTCGCCTGACCCCAGCTGGCACTGGACCTCAGGATTATGCGGACAACTCTACCGGGTGAAGGGTGAGGATACCTTGGTGCTGTCGCACCTGCTGGTTGCCAGCAGCGGCTTTCCAGGGCTTGCCGACGCAGGAACCTACCTCGATAAGCTGACCTACCGCAGGGTTACCCACGAACCAGACAAGTGCCTGCCTGTCCAAGCATCGTCACTGCCAAAGATTAAGGACCGTCTAAGCGGCGTCTGGCTGGCCGCCGATGGGAGCCGCCTGGATCTAGGCGTCCATGCCTGCGACCAGCATGATTGGGGCTACGTTAGCGGCAGGCTGCTTTTGGATAAGGGCGAGACTGAGGTTTGCGGTTTTACCGACATCAATGCCCAGACCGATGGCCTTGCATTGCAATCGGTCAGTTTGGCAGCGCTCATACGCTCGAACACTACAGCCTTGTCCTTTTCAGGCTCAATCGACCTCAAACTCAACGTTTTGAACGTCCTGGTCATGCTCAGCGCGCCCACTCCTGCTGCGCACAGCTATATGCAGACTCAAGTGAAACCGCTTACGTTCTTGCGCCAAGAAAAACAGGACTGGATTCTGGGCAGAAACCCGTAGCTGAAGACCAGTTCACCTGGTAGGCAAGGCAGGACTGAGCCGCATGGCAAATACCACTGGCCCTGGAACCTGGCCACAACACATCACGCCTCAGCGGGCATTTCTTCGCCGCGAACGGGTTCGGGTTCAGCCGCGAGTTTCATGCGGTCAGCTTTGCTGATGTACTTCACCTTGTTTTTCGGTGCCAATTTGGCACTGGCTTTTTTAGCGTGAGCCTTCAAGAGTTGCGTTATTTTTTTTCGACGATTCATATTTCAGTACTCAACGTGCCTGCTCGGAAGGACGTCCATTTAAAAAATTTACCCGACACGGTGTGTCAGTGGCCGGTGCGGGCGCCACTGACACTGACGGAATCAGTCCGAACCGTATTTGGGCGATCGAGGCCCATACAGGATCCCGGTGCGCTGGCCAGCCGAGAGCAATCGAGCACTGGCTACACCCGCAATAGGGTGTGCGGCATCTGTGGAGCTGTTAATCACCTGCTTGACCGCAGCCGTGATCAACATACCGATAATGCCTCCTCCGTTGCCGTTGCCCTCTTCGCTGGAAGCGCGCGCCACACCGGTCCACAACGTGGTGCCCGTTTTCAGGTCCACCAGTTTTGCCGTGGCCGTGACAGCGGTGTCACTGGCGATCAGCATGTAGCGCGTGCCGTACTCAGTGACGGTGATGTAAAGCCCAGCGTCCGCGCCAAAGATTTCCTGCAACTTGGCCGGTGATACCGCCTGAATATCATTGGCCGTGGTCAGCCCGTTCTGGCGGAAAGTTTCATCCACCAATGCAATCGGCAGCACGTAGTAGCCCGCCTCGGCCAACGGGTACGTAACCTGCGACACCAGGCTGTAAGAGGCCTGGATTTCGGGAGACTCGTTGATCGGTGGCAGTACCAGGATGCTTTTCGGACGGCTTTGTTTAAACGCCGCGTAGTCGATGGTTTTGGGGGCTGCGCAGCCGCCCAGCAAGGCCAGGCTCAACAACACCGCTAAATAACGCGCACTCATTTGGTATCTCCGGCCTTGGCGTTCTTGAGCAAGAAGTCCATGTAAGGCCCGGACTCGGGAAACAAGGCTTTTTCAGTGCGAAACTGCTGCACCATCTGATCATCCTTGCCCATCGACAGGTACAACATGCCCAAATGCGCGTGATAACCGGGCGGAGCTGAACGACCGCTGGCATTGATCTTTTGCAGATCGCGCTCCAGTGCCTCGACCTGCTGCTCCTTGGGTTCACCCTTGAAGTATTCGTACACCTGCGGCTGATAGCTTTCCCACTGATACAGCGGTTTGGGCGCGGTTTGGCAACCGGCCACTATCATGAATCCTGCCAGCATCAGCGACAACTTGACTGCCTTGCTCATCCTTGTACTGCTCCTTGATGCATCACTGATCAGTTAGAGCGCGGGTTCCAGGCGCCAGCGTTGATACCGTCTACCAAATGATTGATCGCTTCACGCATGGCCAGATCCAGCACCTTGCCGTTGAGTGTGGAGTCATAGCTGGCAGTGCCGCCAAAACCCACGATTTCACGATTGGACAAGGCATATTCACCTGCACCCTGAGTCGAATAGACCACTTCTGAGGTGCTGATGTTGACGATGTTCAGGTTGACCTTGGCGTAAGCCACCTGCGTTTTACCGCGACCCAGCAAACCGAATAATTGACGGTCGCCGGTTTCCTTGCGACCGAACTCGGTCACATCGCCAGTCACGACGTAATCCGCGCCTTTGAGCTTTTGGGCCTGGCCTTTGATTACAGCTTCCTGGGCGATTTCGCCCATATTGTCGCGGTCCAGCACGCTGAAGCGGTTGGTCTGCTGCAAGTGGGTGATCAAGATGGTCTTGGCTTGTCCGCCGAGGCGGTCGACACCATCAGAAAAAATGCCGCGCATGTAACTGGAGCGGTTATCGAACTTGCCCACCGCAATTGGCACGCGCACACCGTGGTACGCAACGCTGGCACTGGCGACTTTTTCAATGGGTAATGCGCGCGAGCTTTCAGTGGCACAACCGGCCAGCGCAAAAAAACCAACCACGGCGGTGCTTGTCAGCAGGGTTTTGAACAGTGTTTTCACTGGATACTCCTTTAAGGAAAACGGGGTACCTGGTATTTCGCACGGCCGAACGCTGCCATCTCGCCGACGTTTGCCCACGACAGGCACAGGCCATTGCGGGCGTGGAACGCGCGGCGCGCCAAATGAACATCGGGGCATTTTAAGAGGGGCGCACAAACGGATATGGCGCAAGGCTTAAGGCTGACCAGGTACTGTCTTGCTGAGTTCTTCACGCATGAGGGCTCAGAAAGCGCGCGGACAATACCAAACTGACCTGTCAGCTACAACTTGCCGCTACTTTCCTGATAGCGGATGCCGAAAGCCGTTGACCACGATATACAGCAGCGGACCTATCGAGACGAACACCGCCGTCAGCAGAAAATAAGGCCATACAGTAACGATCGGACGCCCCTTCGAGCGAGCATCGCGATACATCCAGACACAGGCCATGCCACCCAACAAATACAAGTCAATCACCACCTGAGCCGTATCGGGTTTGGACATAAGTTGCAGGCCGAAATCAATCAGGAATTGGTCGGCCCGCCCCCGCCATGCCGGAGGTGTTGAGCGATGAGCTGCCACCGCTGGTGATGAGCAGGTCAACTCTCAACAGGGCGAGCTGAACTTCCTGTCTACCTTCACAACATTTGGCATGCCGCAGGATGTCACGGTGACCTCCTTGCGCATCGAGCACCTGATACCGGCTGACCCGCACACGTGGCACACCATGCGCCGAGCGTATGAGCAGGCCAGTCAGTAAAGTGTGACATCCCTTAGCGAACCAGCATGGCCGCACCGGCTGCCACCATGATCGCGGCGGCACCGCGAAACAATCGCTGTTGCGCGCGCAGGCTCGACAGCAGGTGACGAATACGCACCGCACCAAAAACAAACAGTGCCCCGACACTCAGTAGCACCAGCACCGTTAACGGCACCAGCATCAACCCCCACGTCGCCAGTGATACGTTTTCAAGGTTGATCACCAACGGCAGCAAGGCCAGGTAAAACGCAATGGTTTTAGGGTTGCCCAAGGTGATGGTCAAACCTGAGACCGCCGCTGACAGCAGTTCTTTACGCTTCACAGGCTTACCGACTTCAATCGCCTGATGATCGGCAAACCAGAATTGCCAGGCCAGATAGAACAGATACAGCGCAGCCCCCCAACGCACCAATTGGAACAGCTCGTTAAAGTGCTCAGCGATCATCGCCAGGCCAAACACGGCAAATGACAGGTACGTCAAATCCCCCAGAATCAAACCAAACAACAAACAAAACCCGGTCAGTGCTCCGCCACTGACACTTCTGGCCACCAGCGCAGCCATGCCTGGCCCCGGAATGGCTGCGGCGATACCTAATGCCGCGCTGTAGGTGAGTACCTGTGTCAAATCGAGCATAGCGTTCCCCCTCGGGACATAAATTATACGTAGGGCCAGGGCTCAAACCGGTCTGTGTCGTCAGCCCGATGAGGCGAGCCACTGGCGGATTACCTCACGGGAAAACACCAGGTCCTGAACCGCCAACCCTACGGACTTGAAGAGTGTGACGCCCCCTTCCTCCCGCCAACGTCGATCAGTCGGCACAGCACCGATTTCAGTGCCCACGCCCTGCGGGTTCAAAACGCCTTGGTTGACCGCTTTGATCACGCATTCACTGGCGGCCAACACCGACTGATTGCAATCGGTGAACAGAAGGCTGTCTTGGTACACATCTTCATGCAGCTCCTGAAACCCCAGCGCCGATGAGCCGATTGCGTTGACGTGGCAGTGCCTGGGCAAATCACTGCGCCTGATGATCGGTGACCTGGCGGCCGTGGTCAGGCACACAATGTCGCGGTCATGGACCGCCTCTGCGGCGCTGGCACATACGCTCACCGCCAGATCGCAGGTGCTCTGAATCCATTGGCCCAATTCACGGGTGGCTCGCGGGTTGCGGCCCCAAATTGAAACGTGCTTGATCGGCCTTACGCTTTGCATGGCCAACAAATGAGCACGCGCTTGTAGCCCGGTGCCGAGTATGGCGAGACGTGAAGCCTGCGCATTTGCCAGCAAGTCGGTGGCATAGGCCGAAGCCGACGCGGTGCGAACCTGCGTGATTGCACCGGCATCCACGGCCACCACGGGTGGCGCACCGGGTTCGTCATAGATCAACACACTGCCACTGTGCGACGGGCCTTTGGCGGCCTCCCCCAACTTGACCACCACGGACTTCAGGCCGAAGCCCTGATAAGGGCCGGACTTGATGTACGCAGGCATGACGCCCATCAATTGCTGTTCAGCGCCCCTGACAATCGTGCGTAAAGGCTGTTCGACTTGCCCAGTTGCGTGCAATTTGAAAGCGATCTCGCTCAATTTCAGGCTCAGCGCATCATTGAGCAGGTGCGTGACCGAGTGGCTGTCCAGGTACAGCATCAATCAACCTCCGCTCGCCTGTTTGAAACCTTTAAACCCCGCCCATTGGAACGCGGTGTCGATTTCGGTGCCGGCAATGGCATTGACAATCGTCGACATGTTTTTCTGTGACACACCGAGCACCACATCCAGCATGTTTTGCTGGCTGAAACCGGCACGCAATACCGCATCAATAGCGGCCTGGCCCAAATGCCCGCGCGCATGGATCACCTCAAGCGTAAAGCTGCGCAGAGCCGTCAATTGCGGGCTTAAACGGCTCGGGTCATGGGCGATGGCATCCACGACTGCCGCGTCCACCCCGTTGGACAGTGCGATGAATGCATGCGCCTGCACCGTGTACTCACAGCTGTTTTCAACCCCGGTGGTTATCCACACCAGTGCTTTGTGCTCCTCACTCAAGGAGCTGTCGATAAACAGGTCATGGGCGTTTTGATAAGCCGCGAGTAACGACGGCGACTCAGACATGTAAGCGCTCTGATTAGGAATCCAGCCAAAATTATCGATAGAGCTTTGCAGCAACGGCTTGCTCTTGTGCGGCGTCGAGTCCAGGGTGTGGCGTTTCAATACAGTCAT
Source organism: Pseudomonas weihenstephanensis (assembly GCF_016812185.1). Lineage (NCBI taxonomy): Bacteria > Pseudomonadati > Pseudomonadota > Gammaproteobacteria > Pseudomonadales > Pseudomonadaceae > Pseudomonas > Pseudomonas weihenstephanensis. The sequence goes on along the minus strand of NZ_JAAEBV010000008.1, from coordinate 26,195 downwards.
GACAACCTCTACTTTTATTCTTGGGAGTGAGCGCAACGCTCAATTGCAATGCACGTTGCCTTCCATGCCTAACGCGCTCCACTGGGTATAAGCGAACACTGACCACAGCATGCGGATGGGGCGTGTGCTGGAGACAAAGTTCAAACCGTGCAGGGCGGCGGCAACTTCAGTGGTCAGCGCCACGTCCACTTCACCCCGGGCCGCGGCGCCAGCGGCGGCACTGGTGGACAGCGCAAGAATCACTGAGTCCACCTCAAGCCCCTCTGGCAACAGTTCTTCAATCAGCATCATTGGCGCGGGGTGAGTGGCCACCGTCAGTTTTTTGGTCGTCAGCGGCCCTTTGCTGGCCAAGCCATAAAGTGGCGTATCGAAGACAAACGTCGCCACCAGCGCCAACCGGGGGTCCATGTAGAAATGATTGATCTGCTGATAGGCATTGGCCACGATCATGACCGCCGGCACCTGTTCCACCAGGCTTGAACGCGCCTGTTCATACGAGTCGCACAGGTTGACCTGGACCTGAGCCCCGGGGTATTGGCGCCCAAACCACTGAGTGAAGAAATGGGCGGCGGCTTCGCTGCTGGTCCCGTTGGGCCCTAGCGTATTGATCACCAATTGACGCCAATCAACCACACCCACATTCATGAAATTTCTGTCCATGTTCATGACGCTCCAAGTGCTCAATGAATAACCGGGCTTAACCAGTGGGCGTATTGCGGGACCTGGCCCCTGACGGTTTTCAGGTACAGGTCCCTGACCTTCGCCGTGATGTTCCCCACCTGACCCGCCTGGATCGAGTAGTGATCAATCTGGGTCACGGGCACGATTTCTACCCCCGTACCGGCAAGGAAACATTCATCGACGCTGAACAGTTCTGAAAACGAAATATCGCGTTCAATGACCTTAAGTCCCAGCTCAGCCCGGGCCAGTGTCATCACCGTGTCACGGGTAATCCCCTCAAGAATATGCGCACTCAACGGGGGGGTGATCAGGCAACCGTCTTTGACGACAAACACATTGGAGGTGGTCGACTCAGCGAGGTTGCCGTGCACATTCAACATCAGCGCATCATCAAAGCCCTGACGTTGCGCCGACTCCATCGCCAACGCGGAGTTGGCGTAACTGCCGGTGATCTTGGCGCGGGCAGGCAATGACACATCGGGGATGCGGCGCCAGGTCGAAATCGCACAACGCACACCCGAGGCAGGCATGTAGGCCCCCATTGGCAGGGTATTGATCACCAGCCCGGAGCTGACACCTGACAGTTTCACCCCAAACCCGACGCCCGGTAGCAGCGCCTTTTTGTAGGCTAAAGGGCGGATGTAACTGTCCGTGCTGGCTTGGTTGTGACGCAGCAAGTCAACAAGGATGGCTTTCATTTCGGCGCGGTCGGGCAAGTTATCCAGTTGCAGCAACCTGGCGGAGTTCTCCAGCCGCTTGAGGTGATCCTCCAGGCGGAACACATTCAGCACGCCAGCGTCACTCACATACGCACGAATGCCTTCGAACACCGCGGTGCCGTAGTTAAACGCCTGCGTCGTCACCGGGATCAGCGCTTGAGCGGCCTCCACCACCTGCCCTTCAAAGTAAACGTGCAGGTGCGGCTTGCGCGCGAGGGTAGGTGCTTGATTGGGGGTATGCGCCATGATCAGGCTCTCCGCGCAGCAAGGGTCAACGCGGTATCGCGTTCGCGGTTATCGCTGCCCTGGCGCTTGTCGTGCAAGCGGGCGGCTTTCCAGCTGACCATGGCAGCGGTGCCGGTGACTGCATCGGTCGGGCCGACAGCAATGCGGGTCAGCGCTCCCAGGCGCGTCTGCATGAAGGCCGCGATGGCCACCAGATCGTTTTGCGTGGTCGCGCCCGGATACACCTCCAGCGTGACCTGCAACTGGTCAACGCCATCCACCGACTCCACCTGAATGTGGTAATCGAGGCAGCCCTTCAAGTGCTCGAACAACGCCGCTTCAACGTCGTAAGCACAATGGTTGTGGCCGTTGAGGACCAACGTGTCGCGCACACGGCCAATCGGCACGAGGTGCCACTTGCCGTTCTCCACGGCATGCACCCTGACCATGTCACCGGTGCGATAGCGAATCAGCGGTTTTTGCCCTTGATACAAATGGGTGATCACCAACTCGCCGGTCATGCGCTGATGTTCCGGTGACAGCACCTGGCCCGTCGCCGGATTGATCACCTCATAGATCACATTCAGCGGCACCGTGCACAGATTGCCGCGGGCATCACACGCCGCCAAAATCGACGACTCCTGTGAGGCGTACATGCAGTTGTACAGCGTGCAATTCCACACTTCGCCAATATTGCGCAACAACGCGGGCGTGGTCAGCTCGCCCAGCGTCAGCATCAGCTTGACCCCCAGGTTAGCGGGCTGCTGGCCTTTCTTGATTAAATGCCTGGCCAGGCTGATCGCCACGCCGGGCGTACACACCAATGCTGTGATTTTCAATTCGCGGATCAATGCCACAGCACGGTCCAGCCCGACCACGGGCGAGCGCGGCCACATTTTCACCACGGTGTGCCCAAGGCTGCGGCACACGTCTTCAAAGGTGTCACCGGTTGAATGCAACTCAGTAGGGCCCATCACCCCCACAATGTGACGTTCACCGTGCGCGCGAAACAGCTCACCGTAACGCTGGATCAGTGGGGTGTTATTGAAAATCGAATCATGCTCATTGCGCGGGCATGGCGTGGCGGCGCCGGTCGTGCCGGTGGTCTCGTAATAGACCCAGGCCTTATTGAGCGGTGCTGCGGCCAAATCGTGCCCGGCCTCGCGCAGGTCATTTTTGCTGGTAAAAGGCAGGCGGCTGAAATGTTCCCAACTCAGCGAATCAATGCTGTCATCCGGCACGCTGGACAAATGAGTCTTATAAAAAGCTGAGCCCGCTTTAACATAGCGCACCACCTCTTTAAGGCGATCAAGTTGCAGTTCCTTAAGGGCAGACTCGTCAATGCCGCCCGCCTCAAAATCCGCCTGCTGTTGATACACCGCGCGCGCCAGGTCTAAAAGTTCAGGCTTGAATAATGCGTACACATAACCTCCTTGTTATTTGAAGAGTGCGAGATTGCCGGTCAACTTACTGATTAACTTTTTCGGCCCCACCAGACCAATGGCAACTAACTCAATGGCCGGACTGTCAGCCTCGGCAATACGCGACTCATATTCTTCATAGGTTTTGCAGGACTGCGCCAACGCACTAAACGGCATCACATGCACGCCTTCATCCGCCAGTGCCTTTTCTTGCAAACTGTGCAACAACGCATTGTCAGACACCAGAATAGGCAACGGTGCGTAAATGACACCGGGGTAGTTAATACCATCACGGCTGTGCAGATCCGGACCTACCAAGCCTTCGATCGCCCCCCCGAAACTGACCCCGATCACGCTGATGGCATTGGCTGCATGCCCCAGCCCCAGAGCCTTGTCGACAACAATCACGCACTTGTGAATGGCCGCATCAAACTTCATGTGTCTCTCCCTGGACGTTCCGGCTTTTCAAAATATCCCACTGTTTTATCTGGCCACCCACGCCCCCGGCCAACAACCCGGCAAAACTGGAGGTTTGGCTGTCCACTTCAACATCCACCACGGACCACGTCGCAATACGCCGCCACTTCTCCACGCCACGCATATGATCCGGATGTATTAAGTAGGCGGACAATTGTGTGTGATTTTCAAACAAACCCATGACCACAAAGTCCATCGCCTGTGCGCGTTCACTTATATTGCGCCCACAGGCCCATCCCAGAATCTCATCAATGTACAAGGGGTGTTGGTGAGTGGTTGATTCGGCATCAATAACTTCTTCATCCCCCCATTGATACGGTTCAATAAACTTGAAAAACACCAAATGAAGAATCATGCAGTCCCCTGAACGCGCACCTCGCGGCGCACATCACTGTTATTTTTATATAAGCAAGGGTTAGCCCTCACTGCGAAAGTTATTCAAGGCGTGTGTGCAGGTTGATGATTAAAGCGTTAAAAAATACTAAACCTTTGAGCAGAATAATTATTTCTATTTTGATTGCCGCGCGAATCGATTTAGGTAGAATCTTGCGCCTGATGACAGGGAGTTGGAATTTATGACCACGCCGGTGCTAACCACTACAGATGTGCGCATTCTTACCGCTTTGCAACAGGACGGCCGGATCACCAACCAGACCTTGGCCGACCAGATCGGCATGTCTGCGTCCCCCTGCTGGCGCCGCGTGCGCCAACTCGAAGAGCACCGCTACATTCAGGGCTACCGGGCGGTACTGGACCGACGCAAGATCGGTTTGGGGGTCATGGTGTTCGTGCGTATCAGCATTGGTCACCACAGCGAGGCAGAAGCCAAGAAGTTCGAAGAGCAAGTCATGCTGCTCGAAGACGTTGTGGCCTGCTACAGCATCGGCGGCGACGCCGACTTCTTGCTGCAAGTGGTTGCCCGTGATCTGGACTCTTTTGCCGATTTCGCCATGTCAGTCGTCCGGCGACTGCCCGGTATCAAAGAGATGCAGAGCATGTTCGTATTGAAAGAAATCAAACCCTTTGTCTCTTTCCCGGTTAAAAGCGCCCAAGACATTTAGCGTGACGCCCCAGCGTTGAGTTCACCTTCAGGACGATCATGAACATACGATTAACGCAATGGCAGGGCTTCGCGTTCATCGATGAGTGGGAGCCTTTGGCCAGCCATCCCCAGATCAGGGTGCAAACCATGATCTGGAAGGACAAGAACGAGGCGCAGAGCGGCTGACACCTCAACAGCGGTCGATTTAAAACCTGATGCGCCTGATACAGCGCACACCGGGTAACCCCCACAGCCAGCCACGCCACGTGCTGGCCCAGGCGTCACGCAGTTGCTGCACGGTGATGATGCGCTCTGCCGGATCAACACTCAGCGCCGCTCGCAACGCAGGCCAACACTGCCTGGGCACGTTACGCGGCGCACGCAGTTGCAGGTGCAAACCCTGCTCACGTGCGGTGTTTGAGGGCAGGCGCTGATACGGATGTTTACCCTCGGCCAACTCATACAGCACGCACGCCAGGGCAAAAACATCCGCACGGGCCGACAACGGTTGCCCTTCCAGCAGTTCAGGGGCCGCATAGCCGGGCGTCCAGGCATTAAAACGGCTGCGACTTAACTGCGGCAGGCCACTGAGAACGCCCTCCTCGGCCTGCCCCAGGCCAAAATCAAACAGGCGCACACCGTCTTCGCTGACCATCACATTGCTAGGCTTGAGATCACCGTGCAGCACCCCACGTGCGTGGGCATGAGCCAGCGCATCCATTAACGGCAAGGCGATCTCGCGCAATTCGTCCCACGCCAGGCCCTGGGGCCGCTCACACAGCAGCTTGTCCAGCGTTAACCCGCGCATCAGCTCCATGGTGATAAAAGCGTGCTGACTGTCGGGATCGACCTCAAACGTATGCAGACGCAATACGTTGTCGTGACGCACATGCCGCGTGAGGGCGAATTCGCTGTACAGCAATGCGCTGCAATCAGGGGCTTGTGCGAAGGCTTCGCTGAGCACTTTGATGGCGATGTACGGTGACGGATCGCCGTACTGCTCATGCAGCAAGTCCCGCGCACGGTACACCGCGCCCATCCCACCCGCACCCAGCAAGCCTTCGAGCTGGTAACGGGCCGCCAGCACTTGCGGTAATTGCCCGACACTGGCCCGGGTGGGCGGGCCAGCTGGCGTGTCGCACGCCGCCTTGGCAAAGGCAAAATAAGTCAGGTTACTGGCATGCTCAGCGCTGAGCAGCAAGTCGTCGATCGCACTGTCGGGCAGGCTCATTGGCGTATCACCACGGCCGTCAGGTTATCCCGTGCAGCGCCACGTAACGCACCGTTAAACAGCCGCTCCAGCGCCTGCTGCGGCGCGGGCAAGTTCAACGCATGGCCAAGCGCGTCCGTACTCAAGCCTTGGTACAAACCATCGCTGCACAACAAAAAAGCATCACCGGGTAACGTCTCCAACTCCAGTACATCGAGGGTCAATTGCTCACTGGCCCCCACGGCCCGGGTCAAGGCATGAGCCGACGGATGCGCCTTGGCCTGTTCGACGCTCATCTGCTGTTCATCAATCAGTTGTTGTTGCAAGGAGTGGTCTTTGGACAGCTGGTACAAACGCTGCCCACGCCACAGATAACAGCGACTGTCACCGGCCCAGATACAGGCCGCACGGTTGCCTTCCATCAGCACCGCCACCACCGTGCTGCCCATGATGCTGTCATGGCGCCCGGCGGTGACCGTCAGCTCTTGGCCCAACCGCCGGTTCAGCCAGTGCAGGCACTGACGAACGCCCTTGAGGCGCTCGTCAAAATCCACCTGCATCGGCAAGTCTGCCAGGCTCGCGACGATCAACTGGCTAGCAATATCACCGCCCTGATGACCGCCCATACCGTCCGCGACCACCCACAACCCCTGTTGCGGGCACTCCAGAAAGGCATCTTCGTTGCGCGCCCGCACCTTGCCCGCATCGGTACGCGCCGCGCTGCGCCAGGCACCGCTCACCGGCATCAGAGTTGCACCGGCATACGGAAAGTGCGGATCACACTCATGTCAAACGGGTTCGGTGTGCGCGGGCTGGTCAACAAATAGTTAGCGCGCAGGCCGCCAAGATCGGCTTTTAGCACCAACACGTCACGGCCGGTCAGCGACTCGGTTTGCATCAGGTCGAACAAACGGAACAGTGACCACGGCCCGGTATTTTTCTCGATGCCCACCGGGCGCCCGACCATTTTGTCCAGTACCAGGCTGGTTCGACCATCCGCGGCCTCCGTGGGCCATTTGAACGCCACCGGCACAATCGGCCCGTGGCGGTATTCAATGACCTTGTCGCCGAAGGTGAACTGCGACCGACTGACCGCCGCGTCCAGCGTGTAGGGCTCAAGCTTGAACTGCACCTGCGGCTCGGCCGGATTCTCTGCAAAGAAACTCTGACGGATCACCTGCGCCGCCCCCATCTGGTCCAGGTATGCCTTGGAGATGGGCAAGCTGTGCCCATCAATGCTGCGCAACCGGTAGTTACCCGGATCACCGCTGACAAAGGCGCGCATGTAGGTGTCGAAGAACTTGTCCGCAATGCCCTGTGCCTTGAAGAACTCGCGGAAGTCGCTGATGGCGACGTCGCTGGTGCTGTGGGCATAGAACGGATAGCGCTTGTTGATCGCTTTGCCGTAGTAGCTGTACAACTCGCTCTGATAGCGCTGGTTCAAATACTGATAAGTATCGTCAAGCAGCAAACGCCAGGTGTCTTCGGCCAATACGTTGAACCAGGTGCCCACCGGGCGCGGCAAACGCGCCGAGGCATTGCGCAAACTGCTCAACGCATCGCGCTGACCGCTCATGCGCACCTTGGTCATTTCATAGGCCGCCTGCTCTGGCGCACTGGCACGGGCCAGGCTGGTCAGTTGCAACTGCAAGTCATTGAGCGCTTGCAGCGCCGGGGTCAAATCAGCGGCCGGGCCGTTGTTGTCATCCAGCAAACGGTGCAAAGGTTCAAATCGGCGCTGCAACGACTTTTTGGCGGTGTCTGGCAGTTTGGCGGTCAACACTTGCGATGCCTTGCCCGCCACTGCTTTAACCGCCTTACCTGCTTTTGCGGCCTTTTTGCCCAATGCTTCAGTGGGCTCACCGGCTTCTTCGACGCTGTCGGCGATGGCCTGGAAGCGCGTGTTTTCCCGCACTTCAACCAGCAGTTGCAGCACGGGCGAGTTGGAGGAGGTCAAGCCCGCCAATTGCTCGGCACCTTCACCGGCATCATTGATCGGTTGCAGCGCCACTCGGCCCACGGCTTCGCCCCAATAGTTGGCGTAGTCACGGAAATACAGCTGCTCCAGCTCCACCATCAGGCGGCGCAAGTCCATCCCACTCATGCCCGGACCTTCGCCCAACACCCAGTTGTCTTGCAGGATGTCGGTGACCAGCGTGGTGCTCTGCACCGAGAAATACTGCTGATAGCCGCTCTGGGTATAGAACCCCGGAATCACATAGTCTGTGCCGATAAACAACCCGCCCTGCGGCCCCAGGTGCTGACTCAACCGGTATTCCGGCAAGCTGCGCGCCTGCTCACGCAACATCCGATAAACCACGTTGGCCAACGACTCACTGCGCAATACCTGACGCGCCTGCGCCACCAACTGTTCGTTTAGCGGGTACACGAACGGTTGCTTGAGCAAACGTTCAAAGTGCGTATTCAAGCCGTTTTGCACCTCGGTGTTACCGGCGTAACGCACCGACCAGTCGGTGGCAACCCAGTCTTTGAGCCAAGCCGCATCACGCCGGTCTTTGAGGTTAAGCATCAAGTAGGCACGCAAACTGTTAAGCAGGCGCTCGCGATTCTTGAGGTTAGTACGAATCTGCCCCTCAAGCATCGTCGCGACTTGAGGCAATAATTGGGCTTCAAGCGCTTGGTCATACGCTTGCGTGACCACGGGATTGACCGCCTCACCCTGATAAAGACCACCACGTTCCAGGTACGACACCTCCCCCGTTTTGGGAAACACTTGCGTCGCCGCATACAGCGTATCCAGCGGTTTCAAGACTGCACGGGCGTCGTCACGAGCGGTCAACGCTGCACGCTGCTGTACCCACTCCTGAGCCAATGTGCGCAGGTTTTCGAGGCGTTCATAGTTAGCCGAAAAGCCACCGGCCCACAACACGCCAAACAGCGCCAAGGCGGCCAGCGCGCCCACATACAAGGCCCGTTGGCCCCAATGGATGCGGCTGCGTTCGCGCTTGTCCAACCCTGCCAGATCAGCCTCAGGAAAAATCACCCGGCTGAACAAATGATGGATAAAACACGCACGCCCCCGGTGCAGGTTAGGCAAGGCGCCAGCACTCAGGCTGTTGAGGTCATCCCCCTCCTCGCTGTTGTCCGTCACGTGTGACACATGCGGCGCGCTGGTCAGGTAAAAACCACGTAACTGGCTGACACGCTGGTAGCGATTGCCGGTAAAGGCCATGTCCACAAACAGGCACATGCGTTCACCGATCTGGCCCAACTGATGCGGGAAATCGAGGATTCGCGCACGGCGCTGAGTGTCACGTTCCTGATGCATGCGCATGATCACCTGGCTATTAAGCCTGCGCAGCAGCTCTTCAAACTCAGCCCGTAAAACCGCGACATCGGTGCCACTTTGCTCCTTGCGCAACGTGGTACCCAATACCTGATCGCTTTCTTCGCGGCTTAATTGTTCAAAGAACTCATCGAACCCGAGTAAACGGTCTGCCTTGCTCAACACCAGGTACACCGGCACATCGACGTGCAGCTTTTGATGCACATCTTGCAAGCGCGCGCGGACTTGACGCGCCAACGCCTCCAGCTCACCGTCAGTGCCGTCCAGCAAGGTTTCCACGGGAATGGTCACCAGCACGCCATTCAAGGGACGGTTGCGCCGCCGTTGACGCAGCAAACTCAGCAACGTGTGCCAGCCGCTGCCATCGACTTCGGCATCCGGTTGGGTCAGGTAGCGACCCGCGGTGTCGATCAACACCCCATGATCGGCGAAGTACCAGTCGCAATAAGCCGTGCCCTGGGTATCGCGGGTCAACTTGCGGTCCAGCTTGTTGATCGGGAACTCCAGCCCCGAGAAGTCCAGCAAACTGGTTTTGCCGCTGCCCTGTGGGCCAATCAGCAAGTACCACGGCAAATCATTGCGCCAGCGCTCGCTGCGACCGCGATACACGCTGGAGGTCTTGAGGGTGTTGAGGGCGTCCTTGAAGCGCGTTTTGAGCGCTTTGCGTTCACTCTCGATTTGCTCTTCGCGCTGCAAACGGGCCTGCCCGTCTTCGCTGTCCAGCAACACTTGCTTGCGCACTCCAGCGCGCCAATTGACGTAGACCATGAACAGGCCCCACATCAATATCAGCGCGCTGATGGTCAACAGCCGCGAGGTCGAACCTTCCCAGAACTTGTAGTCATTGACCGCTAACAGCGGCCCGACAAACCACACCAGCAGCGCCACGCACAGGAGCAGTAACAGGGTCCAGACCCAGGTCTTGCACAAGAATGCGCCGATTTTTTTGAAAAACTGTTTCATCACACGTCCTTGTTAACGGCGGCGGCATCAGGCTGAACCAACGCCGGATCAAGCTGCTGATAAGGTTGCAATACCGTTTCGCGCTGTTCACCCAACACCCAGGCAAAACCGCAATACATCACCACCAGACACACGGCGGTAAACAGCACCACCATCCAGGCCGGTACGATGCGCACCAGATGGCGTCGCTGCTGGCTCAAACCTTCCCACTGCGGTGACAGCTCGCGGGGAACATCGCCGCGCAGTTGGCGGATCTGGCGATACAACGCATCGCGGATACCTTCCAGTTCCAGCATGCCGCGTGGCTGGACCCGGTATTTGCCCTCAAAGCCCAGCGACAGGCACAGGTACATCAACTCCAGCATCGGCAAGTGCTTGACCGGGTTTTTGGACAGTCGATCGAGCAGCTGAAAAACCTTTTCGCCACCGAACGTCTCGTTGTGAAAACTGCTCAACAGGCTCATCTGCGACCATTCGCTTTCATTACCCCAGGTCGTCGTCACCACCGCTTCATCGACGACTGTGCACAGCACGTAGCGGGCCGCCATGACCTGGCTGCTTTCCGCGCCGTTGTGCAACGCGCGCACCTCAAACACTTTGAGCGCCGCCGTCAGCCGCTCGTTGAGCGGGAGCAAATCCTCACGACTTTCGCTGTGCTTGAGCCGAACCACCTCACTTAACAGCTGCGAAGCGGCGGCGACCAATGAATTGAGGCTGATGCTGAAGGTTTGCGTCGGGCGCAGGCGCGCGGCGTAAATCATCCGTTCTTCGAGCTGTTCAAAGCGCGGCGGCGAGGCGAAGTCAGTCAGCGGACCCGCGCCGGGCCCTTGGCCTTTGCGGTCAAGCAGCACGGTTTTTTCGTCCTGGCTATGTTCCATGTCCTTGATCATGTCGGTCAGTTCCTGATGGCCCAGAATTTCAGTTCAAGCTCGGCAAATTCCCCGGATACATGGAATGCAAAACCACCGGAGCGCTCCAGCTGTGCCACGTCATCAGGACTGAGTTCGAGAATGAAATAGGTTTTATTGGAATGAAAAGCGATCTGGCGCGGCGCAACCGGCAGCGGTTTAACCTTGATCCCGGGCAGGTGCAGGTTGACCAACTGGCGGATCTGCTCCACGGGGCCGACCTTCAGGTGCGCAGGCAGGCGATGGCGCAGCTCTTCGCTGTCGCAGTTGGCGCTGGCGGCCAACACAAACGAGGCCGAGGCCAGCAGCTTGTGGTCGTGTAACGGTGACACCAGAATCCCGTATTGACGCGCTTGCAGCACCAGCTCAATAGCATGCTGCTCCAGCACCATCGACAGCACTTGGCGAATCGCGTCCATTAACTTGCGAAAGCTGGCGCCCTGATCGCTGTGCTGATAACGGCTGTCCAGACGCGGGCGTTTGGTGTCGCTGGAAAACGTCGCCAGCTCGCCCAGCATGGTCAGCAGCGTGCGGTACAGCTCTTCGGGGTGGACCTGCTCAAGTCCCAGGTAGTGGCGCAGCAACAGCTCGGTACGGTTGATCAGTTGCAGCATCATGAAATCGCCGACTTCAGCACCACCGACCTTGCCGTTGGAGCGAATACGCTCGGCAATGGTGTCGCCACGGTGCCCGAGCATGCTGATGATTTCTTTGAGGCACGAGAGCAAATAGCTCGAAGAGTGCGCCTGGATAAACGTCGGCACAAAGTCCGGGTTGAGGCTGATCACCCCATCGGGCGTGGTGTCGAGCACCTCACACAGCTTGAGCTTGACGTACGCCTGATCGCTCTGCTGCTCACCCAGCAGCAAACGAAAATCCGGCCGCGCGCAACTCACCTGGCTGGACGAGTCATCGCCTGCATTAGAGTCAGTGACTTCGGACTCGTAGGCGGTGTAACGCGCCAACACATCGGATTGCTCCGGGCGGCGGGCTTCAATGTGGTTGCCGGTGACCAGCGGCAACGCCAGGTAAATCGGCGTATTGCCGGTGTTGGGTGGCACATCGAGGGCCAGCGGTTCAGTGTTGCCGCCCAACTCAAACAGGCTGCCGTCGGGCAAGATCCCCGACGCCTGGCTGACCACCAGCTTGCCCATGCTGAGGAACTGCAAATCGATTTCCAGCCCCAGAAACCCCCAGATGTAACTGCCCAGCAACTGCGTGCGGGTTTTCATCTGATGGTCGTAATAACGATCGTTATGTTGAAAATGCTGCGGACGCAGCAGCATGCCTTCCTGCCAAATGACTTTGTGCGCATTCATGATCAGTCATCCGCCTTGGCGAGCATTTTTTGAGCGTTGAGAATGCCGCTCTGATCGAGGATCAACGCCACGTCCGTTGTCTCTTGCGGGGTGACTTCAACCGTATAGCGCCACTTACTGTCAGGCAGGTCGCGGTACGCCGCGAGGATACCGATATAACGGCTGCCCTCCTCTACGCTGAGTTTCAACTCCAGGGTTTCACCTGGGCGCAACTCAAGCTGTTCGCTGGCGACCATGTCCGGGCTGAGTGCCTCTTTGGCATGCTCATACAGGCTGAAAAAGTCCGCATTCTCAAACGCCACCGGGTGTTTGAGTTCAAACAGGCTCACCACCACAGGTGAAGGACGCCCGTTAAGATCAGGGTTCAATTGATCACTGGCTTGAAGTTTGAGATTGACCTTGGTCAGCGTCGAATACGGTGACAGGGTCGAGCATCCCGCCATCAGCACCAGGGCGGCGCAGGCCAGCAGCGTGTGAAACAAACGGGGCGAGCAGCAAGACATGCGCTTCATCCTTGGTAGTCGTTGTGAAGGGAAGAAATCAAGCGCACCTGTTCTTCGTAGGCTTGCGCGAAGTCACGGGCCAACAGGCGTTCGCTCCAGTCATCGTCCTGTTGCAACGCCTGGTGATAGCGACCGAACGCTCTCCAGCGGCTGCCGGAGGTGGCCAACAAAGGCTTGTTGTCACGCTCAAATCGCAGGGTCAGGCGCTCGGGCGAAAAGTGCTCCAGCGTGCTACGCAACGCCGCCCGGCTGGCGCTCAGCAATGCCACCTGATGCGCCTGCACATCACGAAAGGCTCGCGCAACAGACTGCTCGGCCGACAACTGTCCCGCACGGCCTGGCGCAAGCAGGATGCCCAGCGCTTCACTGGCGTCGATGGCCACTTTCAGCGGGTTCTTTTGCGTGCTTTGAACAGTGGTTTGCGCCAGACGCAACTCGTTTTTCAGCTCGCTGCGGGTGCGCAGGCTCTGCTGCAACCCTCCCACACTCTGTTTAAGCAACCGCGCAGCCTTCAAGGCCAAGGCTTCTCGGGCATCGTGATCAAGCTCGTTGAGGTCAACGCCGAGCGCTGCGCCAAAGTGCTGCCAAAACCCTTCAGTTTGACGCTCGACCGCAGGTGGTGGCGCCGCAGGCTCTGCCACAGGGGCTTTGATCAGTTGCGGTACGATCAGGCGCTCGCGATCCACCTGCGCGTAATCGGCTCGCTGGCGCGGCGGTTCGGCAGCGGTTTTAGGGCTGATCAGTTCATTAATGTGCGCGTCGTCGTGCTCGTGCTGACCGAGCGCATTGAGCGGGTCAAGATCATAAAACGCATCATCCGGAATGATGCTGCCCGCGGCTTGCGGCAGACCGATTTCAACGTCAAGGCTGGCCGGGTCACGAATCAGCCGGGCGCGGATTTCAAAGTCGCCCAGTACATAGGCCGTCCCACTCTCGATGCGCAGCGCTTCACCCTTGGGCAGGCGCGCACCGGTGTCACGGTCCTGAATACCGTTGCTGCTGGTGTCGGTCAGGTAAAACACACCGTCGCGGTAACTGATCAACGCGTGGCGGTTGGACAAGTGACGCTTGCGGTCAGGAATGACCCAATCGCAATCCTCACCGCGCCCGATCACGCCACCGCTGGGGGTGAAGGTTTTCTGGCACAGCTCTGTAGGCACGAATTGCTTGGTGTTCAGCATTTCGAAAACCAGTTCCATGATCTTGCTCCTTGCGGTCACTTGCCGCGATTGACCGCCTGCGGATCACCCAATGGGCGATAGGTGTTGTCATTGAATTTGTAATTGCCGTTACAGCCGCCAAGGCCGCAGACAACAACGAGGGCCAACAGCACGGTTTGCCAGTGACGAACAGGCATCGGAGGGTCTCCTGGGTAGACAAATTTCACAGGCAGGCGCTGGACGCACGGCCTGCCGCAATCGAATGAGATGCACGCAAGGGCGTTAACTAACCATCGCGTTCACCCACCTGAACATTCAGGCGCTCCATGCGGTACAGCAAGGTGCGGCGCGGCAGCCCCAGTTCGCGGGCGGCCAGGGTCTGGTTGCCATCGTTTTTGCGCAGGCTGTCGAGCAACCAGCTGCGTTCGACCTGCTCCAGTCGTTCTCGCAGGCTCAGGGGGCTGTCTTCCAGTGCCAGGTCGGGGCGTAACGAGAAATGCTCGGCCAGTAGCTCCCCGCCCTCGCACAGCAGCACGGCACGTTCGACCAGGCCTTTGAGTTCACGCACGTTACCCGGAAAGGTGTAAGCCAGCAGATGGTCCAGCGCCGCCTGCGACCAATGCACGGCGTCGCGCTGCAAGAAGGTGCAGGCCTTGTCGGCGAAGTGCCGGGCCAGCTCCAAAATGTCGCCTTCGCGCTGGCGCAGCGGGGGTAACTCAATGGGAAATTGCGCCAGTCGGTAATACAAGTCCTCACGGAATTTGCCTTCACTGACCAGTACTGCGAGGTCGCGATGCGTCGCGGCAATGATGCGCACATCAATTTTGTGCGTGTCGTTAGACCCCAGCGGCCGGATCTCGCCTTCTTGCAACACACGCAGCAGCTTGGCTTGCAGCGACAGCGGCATGTCACCAATTTCATCCAGTAACAAAGTGCCGCCGTTGGCCGCATCGAACAGGCCGGGGCGGTCGCAATCCGCCCCGGTGAAAGCGCCCTTGCGGTAGCCAAATAGCTCGCTTTCCAGCAGGTTTTCCGGGAACGCCGCGCAGTTCTGCACAATAAAGGCCCGTGAACGACGCGGGCCGTAGTCATGGATGGCGCGGGCAAAGACTTCCTTGCCGCTGCCGGTTTCCCCCAATAGCAGCACGGTGTACGGGCTGTGCAGCACTTTGCTGATTAACGAATAAGCCTGACGCATGACCGGGCTTTTGCCGATCAAGCCATAGCCGCTGGCACTCGGCACGCTGACCAGCGCCGCAGGGGGGGCGCCTGCCGAGCTGCGCAATGATTGCAACAGATGCAGTTGTCCGAGTACGAAACTGCCGAGTTGGGCCAGTGAGTGCGCAAAACCTTCGAGTTCAACAGCGTGCTGACTGGCGCACAGCAGCACGCCTGCCACCGATTGCTTCTGGTTGACCAGCGGAACGCACAGCAACGACTGCCACGCCAAGCCCGCTGGCAGGAAGCTGGTCTCGTGCAGACTGGAACTCAGCGCGTTGAGGCACAGCACCCGGTTTTGGCACAGCGCAAATTGCAGTAACTGTTCCCCGTTGTAATCGGCGGGCAGGCACTGCGCTTCACGGGGTTGTACCACCCCGTTCAGGCACTCGGCGCTCAAGCCCAGGCAGGTGTGGGTGGCGTCCAGCAAATACAGTTGCGCCAGTTCGCAGCCGCTGAGTTCTGCCAGCCCCTGCACAAACCGGCCCAACAACGTGGCGTCATCAGGTGCATGCGACAGGTTCGCAAACTGCGCGAGCAAGGCCTCTGCATACACCAAGGGTTGTGCCACTTGCTTAAACATCACGCCCACCTCAAGCAAACTCGCAGATCACGCTGGCATTGGCGTCAAGCGTGGCATGCACGCGTTTGAGGCTCACGCCTTGGGCCATGGCGTCGAGCAAACGGTCGGCCACCAGCGGTAACACGTGCTGATCAAGCAAGTGATCAATCAGCCGCGCACCACTGTCGCTCTGGGTGCAACGCTCGGCCAATTGATCCACCAGCGGCTGGCAATAACTGAAGTCCAACTGACGACGCGCCAGGCGCTCGCCCAAACGATCCAGTTTGATCTCAATCAGTTCGCGCAACACCGGGCCGCCCACCGGGTAGTAGGGGACTACGCGCATACGCGCCAACAGTGCGGGTTTGAAGTGGTGACTGAGCACCGGGCGGATGGTGTCTTCCAGCACTTGGGCCGATGGCCGTGCTCCGTTCTCGCACAGCTGTGAGATACGGTCGCTGCCCAGGTTTGAGGTCATCAGGATCAGGGTGTTGCGAAAGTCAATCTCACGCCCTTCCCCGTCATTGGCCACGCCTTTGTCGAAGATTTGGTAAAACAGGTTCAGCACGTCCGGGTCGGCCTTTTCGACTTCATCGAGCAACACCACCGAATACGGCTTTTGGCGCACCGCTTCGGTGAGCATGCCGCCCTCGCCATAGCCCACATAGCCTGGCGGCGCGCCAATCAGGCGTGACACCGTGTGTTTCTCCTGAAACTCGGACATGTTGATGGTGGTGATAAAACGCTCACCGCCATACAGCAAGTCGGCCAGTGCCAACGCCGTTTCGGTTTTGCCGACGCCGCTGGGACCGACCAGCAAAAACACGCCCACCGGCGCATCGGGCTTGTTTAACCCGGCAGCTGTGGCACGCATGGAACGGTCGAGTGCATGCACCGCTTGATCCTGCCCGCGAATGCGCGTGCGCAAATCGGTGGCAAAATTCGCCACCTTGGCGTTGTGCTCACGCGCCAGTTGCGCCAACGGAACACCGGTCCACGCGCTGATCACTTCAGCCACCAGCCGTGGGCACACTTCAAAGCTGACCAGACGCTCAGTGAGCTGGGCCTCGGTCAAGCTGCAATGGGTTTCATTGAGTGCCGCCTCAAGGGTTTCGATGCTCGGTGCATCATTTTCCGGCGTCTCAATGACTAGACCTTCGGCATCTTCCTGTAAGGCCACCCGCGGGGCTGCGGCAGCAGCGATGCGCGCCGTCGCCAATGCTTTGCGTTGCTCCAGCAAACGCTCAGCCAATTGCTTTTGCTCGCTCCACAGTGCCTCCAAGGCCAATCGCTCGTCTTGAGCATCGCTCAAACGGTCTTCGAGCAGGTCAAGGGCTTCGTGGTCTATCTGCAAACCGGCTTCGGCATCCCGACGCAGGGCCTGACTCTGGCGATCACCTTCGGCCAGCTCACCGCGCAATTGCTCAAGGCGCTGGGGCGCGGCCGCGAGGCTGATACGCACACGGGCACAGGCGGTGTCGAGCACATCCACCGCTTTGTCAGGCAGTTGACGCCCGGCCAAGTAGCGTGCAGACAACTCAGCGGCCGCCACCACAGCGTCATCACGCAGGTAGATGCCGTGGCTTTTTTCATAGACTTGGGCCAAGCCGCGCAGAATCGTCACCGCCTCGCTGACGGTGGGTTCGTGCAGTTGCACGGGTTGGAAACGCCGCGCCAAGGCCGGGTCTTTTTCAAAATACTTTTTGTACTCCGACCAGGTGGTGGCTGCAATGGTGCGCAACTCGCCACGGGCCAGCGCGGGCTTGAGCAGGTTGGCAGCATCGGAGCCACCCGCGTTGCCGCCTGCGCCAATCAAGGTGTGGGCTTCGTCGATAAAAATAATGATCGGCTTGGGCGACGCTTTGACTTCGTCAATCACCCCTTTAAGGCGACGTTCAAACTCACCCTTGACGCTGGCACCGGCTTGTAACAAACCCATGTCCAAAGCCAGTAATTCAACACCTTTAAGGACCTGCGGTACTTCACCGGCGGCAATGCGCGAAGCCAGCCCTTCCACAATCGCGGTTTTACCCACGCCGGCTTCGCCGACCACAATCGGGTTGTTTTTACGGCGACGAGCCAAAATGTCGATCATTTGGCGGATCGCATCGTCGCGGCACAGCACCGGGTCGAGTTTGCCGTCGCGCGCCTGTTGCGTCAGGTTGTGGGTGAAGCGCTCCAGCAACGACTCACCCGGCGCAGTGGGCTTACCGGTGGCCGGTTGCTCTTTGAGCGACAGGGCAAACGCCTTTAAACGCTCGATGTTCAACCGGGCCAGCAGTGGCAAGTAATGACTGCCTGCGTAACGCATCGGATTGCGCAGCAATGCCAGGATCAACGCCGCTTGATCGACCTGGCTTTGACCCAGCTCCAGGTTGGCCACTAATAAAGCGTCTTGCAGCCACTGCACCAGTTCGGGAGCAAATACCGGGTTGCGCGATGCACTGTGTTCAACCCGCGACTGCAAGGCCGCACTCAATTCTCCAGCGTCCACGTCCGCGTCTTGCAGCGCTCGCGACAACAAGCCTTGCGCACGCTCAAGCAAACCCAGCAGCAAATCTTCTACCAGGATTTTGCTGCCGCCGCGGGCCACGCAGCGTTCAGCCGAGCTTTCGAGGTCGCGACGGGTGTCGGCGTCCAGCGCCTGAATCAGTTGTTGCAGGTCTACGTTGATCATGTGTCATCAGTCCTTAATGTATTTTGCTGCCCAGCGTCACCACACCGTCGGCGCGCTCGCGGCCCAGCCAACTGGTCCAGCCCAGACGACAGGCGTTTTGTTCGCCAATGCGCAGTTCGCGGATCTCTTCCTGACGCAGCACCAGGCGGATGTCGTAGTCGAGCGGATCGCGCAAGGTAAAACGCACCAGCGCGCACAACGGTTGATAACCGAACCCGATGGGCAAAAACTCATGAAAACGCTCCCAATCCAGTTCGCGGATGTAGATACGAAACTTGCCGCTGCGGTCGCGCACCCGCTCGCCCAGTACCAAGTCTTCACCCAGCATGCTGTTGGCACGGCCCAAACGGTTGCGCTGTTCTTCAAGAATCTCGACCCGACGCTCAATGCATTGCTCGATGGTCAATTGCGCGTGTTTGAAGTAGTAACGCAGCACTGCCTCAATCAGCGCCGCCGAGTGCGCCCGCAAGCTGAGCAACCCCAGATACGGCAGCAAGCGTTTCCAGTTCAGCTCCTTGGCCTGACGAATCTCTTCGCCGCCCAAGCCAATCAGCGCAAACAGTTGCGCCGAAAAAGGGTCCAGCGCACCACTCTGAAAACTGGCGCGGTAGCGGTATTTTTTCCAGATCGGCAGCATCAGCCGTTGCAGGCGATGGTGAAACACATCCAGAAAGTTGCGTGTCGGGTTGCCGTCTTCGCTGTCGCCCAGCGCCTGCTCGCCATAGAACGCAGGCAAGGGCGAACCGGCGCCTACAAGCCCGATCAAGTTGAACCGCAGGCGTGCGCGCAACTGCCCGTGCTCGTTGAAAAACTCAACCCGGTCCACATCACTGCCCGGAAACCCGAGGCTGGGGTTGGCCTGAAATTCCAATTGGTCGTACAGATCGTCTTCGCTCAGGTAGGGATGCGCTTCACGCAAGCGGTCCACCACCAGCAACACGGCCTGGAACAGCGAGTACTCGCGTATTACCCGGCTCAGCCCGCTTAAAGAAGCGGCTGAAGGCCCATACGGGGTGTCCATTGGTACACCTCTCCCTGTGTGCTTTTTACGCGCAACTCGTGATACGAATTAAGACTGGCGTAAAGTGCGAAAAACTCGTTGAGCACCGACGCAAACACGAACAGATCGCCTTCGCCGATATACCCCTGGGTGTCGACAGTCAGCTCAGTGCGCAACCCGCGCACCGGCAACCCGCGGTGCAAGCGGTCTACGTGCTGGTGCTTGATCGACTTGAGACCGCCCAGCAAACGCTTGCTGACTTTCTCTGCGTGCTGGTCGTAGTAGCGCGGCAAGTCGTAGGTTTCGAGAATCACCTTCAACGCATTGACATCGGCCAGCGACAGGTAGTTAAGCGACATGTTGCTGATCAACTTCCACAGGAAGTCGCGATTGAGCGGCGGCGCGAAACTGGCGGTCGCAGGCGTGATGTTGCGAAAAGTCAGAAACTCCGGGGTTGCTTCACATGCCCGGCAAATGTCACCCAACTTGAGTTTGCGTGGCAGGTTCTGATTGGTGCAGGTCAGCTCGATCGACAGGGTTTCGTGGGCTTCGCTCTGGCGGATACCAAAACTCAAGTACGTATCGAGACCGCCGTGCAGCAACGACGAGCGCTGACGAATGCTGTAATGCGCGCGGGCGGTGGGCACATCGAAGCTGGGGTCATGCTCAAACGATTCGAATGGCACGTAGTCCTGATAACCCAAACCACCGGGTTTCCAACCAATCACGCTTTCGACCGAGAACACACCGCAATGCTCTTGCTCGTACTCCGCGGGCAACAGCAGGTACTCGTCCTGTTTACCGTCGAGGCGAATCGGCAGCGCGTCATGCTTGAACAGGTTCACAATCGGCGTGCAATACAGCTTCACGTTGTCGAGTGTGGGGCGCAGGCGCTGGATACCGCTCTTGCGGATGTCAAAGCGCAGTTCCAGGCCGCGCATCTGTTTGAGCGTGTCGGGTGGCAACGCCTTGAGCATGTCCAGCCCATTGACATCGACAAACAGAAACTTGTCCTGAAACGCGAAATATTCTTGCAGGTAGCGGTAACCACGGAAGGTGTTGAGCGGGTACGGAATCAACGCTTCTTCTTCCGCGAAGCCGACGGGCTGCACGCGGTCGCCCGGCATTTTGAACGCCATCGGGCGCCCGCCCACGCCATCGAGCGGTTTGCCCGCAGCGTTCAACGGCACCAGTTCGATGCTTTCCAGATTGCGCAGCAGGCTCAGGTACAGCATCTGGCTGATGTAACGCTCGCCAGCAAAGTGCAAACGCAACGTGCTCAGTTGCAGCTCTCCCAAGTGGCCGTCAGCACTCATTTCAAGGCGTAAGCTGAGCAACGAACCGTCACCCTTGACCGAATAGTTGAGGGCGGTCAGGTCGAGCGCCATGACGTCGGTCGGGTAACAGGTGCGAAAGCGGCAGCGCACACCATCAATCGGCACGCTTTCTACCGGTGTGTCGCGCTCCACCCTCAGTGCAGGGCCCGGCAAGGTCAGCGGGTCAAACTGCAAAATGCTGAACGCCGGCAACGGACGCATGTAGTTGGGCCACAGCAATTGCATCAACGAATGGCTCAACTCCGGCAACTCGTCGTCGAGCTTCTGGCGCAGACGCCCGGTCAGGAAGGCAAACCCCTCCAGTAACCGCTCCACGTCCGGATCCCGACCGGCTTGCCCCAGAAAAGGGGCCAACGCCGGGCTGCGCTCGGCGAATCGACGACCTAACTGGCGAAGTGCGGTGAGTTCGCTTTGGTAGTAGTGGTTAAAGGACACGAAATACCTTCCCGGCTTTAAAACTCATGAAAAAACTGCCCTGCCCGTCCAGGCTTTGCCCACCCCCGGACCGATAAGGAACTGCTCACGTCTCGCGATGCGCCGCCCTGTTGCGGCGCGCAATTTTCAGGTCACTTTGACTTGACCGCTGCCGTCCAGGCAGGCGGAGAACGTCACTTGACGCTTCAAACCCTCAACTTCCAGCAGCCCTTCGATACTGAAGGTCAGGCGCAGTTGATCGTTATCCCGCGGCAAAGAAACGACACGCACCTCGCTCAAGCGCGGTTCGTAGGCTTCGATAAAACCCACAATCGCCAAACGTGCCTGACTCAAGGAGTCGTGCAGGCTCAGGCGCATGTCATTGAGATCGGGCAACCCGTAATCGGACAGCGTTTGCACACTGCCCGCACGGGTGCTGAGCATCTTGGCGAGGTGGGCAGCCACAGACGCCATCGCCGACACCTCGCGGCTCCAGCCGACGCGTTTGTCCGCATCGCCATTGAGGCGTTCGAAAAGGCTGCCGTATCCCGTCATCAGACGCTCCGTTTACTCTTTGTCCAGCTTGCCAACCAGCGACAGAGTGAAATCGGCGCCCATGTACTTGAAGTGCGGACGCACGTTCAAGCTGACGCGGTACCAGCCAGGCTCGCCTTCAACGTCACTGACGATGATCTGGGCTGCACGCAATGGACGACGACCCCGCACTTCGGCGCTCGGGTTTTCCTGGTCGGCCACGTACTGGCGGATCCACTTGTTAAGTTCCAGCTCAAGGTCGGTGCGCTCTTTCCACGAACCGAGTTGCTCGCGCTGCAACACTTTCAAGTAGTGAGCCAAACGGTTGACGATCATCATGTACGGCAGCTGGGTGCCCAGTTTGTAGTTCAGCTCGGCGGCCTTGCCTTCAGCGCTGATGCCAAAGAACTTGGGCTTTTGCACGGAACTGGCTGAGAAGAACGCGGCGTTGTCGCTGCCTTTGCGCATGGTCAGAGAGATGAAACCTTCCTCGGCCAATTCGTATTCACGGCGGTCAGACACCAGTACTTCGGTCGGAATCTTGGTTTCGATTTCGCCCATGCTTTCGAAGTGGTGCAGCGGCAGGTCTTCAACCGCACCACCGCTCTGCGGGCCAATGATGTTCGGGCACCAGCGGAACTTGGCGAAGCTGTCAGTCAGCTTGGTGCCAAACGCGTAGGCGGTGTTGCCCCACAGGTAGTGCTCGTGGCTGTTGGCGACAGTTTCTTTGTAGACGAACGACTTGACCGGATTTTCTTCGGGGTCGTACGGGTTGCGCAGCAAGAAGCGCGGCACGGTCAAACCCACGTAGCGCGAGTCTTCGGACTGGCGGAAGCTCTGCCACTTGGCAAATTGCGGGCCTTCGAAGTGGTCCTTGAGGTCCTTGAGGTCAGGCAAGCCGGTGAAGCTTTCCAGACCGAAGAACTTGGGACCGGCCGCTGCAATGAACGGCGCGTGGGACATGCAGGCCACGCTGGACACGTACTGCATCAGCTTCACGTCGGGCGAGCTTGGGGACATGAAGTAGTTGGCGATGATCGCGCCCACAGGCTGACCACCAAACTGGCCGTATTCGGCGGTGTAGATGTGTTTGTACAGGCCGGCCTGCATCACTTCTGGCGAATCTTCGAAATCGTCCAGCAGGTCTTCTTTAGACACGTTGAGGATTTCGATTTTGATGTTTTCGCGGAAATTGGTGCGGTCAACCAGCAGTTGCAGGCCACGCCACGACGATTCCAGCGACTGGAAATCAGGGTGGTGCAAAATTTCGTCCATTTGACGGCTGAGCTTGGCATCGATCTCAGCAATCATGCGGTCAACCATGGCCTTCTTGACGGGTTCACCATTGTTCTGCGGCTTGAGCAGCTCTTCGATAAACGCCGACACGCCACGCTTGGCGATGTCATAGGCTTCGTCGTCCGGGGTCAGACGCGTCTGGGCGATGATGTTGTCAAGAATGCTGTATTCGCCGTTTTCGGTACTGCTTTGCTGCGCTGCGTTGGTGCTCATTGCGTTGTCTTCCTTGGCTGATGGGGACTCAAGCGTCCTGGGCGGCGGCGTTCAAGCCCAGCTCGCCCAGTACGCGACCACGGGATTCATCGTCGGCCAATACGCTTTCGATGGCTTTGCGAAAGGCCGGCGCATTGCCCAATGGGCCTTTGAGGGCCACCAGCGCGTCGCGCAGCTCCATCAGTTTTTTCAACTCCGGCACTTGCTCAACCAGGCTGGCCGGGTTGAAGTCTTTCATCGAGTTAACGCGCAATTTCACGGCCAATTCTTCAGTGTCGCTCTCTTCCTGAAGGCGGTTGGCAACACTCAAGGTCAGGCTCAGTTCTTGCTTGGCCAGCACTTCGTCGAACGTCATTTTGTCGATGCTGATCGGCTTGCGATCTTCGACTTTGCGTTCGTCCTTGCGGTGGGTGTAATCACCGATGGCGAGTAGTTTCAACGGCAGTTCAATTTCTTCCTGAGCACCACCGGTGGCGGGCTTGAAGGTGACGTTGATGCGTTCCTTGGGGGCTACCGAGCCTTCTTTGGCCATGGTTTTTTTCCTTGCGTGTATGACCCTGGGGCCTATTCGAGTACCACTTCGAGATCGAGATGGCACAACCTGCGATAAATCTCATCCCTGCGTTCACGTACGGCATGGTTCTGCGGCAACAGTTCGCAGCAGCTGTGCAGTAAATGCAGTACTTGCAGCGCAAGATCGGGCTCCCAGGCATGCAGGCCTGAGTCCTGTAATGTGTGGTCCAGGGTCTCAAGCTGGGTCTTGGCCAGCTCGTACTTCTTGGCCATAAAACACAGCCGCGCGAGGGCGAACTGCCAAAAAAACCGGACACGTCCACCCTGAGCGTTTTGCAAGCCTTGTTTGAGGGTCTGTACGGCGGGCTTGAGGCCGTCCTTGCGCAGAATCGGTAGCACCGCTTCAAGGGCCAATTCCCACGCGGGCTGAGTGGCGGTCACTTCCACCTTGCGCGGCGCACTGGTGCTTTGCAGGTGCGGCATGACATTGGCGCTGATCCACGCCCGCGTCGCCGGGTCGGCAAACGGCGCACCATCGTGAAAGCGCAATTCGATGATGCCCGGCAAACGTTGAATCAACAGGCTGAAGTGGATTTCCACCTCACGCATGGCGATCTCGGCATTCAGCGCCTGCAAACACTCCCAGACAATGCGATGCCCATCGAACCAGAACGGCGCTTTGCCCAGGCTGGCTTCGACTTCGACCAACAGATCGGCATATTGACCTTGGGCAAAGCGGTCCTGATAAGCCTTGAGTTTGTCGACGGGCAACCCCCGCAGCACGGTAATTTGCTCACTATTACGCTCAGGTACAGCGTCTATCGCCATCCACATCAACGTACGATTTAGGCGTAGCGCCCGCACATCCGTAGCCTTCTGTTTAAGCCACCAGGCACACAGCGGCCGTGCGCTGTCCTGCTGGGTGCGCAGCGCTTTTTGTGCGTCTTTTTCGTTATCAATCGGGGTGCCGGGCGTGAATAACTGGGTCGCGGCCTGCTTGACCTGAGCCACCACCGCCCCTACCACGCCAGGTTCGGGCTCATTGTTCGCCGCGCGCTGAACCATGTTTGCCAGCCGCCGGTGAATGGGCAGCAGCAACGGCGCAGCATCGTCAAGGTGTTGTGTCAGCACCGCATCCAGCGCTTGCAACTGCTTGACCAGGCTGCGGAACAGCGGCAGTTGCTCTTTGATCGGCACGTCATCTTTGAGCGCACCCTCAAGACGCGGCACCAACCAAGCAATCGCAGCGGCCCGAGTGCGCGCTTTGGCGGGGTGAAACTGCTCCCAGTGGTGCTCACACAGGTACACCAACACGCCTAATCCGGCATGCAACCCCACAAACGACTCACGCAGATGCAAGGCCCATGTCAGCCAGGCGGCGACACGTAAATCCTTGGAGGATGTTCGGAGAATAAGTTCGCTGTTTTCCTGGATTTTCAACCAGTCGATGGGGCCACTGGCGTGCAGCGACTGGGCCTTTTCCAGCTCGGCTTCCAGGGCTTCGAACTCACTGGAGTAGCGAACTTCGTCGCCGGCAAAGTTATCACTTGAAATAGGCTGCCGGGCCAAGTCGGCATAGCGAACCATTAGCGTGCTTGAATACGTCATCTATGCCTCCTTGATGATTGAACGCTGGGCGTTCGTGCCTCCTGGCAAATGCAGAAAGTACCGTGGATGGTGTGCATGAGCACAGAGGATCCAACAGCTTCTCAATCAAGCCTCACACATGCCTTTATGGCACTTTGATACTTGATGCGGGCCGAGAGAATACACAAAAAATAAAACAGAAGTTACCAAAAAATTGATTCCCGTTCGTCGTAAAGAATCATGACCTTCATATCTTGCAAATGAATAGGCGCTTATTTTTCAGGTACGCCCCTACTCTGAAAGTCCTTTGAAAAGCCTTGGACTCACGTCTAAAAGGACCAATTTCCGCCCACTAAAATCAGGGTTTAGCCCTTTATAATCAATGGCTTAACAGCTTTAAATACAGACTGTAATTTAATCATGAACACTGCAAACAATGTCGACAATAATCCACTCAGAACAGATCCGCGCCTATAAGACGATTCTTACAAAAATAAAGGATCTGACTTACATGCGACAAGTCGGAGATCCATGCAATTTACCCTACTAACAACCTGCTCCCGCAAAAAACAGTACAGATATGCCGCACATCTGATACGCAAAGCGCTACACAAAATCTGATTACCCGTTGACTTATTAAAATCAACAAAATTGACATTTATGACAAACACCAACTGCGCAAGAAGTTGCGCACTTAAATGTGGATAACCGTGTGGATACATCGCCACAGCGTATATAAACCGGTAGCTGTAGACGAGTGCGCAAGAAGTTGCGCAGTACTGCGCAACTTCTTGCGCACTTTATCCATGCTACCTACCTGAAAATTGGTCATTTCATACGCTTACTTTAGCTATCTATCTGATTTATATGGTTATTATTTATGTTGGCACGAACCTTGATTGTAATTAA
>NZ_JAAEBV010000007.1:0-151273 GCF_016812185.1 Pseudomonas weihenstephanensis | reverse complement strand
CGTCTGCTTACGCAGATGGGGATTTTGTTTGTGCGCTCGAAAAATATTCTTGATCCAAACAGCTGAATCTTTGCTTTGTCATCGGCGTATATGGAAGCATCAGGGGTTCCCACTTTATGTAACTACGCTCGGTGTCGTATCTCGAAACGTGAGCAGGCCAGTGAATAACCGTTTTTGTCATTTGGTATGAGGTTTGATAGCACTTGGCGAGACAGAGGCAAGTATGACTCGCAACATCCTCATGACGGGTGCCGCAGGGACCGGCACGACTACCCTGGCCAGAGCATGGCGTACGAACTGTGTGCGACACATCTGGAGGCCGATGATTTTTTGTGGCTACCCAGTAACCCGCCTTATCAACATCAGGTCGAAAAAACGCAGCGGTGTGAGCGTTTACTTCATGAGATGCGCCGCGCAAGCCGGGCAGTTGTCGTTGGCTCGATAAGGGGGTGGGGCTGCGCACTTGAGGACGCTTTTGATCTCATGGTGTTTCTATACCTCCCCGTTGACCTGCGCTTAGAACGACTAACGCTGCGGGAGGTGAAACGTTTCGGTCATGTAAAACCAGAAGGACTGGCTTTCTAAACGGACTTGCCCTGTTGGCGATATGTCCATTACTGATCGGCTACATCTCATAAACGACGCTATTGATATCGCCAGCCGTAAGCCTCCCATTATTTGAAGGCATATTGAGCGCGTATGTACCTTGCGTTGCACTCAGATGACTGGGCGATGTTAAGGTTCGCCTCCGGGTTTTTAATCTTCTCCAAAGGATGCCGATATGTCGGTTGCTACGCCCCTCAATGCGGGTTTTATGGTGGTTCACGGTAACCGGCTTGATGAACTGCGCAGCCTGGTCGTGAGCTGGATGCGCATGTATCCCTTGGCACCCTTGGAGAATGAAATAGCGCTGGTGCAAAGCAACGGGATCGCGCAATGGCTCAAGTTGGCCCTGGCAGAAGATGCTCAGGATGATGACTTGGGTGGTTGTGGTATAGCGGCAGCGATTGATGTCCAGTTACCCGGTACATTTTTATGGCAACTCTATCGTCTGGTGCTGGGCAGCGAACAAATCCCTGCTAAGTCTTTGCTCGACAAGGCTCCGTTAACCTGGCGCCTGATGCGTTTGTTACCAGCACTGATTGATCTACCGCATTTTGAGCCGTTGCAGCGCTTTCTTACCCATGACACCGACCTGCGCAAACGCTATCAACTCTCAGAGCGGCTCGCGGATCTGTTCGACCAATATCAGGTTTACCGCGCTGACTGGCTGGAAGACTGGGCTGCTGGCCGCCATCAGTTACGCAATGCACGAGGCGAAACGCCTGCCTTGAGCCCGGCCAACTGCTGGCAAGCCGAGTTGTGGCGTGCCCTGTTGCTGGATGTAGGGCAAGAGGGCATGGCCCAAAGTCGGGCGGGTGTTCATCAGCGTTTTATAGAAAAAATCAACAGCCTCGAACAAGCCCCGTCCGGGTTACCCGCCAGGGTGATTGTGTTCGGCATCTCTTCTCTGCCCGCGCAAGCGCTCGAAGCATTGGCAGGTCTCGCACGTTTCAGTCAGGTATTGCTATGTGTACACAACCCTTGCCGCCACCATTGGTCTGACATCGTTGCAGACAAAGATCTGCTGCGTCATCAGTACAAGCGCCAAGCGCGCAAAGCGGGAATGCCTACAGTACTGGACGCGGATATCCTGCATCAGCACGCCCATCCGCTACTAGCTGCGTGGGGCAAGCAGGGGCGCGACTACATCAATCTGCTCGACAGTTTCGACGACCCCAACAGCTACCGTTCCGCGTTCCGTGATGGTCGGATTGACCTGTTCAGTGAAGTTGAACCGCGCAATCTACTTAACCAATTACAGGACGACATCCTGGAGCTTCGCCCGCTCAATGAAACACGCGAGTGCTGGCCTGCTATTGAGCTGGAGAAAGATCAGTCAATTCGTTTTCACGTTGCCCACAGCGCGCAACGTGAAGTCGAGATCCTTCACGATCAACTACTCGCACGATTCAGTGAGAATCCGGATTTACAGCCGCGAGATGTGATCGTGATGGTGCCGGATGTCGACAGCTATGCGCCGCACATTCGCGCGGTGTTCGGGCAGATCGAGCGTAATGACCGCCGCTTTATTCCTTTTACCTTGGCCGACCAGGGCCAGCGCGGGCGTGATCCTCTTTTGATCGCGATCGAGCACTTGCTCAAGTTGCCTGACAGTCGATTCCCGGTCAGCGAAATTCTAGACCTCTTGGACGTGCCGGCCTTACGTGCCCGATTCAACGTACAAGAACGCGACTTGCCTACGTTGCACCGTTGGATTGAAGGCGCGGGCATTCGCTGGGGGTTGAATGCCGAACAGCGTGAAGGGCTGGGCCTGCCTGCGCACCTGGAGCAGAACAGTTGGCGTTTTGGATTGCGCCGTATGTTGCTCGGCTATGCCGTTGGCAGTGGCGAAGCCTGCGATGGCATTGAGCCTTACGATGAAATAGGTGGCCTTGATGCCGTCCTGATTGGCCCGCTGGTCGCCTTGCTAGATGCCCTTGAAATCGCCCATCAAGAACTCTCGCAGCCTGCTTTGCCGCAGCAGTGGGGCGAGCGTTTGCAAGCCCTGATGCAGTTGTTTTTTCAGGCCGAGACTGAGCACGACGATTACCTGCTGGCCCAGCTCGAAGAGCTGCGCGAGAACTGGCTGGAAACCTGCGAACTTGTGGGCCTGGACGATGAGTTGCCGCTGACGGTCGTGCGCGAAGCGTGGCTGACCGGTCTGGACCAAGGCAAACTTTCGCAGCGCTTTCTTGCGGGCGCGGTCAACTTCTGCACCTTGATGCCGATGCGAGCCATTCCATTCAAGCTCGTGTGCTTGCTGGGGATGAACGACGGTGACTACCCGCGTGCCCAACCGCCGCTGGACTTTGACTTGATGGGTAGCGATTACCGCCCCGGCGACCGTTCTCGCCGTGAAGACGACCGTTACCTGCTGCTTGAAGCGCTATTGTCCGCCCGCGATCAACTGTATATCAGCTGGGTAGGCCGCAGTATTCGCGACAACAGTGAGCGTCCGGCCTGCGTGCTCATCGGCCAGCTTCGTGACCACTTGGCCAGTGGCTGGACACTCTCTAACGGTGCGGACTTGCTTGAAGCCATGACCCAAGAGCATCCGCTTCAACCCTTCAGTGCCCGATATTTCCACGAAGGTAATCCCAAACTGTTCAGTTACGCCCGTGAATGGCAGCAACTCCATGAGGCACAACCCGAGCATGCTGCACCCGCGATGTTGTCGGCCCATCACCAGGAAGAACCGGTCAACCTGACTCAGCTTCAAGACTTTTTGCGTAATCCTGTGCGTCACTTCTTTAGTCAGCGCCTGAAGGTTTACTTTGAGGCGGCAGAAGTGCCTTTGGCTGATGAGGAACCCTTCGTGCTTGATGCACTGGAGCGTTACACCCTGAGCGACAGCTTGCTCGAAGCCGCGCTGGCACAACCCGATCAACTCGAACAAGCGTTGCATACCCGCGCCCTGCGGTTACAGGGCAGCGGTTTGTTGCCGATGGCCGGTTTTGGCGAGGCATTGCAGCAGGAGTTGATCGAGCCACTGCCTGACGTGCTCCAGCGTTATCAGCAATTGGTGAGTCTTTGGCCGACGCCCTTGAACAGCGCCTTGCCGGTCAGTTTTGCAGAGCAAGGCCTGATCCTTGAGGGCTGGTTGAGTCATCTGCACCAACGTAGTGATAACGGCTTACTGTCCATCACGACGATTCCTAATAGCATCGGGGGCATTAAAACCCGTAAGTGGCATCGGTTGACCCGACCGTGGGTCAACCACTTAGTGGCCTGTGCCAGCGGGTTAGACATGTCCACGGCGTTGGTGGCCAGCGATGACACCTTGCTCCTTGCGCCGCTTGCGCCCAAACAGGCAGGCGACATTCTCGCCAACCTGCTTCTAACGTGGAGAATTGGCATGGGGCGCCCGCTGCCTGTCGCCGTGAAAACAGCCTTTGCCTGGTTAGCCCAACCCGACGCTGCCAAAGCCGCGGCGGCTGCGCAAAAGGCCTATGAAGGTGACGGCCAGACCAGTGAAGGTGAGCGCCGGGAAAGCGCGGCGCTGTCTCGTCAGTTCCCTGACTTCGCTGCACTTATGGCCTGTGGGGAGTTTGAAGAATGGTGTGACGCACTTTATCGGCCACTGTTCGAAGCGTCGTGGCGGTCCTTGACGGCCGAGGAGGCTCGCTAATGAACGCGCACGCACTTCCTTTGGCATTGTCCTTTCCGTTACGCGGCAGCCAACTCATTGAAGCCAGTGCTGGCACTGGCAAAACCTTCACCATTTCGGCACTTTACCTGCGTCTGATTCTAGGACACGGCTCGCAAGCAACAGGCTTTGGACGCGAACTCTTACCGCCACAAATACTGGTCGTCACCTTCACCGATGCCGCGACCAAAGAACTGCGCGATCGCATTCGTACACGTCTTGCTGAAGCAGCGCGTTTTTTTCGGGACGAAATTGAAGCCCCGGACACCTTGGTCGCACAACTGCGCGAAGCGTTCGAGATCGAGCAGTGGGCAGGTTGTGCCGGGCGTCTGGATATCGCAGCGCAATGGATGGACGAAGCGGCGGTTTCCACCATTCACAGTTGGTGTCAGCGCATGTTGCGTGAGCATGCTTTCGATAGCGGCAGTCTGTTCACGCAAACCCTCGAAACCGATCACAGCGACCTGCTGGGCGAAGTGCTACGCGATTACTGGCGACTGTTCTGCTACCCGATGCAGGGCGATGCCTTGAATTGGGTGCGCTCAAACTGGAGCGGTCCCGCGGCTTTATTACCACGGGTCCGCGCCTTGTTTGGTAGCTCGCGAGCGGCCCAACACCCCGAGCAAACACCGGCCGAAATGATCGAGGTCTGTTTGCACGAACGCCGCCAAGCGCTGTTGCAGCTCAAAACCCCCTGGTTGCAATGGGCTCAAGAGTTACGTCAGATATGCCTGCAAGGCGTGGCCGATAAAGCTGTCGATGGCCGAAAAATGCAGGCGCGCTACTTTGAACCCTGGTTTGAAAAACTCAGCGCGTGGGCGGCGGATGAGTCACTGGAGCAGTTGGACCTGGGCACAGGTTTTACGCGCCTGACCCCGGACGGCATGGCCGAAGCCTGGAAAAAAGGCGCCCCCCCGCAGCACCCAGCCTTGGATACCATGCGCGACCTGAAAGCAGCGCTCGATGCGTTGCCAAGCCCCGATGCGGCTGTGCTGGAGCACGCTGCACATTGGGTGAGTGCACGTTTTGAGGAGGAAAAACGCCGTCGCGCCGAGATGGGCTTCGATGACATGCTCGTGAGGCTGGACACTGCCTTGCAAGCAGAGAGCGGTGAGCGTTTGGCGACCCTGATACGCGAACAATTTCCGGTAGCGCTGATTGATGAGTTTCAAGACACCGATCCTGTGCAGTACCGCATTTTTGAAACCATTTATCGCATCCAGGCCAACGACCCCGACACGGGTCTGTTCATGATCGGCGACCCCAAACAAGCCATCTACGCGTTTCGTGGCGCGGACATCTATACCTACTTGCGTGCTCGTCACGCCACCCGTGACCGGCTGCATACACTGGACACCAACTTCCGTTCCAGCCATGCGATGGTCAGCGCGGTTAATCATGTATTTGAACGTGCCGAACATCGAGACACCGGCCGAGGTGCGTTTCTATTTCGCGAAGGGTCTGAAAACCCTGTGCCCTTTGTTTCAGTTAAATCCCAAGGCCGCAAAGAAGTCCTACAGCTTGAGGGCCAGTCCGTCCCGGCCATGAACCTCTGGCAACTGCCCGCCGAGCAACCCCTCAGCGGAGCGGTTTACCGCCAGCAACTGGCGGCCGTGTGCGCCAGCCAAATTGTAGAGCTGCTCAACGGCGGCCAGCAGGGACGCTGCGGTTTTGCCAAAGACGGTGAAGCCTTGCGCGGCGTCTTGCCCGCCGACATCGCCATCTTGGTGCGCGATGGTAAAGAAGCTCAGGCGGTACGGCGTGAATTATCGACCCGTGGCGTGCGAAGCGTGTACCTGTCAGATAAGGATTCAGTCTACGCAGCTCAGGAAGCACATGATGTGCTGGCATGGCTCAAAGCCTGCGCCGAGCCTGACGTCGAACGGCCGCTGCGGGCCGCACTGGCTTGCATCACGCTGGACTTGCCATTGATCGAACTGGAGCGTCTGAATGAGGACGAACTGGCGTGGGAATCGCGGGTCATGCAGTTCCGCGGCTACCGGGACATCTGGCGCAAGCAAGGCGTACTGGCCATGCTGCGCCGCTTGCTGCATGACTTCCAATTGCCTCAAGCGTTGATGACCCGCACGGAGGGCGAGCGAATACTGACCAACGTCTTGCATCTGTCCGAGTTGCTGCAACAAGCGGCCGGCGAACTGGACGGCGAACAGGCGCTGATTCGGCACTTGGCCGAGCATTTGGCGTTGTCGGGCCAGGCCGGTGAAGAACAAATTCTGCGACTTGAAAGCGACGAGCAACTGGTCAAGGTAGTGACCATTCACAAGTCCAAGGGGCTGGAATACCCGTTGGTGTTCCTGCCATTTATCTGCTCGACCAAGCCTGTGGATGGCAGCCGTCTACCCCTGCATTTTCACGATGCCGCAGGCCACGCACAGGTCAGTTTGAAACCAACACCTGAATTGATCACTCAAGCCGACGATGAACGCCTGGCTGAAGATTTGCGCTTGCTCTACGTGGCACTTACCCGCGCACAACATGCCTGCTGGCTGGGCGTGGCTGACCTGAAACGAGGCAACAACAACCGCTCGGTGTTACACGCCTCAGCCTTGGGCTATTTGCTCGGCGGGGGTGCCCTGTTGACCGAATCACCAGGGCTGGAGCGCTGGCTTGCGGACTTGCAAAACGATTGCCCGGCGATTCACTGCCAAGCAGCTCCGCCCGCCAGCGAAGCCCACTTTTACCCGCCACTCAATTCGGCCACGTTGCTCAAACCGCTGATTCCGACACGCCGTGCAGCGGAAAACTGGTGGATTGCTTCCTACAGTGCTTTACGCATTGGTGACAGCCTCAGCGCTGGCGAAGCGCCGGAAAGTGCTTTGGCACAAAAGCTGTCAGATGACGAGCGCTTGGACCCAGATGCACCGCGTGATGTGTTGCTCAGCGGCGGTGATATCCACCGTTTCCCCCGTGGGCCAAATCCTGGGACGTTCTTGCATGGCTTGCTTGAGTGGGCGGGCAGTGAGGGTTTCAAGGCGCAACCAGCGGCTATCGAAGATGCTGTCGCGCGGCGTTGTAATCGGCGTGGCTGGGAAGGCTGGATCGACACCCTGAGCGAGTGGTTGGTGCATCTGCAAGATGAACCCCTGCGTCTGAACAATGGCCAACCGGCTGTCGTCCTTAGCCAGCTGACGCAGTATCAGATTGAAATGGAGTTTTGGTTTGCCAGCCACAACGTCGACGTGCTGCAACTCGATCAACGGGTGCGTCAGCATACGCATGGCGGGGCGGCGCGCGCAGGGGCTGAGCCGAGCCTGCTTAATGGCATGTTCAAAGGTTTTATCGACCTGACTTTCGAACACGAAGGGCGGTATTACGTGGCTGATTACAAATCCAACTGGTTGGGCGCAGACGATACGGCTTACACCGAAGAGGCCATGACGGCCTCCATTCTGGACAACCGTTACGACCTGCAATACGTGCTGTACCTGTTGGCCTTGCACCGCCAGCTCAAGGCGCGGTTGGCAGATTACGACTACGACCAGCACATGGGCGGTGCGTTATATCTGTTTTTACGTGGTACGCGTTCCCAAGGTCAGGGCGTATTTTTTACGCGACCACCCAGAGTTCTGATTGAAAGCCTGGACCTGATGTTCCAGGGCAAGCCTCGGCCAATACCGGCGGCCCCCGCGTGGGAACAGGGAGTGTTGTTATGAGTCGCTCGTTTGCCGAACTGTTACCCACGCCGTTGACGGCCGAGAGCCTGGCGCAACTGCAACCTCTGGATCGCGCCGCAGACTTGCTGCTGTTGCTTGAACGTTGGGTGGAGCGCGGCTGGCT
Organism: Pseudomonas weihenstephanensis; assembly: GCF_016812185.1. Lineage (NCBI taxonomy): Bacteria > Pseudomonadati > Pseudomonadota > Gammaproteobacteria > Pseudomonadales > Pseudomonadaceae > Pseudomonas > Pseudomonas weihenstephanensis. Next base: position 143,226 of record NZ_JAAEBV010000007.1, on the reverse strand, counting down.
GCGCGCGCTGGATAAAGCGTTTGTCGCTTTTCTTCACGAGCGGGCGCCGCAGGGCGATCCGCTGGTACTGCTGGCAGCGGCGTTGACCAGCCATCAGTTGGGCCACGGCCACGTGTGTCTTGACCTGTTTGAAACCCTTAAAGCGCCTGACTTTGCACTGTCTTTGCCGCCTGAGGGGGACGTGCAAACCGGCGCCATGTTGTTGCCATCGCAACTGCTGGAAGCGTTGGAGGGCGACGCGTGGTGCACGGCATTGCAGGCCAGTCCACTGGTTGAGCACGCGGGCTTCTCGACGGCTGATGCCGCCAGTCGCCCCTTGGTGCTGAGCGAGCGGCGTTTGTATTTGCGTCGTTATTGGGCGTACGAGCGACGAATCGACAGTGCCTTGCGCCAACGTCTGACCACGGCGGAGGTGACCCCGGCTGATTTGCCTGCACGTCTGAACAACTTGTTCGGCAGCCCCAAAGCGAATGCGCCGATTGATTGGCAAAAGCTGGCATGTGCCTTGGCCACGCGTGGCGCATTCAGCATCGTAACGGGCGGGCCGGGGACCGGTAAAACCACCACCGTGGTGCGTTTGCTTGCGCTGTTACAAGCACCGGCTGTTGAAGCCGGTGCGCCGCTGCGTATTCGCCTTGCCGCACCCACGGGCAAAGCGGCCGCACGTTTGACCGAATCCATCAGCCTTCAGGTCAAGTCTCTGGAAGTGGACGACACGCTACGGCAAAAAATCCCCAGTGATGTGACCACCGTTCACCGCCTGCTCGGCAGCCGTCCGGGGACGCGGCATTTTCGTCATCACGCGGGCAATCGCTTGCCGCTGGATGTTCTGGTCGTCGACGAAGCCTCGATGATCGACCTCGAAATGATGGCAAACCTGCTCGATGCGCTGCCTGATCATGCGCGTCTGGTGTTATTGGGCGACAAGGACCAATTGGCCTCGGTTGAAGCCGGTGCAGTACTCGGTGATCTGTGTCGCGACGCAGAAGCAGGCTGGTACAGCCCCTCAACCCGAGCATGGCTGGAGCAGATTAGCGGCGAACACCTGGCGGGCAGTGGTTTGCAAACGGATACCGAGGGTTCGCATCCCTTGGCCCAACAAGTGGTGATGCTGCGTCACTCGCGGCGTTTTGGTGAAGGCAGCGGCATCGGGCAGCTCTCCCGTCTGGTCAACCAGCAGCAGGCCCAAGAGGCCCGCGCGTTACTGACCTCTGGCGCGTATGCGGACCTGTCTGCGTGGCCACTGAGTGGCGAGCAAGACAAACGGTTTGAACGTTTGGTGCTTGAGGGCTGCGGGGACGAAGCCAAAGGCTATCGGCATTACCTGAATGTCTTGCGCGAGCAACGCCCTGTGGCGGGTGCGCCCCTCGAAGACCCTTGCTGGGCGGCATGGGCGGGCACCGTACTGAACGCATTCGAAGGGTTTCAAGTGCTCTGCGCCGTGCGAAAAGGCCCGTGGGGTGTGGAGGGTTTGAACGAGCGCATCACGCGCGCGTTGTTTGCCCGCCAACTGATAGACAGCGACCAGCAGTGGTACGAAGGGCGCCCGGTGCTGATGACCCGCAACGACTACGGGCTGGGCCTGATGAACGGCGACATAGGCATCGCCCTCAAACTCCCTGAGCGCGAGGGGCACGACGAGCGTCAGGTTTTGCGCGTGGCGTTCGCGCGCAATGATGGTCAGGGAGGCATCCGTTTTGTGCTACCAAGCCGTCTGAATGATGTTGAAACGGTGTACGCCATGACGGTGCATAAGTCTCAAGGCTCGGAGTTTTCTCATACCGCTTTGGTACTGCCCGAGGCGCTCAACCCGGTGTTGACCAAAGAGCTGATTTACACCGGCATCACGCGGGCCAAGCACTGGTTTAGTCTTGTAGAACCTCGTGCTGGCGTTTTTGAAGGGGCTGTACTGCGCAAGGTCAAACGCCTGAGTGGTTTGATGCTGGGTTTAGGTTAAATCGTGCACGCGACACGAAGGTAGGGCAGGTGCCGTAACGTGACGTGTATCACAGTCTATACAAGGGCTGTGCTATCGTTGCGGCATCATTCCTACATAGAAATCAGAGAATTCCTGCATGGATGTGGCTGCCTCGTCTTCAGAGCAGCGTGGTGGTGTGCGGCGATGGCTGCTTTCACTCTGCTTGTTTCTGTTGAGCACTCCCTGCTTTGCCCAACCTGAAGCGCCGATTAGTTTGGCTGATCAGCGTGCCAAAGCCGTGACGCAAGTGGTACTCGGCATTCTGAGCTACGCACGCTGGCCGATTGAACCCGCTCAACTGCAACTGTGTGTGGTCGGCCCCACCGAATACACCGATGACCTGCTCAAAGGCGCCACGCAATCCAGTGGCAGGCAGGTGTTCGTCCGCCGTTTGTTGGTGAACAATCCGACCATAGCCGACGACTGTAATGCGCTGTATTTGGGGAAGCTCTCAGACGAAGAGCGCAGCAGCCTGTTCAATGCACTTACGGGGCATGCGGTGCTGAGCATCAGTGAGGGCGGTGATCAATGCACGGTCGGCACGCTGTTCTGTTTGCGTGTGGCCGATGAGCAAGTGTCCTTTGAAGTGAACCTCGACTCCGTCGCCCGCAGCGGCGTGCGTATTCATCCCAGCGTGTTGCAGTTGTCGCGCCGCAGGGCGGCACAACCATGATCGCGCTCAATAACACCAAGCACCGACGCAGCTTGCGCTCTGTACTTAGCCGTGGGCATTTGGGGCTGGCGATGGTGGCGGTGACGATGGCCAGCGTGTCGCTGACCATCCTGGGCGTGATTGCACTGAAGGTGTACGCCGACCACAACTTGCACCTGATCGGGCGCTCGATCAACTACACCGTCGAAGCCGCAGTGGTGTTCGATGACAGTGCGGCAGCCACCGAAGCACTGGCCCTGATTGCGTCTACCGAGGCGGTGGCCGAGGCCAAAGTGTTTACCGCCGATGGTGAGCTGCTGGCGCAATGGAAGCGCCCGGAAACAGACCTGCTGTCTAAAGTCGAAATGCTGCTGGCCAACAGTTTGCTCGCGCAGCCCGTCACCCTGCCGATCCTGCATCAGGGGCGAGAAGTGGGCACCGTCACGCTCAGGGGCCACGGCGCCAACATGCTGCGGTTCTTGATCAGCGGCCTGCTCGGCATCCTGGTGTGCACGGTGTTAAGCGCCTGGAGTGCATTGTTTTTGTCTCGGCGCCTGCTCAATGGCATTACGGGGCCACTTCGTCAGTTGGCCGATGTTGCGCACGCGGCGCGCCGTGAACGGGCCTTCGACCGACGTGTACCTGCGGCCAACATCAAAGAGTTGAATAATCTGGGCAATGACTTCAACGCGCTGCTTGATGAGTTGGAGTCCTGGCAGAGTCACTTGAAGCATGAGAACGAAACCCTGGCGCATCAGGCCAGTCATGACTCCCTGACCGACCTGCCCAACCGCGCCTATTTTGAAGCACGGTTGGCGCGCACATTACGTGTTCTGAGCAAGGCCAACGAAAAAGCCGCCGTGCTGTTTCTCGACAGTGATCGTTTCAAAGGTATCAACGATACTTATGGTCATGCCGCAGGTGACGCCGTATTGGTGGCCGTGGCCACGCGTATCCGCGCCCAATTGCGTGAAGAAGACCTGGTGGCGCGTTTGGGCGGTGATGAGTTCGCAATCCTGCTGACGCCGCTGCACAAGACCGAAGACGCCGAGCGTATCGCTGACAAGATCATTGCCAGCATGCTGGCGCCGATTGTTTTGCCCGATCAGACGCAGGTGGTGACCTCGCTCAGTATCGGCGTTGCGGTTTACCCCGAACATGGTGCCACCCCGGACTCCCTGCTCAATGCCGCCGATACTGCGATGTACCAGGCCAAGCGGATGGACCGGGGCGGCCAACACCTTTCGCAAGTGCAGCAGCTTGCGTCCCCCGCAAATACAAGGAGCTAGACACCTATGCGTGCTTTTACCCAGCGTTACTTACAGTTTTTTGGCTTCACCCTGTTGCTGGCGACGCTGGCATTGAGCGGTTGCCAGACGGCCCCGCAAAAAGGCCTGAGCCCGGCGCAAATCGCTGTGCTCAAACAGCAGGGTTTTGAGTTGACTGACGAAGGCTGGGCGTTTGGTTTGTCAGGTAAAGTCCTGTTTGGCAGCGACCTTGAAGTGCTGAACGCGCAGAGCCAGGAAATCGTTGAGCGCATTGGCACTGCGCTGCTGGCGGTGGACATCCAGCGCGTGCGCGTGGATGGACACACCGATGCTTCGGGGCAGGAGTCCTACAACGAACAGCTGTCTGTGCGCCGTGCCAACAGTGTGGTCAAAGCGCTGACCAAGGTCGGCATGCGTCCTGAAAATATCCAGGTGCGTGGCCTGGGCAGTCGTGAACCTGTGGCCTCGAACAAAACCCGCGCCGGGCGCACCGAAAACCGCCGGGTCGCGATTGTCGTCATCGCCGACTAAACCCATGCCTGGCGCACGTAAATACGGCAGCCGCTGACGTGTCATGCGCGGCTGCCTCGGGGCGCGTAGCGGCCGTAATGTCATTCAAAGCGCGGCGGCTGATACGCCGCAGTCACCCGATATACGACCGCTGCGCAACCGATTGAGCCGCGTGCCTCAGGTCCGTTTCAATCGGCAAACGTTAACTCCCGTGTTTCGCCCAGCAGCAACGGACCGTTAAGCTCCGTCACCTCGCGGATGTAATCCCACAGCAAGGTGATGCGTTTCAACGTCCTCAAGTCCTCGCGGCAGTGCATCCAGAACTGCCAGGGAGTAAGGGTTAACCCAATGATCACGGGGGCTACGCAGGGACAAGTAGGCGAACTCATGGCCTACGCTGCAAAGCTTTCTGAGGCTTCTTGGAAGCGCTGGTTGCTGAGCCTCGGGGTTGTCACTGGCGGGCGACTCAATGAAATTTCGCAGTTGACCACGAGTGATATTCAGACCCTTGAATCGGGTAACCTGCCGGATATCTTGCAGGGAGCCATTTCGTAGCGTTGCCTGCTATCGCTTTGTTTCAGACGATTGAATCAATATCAAGCGTGTGTGCAGCGCCGATTGGGCGACCTAATATTGACGCGAATAACTCATGGTCGCTTTCGACAGCGGGCGGCGCCATGGCCAATTGTTCGGCTACCCTGTTTTCTGGGTGCGCCTCCCAGCGAAGCAAGTTGTCTGCCAGTACTTCAGGTTGCAGTGAAAACGAGCCGTAGACCTTCGCTCCGTCAACCTTATCCTTATGCACGGTCGCTAATCGGTCGCGGGTCTCTCGCACTTTATCGACCTCTCGGTTGAATGCATCAACTACTGGTTCGTGGGTTTCACGATACTTCTCACCACGACCCCGCAAGTCATTGCGTTTACTGCGCAACTGCTCGGTAATTCGTGTCAGAGCACCATCTATGAAGTCGAATTCACGGTCGGTAACCAGCGAGCTCTTGAGCTTCAGCGATTCCTGCGCACGTTTAAGAGCGGCCCAGCTACTGGGGATATAGCCCCCCACCATTGAATGATTGCCACCATGAAAAAACTGAGAAATCAAACCGGGGCGGTTGGGCAGGCCATTGATTTGCTGCACAGACAACGAGCAGGCGGCGTGCTGGGTAATGGTGTCGCAACCAGGCTCCCAGAGGATCGAAGATTTCTCTTTGCCTCCAAGCTCCACCGGAAAGAAGTGACGCAACTTGCCGTGGTGCTCATAGGGTTCACCGCTAAGGTTGGTAATGCCCGCAGAAAACACGGCGAGCCCCGTAGGGACGTTTAAGAAGGTTAAAGCTGCCCCTGTCGCATAGACCGAGGTCTTGGTGTTCATCCATGTTCCAGGCACGCTCGGCACTGGGTCGTTATGGTTGACCATGCGGTAATGCACTAAGTCAGCAGCCCCTTTTACAAAGGTAGCGTCAGCAGCTCTTGGGGCACCGTAGGTGTACAGCACGATGTCGACTTCATATTCCTTCTGACGGCGTAGCATCTCCGAGAGCAGCAAGGTAATTGCTCCCCCCAAGCTGTGACCACAGACAATCAGCTTCTGTCCGGTGTGGAACTTGTCGAGATACTTCATCGTGAGGTCATAGACCTTCAGCGCAGCCTCATAGAATCCTCGATGAACCTTACCCGCGCCTTCCGCAAAGGGTACTTGGAGTGCATCGGCATCACGGAGCCCATCCGCTAACTTTTCATTGGTGCCGCGTACCGAAATCAGGATCAGCTCATCGTTATGCGTGATAAACGCTTGGGTGTCGGTATTATCAATTTGGTCTCGATCATCAAGGAAATGAATATTGGCCGGATGCTCCTGCTTTTCTTCTAAATCAGGGCTGTTCACTGGGTATAGGTCAGGATCAAACGGCACGACTTCCAGACGCTTGGAGTACGGTACATCTTCGTAGAGCGGGTAGTACGCCTTGGATTGGGCTGGGTCGGCTTTCCAGATTTCATCGAACTTGGCCAATGCGTCACCAAACCAGTTACCCATGCTTGGTTTTTGCGGGAAACTTACTTTTTTGTCTTTGATGGGCGTTTTATCTGGTGCCTGACCAAATGGGTTGTAGCTCAGGGTGGCCATAATGGCGAGCTGATACAGATTCAGCGCACAGAACTGTGAGTCGGTGGAGAGCATCGGACGTAGAGCACGTAAAGGGCGAACCTCCAACACGTTGTGCTTGTTGGGAAGCAGGCAGACACCGTGCTTGCCATGCTCGCGCATCAGCGTGGCCCAACCATGATTGAGTGGAAAGTGACACTCGACTTCAGGCGGTAAATGCGCAACATGGTCAACCAAGTGGCGTACTTCGACTTGGCAGAAGAAGTCCGCACAGGCTTGCGCCGGATTGCTTTGGGTTCGTGAGCCGTCTTTATGAAAGTAACGAGTTTGCTCGGCGCGGACTTGAAGTTCGGTTATTGGGAGTGGGTAGTTAGGTCTTTGCATCCGGCGAACATAGGTCAGCTCTTGTCCTTGATATTGCTCTTCGAGCATTAAGACGATTGGACCCGCAAAGTGATTTTCTACCTTGCCTGTGCCCGTGGTGTCGAGCTTGCCGGTGTATGGGTGACCCTCCGTATCGATAACTTTATAAGACAGCCCAGCATAAGATCGCCCCTCGCCAAACTCATCCACTAACTGAAAGCTGGTCCATTTACCTTGAACAGGGCAGGTAAACATACGGCTGTTTAGCGGGTGCTTCAGTTCTTCATCCAAAGTGCTCATTGAGTGATTTCCTTATTCGGTACAGCCTGGGTAAATGGTACAGTCGCGGCCATCTGGCATTTTGAAACTGCTGAAGTCTTTATGGTTTCCGAAGCAATAAGCGTCTTGATCTTCAAAACTTTTCCCCATACAGCGCTTCCAGCCATTCGGGACCTTGACCCAAGTGTCTCCCCAGCCGGGCCTTTCCTCATCAGCCAGCTTGATCTTCAGCTTTACGGTTTTACCCGGCAGTTGATCCAAGGTGTAAGCCCCAACAGGGCGCCCTTTCGTCACCATGCCCTGATCGTCAACTTTTTTGCAATCGAGGAGTTTTCTTATATATCGCTTAGGGCCTACAGTACGGAATAGCCATTGGCACTGACCATTTATGGCACTTTCTCCAGCAGGATCAAAAGCTCCTTTGTATTGTTCTTCAAGTTGCTCTCTAATAATAATCATTGCTGAATCTGCGCCGAAGTCTCCACGATATTTTCCATAAGTTCCGTAGATATCCAGTTCGAAGCGATAAATAGCCAGTCGGCAACCTTCAACGGTTCGGTAGATGGGGATTTCAGAGTCGATCTTGTATCTTTCTTTGTGGTCTAAATGCCATCTTTGATTATAACCAACGTCGGGTTTTTTAACCGTACAGGTTTCTCCCTTGACAGGTGCATATTTGGCTACGGCCTGATAAGTGAAGTTCGGAGGGAGGTCAGCCGTAAAGGTGAAGCTTTCCGACTTCCCAGTAGCACACCCTGCTGTCAGGACTATGCAGCCTCCCGAGAGCAGGGCTTTAAGTACTTGCTTCATAGCGGGGCATCTCCTTGCCAAAATTGTGTTGTCTGATAAACCCGCTCGAAATGAGCTGCCGGAGTTTCATCAGGGCGGGCTTGCCAGCGCTCCGCAAGCGTACCGTCTGTTTCCTTTAAACTCTGGACCATCAAGAACTCCAGTTGCTCCGGTGCTTGCCAACCCCAAGTGTCAGCCAAGGCCAACAGAGTGCTGAGCCATAGATCGGGGTTTTGTTGTTCAGCAATCCGGGCGTAGGCATCCAGATGTTCGGCCAGCAAGTAGCGACGGGCATTGACCTCGCGTATGTGTGCGGACTGATCGCCCTCAACGGGAACGTCACACCATGCAGGGCTTTCAGGAGCGGGATGGTTACCCGGTGTGGGATTACTGAGCATTTCCCAGCGCTGACCTTGCCAGTAGCAGACGCTGATAATGGGCCCCAAGTACCCCGCAATAGCCCCAGTGGCTAAGTGCTTCAGTGCGCGGGTCAATACTCGGTTGTCATGGAACCGATAGAGCGCTTGATACGGTCTCGTCCCGACAATCAGACGTTCACGCCAATGTTTGACCAGCTCCTGTAGCCCTGCCTCAGGTGGAATACTGGCAAGCCATCCCCAGTTCCTTTCAGGGGCCTTGAGCAACTCATTCAAGCGCCCATCTTCCGGGTTGTCGATAAGGAACATGAAGGGCCCTGCATCCGCCAGATCTGCGACCGGTGTCTCGCTGTACACACTGCAATACTGGTCAGCGTCTTGAGAATCCAACAGAGCCTGACGTGTTTGGCGTTCGTCCTCGGAGTCCAGAATCAGGCATAAAAAATGCCCGAGTTGGCGTTGTTCGATCATCCATTGCTGAGGAGACCTGTTGGTCATGCTGTGGCTCCCTCAATCAGACAAACACCATTTTTGCAGGCCTCGCAGATCGGGCAGAAATCAGGGCTTTTAACTTTTGAGATGGCCATCAGAGCGTACTGGGAAGGGGCAATCATAGGCGGGAGCGCGGTAGGAACCATTAGCGCAGTTAATGCACCCGGCAATATTGGATTGGCCGCAGTTCCTCCAACCGGGGCACCGCCGAGTTGTATATCGGAGCTGCTGAAGATCCCACCGGGACCAATCACGATGTGTTGACCACCGGCTTTTAAGGTAATACTGGCGCCCGCATCCAGAATCAGATTGGCTCCGGATTTGATGTGGACTTCCTGTCCTGCTTCGACGACCAGTGTTTGCCCGACACGGGTATGACTGCTGCTACCTACCAACAAGTAGTCGTTGGCTTTGAGTTGGACTTTTCGGTCTGCGGTGACAGTGCGTTGCTCTTCAGCTTCCAGCACCGCGATGCTGTTGCCCTTGATGATTTCCTTACGTTCGTTACCGACTTCTAAGCGACTATCGTGTTCAACCTTCTGTTCCATGTCCCGCTGAGCGCGCAGGTAGATCAACTCTTGGCCGCTACGGTCCTCCAGGTGCAATTCGTTGAAGCCCGTGCTGTTTGGTGAACTGCGGCTGCGAAAGACGCTGCGGGTCTTGTGGGCGGGCAGTTCGTAGGGGACGGGATTAGCACTGTTATTCAGGCAACCACTGATCAGGGGGGAATCGGGGTCACCCTCCAGGAATGACACCAGTACCTCCATGCCGACCCGAGGGATTGTTACCGCGCCATGGCTGTTGCCCGCCCAACTGGAAGCGACTCGCAGCCAACAACTGCTTTTGTCATTGGTCTGACCTTCGCGGTCCCAATGGAACTGCACCTTAACCCGCCCGTGTTGGTCACAATGTATCTCCTCACCTTTGGGACCGGTAACCAAAGCGGTTTGACTGCCAAGTATCCGAGGCTTCTCATAGGCCTGCTGTGGGCGATAGAACACATCCCACGGAGTTGCCGTGAAGGTGTTGCGGTAGCCCTGATGGAAATCGTCCTTACGGTCACTGGTGTCGCTGGGAAGGCTCTCCTCCAGAACCTGAGGTTGCAGGCCTTCGTGGCGAATAGAGGTCAGTAGCCAGAGGTCATTCCACTCTTGGCGCGGGTGTTGCGACAGTTCAAGAAAGTGGCCGCTGACCAGTGTGGGTTGATCACTTTTACCTTCGGCCTGACGGTAATCTGCTCGATGGCCTTCCAGAGCTCTCTGGCTCAACAATTTGCCTCGTTCGCGCTGAGTAAAACCACCGGGGTATTGGTAGTCTTCCAGGTCAGGCTGTCTGCCTCGGGCGGCAGGGCGATAGTCCGCCTCCAGCGTGATGCGGGCCTTTTCAAAGTCGTAATCACGTTGCGTTGTTCGACTGGTTCGGGTCGCAAGGCGCAGGTTAAAGCGTTTGACTACGGGCTCATCGGCGACCAAGCCGCTGTCCTGCACATAGGCCGTTGGCCTGCCCAGCTTGGGGAATATGGTTTGGTCGTCACCAAATACCAGTGCGTGACTTTGTTGCGAATGCTGAAAGTGGTAGTGGATACCTTCCTCCCAGCACAGACGCTGAATGTAGTACAGGTCGGATTCGTTGTACTGGACGCAGTAATCACGTGCTGGATAGATCGAGCCCAACTGAAATCGGTAGGTGTCACTTTGGATACCATGCTCTTCAAGAATCTGCGCGATGATCTGCGGGACGGTTTGTTGTTGGAAAATCCGTAGGTTGGTCCGATGCGCCAAATAGGTTAACTGCGGGACCAGCGTAAGGCTGTAACGGGTCAGGCGCTTACCGGAGTCACCCTGTGCAACACGGTAAATCTGCCCATGAATACCTGCGTCACTGTCGTTGAATGCCAGAAAGGCTTGCTTGTGCAATAGATTTTCGATGTCCAAATCAGGACGTTCGCTGACCAGTTCCAGATCAAAAGAAAAGGGAGCGCTAATAGATTCTTGGCCGGTGAATGAGAGGATCTGAAGGTCGTGCTTGAAGTCGCTGATGGTTAGGCTGAAATCCGTTTTAGGGCTTGCGTTGAACATCCACTGCTCCCTTCCAGGCATGCAGCGTAGTCCCACATACACGGGGCCAGCGAACTATATGCCTGTGAGTTTGTGAGAAAACCAAAGCGAGCCAAGCTAACAAGCTATGGAAGGAAAATATGTAGGAAGCGTCCTGAATGCGAGCTGAATTGTCCTTGGTTCAGGGTGTCGCTTGGGAAGGCGTTGGTTCGGGAGTTTTGTCACGTCTGCATGAGCTTGATCTTGGAGGTTTCAAGCAGCCGCAGTTTTAAAACTCCTCACTATAGGGAAGAAGGGCATTCCGTCCGACTGACTTATTGATGAGGAGCAACACGATGCTGACACTTGCCGAACTGGACCGACAGCGCATCACCACACGCCAAGTTGACAACGATTTTATCGCGGGAACCTGGGACCTTGCCTGACCCAACCGTCCGGCCAACACACCTTCTTGATATCAACACTTGGTCGAAGGCCTTCAGGGGGGGTGTCGTCTGCGTTCTACTGGGTGGCTGTGACGGGTGCTCTCGTGGTGGTGCTTGCAAGCCTCTTCGAGAATCTGGCAGAAAAATCTCTCTGGTCACCTCATTACTATAAACACCGTCGATTCCCCCGTAGCCCGGCGCACCTGCATAGGTCCTCAACGCGCTTGTGGGCGCCTCTGTAGGCCGAAGCATTCAGTGTCTGCGGATACCGTCCGGCTGTCACAAGTTGCGTACCAAGGCCTGTCACAAACCGTTGCCAAGAACTATTGACCTCGCTACGAAGTTGCTCCCTTACTCCTTGCAGGCACTCAGTCTGCAAACCGAAGGATATGCGTTTCGCCCAGCAGCAACGGACCGTTAAGCTCCGTCACCTCGCGGATGTAATCCCACAGCAAGGTGATGCGTTTCAACTTCCTCAAGTCCTCGCGGCAGTACATCCAGAACTGCCGCGTGAGGTTGATTTCGTTCGGCAATACCGGCAGTAAACGCGGATCTTGCGCCGCCAAAAAGCACGGCAGGATGGCCAATGAGCGGCCTTGCTGTGCGGCGACGTATTGCGCGATCACGCTGGTGCTGCGCAGGTTGGCGCTGGCGCCGGGCAGTACATTGGCCAGGTACAGCAACTCGGAGCTGAACGCCAGATCGTCGACGTAACTGATAAACGGATGCTCGGCCAAGTCTGAGGCCCGCACAATCGGTGGATGCGCGTCGAGATATTCCTGCGTCGCGAACAGTTGCAATCGGTAGTCACACAATTTGCAGCACACGTACGGCCCATGTTCCGGGCGCTCCAGCGCAATCACGATATCGGCCTCGCGCTTGGACAGGCTGATGAAGTGCGGCAGCGGCAGGATATCCACCGAGATCGCCGGGTAGGTGTCCACAAAATGGCTGAGCTGCGGCGTGATAAAGAAACTGCCAAAACCCTCGGTGCACCCCATCCGCACATGCCCCGACAACGCCACGCCCGAGCCTGAAACCTGCTCGCACGCCATGTGCAGCGTGCTCTCGATGGACTCGGCATACCCCAGCAAACGCTGACCTTCGTTGGTTAACGTGAAGCCATTGGTGCGCGACTTCTCAAACAACAAAGTGCCGAGTGCGGCTTCCAGCGAACTGATGCGTCGAGACACCGTGGTGTAGTCCACCGCCAGTCGCTTGGCGGCGGTGCTGGCTTTGCGGGTACGGGCCACTTCGAGAAAAAACTTCAAGTCATCCCAGTTCAATGCGCTTAACGATGTGATGTTTTTTTGCATGTTAGACCGGCTTTTATGTGCGTTCTTATTAGAAGAACGCACACCTATACTCCAAAAACAGTCCCGCGACCAACCCGGCGCCCGCTCCCATAAGAATAATTTCGGAGACCTTCATGACGGCTTCTACCCCGTATCAAAACGCCCGCCTGCTGATTGATGGTGAGTGGATCGAGTCGCAGACCACCGAGTGGCACGACATCGTCAACCCGGCCACTCAGCAAGTATTGGCCAAAGTGCCGTTCGCCACCGCCAGTGAAGTGAACGCAGCGATTGAAGCGGCCCAACGCGCCTTCCAGACCTGGAAGCTGACGCCGATTGGCGCACGCATGCGCATCATGCTCAAGCTGCAAGCACTGATTCGTGAACACTCCAAGCGCATTGCCGCAGTCCTTAGCGCCGAGCAAGGCAAAACCATTGCCGACGCCGAGGGCGATATTTTCCGTGGGCTGGAGGTGGTTGAGCACGCGTGCTCCATCGGCACCCTGCAAATGGGCGAATTCGCTGAAAACGTTGCGGGCGGGGTGGACACCTACACACTGCGCCAGCCAATAGGTGTGTGCGCAGGCATCACCCCCTTCAACTTCCCGGCCATGATCCCGCTGTGGATGTTCCCGATGGCGATAGCCTGCGGTAACACCTTCGTGCTCAAACCTTCGGAGCAGGACCCACTGTCGACCTTGATGCTGGTAGAGCTGGCGCTCGAAGCCGGGGTGCCGCCGGGTGTGCTCAACGTGGTTCATGGCGGCAAGGACGTGGTCGATGCGCTGTGCACCCACGCCGATATCAAGGCCGTGTCGTTTGTCGGCTCAACCGCCGTCGGCACCCACGTGTATGACTTGGCCGGTCGTCATGGCAAACGCGTGCAATCAATGATGGGCGCCAAGAACCATGCCGTGGTGCTGCCCGACGCCAACCGCCAACAAACCCTCAATGCACTGGTGGGTGCCGGTTTTGGCGCAGCCGGTCAGCGCTGCATGGCCACCTCCGTGGTGGTGTTGGTGGGCGCGGCCAGGCAATGGCTGCCAGACCTCAAGGCGCTGGCGCAAAAACTCAAGGTCAACGCCGGCAGCGAGGCGGGCACCGACATTGGCCCGGTGATCTCCAAGCGTGCGAAAGAGCGCGTGCTGGGGCTGATTGAAAGCGGTATCAAAGAAGGCGCAACGCTGGAACTCGATGGTCGCAACGTCAGCGTGCCGGGTTTCGAGCAAGGCAACTTTGTTGGCCCGACCCTGTTTTCGGGCGTAACCACTGACATGCAGATCTATACCCAGGAAATCTTTGGCCCTGTGTTGGTGGTGCTAGAGGTCGATACGCTTGAGCAAGCCATCGCGCTGGTCAACGCCAACCCCTTCGGTAACGGCACCGGTTTGTTTACCCAAAGCGGTGCGGCGGCACGTAAGTTTCAGAGCGAAATCGACGTTGGGCAGGTCGGTATAAACATTCCGATCCCGGTGCCGGTGCCGTTCTTCAGCTTCACCGGTTCGCGGGGTTCCAAGCTGGGGGATCTGGGGCCGTACGGCAAACAAGTCGTGCAGTTCTACACCCAGACCAAGACCGTCACCAGTCGTTGGTTCGACGATGACAGCGTGAATGATGGCGTTAACACCACCATCAATCTTCGTTGAGGAGCGCGTCATGAAAATTGCATTTATAGGCTTGGGCAACATGGGCGCACCGATGGCGCGCAACCTGCTGAAAGCCGGGCATTCGTTGAATGTGTTTGATTTGAACCACGCTGTTATGGCCGAGCTTGCTGACCAAGGCGGTCATATCAGCGCCTCACCGCGTGCAGCGGCGCAAGGTGCTGAACTGGTGATCACGATGCTGCCGGCAGCCGCGCATGTGCGCAGTGTATGGCTGGGCGACGAGGGCGTTTTGGCGGGGATAGGCGAGGGTGTTCCGGCAGTGGATTGCAGCACCATCGACCCGCAAACCGCGCGCGATGTGGCAGCCGCAGCGGCCAAACAAGGTGTGCACATGGCCGATGCGCCGGTGTCTGGCGGCACCGGCGGCGCTCAGGCGGGTACGTTGACCTTTATGGTCGGCGCGCAGCAGGCGCTGTTCGACACCTTGCACCCGGTACTCGCTCAGATGGGGCGCAACATCGTCCATTGCGGGGATGTGGGCACCGGCCAAGTGGCTAAAATCTGTAACAACCTGCTGCTGGGCATCTCAATGGTGGGTGTCAGTGAAGCCATGGCGTTGGGCGCGGCGCTGGGCATCGACATGCAGGTGTTGGCTGGGGTGATCAATAGCTCGACGGGCCGCTGCTGGAGCTCTGAAGTCTATAACCCGTGGCCGGGCATCGTGGAGACGGCCCCTGCATCGCGGGGTTACACCGGCGGTTTTGGTGCCGAATTGATGCTTAAGGATTTGGGGTTGGCCACCGAGGCGGCACGTCAGGCGCACCAGCCCGTGGTGCTGGGCGCCGTGGCTCAGCAGTTGTATCAGGCCATGAGTTTGCGCGGCGAAGGCGGCAAAGATTTCTCGGCCATCATCAACAGCTACCGCAAGCCTGAATAACGACTTTTCCGGGAACCCGCGTCGGGCGGGCTTCCCGGTTTTTTGCGTCGAATAAAAAACCCCGGAACTCAACGAGCGCCGGGGTTTTTGTGTGCCTGAGTCACGTTTAACGCAGAGTGGCCAATGGCTTACCGGTGCGCAGACGCAGCAGGTAGAAGACATAAATGATCAGCAGCCATACCGGGATCGCATACACCGAGGCGCGAACGTCGGGGATCATCCAGATTACGGCGACGATCACGGCCATGAAGATCAGGCATACGATGTTGCTCAATGGCGACCAAAAGGCTTTGAACGAAGGCACCACGCCTTGCGCGGCCATCGCTTTACGAAACTTGATATGGGTGAGGCTGATAAGTGCCCAGTTGATCATCAGTGACGCAACCGCCAGCGAAAACAGCAACTCCAGCGCCTTGTGCGGTGCCACATAGTTCACCACCACGCACAGCATCGTCACCAGCGCCGACACGCCCAGTGCCCGCAACGGTACACCGTTTTTGGTCAGCTTCATCAGCGCTTTGGGCGCATCGCCCTGTTTGGCCAGGCCGAAGAGCATGCGGCTGTTGCAGTACACGCCGCTGTTGTAGACCGACAGCGCTGCGGTCAGCACCACAAAGTTGAGGATTTGCGCTGCGGTGTTACTGCCGATCAACGCGAAAATCTGCACAAACGGGCTGCCGCTGTAAGCATCGCCGGATGCACCCAGGGTCACCAGCAGTTGATCCCACGGGTACAGCGCCAGCAGCACGGTCAGCGCGCCAACGTAGAAAATCAGCACCCGGTAAACCACCTGGTTGATGGCCTTGGGGATGACTTTCTTCGGTTCGCTGGCTTCGGCGGCGGTGATGCCCACCAGCTCCAGACCGCCGAACGAGAACATGATGAACGCCATTGCCATCAACAGACCGGTGCCACCGTTGGGAAAGAAGCCGCCGTGGCTCCACAGATTGCTGATGGACGCTTGCGGGCCGCCGGTGCCGCTGAACAACAGATAGCACCCGAGGATGATCATGCCGACAATCGCCACCACCTTGATGATGGCAAACCAGAATTCCATTTCGCCGAAGACTTTCACGTTCAAGGTATTGATCAGGTTGACCAACACAAAGAACACCACCGCGCTGACCCAGGTCGGCACTTCAGGCCACCAGAACTGGATGTATTTGCCCACAGCGGTCAGTTCGGCCATGCCCACCAGTACGTACAACGCCCAGTAGTTCCAGCCCGACAAAAAGCCTGCGTAACCGCCCCAATACTTGTGCGCAAAGTGACTGAACGAGCCTGCGACCGGTTCTTCGACGATCATTTCGCCCAGCTGGCGCATGATCAAAAACGCGATAAACCCGGCAATCGCATAGCCAAGGATCATCGACGGTCCGGCCGATTTGAGTACGCCCGCCGAGCCGAGGAACAGCCCTGTGCCAATGGCGCCGCCCAAAGCAATCAGCTGGATATGGCGATTTTTCAAGCCGCGCTTGAGTGTGATGGGGGGAGCGTTGTGGTCAGCCATCAGGTGCCCTGTTCGTTGTTGTTTTCGGCGCGCAAAGAAAATCAGGCCGGGTGTCAGCCAGCCATCTGCACAATGAAGTGCGCGATAGTACCCCCGGTAAAAATGCAGGCATACCGTTGTGCGGGTTTTCGGGCCAATTCTTACTGGATTACAGACCCGATAACGCCTTCAGGAGTGCCTGCGCATAGGCGGGTAAGTGCGCAAACGAGCGGGCACACAGCAGCAGCTTGCGATCGGCCCACGGCTCGTTCAGCTCAACCACTTTAAAGGTGCGCGGTGCTTGCCAGCGCTCGATAGTGGCGCGCGGCACAATCCCCAGTCCGGCACCGCGGGCGACCATGCGCAATACACCGTCAAAACCTTCGGCCCGAATACGCGTCTGCATGCGATAACCGCAGTGCAGTGCTTGTTCTTCCAGGTACACCGCCAGTGCGCTGTGGGCCGCCAAGCCGACATACGCGTGGCTCAGCGTGGCAGTGAAACTCAGCCCGTGTTGCTGCGCCAAGGGATGGTCGAGCGGAATCACCAGCATCAGTGGGTCATCGCGGAACGCCAGGGTTTGCAGGTCTTGGGTGTCGACGGCGTCAGAAATGATCCCGATGTCGCCAGCGTCCTGACGCAGCGCGTGGGTGATGCGCAAGCTGGTCAACTCGTGCTGATCGACACTGATGTGAGGGTGTTGGTGTACAAAGTCGGCCAGCAGTTCGGGCAAGTATTCAGTGAGTGCGGCGGTATTGCACAGCAAACGCACGCGGCCTTTGAAGCCTTGGGCGTACTCGCTCAAATCATGGTTCATGCGCTCGACCTGTTGCAGCAGCAACCGGGCATGTTGCGCCAGTGCCTGACCGGCGGGCGTGGGGCTGATTCCGCGTCGGCTGCGCTGCAATAATTCAACGCCTAGCGAGGCCTCGATTGCCCTGATTCGCGCGCTGGCGGCGGGCAGCGATAAATGACTGAGGCGGGCGCCCGCAGTGATGTTGCCTGCCTGCACGATGTTCACAAACAGGCGTAGATCAATCAGGTCGACGTGCATCACGGGTGTCCTGTTTCTTGTCGGCGCAGCCTTCGGTCAGTGTCTGCCTATCGCTGGACAATAGGCTGCCTCAAGCAATTGCGCATTTTCAGCGGGTATCGGGTGGCTCAGCATACGCCCATGAAAACATTAATCGAGTTTTACCAAACGCTGGGCTGGGCCTTGTCATTGCTGGTGATGGTCACCTTTTTACTGGCGGGCACGGTCAAAGGCATGATCGGTCTGGGCTTGCCTACGGTCGCGATGGGGATGCTGGGTTTGGCTATTGCACCGCCACAGGCTGCGGCGTTACTGATCATCCCGTCGCTTGTGACCAATACCTGGCAATTGGCCGCAGGCGGGGAGTTGCGGGGGCTGATCAAGCGCTTGTGGCCGATGCAGGTGGGCATTTTCGCGGGCACTGGCTTCGGCATGCTGTGGCTCGGCGTCGATGGCGGCAGCGGGGTGGTCCGGGCCTTGGGCGCAGCGTTACTGCTGTATGCGCTCAGCGGATTGCTGTTGCCTGCCCTGCGCGTGCCGCTCGCCCATGAAGCTTGGCTTGGGCCGCTCTGCGGGATCGTCACGGGCCTTATCACCTCGGCCACCGGCGTGTTTGTGATTCCGGCGGTGCCGTATTTGCAAGCATTGGGGCTGAGTAAGAATCAGCTGGTGCAAGCCTTGGGGTTGTCCTTTAGCGTCTCCACGTTGGCTCTGGCTGCCGGGCTTTATGGGCGCGGCGGCCTGGGAGGCGGTGAGCTGACTGCGTCGTTGCTGGCGCTGTTGCCTGCCATGGCGGGCATGTGGCTGGGGCAATGCCTGCGTCAACGCGTGAGTGCCACGCTGTTCAAGCGGGTGTTCTTTATCGGCATGGCGCTGTTGGGCACCCACCTGTTGATCAGCGGTTAGCGCTAGACGGGCTGAGCATGTCGATCATGCGCACTTCAAAGTCGCGGGCGAGGTAGTCCATGCGGGTCTCGAAAAACTGCTTCATGTGGGGCAGGTTTTCGTGCACGGCGAGGTGTTCGCGTGATTGCCAGATCTCGTAAAAGATGAACAGGCTCGGGTCTTGCTGATCGCGCAGCATGTGGTATTCGATGCAGCCCGGTTCAAGGCGACTTGGCGCAACATATGAGCGAAACAGCGCTTCAAAGTCGTCGGATTTCTCGGGTTTGGTGTAGGCGTGCAGAATAAATCCGTGCAATGAACTCATCAGGTTGGCTCCTCTCATCAGTGGTTTTAAAAGGCTACGGCAACAATCGAGCTGGTATTCGTGCTTTTAGAGCAAATGTAATTTGCTCGGGCACGGGTGTTTCCTAAAGGAGAGGCTCGATAGTGTGGCGGTCACTTTTAAACGTTTAACACCCAACGCCGCTCAACAGCGCAGAGGGTTAATTCCTGACGAGGCTGATGATGAAAAAAATTCTCCTGCTTAACGGCGCTAAAAAATTTGCGCATTCGGACGGTCGTTACAACCTGACCATGCATGACACCGCGCTGGCGTTTTTTGATCGCCACGGCTTTGAAGTCAAAGTGACCCATATCGACGAAGGCTACGACGTGGCCGAAGAAGTGCAGAAGTTTGTGTGGGCTGACGTGATCATTTATCAGATGCCGGGCTGGTGGATGGGCGCGCCCTGGATCGTTAAAAAATACATCGACGAAGTGTTCACCGAAGGCCACGGCAGCCTCTACGCCAGCGACGGCCGTACCCGTTCCGACGCCTCCCAGCGTTACGGCAGCGGCGGTTTGGTACACGGCAAAAAATACATGTTGTCCCTGACTTGGAACGCGCCACAGCAAGCATTTGACGATCCAGCTGATTTCTTTGAAGGCAAAGGTGTCGATGCGGTGTACTTCCCGTTTCACAAAGCCAACGAATTTTTGGGCATGAGCGCCTTGCCGACCTTCCTCTGTGTTGACGTGATGAAGCGCCCGCAGCCTGAGGTGGATGCCGCACGCTACGAGCAGCATTTGACTGAAGTGTTTGCTTCCTGATCGCTGCCCGGGCACGAGGCTGCGATCGGGTGTTGCCACGCGTAGGGGTGGCACCTGGAAATAAAGCCCGCAGCCTCGTGTGGCTCGCCAGCGACTACAATCATTGGCTATCCAATGAGGGGCCGATGTGAAAGCCAGATCTGATGAGCTGCAAACCTTTGTGTCGGTGATTGAGTGCGGCTCCATTTCGGCCGCTGCCGAGCAGGCCGGGCAAACGCCTTCGGCCGTCAGCCGTACGCTGTCGCGGCTCGAAGCCAAGCTTGAGACCACGCTGATCAACCGCACCACGCGGCGCATGGACCTGACCGAGGAGGGCAAGTTCTTCTTCGAACAGGCCAAGCTGATTCTTGAGCAGATGGATGAACTGGAAGAGCGGCTGATTTCGCACCAGCGCACGCCTTCGGGGCGTTTGCGCATCAATGCGGCTTCGCCCTTCATGCTGCACGCCATCGTGCCGTACATCCGCGAATTCCGGGCGCTGTACCCGGACATTCAGTTGGAGCTAAACAGCAACGATCTGATCATTGATCTGCTGGAACAAAGCACCGACATCGCCATTCGCATCGGCACGCTGGCCGACTCCACCCTGCATGCCCGTTCATTGGGTTGCAGCCCGCTGAACATCCTCGCCAGCCCTGAGTACATCGCAGCTCATGGTGCACCCCGCAGCGTTGCAGACCTGGCGCATCACACCTTGATCGGCTTCACCCAGAACGAGGGCCTGAACCAATGGCCACTGCGTTATGCCCAGGGCGACCGCTGGCCGATCCAGCCACACATCAGCGCTTCCAGTGGCGAAACAGTGCGCCATCTGGCGCTGCAAGGGCAGGGCATTGCGTGCCTGTCGCATTTCATGACGCATGAAGACATCAACGCCGGACGCTTACAGGTGGTGTTGAGTGAATTCAACAGCGGCTACCGTCAGCCCATTCATGCCGTGTACTACCGCAACTCGCAATTGGCGCTACGCATTCAATGCTTTCTGGACTTTATCCAGACCAAACTCGCGAGCTATGCAGCCCCTTACTTCAAAAGCTAAAGCCAGCACCTGATTCGTGATCTGTGCGCAAGATTGAATTGGCCTGCGGCGCCTTTTTCGCCCGCCCTGGCTCTTTGATACTGGCGCCATCACTTATTCAATCGGGAGTTTCTCCATGAAGGTTTTTGTCACAGGCGCAGCGGGTTTCATTGGTGGCTCGATTGCCACTGCGTTGGTTAAAGCAGGGCATCAAGTCACGGGGCTGGTACGCAGCACCGATCAAGAACAGGCCATGCTGGCGCTGGGTATCACCCCGGTGCTGGGCGCGCTTGATGACAGCGCGTTGCTCGCCCGGCAGGCCCAGCAGGCCGATGCGGTGATCAACGCCGCCAGCAGTGACCACCGGGGCGCGGTGCAAGCCTTGCTCGATGCGTTACGCGGCAGCGGCAAAGTGTTTTTGCACACCAGCGGCTCCAGCATCGTGGGCGATGCGTCGGGCGGCAAAGCCAGCGACGTGATTTATTACGAAGGTCAGTTGCCTGAACCCTCCGTGGACAAGGCTGCACGGGTCGCGATCGACAACCTGGTGCTGGCGGCGGCCCACGACAACGTGCGCTCGGCGGTGATCTGCAACACGTTGATTTACGGCCACAGCCTGGGCGTGAAGCGCGACAGCGTGCAATTGCCGCGCTTGCTTAAACAGGCGCGTAAAAGCGGGATCGTGCGCCACGTCGGCACCGGGCAAAACATTTGGTCCAACGTGCACATCGAAGACGTGGTGGCCTTGTACTTGTTGGCGCTTACGAAAAATCCGGCCGGTACGTTCTACTTTGTCGAGAGCGGCGAAGCGGCGTTTGCCGACATGAGCGACGCCATCGCCCAAACGTTGGGTCTGGGTCAGGCCCACGACTGGCCATTGGCCGACGCTGAAGCCGAATGGGGCTATGAAATGGCCAACTACGGGTTGGGTTCCAACAGCCGGGTGCGCGGTAAAAATGCCCGTGAGCTGCTGGGTTGGGTGCCTGAACGCACCAGCGTCGTGCAATGGATCAAACACGACATGCTTTGACACCTATTGCGTGTCACCGCTGGCGCAGGCCGCGCAGCCTGCGCCAGCATCAGTGGTTTTGTGGGCGCTCGCGCATTTTTTATTGTGTGGTTTGAAAACGGTTCTGAAATCAGACAATGTTCAGCATCGTCCTACAAAAATAAAAGGAAGTACCCATGCGTGTTGTTTGGTTCAAAACCCTGACTTTGACAGCGGCCATCGCTGCCAGCTCTTCGGCGTTTGCCGTCACTCTGGAAGGCGGTGCCGTTGCTGCGCCGGATCAATATGGCGCTGAAGTCGCCGCGCAAATTCTTAAAAAAGGCGGTAATGCCGTCGATGCCGCTGTCGCCACGGCGTTCACCCTGGCCGTGACGTATCCCGAAGCCGGCAACATCGGTGGCGGGGGGTTTATGACCTTGTTCATCGACGGCAAACCTTACTTTCTCGACTACCGCGAAACGGCTCCGCTAGCGGCTAGCCGCGACATGTACCTGAATGACAAAGGCGAAATCATTGAAAACCTGAGCCTGGTAGGTTCACGCGCCGCGGGAGTGCCGGGCACGGTGATGGGCCTGTGGGAAGCGCACCAGCGCTTCGGCAAATTGCCGTGGTCTGAGCTGCTGACCCCGGCCGTGGGTTACGCGAAAAACGGCTTCAAGGTCGCCGACAAGCAATACCAGTACCGCGAAGATGCCTTGAAACTGTTCAACGGCACGACCAACTTTGCTGACTATTTCGGCACCATGAAACCGGGCGAAACCTTCAAACAGCCAGAACTGGCCCAGACCCTTGAGCGCATTGCCGACCAGGGTGCCAAAGAGTTTTATCACGGCAAAACCGCTGACCTGCTGATTGCGCAAATGCAGCAAGACAAAGGTCTGATTACTAAGCAGGACCTGAACGATTACAAGGTCAACTGGCGTGAGCCGATGCGTGTCGACTTCCGTGGCAACACGCTGTACACAGCGCCGCTGCCGAGTTCGGGCGGGATCGCGTTGGCGCAACTGATCGGCATCAAAGAAGACCGTGCCGCCGACTTCAAAGGCGTAGAGCTGAACTCTGCGCCTTACATTCACCTGCTGGCTGAAATTGAAAAACGCGTGTTTGCCGACCGCGCCGACTACTTGGGCGACCCGGCTTTCGGCAAGATGCCGGTGGCAGAGTTAACCGACCCGGCGTACATCGCCAAGCGTGCGAAAGAGGTCAATCCCACCGCCATTTCGGCGACTGAAAAGGTCAAGCCGGGCCTGGAGCCGCATCAGACCACGCACTTTTCCATCGTCGATAAAGACGGCAACGCCGTGAGCAACACCTACACCCTGAACTGGGATTACGGCAGTGGCGTAGTGGTAAAAGGCGCAGGCTTCTTGCTCAACGATGAAATGGACGACTTCAGCTCCAAACCGGGCGTGGCCAACTCGTTCGGCGTAGTGGGCGGCAATGCCAACGCCATCGAGCCGGGCAAGCGCATGCTGTCATCCATGAGTCCAAGCCTGGTCACACGTGACGGCGTAGTGACGCTGGTGCTCGGCACGCCGGGTGGTTCGCGCATCTTCACCTCGATCTTTCAGGTGTTGAACAACATTTATGACTACAACCTGCCGCTGGAAAAAGCCGTGGCTGCCCAGCGTGTGCATCACCAGTTGCTGCCTAAAGACACGATCTACTATGACGCTTACGCGCCGATCACCGGCAAAGTGGCCGACGAGCTCAAAGCCATGGGCTACACCCTGGAAGATCAGGGCTGGAACATGGGTGACATTCAAGCGATCCGCGTGAATGGCACTCAACTCGAAACCGCCTCTGACCCACGCGGGCGCGGCGTAGGTAAAGTGGTGAAATAAACCCCAAACCTGTAGGCGCTGCCGCAGCCTTCGGCAGCGCCTACTGTCCTTGCCAGTTTGTTACTATCTGTTTCTGCTGTTCCCTTCTGTTAGCCCCGATTTTAGGTACTCCATGAAACTCTCCCGTGTGCGCGCCGATGTTCTGGCCGGACTTACGACGTCCTTTGCCTTGTTGCCCGAGTGCATTGCTTTTGCGCTGGTGGCCCACCTCAACCCGTTGATGGGCCTGTATGGCGCTTTCATCATTTGTACCCTGACCGCGCTCTTTGGCGGGCGGCCGGGCATGGTCTCCGGTGCGGCCGGGTCGATGGCGGTGGTCATCGTCGCGCTGGTGGTGCAGCACGGCGTGCAGTATTTCCTGGCCACTGTGGTGCTGGGCGGTTTGATCATGATGGCGTTCGGCTTGCTCAAACTCGGCAAACTGGTGCGCATGGTGCCGCACCCGGTGATGCTGGGGTTTGTGAACGGTTTGGCGATCATCATTGCAATGGCGCAATTGGAGCATTTCAAAAATGGCGAGCAGTGGCTCACCGGTACGCCGTTGTATGTGATGGCGGGGCTGGTGGCGCTGACAATGGCGATTGTGTATTTGCTGCCGCGCCTGACCAAAATGGCGCCCGCCGCCCTGGTGGCGATTTTGAGCGTGGGCCTTGCGGTGCATTTTCTGGGATTGCCGACACGTACGCTGGGTGACATGGCGCACATCGCTGGCGGCCTGCCGACCTTCAGCCTGCCGGACATTCCATGGACACTTGAAACCTTGGGCATCATCGCGCCTTACGCGTTCTTGATGGCGATGGTCGGTCTGCTGGAAACCTTGCTCACTCTCAACCTGACGGATGAGATCACCGAAAGCCGTGGCTACCCGGACCGCGAATGCGTGGCGTTGGGTGCCGCGAACATGGTCTCGGGTGCGTTCGGTGGCATGGGCGGCTGCGCGATGATCGGACAGACCGTGGTCAACCTCAGCTCCGGTGGGCGTGGCCGACTGTCTGGTGTGGTCGCAGGGATCATGATCGTGTTGTTCGTGTTGTTTCTGTCGCCGTATATCGAGCGTATCCCGCTGGCCGCGCTGGTGGGCGTGATGTTTGTGGTGGCTCAACAAACCTTCGCCTGGGCCTCGCTGCGGGTACTGAACAAAGTGCCGCTCAACGACGTGCTGGTGATCGTCGCTGTGACGGTGATTACGGTATTTACCGACCTGGCCTTTGCGGTGATGTGCGGCATCATCATTGCCGCCCTGAACTTTGCCTGGCAACAAGCGCGACAGCTGTACGCCGACACGTCTCTTCAAAGCGATGGCAGCAAGCTGTACCGCGTGCATGGCACGCTGTTTTTTGCCTCCACCACCCCTTTTTTGAATCAGTTCGACCCGGCTAACGACCCGGCCCAGGTGACGCTCGATTGCCAGCACCTGAGCTTTGTCGACTACTCGGCGATTGCCGCGCTGGTCACCCTGCGCGAGCGCTACGCCAAGGCGGGCAAGCACTTGCGCGTGCTGCATTTGTCCGAGCGCTGCAAAAAACTGCTCAAGCGCGCCCGCGTGCAAGCGGTCTGATCAATTCTCGTGAACCACGCGGCGAATGGTGCCACCACAGTTCTGGTAGCAGGTTTGATAGTCTTCGCCGCAGGTGTCACCAAAGCCGCCGTAGTGGTAGCTGGGTGATGGGTAGCTACACAGTTTGCGCTGTTTTTTATCGCCATTCTGGCGACAGTAGTTATAGGCCGTCATCTGCGCATCGTAGACGGCACGCTGGCTCTGTGACTGCATTTGCGCCAGCGTCTTGCACTGGCTTTTTTGGCTGGAGCAGGCGTTGATACAGTATTTGCCCGCCACATCCGGTGGCGGCGAGTACACGTAAGAGACGCTAGGGCCACAGCCCTGCAAGGTAAGCAACACACACAACGCACTGATCCAGCCAACCACTTTCAAACGCATTCTCAACCTACTCAAGCCTGAGCATGCGCTGTGACAGCGACCTGTCTGGATCAACTATTTCAGCGCATTTTCAGGAAAATAAACGGGTCAGGACTGTAGCGGTTCGGCCACCGTGAGTGCCTTCACTCACGGCCGCCATTTTTTAGATTTCACTCAAACCTTTCAGTACGTAGCCGTTGGCGCAGGTCAGATCTTGAAGTGGCTCACCATCATTTGCAACTGGTTGCCCAAGCGTGCCAATTCAACACTGGACTTGGCCGTCTCATCGCTTGCAGCCGCTGTTTGCTCGGACACGTCGCGCACGTTGATGATGCTGCGGCTGATCTCTTCGGCCACGGCGCTTTGCTGTTCGGCAGCGGCGGCAATTTGCTGGTTCATCGACTGAATATTCGACACGGTGCGGGTGATGCCTTGCAGCGAGGTGCCCGCCTGACGGGTCAAGGTCACGCTGCTGTCGGTCAGGCCACGGCTGGTGTTCATCACGCTGGCCACCTGTTGCGTGCCACTTTGCAGGGCTGCGACCAGGGTTTGAATCTCTTCGGTGGATTTTTGCGTGCGTTGGGCCAGGCCGCGCACTTCGTCGGCCACCACCGCAAACCCGCGTCCGGCTTCACCGGCACGGGCTGCCTCGATGGCCGCATTGAGCGCCAGCAAGTTGGTTTGTTCGGCCACGGCTTTGATCACGTCCATGACGCTGCCGATCTTGTCGCTTTCTTGTTGCAGCACTGCCATCGCTTCGGTTGAGCGACCGACTTCAACCGCCAGGCGCTCGATTTGATCAATGGCCTGATTCACCACCCGATCACCCTCACGGGCTTCGCCATCGGCCGCCGCTGCGGCTTGCGAGGCGTCTTCAGCGTTGCGCGCCACTTCCTGCACGGTAGCGGTCATTTCGTGCATCGCGGTGGCCACTTGATCGGTCTCGATCTTTTGGCTGTTGACCCCGGCGCTGGTCTGTTCGGTGACCGCCGACAGTTCTTCGGCGGCGCTGGCAATTTGCGTCACGCCATCGCGGATACCGCCGATCAACTCGCGCAGGGTGGTGCCCATGCGTGCGATGCCTTGTTGCAACACACCCAAATCATCGCGGCGAGTAATGCGCAGGTTCTGGCTCAGGTCACCGGCGGCAATGCGCTCGACCACGTCCAGGGTTTCACGCAGCGGACGGGTGATCTGGCGGGTAATGACCACCGCTGCACAGATACCAAATAGCAACACAAGCAGGGTGCTGATCAATTGAAGGGTGTTGGCACTGGCGCTTTCGTTGTCGCGACGTTCGAGCTGGATTTTGTACAGCTCATCACTGCGGCTGAGGATGCCCGAGCCGTAGTCGGTCATTTCCTTACGCATGTCGGTGATGGTTTTGTCTGTGTCGGCGTAGACCTGCAACGCCTGTTTGTATTGCGCCAGGGCGCCATCCAGCGAGCGCAAGGTGTCAGGTGCGCTGGCGCTGAAGTGGGTATTGAGTGCGCTCAGGCTGGCGATAGCCTCGCTCAGTTGTTGGCGAGCAGCGTGTTCATTGGCGACCGTTTGGGCGGCCATGTAGGCACGCACCTGGTAGAGCGCCAGCAAGAACTGCTCACGGACGGCGGTCAACGTACTCAGTTGTTCAAAGCGCCCTTCATCACCGGCCGCGCTTTGCATCACGCGGGTTTTGAGCACGTCCATCGCATCGCGGGCGACTTTGGCGCTGTGGTCCATGTTGTCGCGTGAGACAGCGGACTCAACATACGCCTTGCGCATGGTCACCAGCGCGGATTGGTATTTGTTGATGATGTCGTGCTGTTCGTTGAGCAGCTTGAGGTTTTCCGGGCTTTTGAACGAGGCGATCAGCAGCTTTTGCTGCGCCACAAACGCGTCCAGTGTGTTCTGTACGTTTTGCGCGGCGGTCTCGTCGCCATCGGTCAGCATGTATTGCAAACGTGCAACGCGCAGGTTGGTCAGCGAGCCGTTGAGGCGCGTGATGTCACTCATCCAGTTACTGCGGTCGATCAGTTTGTCCAGGCTGAGCCAGTCGCTGATTGCCATTAATAAAGTCAGGGCCAGCACCAGGCCAAAGCCCAGTGCCAGTTTCATGTTCACGCTGATGTTGCTCAGCCAGCTATTCATCTGTTCCTCCAGGAACCGTTCGCTACTTGATCGATATTTCGCTGGAGAGTCTTTTTATTCTGGCCCAGCAGAAGGTGTATTGGGCTGTATCGGCGGGCATATGCAGAGCTAAAACGGTTTTTTAGACAGCTCGATAAACGGTAAACAGCCTTACAAGCAGTGTGCTTTTTTGGGGCGGCGCGAATGGGCGATCACGTTTTTTTTCACATTCGTTTCACTGATCACTTACGTCGCAGTTTTTAGACTTCTGTTCAGTCGGGTGATGGCTGCCGCGTGCAAGGATCTGCCTCGCACACACGGCTTTTCGACCTCATTCGTTCACCGACTCGTACAGGGGCATGTGTATCGTGACGTTAAGTTTCGGCCTTACCGGCGTTAAAGGCTCAGCGCTGCGCAGCGTGCTGGCGCGTTACAGGAATGCTCTGGTGGTGTTGGCCGCCAGCGTGTTGGCAATTGCGCTGACCGTGCAGCTGCTGGCACCCGCCTCGGCGCCGAACCTGGCGCAGCCGCGTCATCTCGACCGTTTGCAGACACTGACTGAAAGTTGGGCGCGGGGCGATGTGATTGCTTTGGTGCGCCATGTTGAGCGTTGCGACCGCTCACGCGCGGCGTGCCTGGGACCGGTGGATGGCGTGACTCTGCGCGCAACCAGCACCGCCCGCCGGCTCGGTGCCGACTTTCAGCACCTGGGGCTACAGAGTGTCGACGTTTACAGCAGCCTGCTGACCCGCGCCCGGCAAACAGCCGACTTTATGTTTGAGCGGCCCGTGCAGCCGCAGGACTGGCTGTTCAATTGTCGTGGCTCCATGCTGCGCGATGCGCTCAAGCACAAGGTGGCGGGGCGCAATCTGATACTGGTGACCCACAGCGAGTGCATGGATCAGTTGGAAAAGTCGATGCACGTGGCCACCGACACGACTTTCAGTTACGGCGCCTCGTTATTTATCAATGCGCCGGGGACAAACACGCCACCGCAGATGTTGGGTTTTATCGAAACCCAGGACTGGAAAAAGATCTTGCCGACGCAAGTGGCGAGCGTTCACGAAGAGGCAGACATGCCCCACCTCTGATGCCCTCACGGTTCACTCAAAACGCACAGGGTTTGGGGGGGGCGGGTGTTTTCAGGCGTGAGTCATCATTGCGCACCGGACTGATCAGTTGGGTGTATTCCTCGATCATGCGGTGAATCGCCTCTGGCGGCTCGCACGCGCGAAACTCCATGCTGATTTGCATCTCATCGGTTTTACGCGTGTGCACGTCGCTCTTCTCACTGCCGAATGTCACAAAGAACTGCGCGCAATCGAGTTCGCCGTTCTCCAGCGCATGGCTGGCCTTCTGTTGTTCGGTGGCGTGCATGCGCACCGACAGGTCGACTTTCATGACCTCCAGTGCCAACCCGCGTGGTGCCACCAGCGTGACCAGCGGCACGCGCATGGTGTGCTGCTCATCGAGTGCGACGGCCACCATTTTGGCTTTCATAGGGGTTTGCAAATCATCAATGTCGTAGTCGAAAAACTGGTCGAACAGTTTTATGTATTGCTGCGCCACCAGGTTTTGCGTGGCGGCCGCGGCTTGCTGCAAGCCGCGGGTGATGCTGCTCAGGTCGCAGGCCGTCATTGGCGTCTTACGCCGGTCGGGCAACGCCAGCGGGTCTTTTTGGCGATTGAAAAGCGCCATGTTTCACACTCCTTGGTGTGGGGTGAGTAACCCCGTCGTCACGGACGGGGTCAGGTCGAGGAGGCTCAGGCCGGATCGTGGGTGGCGCTGCCTGGCGCTGGCAATACGCCTGCGGTGGGCAGCGCATCAAGGTGTTGCGCGGTCGCGTTCGGCATCACGATGGGCTTGGTGGCGGCATCGGTGAGGAAGTCGATCACACGCATCAGGGCTTCAGGCGGGTCTTGGCGTACCACTTTGGTGCTGATGGCATAGCGTGCGCGGGTATCGGTTTTGCGGGTTTGCGACGATTTATGGCTGGCCGAGCCTTTGATCGACACATTGAACGGGCCCCAGCCCATCGACGCGGCAAAACTGCCTTCGCCACTGGTTTCACGGGTGCTTTCGGCTTGCTGACTGATGGTCAGCTCGAAGTCGATGTTGCCCTCTTCAATGGTGATGTTCGGGTGGCTGATGGCCGCGAGCAGCGGAATGCGCATCTGCTTGGTGACGGTCCCCTTGTAGACGCCTTGGTCGTCTACCAGCGTTTCGTCGTAGTCAAACTGCACCGAAACCGCTTTGCCATCCTGAATGCACACACCCATGAGGAAGTCGGCATAGGATTTACTGGCCTGCACTTGTGCCTGAATCATGGCCTGCAAAGGTCCGGCGATCATGCGGTCCAGCGGCAGGGCGTTGATCACTGAGCCTATGAGGCCCGAATCGATTTGTGACATGGTCAATCTCCGTATTGAGCTGCGCGAGGGTGCGCAATGTCACTCTAGGGGGCCGGCCGAGGGCCGTTCAGCGGGAACCGATTACCTCGCAATCGAGGTTTCGAGGCGGCGAATATTGCCGATCTGGCGCAGGCTCAAACCGTACTTGTCCGCCAGTACGCTGCGTGACAAGCCCTCACAGGTTTCCTGCTGAATGTGTTGATTGCGGATCTGGCGGCAGAAGTGATCGGCCTTGGGGATTTCCAGCGCCAGCCCGGCGAAACGCTTGATCAGCGCGCCCAGCGCATCGGGGGGCAAAATTTGCGACAGCGAGGTGCGCTCCGGGTGTTTGGGGATGTACTTGGGCCTGCCACCAAACGCGCAGGTCAGGGTGTACGCATGCTCAAGGCCCACGCAGTCGATCAGCGCTTGCAGCGAATGAGGCAGTTGGCGAATGTTGACCAGGTTGAGGTCGTTGACGTCCATTGTTCGGTCCTTGGAATCTTAAGTGTCCATTTGGATACTAAGGACGCGTGCCACCTCGGTATAAGTAGGAAATGCACCCCTTACAGATAGGAATTATTACCAAGTGATCTAGGGCGAAGCCTGAGCGCTGCACTGCGTTTTCCCCTAGCGATCAAGGCAAACGTCATCTCGGGCGAGGGTGTGAACGTCAGCGTTATCGCCCGGCCATTGCGGTCGGGCGGTGACAGGACGGCTTAATTGCGTGTCAGCAAGCGACCCCAGTTTTGCCCATCTGGAAAGGCTTTATCGCTCAGCTCGCGGGCCACAACATTGTCGATGTCAGTGGCGCTCAACGTCTTTTCGTCCAGCCACGGCCACGTCGCATCGGCATCACGAAAGTTGAGTTGATCATTGAGTTGTTGGCAGGCGAGGGCGAGCAGGTGCAGCAGGTTCAGGTGGCTGGCGATGTACGGTTTTTGCGTTTGGGGGGTGCGGCTGAGCAGCGTCGATACATCACTCGCTTCAGCGCTGATCAAGCTATCGCTCAGCAGGCTCCACACCAGGGTGCCGTCACGGGACGTATCTTTATTGGCGTAGGCCGGGTCAGAGCTGACTTCAAGGGTGATTTTGAGTTTTTGTTTTTCGAGCTGGTCAATCAAATAGTAGGCCAGGTCCGATTGACGCAAATAGGCAGTGGCCGTGTTCACAGCCAAATGGGCGTCATAGTCGTTCAGGGTTTTACTGGTCACGGTAATGGTCATGGCAGGTTCCTTGACGTGTTGAAAACATTGTCAGAGGAGCGTAGCCAAAACCCTGTGATCGGCCATCCCAAGTCGGGTTCTATTGTCGTGGATCAGGGTTGTGGCAGATGCCGTAGCCGCTGGTGCAGGCGGCGTCCGGCAACAACGTCGTCGTAAAGTCCAATCAGGCGATGTTTGAGATCAAACGCCTGCTCAGAGTTCACGCCCGTTTTGCGTCCGGCCACAGCCTGACGGCGGTTATGCGCAGCGGTTGCTTAGAACCAAGGCTTGCGGCCAACCACGTAAGTCTGTTCGAAGTCTTCGTCGGTCTTGGTCAGGTAGATGATGAATTCGATGAAGGCGATCAGGCCGATGATCATCGATGGCACGCCCAGCAGAATGAAGCCGAACAGGAACACCAGCAGCATGATGATGCCTTGAGCGTTGTAGCCCAAGTAGAACTTGTGCGCGCCAAAGGCACCCAGGAAAAACGCCAGCAACGCCGCCGGAATTTTTTTCGAGTTGCCGGAGGTGGCCGGGCCGTCCTGGAAGATCGCTTCAGCGTTGCTGCCATTGGTGGAGAAATCTACACGGCTGCCAGCCTTTGGCAGTACTGCGCTTTTCCACTGATCAACGCTGAACGAATAACGATTACCGTCATCCGCCGAGATGGTGCCGGTACGACTCGTAGAGTTGAACTCAAGAACCTTGCCTTTCATGTACTGCTCCTTGTTTTCCCCTCGCTGAGTGAGGGGTAGATAGATGAGTTGCTGCGAAGTCTTTGGGGTGTCACCGGCGGACTTAAACGTGAAGCACGTTCAATCGAATCGGCGACCGCAAACGAGCCGGTCAAAGCCAATTAATGCCGAATATTTCAAAATGGGCGGCAATTGGAGCACGCGCGATAGTGGCATTTCAATAGTACTGTTTAGATGCGTTTAAATTGACAGGGCCTGGCGTAGAATCGCGCGCTTAGCGTGTCTCTCCTCTACCTGTACCAAGGGATGTCCATGATCTGGTTTCTTGAAGGGCAATCCAGCCAACGTGATGTGATTGCCGGCGCCCGAGCGGCGTTGCCTGACGGCGTTCAAATTTTTGCCTCGCACCGCCAACGTCGTCCTGAAATCACCGCATTGGCGGATGTGGCCTGGCGCGAGCCGCAGGACAACGAAGAGCGGATTGCCTGGGTCATCCAGCAGGCCTGCGCCAACGGCATCAAGGTGGTTTTGGCGGGCCGTGTGGGGCATGTCTACGAAGCGCATCGTGCAGACTTCGAAGCCGCAGGGTTGGTGCTGGTCACCGGCGCGTTGAGCCTCGACACCTTTGAACGGGTGGACGACAAGTCGATATTTACCCGTGAAGCGCTGGCCGCAGGCATGGCCTGTATTCCTGCGATCACGGTGCAGACTCAAGCCGAGCTGGAAAGTGCCTACGCGCAGTTATCGCGTGATGGCCGCGTCTGCGTGAAACCTACGCACGGCATTTATGGACAGGGTTTTTGGCGTTTGGCCGAGGATGTAGACCCGTTTCGCTGCTTCGCTAACGCCGATTCCCACGAAGTGGACCTGAGTGTTTTCGCCCAGGCCTATGGCCGTTCACAACAGCCCAAGCCTTTGCTGGTGATGCCTTACATGCCGGGCAGTGAGTGCTCGGTGGACATGGTGTGCGAAGCAGGTAAAGCGGTGGCGTTCGTCGGTCGGCGCAAGCAGGGGTTAATGCAGTCGTTCGAGCGCGACGGCGCTGCCGTCGAGTTGGCGATCAAGGCCGCAGAGCATTTCAGATGCGACGGTATTGTTAACGTACAAACCCGCGATGATGCCCATGGCGCGCCACATTTGCTGGAGATCAATTTGCGTTATTCAGGCGGTGTGGGTTACACCCGTGAAACCGGTGTGAACTTGCCCGGTATCTTCGCCACCCGTCGCCTGAAACTGCCCGAACCCGTGAGCGTTTGGCACCCGGATATTCAGGTTAAAGCCATCACGGTCGCCGTTTCGGTTCGTGAAGAAGAGCTGTTAAGGTGAGCGCCATTCATTAAGCGTACTGGCCAGAGGAATCAAGGAAGATGAAATTGATGCCGGGAGGCAATGGGCCTCTGAAGTCGGTGCGCTGTGAACTGAACCTGACCTGCGCGCGCGCGGGGGCTTTGGGAGAGTACGCCGGGCTGGCGTTGCTGGCGCTAGATGATAAGCGTCAGCCGGTCGCCGAGCCTGCGCTGCTCCATCAGCCGCAACCTTGGATGCAATGGCACGACACCTGCGGTGTGGCGCGTTTGAGCCTGGCACTGGATCAATTACCGGCGAGCTGTGAGCGCGTGTTAGTGGTGCTGTATGTGTATGGCGCGCTGGGCCCGCTGCGTGAGTTGGGTTCATTTCAACTCCAGGCCGACGAAACCATCGAGCATGACCTGACCCTGGCGGACTATGGCGACAGCGCGATGGTCATTGCCGAGGTGTACCGGCGTGGCGATCAATGGAAAATCCGCGCCTTGGCGGAGGCTTCTGCTTACGGTCTGAGCGCCTTTGCTCGGCGCATGGGCATCAGCCTGGATGACCGGCATCCGCAACGGCTCAGCACCGAATCTGACGACAGTGCCTCGCGGCAGAGCGCGACCGGTACAGGCTTTGCTGTCAGCGCGCAGCATATTTTGACGTGCGCCCATGTGATTGAAGGGCTGAACCATCTGTTTATTGACTCGTTCGACGGTCGCTTTAAGGCCGAAGCCGTGGTGGTGGACCGCAAGAATGATCTGGCGTTGTTGCGGGTCAGTGGCGCGCCAGCGTTCACGCCTGTCACGTTTCGTGAAGGCATCGGCAGCGAGTTGGGCGAAAGCGTGGTCACCCTTGGTTTTCCACTGGCCGGGTTGGCGGGTGGAGGCGTGCAAGTCTCCCAAGGGGTGGTATCGGGGCTGTTTGGTGTGCGCGATGATGCCAGCCTCATGCAGTTCACGGCGCCGATTCAACCGGGCTCCAGCGGTAGCCCGGTGTTTGATCAGTACGGCATGGTGGCAGGCTTGGTCACCTCAAGCATGGCCGATGCACAGAACATGAACTTTGCCGTGAAGACGGCGCTGTTGCTGGCTTTTCTTGAAGCTGCCCGCGTTCCCGCTCAGAGGGGACGCAGCGAACACGCATTGAGTACGCCCGAATTGGTGCGGTCTTCGCAATCGGGTTTGTGGCGAATAGACGCCAGCCATCTCCAGTAACGATTTCGCGCTTGTTTTAAACGGTTGAGTCGCGAATCGTCTCTCACTTTTATGTATTCCCAGGTATGAAACTTCAATGAATAGCGGTAACCCCCTGACCGACTCCAAGGCTTTGCACGCAAACCTTAAGCGCGGTCGCCTGGTGGTTAAGGTCAATGCATCGACCTTTGATCCTCAGGCACTTTTCAGCTTTGCCGAACGTCGTAATCCCAAGCGCGCCTTTTTGTTTGTGTCACGCGTGCTCGGTCGTCACATCCCGGCCCGTCCTTCGTTGATGGCTGACAGTTTCAACGCCCTTGCGGCACAAATTCCTGCGGACTTGCCTGGCCCCGTGCTGGTGATCGGCATGGCAGAAACGGCCGTCGGCCTGGGTGGCGGTGTACACCGCGCGCTGAGCCAGACCCGTGATGACAGTGTTTATCTGGTCAGCACCCGTCACCCCACTGGCAGCGAACTGTTTGCCCGCTTTGAAGAAGAACACAGCCACGCCAGTTCGCACTTGCTGCACCTGCCGCAAGACCCGAAAACCCGCGAGCTGATGCTGACTGCTCGCTCGCTGGTGCTGGTGGATGACGAAGCCTCGACCGGCAACACGTTTATCAATCTCTCCAAAGCCTTGGCCGAGGCCGGGCTGAGTAACATTGAGCGCCTCGTCACTGCCACCCTTACAGACTGGTCGCAAGATGCAGTGCGTATAGCGCTGGGTCAACACGTCACCAGCGTGTCGTTGCTCGACGGTCGCTACACGTTCGACGAAGATCCAACTGCTGAGCTACCTGAAATGCCTGAAGTGGGCAGCGTTGCCCAAGGCGACTGGCCTCTGGATGCGAATCGCGACTGGGGGCGCATGGGCGTGCGCGAACACCTCGATACACTGGCGCCAGACCTTGAGGTCACACCCGGTGAACGCATCTTGGTGGTGGGTACCAGCGAGTTTGTATGGCGTCCCTTTTTGTTGGCCGAACGCCTGGAAAAAGCCGGTGCCGATGTGCATTTCAGCTCCACCAGTCGCTCGCCGATTGCCTTGGGCCATGCCATCGACCACGCGCTGTCGTTCTCTGACAACTACGGGCTGGGCATTCCCAACTTCCTTTATAACGTCGCCCCCGGCCAGTTCGACCGGGTGCTGATTTGCAGTGAAACCCCGGCCGCTGCTGTCGACCCGGCGCTGATCAGCGCATTGAATGCGCAGGTGATCGTTGATGACAAGTAATCGTCCGCTGGTGTTTGTTGACCTCGACGACACCCTGTTCCAGACCGCCCGCAAAATGGGCGACGAACCGCGCTTCACTGCGACCCTCGACGTTGACGGTCAGCCCAATGGGTTTATGAGCGCGACGCAAAAGAGTTTCGTTGAGTGGCTGTTGGCGACCTCCGACGTAGTACCGGTCACCGCGCGCAGCATTGAAGCCTACCAGCGGGTGAAAGTGCCGTTTACCCACGGCGCGGTGTGTGCCCACGGTGGCGTGATTCTCGCGGCGGATGGTTCGCTGGATGCCGCCTGGCACGCACGCATGTGCGAGCAGTTGGCACTTGAGCAAACGCGCCTGCGTCAACTGAGTGAGCAAACGCTGGCGATTGGCACTGAGTTGGGCTTCTCGTTGCGCGGTTGGGTGGTTGAAGAGCAAGGGTTGGCCAATTACGTGGTCACCAAACACAACAACGAAACCGATGAAGCGCTGCTCACCGTATTGGCCGAGGTCAAGGCGCGGGGGCTGCTGGAGGGCTTGTACGTCCACGGCAACGGTAACAATTTGGCGTTCCTGCCGCTGGCGCTGCAAAAGCGTGAAGCGGTGCGCGAGTGGATCCGCCGCGACCAAGCGATCAACGGCAAGCGCCCGATGCTTGGCTTTGGCGACAGCGTGTCAGACCTGGGCTTTATGGCTGAGTGCGATTGGTGGGGCACGCCCCGGCGCGGGCAACTGGCCAGCCATGTAATGGCGAGCGTTGACCATGAGTGACGCGTTTGAAGGGTTGCTGACAGTGGGCAGCGGCAGTTATGCCGCTGATGACGTGCACTTCCTGCTGCAAGCGATGCAAATTGAAGTCACCGATGTGCAGGAAAAAGAGCGGCTGATCCAGACTCAACAGCGTCATTACTCCGAGATGATCAGTCAGGAGCATCCACCGTCTGACACGCATAAAAGCCTTTACCTGCTGGCGCTGGCGCAAAATGGCGCCCGCATGGCTGCCGATGTGCAAGCACTGGCTCAGGCGTTGAATGAGCGCTACACCGGGCCTTCCATCGCGCTGGTGTCGTTTGTGCGCGCGGGCCTGCCGCTCGGTGTGCTGTTACGCCGGGCGCTGGTAGAGCAGGGGCGCGACGCACGGCATTACGGAATCAGCATCATCCGTGACCGTGGCATCGACAGCGTGGCACTAGAGGCTATTATCAAAGCCCACGGCGCCGAGAACATCGTGTTTGTAGACGGTTGGACCGGCAAAGGGGCGATCAGCGGTCAAATCCGTGCCAGCCTGGCGGGCGATTCGCGTTTCCCGGCTGACCCGCGGCTGGTGGTGCTGGCCGATCCATGTGGCCGTGCGTGGTTGTCGGCGTCGGCAGAAGACTGGTTAATACCGTCGGGTATTTTGGGGGCTACCGTGTCCGGTTTGGTGTCGCG
The DNA here is from genome assembly GCF_016812185.1 of Pseudomonas weihenstephanensis. Classification (NCBI taxonomy): domain Bacteria; kingdom Pseudomonadati; phylum Pseudomonadota; class Gammaproteobacteria; order Pseudomonadales; family Pseudomonadaceae; genus Pseudomonas; species Pseudomonas weihenstephanensis. Next base: position 106,257 of record NZ_JAAEBV010000007.1, on the reverse strand, counting down.
CTCCATTTGGCCGCAAGAGCCTGGGCTGCATGGCTGTGTGGTATATGGGCATTTGGCCGGGCATGACGTGACGCAAGCGTTTATCCACAGCATCGAAACCGAGCGCGCCAAGCTGGCGCCCCAAGTCTCGGCGCAACCGTGGACGCCAGCGCAAGCACAGGCGTTGCAACACTCGGCGGTGGCTGCGGTCGAACGTATCTCGGCGCGCTTTGGGGTGAGCAATCCCAACCGCGTTAAACCGGGTATTGCCGAGGCGACGCGCGCGGTAATGCGCCGCGTTCCTGACCATGTGCTGGTACGCAGCCGTGACGATCAGGATGTGCAATTGCTGATGCACCTCACCCGTCAGGCGAATATTGACGTCGAAGAAGTCGGTGACGAGCTGGGGCCTTACCGTGCCGTGACTGTAATCAGGAGTGTTCGCTGATGATCAAACATTCCGCTTATGCCTTGGGCGCCACCCTTTATATGCCGGCCACGCGTCCCGATATTCTGGACGTCGTGTTTGGCGAAAAAATTCAAGGGTTGCGCTCGTTGGTGGTGTGCCTTGAAGACGCTGTTGCCGACACCGACGTGCAGCAGGCGCTGGCCAACCTGAAGAACCTGTTGCTGGGGATTGAAGCGCGCGGCGGGCGACCGTCCAGCGGGCCGATCCTGTTTGTGCGCCCGCGCGATGCCGAAATGGCGGCGGTGCTGAACGACTGGTCATTGATGCGCCATGTCGATGGCTTTGTGGTGCCCAAACTGCGCTTGAGCAATATCGGCCAATGGCAACAGGCGGTCACGCGCAGCGAGTTGATGCTGATGCCGACCCTTGAAACCCCGGAGGTGTTTGATCCGGGGGCGATGGTAGAACTGCGCAGTGCCATGCTGGAACAATTGCCGGGGCGTATTATCGCGCTGCGCATCGGTGGTAACGACCTGATGGGCTGCCTGGGCTTGCGCCGTAACCCGGCGATGACCCTTTACAGCACGCCTATGAGTTATGTGATCCCGATGCTGTGCGGGGTGATGGGCTCTGCGGGGTTTGCGTTGACTGCGCCGGTTTTTGAACAGCTCAATACGCCGTACTTGCTGGAGCAGGAACTGGCGTTGGACATGGCGCACGGGCTTGTGGGTAAAACGGCCATCCACCCGTCGCAAATTGCAGTTATCCACAGGGCGCTGCAAGTCACCCTTGAAGATTTGAACAGCGCACGCCAAATACTCAGTGAGTCGGCGCCTGCGGTGTTCAAGTTCAATGACGCCATGTGCGAGCCGGCGACGCATTATAAATGGGCGCAAACGGTGATTGAACGCGCGCATTGGCAAGGGGTTCGTACCGAGTGTGGTAACCCGTCCGACACTTTTGGAGGCAGCCTGAGATTGGCTGAATTGGTAGGTTGAACGAAGTTTTAAAGAAATCGGCTACAAATAAACAGGTGCTGTCGGCGTTCGATTTCGATGGCACGCTGACATATCACGACAGTTTTGTGCCGTTCTTGCGCTTTGCGTTCGGCAACCGGCTGTTCGCCATGCGCCTGTTGCGCATGATTCCAGCCACTCTTGGCTACCTGTTGGGTCAGATATCTCGCAACGATTTGAAAGAGAAGCTCATCACGGTTTATCTGACCGGCGCCAAAGTCACCTGGGTAGAGGAACGCGCCGAAGCATTTTGTGACGTTTCGTGGCAGCGGTTAATGCGGCCTTTGGGCTTAACATCTGTCGCCCGCGAGCGAGAGGCGCAAGCGTTGGTGACCATTTGCTCGGCCTCGCCTGAGTTAGTGCTCAAGCCTTTCGCCAAAAAGCTGGGCATCGGCTTGATCGGCACTCAGCTGGAATCGGTTGATGGCGTGTTGACGGGTGAGATCAGCGGCACCAATTGCCGTTGCGAACAAAAAGTAATCCGGCTAGAGGCGCAATACGGGCCTTTGGACCAATACACATTGCGCGCCTGGGGTGACACCCGGGGCGATGAACAGATGCTCGGAGCCGCTCAAGAGCCACACTGGCGTGAATTTCACGCGCTGTGGCGCCGTAAGCGGCCACTTGACGTGTGCTTGCGTGAAGAACTGTAAGCACGACTCGTCATATACAGGCAATAAACTGGGTTAAACAGCACGTTGTGCACCGTAGCAGACAAGGAGACGCTTCATGGCCATTTCGCTGTCCAAGAACCAAACCATTTCCCTCGAAAAAGAAGCAGGAACCGGTCTCAAGAAAATCCGCATGGGCCTGGGCTGGGACCCGGTCAAACCGAGCGGTTTTTTTGCCAAGTTGCTCAACAGTGACACGGCCATCGACCTCGATGCCTCCTGCATTGTGCTCGACAGCAGCAAACAACTGTTGGATCTGGTGTGGTTTCGCGAGCTCAAATCCAAAGATGGCTCTATCGTTCACTCCGGCGACAACCGCACCGGCGAAGGTGATGGGGATGACGAGTCGATTCAGGTCAATCTTGAGCAATTGCCGTCGGGTGTTAAGCACCTGGTCTTTACGGTCAACTCGTTCACCGGGCAAAACTTTGAGTCGGTAGAAAACGCCTACTGCCGTATCGTCGATGAAGTGACAGGCAAAGAGCTGGCGCGTTTCAACCTGTCGGATAAAGGCCGGCATACGGGTGTGGTTATGGCCTACCTGAGCCGCACAGCGGCGGGCTGGGATTTGACCGCAATCGGGACTGTGGCCAATGGCCGTACTGCTCAGGACCTGGCTAACGAGGCTGCTCAGGCGGTGCGCGCATGACCACATTGACTCCGGGCGCCAATACGTCCGTTTCATCGGGTAGCCAAACCGTCACCATCAGCTATGCCCCGGTTGCAGGCGCTGACCTTGACGTGTCGGCATTCCTGCTCGCGGAGTCGGGCAAGGTGCGTGGCGACAACGACATGTGCTTCTTCGGTCAGCAAAGCGTGAACAATGGCGCGGTCAAACTCGTGGAATCCGCCGCAGGGCGTACGGTGTTCAGCCTCAACCTTGAGGCCATTGATCCGGCCATTGAAAAAGTCGCGTTGACTGCCACGATCTACGAGAACAAAGCCAAATTTGCAGCGTTCCCGCAGTTGAATGTATCCGTGAGCGGCGGCATCGAAGCGCCGATTCCGACACAGGGCATGCAAGAAACGGCATTGATTCTCGGCGAATTCTACCGTCGCCAGGGCGCCTGGAAATTCCGTTGTGTGGCCCAGGGCTTTGCCGGTGGCCTGGCGCCTTTGGCTGAGCACTTTGGGGTTGATATCGCCGCGCCTGCGCCCGTTTCTGCGCCAACGCCAACGCCAACGCCAACGCCAACGCCTGCTCCAGCAGCACCTGCGCCGGCGCCGGCGTCCAAAATCAACTTGTCGAAGATCACCCTCGACAAACAGCGTCCCTCCATCAGTCTGGAGAAGAAGGACGGCGATTTTGGTGAGATCAAAATCAACCTTAACTGGAATCGCACCTCGCAAAGCAGTGGCGCGGGTGGTTTCTTTGCTTCGCTGCGCGGCAAGTCGGGCGGCATCGATCTGGATGTGGGTTGCCTTTACGAAATGGCCAATGGCCAAAAAGGTGCAGTACAGGCCCTGGGCAATGCGTTCGGTGACTTCCGTGACGAGCCATTTATCCAACTGATGGGCGACGACCGTACAGGCTCGGTGAGTGATGGCGAGTGGTTGCGCATCAACGGCAAGGAATGGCGTCAGATCCGTCGCGTGCTGGTGTATGCCTTCATTTACGAAGGCGCCCCGAACTGGCAAGCGACTGACGGCGTGATCACGTTGTACATACCGGGCGAAGCGCCGATTGAAGTGCGCTTGAGCGAGGAGGGCGGCAGCAAAGGCATGTGTGCCATCGCCCTGCTCGAAAACGTCGGTGGCAGTGTGCGGGTTAACCGCAAGGTCGAGTTCTTCAAAGGGCATTCGGACATGGACAAAGCCTTTGGCTGGGGCATGCGCTGGTCTGCCGGGTCCAAATGAGCGCTCTGTGAATGGCCGCCTGCTGATGCAGGCGGTGCTCCCTCAATCTCTGACAAGGTGACTCCAATGCTCGAATGGCTGAAAACCAACGCAACTGCCGCCCGTGACAAGCTCTCGGCGGAAGTCAGCAAGTTCAAGAACCGCGAATTCATGGAAGCGGTCGTTTCCGGGTGCGCTCTGGTGGCCGCCGCTGATGGCACCATCAGCAGCGATGAAAAGCAAAAGATGGTCGGTTTTATCCAGAACTCCAATGAACTGAAAGCGTTCGACGTTAAAGACGTGATCAAGTCATTCAACGCCGTGTGCGAAAAATTTGAGTTTGACCAACAGATCGGACGTGCCGAGGCGCTGAAGTCGATTGGTCAATTGCGTAAAAAAGAAGATGCCGCCCGTCTGCTGGTGCGCGTGTGCTGCGCCATCGGCAGTGCAGACGGCAACTTCGATGAAAGTGAGCGGGCTGCTTGCCGCACCATCTGCAATGAGCTGGGGCTGAACCCTGGCGATTTTGATCTCTGAGGACATCATGGAAAACACGGCAATTGGCTTTCCGCCAACTACCATCGCTGTATTTGTGGCACTGGCGGTCATTGCTCTGGCAATCGATCTGTTCACCCACAAAAGCGATAAACCGGTCTCGCTGACCAACGCTGCCGTTTGGTCAGTGTTTTGGGTGCTGATCTCCCTCGCCTTTGCGGGCTACTTGTATTACGCCCACGGCCCAAGCGTGGCCAGCCTGTTTGTGACCGGTTACGCGCTGGAAAAAGTCCTCAGCGTCGACAACCTGTTCGTGTTCATGGCGATCTTTGCCTGGTTCAAAATCCCTGACGCCTTGCGTCACCGTGTTTTGTACTGGGGCATCATCGGCGCCATCGTGTTCCGTCTGATCTTTGTAGCGATCGGTACGGGTCTGCTGGCGTTTGGCCCATGGGTCGAAGTGCTGTTCGCGGTCGTGGTTGCCTGGACGGCGATCATGATGCTGCGCAGCAAGGAAGAGGACGAAGAAGAGGACTACTCTCAGCACATTGCCTACCGTTTTGCGAAAAAGCTGTTCCCGGTATGGCCGAAGCTGCACGGGCATAATTTCTTTGTTTCGCGCACAGAGCTTGAAAAAGAGATCACGAAGCCGCAGAACAAGGGAATGACCCTGGTCGGTAAAGGCGCTCTGTTCGCGACACCGCTGTTTTTGTGTGTGGTGGTGGTTGAGGTGTCGGACATTCTGTTCGCATTCGACTCCGTCCCGGCAGTGATTGCCGTGAGCCGTGAGCCATTGATCGTGTACTCGGCGATGATGTTCGCGATTCTGGGCCTGCGTACCATGTACTTCGTGCTTGAGGCCCTGAAACGCTACCTGGTTCACTTGGAAAAATCGGTTATTGCACTGTTGTTCTTTATCGCCGGCAAGCTGGCCCTGAACGCAACCGATCACCTGTTTGGCCACGGCATCAGCATTGATCCGAACACCAGCTTGATCGTTGTGTTGGTGGTATTGGCCATAGGTATCGTGGCCAGCATCATCTTTCCCGGTAAAGATGAAGAGCAATCTGACGTCAAAAACGACACGAACGCTTGATCGCATATTTATTAAGGAGAATTACTCATGGCACTTTCCCTCTCCAAAGGCGGCAACCTGTCTTTGTCCAAAGAAGCCCCCGGGATGACCAAAGTCCTCGTGGGTCTGGGCTGGGATGCTCGCTCCACCGATGGTCAGGATTTCGACCTGGATGCGAGTGCTTTCCTGCTCAAGGCTGACGGTAAAGTTCGCGCTGACTCCGATTTCATTTTTTACAACCAGCTCAAAAGCGTTGATGGCTCGGTAGAGCACACCGGCGACAACCGTACCGGTGAAGGTGACGGCGACGACGAGGCAATCAAGGTCGACCTGTCCAAGGTCCCTGCTGATATTGATCGCATCGCGTTCACGGTCACCATTCACGAAGCTGACGCGCGTAAGCAAAACTTCGGTCAGGTGCGCAATGCGTTTATCCGCATTGTGAATCAGGACAACAACAGTGAAGTCGCCCGTTATGACTTGGCTGAAGACGCCAGCACCGAAACGGCCATGATCTTTGCCGAACTGTACCGCAACGGCGCCGAGTGGAAGTTCCGCGCGGTCGGCCAGGGCTTTGCAGGCGGTCTCAAGCCGCTGGCTGAAAGCTACGGCCTGAAATTTTAATCGTCACCCCATCAACTTTTTATATAAGGGTTCACGAACATGGCAGTAAGTCTGAGTAAAGGCGGCAACGTTTCCCTGACCAAAGAAGCGCCGGGCCTGACCGACGTAGTTGTAGGTCTGGGTTGGGATCCACGCGTGACCGATGGCCAGGAATTCGACCTGGACGCCTCGGTGTTCATCGTGGGCGAGAACGGCAAAGTGCTGAACGACGGCAGCTTTGTGTTCTACAACAACAAAACTTCGCCAGACGGCAACGTGGTGCACCAGGGCGACAACCGCTCCGGCGCAGGCGAAGGCGATGATGAGCAGGTCAACGTCAACCTGGCGGGCTTTGCTCCAGAAACCAAGAAACTGGTTTTTGCAGTGACCATTCACGACGCTGATGCACGCAAGCAGAGCTTTGGCCAGGTTTCCAATGCCTTCATTCGTGTTCTGAACAAAGCGGATGGCAAGGAAATCGCGCGCTACGACCTGAGCGAAGATGCCTCGACTGAAACCGCGATGATTTTTGGTGAGCTGTACAACCACAATGGCGAGTGGAAGTTCAAGGCTATCGGTTCGGGTTTTGCGGGTGGCCTGGCGCCATTGGCTGCGAGCTACGGCGTTAATCTGGGCTAATCCCCAGCGTTAATCAAAAGGCCCGCTGCGTAACCGCAGCGGGCCTTTTTTTGAGCTACAGGTCAACACGCATTGCTGGCGTATCCCGTCTAGAACGCTTTAAAAATACTCATGTCCGCAGCGGACATGTTGATGTGAGCGATTGCGCAACTTTTACACAGTGGAAAATGTAATGTGCTCGGTTTTAAACTCGCCATTCCTTTAAAACAAAGGCCTGTGGTTCATTGCGCAATTATTGGCAGCGCGTTGCGCAACAAGTTGCTCACTCTCAGCTGGAGATCAGGATTTTTAGTGTTTGTTTATATTGTCGCTTTCGCCAAGGCCTCGGTTTAAACGCGTCGGCTCATTGTTGGCACAACGCTTGGTTATATAACGGGGGATGCAAGTACATTTGTCTTGCGGGTTAGTCATAGAGTTTCAAGGAAAGTGTTATGGCTACGCCAGCGTATATGTCCGTCACCGGCGAGAAACAAGGATTGATCACAGCGGGTGCATTTACAGCAGACTCAGTGGGAAATACGTATCAGGAAGGGCATGAAGATCAAATTATGGTTCAGGGGGGCAGCCATCAAGTGATCATTGCGCGTGATCCGCAGTCCGGCCAGCCAACCGGGCAGCGCATCCCGTGGCTTTAACCGTGAACTCGACATCATCCGCTACGCCAATATCCACGGCTATTTGGGCGAAGAGGCCCTTCAGATCCACCTCGACCTTGAACGGATCTTAAGCACTGCCTCCCCCCAAACGCTTTCGCAGAGGGTGGAAAAAGCCGCCCATATCGCCCGATGCCGCGCCTTGAGTCTGCGGGAGCCTGAGTAATGCCAAACGCTTTCTTTCCAGAAAACCCGAACCACGTCAACAAAAGCCGGGATGACGCCCGAAGCAGCTTGGGCGCCTGCCCACGTCTGTCGATTACCGATGTATTTGCACAGGTTTATGCCCGTGAAAAGACTGAAGCGGGCAAGCGTAAAACCTTTAAAAAATAGGCGCCATTATCAGAGCTGCCAACGGGTTCCTGGCAATGCCCAAGCTAATGCTGGCTGCTCACGCAGTAAGGTCCATTGACCGTTGTGCAATTGATGCATCGACATCTGGTGAAAGGTTCTTTTTGTAATGCCGGTGTATTCAATCAGCGACACCAACAAAGGTACTTGTGCATTCCAGTTTTTGGCAATGAACTCATGTGCGCATTCAATACTGCCTTGCAGTACATAGCTAAACAGAAAGCAGAACTGCGGGTTGTGCAACAACGCGGCATCCGACAACTTTTCAGGTTCGCCGATCTCCTGCCGTGACGGATCAATCCATTCCCACTCGGCAAACAAAATAGGCGACCGCTGTGCGTCGCGTACCACAGCGTCAGTGCGATTGGACGATTCGAAGTGAGTGAAAAATCCGAGCAGATCCCCAACACGACGCACCGTGATGCCGGTATGGATATTCCAGTCCGACAACGAGCCCATGTCCCGGTTGTAGCCATCCATGGGGAAATCTCGATACCAGTTGTAGGCGAAGAGCGTGGCAAAGTCGTTTAGCAAGTCAGTGCGTAGCATGTCTGTTGTACTCAGGGATTATGTGGCCGAGCGTACGCGTTAAGGTCGTGCGCCTTGGCAGTTTGAAAAACGGCTGTATTCAGATGCTAGCATTAAGCCACTTTTCTGGGTGGGCGGTGCACTGCGCCTCTCATCGCGCATGAGCTCATGGGCATGCGTGACGACACTGAAACAGCGCTGGCCAGGGTGATCGCGGTGTTTGGTGCGGGTCATTTCTCCCACTGTTCCAGCAGTATTGAGACGAATTTTTCCGCTGCCGGAGACAGCGAGGCACCTCTTCGGTAAACCAGTCCCAACGATCGGTTCACAATAGGCTCTATCAAAGGGACGCTTACCAATGTTGGATGATCCACAGCAGGCATTGCGAGGCTCGGCATTGCCGAGACACCTAATCCCGCTTCTACCAGACCCAGCGATGTAGACAGGTGTTGAACCTCATAGAACCACTGTGGACGCCAGCTCAAGCCTGACAAAGCGTGGTCAAGCAGCATGCGGTTGCCGCTTAGGCGACCGACCCCGATAAGGCGGTAATTGCTGAGTTCAGACCAGGTTACCGAGCTACGCTCGGCCAGCTCATGATCGCGTCGACAAGCTAAAACAAAAGGCTCGTTGACCAACGGCACGAACTCTATGTCTGGGTGCTGTCCGCTCATCATGTTGATGCCAAAGTCGGCTTCGCCACGCAGAACAGCCTCCAATCCTTCGTTCGCACTAAGATCAAGCAAGCGAATGCGGATTTGTGGATAGCGCTCGTTGTAGAGGCGGATTACCGAAGGGAGAAAGTAGAAGGCTGCGGTGGGGATACAGGCGAGGGTTACACGGCCGCTCTGTCGCTCCGCCAACTCTCGGATGTTAAGTATCGAGTCGTCGAAGTCATCCAATAAGCGTCGCGCCTTGGGCAGGAAGTCTCGCCCAACGCTGGTGAGGCTTACCCTTCTTGTCGTGCGATCCAGAAGCGCTGTTCCCAATCCCTCCTCAAGCTTTTTCATTCTGCGACTCAACGCGGGTTGAGAGAGATGCAATGCATCGGCAGCTTCGTGGAAGCTTCCAAGTTCTGCGATCTTCACGAAAGATCGGATGTCATTGAGCTCATAATTCACTTTTTTGTCTCACTAGCCAAGAGTTGTTAAGCCCAGTATGCCTAGAGCTATCATTCGCAAAACGCAATAATCAGGCTGATATTTGCATTGGAAACAACTTCACCAGCCTGCGACTCTTGCTCACAAGACATCAATTACCCCGATTGATCAACAAGAGTCAGTATTCATGCAACGAATTCCCTGTGTGCTAATGCGCGGTGGTACTTCCAAGGGCCCAGTGTTCCTCGCCCGGGATCTACCTGTTGCGATCGAAGACCGTGATGAACTTCTGCTCAACGTGATGGGCTCTGGTCATGAGCTGGAAATTGATGGCATCGGTGGCGGTAGCCCACAAACCAGCAAGGTGGCGATCGTTAGCCCGTCGCTGCATCCGGAGGCGGATGTCGACTATCTGTTCGTCCAAGTAATGGTTTCCCAGCGTCGAGTCGACACCGCGCCTAATTGCGGCAACATGCTTTGCGCCGTTGGCCCGTTCGCCATCGAGCAGGGGCTGGTAAAAGCCTCTAAAGACTTGACCCGTGTGCGTATTCGCAACCTCAACACGGGGACTTTTGTGAACTGCGAGGTACAGACGCCCGCAGGGAAGGTCAGCTATGAAGGTGACACCGCCATCGATGGTGTGCCGGGTACCGCCGCTCCTGTGCAACTGACCTTCCTGAATGCTGCGGGCAGCAAGACCGGCAAACTTTTCCCGACGGGGCAAACGCAAGATTTGATCGACGGTATTCCAGTCACCTGCATCGACATGGCGATGCCGATGTTGATTGTCGAAGCCGGCCAACTGGGTAAGCGCGGCGATGAAAGTCCTGCTGAACTGGATGCCGACAAAGAGTTCATGCGCCGCCTGGAGTCCTTGCGACTCCAAGTTGGCCTGGCAATGGGACTGGGTGACGTCAGCAACAAAGTGATTCCCAAGCCAGTATTGGTGTCACCGGCCAAGACTGGCGGCACAATCCAGGTGCGCTACTTCATGCCACACAACTGCCATCGAGCCTTGGCGATCACCGGCTCCATCGGCCTTGCCACCGCTTGTGTCACTGAGGGCAGTGTGGTCGCGCAATTGCTCGGCGAGGTTAGCGAGCCGCGCTTGAAGCAAGTACGCATTGAACATCCTAGTGGCGGGATAGATGTCGCATTGTCCTACACCGGAGATCAGGGGGCGACAATTCGTGCCTCTGTGGTGCGTACATCGCGCAGGCTGTTCTCCGGTTTTGTCTACGCCACGGTTTCCCAACGACTTGCCGGATAATTTCCCTTGGTCCTGGCGGTTCTTGCATCAGCACAATTCTAAAAATGGGTGATGCCATGAAACTTGTAAAATCGCTCTACTTCCAGATTCTCCTCGCCGTGCTGTTGGGTGCGCTGGTCGGGCATGTTGGGTCGCAACAGGCCATTGCCTTGAAGCCGCTTGACGACGCCTTCATCAAGATGATGATCGCTCCGGTGGTGTTCTGCACCATCGTCACCGGTATCGCCGGCATGAGCGATAAACGCTCCCTCGGGCGCGGCACACGTCTGACCGGACACGGCTGACCCCCCCAACAAACATTTCATTCAACTCCCCGCCAGGCACCGTTGATCGTGCGGGTTCGAGGTCGTGCGCCTGCGCATCGCCCACGCTAATGATAAGAACAAGAGAATTGACCTATGCTCGCATTTCTTGGTTTGACCATGGTGGTGGTTTTCACCTACCTGATAATGTCGAAACGCTTATCGCCGATTGTCGCCCTGACGGTGGTGCCGATTGTGTTTGCGGTGATTGGCGGTTTTGCTGACAGTACGGGCAAGATGATGCTAGACGGCCTGAAGATGGTTGCGCCTTCGGCTGCGCTTCTGCTGTTTGCCATCCTGTTCTTCGGCCTGATGATTGATGCCGGGTTGTTCGACCCGTTGATTCGCAAAATCCTCAAGCGTGTAAACGGCGATCCGATGAAAATCGCTATCGGCACTGCGCTGCTGTCACTGGTGGTCGCCCTCGACGGCGACGGCACAACCACCTACATGATCACCTGCGCGGCAATGCTGCCGTTGTACAGGCGTATCGGCATGAACCCGATGATTCTGGCGACCATTGCCATGTTGTCCTTGAGCATCATGAGCGGCATGACCCCATGGGGTGGGCCCGCTACAAGGGCGATCGCGGCACTAGGCCTGGATGCCGGCGAGTACTTTGTGCCCTTGCTGCCGACCATGATCGGCGGCGCGATGTGGGTAGTGTTCACCGCTTTCCTCCTGGGCCGGGCCGAGCGTAGGCGCATCGGTAATGTGCAGCTACAGAGCGGTGGCGGTAATTGCTACATCGACGCGATCTTGGGCGATACCCCGCACAAGCGGCCTAAACTTGCATACGTGAACCTGTTGCTGGTGACCGCGGTCATGGTCGCGCTGGTAATGGGGATCATGCACTCTGCGATCCTGTTCCTGATCGGCTTTGTCCTGGCACTGATGATCAACTACCCGCAACTGGATATTCAGAAAGAGCGCATTCTCGCCCATTCCGGCAATGCGATGACGGTGGTGCTGCTGGTGTTTGCCGCCGGTATCTTTGCCGGGATCTTCTCGGGCACCAAGATGGTCGACTCTCTGGCGCAAACGCTAGTGGACTGGATTCCGCCATCGTGGGGTCATCTGTTCCCACTGGTAGTGGCGATCACCAGCATGCCGCTGACCTTTGTTCTGTCCAACGATGCTTACTACTTTGGTGTGGTCCCCATCCTGGCGAATGCCGCTGCTGCCTATGGCATTGACCCCGTGGAAATCGCCCGCGCGTCGATTCTTGGTCAGCCAGTACACCTGATGAGTCCGTTGGTAGCCTCAACTCTGTTGCTGGTGGGTATGGTCGATCGTGATATCGGCGATTTCCAGAAAGCCACTGTCAAATGGGCGGTACTCACTTCATTAGTCGTCACCGCGCTAGCCCTGCTGACCGGGGCGATCAGTATCTTCTCCTGATTTATCCCAAGCATCTGTTTCTCCTGACGCGCTTCGCTTGCGAGGCGTGCGCTGTTCTGCACTCCAAATAACAACAATGAGTAGTTTGCCAATGACCACTTTGCATATCCAACGGGCGCTGTTTTCACTTCTTGGTTTTTTGCCACTGGCCCATGCCAGTGCAGAAGGATTTATCGACGACAGCAAGCTCAAGCTGCAATTGCGCAACGTCTATTTCAATGAGAATTTCCGCGACGAGCATGGCATGAGTGCCAAATCCGCAAGGACGGCGAAGAGCGAACGAACCGAGTGGGCCCAGGGGGTTCTGCTGGATTACCAGTCGGGATTTACGCCTGGCACTATCGGGTTTGGTGTTGATGCTCTCGGCCTGTTCGGGGTCAAGCTCGACTCCGGCCGGGGCCGCAGCGGCACTGGCTTGTTGCCCGTGCATAATGACGGTCGTGCGGCTGACGAATTCGCAAGTCTGGGTATGACTGCCAAAGCCCAAATGGCCAAGACTACGGTCAAATACGGCACCTTGTTCCCCAAGACACCGGTGCTGATCTACAACGATGCGCGTCTGTTGCCGCAAACGTACCAAGGCACTCAGATCAGTAGCGTCGACATCGAGAACCTCACCCTCACTGGGGGCTACCTGGATCGATTCAAACTTCGTGATTCTACCGGCAGCATGCCTATTGTGCCCGACGGTTATGGCGGAGATAAATCAGGGGGCTTCGGCTATGCAGGGGCCGAATACAAACTGGGGAAAAACATCCGTTTGAGTTATTTCTACGGTGAACTGGAAAACTTTTACCGTCAGAATTTTGCAGGTATCCAGCACGACCTACCCATGGGCGGCGGCGTGCTCACCAGTGACTTGCGCTACTTCAACAGTGTCGATACCGGTACTGCCTCCGGCGGCAAGATCGACAACAACATGTTGAGCGGGCAACTGTCCTACGCAATCTCGGGCCATACCTTTGGTGGTGGATACCAGACTCTGAGTGGTGATGCCGGGTTGCCCTATATCAGTGGTGCAACGGTCTACTCGTTCAGTAACGCCGGCATAGGCAAGTTCATCGAGGAGGATGAAAAAACGTGGATGCTTAATTACGGCTATAACTTTGCTGCTGTCGGCGTGCCAGGCCTGACGTTCTCCACCCGTTATCTAAGCGGCAACGACGGTAAGTCCAGTACCACGGTAAAAGAGTGTGAGCGTGACGCTGAACTCGCTTACGTAGTGCAACAAGGCATCTTCAAAGGTCTGGGTGTGCGGTTGCGTAACTATGTTTATCGCTCTGATTATTCCCGTGGCCGAGATAGCAACCGGATTTACTTTACCTACGACATCGCTCTATGGTGACCCCTGGCCGTCGACAACCTGTTGTTTGCCGCTTCGTGCGCAACGATCAAATGGTGCTGGGTATCGACCGCAGTCTGCCGTTGTAACCAACAATTCCCGTGCCGCGCGTCATCATGGATCGGCTGTCTGGATCGGTCAGTGAGACCTGTTTATCCGGTGATCCATTGAGCTGAATTTCGATCGCCTGAAGCTCTTTCATTTGAGTTTTAAGCTTGGCGATTGTCTCTTCCAGCCGCACGGCGCTGGGCTCGGAAGTTGTTGGTTCTTGCCGATCAGCAGCATCGAGTGCAGTCAGGTAACGGTTGATACTCGATTCAATTTTTTCCATTCGCCGCTTCAGATTGGCGCTGGTGAAATTGCGGTCGCAGTTGTTGACTGATTTGAATGTGCTGCCATCGATGGCGACCAGATGTTCTCCGAACAGTCCCAACTGCTGACGCAGCACAACGAACTGGCGGCAGACACCTCTGTTGTCTTTTCGGAAGTTGGCGATGGTCTTGAAATCGGGCATTAAACGCCCTGTCAACCACATCAGTTCGACGTTGCGTTGTCCAAACGTCGGCTTTACCGCTTTGAGCTGGCGATCAGAGAGGCAAGTGGCTTGGGCGCACATTAGGTGTTCCAACAATTACTACTGAAGGGCTTGGAATACTCGATGTCGTAGATCGTGCGGGACGTCTAAGGATGCCAGTAGACCCTAAAGCCTTGATTTTGCTCGATTTCAGGCACAAAAAAAGACGCCCGTGGACGTCTTTAGATGTAAAAGTGGTGGGCCGGGGTAATCTGAACTGGATTCATAACTTATTGGTTTTTATAGGTTTGTACGTATTTTGTTTTTTCTTGGAATACTCTTTGGAATACCAAGTCCATTTGAAATGCTTTGAGGCGTGATCGGCCAGGTCGATGATGTTCCACCTGACCGTGGGAGCCGAGCAAAGCAGATGCCCCTTTGTAACGTCAGTATCGCGTCTAAATCCATCATGTTCTTGCCATTTAGATTTTAGGTTAGCCCGGCTTGTGGGCGGCGTTGTTATTGAGTTTTGACCTTGTTTTGCTGGGGATTATGGTTGTTGATGTTTTTGTCCCCCATTTTGTGATGTCGTGAGGCAATGCCGGGTACAGCGATGGATAGGTCGACGGATCGTCCTTACGAATGTCCCATAGGTCGTCAAGAATCGTCACGGTTTTTTAGACTGCTGGATGTATCCACAGTTCACCACTTTGGTGTAAGGTGGTGAGAGAATTTTGCGAGTATGCATGTTATGTCGATACAGCGAAGACGGCAGGACGCAGGCGCTCATGAGCGTAGCGTTCGTGCATCCATAAGCTTTCCTGAAGAGCAGTACTCCGTGCTGGAAAAGATCGCGGCAGAACACCGGGTCTCGCTTGCATGGGTGGTACGGGATGCGGTCGATGGGTACTTGAAAGCGCGCTGGCCGCTTTTGGCGCAGGGCGAGAGCTCGGAAGAAAAGAAATCTGATGCGGGTCAACGTGAATAATATTTTTGAGAAAGATGGGGAAGAAATCCGGGTCCTGTCTTTATTTTCCGGATGCGGCGGAATGGACTTCGGTATCGAGGCCGCCGGAGGCCACATCGTTTTTGCAAACGACATCCTTAAGGATGCGTGTAAAACGCTGGAAAAGTATTTTCCTGATACTGATGTGAGGAATGGCGATATATCGCAGATCCTCGCATTTCCGAGTGCCGATGTCGTCGTCGGCGGATATCCATGCCAGTCTTTTTCTATGGCTGGCAACAGGGACCCCAAGAGAGACGAGCGCACGAACCTCTATAAGCAGTTTTTGCGAGTAATCAGCCTCGTCCGTCCTAAATATTTCGTGGCGGAGAATGTTTCTGGATTGAAGCAATTGGGGGCGGGTAGCTTTCTGGAGGAACAGGAGACGGCCTACAGGCAGGAGGGCTATGTTGTGAGTCATCACCTCATAAACGCCAAGGCATATGGCGTTCCTCAATCTCGCAAGCGTCTAATTATTGTCGGAGTAAGGAAGGACCTAAACCAAGTTTTTGAATTTCCGCCTGAAACACACGGGAAGGCAACAAAGAAAAACCCTGATCTGAAGCCTTATACTTCTCATGGCGATGCAATTTTGGATTTGCCTCTATGGCCTGAGGGAGAGTTTTATGAGCGTCCGCATGATCCTGAAGGCCATTTTTCTTGGTACTTTATGTCCCGGAACCGTAAAGCTAAGTGGAGTGAACCAGCGTATACAGTGGTTGCTAATTCGCGGCATATAACGCTGCATCCAGCAAGTCCAGTAATGAAACTGACATGGTCGAATTTGGCTGATGGGTGGAAGCAAAGGTGGGACTTTTCGGACGAGTATGAACACCTATCCGCAGACCCTACTCGACCTATCCTTGAACTACCGAGACGACTCTCCTGGAGAGAGTGCTCCCGCATTCAAACATTTGGGCGTGATTTCGAGCCGGTAGGCGATACCGACTCGAAGTTTACTCAGATTGGTAATGCCGTACCGCCAATGCTTGCTGAGGCAATTTTCAAACATCTCTTTACCGGAGCTGGATTGAAGAGCACGGCGTAGAAAAATCTGAACAAGGTAGAGGCGCTGACGGCGTTTGGATTCTCTAGTCTTCTGCGACGATAAAAATTACGTCAATTCTAATAGGGTTATGGCAGTGCCAAAAATTGCATCACAGCTCGTCAGTAAAGTTGCGTCTGCTTCTGAGGCCGCAAGGAACGAGGCGCAGTTGCGACATGAGCTGGAAGGTGCTCTTAAGGTAGCTTGCGAAGCACGAAATATTCCATGGACGCCATTCCAGCTGGAAAGAGCGCTTAAAGAAGCCGGTAAACCCACTAAGTTTGCTGATGTAGCACATGGAGCAGTGGTAATCGAGTATGAGCCTCCGAGATCGTTCACTGGACGTCTCAATAGCAAGGCTAAGCATGCTCGTGATCAAGCTGAAGAATACGCTGTCCTTATCTCGGCCGAAGAAGGCCGTCTTTTAGAAGACTATGTATTAGTTATATGGGATGGATCCCATATCAGCTTTGGCAGTTTTGAAGATGCATGCCCGCAATGGGATGGTGTCATTCCTTTTGACATCAGCGCCGCAAATCGATTATTGGCTTTACTTGAGCAGGATGGCCGTCCGCTTGTTCACCCTCAGCTATTACAGGCGCTGGTTGGGCCAGATTCCGATCATGGGATTGCTCTAATTCCTGCTCTTTACGACAGTATATGTCGAGCGGAGTCGACCTCTCGTACTTCCAAAACGAAGATGCTTTTTACAGAGTGGCGCAGGCTTTTTAGTCAAGTTGTCGGTTTTCAGCCTGCTAATATGAAGACGCTGCTTGCTCGGCAAGAAATATCCCATGATCAACCCTATGATGAAAATCCTGCTGCTTATCTTTTTGCTCTGAATACTTATATTGCGATAATCGCCAAAATTGTCACTGCATGCGCTCTTCCTCGGCCGAGCCAAAATCTTCTGGATTCGACTGTGCCAGTGGTTGATCGTTTGCGTGCAGTTGAAACGGGCGAGCTTTTTGAGCACTCAGGTATTCTAAATATGCTCAGCGGCGATTTTTTTGCTTGGTATTTAGATGATAGTGGCTGGGAGGATTACAGTCCTCATTTAGACGCATTGTTTGGGAAGCTCTCCGGAGTCGACTTCACAATCGCAAAAAAACATCCGAATACTACGCGAGATTTATTTAAGGGAATATACGAGCGCTTTATTCCTCGCGAAGTCCGGCACGCTCTTGGGGAGTTCTATACACCTGACTGGCTTGCCGAGCATGGGATGGATCTCATTGAGTGGGGGGCGGAAGACTCGCTTACTGATCCGACATGCGGCTCAGGCACGTTCCTGTTGGAGGCGCTGCGTCGGCGTCGATTACAGCAAGGCGATAGCGCCACTGCAAAGTCTCTGCTTTTGGGGCTGCATGGAATCGATTTGAATCCGTTAGCAGTACTTGCCGCCAAGGGATCCCTGGCTGTATTTCTTTCCCCATTTTTGGATCCTGCTGATCCTATACGCTTGCCGGTCTACTTGGCTGACGCCATAAACCCTGCTCGCGTAAGCAGCGGTCTTTTCCCAAGCTACAGCTATGTCATGCAGACCGAGGTCGGCCCTAGAGAGTTTTCAGTGCCGGAGGCGATGATTAGCCATGCGGAATTCTTCAAGGTATTTACAAGAATCCGGGGGTTAATCGATGCAGATGTTATTGCCGCTAAAATAAACAGTGCGATTCGACCTGATCTTAAGGGAATGCAGTTGGATGATTACGATATTCAAACTGTCGAGACGACTGTCGGAAACCTAGTGTCGCTCCATGAGCAAGGATGGAATGGGATTTGGTGCGCCATTCTTGCTGATCGTTTTGCGGCGGGTGCCATCCCACCATCGAGTCATGTTTGCGGTAATCCTCCCTGGGTGAAATGGAGCAATCTTCCGGAGGAATACACCAAGACGATTCAGGCGCAATGCAAGCAGCTTGGTGTTTTCAGTAACGATAAATGGGTCGGTGGAATCGAGGCAGATATTTCCACAGTTGTGACTTACCAAGCGATCTATCATTACCTGGCCCCCTCGGGGCGGCTTGGCTTTTTCCTGCCCGGCTCGGTCTTTACTACTCCCTCAAGCGCTGGCTTCCGCAGATTCTCTGTCGGTCCCAATAACGTGAACTGTAAAGTGTTATTGGTTGAGGATTTTGATGCAATCAGTCCATTCGACGGTGTGACCAACATGCCTCGTTTCCTGGCTCTAGAACGAGATGCTTCGACTGTTTTTCCTGTACCGTACCGTGTCTGGACTACGGGTGATGTGCCGGCCTCAACTTTACGGAGGTCAAGGAGTGCTGAGGAGTTTCGTCGAGCTGCAACTCAGATCGAATATACGGCTGTTCCTGTGCCGGGTGGGGAGGGAGGCCGACCTTGGCTTACCGGCCCGCATGAAGAGCAGGTGGTGTTCGCTAAAGTTTTTGCTGGTGCAGAGCGAGTGTACCAAGCTCGCAAAGGCGTTACGGCAGACCGTAACGGAGTGTTTTGGGTCTATGAGGCGGAGGAGGGCGATGAAAATACAGTTACAGTACGAAATGCCGCCTCCATCGGTAAAACGAAAGGTATTCCGGAGATAACCGCTCGAATTGAGTCCGAACACCTTTTTCCGCTACTCAGAGGTCAGGGAGTCAGACCGTTTTGTGCTGTTCCGGACGAGCATCTACGTATCATAGTTCCTCAGCGTGGGATGCATGGAGATACTGAACTCGCGGTTCATTCTCCGTTGGTGTTCAAATTTTTGAATCGTTTTAAATCCCATCTTGAAGGTCGCTCTAGCCTCAAGAGGTTCCAAAAGGGGCAGGCGTTTTATTCACTATGGAGCACTGGTGCATATACGTTTTCGCCTTACAAGGTATTGTGGCGTGAGATCGGAAAAGTTTTTGCCGCAGCCTATGTAGGAAGTGCGGTTACTAGCTTTTCTGGTGAAAAAATAGTGATCCCGGATCACAAACTTTACTTTATTCCCGCTGAAACCGAGGGAGAGGCTGCATATCTAACCGGCTTTCTAAATGCTCCTGTGATTTCCAGCACAGTATCGGCCTATGCTTCTCGGTTAAGTTTAGGGGTGAGCGTGGCGGAATACTTGAATATCCCACGCTACGATGAAAGTAATGCGCAAATTAGGGCGATCCGAGATTTATCACTTGAGATCACCGCTAGGCTTAATGGTGCGGCCGAAAGTGAGCTTTTAGCTCTTGATATGCATGTCAAAAAATTATTGAATTTTTAATGGCTTTGACGGGGGCGTGACTTCTACTGATAGAAAATCACGCCTCAGCTATAAACATTAGAGTAGGCCCAGGAGCTATTTTTTCCAGAGATGGTAGTCAGGGTTGAGGCCAATTACGTCTTGCTTGGAGTTATAACAGAACTCCATAGTGCAATTGCTTGTGTCGGAAGCCACCGGGACATACACAGGCAACCTGGCGCGACTGACTTGATCACTCCCTCCGTCAATGGTCAGGTCGCAGCTATCGCCTTGTGGGTCGCACCAGATGTCGTAAGTACCGTTAGCTGTTGGCGTTGCTTTCACAGAGGAGGTCATAGGTGTTGCTACGTTGTTGCCTGCTGGAGCTCCTCCGAATAAAGGCCCTGTACCATTTTTATATGCCCAGTCAGTTCCGTCGGTTCCTGGATGGACATAAAAATCTAAGTACACAACGTACTTCATGTCTTTTTCAGTATTGCTTTTGCCACGATAGTTACGACTGTTGTCTATGCATTTATCTAGCTGTGGAATGCATGTGACGACCTCAATAGTAGACTCTTCTCGCATTGTGGATTGACCACTTTGGTCTTGGTACTGTACTACATGTTTTTCTGGTCTAGTTGAATCGGTACAGTGCTTAATGTTGCTTCTTAAAACTTCACATTTTATAGCGTTCGGGGTTTGATATTGGCTCCAAAGATCTGCTTTAGATTGCGTCGATAAAATTATGAGTGCTGTTGCGAAAAGTACATTAGAAATTTTCATAGCTTCTGTTGCTTTCCTTACCTTAGTTTTGAAGACTTGGCGTTGATGCCGTGAGGGGCTCGGTTGGGGTCTCGCACGCTACGTCAACGAATCCAAAAAAGGGTCGTAAATACCGTGGTCGTTTAGGCATCATAGCGCAACGATTCTCGGCATGGAAAGAATCTCCGCAAGCCTTGATAAAGACCGTGACCTTGTACGTTTGGGGGCTGCTGTGCGTGCTCGTCGACTTGAGCTTGGGCTTTCCCAGGAAGCATTAGCCGACTTCGCGCAGATCGATCGGTCCCATATGGGAAAAATCGAGCGTGGAGAACGAAATGTTACGTTCTTGAATATCTTGCGCATTGCCAAAGCGATCCAACGCAAGCCATCTGAGCTGCTGGGTGACGCCGGGCTTTGAAAATCACTGTCTTCCCAACGACGACCTCCCAGCCTGTTTGATTCGGGCTAAGAGGCCGTTGCTTTATGCCGCAAGCTTTAGGGCCGCATTTAGTGCTCGTTGCTTGAGAATTGCCCCCTGGCCGAACCATGCGGAATCCATGCGGTACTCACTACTTCGAGCTCGACGCTCGTGGTCCACATACTCCGTTACAGCGTTGAGTAACCCCCAGGCAGTACCCTGAGCCGACTCCAATGTCGATCCGCGTCCCTGTCCTTCGTATAGACTTTGCACCTTCCGCAATGCCCGCTCATTAGGCAGGACTGTCGGTAGCGGACTATCAGGGCTGGTGTCACACAGTACGTTCATGAAGAAACTCATCGCCTCGGGCCACTGAACCTTTCGCTCAGACAGATTTTTCATTCGGTAAATGAACTCGTCCCATTGAGAGACGGCGATACCGAGCTGCTTTTTCACCGCTTGTGAATCGAAACGCGTGCTGTGCGGCACTTTGATAGCGTTGGCTACGCCGTCCAGTGCTATGGTCAACGTGTTGTTGCATACCACCCGCACCGTGGTCGGTGTTGCCGTCGTGGCCAGCGTACCGTCACAGGAGGTGGCAAGCAGCAGGTAGCCATTTACCTGGTCGTTACCACGGAGCGTCGTGCCTTGCCCTGTTCGGGCCAGCGCCCAGAACTTA
The DNA here is from genome assembly GCF_016812185.1 of Pseudomonas weihenstephanensis. Classification (NCBI taxonomy): domain Bacteria; kingdom Pseudomonadati; phylum Pseudomonadota; class Gammaproteobacteria; order Pseudomonadales; family Pseudomonadaceae; genus Pseudomonas; species Pseudomonas weihenstephanensis. Next base: position 84,988 of record NZ_JAAEBV010000007.1, on the reverse strand, counting down.
CGACCACCTTTCAGTACCCCGGCCGTTTCTAGCTCGTAGCCTGAAACCTCGGTGAGGTCTCTGTAGAACTCTAATACCTCACGGGGCTGCACCACTTGGTAGCGTTGAGATACGACCGAGAGAGCGGCTTTCGTATCGGAGCGGTACAGTACTTTCTGTTCAGGAAAGGTGTGAATGCTTCCCAGGTGGCCGACAGACCCAGCTTTGTAGTGGACCGGGCTTTCCTGTATCAGCCAGTTCATGCCCGCTTCCTGTTGCCAGACTTCCAGAGGTTGCTTTTTCGTTAGTTGGTTGCCAAGTCCATGCCAAGGAGTAGCACCGACATAAGCCATTTGATCGATAAGATGAGCCATTATTTAACTCGCTAACAAAGATTTATGAAGTTCAAAGCCTTTTGAGTTATTAGCTTCTGGGCGTAAAAGAATGGCCACAACTTAAACACTGCAAGTTGTTAAGTATTCTCGTGTCGACCTGTTCCCCAACAGTCGCGCCAGCGATGCCACCAGCTACTCCACCGAATATCCCACCGATAAGAGCGCCAGCGATACCCCCTATCGCAATGCCTATAGGGCCACCAGTTACACCTAGAGTTGCGCCTAGCTCTGCACCTGATAACGCTCCCGTGGCACCACTTGTGGCACCTCCTATAGATCCAATGAAACCGCCAGTCTTTCGTCCGATATTTCTAGTGGTTATGCGAGAAGAGTTGCAGTTCGGGCAAGAGTTGTTCATTTGAGTTTCCGTAATGGCGTTATTGTCGTAGATGGGGTTTCGCTTTGAATAATCTATATATTCAATTAAGTAATATGTATTTCAAATAAGTTTGAATGGGGTATTGATATTTCGCTTTAATCAGTTCTGCTTATATTTGCATATAAGGTAATTTTAATATTCTATTTGGTTATAAGTGTCGTGTTCCAGTTAGGTCTACAACCGCTGTGCGTGTTGGTTCTTCAGGAAAGCTTGGGTTAGTTCTTCAGGTCGTCATTCTTAGGGCGTAAGCGTGGTGTATTTTTTTACGTAAGCACAATTTCGCACGCGATCCGCATGAATATTTAAAGTCGATCCATAGCCAATTTGACTCACGAGAGGTTGACGATGGAAGCGCAGGCGCAACGGCAAATAAGGGTTCTCCGGTTGAGGCAGGTCCAAGACCGTATCGGTTTATCGCGGTCCACAATTTATGATCGGATGAACGTCAATTCGCCCAGGTACGATAAAACCTTCCCCAAGCCGATAAAGCTTGGCTGCTCAGCTGTTGGATGGCTGGAAGCGAATATCAACGACTGGATTCAGTCTAGGGCAACCGACTCTGAGCTCTGAGTCGCCGTTGGTCGTATCTGGCGTAGCACTAACTCGATGGTTGTGGTTCTGCAACTATGCCTTTTTGCTCCGGACCAACGCTTTGCAGATTTCTTCCTGTGCCTAGACTCCCTTATGAATCTCCTATAGAGGAATTCTGGATTCTTTGTTATTGGTGTTAATTAGTATTAGCTCTAAGCATTTGTGAGCATATATACCTATTGATAGCTCTGACTTTTGTCAGTGAGCTATCAATGGTGAATAGGTTTGTCGAATAATGAAAGTAAGCAATGAATGAGTGTTCCGTCAGGTGAGACGTTTGTTGTGCTGGCTAAAACTGTGCGCACATGGCACAGGATTATAGAATGATGATGCAGAGGTGGGGATGAAAAGAGTAGATAGATACGTTGAAGAGGCATTGTTGGAAAGTACCACATCGTATTTCGATAGTGGTACATCCGGAGCAATCGCAGTCAATGGGGAAAGAAGTGCGATACTGAAAATTAGCGCAATAGAGAAGCTCGTTCAAAAAGTGGCCGAGACTGATGATGATGTGGCATATCTCCACGAAGGTTATGGTGGGCAGAAAATAAAGCTGACCAGCATGGGAGAAAAACTGTTGGTTTATATCTGGGCCAAGCAGGAGATTCAGCGGTATTACCCAATTCATGATTTCAGCCCATTGGTTAATGTTTTCTTTCAAGCGACTGAAGAACATGCTTTTCAATATTACAGTCACCGAAATCTAAAAAACTTTCACGGTGATCTGCTTGCGCTTGTCGATTCGATTAATGTTGCTGTTGAGCGGATTAGATTCTTGGTGCGTGGTGCGGCTTTCAGAAAGCAGCTAAATGCACACCGTAGACTTTCCAATAAAAATTACAAAAGCCTGATCGCGTATATCGATGCTATTTTTAAAGACACATCACGAGTATTGGTTCTGCGAGTGGATTTAGGATATTCGAAGCTGGTCGGCGGTGGAGGAGTGCGAGAGCAATTAGATTTCGAAGATGTAAAATTGCATAGAGAAAGGTTAATGGGTATGTTGAGGCGTAAGCTTCCTACAAACACATTGCTAGGGCATTCCTGGAAGTTGGAGTACGGACTGTCCAAAGGATATCATTATCACTGCATGTTTTTTTTAGATGGTTCTCGGGTCAGGGAGGATATAGGCTGGGCCAGAATGATCGGTGAGACATGGGCCGACAAAGCGACCCACGGAAGAGGGGTGTATTACAATTGCAATCGTAGAAAGGATGCGTATCGTGCTTGCGGCATTGGTATGATTGAGCACTCTGACAAGGATAAGCGAAAGAATTTGCAAAAAGCAGCGGTTTACTTAACTAAGATTGAATATTACGTTCGAATAGTTATAGATGGAAGAGCTAGAACTTTCGGTCGTGGAGAGATGCCGAAGCGGGCAGTTAAGAAAAGAGGGCGGCCTCGTCGGTCGTCCTGTTTTGGAGTATGAAAACTACCTGGCGGAAGGTGTAAGTATACGGTTTAATGAGTCTCGAAAGCTTGCGTCTTCTTTAGACCATTGTCTCAGATTGCTCACGATCCGCGTTTTCGTTAAACTGATTTTGTTACTTTTTATAAAGGCGCCTAGCTCCTCTTCTATTGACTCTGCTGCATGTGTCAGATCATCCCAGCCGTCGCTTGGACGTCTTTGGCTGATTAACAGCAGTGCCTGATCCTTCGCTAATTGGAATGTTTCACTTCGGGCTGCCGCTGCTGCTTGCGTGGTTCGTCGACGTAGTGCAGCGGGGATATCCAGTAGTGAATTGAATTGCGCATGCACAGCAGCGCCTTCAACGTAGGCGCTGGCCTGCAAAGCCAACGCTATAAAGGCTTCATAATCCTTGCGAGCTAGAGCTTGTAGGGTTAAGTCGGTTAGAGCGGCAGCACGTAAAAAAGGGTAATGGGGACTGAGAGGAGTTGAAGCAAGATAGTTAATTAGCTCATCATTCAGGCGCTCCTGATCGAGATCGCCGCTCTCTATGTTGACTCGAATGCTCTGCATATATTCGTCAAATTCAGTATCTTCGAATATGAGCTCATACGACGTTCGAAGTGATTGTCTTAAACCGTGAATGAATTCATCTATGTTAATTTTAGACAGCTTTTCAAACGACATTCGTATCGTTCCTGGAGTTTGTGGTGTTTTGTCTAATCGTTATTAGGTTGTTCATTTACTAACAATTCACTTGGGGCGCGTAAGTCGTTGCAAGAACCACTGCCATCATGGCGTGCCACTTTATCAGACAGGAAGGCAGCGAAAAAACGCTGCCTTCACTTAGCTCTGTAGATCGCAAGCTAATGCCTGCTCACGGGCCACCCGAAGATGAGACGTTGGTCTTCCAACTCATTGAAGTGTGGCTTCAGTCCTGGCAGTCAATGATTGCGGCGATTGAAAGGTTTCCGGTAGCCGCTTCCTTGATATGCTCGCTCCACCACTTCATCATTGGGCGTCGACGCTCAATGTAATCGGCCCGATTATACGCGCTACGTACCTCGTCCTTGTCGACGTGAGCAAGCGCAACCTCGATCAGCTCAGGATCCCACCCGTGCTCGTTGAGGATGGTGCTGGCCATTGAGCGCATTCCATGGCTCACAAGGCGGCCTTCAAATCCCATACGCTTCAGCGCCATATTGGCCGTTTGGCTGTTGCAATGGGTTCGGGGATTACGGTCTGCTGGGAAAACATGCTCGCGGTGGCCACTCAGCGGCTTTATAGCCTCTAGAAGCCCTAAAGCCTGTTCCGTGAGTGGGATGATGTGAGTCCGACGCTTTTTCATCCGCTCCGCTGGTATTGTCCAGATCTTCTTGCCGATATCGATGTCTGCCCACCGTGCGGTAGCTGCTTCTGCGGGGCGAGTCATGGTGTGAAGCTGCCACTCAATCAAGCAACGTGTAGTCCTTTTTATGCTGGCATTGGCCACAGTCATCATTAGTTCTTTCAGTTCGTCTGGCGCGAGCGCTGCCATGTTTTTCTTCTTCGGTTTCTTGAAGACCGAGCGAATCCCGCTGAGTGGATTTGAGTGAATCAGGCCGGAGTTCACGCCGTAAGTCATGATTTCGTTAAGACGCTGGCTCAGTCGCTTCACGGTCTCAAGGCTGCCTTTGGTCTCAAGCGGTCTAAGCAATTTTATGACCTCCGGCGCAGTGATCGCTGAGATCGGGGTCGTACCCAAGTCGGGGAAAACATGCAGCGTCAGCGAACGCCAGATGTCCTCAGCATAGGCAGTCGTGACGGAGTCTTTTTTGAGCTCGAACCACGCGGTGGCTACGTTTTTAAATGTGTGTTCCGTAGTCGCTCTTAAGGTTTTTCGATCCGCGTCGCGCTTCTCCTTCGGATCTATCCCTTGCGCTACCAACTCCCTGGCTTCTACGGTCCGTTTCCGGGCTTGAGCCAAGCTCACCTCCGGAAAGGTGCCAAGGCCCATGTTGATTCGTTTTTTGCTTGCTGGGTGAATGTAGTTAAAATTCCACAGCTTTGAGCCATTGGCTCTCACCCTCATTTGAAGGCCGTCGCCATCAGTGAGGATGTAGTCTTTTTCTTTTGGTTTCGCTGCTTTGACTTTGACGTCTGAAAGCCGCGTGGCTTGAGCACCCATGGTGATCTCCGATACTGCGTGTATTCCAAAAAATACCAGTCGTGGGTTTGGAATACCACGTGGAATACACGAATTGTAGGATGAACTCAGATACCATCGGACACCATTGGACCTGAAAGCCCCGTATTTGCTGGATTTCAGGCACAAAAAAAGACGCCCTTGGACGTCTTTAGATGTAAAAGTGGTGGAGCCGGGGGGATTTGAACCCCCGTCCGCCAGTACTCCGCTGTCGGTACTACATGCTTAGCCGTTTCTATTAAGTTAACCCTCAGCGACCCGAAGGGCAGGGTGCTTTGGGCGAGTTGTGTAAGTTTTAGCCGCTTCGTCCACAACGTACTGCACGGCGATCCTGTTCTATATGACAATCACTTCAGGTTTACAGGCATCCCCTAGTGATTGCTGGACCCGAAGGTACCAGGAGGATGGCTAAGGCAGCTTACGCTGCGAGAGCTTGACCCTCGTAGGTTTCGTCATTGGCAACTATAGAAAGTTGCAACAGTGGATTTACGAGTTCTGTTACCAACTCGGCATGCACCTAGAGTTTCGCAACCGGCGTCGAATCCTAAACGGCCCCGATGCCTGCTGTGTGTAACCAGCAAGCCAGCGCAGTCTACGCCAATCCTGCGCAGAAGGCCAACCTCAAGGCTTATTTGCCTTCACCACCCTTGTTGATGTTTTCAATGCGCTGCAACTCTTGGGCGGTGATAGAAATGCATTCTTCGTCTTTGCCGCTCTCTTTTGCAGCCAGGGCTTTTTCATGAGCGGCTTTGAGGTTGTCATTGGTGTTTTCGCTTGTTTGGCCAGACGTTGCCATCGCATCGTTGATCTTTTGCAGGTTGATGGAGCACAGATCATCTTTAGCCGGTTCGGCCGCAAATACGGGAGAAGCCAACATTGCAGCAGTGATAAACAGGCCAGCAAGAGCGGTACGCTTCATGGGTAAACTCCTTGTGCACAGATGAGGCCCAGTGTGTGCGGGCTCGGTTTTATACCCCAAGCAGTGGGGCCTTAAGCCAATTGACTATAGCTGCGCTCAAGGGTTCTGCTTTTATTTGGCCATCATTGGATTAGTTTTTTTATGCTCAAAAAAGGTGCGCAGAACCTGCATTGTCTGGCGTAGTCGTTGCCGCAGGCTGTGAGCTTTTCATTTGAGAAGCTCTCAGCCTTTGGCAGCGACGTACCGACTACGTAGCGTTACAGCGATTTGGCCGCCGTCACGCGATCGACCAAATATACCAAGCCGTGGTAGTCAATGCCGCCATGTTGCGTCAGGCCAATCTCGCACGTGCGACTGGTGGAAATCCCTTCGCTGCAATGCTGCACGGCGTCTTTTAAGCTGCGCAGCGAATGGGCGTTCAGCTCTGGGGTGGTGAACCCTTTGTCGCCCGCGAAACCGCAACAGTGAATGCCTTCCGGGATCACGACTTCGGTGCTGCACAATCGTGCGATGTCGATCAGTGCCTGACTCTCGCCCAAGTGTTGCGTGCTGCACGTAACGTGGACGGCGATCGGAGCTTGTTGCGGGGTGAAGCGCAACTTATCCACAAGGTGGGTGCGAATGAAACGTACCGGGTCGTACAGGTCGAGACGCGTTTCACCCAGGTCTTGAACCAGGCGTAACGTGCACGGGCTAGTGTCGCAATAGATGGGGTCAAGCCCGCCACGGCTGGCGTGCAGTAGGGCGCCAATCAGTTCCTGGCGTTTGTGTTCGGCTTGTTCGGCGTAGCCCTTGGAGGCGAACGGCTGACCGCAACACAGGCTGTCCAGGTTGTCCGGGAAGACCACTTGGTAACCGGCTTTTTCCAGCAAGCCACGGGTTTTATCCAGCAGTGACATTTGCTCGCTGTCGCCTGCCGCGGGCCCCATCACGCGGGATACACAAGCCGCGAGGTACACCACGCGTGGTCGTGCATCTTTCACGGGCGGGCTAAAGCGAATGGCCCGCTCGGGTTGCGGCATGGCGTTGGTCCACAGCGGGACTCGTCCTTTGCTGGCCTTGGTGAGCGTGGCCGACAGTTTGGTTAGACGCGGCGCGCCCAGTAACATGCGCGCACCGTTTGCCACGTGCAGGGTAAAGCGGGCGCCTTGTAGCGTGGTCGGAAAATGGGTGCCCAGCCAGTCGGCCGTTTTGAGGTGAGTTGCCTCGCGAGCGCGCAGTTTTTTGACCAGTTCTCCCGTGTTAATCCCTACCGGGCAACGTTGTGCGCATAAACCGGTCGCGGCGCAGGTATCGATGCCTTGGTATTCGTAGGCTTTTTCCAGTTCGCGGGTATCCACGCCTGCGCGTTTTTTCGCCTGTATGTCGCGCCAGATCACTATTCGCTGTCGGGGGCTGAGCGTCAGTCCTTTGGACGGACACACCGGCTCACAAAATCCGCACTCGATGCACTTATCCACAATTTCGTCGGCGGCAGGCAGGGGCTTCAAGTGTTTGAGGTGGATTTGCGGGTCTTCGCTGAGTATCACGTCCGGGTTGAGAATGCCTTGCGGGTCGAGCAGGCGTTTAAGTGCCCACATGAGTTGATACGCGTCGCTGCCCCACTCCAGTTCTACAAAGGGCGCCATGTTGCGACCGGTGCCGTGTTCCGCTTTGAGGGAGCCACCAAATTCCACGGCCACCAACTGCGCCACGTCATCCATGAACGCCTGATACCGTGCGACTTCTTGCGGGCTATTGAAGCCCTGGGTGAAAACAAAGTGCAGGTTGCCTTCAAGCGCGTGGCCGAACAGGATCGCTTCGTCATAGTGATGTTTGTCGAACAGCTCAATCAGGCGATTGACGCCGATGGCCAGTTGTTCGACAGGGAAGGTCACGTCTTCGATGATCACTGTTGTGCCGGTTTTACGCACCGCGCCGACTGCCGGGAAGGTGTCTTTGCGAATGGCCCACAGCTTGGCGTTTTCGGCTGGATCTTCGGTGAAGTCGACTTGTTTCTCGACAGTGAATGCCGACAGCGAACCCATGATGTGCGCCAATTGTTCGTGCAACAACGTCTGCGTAGCGGCGCGGGACTCAATCAGCAGGGCGCAGGCATTGGCCGACAGTTGTTGTACGAAAGCAGGCATGCCGGGCTTGTCTTGTACCGAGCGTAGGCTGCGGCGATCGAGAAGTTCAACGGCAGACACGGGTTGGCTTTTCAGTACGGTCACGGCGTTACAGCAAGTTTCGACGTCCTGGAATACGATCAACGCCGAGGCTTTGTTCGGGTGATCAATGACGGTGTCGTAAGTCACCGAGCTGATAAAACCCAGCGTCCCTTCGCTGCCCACCAGTAGGTGGCTAAGGATATCCAGCGGGTCGTCAAAATCCACCAGGGCGTTGAGTGACAACCCGGTGGTGTTTTTCAGACGGTATTTGTGGCGGATTTTCGCAGCCAAATCAGTGTTGGCGCGGGTCTCGCGGGCCAGGGTAGCAAGTTGTTCCAGTAACGGGCCGTGGCTTTGGCGAAAGTCGGCGACATTACCGGCGTCTTCGGTATCGATACGCGTACCGTCGGCCAGCACTACGCGCATGCCCGCCAGGGTGTGATAAGTGTTTTGCGCGGTGCCGCAACACATGCCACTGGCGTTATTGGCGACGATGCCGCCAATTTTGCAGGCGTTGATTGAGGCCGGGTCGGGACCGATCTTACGCCCGTATGGTGCGAGCCAGGCATTGGCTTGTGCACCAATCACACCGGGTTGCAGGCGGATTTGAGTGCCTTGGCCGCGAATTTCTTTAGCGTTCCAGTTATCGCCGAGCACGATCAGTACGGAGTCGCTGATGGCTTGGCCGGACAAACTGGTGCCGGCAGCACGGAAGGTGACTGAAACCTGGTCGCGGCGCGCCAAGTGCAGCAGTTCAACCACTTCGTCTTCGGACTCGACGCGGATGATCAGCTTTGGGATCAAGCGATAAAAGCTCGCATCGGTGCCAAAGGCCAGCGTCGACAGCGCGTCAGTGAAGCGACGATCGGGTGGGATCAGTCGCTCAGCATCACGCACAAAGGCTACGGGCAGGCTCATGCATCCTCCAGAATTAACACCACCAGGTCTTTCGGACCGTGGGCACCGTAAGCCAGGACTTGTTCAATGTCAGCGGTTTTAGAAGGGCCGGACACCAGCAAGGCATTGGTCGGCATGCCATCGGACCAGTTCATTTCACGTTGCACCTGATAGAAGTTGTCGCGAATTTCGCTGGCTTTCAGCAGGGCGAAATGCACCGGTGGCACAAGGCTCATCAGGCGCGGCTCTTCGGTTGTCGGCCACATAATTAGGCTGCCTGTGGCCGCGATCGCGCCCAACGTAGTGGTCAAGCTGGCGGGCGTGTCATTGAACAACTCGTCTTTCCACTCCTCCACCGGCCGATCGTAGGCTTTGAGTGTCGCTAGCGTCGGGTTCTGCGCCCAGTGCGCGGTGACTTTCTGCCCGTGGGGCGTCGACGGAGCAATCAGCAAACTCGGTAGCTGGCGATCTGTAATCAGCTGGGCCAGCAGCGCAGGCCAGTCGTGTTCAGTGCTGAGGTGGATTTCCGTGTGCACGGCTTCCATCAACTTACGCAGTTGGGGGATGCGCTGTTCAAGCGGGTACGTCCAGGGCTGGGTCACCAATTGTTCGTCGAAGTTGTCAGCCACGGGTGTAGTGCCCGTCAGGCTGTTGCGCAGTTTGTTGAGGATATTTTGCTTAGCGCTCATTACTGATCTCCCGACTGTTTCGCCAAGTGCTCGCGGGCCATGTCGTGCAACGAACGGGCGGCGGGTTTAGGGGCGCTGTGGTTTTGGGTCCAAGGTCCTACCTTGCTCGGCGTCAATGCGCGCAAGCGAGTGGCGGCCTTGAGGAACAAGCGGTACAGGTTGGGTGAGCTGTTGAGCTTGGCCCAGGCGTTCCAGATGAAGCGTTCTTTACGTGAATACTTGCTGCCCTGACCGCGCATGATGCGGGGTTGGGTGGTGGGCGCTTTGACGTTTTCTTCACGCAGGCGGCGTAACAGAGCAGGAATCGGGATCTTGACCGGACAGACTTCCCCGCACGCTCCGCACAGCGACGAAGCGCTCGGGTGATCCGGCACCTTGGCCAGCCCCACCATGTGCGGCGTGATAATTGCGCCGATAGGGCCGGGGTACACCTCGCCGTAGGCATGACCGCCAATGCGTGTGTAAACCGGGCAGTGGTTCATGCAAGCGCCACAACGAATGCAATTGAGGGTTTGACGAAGTTCACTGTCGGCAAATGCCTGGCTGCGGCTGTTGTCCAGCAGCACTAAATGTACTTCTTCTGGGCCGTCTAACTCGCCGGGCTTACGTGGGCCAGAGATCATGTTGACGTAAGTCGTGATTGGCTGGCCGAGGGCAGAGCGGGTCAATAGCGAGAGCAGTGGGACAACATCACGCAGGTTCTCGACTACCTTCTCGATCCCGGTGACGGCAATATGCACCGGTGGGACGGTGGTCGACATGCGCCCGTTGCCTTCGTTTTCCACCAGTAGCAGGGTGCCGGTTTCGGCCACCGCGAAGTTGACGCCTGAGACGCCGATGTCTGCTTCAAAGAATTTTTGTCGCAGTACACGCCGACCAATCTGGATCAGTTGGTCAACGTCTTTGGTGTAGTCCACACCGAGTTTTTCGTGAAACAAGTCGGCCACTTGCCCTGCGTTTTTATGGATCGCGGGCATGATGATGTGGGACGGTTTTTCGTTATCCAATTGAACAATGTACTCACCCATGTCGGATTCAAGGCATTCAATGCCTTGAGCACCCAGGACATGGTTCATCTCCATTTCTTCGCTGACCATCGACTTGCCTTTGATCACCTGTTTGGCGGCGCGGCGGCGCGCAATCGAGAGCACGATGTCGTTGGCTTGCTCGACAGTTTCAGCCCAGTGAACGTGCACGCCGTTACGGGTCAGGTTGGCTTCGAGCTGTTCAAGCAGGTCTGGCAGTTTGGATAAGGCGCGGGCACGGATTGCATTGCCCAGTGCCCGTAGGTGCTCGCGCTCGTGGGCGTCGCTGAAGGCCACGGCGCGTTTGGTCATCAGAGAATCCATGGCGCTGCGAAAGTTATTGCGCAGTTGTTTGTCAGCCAAGGCTTCATGGGCGCGCTCGCGGAAGTCTTCTTCCACTGCAACGGTCGGAATCAGTGTGCCGGTGCTCATTGTTCACCTCCGGTGCGCTGCCACAGGAAACTGGCCAGATGTTGACCGCGCAGGGATTGTTTCTGTTTTTCCAGTGAGCCGTTGATGTTCATCAAGCAGCCGCAGTCAGCTGTGAGTACTTGATGCGCACCGGTTTCAATCAGGGAGCGGGTTTTGTCAGCCACCATTGCACCGGAAATATCCGGCATGCGCACGCTGAATGTTCCACCAAAGCCGCAGCATTCACTTTCGTGGCTGTGGTCGATGCGTTCCACATTCGCTAATTGCGCCAGCATTTCGCGGCCGTGCAGGTGGGTGTTCATTTCACGGCGGGCCGAGCAAGACGTGTGCAGCGCCACCTTGACCGGGGCGCCGTGGTCCTTGAATTGAACCTTGCACACGTACAGCAGGAATTCGGTGAGTTCGAAAGTACGCTCAGCCAAGGCATGAACGTGTTTCAACGTCTCAGGTTCGTCTTTGAACAGGTCTTCATAGTGTTCGCGCAGCATGCCCGCGCATGAGCCGGACGGCACGACAACGGGGTAGCTCTCGGTAAACAAGGCGAGCTGTGCGCGTGCGACTTCGCGCGCCTGATCGGTGTAACCCGAGGTATAGGCGGGTTGTCCGCAGCAGCTTTGACCTTGCGGGTAGTCGACAGCAATGCCTTCGCGCTCTAACAGGTGGATCGCGTCCATGCCGGCTTCAGGGAAGAACAGGTCGACCACGCAGGTGCCGAACAGGTACACCTTATGTGGTTTTTGCGTGGGGTAAATACGAGGTGTAGGGAGGGGCGGGGCGACACGGGTCGCGTTGGGCACGGCGTTGTAGAAAAGCTCGCTCATCAGGCGTCTCCGGGTGGTCCCGGTTATGTGTCCACGGGTGTGGACCGGGTAGTGAATTACTGACGCCGGGGCAGCCCCGGCGCCATTAACGTGCTGTAACCATAGCGCGTATCAGTGCACCAGCATGCCGGTGAACCAGTAGGCTTGCGCCAGCGTGATCAACCCCACGATGGTGGCGAAGAACAGGCTGTGTTTCAGGGTGAAACGGAACAGGTCGGATTCTTTACCCACCAGGCCGGTGGCCGCACACGCCACGGCAATCGATTGGGGTGAAATCATTTTGCCGGTCACGCCGCCGCTGGTATTGGCGGCCACCATCAGGGTATCGCTGACGCCAATCTGGTGCGCGGTGGTGGCTTGCAACGAGCTGAACAGGGCGTTGGACGAGGTGTCCGAGCCTGTCAGGAATACGCCCAGCCAGCCCAAGAAAGGCGAGAAGAATGGAAACGCAGCGCCCGTGCCAGCCAAGACTAAAGCCATGGTCGAAGACATGCCGGAGTAGTTAGTCACAAATGCGAACGCCAGCACCATACCGATGGACAGGATGGGCCAGCGCAGTTCGAAGAATGTTTCTTTTAAAGTGGTCAGACCCGTTTTGATGTCGATTTTCAGGATCAGCATCGAGATTAAGGCCGAGAAGAAAATAGCGGTGCCGGTGGCTGAGATCGGATCAAGTTTGAAAACAGCTGCAATCGCAGTCGGTGCATTGACGATCGGTGCGGTTTTGATCACCAGTTGATCGAGGTGCGGGATCGCGAAGTTGAACACCCAGCCGTACATCGAACCGCCTGCCGAGAACAGGGCTTTGAACGGTTTAAGCGTCCAGATGGTGACCAGAACCGTCAGGATCAGGAACGGGGACCACGCTTTCAGGATCTGCAACAGGCTGTAAGGCGATGCCAGCAGATTGGCTGGTTTGCCGAAACCGCCCGGGTTGGCCGTCACGACAACATCAGAGGCCACGCCCGCAATCTGCGCGCCTGCGGTGCGTTTTGGTTGCCAGATTTTCAGAAACAGCGTCAGGCTGACCAGGCTGGCGAGGGCAGAAGTAATGTCCGGCAGCTCAGGGCCAATGTAGTTCGAGGTGAAGTATTGGGTCACAGCGAAGCTTAGGCCCGCCACCAGCGCGGCTGGCCACGTTTCACGCACGCCGCGCAGGCCGTCCATCATGAACACCAACCAGAACGGCACGAACAGCGACAGCAGCGGCAGTTGACGGCCTGCCATGGCGCCAATCTTGAACGCGTCAATGCCTGTCACTTGGCCAGCCACAATGATCGGGATGCCCAGTGCGCCGAACGCGACGGGGGCGGTGTTGGCGATCAGGCACAGGCCAGCGGCATACAGTGGGTTGAACCCCAAGCCTACGAGCAGGGCGGCAGTAATCGCTACTGGTGCGCCGAATCCGGCTGCACCTTCCAGGAAGGCGCCGAAGCAAAAACCGATCAGCAGTACCTGTAGGCGTTGGTCGTCAGTGATTGACAAGACCGAACTGCGGATAATTTCGAACTGGCCGCTTTTCACCGTCAGCTTGTAGAGGAACACCGCGGCCACGATGATCCAGGCGATTGGCCAGAGGCCGTAGGCAAATCCATAGCCCGCTGCTGCAAAAGCCATGTCGACAGGCATCTGGAAGGCAAAAATAGCCACCAGAATCGACAGGGCGAGGGTGATGCTGCCGGCGACATGTCCTTTGAGACGGAACACGGCCAAGGCCAGAAAGAAGAACACGATCGGGATGACGGCGGCGAGTGCGGACAAGCCGAGGCTGCCGAGCGGACTATAGAGCTGTTGCCAGGTTTGCATATGGGGTGGCCCCTAATTGTTATTGGTCGTTGCGGCTGGTCGCGTCTGGATAATTGGTATTACCAATTTACAGTCGCTGTCGGGTAGGTTAAAAGCCTTATGTAGGGTGTGTCAATTTGCCGCCCTAAATCTTTTGTCTGACAAAACGTTACTGGCGAATCTGATGGGGTGTTTGTTAATGCTTCTGGCAGGTGTCTGAAGCGCGCTAATCAGCGAGAATGGCGGCCCCGGCACGTGGCCGGGAGGATGGAGAGCGTTATGGGGTTTGATCAAATTCGTCAGCGCCGTTTGTCTGACGATATTGTCGAGCAGCTTGAGGGCATGATCCTTGAGGGCACATTGAAGTCGGGCGAGCGCTTGCCAGCTGAGCGTGCCTTGGCCGAACGATTCGGTGTATCGCGCCCGTCGTTGCGCGAAGCGATTCAAAAACTATCAGCCAAGGGGTTGCTGGTCAGTCGTCAGGGTGGCGGCAATTATGTGGCGACTTCACTTGGATCGACGTTCAGCGATCCGTTGCTGCAATTGCTTGAGAGTAACCCTGAAGCGCAACGCGACTTGCTTGAATTTCGTCATACGCTGGAGGCGTCATGTGCGTTTTATGCGGCTTTGCGCGCAACAGAGGTGGATCGTGATCGGCTGCGCCTTGCATTTGAGCGCTTGCAGGATTGTTATGCGCGGGTTGACGAGGTCAGTCGTGCCGAGGAGGGCGAGGCGGATGCAAGCTTCCATTTGGCCATTGCCGAGGCCAGTCATAACGCGGTGTTGCTGCACACCATTCGCGGGTTGTTTGACCTGCTAAAGCGCAACGTGGTGACCAACATTGGCGGGATGTACAAGCAGCGCAGCGAAACGCGCGACATGCTGATCAGTCAGCATCGCGAGTTGTACTTGGCGATTATTGAGGGGCGGGCAGAGGATGCGCGGGAAGTGGCCAGCCGCCATCTGATGTATGTGCAGGAAGTGTTGGAGGAGGTGCGTCAGGAGGTTCAGCGCACAGCGCGGGCCGAGCGGCGTAATGGGTTGTAATGCAGCGTGCAGCAGCAGAAGGCTGCGTCCGGCGACGGAGTCGTCGTAAAGCCGGTGAACACGAACTTTCTCTAAGGTCGTGTCTTCAGCCTTTACGATCGCTTCGCGACCGAACGCAGCCTCGCAGAGCTCGGCAGCTGCTACGGGGGGCTTGGAGCTAGTCTTCCTTGCCCTTGTTGCGCACCGCACGCTGTAGCTCACGATCAGAATCGCGCTCGCGTTCGGTATGGCGCTTGTCGTATTCCTTCTTGCCTTTACCCAGGGCAATTTCGCACTTGATCAAGTGCTTGCTCCAGTAAATCGAGAGGCAGACGCAGGCGTAACCCTTCTGCTGTACCGCGGCAAACAGCTTTTCAAGCTCGCGCTTGTTGAGCAACAGTTTGCGGCTGCGCGTGGGGTCGGCAATAACGTGCGTGCTGGCGGTCGTCAAAGGGGCGATGTGGCTGCCGAGCAACCAGGCTTCACCGTCCTTGAGAAGCACATAGCTGTCGACCAGCTGTGCTTTGCCTGCACGCAGACTTTTTACTTCCCAGCCGGCCAGGACCAGACCAGCCTCGAACCGATGTTCGATGAAGTAATCGTGTCGCGCCTTTTTATTCTGCGCGATGGTCCCTGTGGGGTGTTTCTTTTGTTTAGCCATAGGGGCGGCATTATAGGCAGTTGCGAGCAAGTCGGCTACGGGCACCTGCGTGCTTGAGCAAGTCGGCTACGGGCACCTGCGTGCTTGAGCACGTAGGTTGAATCCCGGACAATGCGCGCTCTTTTTTATCGGTTGGGCGTAGTAACGATGTCGACAGACAAGGTTTCTGTCCACGGCAGTTGGGCAAGCCGTTGGGTCTTTATTCTCGCTGCGACCGGTTCTGCCGTTGGTTTGGGCAGTATTTGGAAATTCCCTTACATGGTTGGCGTCTACGGTGGTGGCGCATTTGTGTTGGTGTTTTTGGCGTGTATCGCGCTGATCGGTGTGCCGGTCATGCTGGCCGAGACGTTGATCGGGCGTCGCGCGCGGCTAAGTCCGGCTAACGCCTTGAAGGTGCTGGCGCTCCAGGCGGGGCATTCGGGGCGTTGGTCCTGGTGGGCCTTTGCCGGGATGATCACGGCGTTGCTGATTCTTTCTTTTTACAGTGTGGTCGGTGGCTGGTCGCTGGATTACATCATCAATATGGGCAAAGGCGACTTCCAGGGCACGACGGCCGATCAGGTGGGTGCTTATTTTGGCAAGGTTATTTCTGATCCCTGGCGTCTGACGTTCTGGCACACCGCGTTCATGCTGCTTTCAGCCTTTGTCATTGCTAAAGGTGTGGTGGCGGGGCTTGAGCGCAGTTTACGGATCATGATGCCCATCCTGTTTGTGTTGCTATTGGTATTGCTGGGTTACAGCATGACCACGGGGCATTTTATGGAGGGCGTGCATTTTATGTTCGACTTCAACCCGGACCGCGTTATGGATGGATTGCTGGCTGCGATGGGCCATGCGTTCTTTTCACTGAGCGTGGGCGTGGGGTCGATCATGATCTATGGCGCCTATATGCCGAAGAATGCATCGATATCCAGCACGGTCGTGGGTGTAGCGTTGATTGATACGTTTGTCTCATTGCTGGCTGGCCTGGCATTGTTTCCAATTGTATTTGCATCAGGACTTAACCCGAGTGAAGGCCCGGGGCTGATGTTTGTGACGTTGCCATTCGCCTTCGGTAACGTGGCGTTCGGTCAATTGATGGGCGTGGTGTTTTTCGTTTTGGTCGCTGTTGCGGCCTGGAGCTCTGCGATTTCCTTGCTGGAACCGATGGTGGCTTATTTGGTTGAGCGCACTAAGGTGCGGCGGCTTTGGGTCACGTTTTGGCTAGCGTTCAGCTGCTGGTTTGTTGGTTTGGGCACAGTTTTCTCGTTCAATATCTGGAAGCAGGCCAGGTTTTTTGTGAACGAAGAATCAGGTTTTCGCCTCTACCAATGGGGAGCGGAGCAGGGTTTGGACTTCTTTGGTGTCGTCGATTTCCTTACCTCGCGTATCATGCTCCCCTTGGGCGGGCTGTGTTTTGTAGTCTTTGCGGGCTGGATCATGGGCCGTGGCGCCGTGCACGACGAGTTGTCGATGCGCAGCCCGGTACTGTTCGCCCTGACTCTTTTTTTGATGCGCTATGTGGCGCCACTCGGCATTCTGATTGTGTTTGCCGCCCAGCTGTGGAAGTAACGCTGACATGACTACCCATATTCAACGCTCCGCCTTGCTGCCTTACCCTGCGCAGGCCCTGTATGACTTGGTCAACGATGTGGCCAAGTACCCGGAGTTTCTGCCGTGGTGCTCTTCTGCCGAAATTATTGAAAGCACTGAAGTGCTGATGCGCGCCAGTTTGGGGGTGGCAAAGGGGGGCTTGAGCCAGCACTTTGTGACGCGCAATACCCTGGTGCCGGGCCAGTCGATTGAGATGAATCTTGAAGAAGGCCCGTTCAAGCAGTTGCACGGTGTTTGGGTGTTCAAACCCTTGGGCGAAAAGGCCTGCAAGATCAGTCTGGACATGTCTTTTGACTACGCCGGATCAATCATAAGAACAACGCTGGGTCCGCTGTTCAATCAGGCGGCAAATACGTTGGTGGACGCCTTTTGCCAGCGTGCCAAGCAGTTGTATGGCTAAGCCGGTGATTACCATTGAAGTGGTGTATGCCGCCGTTGAGCGTCAGCGTCTGTTGGAGATGACTGTTGCCGAAGGCACCACCGTACGTGCAGCGGTGTTGGCGTCGGGGTTGAATGCTGATTTCCCCGAGTTGGATCTGGCGAGTTGCCCTGTCGGAATTTTCGGTAAGCAGGTTAGCGATCCCGAAGAACGGTTGTTGCAGGCGGGGGATCGAATCGAAATTTATCGACCGTTGCTAGCTGATCCCAAAGAAATTCGTCGCCAGCGTGCAGCCAGGGCGGCTGAGATTAAGCGGTTGAATCAGTCGTCGTAGTTTTGCAGGCAACAAAAAGCCCGGCATGCCGGGCTTTTTTGTACCGAACGATTATTGTTCGGTGGTATCCAGTGGTTCTGGCGTCGGCACGGGCACTGTTTCGACCCCGTCGACATCCTTCTGGATTTGATCAAGCAGCGAACCAGGCTTGGCTGGAACTTCGCTCTTCTCGGTCGGAGCAGCCGGTGTGGTCACGTTGGAGCCACCGTCTTTACCAAGAATCGCTTCGTCTCGGCTTACACCAGGCATGAAATCACCTGACAAGCTGACGAGCTGGTCATTTTGGTTGAAGAACACGCTGACGCGTTCCTGTTGGCGTTCACCGCCGCCTGGTTGCAGGCTATACAAATAATCCCAACGATCCGGATGGAATGTATCGGTCAGCAGGGCGTTCCCCATGATAAACCGCACTTGCCGACGGGTCATTCCCGGGCGTAACTGGTTTATCATGTCCTGCGTGACGACATTGCCCTGCTGGATGTCGATTTTGTAAACCCCGGGGAATGAACAACCGGCGAGTGCGAGCAGTCCCACAAAGGTGAAACTGGTTAGCAAGAGCTTGGTGTTTTGCATCGGTGGGCGACTTCCACTATCTTGGCTGGGACAACGTAAACGCCGATCATACCCGTATTAAGAGAAGCTGCGAAGCGGCTTCCGCGAGAAAGCTAACCATGGTTGAAAATAGCGAACTACGTAAGGCCGGACTTAAGGTGACTCTGCCGCGAGTCAAAATTCTGCAAATGCTTGATTCTACTGAGCAGCGTCACATGAGCGCCGAGGATGTTTACAAGGCTCTCATGCAAGCTGGCGAGGACGTCGGTCTGGCCACGGTTTACCGTGTACTGACTCAGTTCGAGTCTGCTGGGCTGGTGATTCGCCACAATTTTGATGGCGGTCATGCTGTGTTTGAGTTGGCGGATGCCGACGGTGGCCACCACGACCATATGGTCAATGTGGACAGCGGCGAAGTGATTGAGTTTTTCGACGAAGACATTGAAAAGCTCCAGCATGCGATCGCTGCCAAGCACGGTGTTGAGTTGGTAGACCACAACTTGGTGCTCTACGTACGTAAGAAAACCAAGTAAGCAAGTCACACGAATTGCGGTTCGTGAAACGATCGAAGGCGACCTTAGGGTCGCCTTCGTGCTTTATCTCGGTCTAGTGTGTTAACCGTTCGTCGCTAAGCTGCCTGGTTTTTTGCACTGACGACCATTTTCTTGGCGTGCGCCAAGGACTCTTTGGTCAGGTCGATGCCTCCCAGCATGCGAGCGACTTCTTCTACGCGTTCTTTTTGGCTGAGTTTTGACACCGCCGTGCGCGTGGCTTCGCTGTCGCGGACCTTGTGCACAAATAGATGCTGATGGCATTGCGCGGCGACTTGCGGCAAGTGCGTCACGGTTAATACTTGGCCCCGTTCGCCCAAGCGGCGTAGCAACTGGCCGACAATTTCTGCCGTTGGGCCACCAATCCCCACATCCACTTCGTCGAAAACAAGGGTCGGTACGCGAGAGGTTTGTGCGGTGATGACCTGAATGGCCAGGCTGATGCGTGACAGTTCGCCGCCAGATGCCACTTTTGCCAAGGCTTTGAGTGGCTGGCCCGGGTTCGCACTCACCAGCAGTTCGACGTGTTCAAGGCCGTACGGCATCGGGTCGCTGCTGCTTTGCGGTTTGAGTTCGATCACGAAACGACCACCGGGCATGCCCAGGCGCTGAATCTCTTCTTCAACAGCGCTGCCTAAGCGTATGGCCGCTTGAGTGCGCAGGTTGCTGAGCTCGCGCGCGCATTCTTGATAGTGACGAGCGTAAGCCGTCAGTTCATTCGCCAGTCGTTCGATGGATTCATCATTGGCATTGAGCGTTTCGAGTTCATCCATCAGTTTTTGCTGCAAAGCGCACACATCAGCGGGCTGGACGCGGTGTTTGCGCGCCATTGTATAAATGGAGTCCAGTCGTTCTTCTAAATACTGCAAGCGCCGCGGGTCTGCATCGAAATGATCAAGGAAGCGATTAAGCTCGCCGACGGCCTCTTCGACTTGAATCTGTGCACTCGCCAGTAAATCAGAGGCTTCATTCAAGGCGCTGGCATTGTTGTTAACGCTGGACAGCCGATTCAGGCTGACAGTCAGGGCGTTGAGCACATTGCCAGAATCACTTTCGCTGCACTGCTCGACAACCTGGCGGCAGATGGTAAGCAGGGTCTCGGAATTGGTCAGGTTTTTGTGTTCCTGCTCCAGTTCTTCCAGCTCGTTTTCGGCAAGTGCCAGATTTTCGAGCTCTTCAAGCTGGTAGCTGAGCAGTTGGTGGCGCGCTTGTTGTTGCTCGCCTGAGTTGGAGAGGTGTTCGAACTCTTGCTTGGTCTGGCGCCAGCGTTGTGCGGCGAGCTGAACCTGGCGAGCGAGATCGGTAGCGCCCGCATATTCGTCGAGTAGTCGGCGATGAGTGTCGGGTTTTAGCAGTGACTGGTGCTCATGCTGGCTGTGGATATCGATCAGCAACTCGCCCAAGGCTTTTAAGTCGCCTTGAGGGCATGGTGTGCCGTTGATGTACCCGCGCGAACGACCTTCACTGGTAATCACGCGGCGCAGGATGCATAGGCCATCGTTGTCGAGGTCGCGCTCGGCCAGCCAGGCCCGTGCCTCGGGGATTTCCTGCAAGTCGAAGCTGGCCAGAATGTCCGTTTTTTCGGCTCCGGGGCGGACTACGCCACTGTCTGCGCGGTCGCCCAGGGTTAGCCCCAGCGCGTCGAGCATGATCGATTTACCGGCGCCGGTTTCGCCAGTGATTACACTCATTCCGCGATCGAGTTCAAGATCGAGGTGTTCAACGATGGCGTAATTGTGTACGGACAGGTGCACCAGCATAGGAGCCGCTCCAAAACGTAATGTCTGGTTATTTATACAGTGTTTTGATTCGTGCTGACAATGGGCGGACTTAGTTCGATTTGCTCGTATTCTCAGAATTCTTAGGCCGTTTAGTATTTTTACGTGGCCAGGAGTGACGCAAACCCATGACTTCCTGTTTCTGGCTCTTGAACCTGAAAATTGCGACCCCATATAACTTGGCACAAGCGCGAGTCGAGCTCGCGGACAAAGTTTGAAAGGAGAAATCTATGGCAGACGAACAGACTATGGATACGCAGAACCAAGATGCTAATCAGGCCGCCGATGCAGCAGGCGAAGATCTGGTGGCCCGTGTGCAGTCACTTGAAGAGCAGCTGGCAGCCGCCAATGATCAGGCTCTGCGCGTAGCTGCCGATCTGCAAAATGTCCGCCGCCGTGCCGAGCAGGACGTTGAGAAAGCACACAAGTTTGCTTTGGAAAAATTTGCGGGCGACCTGTTACCGGTTATTGATAGCCTGGAGCGTGGTCTTGAGCTGTCCAGCCCGGACGACGAGAGCATTCGTCCGATGCGTGAAGGGATTGAGCTGACCCTGAAAATGTTTCAGGACACCCTGAAGCGTTATCAGCTGGAAGCGATCGATCCGCACGGCGAGCCCTTTAATGCTGAGCATCATCAGGCAATGGCCATGCAAGAAAGTGCTGACCTTGAGCCTAACAGCGTGATCAAGGTGTTTCAAAAGGGCTATCAGCTCAATGGTCGCTTGCTGCGCCCGGCTATGGTCGTAGTCAGCAAGGCTCCTGCGCCGGTTTCGCCTTCGATTGACGAGCAGGCTTGAAATCGGTCGTAAGGCCCCCATTTAGAAGTCAAGCGATTAAGTAATGCCGCAGTTGGTCATTACTGCTGCGGCAAAAAAATTCAAATTTAGGGAGAGTTAACATGGGCAGAATTATCGGTATTGACCTCGGGACCACTAACTCGTGTGTTTCGGTTCTGGAAAACGGCAAGGCTAAAGTCATTGAAAACGCTGAAGGCGCGCGTACTACGCCGTCGATCATTGCGTACGCCAACGATGGCGAAATTCTGGTTGGCCAGTCGGCCAAGCGTCAGGCAGTGACCAATCCGCATAACACCCTGTACGCGGTGAAGCGTCTGATCGGTCGTCG
Source organism: Pseudomonas weihenstephanensis (assembly GCF_016812185.1). Taxonomy (NCBI): domain Bacteria; kingdom Pseudomonadati; phylum Pseudomonadota; class Gammaproteobacteria; order Pseudomonadales; family Pseudomonadaceae; genus Pseudomonas; species Pseudomonas weihenstephanensis. The sequence goes on along the minus strand of NZ_JAAEBV010000007.1, from coordinate 63,334 downwards.
TTTTGAAGAAGAAGTAGTACAAAAAGATATTCAGATGGTGCCTTACAAGATCGTCAAGGCAGACAACGGCGATGCTTGGGTTGAAGTGAACGGCCAGAAAATGGCGCCGCCACAAATCTCGGCTGAAATTCTGAAGAAAATGAAGAAGACCGCCGAAGACTACCTCGGCGAGCCAGTGACTGAAGCGGTTATCACCGTTCCGGCCTACTTCAACGACAGCCAGCGTCAGGCAACCAAAGATGCCGGCCGTATTGCAGGTCTGGACGTTAAGCGCATCATCAACGAACCAACCGCAGCAGCTCTGGCCTACGGTATGGACAAAGCGCGCGGCGACCACACTGTCATCGTTTATGACTTGGGTGGCGGTACGTTCGACGTGTCGGTCATTGAAATTGCCGAAGTGGATGGCGAGCACCAGTTTGAAGTGCTGGCGACCAACGGTGACACGTTCCTGGGTGGTGAAGACTTTGACATCCGTCTGATTGACTACCTGGTTGACGAGTTCAAGAAAGAAAGCGGCATGAACCTTAAGGGTGACCCGCTGGCGATGCAGCGTCTGAAAGAAGCGGCTGAAAAAGCCAAGATCGAACTGTCTTCCAGCCAGTCGACTGATGTGAATCTGCCGTACATCACTGCGGATGCTACTGGTCCTAAACACTTGAACGTGAAGATTTCTCGCGCCAAGTTGGAATCGCTGGTTGAAGACCTGGTTCAGCGCACTATCGAACCTTGCCGTATCGCGTTGAAAGATGCGGGTATCGATGTGTCGAAAATCAACGACGTGATTTTGGTCGGTGGTCAGACACGTATGCCGCTGGTTCAGAAGCTGGTAACTGAGTTCTTCGGTAAAGAAGCACGTAAAGACGTGAACCCGGACGAAGCAGTTGCCATGGGTGCTGCTATCCAGGGCGCAGTATTGGCGGGTGATGTTAAAGACGTTCTGTTGTTGGACGTTAGCCCGCTGACTTTGGGTATTGAAACCATGGGCGGTGTAATGACTGCTCTGATCGAGAAAAACACCACGATTCCTACCAAGAAATCGCAAGTGTTCTCGACTGCTGACGACAACCAGGGCGCTGTGACTATTCACGTTCTGCAAGGTGAGCGTAAGCAAGCTGCTCAGAACAAATCGTTGGGCAAGTTCGACCTGGCTGACATTCCACCTGCTCCACGTGGTGTGCCACAGATCGAAGTGACCTTCGATATTGATGCCAACGGCATCTTGAATGTAAGTGCAAAAGACAAGGCGACTGGCAAGTCCCAGTCCATCGTGATCAAGGCTAACTCGGGTCTGTCCGAGGAAGAAATTGCTCAGATGGTACGTGACGCTGAAGTCAACGCCGAGGAAGACCGTAAGTTCGAAGAGCTGGCGGCTGCACGTAACCAGGGCGACGCACTGGTTCACTCGACCCGCAAAATGGTTGCTGATGCAGGCGACAAAGTAACCGAGGAAGAGAAGGTCGCAATCGAAGCTGCAGTAGTTGCTCTTGAAGCTGCTGTTAAAGGCGACGATAAAGCGGCTATCGAAGCCAAGGTTGAAGAGCTGTCCAAAGTGTCTGCTCCGGTTGCTCAGAAGATGTACGCCGAGCAAGCGAACCCGGCAGATGCGCAAGCTCAGTCAGCTGATTCGGCTGAAAAAGCAGACGACGTTGTCGATGCTGAGTTCGAAGAAGTAAAAGACAACAAGTAATCAGCTTGTTTGTCGCCCGGTTGACCGTGTTTAAGCGGTGACTGGTAGGATGTCGCCGCGCGGGAGCTAGCTCCCGCGTTGGCGTGTCTGGAGTAGAGGAATTTTTACAGCATGCGACAAGGTCGGGTGCTGGCGGTCCGGGTCGAAAATTTCTAACTTTTTGGCTTTGAGTTACCGCTCCTGTCGGCCAAAGCATTGGCTGTTAAACAGAAACCAAAATCGTTGAAAAGACGTGAGTCGAGACTGATCTCCATCGGGCTTGGCGGGTTTGGTGAGGCTCGGGAGGGTTTTGCCGAACGTCCTTGAGAGTGCAAAGAATTATGGCAAAGCGCGACTATTACGAAATTTTGGGTGTTGAACGCACCACAACTGAAGTTGAACTCAAGAAAGCGTATCGCCGCCTGGCGATGAAGCATCACCCGGATCGCAATCCGGATGACAAAGCATCTGAGGAACTCTTCAAAGAAGCCAATGAAGCGTATGAAGTCCTGTCGGACTCCAGTAAGCGTGCGGCCTACGATCAATACGGTCATGCCGGTGTTGATCCACAAATGGGCGGCGGCGGTGCTGGTTTTGGCGGTCAGAACTTCTCCGATATTTTCGGTGATGTGTTCAGTGATTTCTTTGGCGGTGGTCGTGGCGGCTCCCGGGGCGGTGCGCAGCGTGGTAGCGATTTGCGCTATACGCTGGAGCTTGACCTGGAAGAAGCTGTGCGCGGTACCACGGTCAATATCCGCGTTCCGACACAGGTCAATTGCAAGCCCTGCGATGGCTCGGGCGCGAAAAAAGGCTCTTCGCCTGTGACCTGTCCTACGTGCGGCGGTATCGGCCAGGTACGCATGCAGCAAGGTTTCTTTGCTGTGCAGCAGACCTGCCCGCGCTGTCATGGTCAGGGCAAAATAATTTCCGACCCGTGTGACAGCTGTCAGGGCGCAGGTCGGGTCGAAGAATACAAAACCCTGTCCGTGAAAGTGCCCGCTGGTGTGGATACGGGCGATCGTATTCGTCTTTCCGGAGAAGGTGAGGCAGGCATTCAGGGTGGGCCGACTGGCGACCTGTATGTCGTGATTGATGTTCGTGAGCACGCGATTTTCCAGCGCGACGGTAAGCACCTGTTCTGCGAAGTGCCTATCAATTTTGCAGAGGCAGCCTTGGGTGCTGAGCTTGAAGTGCCGACGCTTGATGGTCGCGTGAAGTTGAAAATCCCGGAAGGCACGCAAACCGGCAAGCAGTTCCGCCTGCGAGGCAAGGGTGTGGCTCCAGTGCGGGGTGGCGGTGCGGGCGACTTGATGTGCCGTGTCGTCATTGAAACGCCGGTCAAGCTGAGCCGTCGTCAGCGTGAGCTGATGGAGGAGTTTCGTTCGACACTGGAAGGCGATAGCAGTCATTCGCCGAATGCCACGGGCTGGTTTGAAGGCGTGAAGCGCTTCTTCGGCGATTTGTAAGGAGCAGGGCATGCGACGTATAGCTGTGATGGGCGCTGCCGGGCGCATGGGCAAGACGCTGGTCGATGCGGTGCAGCAGCGCTCGCCGCTGGGAGGTCTCACGGCGGCGATTGTCCGTCCAGGTAGCACGTTGGTGGGGGCTGATGCTGGTGAGTTGGCGTCTCTGGGGCGCATCGGTGTGCCGTTGTCCTCTAATCTGGAGGCAGTGATTGATGAGTTCGATGTGTTGATCGATTTCACGCTTCCAGAAGTGATGTTGAAAAATCTGGAGATCTGCCGCAAGTCGGGTAAGGCCATGGTTATTGGTACTACCGGATTGTCTCAGCCTCAAAAGCATCTGTTGTTTGAGGCGGGCAATGAGATCCCGATTGTGTTTGCCGCCAATTTCAGTGTTGGCGTCAATCTATCGCTCAAGCTGCTGGATATGGCAGCTCGTGTGATGGGAGATGATGCGGACATTGAAATCATCGAGGCGCATCACCGCCATAAAATCGACGCGCCCTCGGGCACTGCGCTGCGCATGGGAGAGGTCATCGCCGATGCGTTGGGGCGCGACCTGGATAAGGTCGCAGTCTATGGTCGTGAAGGTCACACGGGCGCTCGTGAGCGTGAAACCATTGGCTTCGCCACTGTTCGCGGCGGTGATGTGGTCGGAGATCACACCGTGCTGTTCGCTACTGAGGGGGAGCGGTTGGAAATTACCCACAAGGCTTCCAGTCGAATGACCTTCGCCAAAGGCGCTGTTCGCGCAGCGTTGTGGTTGGAGGGGCGTGAGCCTGGCCTCTACGACATGCAGGATGTGCTCGACCTGCGTTGAGTTGACTCTGTAAAATCCGGCTGTTGGTACGCCACGAGCCGGATTTTTAACCGCTACGCGATGTTCTGTCGCATTCCTCTGCCTTTTAGGCTCTTTTAGCGGTAGACCAAAAAAGCCTTTTTCTGTAAGCTACAGCTTTAGTGTGTCCACTAAAAGCGCGCAGATAATTCGATGAAGAAGCGGGGTGACGTGTCCATACGTCACTCCGCTTTTTTACAACCTGCGATCGCCCTTTCAGGCTTTATTTACGGGAGGTCTTCTTGACTAAGCAAGCCATACTCGCCCTCGCTGATGGCAGCATTTTTCGCGGCGAAGCCATTGGAGCCGACGGTCAAACCGTTGGTGAGGTGGTGTTTAACACCGCAATGACTGGCTACCAGGAGATCCTGACGGATCCTTCCTATGCTCAGCAAATCGTGACCCTGACTTACCCGCATGTTGGCAATACCGGTACTACGCCGGAAGACGCCGAGTCTGATCGTGTTTGGTCCGCAGGTCTGGTAATTCGTGATCTGCCGCTGGTTGCCAGTAACTGGCGCAACACGATGTCGCTGGCCGACTATCTGAAAGCCAACAATGTAGTGGCGATCGCCGGTATCGACACGCGCCGCCTGACGCGCATCCTGCGTGAAAAAGGCGCGCAGAACGGTTGCATCATGGCCGGCGATAACATCTCTGACGAAGCTGCAATTGCCGCCGCACGCGGCTTCCCTGGCCTGAAAGGCATGGATCTGGCGAAAGTCGTCAGCACTGAAAAAGCCTACGAGTGGCGCTCCAGTGTCTGGAACCTCGCTACTGACAGTCACCCGACTATCGAGGCCAGCGAACTCCCTTACCACGTTGTTGCCTACGACTACGGCGTAAAGTGGAACATTCTGCGCATGCTGGTTGAGCGCGGTTGCCGCGTGACCGTAGTGCCAGCACAGACCCCAGCCAGCGATGTGCTGGCACTCAATCCGGATGGCGTGTTCCTGTCCAATGGCCCAGGTGATCCTGAGCCTTGCGACTACGCAATCACTGCCATCAAGGAAGTGCTCAACACCGAGATCCCTGTGTTCGGTATCTGCTTGGGTCACCAGTTGCTGGCTCTGGCCTCTGGTGCCAAGACGGTGAAAATGGGTCATGGTCACCACGGTGCCAATCACCCGGTTCAGGACCTGGACACTGGCGTGGTAATGATTACCAGCCAGAACCACGGTTTTGCGGTAGACGAAGCGAGCTTGCCGGCCAACGTGCGCGCCATTCACAAGTCGCTGTTTGACGGTACGTTGCAAGGCATCGAACTGACCGACAAGAGCGCTTTTAGCTTCCAGGGTCACCCTGAAGCAAGCCCTGGCCCGAACGACGTAGCGCCGCTGTTCGATCGCTTCATCAATGAGATGGCCAAGCGCCGCTGATCGGTTTCCTGCCGTAACGCCTTGTGGCGGTCCCGATTCCGGTGACCCCCGGGCGCTTCAGGAACCTGATTGACAGCTTGCCGACTGACCTGCGGATTTGAGTGACAAACCCATGCCAAAACGTACAGACATAAAAAGCATCCTGATTCTCGGCGCTGGCCCGATTGTGATCGGCCAGGCGTGCGAATTCGACTACTCCGGCGCCCAGGCCTGTAAAGCCCTGCGTGAAGAGGGTTACCGCGTCATTCTGGTGAACTCCAACCCGGCCACCATCATGACCGACCCGGACATGGCCGACGCGACGTATATCGAGCCGATCAAGTGGCAGACTGTTGCCAAGATCATCGAAAAAGAGCGCCCGGACGCCCTGTTGCCAACCATGGGTGGCCAGACTGCACTGAACTGTGCGCTGGACCTTGAGCGCGAAGGCGTTCTGGAGAAGTTCGGCGTAGAGATGATCGGCGCCAATGCCGACACCATCGACAAAGCCGAAGACCGTTCGCGCTTCGACAAGGCCATGAAGTCCATCGGCCTGGACTGCCCGCGTTCCGGTATTGCCCACACAATGGAAGAGGCCAATGCGGTCCTCGAGCGTCTGGGTTTCCCGTGCATCATCCGTCCGTCCTTCACGATGGGCGGTACGGGTGGTGGTATCGCTTACAACCGTGAAGAGTTCGAAGAAATCTGTACGCGCGGTCTGGATCTGTCGCCTACCAAAGAGCTGCTGATCGACGAGTCCCTGATCGGCTGGAAAGAGTACGAGATGGAGGTGGTCCGCGATAAGAAGGACAACTGCATCATCGTGTGCTCAATCGAAAACTTCGACCCGATGGGTGTGCACACCGGTGACTCGATCACCGTTGCTCCGGCACAAACCCTGACGGACAAGGAATACCAGATCATGCGTAACGCCTCCTTGGCGGTACTGCGTGAGATTGGCGTTGAAACCGGCGGCTCCAACGTTCAGTTCGGCATCTGCCCGGACACCGGCCGTATGGTCGTAATCGAAATGAACCCGCGTGTATCTCGCTCTTCGGCGCTGGCATCGAAAGCGACCGGCTTCCCGATTGCCCGCATCGCTGCCAAATTGGCCATCGGCTACACCCTGGATGAACTGCAAAACGAAATCACGGGCGGCGCAACGCCTGCGTCCTTCGAGCCGTCCATCGATTATGTTGTAACCAAGTTGCCGCGCTTTGCGTTTGAAAAATTCGCCAAGGCTGACGCGCGTTTGACCACGCAGATGAAATCTGTGGGTGAAGTCATGGCTATTGGCCGGACTTTCCAGGAATCCCTGCAAAAAGCCCTTCGTGGTCTGGAAGTGGGTGTCAGCGGTCTTGACCCCAAGCTGGACCTGAGCAACCCGGAAAGCATGGCCGTGCTCAAGCGCGAGCTGACAGTGCCGGGCGCAGAGCGTATCTGGTACGTAGCTGACGCGTTCCGCGCCGGCATGACCGTTGAAGATATCTTCGGCATGAACATGATTGACCCTTGGTTCCTGGTACAGATCGAAGATCTGATCAAGGACGAAGAAAAAATCAAAACCATGGCCCTGTCCTCGATCAATCGCGACGCCATGTACCGCTTTAAGCGCAAAGGCTTCTCCGATGCACGTCTGGCCGTATTGCTGGGCGTGACCGAGAAGAACCTGCGCCGCCACCGTCACAAGCTCGAAGTGTTCCCGGTCTACAAGCGCGTTGACACCTGCGCGGCCGAGTTCGCGACAGACACGGCCTACATGTACTCCACCTACGAGGAAGAGTGCGAAGCCAACCCTTCGGATCGTGACAAGATCATGATTCTGGGTGGTGGCCCGAACCGTATCGGCCAGGGTATCGAGTTCGACTATTGCTGCGTTCACGCGGCTCTGGCGCTGCGTGCCGACGGTTACGAGACCATCATGGTCAACTGCAACCCGGAAACCGTTTCCACCGACTACGACACTTCGGATCGCTTGTACTTCGAATCCGTGACCCTGGAAGACGTGTTGGAAATCGTGCGTGTCGAGAAGCCAAAAGGCGTCATCGTTCAGTACGGCGGCCAGACCCCGCTGAAACTGGCGCGCGCTCTGGAAGAAGCGGGTGTGCCGATTATCGGTACCAGCCCTGACGCTATTGACCGTGCAGAAGACCGTGAGCGCTTCCAGCAGATGGTTGAGCGCCTGAACCTGCGTCAGCCGCCTAACGCCACGGTGCGCAGCGAAGATGAAGCTATTCGTGCTGCTGGCAAGATCGGTTACCCGCTGGTTGTTCGTCCTTCCTACGTGTTGGGCGGTCGTGCGATGGAAATCGTCTACGAAGAAGAAGAGCTCAAGCGCTATCTGCGTGACGCGGTGAAAGTGTCCAACGATAGCCCTGTGTTGCTCGATCACTTCCTTAACTGCGCCATCGAAATGGACGTGGATGCTGTCTGCGACGGCACTGATGTGGTGATCGGCGCGATCATGCAGCACATTGAGCAGGCAGGTGTTCACTCGGGTGACTCCGCGTGCTCGCTGCCGCCGTACTCGCTGCCGCTGCACATCCAGGACGAGATGCGCGAGCAGGTCAAGAAGATGGCGCTGGAATTGGGTGTTGTTGGCCTCATGAACGTGCAGTTGGCCTTGCAGGGCGAAGACATCTACGTCATCGAGGTGAACCCTCGTGCTTCGCGTACTGTTCCTTTCGTATCCAAATGCATCGGCGTTTCCCTGGCAATGATCGCTGCACGCGTCATGGCCGGTAAAACCCTGAAGGAAATTGGTTTCACTAAAGAGATCATTCCTAACTTCTACAGCGTGAAAGAGGCGGTGTTCCCGTTCGCCAAATTCCCGGGTGTCGATCCGATCCTTGGCCCTGAGATGAAGTCCACCGGTGAAGTGATGGGTGTGGGCGATACCTTTGGCGAAGCGTTTGCCAAGGCCCAGATGGGTGCAAGCGAAGTATTGCCAACGGGCGGTACTGCATTCATCAGCGTGCGTGACGATGACAAGCCTCTCGTGGCTGGCGTTGCGCGCGATCTGATTGACCTGGGCTTTGAGATCGTTTCCACGGTTGGCACTGCCAAGTTCATCGAGGCAGCGGGTTTGAAAGTGCGCCGCGTGAACAAAGTGACCGAAGGTCGTCCTCACGTTGTCGATATGATCAAGAATGACGAGGTCACTCTGATCATCAACACGACTGAAGGTCGCCAGTCGATTGCTGACTCTTACTCCATTCGTCGTAACGCTTTGCAGCATAAGATTTACTGCACCACGACCATTGCTGCTGGCGAAGCAATCTGCGAAGCGCTTAAATTCGGTCCTGAAAAAACCGTACGTCGTTTGCAGGATCTACACGCAGGATTGAAGGCATGACCAAGTACCCAATGACAGTCCAGGGTGCAAAAGCCCTGGAAGAAGAGCACGCACACCTGACCAAGGTTGTCCGACCAAAGTTGAGCCAGGATATCGGCACAGCGCGTGAGCTGGGCGACCTTAAGGAAAACGCTGAATACCATGCAGCCCGTGAGCAGCAAGGTATGGTTGAAGCGCGTATCCGTGACATCGAAGGTCGCATGCAGAATGCCGTGATCATCGATGTAACAACGATTCCTCATACCGGGAAAGTTATTTTCGGTACGACGGTCGAGATCGCCAACGTTGAAACTGACGAAAGCGTTACCTATCAGATCGTTGGCGAAGATGAAGCGGACTTCAAACTCGGAAAAATCTCAGTGGGTTCGCCCCTGGCTCGTGCCTTGATTGCCAAGGAAGAGGGTGATGTCGTGGCGGTGAAAACACCGGGCGGCGTCATTGAGTACGAAATTGTTAAAGTCAGTCACATCTGAGTGAACGCGCCCGCTTCGTGCGGGCGCACTGCTTTTTGCCGCTGACCCGGCTAGATCGGGTTGGCAGCTTGCACGTGCTATATACAGATTTTTTACCGGCGCTGGCGGCAAAAGGGTTGGCGCTGTTTTTGATCGATGAAGTGCGCGGTACGGATTTGTACGCGGCGGGTAGCCTGAGCGGCTTGCGGGTAGGTTGCGCTGGGTGTCTCTGGTTGTCTGGTACGTTTGCAGGCACTGTTAGCTATTGATCAGCAAGAGTATCAGGGCGCGCCAGGCGCACCCTTGACCCTTGTCGGCATCACTTGAAACGGTGGATGTTCGACAGTTGCTTGTTTACATTGACGTTTCTGCGGTACAGAAGCGCCATTTTGCCGATAACCTGTACCAATTCCGCTTTGCCGCTTTTGCATAGTTCTGCAACGGCTGCCAGGCGAGATTCGCGATCCAGGATGTTGACTTTGATTTTAATCAGCTCGTGATCGCCCAATGCGCGTTCGAGTTCGGCTAAAACACCTTCAGTCAAACCATTGTCAGCCACAGTCAATACTGGTTTCAGATGGTGGCCAATGGATTTGTACTGTTTCTTCTGCTCTTGAGTGAGCGGCATAATCTGACCCCTGTGTCTGATCTTGTAAAAAGCGGCGGCCAGTTTACCCGAGCGAGTCCCAGACCGCCCAGTTAATCACGACCCGTTTAAATTTTTTGAGGTGGCCCGTGGCCCGTTCCAAAACTAGCCTGAATTGGCTGAAAGAACATTTCAACGATCCATACGTCAAGATGGCGCAGAAAGATGGGTATCGCTCGCGTGCCAGTTACAAGTTGCTGGAGATTCAGGAGCGTGATCGTCTGATCCGCCCGGGCATGACTGTAATTGACTTGGGCGCTGCTCCCGGTGGTTGGTCGCAGGTGACCAGCCGTCTGATTGGTGGACAGGGTCGTTTGATCGCATCTGACATCCTGGAAATGGACAGCATTCCTGATGTGACCTTTATTCAGGGGGATTTTACTCAGGATGACGTTTTGGCTCAGATCCTTGAGGCGGTCGGAAATACTCAGGTAGACCTTGTGATTTCCGATATGGCCCCCAATATGAGTGGGTTAGCAGCTGTCGATATGCCGCGTGCAATGTTCTTGTGCGAATTAGCGCTGGATCTTGCCGGTCGCGTCCTGCGTCCGGGTGGTGATTTCCTGATCAAGGTTTTCCAGGGCGAAGGCTTCGATCAGTACCACAAAGACATTCGTAAGCTGTTTGACAAGGTGCAGATGCGCAAGCCTTCTTCGTCTCGCGACAGGTCCCGTGAACAGTATTTGCTGGGCCGGGGCTTCCGCGGTATTGATGGTTCTGCCAGTGATGAGCGTCTCTGACCAGGGCGATAGTTTTTTTTGTATCGCTTTACAGATCTGGCATAACGAATATTGTGTAGTCAAAGTTTCACAAAGGGTTACAGACGGAGCCTGCAAGGGTTGTAGGCAATGTAGTAAGTTATGCCGGTGAATATCATGCGAAGCACGCTTTCAGTAGCGGAGCTTGCTTCAGAGGGTAGCTAATTGAACGATATGGCAAAGAATCTGATCCTGTGGTTGATCATCGCGGCGGTCCTTGTGACCGTGATGAACAACTTCTCGAGTCCCAACGAGCCGCAAACCCTCAACTATTCCGACTTCATCCAGCAAGTTAAGGATGGCAAAGTCGAGCGCGTAGCGGTTGATGGCTACGTGATCACCGGCAAGCGCAGTGATGGCGATACGTTCAAAACCATTCGTCCGGCGATTCAGGACAACGGTTTGATCGGCGATCTGGTGGATAACCACGTCACCGTTGAAGGCAAGCTGCCTGAGCAACAAAGCATCTGGACCCAGTTGCTAGTTGCAAGCTTCCCGATTCTGGTGATTATTGCTGTCTTCATGTTCTTCATGCGCCAAATGCAGGGCGGTGCCGGTGGTAAAGGCGGCCCGATGAGCTTTGGCAAGAGCAAGGCGCGTCTGCTGTCAGAAGATCAGGTCAAGACGACCCTGGCTGACGTAGCGGGCTGTGACGAAGCCAAGGAAGAAGTGGGCGAGCTGGTTGAGTTCTTGCGTGATCCGGGCAAGTTCCAGCGCCTGGGTGGTCGCATTCCACGCGGCGTGCTGATGGTTGGCCCGCCAGGTACCGGTAAAACCCTGATCGCCAAGGCGATTGCGGGTGAAGCCAAGGTGCCGTTCTTCACGATTTCCGGTTCCGACTTTGTGGAAATGTTCGTGGGCGTCGGTGCAAGCCGTGTTCGTGACATGTTTGAACAAGCCAAGAAGCACGCCCCTTGCATCATCTTTATCGATGAAATCGATGCTGTCGGCCGTCACCGTGGTAACGGTATGGGCGGTGGTCATGATGAGCGCGAGCAGACGCTTAACCAGTTGTTGGTTGAGATGGATGGTTTTGAGATGAACGACGGCATCATTGTGATTGCCGCCACTAACCGTCCTGACGTGCTTGACCCTGCGCTGCTGCGTCCGGGTCGTTTTGACCGTCAGGTCGTGGTTGGCTTGCCGGACATTCGTGGTCGCGAGCAAATCCTCAAGGTACACATGCGTAAAGTGCCAATGGGTGATGACGTCCAGCCGGGCGTTATTGCACGCGGTACTCCGGGCTTCTCCGGTGCCGACCTGGCTAACCTGGTGAATGAAGCCTCCCTGTTCGCAGCGCGTACCGGTAAGCGTGTTGTTGAAATGAAAGAGTTCGAGCTGGCCAAGGACAAGATCATGATGGGCGCCGAGCGCAAATCCATGGTTATGTCGGATAAAGAAAAACGCAACACGGCTTATCACGAAGCGGGTCACGCAATTGTTGGTCGTGTAGTGCCTGAGCACGATCCGGTCTACAAGGTGTCGATCATTCCTCGCGGTCGAGCCTTGGGCGTGACTATGTTCTTGCCTGAAGAGGATCGTTACAGCCTGTCCAAGCGTGCGTTGATCAGTCAGATCTGCTCGCTGTATGGCGGTCGTATTGCTGAAGAAATGACCTTGGGCTTTGACGGTGTTACCACGGGTGCGTCCAACGACATCATGCGAGCGAGCCAGATTGCACGCAACATGGTGACCAAGTGGGGCTTGTCCGAGAAGCTCGGCCCGCTGATGTATGCCGAAGATGAAGAGTCTTATCTTGGGCGTGGCGGTGGTGGTCAGGGGGCAAATGTTTCAGGTGAGACGGCCAAACTGATCGACTCTGAGGTGCGCAGCATCATTGACCAGTGCTATGGCACGGCTAAGCAGATACTGACCGACAACCGTGACAAGCTTGAAGCTATGGCGGATGCCCTGATGAAGTATGAAACGATCGATGCTGATCAGATCGACGACATCATGGCGGGTCGCCCTCCGCGCGAACCGCGTGATTGGGGTGATGGTTCGGGAACGCCGACAGCGCCGAGTCTGGATAAGACCGATCGCCCGGAAACACCTATCGGCGGCCCGGCAGCTGATCACTAAGGCTTGAAATGACTTCTGTTCAGTCCTCAACCCGGTTGCCTTGCGGCAACCGGGTTCTTGATTTTTCCCGCACGCATGTGATGGGTATTCTCAATGTAACCCCTGACTCGTTCTCTGATGGCGGTCGCTTTGCGCGCCTCGATGAAGCGTTGCGCCATGCGCAGGCGATGGTCGAGGCGGGAGCTACGTTGATTGATGTCGGTGGTGAGTCAACCCGGCCCGGCGCGCGCCACGTGAGTGCGCAAGAAGAGTTGGAGCGGGTTGCGCCGATAGTCGAGCGTATCAATCGTGAGCTTGATGTCATCATTTCGGTCGATACCTCAACCCCCATTGTTATGACGGAGTCGGCCCGTTTAGGCGCTGGCCTGATCAACGATGTGCGTTCACTTCGGCGTGAGGGTGCCTTGCAGGCTGCTGCTGCGACGGGTTTGCCCGTTTGTCTGATGCATATGTCGGGCGAGCCTGGCGATATGCAGGATGACCCGCAGTATCAGGATGTGTTGGCTGAGGTACGTACGTTTCTCGTGGATCGAATGCGGATGTGTGCAGCGCAAGGCATACCGCCTGAGCGCATGATTCTCGACCCCGGTTTTGGCTTTGCTAAAACCTTGCAGCATAATTTGAGTTTGTTTAAGCATATGGACGCCTTGCATCTGTTAGGGCGGCCATTGCTCGTGGGTGTTTCGCGAAAAAGCATGATCGGGCAGGCTTTGAACCGGCCTGTGACTGAGCGATTGCCTGGCAGTCTGGCTCTGGCGGCACTGGCTGTGACCAAGGGTGCGCATATCTTGCGTGTTCACGATGTTGCCGAGACAGTTGATGTAGTACGGATGATTGCCGCGGTAGAGTCCGCCGACTAAGCATGATGGAGCACTTATGACGAAGAAGTATTTTGGCACCGACGGTATTCGCGGTCGGGTCGGCGTTTACCCAATCACCCCTGACTTTATGCTCAAGTTGGGCTGGGCTGCGGGAATGGCGTTTCGCAGCATGGGTGCTTGCCGGATATTGGTGGGTAAGGACACGCGCATCTCTGGCTACATGTTTGAGTCTGCGCTGGAGGCCGGGTTATCTGCGGCGGGCGCAGATGTGATGTTGCTGGGGCCTATGCCGACGCCTGCGATTGCGTATCTCACGCGTACGTTCCACGCCGAGGCTGGCATTGTGATCAGTGCTTCGCACAATCCTCATGACGATAATGGGATCAAGTTTTTTTCGGGTGAAGGCACCAAACTCCCTGATGAAGTTGAACTGATGATTGAGGAGTTGCTGGAGGCGCCGATGACGGTGGTCGACTCCGGCAAGTTGGGTAAGGTGTCGCGCATCAACGATGCTTCCGGCCGCTATATCGAATTTTGCAAAAGCAGCGTTCCTACGAGCACCAACTTCAATGGTCTCAAGATCGTGATCGACTGCGCACACGGCGCCACTTACAAAGTTGCGCCGAGTGTGTTCAAGGAGCTGGGCGCCGAAGTTACAGTGCTTTCAGCTCAGCCTAATGGGTTGAACATCAACGAGAACTGCGGCTCGACCCATATGGGGCAGTTGCAGGCTGCGGTATTGGCGGAGCATGCGGACCTGGGTATTGCCTTTGATGGCGATGGTGATCGGGTGCTGATGGTCGATCACACTGGCGCGATTGTTGATGGTGATGAGTTGCTGTTCATCATCGCGCGCGACCTGCACGAGCGCGGCAAATTGCAAGGCGGTGTGGTCGGTACACTAATGAGCAATCTCGGGCTTGAGTTGGCGTTGGCCGACTTGGGTATTGCGTTCGTGCGCGCCAATGTAGGCGACCGTTACGTCATCGCAGCCTTGCAAGAGCGTGACTGGCAAGTTGGCGGCGAAAACTCCGGTCATATTGTGTGTTTCCAGCACACCACCACAGGCGATGCCATCATTGCGGCACTTCAAGTGCTGCTTTCGTTGCGTCGACGTGAAGAGAGCCTGGCTCAGTCGCGTCAGGCGCTGCGCAAGTGTCCTCAAGTCCTGCTCAATGTGCGTTTTTCAGGGGGGGTTAACCCTGTTGAACATCCGGCCATTAAAGAGGCTTGCGCGCGTGTGACCGAAGCTATGCAGGGCCGTGGTCGGGTGCTTTTGCGCAAGTCAGGGACTGAGCCGCTCGTGCGTGTCATGGTCGAAGGTGATGACGAAGTCATGGTTCGTGGCTATGCACAAGAACTGGCAAAACTGGTAAGTGAAGTTTGTGCCTGAATTCGGCTTGCCAGCGCGGATGTGGTTGGGTAACATCTGCGCCCACTTTGACCGACGAGGTAAAGCATGCGTCGCATGATGGTAGCTGGTAACTGGAAGATGCACGGTACCCGCGCCAGCGTCGCTAAGCTGATCGACGGTCTGCGTGGTCTGGCCTTGCCAAACGATGTTGATGTTGCAGTATTTCCGCCGGATTTGTTCATTGATCGCGTGATCAATGGTCTTGAAGGTGTGGCGATTTCGGTCGGTGCTCAGGATGCTGCGGTGGAGTCGGTGCAGGGTGCTCTGACAGGTGAGGTTTCGCCTTATCAGTTGGTAGATGCAGGCTGCAAGTTGGTGTTGGTTGGGCATTCCGAGCGTCGCCTGATTTTGGGGGAGCAGGACGAAACGCTTAATCGCAAGTTTGCGGCGGCTCAGGCTGCGGGCCTGATGCCAGTGTTGTGTATAGGGGAGACCCTGGAGCAGCGCGAGGCGGGGCAAACGCTAGAAGTTGTAAAGGCTCAGCTGGATGCGGTCATTAATGCATTTGGTATTGATGCTTTTGCAAAGGCGGTGATTGCATATGAGCCAGTCTGGGCAATCGGAACTGGGCTTACAGCTTCTCCGCAGCAAGCGCAAGATGTGCATGCGGCCATTCGCGCACAGCTGGCGCAGAAGAATTCTGAAGTGGCACAAGGTGTGCGGCTTCTATACGGCGGCAGCGTGAAGGCGGCCAATGCGGTCGAACTGTTCAGCATGCCGGATATCGATGGGGGGCTCATTGGTGGGGCTTCCCTGAATGCAGATGAGTTCGGTGCGATCTGTCGCGCCGCGGGAAACTGAGAAAATGCTGGAAACAGTCGTAGTCGTTTTTCATCTGTTGGGTGCATTGGGCGTAATTGCTCTGGTATTGCTGCAACAGGGTAAAGGTGCGGATGCTGGAGCATCTTTCGGAGCAGGTGCTTCAAATACTGTGTTCGGAAGCCAAGGTTCCTCTACCTTTCTTAGTAAGTTTACTGCTATACTTGCCGCAGGTTTTTTCATAACCAGCTTGGGGTTAGGTTACTTTGCTAAAGAGAAAGCTCAAGAGCTGACTCAAGTAGGTTTGCCAGATCCAGCAGTATTGGAAGTTCCAGTGCAAAAACCGGCTTCAGATGATGTGCCGGTGCTTCAAGAGCAAAAGTCGGCTATTCCAGCGACTGACGTACCTCCAGCTCAAGAGCAAAAGTAAAACGGGTTTCATGATGTAACGTAGTATTGCCGAGGTGGTGGAATTGGTAGACACGCAACCTTGAGGTGGTTGTGCCCATAGGGTGTAGGGGTTCGAGTCCCCTTCTCGGTACCAATTATCAGGAATGCCCGCAATAGCGGGCTTTCTTGTATGTGGAAGGTTGGATTGACCCTGAAAAGGATCGACCGTATACTTCCGCTCCAGCTTTGTCGCGGGATGGAGCAGTCTGGTAGCTCGTCGGGCTCATAACCCGAAGGTCGTCGGTTCAAATCCGGCTCCCGCAACCAGTTTTAGCGGAGCCCCTAATTCAGGGGCTTTTTGTTAACTGGACACTTTATAGCGTCGGTATTCAACGACGTTTCAGAGATGGGCGCTTCGCCCATTTTTTCATTTTGCACAGCATGCACAAACATGCACTAGGGGGTTCAGGTGTCGAGCAAGCTAGAACAGTTGCAGGACTTGTTGGCCCCGGTGGTCGTGGCCCTTGGCTATGAATGCTGGGGTATTGAATTTTCGGCTCAAGGCCGCCATTCAATGTTGCGTGTGTATATCGACAAGGAAGGCGGCGTATTGGTGGACGATTGTGCCATCGTGAGTCGCCAGGTA
This sequence comes from Pseudomonas weihenstephanensis, assembly GCF_016812185.1. Classification (NCBI taxonomy): domain Bacteria; kingdom Pseudomonadati; phylum Pseudomonadota; class Gammaproteobacteria; order Pseudomonadales; family Pseudomonadaceae; genus Pseudomonas; species Pseudomonas weihenstephanensis. The sequence goes on along the minus strand of NZ_JAAEBV010000007.1, from coordinate 46,683 downwards.
AGTGGCGTGCTGGATGTTGAAGATCCTATCGCTGCTGAATATACCCTTGAGGTTTCCTCTCCTGGCATGGAGCGCCCGCTGTTCACTCTTGAACAGTTTGCCCAGTATGTCGGTGAGCAAGTGAAGATCAAGCTGCGCTCCCCATTTGAAGGGCGACGCAACTTTCAGGGCCTTCTGCGCGGCGTAGAGGAGCAGGACATCGTGGTGCAAGTGGACGACCATGAGTTCTTGTTGCCGATCGATATGATCGACAAGGCCAACATTATTCCCAGTTTTGACTGAGACGCGGATCCCGCGGATCCAATGGCTTGCGAAAGGCGAGGCGTACGATGAGCAAAGAAGTACTGCTGGTTGTTGAGTCGGTGTCCAATGAAAAGGGCGTACCGGCAAACGTTATTTTTGAAGCGCTGGAGCTGGCACTGGCCACTGCTACCAAAAAGCGTTTTGAAGACGAAGTCGAACTGCGTGTGGAGATCAATCGTCACACCGGTAACTATGAGACGTTCCGTCGCTGGACCGTGGTCGAAGACGAAGATCTGGATGATCCAGCAATCGAGTTGGCGGTAGACCAGGCCCAAGCGAAACAGCCAGGCGCTGTAGCTGGCGATATTATCGAGGAAAAAATCGATTCTATCGAATTCGGTCGGATCGCTGCACAAACTGCCAAGCAGGTCATTGTGCAGAAGGTCCGCGAAGCTGAGCGTGCTCAAGTCGTTGATGCCTATCGCGAGCGTCTGGGCGAGATTATTTCAGGTACCGTCAAGAAAGTTACACGTGACAACGTGATTGTTGATCTGGGTAATAACGCAGAAGCGTTGTTGGCTCGTGAAGACATCATTGCGCGTGAGACTTTCCGCGTGGGTGTACGTCTTCGTGCACTGCTGAAAGAAATTCGCACTGAGAACCGCGGTCCACAGCTGATTCTGTCGCGTACTGCGCCTGAGATGCTGATCGAATTGTTCCGTATTGAAGTGCCTGAAATTTCTGAGGGCCTGATCGAAGTGATGGCGGCCTCCCGCGATCCAGGATCACGCGCTAAAATAGCCGTTCGCTCTAAAGACAAACGCATCGATCCGCAAGGTGCTTGCATTGGTATGCGCGGTTCGCGCGTCCAGGCAGTATCGGGCGAGTTGGGCGGAGAGCGAGTGGATATCGTCCTTTGGGATGACAACCCGGCGCAGTTCGTGATCAACGCAATGTCGCCTGCAGAAGTGGCGGCAATTATCGTCGACGAAGATGCCCATGCAATGGACATCGCCGTTGGCGCAGACAATCTGGCCCAGGCGATTGGTCGCGGCGGTCAGAACGTACGTTTGGCTAGCCAGTTGACTGGCTGGACCCTGAACGTGATGACCGAATCGGACATCCAGGCTAAACAGCAAGCAGAAACCGGTGACATCCTGCGCAACTTCATCGAAGAACTCGAAGTTGATGAAGAGTTGGCGCAGGTACTGGTTGATGAAGGCTTCACCAGCCTGGAAGAGATTGCCTACGTACCGGTGGAGGAGATGCTCAACATCGACGGCTTTGACGAGGATATCGTCAACGAGCTTCGCGCTCGGGCCAAGGATCGTTTGTTGACCAAAGCCATCGCTACTGAGGAAAAGCTGGCAGACGCCCATCCGGCCGAAGACCTGCTCTCGCTTGAGGGTATGGACAAGGATTTGGCGATGGAACTGGCGGTGCGCGGCGTAATTACCCGCGAAGACCTGGCCGAGCAGTCTATTGACGACCTGCTCGACATCGACGGCATTGACTCTGATCGTGCCGGCAAGTTGATCATGGCCGCCCGAGCCCATTGGTTCGAGTAATTAGGCGCGGCCTGAGGAGAGAAATGCATGACGCAAGTCACGGTGAAACAACTGGCCGATGAGGTCAAAACACCGGTTGAGCGCCTGTTGCAGCAGATGCGTGAGGCAGGTCTGCCGCACACCGCCGCCGAGCAGAATGTAACCGACAGTGAGAAGCAAGCTCTGCTGACTCACTTGAAAAGCAGCCACAAGGCTAAAGTGGAAGAACCGCGCAAGATCACTTTGCAGCGTAAAACCACCAGCACCCTGCGTGTTGCTGGCAGCAAAAGCATTAGCGTTGAAGTACGCAAGAAGAAAGTCTTCGTACAGCGCAGCCCGGAAGAAATCGAAGCCGAGCGCAAGCGTGAGATGGATGAACGCCGTGCAGTAGAAAATGCTGCGCGTCAAAAGACTGAAGAAGAATCCAAGCGTCGCGCCGAAGAAGAAGCGCGCCGTCAGCCTTCAACGACTCCAGCGTCTACGCCTGCTGTAGCTGCGCCTGCGCCTGTGCAAACTGCACCGGCTGCTGCGCCAGCCGCGGCACCTGCAGCTGATGCACGCAAGCGTGACGAACAGCGACGTCCAGACAAGCCACGCGCTGACGATAACAATCGTCGCGGCAGTGGTGACGGCGATCGCAAAAACGCTCCGCATCGTGCCTCGGTTAAAGAAAAAGCACCGACTCCACGTGTTGCTCCGCGTACTTCCGACGAAGAAAGCGATAGCTTCCGTCGCGGTGGTCGCGGCAAGGGCAAGCTGAAGAAGCGCAACGCTCACGGTTTCCAGAGCCCAACCGGCCCTGTAGTTCGTGATGTACAGATTGGCGAGACCATCACTGTTGGCGATTTGGCTGCACAGATGTCCGTCAAGGCTGCCGAAGTTATCAAGTTCATGTTCAAGCTGGGTACTCCAGCGACTATCAATCAGGTACTTGATCAGGAAACTGCTCAACTGGTTGCTGAAGAACTGGGCCACAAAGTAACTCTGGTCAGCGACAACGCTCTGGAAGATTCCCTGGCCGAGTCCCTGAAGTTTGAAGGCGAGTCGTTCTCCCGTGCACCGGTTGTGACCGTAATGGGCCACGTTGACCACGGTAAAACGTCCCTGCTCGACTACATTCGTCGTGCCAAGGTAGCGGCGGGTGAAGCGGGTGGTATTACTCAGCACATCGGTGCGTACCACGTCGAAACCGAGCGCGGTATGGTCACTTTCCTCGATACCCCGGGCCACGCTGCGTTTACCGCAATGCGTGCACGTGGTGCCAAGGCAACTGACATCGTGATTCTGGTTGTGGCTGCAGACGACGGCGTAATGCCGCAAACCATCGAAGCTGTTCAGCATGCGAAAGCAGCTGGCGTGCCGCTGGTTGTTGCAGTGAACAAAATCGACAAGCCAGGTGCTGATCTCGATCGCATCCGTAGTGAACTGTCCGTTCACGGCGTGACCTCGGAAGAGTGGGGTGGTGACACTCCGTTTGTTTCGGTCTCGGCGAAAATGGGTACCGGCGTTGACGATTTGCTCGAAGCCGTATTGCTACAAGCTGAAGTTCTGGAACTCAAGGCAACTCCATCGGCTCCTGGCCGTGGTGTAGTGGTTGAGTCCCGTCTGGACAAAGGCCGTGGTCCGGTTGCAACTGTTCTGGTTCAGGACGGTACTCTGCGCCAGGGCGACATGGTTCTGGTCGGTTCCAACTACGGCCGTATCCGCGCCATGCTTGATGAGAACGGCAAGCCTATCAAGGAAGCCGGTCCATCCATCCCTGTCGAGATTCTCGGCCTGGACGGTACGCCAGACGCTGGCGACGAGATGAGCGTGATGACTGACGAGAAGAAGGCGCGTGAAGTTGCCCTGTTCCGTCAAGGCAAGTTCCGCGAAGTGAAACTGGCGCGTGCTCACGCAGGCAAGCTGGAAAACATCTTCGAGAACATGGGCCAGGAAGAGAAGAAGACGCTTAATATCGTCCTCAAGTCTGACGTTCGTGGTTCGTTGGAAGCTTTGCAGGGCGCTCTGAGCGGCCTGGGTAACGATGAAGTGCAAGTGCGCGTAGTAGGCGGCGGCGTCGGTGGTATCACCGAAAGCGACGCTAACCTGGCACTGGCCTCCAACGCTGTATTGTTCGGCTTTAACGTGCGTGCTGATGCTGGTGCTCGCAAAATTGTCGAGCAAGAAGGTCTGGACATGCGTTATTACAACGTCATCTACGACATCATCGAAGACGTCAAGAAGGCCCTCACCGGCATGCTTGGCAGCGACGTCCGGGAAAATATCCTGGGTATCGCCGAAGTTCGCGACGTATTCCGTTCGCCGAAGTTTGGTGCGATCGCAGGTTGCATGGTGCTCGAAGGTGTTGTTCACCGTAACCGTCCAATCCGCGTACTGCGTGAAGACATCGTTATCTTCGAAGGCGAGCTGGAATCCTTGCGCCGCTTCAAAGATGACGCTGCCGAAGTACGTGCCGGCATGGAATGCGGTATCGGCGTCAAGAGCTACAACGACGTTAAAGTCGGTGACAAGATCGAAGTGTTCGAGAAGGTCCAGGTTGCTCGCAGCCTCTAAATCGCGAGCTTCAAGAGCCAGGACGAAAAGCGGCATGCCAATGCCAGCGACTCGTCCCGGACTCTAAACGCAACGCCCGGTCCGGCTCCTGTCTGGCCGGGCGTTTGCCGCTTTCAGAACACATGGGTTTCCCATGGGTGAGTAACAGGTAACAAGACATGGCAAAAGAATACAGCCGTACCCAACGTATCGGCGATCAGATGCAGCGTGAGCTGGCACAACTGATCCGTCGTGAAGTCAAAGACCCGCGCGTAGGCCTGGTCACTATTACTGCGGTTGAAGTCAGCCGTGACGTTGGTCACGCCAAAATTTTCATCACTGTGATGGGCCAGGACAACGCTGAAGATATCGCTCAAACCATCAAGGTTCTGAACTCGGCCGCCGGTTTCTTGCGCATGCAACTTGCACGCGAAATGAAGCTGCGTAGCGTTCCGCAGCTGCACTTCCACTACGACGAAAGCGTTGTACGTGGCGCGCACCTGTCTGCTTTGATCGAGCGTGCGGTGGCTGAAGACAATCAGCACCCTGATGCGACGGCTCCTGAAGACACCAAGGAGTAACCGGTGGCTCAGGTCAAGCGTATCCGTCGTAACGTCAGCGGTATCATCCTGCTCGACAAACCGCTTGGGTTCACCTCCAACGCGGCCTTGCAGAAAGTCCGCTGGCTGCTCAATGCCGAAAAGGCCGGGCACACAGGTAGCCTCGATCCTTTGGCCAGCGGCGTATTGCCGTTGTGCTTTGGCGAAGCCACCAAGTTTTCGCAATACCTGCTCGATTCCGACAAGGGTTATGAAACCTTGATGCAATTGGGTAAGACCACCACCACTGCGGATGCGGAAGGCGATGTTTTGCTGACCCGCCCCGTGACCGTTGGTCGCTCCGATATCGAAGCTGTTTTACCCAAGTTTCGTGGGCAAATCAGTCAGATACCGCCGATGTACTCTGCGCTCAAGCGCGATGGTCAGCCGCTTTACAAGCTGGCCCGTGCAGGCGAAGTGGTGGAGCGTGAACCGCGTTCTGTTACTATTACCCGCCTCGAATTACTGGCCAGCGAAGGCGACACCGCGCGTCTAGCTGTCGACTGCACCAAAGGCACCTATATCCGTACCCTCGTGGAAGATATCGGTGAGCAATTGGGATGTGGGGCTTATGTTGCAGAGTTGCGCCGCACGCATGCTGGACCGTTCAGTCTGGCCCAGACGGTGACGCTTGAAGAGTTGGAAGCTGTGCATGCAGAAGGCGGAAATGAAGCTGTTGACCGCTTCCTTATGCCCTCCGACAGCGGCTTGCTGGATTGGCCATTGCTGCACTTTTCGGAAGCCAGCGCGTTCTACTGGCTCAACGGCCAACCGGTACGTGCTCCCGATGCACCCAAGTTCGGCATGGTGCGAGTACAAGATCACAACGGTCGCTTTATCGGTATCGGTGAAGTGAGCGAAGACGGGCGCATAGCGCCGCGTCGACTGATTCGGTCAGAATGACCGGAGCAGGACGGACCGGGATTTCATTGTTCCGGGCCGTACTGAAACGAGGGTGGCTGTTATTAGGCACGGTCACATCTCATTTTTAAATACGAGGATTTGTCCTCGGCCTATTGGATCTGTCTTGTTCGCAAGCAGAGCCCCTTTATGAAAGGAAATGCCTCATGGCACTGACAATCGAACACAAAGCAGAAATCGTAAAAGACTACCAGCAAGCGCCAGGTGATACAGGTTCTCCAGAAGTGCAAGTTGCACTGCTGACCTTCAACATCAACACCTTGCAGGGTCACTTCAAAGAAAACAAAAAGGACCACCACTCCCGTCGTGGTCTGATCCGTATGGTAAACCAGCGTCGTAAGCTGCTGGACTACCTCAAAGGCAAGAACGTTGAGCGTTACAAAACGCTGATCGCTCGCCTGGGTCTGCGTCGCTAATAGCGATGTTGCTAGAGGCTGGTTGTCTGTTGTGTGTCTGTGGGGTTCCTACAGGCTTGCGGCAGGCTTCCAGCCTCAAGTTTTATCTGGACTAGCCGGATCTTTACGAAAGCTGCCCTGCTGGCCGTTTTCGTAAGCATCTTGAGTCGGGCCAATGCCCGACATTGCCCAAGCATTTCGCAAGAAACCCGTTCCCCAAGAGCCACAAAGAGAAGGTAGGACACCGTGAACCCGGTTATCAAAAAATTCCAGTTCGGTCAGTCGACCGTAACCCTCGAGACAGGCCGTATCGCCCGTCAAGCTTCCGGCGCTGTATTGGTCACTGTTGACGATGACGTCAGCGTATTGGTGACTGTCGTCGGCTCCAAGCAAGCTGATCCAGGCAAGGGCTTTTTCCCTCTGTCGGTTCACTACCAGGAAAAAACCTACGCCGCGGGTAAAATCCCGGGCGGTTTCTTCAAGCGTGAAGGTCGTCCTTCCGAGAAAGAAACCCTGACTTCGCGACTGATCGACCGTCCGATCCGTCCGCTGTTCCCTGAAGGCTTCATGAACGAAGTGCAGGTTGTCTGCACCGTTCTGTCCACCAGCAAGAAAACCGATCCGGACGTCGCTGCGATGATCGGTACTTCGGCTGCGCTGGCTATCTCCGGTATCCCTTTCGATGGTCCGATCGGCGCAGCTCGCGTTGCTTATCACGAAAGCACTGGCTACTTGCTGAACCCGACTTACGAGCAACTGGCTGCTTCTAGCCTGGACATGGTTGTTGCCGGTACGTCCGAAGCCGTATTGATGGTTGAATCGGAAGCTAAAGAGCTGACCGAAGACCAAATGTTGGGCGCCGTACTGTTCGCCCACGACGAATTCCAGGTTGTTATCCAGGCTGTTAAAGAGCTGGCTGCCGAAGCTGCAAAACCAACGTGGGACTGGGCTGCTGCCCCAGAAGCTACCGCACTGTTGGGCGCTATCCGTGCCGAATTCGGCGAAGCGATCTCCCAGGCTTACACCATCACCGTCAAGGCTGATCGTTACGCGCGTCTGGGCGAGCTGAAAGACCAGGTGGTTGCCAAGTTGTCCGGTGAAGAAGGCCAGCCTTCTGCCAGCGAAGTGAAAGCAGCGTTCGGCGAAATCGAATACCGCACCGTTCGCGAAAACATCGTTAACGGCAAGCCGCGTATCGATGGTCGTGACACCAAAACTGTTCGCCCTTTGAACATCGAAGTGGGCGTTCTGCCTAAAACCCACGGTTCGGCTCTGTTCACCCGTGGCGAAACTCAGGCTCTGGTTGTTGCAACTCTGGGTACTGCCCGTGATGCACAGCTGCTGGACACCCTGGAAGGCGAGAAAAAAGACCCGTTCATGCTGCACTACAACTTCCCTCCGTTCTCGGTAGGTGAGTGTGGTCGTATGGGTGGCGCAGGTCGTCGCGAAATCGGTCACGGCCGTCTGGCGCGTCGTTCGGTTCAGGCCATGCTGCCTGCTGCCGACGTGTTCCCGTACACCATCCGTGTTGTATCGGAAATCACTGAGTCCAACGGTTCCAGCTCGATGGCATCGGTGTGCGGTGCTTCCCTGGCATTGATGGACGCTGGCGTGCCGATGAAGGCTCCGGTTGCCGGTATCGCGATGGGTCTGGTTAAAGAGGGCGAGAAGTTCGCCGTTCTGACCGATATCCTGGGTGACGAAGACCACCTGGGCGACATGGACTTCAAAGTAGCGGGTACCGCGAAAGGTGTTACTGCGCTGCAGATGGACATCAAGATCAAAGGCATCACCGAAGAAATCATGGAGATCGCACTGGGCCAGGCCCTGGACGCTCGCCTGAATATCTTGGGTCAAATGAACCAGATCATTGCTGTTTCGCGTAACGAGTTGTCGGCTAATGCACCGACTATGATCGCGATGAAAATCGACACCGACAAAATCCGTGATGTTATCGGTAAAGGTGGCGCGACTATCCGTGCAATCTGTGAAGAAACCAAAGCTTCGATCGACATCGAAGACGACGGTTCGATCAAGATCTTCGGCGAAACCAAAGAAGCAGCAGAAGCGGCGCGTCAGCGCGTTCTGGGTATCACCGCTGAAGCTGAAATCGGCAAAATCTACATCGGTAAGGTTGAGCGTATCGTCGACTTCGGCGCATTCGTTAACATCCTGCCAGGTAAAGACGGCCTGGTTCACATCTCCATGCTGAGCGATGCTCGCGTTGAGAAAGTGACTGACATTCTGAAAGAAGGTCAGGAAGTGGAAGTGTTGGTGCTGGACGTGGACAACCGCGGCCGCATCAAACTGTCCATCAAGGACGTCGCAGCAGCAAAGGCTTCGGAAGCTTAATCGCCTCTAAAACCTGTGTTTAAAAAAGGATCCTTCGGGATCCTTTTTTTATGTGTGAAAAAAAGATCCGCCACATGACGGGCCAAAGGCCATGACGAAAATACCGCAACTTGCATGCAGCTGGCAGGGCAAGTCATGCAATCTGCACGAGGAAGAAAAAACTGAGTGACTCTAAGTATCTGTTTTATAAGGGTTTATTTTTTTAATGAAGTTGGCACAAGCCCTGCAATATTACAGATAACCCTGCTGCCAGATGACGGCGCAGATTCTAAAGAAGACAGGAGTTACTCGTATGAAGAAGTTCGCTATCGCTGCTGCAACTGCCACCGCGCTGACCCTGACCATGGCCAATGCTGCATTTGCTGCTCAGTCGACTACCCAAGCCCCAATGGTCGTCGCTGCTGGCGAAATGACTAAAGCTAAAGAAGCTACTTCTGATACTTGGATCACGACCAAAGTCAAATCTGACCTGCTGACCGAAAAAGGCATTCCAGGTACTGATATCAAAGTAGAAACCAACAAAGGTGTTGTTTCTCTGTCCTCCACTGTTGCAGTGACTGATGCACAGAAAACCACCGCAGTGAACATTGCCAAGAAAGTTAAAGGCGTGAAAGCCGTTGCTGCTGATGGCCTGAAAGCTGAGTAATAACCCTTTCTCGTAGAACCGGGGGGAAAGCCGGATCAGGTGCTTGAAGCGCCGCACCTGAAGCTTTCGAAATAGGTTCATGCGACGGCCACACGGATGTGGCCATTACAGCCCTCGGCGCTTGCGTCGGGGGCTGTTCTATTTGGGCGAAGGATATGTTCTCACCCGCCGCTTAATTACTCGCTGTCCAGGTGCAACGGTGAAATCACCCGACCATCACTTTCAGCTTCGCCCAAAGTTGCGTCCACAAAGTACACGCGCTCATCTGCCAATTGGCCTTTGTCCACCAAGAAGTCCTTGATGCTACTGGCGCGGTCTTGACCTAGTTGGCGCAACAGCACTTCGCTTTTGCTCCAGAATTCGATCAGTGCGTCACTCATCTTTTTCGCACGTTCGTCACGGCTCAATTTAGCCCACTCAGCTGGCGGCTGCTGTTTCAGGCGTGTGCGGTAGATACCTTCAAGCAATGGGCCTTTTTCATCATCCGGCACTTTCAGCAATGAAGCCTGTGCTGGCACTTTGTCGCCTCGGCGTTGCAGGATTTTGTAGTAGTTGTATTGGTATTCGCGTTCCAGGCGTTCTTGCGCAATGAGCGGGCCGTCGCTGCTTTGTGCGGCCGTGCCTTCGATCTCAAGGCGCAGCGCCGGGCGTTCTTTGAGCGCAGCGGCCAGTGTGGTCAGCGCTTTTTGCGCATCTGGGCTCAGCTCGCTCGAACCTGGTGCGAAGGAAACGGTACCCAGGTCTTCAGCGCCACCGCCGCTGATCAGTCCGCCAATGAACTTGAAGGGGGCCTGAGCGGCACGCAGCACAAGGTTGCGCAAGGTTTGCCAAACAATTGGCATCACGCTGAATTGCGGGTTGTTCAAATCGCCCGTGACGGGCAGTTCGATGGAGATTTTGCCGTCGGTGTCCTTGAGCAAAGCAATCGCGAGTTTGATCGGCAGATCCACGGCATCCGGGCTGTCGACTTTTTCGCCCAGTTGCAATTGCTCGACCACCAATTTGTTCTCGGCCTTGAGCTGCCCCTTGGTGATCAAGTAGTGCAGGTCCAGATTCAGGCGGCCCTTGCGGATGCGGTAGCCCGCAAACTTACCCGAGTAAGGCGTCAGGGTCGTCAGCTCGACGCGCTTGAAACTGGTGGCAATATCCAGACTGGCCATCGGGTCGAAAGGGTTGACGCTGCCTTTGATCGTCACGGGTGCATACCGGTCGACTTTACCTGCGATGTTGACGCTCGCCGGTTTGGCTTGTCGGCTGTCGATGGTACCGATCTGCCCGTTGAGTTGTTGAATGGCAGTGGCGAAGTTGGGCGTCAGGCTGAAGTCTGCGAAGTTGGCCGAACCGTCATTGATCGCGATGCCTCCCACATGAATGCCCAATGGTTTTTCTTTGCTGGCGGCGGGTTTTGTCGCGTTTTTGGCGCCCGTGTTGGCGGGTTGTGGGATCAGCAGGTCATCAATGTTGGTGGTGCGATCATCGTTGATCATGAAGCGCACGTACGGTTGCGCCAGGTTGACCTTGGCAATCGACAGGCTGTCACCGTGCTGGTAATTCAAGTTCTCCAGTACCAGACGTTGCCACTTGAGAAAATCGCGGTTTTTGAGGGTGTCGAGTGTGTGCAGTTGGTCGACCCGTGCCTTGCCCTCCACGCTGAAAGCGAGTGGCTCGACGCTTTTCAGATTGACTGCCAGATCGCTGCCCAACATGCCGCTGCGCAGTTCCAGGCGAATAAAGGGGTCGATGTAAGCCTGCGCGACGCGCAGGTCGATGTCTTGGGTGGTGACGTTGAGCTTGGCACTGATCGGGCTTAGATTGACCTCGCCGCTGGCAGTGAGCTTGCCTTGCTTGCCAATCCCGGTGTCGAGTTTCAGGTTGAAAGGTGACTGATTGAGGCTGTCGAAGTTTTTCAGGTCCAGGTTCAACGGGCCAACGTCTAGCGCGACCGGAGTTTTTGGTTCTTTATCTGCCAGATGCACGCGGTAATCGCGTAGCTGCACATCCTTGAGCAACACTTGCCACGGTTTGCTGGGGGCGACAGGTGCCGGTTTTGGGGCTTCAACGGTGACTGGCTCATCGGCTTTGGATGAGGTTTTGGTCGGTTGGCTGGCAAACAATTTTTGCCAGTCAAGTTGGCCGTCAGCTTCACGTGTGGCCCAAGTCTCAAGATTTTTGCTGTTGATTTTACCGACCACCACTTGCTGCTTGGCCAGGTCTACGCGGGTATCACTGACGTCCAGGCGCTCAAGCCGTGCCAGCGGCCGACCGTCCGGTGCATTGATTTTGAACGGGGCGATACTGGCCGAGGCGTTGCTCAGCACCATTTCAGTTTCTTTGGACAGATTCAGCGTGTAGTCGGTCCTGAAGTTCAGCACCCCGTCTTCCAGTACCAGCGGTAGGGCGTCTCGCACATAGGGCCACCAGACTTTCATCTTGCCGTCAGTCACTTTGAGCGTGCCTTCGGATGCAATGGGCACCAGGCTCAAGGTGCCGGTCCAGTCAATGCGGCCGCCTTCTGGCCCGGCCGCCACTAAGGTCATGTCAGCATTGTCATCGGGCAGCGTGCTGAGGTTTTTCAGTTCCAGATCCATTGAGTCATACAAAAACTCGATCGGCTCGCTTGGGCGCAAGTCAGCAAAATGCAGGTAGCCGCCCGCCAGACCGATGCGGTCGATACGCAAGGGGAAGGGGTTGCTGTCAGGTGTCTGGGGCGCAGGTTCGCTGGCAGGTAACGTGAACAATTGGGTCAGGTTCAGTGTGCCGTCCTTGCTGAACAACAGCTGCGTCTTGGGTTTGTCCAGTTGCACGTCTGCCAGGTGCAAGGCTTTTGTCCACAGGCTGTCGGCTTGCACGTTGGTGTACAGGCGCTCGAAGCCTACTTGCTCCTTGCCCGGCTCACCGACCTTGAACCCCCACAGTGTCAGCTCCAGACTGAACGGGTTGAACTCCAATCGGTCGAGCCTGGCGGGCACGGTGGCGTAGTTGGCCAACTGCTGGTTGATGATGCGTAAGCCTATGCCGGGCAAAATCAAAAAACCCAGCAAGCTATAAAGTGCGAGGGCAGTCAGCACGGCGCCAATGGCGCGAATCAATCCTTTGGGCATGTGAGGCGTCGTCTATAACAGTCGGGAGTGCCTTGGAGTATGGCACGCGATTCTGGTTCCGAGACGATCGCCTTATTTTTAGTAGGACTTTTTGCGTGTGAGATTAGGCGCTTAGAACTGTAGGATCAGCGTCTTTAGTGGCGGCTGCTGGTCCATTGACGGAAAGTCGCTGGCCGGATTCAGCACTTGCCAGTCCCGAACAGGGCGCCCGGCTTTTTCAGCACAGCGCAGGACTTGCTCGCGCCAGTCGTCCATGCTGACTTTCGCCAGATTATTGCAACAGATCAGCACGCCATCCGGCGCGGTGGCCAATACCGCGGGTTTGAGCAGGCTTTGATAGTCGCGCAACAGGTCTACCGTGCCGAAAGCACTCTTGGCCCACGCGGGAGGGTCCAGCAGCACCAGGTCGTATTCACGCTGATCCATGCGCGGGTAAGCGGGCAGCTTGTGGCGACGCTGGATAATCGGCAACCCCGCCAGTTGGCGAATGGCAGCGAAATAGTCGGATTGCACAAACTTCATCGGGGGCAATTCGGGATTTAGCAGCCCGTTTTCGAGTCCGACCGCCAAGTTGCCTTCAGCAAAGTCCAGATTGCAGACCTCGCTTGCGCCGCCTGCCGCAGCGCTTAAGCCAACGCCACAGGTGTAGGCGAACAAGTTAAGCACGCGCTTGCCGGCGCTGTGCTGCTTGACCCAGCCGCGCGCGTTGCGCAGGTCGAGAAACAGCAGTGGGTCTTGCCCCGCGTGACGGCCGCGCACACGGTACTTCAGGCCCCACTCGTGGCCGATCATGTCTGCCAATGCGGCGTCTTCGGCGCGGTAGACGGTGTCTTCGCGATCAATACGTGAATTGCCCTGTGAGCGGTCGTTGTAGACCAGCAGCAGTTCCAGGCCCAAGTGCCGATTGATTGCTTCATGCAATTGCAGCAAATCACCGCGCTCAAGGCGCTGGTGAAAGCTTTGCACCAGCAGTTGCGGGCCGTAGCGGTCGATAGTCAGACCGCCAGCGCCTTCCTGGCTGCCGTGGAACAGGCGATAACAGTCAGTGCCTTGAGCGTGCAGCTCGGCCAGCAAGTCGTGACGGTTATCGAGGGCGGCGCGCAGCGCCTGATTCAAGGAAGACATGCGTTGCGCCTTGGGGGACAGATAGGGCGCGCGAGTTTAACAGAACCGCGTGAAGGTTTATGGTTGCGCACAGCCTCATCGGGCTGGCTACGCTGTTCGAATAGACGCTATCGAGGCGTAAAAGGACGGGCTGTTGGTGTGTGTAGCAGTTGCCGAGGGCGAAGCCGTCGCCCTGCCTTAGAAAACGGTATTGCTGGTACATCGCGCACATGGAATTTACGACCGTTTTGCCGCCGGACGCAGCCTCGCATCACCCGTCAGCGCTATGGCTATAGGTGTGCGAGGCTTTACACCCTTAGGTGGCCATTATTCGCGTTCGAGCGCCAGAGCTACACCCTGGCCACCGCCAATGCACAAAGTGGCGAGGCCTTTTTTAGCGTCACGCTTGAGCATTTCGTGGAGCAGGGTGACCAGAATCCTACAACCCGACGCGCCAATCGGATGACCAATGGCAATTGCCCCTCCGTTGACGTTGACCTTGCTCGCGTCCCAATCCAGCGCTTTGCCGACCGACAAGGCTTGCGCCGCGAAGGCTTCGTTGGCTTCGATCAGGTCCAGTTGAGCCAGCGTCCAGCCTGCTTTAGTCAGGCAGCGTTGAGTCGCGCTCACGGGACCAATGCCCATGATGGCCGGGTCTACACCGGCGTTGGCGTAGGCCGCGATTTTAGCCAGTACCGGTAAACCCAGCTCACGGGCTTTGGTCGCACTCATTAGCATGACGGCGGCTGCACCATCATTGAGTGAGGAGGCATTACCTGCTGTGACAGATCCGTCTTTTTTGAACGCAGGTCTAAGCTTGGCCAGCGATTCGGCCGTCGTGCCCGCGCGCGGTTGTTCGTCTGTGGCAAACGCGATCGGATCACCTTTGCGTTGCGGGATCAAAATCGGCGTGATTTCGTCCACAAAGCGCCCGGTTTCAATGGCTTCGATGGCTTTGCGCTGCGAGGCGGCGGCAAAGGCATCCTGGTCTTCGCGACTGATGCCGTACTTATCCACAAGGTTCTCTGCGGTGATGCCCATGTGGTAATCATTGAATGCATCCCACAGGCCATCGCTGATCATGGTGTCGACGATTTGGCTATGGCCCATGCGCAGGCCGGTTCGGGCGCCGGGCACGATGTAGTTGGACAGGCTCATGTTTTCCTGGCCGCCGGCGATGATCACGTCAGCGTCGCCACAACGGATGGCCTGGGCAGCCAAATGCAGCGCTTTGAGCCCGGAGCCGCAGACTTTGTTGAGCGTCATTGCTGGCACGGCAAATGGCAGTCCGGCCTTGATTGCTGCCTGGCGTGCCGGGTTTTGACCTGCACCCGCGGTGAGGACTTGCCCCATGATGACTTCATCGACCTGTGCACCCTCCAGACCGGTTTTTTCGAGCAGTTGGCGAATGACCGCGGCGCCCAAGTCGACAGCAGGTACATGGGCCAGTGAGCCTTGAAAGCTGCCGACGGCAGTGCGGGTAGCGGCAACGATGACAACGTCTTGCATAGCGGGAGTCCTGATTATTATTGGAGAGGCCGCGTCAGACGCAGCGGTAGGAATCAAGCGGCATGGTGGCATACAAACAGCGGCATCGTCTCGTCACGGCTGGCGCACAGAGATGAGCGTCCTTGTGTGATGGCACGGCGGTTACCCACCGTACCGGCCCATGCGTCGCTGCGCCCTTTGCACTGAGCCATTGCGCACTGCCCAGCGCAGAACCGGCGCGGTGCTGTTGACTGTGGCGCGGATCAGCGTGCGTGTCGGCGGACGTTGATGAAGCCCCAGCTGATCACTGGCCCAGTCGGGTAGCAAGTCGATGCCGGCTTGCATCATCAGCGCGGCAAATGGTTTGGCCAGCAAACTGGGCGCCGGGGCGTTGAGCAACAGGCGAATCACTTCATGGCTGCGCTCATCACACAGCAACTGCGGGCGTATGGCTTGCAGGTAGTCGGCGATGTGCTGGCGTGAGCGGGGCACGTCTGTGGCCCCCAGGCGTTCAGCGACCACGGCAATTTCGTCGTAGTAACGGTCTTGATCGGCTGGGGACAAATCCGGATTGCGATAGCGCAAATGAGCGGCAAGGAAGTTACTGACTTCCGCCACATGCACCCACGTCAGTAATTGCGGGTCACTGGCAGCATAGGGACGGCCGTCAAGTCCGGTGCCGGTCACTTGCAGGTGAATGCTGCGTACTTTGTCGATCAGCCAGTCGGCATCGCCTGAGGAGCCAAAGGTGGTGCCAGAGATGAACTGGCCAGTGCGACGCAATCGCCCCAGCATGTCGAGTCTGAAATTGGAGTGATCCCACACCCCGGCCAGTGCCAGAGGATGCAAGGCTTGCAGCATTAGGGCGCTGATGCCACCGATCAGCATGCTGGTGAAATCACCGTGTACTTGCCAACTGATGGAGTCGGGGCCGAACAGACCGGGGTCGCCCTTGGGGTTTTCGAGGTCGAGCTGGCCGAGCGAAAGGCCGGTCAGACTCATGATTTGGCGTTCGATAGGGCGGCGGATAAATTCCATGGCGTCTCGGTGCCGCCAGCCAGTCGTGAAGACTGGCTGGCGTTCAATCAACCGCGATGGCGACCGCGGAAGTAGTTGATCAGGCCTTGCGTTGACGCATCATCGGCAGGCTCTTCGAGGCTGCCGGTGAGGCGATAGTAAACGCCTTTGCCCAGTTCTTTGCCCAACTCTACGCCCCACTGGTCGAAGGCGTTGATGCCCCAGATCACGCTTTGCACGAACACTTTGTGCTCATACAGCGCCACCAGCGCGCCAAGGCGACGCGGGCTGATGCGTTCAACCACCAAGGTGTTGCTCGGGCGGTTGCCCGGAATCACTTTATGCGGCGCGAGCTTTTGCACGGCGTCTTCGGGCATGCCCTGTTCGCGCAATTCGGCTTCGGCTTCGGCGCGGGTTTTGCCCAGCATCAGGGCCTGGCTTTGCGACAGGCAGTTGGCATAAAGCCACTGATGGTGGTCGGCGACCGGGTTGAAGCTGACAATCGGCACGATAAAATCGGCCGGAATCAATTGGGTGCCTTGGTGCAGCAGCTGGTGATACGCATGCTGACCATTGCAGCCCACGCCCCCCCAAATCACCGGGCCGGTGTCGGTGGACACGGGAGTGCCGTCCTGACGCACGCTTTTGCCGTTGGATTCCATGTCCAACTGCTGCAAGTGTTTAGTGATGTTGCGCAGGTAATGGTCGTACGGCAGGATCGCGTGGCTTTGCGCACCCCAGAAGTTGCCGTACCAAACGCCAAGCGCTGCCATCAACACGGGCATGTTCTGTTCGAACGGGGCGTTCTGGAAGTGTTGGTCCATGCTGTAGGCGCCGGACAACAGTTCTTTGAAGTTGGACATGCCGATCGCCAGGGCAATTGGCAAGCCGATGGCCGACCACAGCGAATACCGCCCACCCACCCAGTCCCACATCGGGAAAATGTTTTCTTCGCGAATACCAAACGCGACCGCGGCCTCGTTGTTGCTCGACACGGCGATGAAGTGGCGATGCAGTTCAGCTTCCGAACCGCCTTGCGCCAAGTACCACGCGCGGGACGCTTGGGCATTTTTGAGGGTTTCGAGGGTGTTGAACGATTTCGACGACACGATGAACAGCGTGGTTTCGGCGCGCAGCTTGTGCGACAGCTCGTGGAATTCACTGCCGTCGATGTTCGCCAGGTAATGACAGCGAACGCCTTTTTGCGCGTAGGACAACAGCGCTTCGGACACCAGCTCAGGGCCAAGGAACGAGCCGCCGATGCCAATGTTCACGATGTCGGTAATCGGTTTGTCGGTGTAACCGCGCCACAAGCCTTCGTGAATGCGACCGACCAGCTCGGTCATCTTGTTCAGGACTTTGTGCACCTCGGGCATGATGTCCGCACCGTTGACCGACAGCTTGTCGGCAACTGGGCGGCGCAGCGCGGTGTGCAAGGCCGGACGGCCTTCGGAGGCATTGACGATCTCCCCCGAGAACAACGATTTGATCGCGCCCTGAAGATCGACTTCGTTGGCCAGATCGACGAGCAACGAACGGGTTTGGTCAGTGATCAGGTTTTTTGAATAGTCCAAAAACAGCCCGCAGCTGCTCAGGGTGAAATCTTCAAAACGTTTTGGGTTGCTGTTAAACGCATCGCGCATGCTGAAGTTTTGCATGCTGGCGCGGTGTTGCTTCAACGCTTGCCAAGCGGGCAGAGCGGTAACGTCGTGAGGAGTGCGGTAGTACGCCATCGCTGCGGATATCCTTTTTTGCTTGAACTGCCTGTTGGACACTGAAAACCCCGAAACCTCCTGATTAACCTCGGGAGGCATCGGTTGACCTGCAAATGCACATCGGACACAAGCAGGGCGATCACATTAACCCTAGTGCCTGCATCTGTCTTGGCTTTGTCTGACGCCGAGCTGTAACTTTTGTCACGACCGTGTGACGCCAGGTGAATCGTTTCAGTGTTTCTTTATCGGGTGCGGGTGACGCGCAATCTATCAATTAAAGCGTGTTGTCCAGGTTCAGGTGGATGTTGTCGATCAGGCGCGTAGTGCCCAAGTAGGCCGCGACCAGAATGACCAGATCCCGGTCACTGGTTTGCGCGGGCAGCAACGTCGTTGCGTGGCGAACTTCCAGATAATCCACTCGCAACCCGATGGCTTCAAGGTGGGCCACCTGTTGGGTCACCAGCGTGGCGTAGTTGCGTTCACCGGCTTTGATGGCGTCTGCCATTTCGCGCAGGTGGAGATACAGGGCGGGCGCCAAGGCACGCTGCTCTTCATTCAGGTAGCCATTGCGCGAGGACAAGGCCAAACCGTCTTCGGCGCGTACAGTCGGTTCGCCGATGATTTGGACGGGCATGTTCAGGTCGAGCACCATGGCGCGAATAACGGCCAATTGCTGGTAGTCCTTCTGACCAAAGATCGCCAGGTCGGGCTGAACCATGTTGAACAGTTTGTTGACGACCGTGGTGACGCCATCGAAATGCCCAGGGCGGCGGCTGCCGCAGAGCTCATTGCTCAATTGAGCCGCAGTGACGCGGGTTAGCCCCGTCATCCCGTGGGGGTACATTTCATCCACCGTTGGAGCAAACAGCAGGTTACAGCCTGCTTGCAGGAGTGTTTCCTGATCGGCGGCGAGGGTGCGGGGGTAGGTGTCGAGGTCTTCGTTGGCCCCAAATTGCAGGGGGTTGACGAAAATGCTCGCGACTACGAAATCGACCTGCTGCGCCGCCTTGCTGACTAGCGCGGCATGGCCGCTGTGCAAGTTGCCCATAGTCGGTACCAGGCCGATTTGTTTGCCTTCGCTACGTGCGCGAGCGATGGCTGCGCGCAACTCGCGAACGGTTTTTACTGTGTTCATGCAGAGAATCCGTGTTCGGTGCCAGGAAAGCTGACGGCTTTGACTTCAGCGACGTAGGCGCTGAGGGCCGATTGAATGTCAGGTTGGCCGGCCATGAAATTTTTCACGAATTTAGGCACGCGGCCAGTCAAGGACAAGCCAAGCATGTCATGCAGCACCAACACTTGACCGTCGGTATCACTGCCGGCGCCGATGCCGATCACCGGGATTTTCACCGCGTGGGTGATTTCTTTCGCCAGTTCGCTTGGCACGCATTCGAGCAGCAACATGGCGGCACCGGCTTGTTCCAGTGCAATCGCATCTGCACGCATCTGGCGTGCCTGGTTTTCGTTACGGCCTTGTACCTTGTAACCGCCCAATACGTTTACCGTCTGTGGCGTCAGGCCCATATGTGCGCACACAGGAATGCCGCGCTCAGTCAGCAGGCGGATGGATTCGGCCAACCAGACGGCACCTTCGACCTTGACCATGTGCGCGCCCGCCCTCATGAGTTGCGCGCTGTTGTTCAGCGTTTGCTCAAGGGTGGCGTTCGCCATAAAAGGCAGATCGGCGAGTATCAGGGCGTCCTGATTGCCGCGTTTAACGCACGCCACGTGATACGCCATGTCATCGTTGGAAACAGGCAGGGTGCTGTCATGCCCTTGCAAGACCATGCCCAGGGAGTCGCCCACCAGTAACACTTCTACACCGACCTGGTTGCAGGCATGTGCGAAGGTGGCGTCATAGCACGTCAGCATGGTGATTTTTTCACCTTTTTGCTTAAGGCTTTGCAGGGTGGTCAGGGTAATAGCTGGCATGAAAAGGATCCTCGTCAGGCAGTGCGATAACCACTGCGAGCAACGCGCGTGATTCATCGTTATAAGCAGGCGCACCTTTATAGAGGTGCTAAACGGCCTGCTTTTCACATTGCGCCACCGGGTAGGTGGCAGCGGGATGCCTATAGTCGTGACGAGGACACGGGAAGTCAATTAGAGGTGTTACCGCCGATGTGTTACCGCGCTAATTGATTCGATTCAGCTAAGCCGGGCAGGCGCTCAAGACCGACAAAGGGGCAGTCTTTGAGGAGTTGTTCAAGGCTGCGGCCATCGGCCAGTTTGAGCGAAGCGGGCGCCAGCTCGGCCAAGGGGTACAGCACGAAAGGACGGGCGTGCATGTGGTAATGCGGGACCTTGAGGCGAGGCTCGTCGATCAGTTGATTGCCGAACAGCAGGATGTCGAGGTCCAGCGTGCGCGGCCCCCAACGCTCAAGTCGCTCACGGCCTTGGTCGTTTTCGATGGCTTGCAAAGCATCGAGCAGCTCAAGGGGGGCCATGTGAGTCTCGATGGTTGCCACTGCGTTGGTGTAACGCGGTTGGCCTGGCAGCAGGGAGTCGCTTTGATAGAACGCTGAGACCCCGACAAACACCGAGTTGGGCAGTTGCGCAATCGCTTCTACCGCGTTGCGCAATTGCTCGGCCGGGTCAGCCAGATTGCTGCCCATTCCAATGTAGATGCGTTCCATCACTTACTCGTCGGCGCCAGCGCTGCGTTTGCGCTTGTTAGCGCCTGTGCGGCGGCGTTTACGCGGTGCAGGGCCAGTGCCATCGTCCTTGGCGTTGCTCAGGTCGCGAATCATGTCGCGACGGCCACTGTCGTTAGCATCCTGATAGTCGGTCCACCATTCGCCCAGGCCGTTGGTCTGCTCGCCAGCGCTTTCACGCAACAGCAAAAAGTCGTAACCGGCACGGAAGCGCGGATTGTCGAGCAGCATGTCGGCACGTTTGCCGCTGCGACGCGGCAGACGCTCTTGCATGTCCCAAATTTCGCGAATCGGCATTGTGAAGCGCTTGGGAATTGCAATGCGCTGGCACTGTTCGGCGATCAGTTCGTGCGCGGCTTCTTGCATGGCAGGAATAGGCGGCATGCCTTGGTCTTGCAGGCGCAAAATACGGGCGGGCAGAGCAGGCCACAACAGGGCTGCAAACAGGAACGCGGGGGTCACCGGTTTACCCTGCTTGATTCGCAGATCTGTGTTGCGCAACGCTTCGCTGATCAAGGTGTGGGTGTAGGTCGGGTTGTGCTCCAGAGCTTCGGCACTGGCCGGGAACAAGGGGTCGAACAATTCAAGGTCGACCAGCATCTCGAAGGTGTCGCAGGCGTTACCGGAGAGGAAGAGCTTGAGCACTTCTTCGAACAGGCGAGCCGACGGGATTTCGCGCAGCATGGGGGCCAGCTCGCGGATCGGCGCGGCGGTGTGTTTTTCAATCCCGAAGTTCAGCTTGGCGGCAAAACGTACCGCCCGCAGCATGCGCACCGGGTCTTCCTGGTAACGCTGTTGCGGATCGCCAATCAGGCGCAGCAGGCGATTGCGGATGTCGTGTACACCATTGGCGTAATCGAGAATGCGCTCGCTGACCGGGTCGTAATACAGGGCATTGATCGTGAAGTCGCGACGTTGGGCGTCTTCTTCGAGGGTGCCGTAGACGTTGTCGCGCAAAATACGCCCGCTTTCGTTACGCGAGGACTGGTTGCTGTCTTCCTCTTCGTCGTTTTGCGGGTGATTGGCACGGAAGGTCGCCACCTCGATGATTTCGCGCCCAAAGTGGATGTGCACCAACTTGAAGCGACGACCGATGATTCGCGCATTGCGAAATTCGGCACGCACTTGTTCTGGCGTAGCGCTGGTGGCCACGTCAAAGTCTTTGGGCGTGATGTTGAGCAGCATGTCGCGTACGCAGCCGCCGACCAGATAAGCCTGGTAACCGGCGTTTTGCAGGCGTTCGACAATGTTGACCGCGTAGCGGCTGAACTGGGCACGTTGCAGCGAATGTTGGCTGCTGTTGAGCACTTCAGGGGTGCTGCGCAGTTGTTGCGTACGACGCTTGGGAGAACGGAATGACTGGAACAGCTTCTTCAGCATGGGATGCACTGTTTGAAGGAATGTTCGGCCAAAACGAAGAATGACCGCATGATGGGCGGGGATTCTAGCATTTAGTCAGGGGATGGTGTAGGACGCGTAGCCTGTCGATTGCCTCTAGTGGCCCTGGTCGTTGCGAGAGTACCGGGCCAGACGGGCTGTAAAATTTTCTGAATGTCAGGAACCACAAGGGGAGCCGAAGCTCCCCCAGAATTAGTTGCGTGCTCTATTTTTATTATTGGTTGCGGGCTTTTTGTTTTTGTTAATTGCCCTGGTTACCCAAGTTTTACCTGTGTAACCCTCCCAATCGGGAGATAAGAGCAAACGGATTGCTTTGGTCGCTGTGTTGATGTGATCAGTGATCCAACTAGTTCAGGCTCTGCTTTAAGTGCAGTTTTTGTTGTTCTCTGCCTAGTCGTGGGGCAAGCCCCAATGACAACACCTCTCCAAAAGAATCAGTTAGCTGCGCCTCCGCCGTGTTGTTCTTGTTATGCGTGAGCCGATACGTCTTATTTTTATTGTGTGTTGCTGTGATTCTTATTGTTCTTGTACGAATACATATAGCAGGGGTCGTGCCAACTTTTGTCCGGCCTAGCAAAATAAGGGGCTTTCTGGGTTTTCATGTTTTTTAGCGCAAAAAAAAGCCGGGCCTTCGTTACCGTAAGACCCGGCTTTTGTTACGTGA
The DNA here is from genome assembly GCF_016812185.1 of Pseudomonas weihenstephanensis. Taxonomy (NCBI): domain Bacteria; kingdom Pseudomonadati; phylum Pseudomonadota; class Gammaproteobacteria; order Pseudomonadales; family Pseudomonadaceae; genus Pseudomonas; species Pseudomonas weihenstephanensis. The sequence goes on along the minus strand of NZ_JAAEBV010000007.1, from coordinate 24,304 downwards.
TTAGCGTGCGGTAACAGTTTTTTCACCGTCGGCCGTGTTACCTGTCACGTTACCCTTCGCTGGTGACACCGGTTTTTCTGCGTGGAATACCCAGGCGCTGGCGCCGTTCCCACAAGCATTTACGACTCACGCCCAGTTTTCGCGCCAGTTCGGTCTCCGTCATATGGTCCTGATGCTCAAGCACAAAGTGCTGGAAGTAGTCTTCCAGTGACAGGTCTTCAGTCGGGTCATGGCTGGTGTTACCGCTACTGATGCCCTGTTGTGGGCCCAGGCCGATAAAGTCGTCGTCTTGCAGATCGCTCAACTCGATGTCGATGCCCAGCAGTTCGGCTGAAATTTCCGGGCTTTCGCACAGAATCACAGCACGCTCTACGGCGTTTTCCAGTTCTCGTACGTTGCCTGGCCACGTGTAATGTCGAATGGCTTGTTCGGCATCGGGAGCAAACTTCAAGTCGGTGCGCCCCACTCGGGCACTTTGACGGGCGAGGAAGGCATGGGCGATTTCGTTTACGTCCGGGCCACGTTCACGCAATGCCGGCAACTTGAGGGCAATGACGTGCAGGCGGTAGTACAAGTCTTCACGGAACTGGCCGATTTTGGCCAGGCTCTTGAGGTCACGGTGGGTGGCCGCGATCAGGCGCACATCGACCTTTTGCGATTGCACCGAACCCACACGGCGAATTTCGCCCTCTTGTAACACCCGCAGCAGACGGGCTTGTGCTTCCAGTGGCAGCTCACCGATTTCATCAAGGAACAAAGTGCCGCCATCGGCCGCTTCAACCAAGCCCGCACGGCCGGCGCTGGCGCCGGTGAAGGCCCCTTTTTCGTGGCCGAACAACTCAGATTCAATCAACGACTCAGGAATCGCCGCACAGTTAACCGAGATCATCGGCGCTTTGGCGCGCTTGGACAGGTTATGCAGCGCGCGGGCCACCAGTTCTTTGCCGGTACCGGACTCACCCTGGATCAGGACATTGGAGTCGGTGGGGGCCACTTTGCGGATCTTGCTGTACAGATCCTGCATAGGCGGGCATGAACCGATGATGCCGATTTCGCCATTACAGTTATCGCTCGCGCTTTTATCGGCGCCCGACGCTTTGGTTGGGCGCTCGGCAGGCTGGCTTTGAGCGTTTTGGCGATCACGCAAAATACGTGCGACGGCTTGCAGCATCTCATCGTGATCAAACGGTTTGGCGATGTAGTCGACGGCGCCCATTTTCATCGAGTCAACCGCTGAGCGCAGGCTGGCATAGCTGGTCATGATCAGCACCGGTTTGCCTTCGCCCAGCTTGATCAGCTCGGTGCCAGGTGCCCCTGGCAAGCGCAGATCGCTGACAATCAGGTCGAACGAGGGAATGCTGAAACGCTCTTGAGCTTCCTGCACCGAGCCTGCTTCGCTGACCTGGTACTGATTACGCTCCAACAAACGGCGCAACGCGGAGCGGATGATTGTTTCGTCTTCGACGATCAAAATATGCGGCATTGATTCAGTTCTCTCGACGGTCTCAGTTCACAGCGGACGTCGCTTCGACATGGCGCGGTAGTGTCACCCGGATACGGGTTCCGCGCTGGCTTTGAATGTCAGCCGGGCTGTCGATGGTGATTTGTCCATAATGCTCTTCAACGATGGAATAGACCAGTGCAAGGCCCAGACCGGTGCCTTCCCCAGGGTCTTTGGTGGTGAAGAACGGTTCGAACAGGCGGTCCATGATGTTCTTCGGAATACCCGTGCCCTCGTCCTCTACGATCAGGTCGACGGTGTGTTCGCTGGCTTCGCTTTTGACCCGTACGGCGCTGCCGGCAGGGCAGGCGTCGCGGGCGTTGGACAGCAAATTGATCAGCACTTGCGCCAGGCGCTGTGGATCACCTTCGACCCAGTGATCGGGATCGCACAAGTTATAAAACTGCACTTCAAAATTGCGCCGGTTCAAGGCCAGTAGACCGATGGCATCCTGAGCCACCTCTGCCAGACAAACGGGCTCGTCCGTGTGCTGATGGCTGCCCGCGTGAGCGAAACTCATCAAGGACTGCACAATGCGTGAGATACGTTTGGTTTGCTCAAGGATCTGGCCGCTGATTTCTGTCAGCTCGCTGTCATCTTCGCGTTCTTCACGCAGATTCTGCGCCAGGCAGGCGATCCCGGTGACAGGGTTGCCGATTTCATGGGCAACCCCTGCCGCCAGACGGCCGATGCTTGCCAGTCGCTCCGAATGCACGAGTTTGTCTTCGAGCATTTGGGTTTCAGTGAGGTCTTCGACTAGCAGTACCAAGCCACTGTTGCCGGGCGCCAACGGTTCGTCGATGGCGGCCTTGTGCAGGTTTAGCCAACGGGTTTGACCGTCCAGGGCCAGGTGTTGTTTGTGCAAGTGCTCATCGGGCAGCTCAATAAAACCCTGCAACAGCTGGCGCCAGGGATCACCCAACGTATTAAGGCGCGAACCCACCACGCGCTGAGCCGGGATGCCGGTCAGCTCTTCCATGGCTTTGTTCCACATCAGGATCTCTTGGTCCTTGGCCAGTGAGCACACGCCCATCGGCAACTCTTGCAGTGTTTGGCGATGGTAACGACGTAAGGCGTCGAGTTCGGCCGCCAGACCGGTGAGGCGTAAGTGGTAGTCCTCTAGCCGACTTTCAATAAAGTGGATGTCTTCGGTGACGTAGTTTTCGCCGCCTGACTTGTAGGGCAAGAAGGTTTCGACCATATCCTGAGCGACGCTGGGGCCCATCAACCCGGAGAGGTTGGCTTCGATACGGTCGCGCAAGCGGCGCAAGGCATACGGGCGGCGTTCGTCGAAGGGTAGATAAAGGTCGCGCAAGGCTTGCTCGACTTCTTTTTGCGCGGCCTTGGCTCCCAATGGCTTGGCCAGTTGGGTGGCGAACTCTTGTGGCGAGGCAGCATGCAGTTCACGTCGCTGCGGGCGGCGCACGTTATCTACCGCACAGGCTTCAGCAGCGCTGGCTTCTTCTGTGCTGGCGTTGGTGAACAACGAAATCAAGGTGAACATCAGTACGTTGGCGGCCAGTGACGCAATGGCAGCCATGTGCCAACTGGTGTCGTCCAGCACGTAGATCATGTCCAGCCACGGAATGTAGAAGCCCTGAAAGTTGCCAATCAGCGGAAGCAGCATGCTGATCATCCAGACCGCGATGCCCGCGAGCAGTCCGGCGATAAAGCCGCGACGGTTGGCGGTTGGCCAGTACAAGACAGAGAGTACGCCCGGCAGAAATTGCAGGGTGGCGACAAACGCGACGATGCCAAGGTTGGCCAGGTCTTGTTCGGCGCCCAGCAACAAGTAAAAGCCATAGCCGGCCATGATGATGGCGACGATTAGGGCGCGGCGCGTCCATTTCAGCCAGCGGTAGATGTTGCCTTCCGCCGGTGGCTGATAAAGCGGCAGCACCAAGTGATTCAAGGCCATGCCCGAGAGCGCCAGCGTGGTCACAATAATCAGCCCGCTGGAAGCGGATAAGCCGCCGATATAAGCCAGCAAGGCCAGCGATTTACTGTTGGCTGCAATGCCAATGCCCAGGGTGAAATATTCGGGGTTGGTGGTCGCGCCCAGCTTTAGTCCGGCCCACAAAATAAGCGGCACCGCGAGGCTCATCAGCAGCAGGAACAACGGCAGGCCCCAGCTGGCGCTGACCAGCGCCCTGGGGTTGAGGTTTTCGGTGAAGGTCATGTGATACATGTGCGGCATCACAATGGCCGAGGCAAAAAACACCAGCAGCAGAGTACGCCACGGGCCTTCTTGCAGGGGGGTATGCAAAGAGGCCAGGGCGGTCTGATTTTGTTGCAGCCACACCTCAAGTTGTTGCGGGCCATCGAATACGCCGTATAGCGCATAGAGGCCCACCCCGCCGATGGCGAGCAGCTTGATGACGGACTCAAACGCGATGGCGAAGACCAGCCCTTCGTGTTTCTCGCGCGTCGCGATGTGCCGGGAGCCGAAGAAGATAGTGAACAGCGTGATCATGGCGCAAAAGCTGAGTGCGACACGGTGTTGCACGGGTTCGCGGGTGAGGATGCTGATCGAGTCTGCCACGGCCTGGATTTGCAGGGCTAACAGCGGTAGCACGCCAATCAGCATAAAGATGGTGGTGAGCGCGCCGGCCCATGTGCTGCGAAATCGGAAAGCAAATAAGTCGGCGAGCGAGGACAGTTGGTACGTGCGAGTGATTTTCAGAATGGGGTAAAGCAGTACAGGCGCTAGAAGAAAAGCCCCTGAAACGCCGAGGTAACTGGAGAGGAATCCGTAACCGTATTCGTAAGCCAGCCCCACCGTGCCATAAAACGCCCAGGCACTGGCATAGACACCCAGTGACAGGGTGTAGGTCAGCGGGTGACGAATAATGGCGCGCGGGATCATCCCGCGTTCACTGATCCAGGCCACACCGAATAGCACCAGCAGGTACGCGGCGCTGACGAGTACCATCTGGGTCAGGCTAAAGCTCATCGGCATCTTTTTGGCTCTGAAGAATAAAGGTCACCACGATCAGAATCAGCCAGAGCAGGTAGGGCCGATACCAGGCACCTGTCGCATTGATCCACCAATCCATGATGGCTGGGGAAAACAGATAGATCCCGACCACCAGCAACAGGACCAATCGATAGATATACATCCTGGCCTCACTTTTACGGGCCGCATGCCCAAAAACGTGCGGCGATGGTAACGGATGGCTGGCAACCTGCAAGAGGTGTCAGCGTAATTGCGCTTCTTGCAAGGTGAGCGCGCGCGGGATCAGCCCGGCGTCCCAGTGCGCTATGCCCCAGTCTAGAACCTCACGCGGGCTTGCGTGCGCAAGGCTATCGTCAGTGGTCTGGCCCAACGCGCGCAGGGCACGTAACAGCAACGGCGTGGCTTGCTCGGGCGTCAGGGGGGGCGAGCGGTAGGACTTGCCCAGTTTGTGGCCGTCGGGTTGCACGATCAGCGGCACATGCAGGTAGCGCGGTTGTGACAATCCCAGCAGCTCTTGCAGGTAAAGCTGGCGCGGTGTTGAGTCCAGCAAGTCGGCGCCGCGCACGATATCGGTGACACCTTGGGCGCCATCATCGAGTACCACCGCTAACTGGTAGGCATACAGCCCGTCGCGGCGGCGAATGATGAAGTCGCCGACCTCGCGTCCTACATGTTGGTCATACATGCCTTGCACGCGATCGGTGAAGGCGTAGTGCAGTTCAGGCACCCGCAAGCGGATGGCGGCGTTTTCCATCGGGTGGCCGGCGTTCTGGCAAAAGCCGGGATAGATACCGTTGTAGCCTTCGAGCTGTTTACGCGAGCAGGTGCAGGCATAGGCCAGGCCTTGGCTGAATAATTTATCCACAACCTGGGCGTAAGCCTCGTGACGTTCGCTTTGGCGTATCAACGTCCCATCCCATTCAAAGCCATAGCGCTCAAGGGCCTGCAGAATGGCCGTTTGGGCGCCGGGCATTTCACGCGGGGGATCGAGGTCTTCCATGCGCAGCAACCAGCGGCCACTCACTGAGCGGGCGTCAAGATAAGAGGCGAGGGCAGCGACCAGTGAGCCAAAGTGCAAATGGCCACTGGGGGTTGGGGCGAAGCGCCCGATGTAAGAGGGGTTTGAGCAAGGAGCGGTCATTGCATAATTCCGTAGCAACTGCCGAAGGCTGCGTCAGAGTGCGAAGCGATGGTGGACCCAGCGTACAAGAGTCGCCCGACACCGCGCAGAGTCTGACGTTACGACGACAGCGTCATCGTACCCAACCTTTGGCTGTTGCCACGGTACGCGGTCATATCGCAAAAACAAAAATGGGGCGTTCGCACGCCCCATTTGGTCAAGCCAGCGGTTATTTGCCGACTTGTTTTTCCTTGATTTCAGCCAAGGTTTTGCAGTCTACGCACATGTCAGCAGTCGGGCGTGCTTCGAGTCGGCGAATACCGATCTCAACGCCACAAGACTCGCACCAGCCGTATTCTTCGTCTTCGATCAATTGCAGCGTCTTGTCGATTTTCTTGATCAGCTTGCGCTCGCGATCGCGTGCACGCAGTTCCAGGCTGAATTCTTCTTCCTGGCTAGCACGGTCGGCCGGGTCAGGAAAGTTTGCCGCTTCGTCTTTCATATGATCAACGGTGCGGTCGACTTCCTGCATCAAGTCCTGTTTCCACTTTTGCAGAATCTTGGTGAAGTGCTTGCGCATGGGCTCGCCCATGTACTCTTCACCCTTCTTTTCAACGTAGGGTTCGAAGCCGCTAAGTTGACTATTCTGTTGCTTTGCTTGTGTGGGCATGAAATGGACCGCCTCTCATTCTTCTAATCCATTGCGCAGGATTGCAACATCACCGACACCTGCCGGCCCTGCGGCTGCAAGCGGGCGAACTTACCAGATCAAATCGGGCCGCGCTACTCCCTGTTGTCTGGCCTGTGGCCGATGATTGTGTACAACGCCTGTGGTGCTTGAGATTAATGGCTGAATATTAATTTTAGTCGAGCTGTGACCGGGGCTTGCGCCGTTTGGTTCTACTCACGCTGGCGTTAAGACTGTATTTAGCTCTCCCTTGAGCACGGGCTTGGGTAGAATCGGGCTTTTGCTTACCCAGGAAGGCAGGCTCATGGCTCAGTCTTACAGTGCGCGAAGCCGCGCAATCGAACCGTTCCACGTGATGGCATTATTGGCCCGAGCCAATGAGTTGCAAGCGGCGGGGCACGATGTAATTCACCTGGAGATCGGTGAGCCTGACTTCACCACCGCCGAGCCAATCATTGCGGCAGGGCAAGCGGCGTTGGCGGCGGGTAAAACCCGCTACACCGCGGCCCGCGGCCTGCCCGAGCTGCGCCAAGCTATCTCGGGGTTTTATCAGCAACGCTACGGGCTGGATATTGACCCTGAGCGAATTCTGATTACTCCAGGTGGGTCAGGCGCACTGCTTTTAGCCAGCAGCCTACTGGTAGATCCGGGAAAGCATTGGCTACTTGCTGATCCTGGCTACCCCTGTAACAGACATTTCCTGCGTCTGGTTGAAGGCGCTGCGCAATTGGTGCCCGTCGGTCCGGAGGTGCGCTACCAACTGACCGCCGACCACGTTGAGCGTTATTGGGATCAAGACAGCGTGGGTGCCTTGGTCGCGTCGCCTGCCAACCCCACTGGCACCCTGTTGAGTCGTGAAGAGTTGACGTCGTTGTCAGCGGCGGTAAAGGCGCGTAACGGGCATTTGGTGGTCGATGAGATCTATCACGGCCTGACCTACGGGTGTGACGCACCGAGTGTGCTGGAGGTTGATGACAGCGCTTTTGTACTTAACAGTTTTTCCAAGTATTTCGGTATGACCGGCTGGCGCCTGGGATGGTTGGTGGCGCCACCGCAAGCCGTCGCAGATCTCGAAAAACTGGCACAAAACCTCTACATCAGTGCGCCAAGCATGGCGCAATACGCCGCGTTGGCCTGCTTTGAGCCACAGACGCTGGCCATTTTGGAGGAGCGTCGCGCCGAGTTCGGCCGTCGTCGTGACTTCTTGCTGCCCGCATTGCGTGAGCTAGGGTTCGGGATCGCAGTAGAGCCCGAAGGCGCGTTTTACCTGTATGCCGACATCAGCGCATTTGGGGGCGATGCCTTCGCGTTTTGCCGACATTTCCTGGAAACGGAGCACGTAGCCTTCACGCCGGGCCTTGATTTTGGCCGTTTCCAGGCGGGGCACCATGTGCGCTTTGCCTACACCCAAAGCCTGCCACGCCTACAGCAAGCGGTTGAGCGCATTGCGCGTGGCTTACAGAGCTGGAAAGCCTGATGCTTTTTTCTCCTGCGTTGGAAGAAGGGCGCTTGATCAAGCGCTACAAGCGTTTCTTGGCCGACATCGAAACTGCCGACGGTGAGTTGATGACCATCCACTGCCCGAACACTGGATCCATGCTTAATTGCATGGTCGAGGGTGGGCAGGTCTGGTTCAGTCGCTCCAATGACCCAAAGCGCAAGCTGCCGGGCACGTGGGAAATCAGCGAGACGCCACAAGGGCGGTTGGCGTATGTGAACACCGGGCGCGCCAATCGCTTGATTGAAGAGGCGTTACTGGCCGGTCAGATCAGCGAACTCAAGGGTTTCAGCGCGCTCAAGCGTGAAGTGGCATACGGGCAGGAAAACAGCCGGATTGATTTTCGCCTGGAGTACTCCGACGGTTTTGCGTTTGTTGAAGTCAAGAGTGTGACCTTGGGGTTTGAGGGCTCGCGTATCGCCGCATTTCCGGATGCGGTCACACAACGGGGTGCCAAACACTTACGTGAACTTGCGAGTTTGGCGCGTGAAGGCGTGCGAGCCGTGCAACTTTATTGCGTCAATCTTACGGGGGTCGATGCGGTGCGACCGGCGCAAGAAATTGATCCCGGTTACGCGGCCGCATTACGCGAAGCAGTCGCAGCTGGCGTGCAAGTGCTGGCTTACGGCGTAAGCCTTACACCTGAAACGGTTGTGGTAGACCGCCGCTTAGCAGTCATCCTCTGACGCGTCATCGCTAATCCATATGCCTTGACTGTCTTCACGGCAGTCAATGGCTGTCAGAAATTGCCCGGCGCAAGGCCCGGCAACGCATTCGCCAGACTCAATCAAAAATAAGGCCGCGTGTGTCGCGCATTTAATCAGGCTGGCACTCTCATCAAGGAACTGATCGGGCTGCCATTCCAACCTGACGTGGCGGTGTGGGCAGCGATTTTTATAGGCGTAGACCTGCCCTTCGCGACGGACGATAAGAAGGTCCAACTCAGGCGTGTCGACGCTGCGGCTGCAACCTTCGCTCAATTCGTGTGAGTGACATAACAACTTCATTGCAATCCTTAATAGCACCTGATGCGAGCGTTGAGGGCGCTGGTGAGAGCGAGTTAAATGGTTGACGTGCAAATGCAAACAATTATCAAATGGCCCGCTGTACTTCGATGTGTTGTTTCAACGGTGCGGGATTTTCACGTATCCCGCTGAGTTCTCTTTTCAAGGAACGCCTCTGTATGCGCTTGAGTATCCGCCTGATTACGCTCTGTGCAGGCCTTTTGATCAGTCACCTCGGCTCAGCTGCCGAACTGCCACAACGCTGGGTCAGTGCCGGTGGCGCACTCTCGGAGTGGGTGAGCACATTGGGTGCGGAGTCTAAATTGGTGGGGGTCGATACCACTAGCCAACATCCTGAATCACTTAAATCGCTACCTAGCATCGGTTATCAACGTCAGCTCTCGGCGGAGGGTATTTTGAGCCTGAGGCCGGATGTATTGATTGGCACCGAAGAGATGGGGCCAGCTGAAGTGTTGAAGCAAATTCGCAGTGCTGGCGTGCCCGTTGAGATGTTCTCGGCACAGCCTGAGCTGAGTGCTTTGCAGTCTAACCTTGCGCATTTAGGGCTTTTGTTGGGTGACGAGGCTCATGCGGCGCAGGTGTTTGCGGGCTATCAAAACCAGTTGGAGCAGCAACAAGCTCAGGTCAAGCACGTACAGGCCAAGCACAAGGCACCGGGTGTTTTGCTGTTGCTGGGGCATGCAGGCGGAAAACCCATGATTGCAGGGAAGGACACCGCAGCCGACTGGCTGTTGACGCAAGCCGGAGGTCATAACCTTGCGACACACACCGGTTACAAACCTTTTTCAGTTGAGGCTTTAGCGGGGCTCAATCCCGAGGTGCTGGTGTTTGCTGACCGCAGTTTGAGTGGGGATGCCGCCCGCGCAGCGCTCTTGAAAGAAAACCCGGTTTTGGCGTCGATTCGCGCGGCTAAAACCGGGCGCATTTATGAAGTTGATCCGACGCTGCTGGTGGGGGGGCTGGGGCCACGTTTGCCGGACCGTCTCAAACAGCTTACGGCTGAGTTTTACCCTGCGACCTCGGTTGCTCCATGAGGACGTTGGTAAAGCCCCGTCCTTTGTTTATAGGGTTGGGCATGTTGTGCCTACTGGCGACCTGGCTGTCGTTGGCACTGGGGCCAGTGAGCCTGCCGCTCTTTGACACCTTGCGCGCAGCATTGCGCTTGCTCGGTATGCCCATCCAGGGCGAAGGCTTGGAGCAGGCTGAGTTGATCCTAGGCCAGATCCGTGTGCCGCGTACCTTATTGGGTTTGGCGGTGGGCGGTGTGCTGGCGCTCTCGGGCGTTGCCATGCAGGGCTTGTTTCGAAACCCTTTGGCCGATCCAGGTTTGGTGGGCGTGTCCAGTGGCGCCGCGCTGGGTGCGGCTATCGCCATTGTTGGCGGCTCAGCCTTTGGCGGTTTGCCAGACGTCCTCGGGCCTTATGTGTTGTCGTTAAGCGCGTTTCTCGGCGGGTTGGGCGTCACGGCGCTGGTTTACCGTTTGGGGCGGCGTAATGGCCAGACGAATGTCGCCGTTATGTTGCTTGCCGGTATCGCTTTGACTGCCTTGGCCGGTTCCGCGGTGGGGCTTTTTACCTATCTGGCGGATGACGCGACCCTTCGCACGCTGACCTTCTGGAATTTAGGCAGTTTGAATGGCGCCAGTTACGCGCGACTGTGGCCGTTACTACTGGTCACTGCGGGCGTTGCGCTTTGGTTGCCTCGCCGGGCAAACGCATTGAATGCGCTGCTGTTGGGTGAGTCGGAGGCCAACCATTTGGGCATTGATGTGGAAGGGCTCAAGCGTGAACTGGTGTTTTGTACGGCTTTGGGTGTGGGGGCTGCTGTGGCAGCGGCCGGTATGATCGGTTTTATTGGTTTGGTGGTGCCGCACCTGGTGCGGCTGCTGGCGGGTCCCGATCACCGTGTGCTATTGCCTGCGTCTGTAATGGCGGGCGCCAGCTTATTGTTGTTCGCGGACCTAATTGCACGTTTGGCGCTGGCGCCCGCCGAATTGCCGATAGGCATTGTGACGGCTTTTCTGGGTGCACCGTTCTTCCTCTATTTATTACTGCGAGGCCGTCACTGATGTTGCGAACGGAGAACTTGCACATTTGTCGCAACCATAAAATGGTGCTGTCGGATGTCACGCTTGAGGTTCGTCCTGGGGAAGTGCTCGGCGTGCTGGGGCCTAATGGCGCAGGTAAGAGCACACTGTTGGCTGCTCTGTGCGGGGAGCTGGCGCCAACGCAGGGGCAGGTATGGCTTGATCATCAGGCCTTGAATCAGTGGAAAGGCCCCCAGCGCGCTCAGCGACTGGCCGTCTTGCCGCAAACGTCGACGCTGGACTTCGCGTTTCGAGTTGAAGAGGTGGTGGGCATGGGCCGTTTGCCCCACCAGACGGGTCATGTTCGCGATGCCGAAATCGTGCATGAGGCCCTGAAAGCCGCTGACGTAGAACATTTGGCCGGGCGCAGTTACCTGGCGTTATCGGGTGGGGAGCGTCAGCGGGTGCATCTGGCGCGTGTGTTAGCGCAGTTGTGGCCGGGGCAGGGCGGGCAAACCTTGTTGCTGGATGAACCCACGTCAATGCTGGACCCTTTGCACCAGCACACCACACTCAAAGCTATCCGTGCCTTTGCCGACCGCGGCGCGGCGGTGTTGATCATCTTGCATGACTTGAACCTGGCCGCGCGGTATTGCGATCGATTGCTGCTGTTGGAGGACGGCCAACCGCGTGCTTTAGGCTGTCCGCAAGGCGTGTTGCAGCCAGAATTACTCAAAGCTGTGTTTGGCTTGGATGTGTTGGTTCAGCCTCACCCTGAGCTAGGGCACCCGTTGATTATTGCGCGCTGAAATAAGGCATCGGCGTTAAGGCTTTTACTGTTCGACAGGCAAAAAAAGACCCGGCAAGAGCCGGGTCAAATAACCGTGATTAGCCTGATGAGGAGATTTTCTGAGAGTCCGAACCAAGGGCCTTCCAGAAGATCGGCTGGTCTCGCGACCAGATGGCGTAATAATAACAATTCTCATTACGCTGTCAACACCTGTTTATCGACTTTCTTTGCGCGCCCTAAAAACTGTCAGGCTTTGCGCGTGGGCGATAAAACGTCCACCTGTTTATTCAATGCTTCTTTGCGATCCACAGGAATGTCATTCCAGTGCACATCCAGCAAAGCGCCCTCAATCGCATAAAGCAGCACTTTAGATGCTCTAAACCCGCGCGCTTTGACGGCGCGATAGGCATCGACTGCGCCCAAGCGTTTCAAATCTGAAGCGCTATGAATACCTACAGCGTGTAGCCATTGCGCCGACGTCTTTCCAAGATTTCTCAAGTTCTGGAGTTCATCATTCATCAAGCCTCCTTGCGACGGCACGCGCAGTGTTTACGGGACTAAGCCAGTCTTACAGGAGTGTAGCGCTCGGTAGGAAAACCGCAGTTCTTTAGTCGGTTTTGGAACAAGTAGGCATTTTGAAATGTGTTTTTTGGTTGTTGGATACAACCAAAGAAGGGCTGAAAGTATTTAGGTAGAGCGGCTGAATGTCAGCGACAGGCAAGTCCACGCCGACGCAAAAAGCGTAGGACTCGATGTCGTATTTTCCTACTTTGTGCGGTAGCGCAACCGCGTGCCGAAGTTGACGGACATGAGAATTTCATCGGCGGTCAGTTCAACCGGGAAGTAAGCGCCGGAAATCTGCGCGTGGGCCAGGCTGGCGCCCTCAATGCAGGTTGTGCGCAGATCGAGTCCGCGCAAATCAGCAGAGCGGAAATAACCGTCTGTGAAATCGACATCCTGAGCATTCAGTTCGCGCAGGTCGAGCCCTCGAAAGTCTCCACCGGACATGTCGATAGGGCCTTGTGGGCGCTCTTGGTTAAATGCGCGGATATCGTCCTTGTGCAACAAGGCGTAAAGCGCGGAATCAAGCAGTCGTGGGCGGCTCATGGTTGCGTCTCCTGTTGGATTTATGACGCCATTATAGTGCCACTATTGCGAGGCCGTGAAACCCTTGCGGTTTCGCGGCCTAATTTAGCGATTAAAGGCCGGGTAAGCGTTGACGAATATCTGCGATCAATGTGTCCAGGCTTTTACTGTTGTGGGTTTCAACGTGCTTGCTGCGTAGCGCCTCGTCTGCGCCGAGTGGCTCGCGGCTTGTCTGTTGCGCGCGTACCACCTCAAGGGTGGCGTCTGAGGGGTCCTTTCCTTCGGACTGGCGATGAGCTAGCCATCCTTCGATCACTGCATCGGGTGCCGTGCAGTCGAGGATCAAGCAAGGCACACCCGTGGACTCGGCCACGCTGGCAGCAGCGTCACGCTGATCACGCTTGAGGTAGGTGGCATCAATGACCACCGGGAAACCTGCACGCAGCACGGTTTCTGCCAATTCGTGCAGTTTTTTGTAAGTGCTGACGCTTGCGTCGGCATTGTAGATCCCTTGGCCTACAGCATTTTCAGCCTTTTGCTCACCAAACAACTGCTTGCGGATGACATCAGAGCGCAATCGAATCGCACCCAAAGACTCAACCAGACGCATGGCAACCGAGCTTTTACCCACTGCCGAAACGCCGTGCGTGATGGCGAGGAAGCGTGAAGGAATAGTGCTGTAGCTTTCTGCCAGGTTGGCGTAGTTGCGATACTGGCGCAGCGTGGCGGCGCGTTGCACCGGGCTGGCTTCGGCCGGCATGCTGAACAGACTGACTTTGGCGCGCACCAGGGCACGATAGGCTTTATAGAAGTTGAGCAGTTCAAGGCCCTGATAGTCGCCTGTCAGCTCCAGGTATTGGCTGACAAAACGACGCGCCAGACATTTCAGGCCACGGTCTTCGAGGTCCATTGCCAGGAAACCGACATCGCCGTAAACATCGGTGAAACGGAAGGGTTCGTTGAACTCAATACAGTCGAAGATCACCACGTTGCCATCAATCATGGTGGCGTTACCCAGGTGAATATCACCGTGACATTCGCGGATGAAGCCTTGGACTTTGCGCTGCTCCAGTAAAGGCTTGAGGCGGATAAAGCTGGCTTCAGCCCACGCTTGAAGCGCGTCCAGTTGCTGTAGGTCTGCTTTATCTGTCAGGAAAGGTCGAATTTGATCGAAGTTTTGGCGCACTGGCTCCATCACCGCTTCAGGCGTGCCTTGATAGTGCTCAAGTGGCACGTGAGGCGCATGCGCATGGAAGTGAGCAATTTGTTGCGCCATTTCGTCGATGTGAGCGGCAGTTAGCTCGCCATTGGCCTGCAATGTGCTGAGCAGTTGGCTCTGCGGGAATTGGCGCATTTTCAGCGCATATTCGATGACAGGACCATCGCCAGCCAATACGGGGGCTTCAGCTGTGCCCGTAATCGGCACAACGTCCAGGTACAAACCTTCAGTCAGACGCTGGTTCAAGCGCAGCTCTTCGTTGCAAAAGAACTGACGTTTGGCTAGGTCGGTGAAATCGAGAAAGCCAAAATTAACCGGTTTTTTCAGCTTGTAGGCGTAAGGGCCGGTGAGGATCACCCAGGAAATGTGCGTTTCGATGACCTGAAACCCATCAACTTCATGTGGGTATAGGTTCGGGTTCTGTAGCGCGGCGATCAGGTTCTGGCTCACGATTGATCCTTCAAGGCTGGGAAAATTCAATGGGCCATTATGGCTGTTGACAGCGGTACTGCAAACCGCCGGGCTGCGCATGATGAACATGAATAAAGTGCGTATAATCCGCCGCCATGACTCGTACCCGATCCCCTCGTTCCCGTTCCAAACGTCCTGCTCGCGGCGGCCTTCGCCCATGGCTGGGCTGGGCGCTTAAGCTCAGTCTGGTCGGCCTGGTTGTGCTGGCAGGTTTTGCCGTTTACCTCGACGCTATCGTTCAGGAGAAATTCTCCGGTAAGCGCTGGACTATCCCGGCCAAGGTTTACGCCCGGCCTCTGGAGCTGTTCGTCGGCCAAAAGCTGAGCAAGAACGACTTCCTGACGGAACTCGATGCTTTGGGTTACCGGCGTGAAAACGCGGTCAGTGGCCCTGGCGCGGCGTCCGTGAATGGCAATACGGTTGACCTCAACACCCGCGGTTTTCAGTTTTATGAAGGCGCTGAGAAAGCGCAGCCGGTGCGTGTGCGTTTTTCTGGCGATTATGTGGCTGAGCTATCGGCGTCCAACGGCTCCAAACTGCCAGTGGTGCGTCTTGAGCCGCTATTGATTGGCGGGCTTTACCCCAAGAACCTTGAAGACCGCATTCTGATCAATATCGATCAAGTGCCGCCGTTTCTGCTGGAAACGCTGGTGACGGTTGAAGATCGTGATTTTTACCATCACTTGGGCGTTTCGCCGAAGTCGATTGCCCGTGCTATTTGGGTCAACTCATCCTCCGGGCAAATGCGTCAGGGCGGCAGTACGCTCACGCAGCAGTTGGTCAAAAACTTCTACCTGACCAATGAGCGCAGCCTGAGCCGCAAGCTGACCGAAGCGATGATGGCGTTACTGCTGGAGTTGCATTACGACAAGCGGGAGATCCTTGAGGCTTACCTCAACGAGGTTTTTGTCGGCCAGGACGGTCAGCGTGCGGTGCATGGTTTTGGTCTGGCCAGTCAGTTCTTCTTCAGTCAGCCATTGGCGGAACTCAAGCTGCACCAAGTGGCGCTATTGGTGGGAATGGTCAAAGGGCCCTCGGCTTATAACCCGCGTCGTTATCCGGAACGGGCGCTTGAGCGACGTAATTTGGTACTCGACTTGCTGGAGCAGCAGGGTGTGGCAACCGCGGAGCAAGTGGCAGCGGCCAAGAAAATGCCTCTGGGTGTGACCAAGCGCGGCAGTTTGGCCGACAGTTCTTTCCCGGGCTTTCTTGATTTGGTGAAGCGTCAGTTGCGTGAAGATTATCGCGACGAAGATTTGACCGAAGAGGGGCTGCGAATTTTCACCAGCTTTGACCCGATTTTGCAAATGAAGTCCGAAGCTGCCGTGGGCGAAACCTTCAAGCGTCTGGCTGGGCGCAAAGGTGCTGATGAAGTTGAAGCAGCCATGGTGGTGACCAACCCGGAGACCGGTGAAGTCCAGGCTTTGATTGGCAGTCGTGTGCCAGGTTACGCGGGCTTCAATCGTGCGCTGGATGCGGTACGTCCGATTGGCTCATTGATTAAGCCCGCCGTGTATTTGACGGCTCTTGAGCGCCCGAGTCAGTACACACTGACCAGTTGGTTGTCAGACGAACCGTTGTCGATTAAAGGTGCGGACGGGCAAGTCTGGAAACCTCAGAACTATGACCGCCGCTCTCATGGCACGGTTTTCCTTTATCAGTCGATGATGAACTCCTACAACTTGGGCACTGTGCGTCTGGGTCAGGAAGTGGGGGTGCCGAATGTACTCAAGACCCTGGCGCGGCTGGGTGTGGAGCGCGAGTTTCCGGCGTTCCCTTCCATGTTGTTAGGGGCTGGCGCACTCAGCCCGATGGAAGTGGCGACGATGTATCAGACCTTGGCCAACGGTGGCTTTAATACGCCGATGCGCGGGATTCGCAGTGTGTTGACGGCCGAAGGCGAACCGCTCAAGCGCTACCCGTTCCAGATCCAGCAGCGCTTTGATCCGGGCTCGATCTACCTGATTCAAAACGCTATGCAGCACGTGATGCGTGAAGGCACCGGGCGCTCGGTTTACAACGTATTGCCCAAAACCCTCGCGTTGGCGGGTAAAACGGGCACCAGTAACGATTCGCGTGACAGCTGGTTTGCAGGGTTCAGTCAGGATGTGTTGGCCGTCGTTTGGCTGGGGCGTGATGACAACGGCAAAACACCGTTCACGGGTGCAACGGGTGCTTTGCAGGTATGGACCAGCTTTATGAACAAGGCCGATCCATTGCCGCTGGACATGCCGCAGCCGGATAACATCGTGCAAGCCTGGATTGACCCGCATACCGGGCAAGGGTCTGATGCCAACTGCCCTGGAGCGGTGCAGATGCCGTATATTCGCGGCAGTGAACCGCCAGCGGGTGCCAGTTGCGCAGCGCAAACGCCTGCAACCGGTGACGCTGTGATGGATTGGGTCAAGGGCTGGTTGAATTAAGCAAAGAGGGTTTGACGTGAATAAGTGGTGGTTTCCGGCTGTAACAGCCCTGGCTTTGCTCAATGGTTGCGCCAGCGTGCCGCAGGGTTCAATCCCTGTGGTCGACTCAGGTGTACCGGTGTCGAATAACGAACGTATTTCGGCCCAGCGCACGGCCGGGAATTACCCGCAAGCAGCTGCGCCACGTGCTGAGCAGTCTCAGGCAATTGCTCAGGACTCGGGTGTGGTCGTGATGATTCCGGGTGGTGGTGCGGCAGTGTCGACCCCGATCAGCACCGAACCGTTTACGCCGGGGCCGATTACTCCCGGCCCTGCAGCGGCGCCAATCAGTACCGGCAGTTACACGCCGGGGGCTGCCTACAGCGCACCGACACCGATTACGCCAAGTGGAATCCCGTCTAACAGTGGCGGGCTGGCGGCCGATGAACAACTGGATGGTCCGGTGCTGGCGCTGCTTACAACGGCTCAACAGCAACAAGCCACGGGCGACTTGAATGGTGCCTCATCCAGTCTTGAGCGAGCGCAACGTGTCGCACCCCGTGAACCGCAGGTGCTCTATCGACTGGCGCAAGTTCGTATGGCGCAAGGGGACGCGGCTCAGGCCGAGCAGTTTGCGCGTCGCGGTTTGACATTCGCCAATGGCCGACCCGATTTGCAAGCCAGCCTGTGGGGGTTGATTGCACAAGCGCGTGATAAACAAGGTGATGCCGCTGGCGCTGCATTGGCTCGTCAAAAAGCCAAGGTAAGTCTGTGATGGATGCCCGCTTTCCCCTAATCGCTGAACAGTTGTTGTTGATTGAGCGTGAGTTGCGCTTACAGGGCTGGTGGGACGCGGAGTCCCCCGGCGCCGACGCGCTGTGCAGTGTCGAGCCTTTCTCGGTGGATAAGCTGGACTTCCATCAGTGGTTGCAATGGATTTTTCTGGTAAGGATGAAGCAGATTCTTGAGCAGAATCTACCACTGCCCAACGCGTCGGGAATTCTTGAAATGGCCGAAATGGTGTATGCCGATCGGCCGCAAGAGAGCCTTGGTCTGCGTGACGCGCTGAAAAAATTCGACCAATTGATCGTCGACGCTCGTTAATTGCCTGACGGCCCGCTTTTTCGGCAGTCGTGCGCATATTTCTACCGCTTTGCGCCATTCACGCGAGTTTTATCCCTCACCAAACCCATTTATTTCATGTTCAGATGCGCGTAGTTGGAAAAAAGCGCAATTTTTACTTGACTTGGATGGGGTGAATGAGAAGAATCGAAAGTCCGCTGTAGAGGGACTGCCAGAAGCAGGCCCTCTCAGCAGATCATGAGGCGCACACCCGCGCCGACCTGTTACACCCGCAACGCGTTACCTCGCGCTGGGTGGGAAAACTCCGCAATATTTGGAGGGCTCCCAATACTTGCTCAGTCAGTGCTGACGTAGTCGGCGACCACCGTCGCTCATGCTCTGCTGAAAAGTAAACCTATTAAGACCCGTTCGTTTTTTGCGATCGGTATTCTGGCGTTTTAGAGGTGAACAACGTGGAGCTTTTATCTGGCGGTGAGATGCTGGTCCGCTTTTTGCGCGACGAAGGTGTCAAACATATCTACGGGTACCCTGGTGGTGCTCTCCTGCACGTCTACGACGCACTGTTCAAAGAACCGGAAGTGACTCACATCCTGGTTCGTCACGAGCAAGCGGCGACCCATATGGCTGACGGTTATGCCCGTGCCACCGGTAAAGCCGGTGTGGTACTGGTGACTTCCGGGCCGGGTGCTACCAATGCCATTACCGGTATTGCTACCGCCTATATGGACTCCATTCCGATGGTGATCATTTCCGGCCAGGTGCCTAGCACCATGGTCGGCACCGATGCGTTCCAGGAAACCGACATGATCGGTATTTCCCGGCCGATCGTGAAGCACAGCTTTATGATCAAGCATGCTTCGGAGATCCCGGAGGTCATGAAAAAGGCGTTCTATCTCGCGCAGTCCGGTCGCCCTGGTCCAGTGGTTGTCGATATCCCTAAAGATATGACAAACCCGGCTGAGAAGTTCGAATACGTTTTTCCGAAAAAAGCCAAGTTGCGCTCTTATAGTCCAGCGGTTCGTGGACACTCCGGGCAAATCCGTAAAGCAGCAGAAATGTTGCTTGCGGCCAAGCGCCCGGTTCTTTACGCAGGCGGCGGCGTTATCTTGGGCGGCGGTTCTGCACCGTTGACTGAGCTGGCGAAAATGCTCAACGTGCCCGTGACCAATACGTTGATGGGATTGGGCGCTTACCCTGGCACTGATCGTCAGTTCATTGGCATGTTGGGAATGCACGGCAGCTTTACGGCCAACATGACCATGCATAACGCAGATGTCATTTTGGCGGTGGGTGCGCGCTTTGATGATCGTGTCATCAACGGCCCATCCAAGTTTTGCCCGAATGCCAAGATCATCCATGTCGATATCGACCCGGCATCCATCTCCAAAACCATCAAGGCGGATGTGCCGATCGTTGGCCCGGTTGAGAGTGTAATGACCGAAATGGTCGCGATTCTCAAGGAAATTGGCGAAAAGCCTAATGCCGAAGCGGTTGCCGCTTGGTGGAAGCAGATTGACGAGTGGCGTGGTGATCGCGGTCTGTTCCCGTATGAAAAGGGCGACGGCAGCAAGATCAAGCCACAAGCCGTTATCGAAATGCTTTGTGAAGTGACCAAGGGCGATGCATATGTCACCTCTGATGTCGGGCAGCACCAGATGTTTGCCGCCCAATACTATCGCTTCAACAAGCCGAATCGCTGGATCAATTCCGGTGGTCTGGGAACGATGGGTTTTGGTTTCCCGGCAGCGATGGGTGTGAAGCTGAATTTTCCTGATGCCGATGTCGCTTGTGTGACAGGCGAAGGGAGTATTCAGATGAATATTCAGGAGTTGTCTACTTGTTTGCAGTACGACTTGCCCGTAAAGATCATCAGCCTGAATAACGGCGTGTTGGGGATGGTTCGCCAGTGGCAGGATATGAACTACGGCAGTCGTCATTCGCATTCCTACATGGAGTCGTTGCCTGACTTCGTCAAGCTGGCTGAAGCGTATGGTCATGTGGGAATTCGCATCACCGACCTGAAAGACCTGAAGCCGAAGATGGAAGAAGCTTTCGCCATGAAAGATCGCTTGGTGTTCCTGGATATTCAGGTGGATACCAGTGAGCACGTGTACCCGATGCAGATCAAAGATGGGTCCATGCGAGACATGTGGCTGAGCAAGACGGAGCGTACTTAATCATGCGGCACATTATTTCTTTGCTTCTTGAGAACGAACCGGGTGCTTTGTCTCGTGTTGTCGGGCTTTTTTCGCAACGTAACTACAACATTGAAAGCCTGACCGTGGCGCCGACTGAAGACCCGACCTTGTCGCGTCTGACGCTGACCACGGTGGGGCATGATGAAGTCATCGAGCAGATCACTAAAAACCTGAACAAGCTGATTGAAGTGGTCAAGTTGGTCGACCTGTCCGAGAGCGCTCACATTGAGCGTGAGTTGATGTTGGTCAAGATCAAGGCCACGGGTGCTCAGCGTGCGGAGATCAAGCGGACGACGGACATATTTCGTGGCCAGATAGTTGATGTCAGCGCCAGTGTTTATACCGTTCAATTGACCGGTACAAGTGACAAGCTCGACAGTTTCATTCAATCGATTGGAACCGCTTCGATCCTGGAAACAGTTCGCAGTGGCGTCACCGGGATAGCCCGTGGCGATAAAGTACTCAGCCTCTAAAACAAATAAGTGCTAATGGCCTGAATGGCCTGGATATAAGGGAAAATCATGAAAGTTTATTACGACAAAGACTGCGACCTTTCGATCATCCAGGGCAAAAAAGTAGCCATCATTGGTTACGGCTCCCAGGGTCACGCTCAAGCCTGCAACTTGAAAGACTCCGGCGTTGACGTGACTGTAGGTCTGCGCAAAGGTTCGGCTACTGTCGCTAAAGCTGAGGCTCACGGCCTGAAAGTAACTGACGTTGCAAGCGCTGTTGCTGCTGCTGACGTGGTCATGATTCTTACCCCGGACGAGTTCCAGTCGTCGCTGTACAAGAACGAAATCGAGCCTAACATCAAGAAAGGCGCCACGTTGGCCTTCTCTCACGGTTTTGCGATCCATTACAATCAGGTTGTACCGCGTGCTGACCTCGACGTAATCATGATTGCACCGAAAGCTCCTGGCCACACCGTGCGTTCCGAGTTCGTGAAAGGCGGTGGTATTCCTGACCTGATCGCGATCTACCAGGACGCTTCGGGCAATGCCAAAAACGTTGCTCTGTCTTACGCATCGGGCGTGGGCGGCGGCCGTACCGGTATCATCGAAACCACCTTCAAGGACGAAACTGAAACTGACTTGTTCGGTGAGCAGGCCGTTCTCTGCGGCGGTACCGTTGAGCTGGTCAAAGCAGGTTTTGAAACACTGGTTGAAGCCGGTTACGCGCCAGAAATGGCTTACTTCGAGTGCTTGCACGAATTGAAGTTGATCGTTGACCTCATGTACGAAGGCGGTATCGCCAACATGAACTACTCGATCTCCAACAACGCAGAGTACGGCGAGTACGTGACAGGGCCGGAAGTGATCAACGCTGAATCCCGCCAGGCAATGCGTAATGCGCTCAAGCGCATTCAGGATGGCGAGTACGCGAAGATGTTTATCAGTGAGGGGGCTACAGGCTACCCATCGATGACTGCCAAGCGTCGTAACAACGCAGCTCACGGCATCGAAATCATCGGCGAGCAATTGCGCTCGATGATGCCTTGGATCGGTGCGAACAAAATCGTCGACAAAGCTAAAAACTAAGTTTTTGACGTAAAGAAAGACGCGGCCTCGGCCGCGTTTTTTCGTTTAAGGGGTGGCTTCTGGTATAAAGCATGATTGTTTGCGAACCCGCGATGGTCGCAAGCCTCTATCGAAACTTTCCATATCGTTGCAAGGTAATGTCCATGAGCGAACGTCCCGAAGAGCCAAAACAGGCCTCTGACGCCGATAGCCTGCTGCCTATCGATGAGCATGTCGAAGAAGGACATGACGCCGAAGGCCGTAAAGTCCGGCATCGTGGTATCTATCTGCTACCAAATCTTTTCACGACGGCAAACCTGTTCGCAGGTTTCTATTCCATCATCAACTCGATGAGTGCTCAAAGCGCCATGAGTGCAGGTGATGCGGCGAGTGCCAGCAAATACTTTGCCTTTGCCGCTATTGCGATCTTTGTCGCCATGGTGCTGGACGGGCTTGATGGCCGTGTAGCGCGCATGACCAATACCGAAAGTGCTTTCGGCGCTGAATACGACTCGCTGTCTGACATGGTTGCGTTTGGCGTGGCCCCTGCATTGCTCGCCTTTGGCTGGGCCTTGGGTGATATGGGTAAAGTCGGCTGGATGGTCGCCTTCATCTATGTAGCAGGTGCAGCACTGCGTTTGGCGCGTTTCAACACTCAGGTCGGAACCGCCGACAAGCGTTACTTTATTGGCCTGGCAAGCCCGGCTGCCGCAGGTGTGGTGGCGGGGATCGTATGGGCCTTCAGTGATTACGGCATTCAGGGCTCGAAAATGTCGTTCCTGGTTGCTTTGCTTGTCGCCGCTGCGGGCATGCTGATGGTCAGCAATATCAAGTACAACAGCTTTAAAGAGCTGGACCTAAAAGGTCGTGTGCCGTTTGTAGCCATTCTGGCTGTAGTCCTTGTGTTCGCTGTGGTGTTCAGTGATCCGCCGCGTATTTTGCTGTTGGTATTCCTCGCTTATGCAGCGTCGGGTCCCGTGCAATATTTATTGCGTCTGCGCCGTAACAAAAACGCCGAGTGATGTAATTTCTCCCATACTCCGTAGTCTATTGGTGCATCAGTCCTCCAATGCTACGGAGTTGTCATGCTAATCAAGCTCCCAAAAGCGTCCGACAGTAAAGAGTCGGATATCACGCCTGAATCCTTCTATTTATCCCGTCGTTCATTGCTTGGCAGCTCGCTTGCCGGTTTGGCTGTGTCTGCGCTTCCACGCTGGGCAAGTGCTGAAGAGGCTGCTCGTTATGCTGATGTAGAGTTGGGTAAACCGCCCGCCTGGTTCACCGAAAAATTGCCTCAGACCCAATGGCAGGCCGTTAACGTAAAGGGTGAAGCCATCACGCCTTTTAAAGATGCCACTCACTACAACAACTTTTACGAGTTTGGCACTGACAAAAGCGACCCGGCGCAAAACGCAGGTGCTCTGAAGACTCAGCCGTGGACTGTGTTTATAGACGGCGAGGTGGGTAAGCCGGGGCGCTATGCGCTGGAAGACTTTATGAAGCCTTACCAGTTGGAGGAGCGGATATATCGCCTGCGTTGCGTTGAGGCATGGTCGATGGTGATTCCTTGGATGGGCTTCCCCTTATCGGCGTTGCTCAAGCAGGTGGAGCCTACGTCAAAAGCCAAATACATCCGTTTTGAAACGTTGCAGGACCCTAAGGTCATGCCGGGGCAGCGTTCAGGTTTCGCATTGATTGACTGGCCCTATGTCGAGGGCTTGCGGCTTGATGAGGCAATGAACCCATTGGCTATATTGGCAGTGGGGATGTACGGAAGGGAGTTGCCTAATCAGAACGGCGCGCCGTTACGGCTGGTGGTGCCTTGGAAGTATGGCTTTAAGAGCGTGAAGTCTATTGTGCGAATCAGCCTGGTGGAGGATCAGCCCAAGACGACCTGGCAAAGCATTGCGGCAGATGAATACGGGTTCTATGCAAATGTGAACCCGCAAGTCGACCACCCGCGCTGGACTCAGGCGCGTGAGCGGCGTCTACCTAGCAGCCTGTTTAGCCCGAATGTGCGTGAGACGCAGATGTTCAACGGGTATGGCGATGAGGTTGCCTCTTTATACAGTGGCCTTGATTTACGGAAGAACTATTAATGCGATTCGCGTATTGGCGTTCTGCTGTGTTCATAGCAGCAGCTATTTGGCCACTGTTATGGCTGTATGAGGCTTGGACTCTGTCCTTGGGGCCTGATCCCGGAAAAGTATTAGTTGATCGACAGGGGTTGGGGACTCTGATTTTATTGTTGATCACGCTGTGCATGACGCCTCTGCATAAAATTACTGGGTGGGCGGGGTGGATTGCCGTACGGCGTCAGATCGGTTTGTGGTGCTTTGCTTACGTTGTTCTGCATCTGCTAGCGTATCTGGCGTTTGTGCTGGGGTTCGATTGGTCGCAGTTGGGTGTTGAGTTACGCAAGCGCCCTTACATCATTGTGGGCAGTCTTGGTTTCTTGGGGTTGTTGGTGCTGGCTGTGACATCGAACCGATACAGTCAGCGACGCTTGGGCGCCCGGTGGAAAAAGCTGCATCGCCTTGTCTACGGCGTTTTGGGGCTTGGATTACTGCATATGCTGTGGATAGTGAGGGCGGATCTCAAGGAGTGGTCTATCTATGCGGCCATTGGCGTTGCGTTGATTGTGCTGCGCGTGCCTGTTGTGGTGCGGCGTCTTGCGCGTCTATATAAGAAGAAATCGATGCCCGTTAATTAAGTCAAAATTAA
>NZ_JAAEBV010000006.1:0-219766 GCF_016812185.1 Pseudomonas weihenstephanensis | reverse complement strand
GCCACTGACCAGCCATGCCGGGCACCACTCCGGCGTGCTTCACCTAAAGTCCTACAAATAGACGCAGTCATTTCATGCTCCGCACACTAGAATGGGCGCAGTTATTTCAAAGCCAGAGACTCCTTATATGCCAGATCCGGTTGACGCCCGCAGGGTGTCAGATTTACCGCTGGACGAGTTAGTGGCCTGCCATGAGTGTGATCTTTTGATGCGCAAGCCGCATCTTGCCCTCGGTGAGAAAGCTCAATGCCCGCGCTGCGGATATGAGCTTTATGCCCATCGTCATAACGTGGTTGAGCGCAGTCTTGCGCTGGTGATTGCTGCTCTGCTGCTCTATGTGCCTGCGAACTTTCTACCCATCATGCAACTCAATCTTTTGGGCCAAGTCTCACAAGACACCGTCTGGAGCGGCGTAGTCGGGCTGTTCGATACGGGTATGCAAGGTATCGCTGTTGTCGTGTTCCTGTGCAGCATGGGCATCCCATTGCTCAAGCTACTCTGCCAGCTCGCTGTGTTACTCAGTATTCGTTGGAACATAGGACGCGAATATGGCCTGCTCATTTACCGTATTTATCACCACCTGAAAGATTGGGGCATGCTTGAGGTCTACTTGATGGGGGTGTTGGTGGCGATTGTGAAGTTGGCCGACCTGGCGGAACTCAGTCTTGGACTTGGCCTGACCTGCTTCGTCAGCCTGTTACTGGTTCAAGTCTGGCTGGAGGTCGTCATGTCGCCTCACCAGATATGGCAGGCCCTCTCAGGGGAGGATGCTCATGCGTGCAATTGATGCCGGGATCTTGATCTGTACCGAGTGCCACGAACTCAACCGGCAAGACGCTCAAACAGATGAGCAAACATGCACTCGATGCGGTGCCTTAGTGCACGCGCGTCGTCCCGACAGCCTGATGCGAACGTGGGCGCTGTTGCTGACGTCAGCGATTCTTTATATCCCCGCCAACTTGCTGCCGATCATGACGATCAGTTCGTTAGGGCAGGGCTCGCCAAGTACTATCATGGCCGGCGTCATTGAGTTGGTGCAGCACGGCATGATCCCGATTGCCGCCGTGGTATTTATCGCCAGTATTCTGGTGCCAACCTTTAAATTGGTGGGCATTGCTTTGCTGCTGTTCTCTGTTCAGCGCCGCCAGCCTTTATCCGCCCGACAACGCATCATCATGTACCGATTTATTGAATTCATTGGCCGCTGGTCGATGTTGGATATTTTCGTTATCGCCATCTTGGTGGCAGTGGTTAACTTTGGCCGTATAGCCAGTGTTGAGGCCAACCTGGGCGCTGTGGCGTTTGCCAGTGTGGTGATACTAACAATGCTTGCAGCTGTAACTTTCGATCCCCGACTAATTTGGGATAACACGGAGTCGGACGACGACCATGAGTGATTTACCTACCGCTAAAACCCGCCCGGCTTCTAACTGGTCGGCCATCTGGATTCTCCCCCTCATTGCGCTGATTATTGGCGGCTGGCTGGGCTGGCGTGCTTACAGCGAAACCGGGATCAACATCCAGGTTCGTTTCGAAAGCGGAGAAGGGATCGTCGCCAACAAAACCGAAGTGGTCTATAAGGGCATGCCAGTCGGTAAGGTAAAGACCTTGGCGCTGGATGAAGAAGGCCCCAGCAAAGGCGTCATCGCCACCGTCGAAATGGACAAAGATGTTGAGCAGTATCTGAAAACCAACACCCGCTTCTGGTTGGTTAAACCGAGCGTGACATTGGCAGGTATTACTGGTCTCGAAACCCTGGTGTCCGGTAACTACATCGCTGTTAGCCCAGCGGATGGGGAGCCTACGCGCAAGTTCAAAGCACTTTCGCAAGAACCGCCGCTGTCTGATGCAAAGCCTGGATTGCACCTCACGCTCAAGGCAGACCGTTTAGGTTCACTGAACCGCGGCAGTCCGGTGTTTTACAAACAAATCCAGGTCGGCCAGATCAAAAGTTATGTGTTGTCTGAAGACCAGAGCACAGTCGAGGTCAAAGTTTTCATTGAACCGACTTATGCCAACCTGGTGCGCAAACACACACGTTTCTGGAATGCCAGCGGCATCAGCATTGACGCCAATCTGTCCGGTGTAAAGCTGCGAAGTGAGTCGTTGGCCAGCATCGTCGCTGGCGGCATTGCTTTTGCGACACCGGAGAATCGCAAAGACAGCCCACCGACCGACTCAAGTTTGCCGTTCCGCTTGTATGAGGACTTTGATGCGGCGCAGGCCGGGATCAAGGTCAAAGTTAAACTCAGCGACTTCGAAGGTTTGCAGGCAGGCCGTACGCCGGTCATGTACAAAGGCATTCAAGTCGGCAGTCTCAAAGGCTTAAAGGTTGATCCGGATCTAACCAGCGCCAGCGCTGAATTGGCGCTGGACCCGTTGGCCGAAGATTACTTGGTAGAAGGCACTCAATTCTGGGTCGTCAAACCCTCTATATCGCTGGCGGGTATTACCGGTCTGGAAGCCTTGGTCAAAGGCAACTACATCGCCATACGTCCCGGCGATAAAGGCAGCACACCTGAGCGCGAGTTCATTGCCCGTCCCAAAGCACCGCCGTTGGATTTACGTTCGCCAGGTCTGCATATGGTGCTGTTCACTGACAACTTGGGATCGCTGGATGTTGGGAGTCCGATTCTCTACAAACAGGTGAAAGTCGGATCGGTTCAGAGCTACCAGTTCTCACGCACCAAGAAGCAACTGATCATTGGCGTTCACATTGAGAAAGAATATGAAAATCTGGTGAATGCCTCTACGCGATTCTGGAATGCCAGCGGCATAACCCTGACAGGCGGATTTACTGGCGGCATCCAAGTTAAAAGCGAATCGCTGCAAAGCCTGATGGCAGGCGGCATTGCCTTCGAAACGCCGAAAGCAACTGCTCCCTTGCAAAAGCGCATTCCACGTTTCCGCTTGTTTACTGATCGCGATGCGGCAATGGAGCAAGGCGTGCCCATCACGATAAAAGTAGACCGAGCCGACGGCTTAAGCAGCGGTTCACCCATTCGCTTTAAAGGGCTGACAGTCGGAAAAGTCGAAAGCGTTGATCTGAGTGATGATCTGCAATCTGTCTTGCTTCAGGCACGTATTACCGAAGTTCCTGATCGCATTGCACGGGTCGGCTCACAGTTTTGGGTGGTTAAACCGGAACTGGGTTTGATGAAAACGGCCAACCTGGAAACCCTCGTCACGGGTCAATACCTTGAGGTGCAGCCTGCGGCCAAAGACCGAGGCCAGCAAACCAGCTTCGTAGCACTGGATCGCGCGCCTGATGCTGCTCTGCCTCAGGCCGGGCTTAGTTTGGTGCTGAGTGCTGCGCGCCGAGGATCGCTGAAGGAGGGCGTACCGGTGACCTACCGCGAAGTTGCCGTGGGTAAGGTAACCGGATATGAGCTCGGCAATACGGCGGACCGAGTGCTGGTGCACATCTTGATCGAGCCACGTTACGCACCTCTGGTGCGCAGCGGCAGTCGCTTCTGGAACACCAGTGGGTTTGGTGTCGATTTTGGTTTGTTCAAGGGCGCGACAGTGCGCACCGAATCACTTGAGACCTTGATCCAGGGCGGTATCGCATTTGCCACGCCGGATGACGGCAAAATGGGCAATCAAGCCCGGCCCGAGCAAACCTTCCCATTGTTCGATGCCTTCGAAGATGAATGGCTTCAATGGGCGCCGAAAATACCCCTCGGCAAGTAACCACCCATAGCCTTTAAAACCGTGATCACTGATCACGGTTTTTTTTTATTCATTTTTCACCACCACGTTCCCGTGGCCTGCATGACACGCAGGAACGATTTTTTAATGTTCAGTAAATTCCTACAAGCGAATTGAAAATTAACAGTTAAATTCTTTTCTGTTTCATCAGGGGTAGATAGTTGATCTACGTATATAAGTCTTCGTGCTCAGTACGTGGCGATATTGAAGCCATTGATAAAACAATGCAGAAATTAACGATTGCTTTAATTGTGCGTTGTTTCGGTGTTCGGATACTCATAGGACATTCATTTGTCCTTGAATGATGAGCGTCGTTGTGAACTGGCGCGTGTTGAAGCAACTTGCTCGGGTGCAAGGTGTTTCTCAAGTGTTCACGGTCACGCAAACGTGTGAGTAATTAAAGCAGCGTATTTTAATTGGCTTACATAGGAATAATTTAGATGAACATTGCAATAAAAGCTGCGTTGGCGTCCATGGTTTTGTTGGCAGGTCCTGCCTCAGTTGCTCATGCCGCGGGCGCAGGCGCAGGCACTGTTACTTTCAAAGGAGCGATTATTGAAGCCGCCTGCTCCATCGACCCCGAAAGTGTGGATCAAACCGTCGGACTTGGCCAGGTTGCAAAGTCGGCCCTGACGGGGGGTGGCACGGCGACCCCTCAAGATTTTCACATCAAGCTGGTGGGGTGCAATGTAGCCTCTCTTACAGATAAGACGGTCACCACTACTTTCACCGGGGCTGGCTCGGCTGATGTTCCTGGTGCGTTGGGTATCGTCGGGACGGCTAAAGGCGCTGGCATCATGATGGTCGATGGCAGTGGTACCGCGGTGGTATTGGGCACAGCGACCAAGCCGCAACTCCTTCAAGACGGTAATAACCAACTGTCGTTTGGTGCTTTCTTGAAAGGTCAGGCTACGGGCGATATCACCCCGGGTGAGTTTAGCGCCGTGACTAACTTCTCCCTGGCTTACCAATAAGTGTTTGTCCTGCCGCCGTGAAGTCGGCGGCAGGACAAAGCTGGAGGGGGAGTTCCATGTGAACGTATTTACGGTGCCAGCGTTTACTTGCGTGCTTGTCATGTTTGCAACTTCCTGCCTGCCTGTATTTGCAGGGCAACAACATCAAGGCAGCGGTCTTGTAACGTTGGAAGGGCAAATTCTCGATTCTGCGTGTGCTCTGGATGCGAACAGTGCTTATCAAGTGATTGATATGACGCCCGTCCCTGTCGGGCGATTAATTCGCGAAGGCGAGAGCGATCCACATCCCTTTTCATTGCGCTTGGTCAAGTGCTCGCTCACCCGCCCTGACCCCGCCCGTCCAGGCCACTATTTGCCGGATTGGGAGCATGTACGGGTGACCTTTGAAGGTTTGACTGATCGCGAAGGGCGCTCTTTCGCGGCCTTAGGATCTTCACAGGGTGTGGCCTTGCATATAACAGATGCAAATGGGCAGGAAAGTATTCCGGGCGTGCCCATGGACCTGACGCCCTTGGCGGGAGAGGACATGGTGCTCAACTACGTGCTTCAACTGGTTGGCAATGATCAGCCAATGGCTGTCGGAAGTCATCGTGCTGCGGTGCGTTTCAGGCTGGAGTATTACTGAATGTATGGGCTGTACGCGTTATTAAACCCTTTGATTGGAAAGCTAAGACTGCAACCCGGTTTGCTTGTTGGGCTCATGTCGATAAGCGGTAGTGTATTGGCCACTGGGGATATTCAGTTCAACACCGATATTTTAGATCTGAACGATCGCAGCAATTTTGACCTGTCTCAATTCTCGCGCAGTGGCTTCATCTTGCCGGGGACTTACCCGATGGCTGTGCAGATAAACAGCGACACACTCCCGGAGCAGTCGGTGGTGTTTTATCCTCCCGAGCAAGACCCCAAAGGCAGCCAGGCTTGCCTGTCCCCCCAATTGGTGGACCAGATGGGATTGAAGAAAGAGTATGTGTCTCAGTTGGCATGGTGGAAAAGTGGCGAATGTCTAGATACACGCAGTTTGCCCGGAATGGATGTCTCGGGTGATTTGAGCTCCTCTACGCTGCACATCTCGCTGCCGCAGGTTTACTTTGAATACAGCGCACCCAATTGGGACCCGCCATCGCGGTGGGATGAAGGTGTTCCGGGTCTGCTGCTTGATTACAACATCACGGCGCAGAACATCCATCAGCGAGACGAGTCGGTACGCAATAATTTCAGCGGCAACGGCACTGTTGGCGCCAATGCAGGACCTTGGCGTTTTCGCGCCGACTGGCAAGGGCGTGCCGACAGTGCTGATACAGGCAGTACGCAAAAACTGGAATGGAGCCGTTTTTACGCTTATCGCGCATTACCCGCTATTCAGTCGCGCCTGACATTGGGCGAAAACTATCTGTACTCAGATATTTTCGACAGTTTTCGGTATATCGGCGCCATGCTGAATTCTGATGACACGCAGTTGCCTCCCAACTTGCGCGGCTATGCGCCTGAAGTAACAGGTGTGGCCTTGACCAACGCCAAAGTTGTCATCAGCCAGCAGGGCCGTGTGCTCTATGAAACGCTGGTTGCTGCCGGGCCGTTTCGCATTCAGGACCTTAATGATGCCGTTAGTGGCTCCCTGGACGTTCGCGTTGAAGAGCAAGACGGTACTGTTAGCACTTTTCAGGTGCAGTCAGCGAGTATTCCTTACCTGACGCGCCCGGGCACTGTTCGTTACAAGGTGGCCGGTGGCCGTCCATCAGACTTGCATAAGGGCGGGCAGGGTAATGCTTTCGCCACGGGTGAGTTCTCGTGGGGGGTGAGTAATGGCTGGTCCCTGTATGGCGGCGCAATCACAGATAACAATTACAAAGCATTTTCCATGGGCTTGGGGCGTGACTTGCTTGCATTTGGAGCGCTGTCATTTGATGCCACGCGCGCACAAACATCGCTGTCGGATGAAACATTGTCGGGTGCGTCCTACCGCTTGAGTTATTCGAAACGATTTGAAGAGTTTGATAGCCAAATCACTTTTGCCGGTTACCGTTTTTCGGAAAAAAACTACCTGAGCATGAGTGAGTATTTGGACGCGAGTCAGTATGGCGGCCCGGTCGGAGGCAGTAAGGCGCTCTACACCGCTACGTTTAATAAGCAGTTTCGTGATGCCGGCGTCTCTGTTTATCTCAACTACAGCAACCAGTCTTATTGGGACCGCCCCGTCAGCGAACGATGGAATTTATCGTTGGCCCGTTATTTCAGTGTGGGCACGATCAAGAACATGAGCCTGTCCATGAACCTGTTTCGTAATCAGGAGCGAGATCAGCGCAGCGGAGCACAAAGCAGTACCGGGATGTACGTATCACTCAGTTTACCGTTGGGCAGATCGGGGACGTTATCAACGAATGCCAGCAGAACACTGGATAAAAACAGCTATTCAGCGCGGTTCAGTGATCGGCTCGATGAGCGCAATAGCTATCAACTGTCGGCCAGTGATAACGCTGTCAGCGGATACCTCAGTCATGTCGGTGATCGCGTTAACCTAGACCTCAGCGCCAGCGCACAAGAAAACGACTACACCAGCCTCAGTGTTTCTGCGCGTGGCGGCGGCACGCTCACCACCAAAGGGGGAGCTTTGCATCGGGCCGGCACGATGGGCGGTACGCGTTTGATGGTCGACACCGCCGGTGTGCCCGGCATACCGATCCGAGGATATGGTGTAGCGAGCCGCAGCAACGCGTTTGGCAAAACCGTTATTGCAGACATCAGCAGTTACCACCGCACGGCGGCAAGTGTCGATCTGGAAAACCTGCCAGCCAATGCCGAGGCAACTCAATCAGTGACCCAACTGACGTTGACTGAAGGGGCTATTGGCTACCGCTCACTGGATGTGATTTCCGGTGAGAAGGCTATGGCGATTATCCAACTGCTTGATGGCAGTGTGCCTCCATTTGGCGCCACGGTGAAAAATCAGAGGCAGCAGGACACGGGGATCGTCAACGAGGACGGCAGTGTTTACCTGAGCGGTATCGAGCCTGGCCAACAGATGACCGTGAGTTGGGGCGGTGCAGAACGCTGCACGTTGATGTTGCCTGCGAGCTTGCCGGCCGATGGTTTGGCCTCTGCGCTGAGCCTGCTTTGCCAAGGTGCAAGTGCGCATGACAGGTTGCCTGCGCTCACACCCTTGACTGATAACGACACGGAGAACAAAACCTTATGACACTCAATTCACGTTTAACGCCTTTGGCGCTTGCGCTGGTCGCGTTGTGTGTATTCAACAACGCTAAAGCAGCCATTGGCCTTGATCGAACCCGGGTCATTTTTGACGGCAGTAAAGATGCTGTCAGCATGAGCATCACCAACAACAACACGCAGCTCCCTTACTTGGCTCACGGCTGGATCGAGAATGAACAAGGAAACAAGATTACCACTCCGTTGACGGTGCTTCCCCCCGTTCAACGGCTGGAGCCTGGCAAGCAGAGTCAAGTAAAGGTTCAGGCATTGCCAGCCGCTAAATTCCTTCCTCAGGACAGGGAGAGTGTCTACTACTTCAACTTGCGTGAAATTCCGCCCCGCACTGACAAGGCCAACACGCTTCAAATTGCTTTGCAAACACGGATTAAGCTGTTTTATCGGCCAACTGCGATCGTGCCGAGCCAGCAACAGCTGTCCAATCCTTGGCAGCAAAAGCTGACCCTCACCCGGGTTGGGGACCAGTACCAAGTCAACAATCCAACCCCGTACTACATCACGCTGGTGGATGCGCGCAGCAGTAAGGATGCCAAGACAGCCGAGGGTTTTGAGCCATTAATGGTACCGCCCAGAGGCTCACTCGCCTTAGCCCCTAGTGCCAAAGCGCTCGGCGTTACGCCGTATGTAACCTATGTGAATGATTACGGTGGCCGCCCGACGCTCGCTTTCAGCTGCTCGGGTGATACCTGCACAGTGGACCTGAAAGCGTCCCCGGGTGATGAGTAATGCTTGCTACAGGAGGCGCGCATGAAACCTGACAGTACAAAGGTCCTCGGTTGCCTCTTGTGGGTGCTACTGACGTCTAGCACCCAGGCTGCGGATGATGACGGTATGGGCGGATTACTGGATATCACCGGTTCGCTGCACCATTCCGCCTGTGTCGTGGACATGCCTTCTGCGTATCAGACGGTGGAGCTTGGTAATGTCCCGCGCAGTCTATTGCAACGACCGGGTGATAGGGCGGCCCCCATTGCTTTCCACTTGCGTTTTTTTGACTGTCGACGGGCCGCGGGCAGTATCACCAATCAACGTACGGGCAAGCTGGTCTGGAGTGCTTATCACCCGGTGGTGTCAGTCGCTTTTCTGGCGCCTGCCGACGCGGATGATCCCCGTTTGGTCCAGGTACGCGGCGTCACCGGGTTAGGTTTACGCCTAAGCGACGCAATGGGGCGGGATGTGCGTTTGGGGTCCAGAGGCGAACCTTTATTTTTGGCCCACGGCAGTGACACGTTGACGTGGTATGTCCAGCCCACCCGCACCCCGGCAGCGCTGACCAATGGCACTTTCAGGGCCGTGGTGGATTTCAGGCTCAATTATGAGTGAGGGTGCAACCATGGCTAAAGCCGTAAATGCCAGGTCCTTATGCGTGTGTAGCCTGCTGCTTTTAGCTATCAGCGAAGCTGCTTTGGCACAGGTCACGTTGGCTATCCGGGGGGTCATCATGGCGCCTCCCTCTTGCGTCATTAATGGAGGGAGCACGCTCAACGTCCCCTTTGGTAATGCCCTTATGACGACCCGAATCGACGGTCTTAATTATCGACGTAAGGTGCCTTATACGGTCACATGCACGGGCTTGCCCTCCAATGGCATGACCCTCAAATTGCAAGGTACCGGGGCAGGCTTCGACAGTGCATTTCTGAGTACCAGCAATGCGGACTTGGGCATCAAGCTTTTTATCAACGGAGTGGTCTGGCCCCTCAATAACACCGTGAGCTTCACCTATCCGACATTACCGAGCATGGAAGCGGTGCCCGTGAAGAAGAGTGGCAGCGTACTAAACGCCGGTACTTTTTCGGCATCGGCAACGGTTGTGGTTGCATGGCAATGACAAGGAAAAACACATGAGACTCTGGCAACAGCCTGCTCTGCTGGCACTGTGTTCTATGGGGCTTGGGAGCCATGCAATGGCGAACCTCACGTTCGACGGGACATTAGTAGAGCCCCCGCCGTGTACGATCAACAGTGGCAGCACAATAGAAACCGACTTCAAGGATGTCGGTATCAACAAGGTTGACGGCATTAATTATCGTCAGTCGGTGAGCTACACGATTACATGCTCTTCGGGCACTTTACCTTGGGAAATGGTGTTGACTGTTAAAGGCGTCGCCACGTCTTTCGAATCATCCGCTGTGCAGACCAGCGTTTCCGATCTAGGCATTCGACTTCTGCAAGACGGTACCCCCTTCGACCTCAATACCTCGCTGATCATCAACCCCACAACACCGCCAGTGCTTGAAGCAGTACCGATCAAGCGACCAGGCGTACAGCTCGCCACGGGCGGTTTTTCGGCATCGGCCACCTTGTTGGCCGAGTTTCAGTAAGGAAGGGCGGTTATGAGAAGTGCAATGCAAATCAGGGGTGTCCAGATGGGCACATTGTTCTTTTTACTGGTGGCATTCCTACTGATGTCCGGGCGAGGCCATGGCGCTGATAATCTGACGTTCAAGGGCAACTTGGTGGCTGAGGCCTGTACCCTTCGTCCAGGTGACGAGGCGTTGGAACTTGACATGGAAGAAGTCTCAAGCCGCGAGCTCTACTCAAACTCTCGCACGATGGGCAGGCGTTTCGAAATTCATCTTGAAGACTGCGATACGGATACTGCTGATTCGGTCACAACCACGTTCAGTGGTGTGGAAAATATGGCACTTCCCGGACTGCTTGCGCTGGACGCAGGCAGCGTTGCGAACGGTATTGCAATCGGGCTTGAAACACCGGCCAATCAACCGCTGCCTCTCAATGTCATTAGCGATGAACAAACGCTCAGCGACGGTAACAACGTTATTGCCTTCAACGCTTATGTAAGGGGGGAGCCTCAAGCCTTGGCAGATAAATCGATAACCGCTGGCGTATTTAGCGCGACCTCGACATTTACCCTGGATTACCCATAACGGTTTAAATCGTCCCCCTATCCTACGGAGTGCACCGACGCGCTCGTGTGAAGAGATTACTTCAAAATGAAATACTTGACCGGCCTCTTACTGTTGTTGTTCATGCACACGGCTATGGCCTCGCAATGCCGAGTGGATAGCGGTCCTTGGGAGAGTGTGGCTGGCGGCTGGTTCCCGCTAACCGTCCCTTTGATCGCTAACCCCAGTACGGGACGAATTGATCTCAATGGCTACCGCATGGAGTGCCGTTACACACCGGAAAGCGGGCCTGTATCAAGGACGGATCGTTTGTACACAAAGCCTGGGGCTTTAGGGTCACCCTATTTTGGAAATTACAAGGTGGGGCTGCGCATACGGGGCACTGACTATCCCAGCCCCGTGACGGGAAATATTCTGCTTGCCACGATGCGCAATGACTCAAAAAGGCATGACCTTGATACCTACATGTACATCCTGACCCGAGGCTCTCCCGGCAAACCTATTAATATCCATGCTGGCCAGCAGTTTGCCACCTTCTATTTTTATCAAAAAGGCTTTCATAAAGACCATGAAGTGGAGGTGCTTTTGTATGCGGGCAATGACTTTATGACTGAGCCGTCCACCTGCACGATTAATAGCAATCAGCCCATCGACGTCAACTTCAATACTGTCGACCGTACGCTCATCGGCGAAACTGTCAGCAGCACGCCGATACGCACGACTCTACGGTTGAGCTACGCCTGCCCTGATCCCGGGATCACCATGCCCATCACCATTACGCTAAAAGGCATTCCCGCCTCGTTTGACGCCGGTGTCCTGAGGATGAGCAATCCGAACCTGGGAACGGGCATGCTGCGAGGGACAGGACAAGTGGCCCCTGAGAATTCATTCACCACCAACATCGTCAACAGTTCGGGTGGGGACGATGTGACCTTCGCGCTCACCCGTCGACCGGGCAGCGCTCCTGCCACCGGTGCTTTTTCTGGGAGTGGCACGTTAGTCATGGGTATACCGTGAGCCCCAAGGGTATGCCCACGTGTGCTGATGGCCCGTGCGAGGTGAACGTTCACTGCGCACGGGCCTTGATCAGACCCGATACGCCTCAATCACTTCCATCACTTGCGCCATTGCTTCGTATTGTTCATCGACCCGCTGTGCCAATTGGCTCCACTCGGGGCTTAAGCATGCCTGCTCCAGGCTTTCACAGCAGCGCGCCAAATGCGTTGCCTTGATCATTCTTGCCCCGCTTTTGACCTTATGGGCAATGTCACTCAGGCCCGGTAAGTCGTTTTTGGTGAATGCTTTTAACAGGCTCGCCATATCGTCTTCGAGGCTGTCGATCAAAGGCTCAAGCAGGCTTTTCAGGGTATTGGCGTCCCCCCCGGTTAATTGTTCAAGGGCTTGCAGATCGATCAGTTGGCTTTGGGGCGAAATATAACGTTCGTTATGCAGATCGACGCTGACCCGATTCGCAGAAGTTAATCGGGCTTCCAGGCTTTGCAAACTGATGGGTTTGAACAGGCAATCATTCATCCCCGCCGCCAAACAGCGTTCGGCCTCTCCGATCTGGGCATTGGCGGTAAATCCCACGATTAAAATAGCGCAGGCGCCAGTGGCCGCTTCCTCGGCGCGAACGGTACGGGCCAGCTCGTAACCATCCATGACCGGCATTGAACAGTCGGTCATGATCATGTCAAAGCGTTCTGCCCGCCAGGCTTTTAACCCTTGTGCACCGTCTTTAGCCTCAATCGCGGTATGCCCCAAATACCCTAACTGTTGGGTCAGCAGCCTGCGATTGGGCGCGTAATCGTCAACCACTAACACTTTTAAAGGTCGAGTTTGACAGCCCGCTACACCGGCTACAGGTGCAACCGGTATCTGTGATAGCAACGTCACGATCTCGAGTTGCATGTTGATGCACGTTCCTTTGCCCAACGTACTCTCCAATGTCAGCGTGCCGCCCATCATGGTGCACAACTGACGGCTGATCATCAGCCCCAGCCCCGAACCACCCGGTGTTTGCTGCGGTAGATTCACTTGGGAAAAAGAACTGAACAAGCGTTGTTGATCGTCGTTTGAAATCCCGATGCCCGTGTCTTCAACCTGTAGATAGAGGTGAAGTCTTTCACCATCATCAGAGCGCTTGGCGCGAACACTTAAGCGCACTTGTCCGGCGTCAGTGAACTTGATCGCATTGCTGAGCAGGTTGGACAAAACCTGCCGGAAGCGCAGCGGGTCGATTAATACGTCGGTGCTGATTTTCGGGTCAAGCTCAACGCTCATCAGCAGCCCTTTTTGTTGGGCCATACCCTCGAATACCCGAACGGTGGACTGCACCAATGACATCAAGTGTGTGCGTTGCTGATTGAGTGACATGCGCCCGGATTCAATTTGCGCGATGTCCAGAATTTCACCAATCAGCTCAAGCAAGCCATGTGCCGCTTCAGACGCCACGTTGATCGACTCTTTATCGGCAACGCCTTGTTCGGCTTTTTTCAGCGCCAGTTCAAGCATCCCGATTACGGCGTTCATCGGCGTGCGAATTTCGTGACTCATGGTGGTCAGAAAATCACTTTTTGCCAGATTGGCCTGATCGGCGTGATTTTTAGCTTCTTTTAGCTGATCAAACAGCTGTGCGCGTTCACTGATGTCGATCCAGCCGCCGATCATCCCTGCCACCGCCCCGTCACTGCCCCGATAAGGCAGCACCCAGTGATAAATCGTCAGCACCCGCCCGTCCGGCAGTGTCAGCGGGTGGTCGCGCAGCAGTGGGCGAGCGTCTTGCATCACGCTCATATAGTCGGTGTGGTAGGCCTTGCTTTGTTGTTCGGGGCTAAACGCAAGTTCCAGCAGGTTTTTGCCGATGACGGCTTCGCGACTGACGCCAAAGGTTTCTAGATAAACCTCGTTGCAAATCAACAAGCGTCCTTCGCGGTCACGCACATAGATGGGGTGGGGCGTTCCGTCGATCAATGTACGCATGAACGCCAGTTGATCGCTTAATGCGCGCTCAGCGTGCTCGCGTTTCTGGATGAGTCCGCGCAGGTAGGCAATCCACACAACGGCCAGTACCAGAATGCTGGCCAGAATCATCGAGGCTTTTAGAAGCGTTGAGCGGTGACGCTCCCAATAACGACTGTCCAGCACGACTGCGCTTTGCCAGCGTTTGGTCAGCACATCCATTTCTTCCGGGGGAATACTGGTCAGCGCCTTGCTTAAAACTGAGTGCAGCGCAGGCGCGTTCGCATCAACCGCCAATGAAAATTGGGCAGGCACAATCCCCACGGTGCTGCGAATTCTTAATTGGCCGCTGTAGTGCTGTTTGATCAAATAACGTGCGCTGATCAATGCGTTGACCGCCCCTTCAACTTCGCCCCTGGCAACCATCGCCAATGCCTGCGCGGAGTTAGTGGCAGCAATCAATTTCACACCCGGGAAGTTTTGTTTCAGGTAAGGCAGCGTCGTGTTGTCGATCACCAACGCCACTCGCTTTCCATTCAGCATATCCAGCGTCAGCGCGCTCCCGGGCTTTGCAGGCGTGACCAATACAAAAGGGGTTGTGAGATAGGGTTTGGTAAAGCGCAGGACATTTCCACGGCTGTTACTGGGGGTGAGCGCGGGGGTCAGGTTGGCATCACCTTGTTTGATCATGTCAGTCAATTGCGCCACGGACGTGGTGCGAACCAAATCGAATTTCAGCCCCGTACGCGCACTGATCTTGGCCAGCAGGTCGGCCGCGAGACCGCTGAAAGCGCCACTTTCATCAAAAAAACTGAAGGGCAAAAAGTCTTCATTGATAGCGACTTTCAGCCGGGGATGCTGAGCGATCCAGAGCTGTTCTGAGGGTGAAAAATGCAACGGTTCGCGGCCCTCGAACCTGATTCCGCTGCCCCCCCAGCGACTTAAAATTGCATAGCTTTCGTCAGAGGGAATCCGGGCCAGCGCCGCATCGATTATTCGCAGTAAACGCGGATTGGGGTGATGGACTGCAAAAGAAAAAGGATGTCCCTCGATAGGGGAGAAGTCTTTGATATAAACGTTGTTCAAGTAGTTCTTATTGATCAGGTAATGGGTGGTGATGGCGTCCCCCAAGTACATGTCCGCCTGACCGAAAGCGACTGCGCCAATAGCGCTCAGGGTAGAAGCGTATAACTGCACATCCGCATGCGGATAAATGGCTTTTACCTCTTCAACGGGCTGGTAGTGATAAAGCATGGCCAGTCGCAGCCCTTTTGGCTGCTCAGCGTTTTGCGGCGTGTTGCCAGTGCGCGTGACGAGTACTGGTGTATCCAGTGCATACGGTGAAGAGAACGCCAACTCGGGGTCGGTCATTTCATAGGCATTGGCGGTTCCCAGTAAATCAATGTCTCTTTTTTTTAACGCTTCAATGACCTCGGCGCGAGAATCATACCGGCGTACCTTGAACGGAACGTGTAACAGTTGGCTCAAGAGCCCTGCATAGTCGGCCGTTAATCCTTCGAAGTAATCACTGCCGGTTGAAATATCGAAGGGTGCATAGTCCGGTGCGGAAGTGCCCAGCGTCAGCGAGCCTTTGCTCATTAACCATTGTTTGTCGTCCTCGCTCAGATCAAGAGGAGGACTGTCGATGTGCGAACGACCCAGCAGTTGCAAGTCGATGGTCTCTGCACACCCCGTCGACGTCATACATAACGAGAAGAGCAAGGGCAGGCATCGTCGACGTGACAACCTGCTCATTCGACCAGATTGTTGCGTTTTGCGAACTCAGCCAAATAGACCACAGACTTGATGTTGAGTTTGTTGAGAACGCGGGTTTTATATGTGCTGACGGTCTTTTCGCTTAATAACATGGTTTCGGATATTTTCTTGTTGGATAAACCTGATACTAAATATTGCAGCGTTCTCAGTTCCCGGTCTGACAGTGTCTTGATCAATTGTTGATCGCTTTGGTTGTCGCTTCCCGCCGTGGCAACATTGGCGTTGATATCGTTTAAATAAATGCTGCCACTCATCACACGATGGATGGCGTGCGTTAACGCATCTACATCTTCGGTTTTTTCCATAAACCCGATGGCACCTGCACGGATACAGCGGTCTGCAAAAAACGCAGACCCCTTGGAGGTGAGGACCAATACTTTTATGGGTAAACCGAGTATGTGCAGGCGTTTCAATACTTCCAGCCCGTCCAGCTTGGGCATCGACAAATCTAGAATGATTAGATGTGGAATATGCGATCGCGCCAAGTCCAGAGCGGTTGCCCCATTATCTGTTTCTGCCGCGACCTGAAAATTGGCTTTCTCTAATACCAGCCTGACAATGCGTCGAATAAAAGGATGGTCGTCTACTATTAGGGCCTTACGCATGATTTCTCCTACAACTTTCAAGATTGCTTTGTAGGCTGCTGGCTTTCACTATCTCAATGTATTGATAGAAAAGGATGTTCTGATATGAAAGTTCCTACGGTATAACGAATTGGATAAACAGCTAACTTTTCAAGTCACACAACGTGTAAAGGTTACGGCTTTCTTGAGTGCTTGAGGTAGATGAAATAGGTATGAGCCATCGCCGTTGTTAGCGATAAAACATCTAAAGCCAGGGCAGTAGCTTTATAGTGCCAAGCCCTGCGGCGCTAAGCACTTAGCAGTGTGCTGTTTGGTTGTTGGAGAGCTGGTAGGAATTTTCTGAAAATTAAAATATATTTTTGTTCTAGATGTAAGACGCATTTGTTAACGTTTCAATCTCACCGGCGGGGGCTTCCTGGAGGTGGTGAGTCTTGCATGTTGCACGTGCGCATGAACCAAAAAAGGCCGCTATCCTGTGATCGCGGCCTTTTGGTGTACTTGTGGGGTGCGTCAGACCTCGTCTAGCTCCGGCTGTTGTGCCGCCCCCGCTCCTGCATGTTTTGCCTCGTCATGGCGACGAATGTATTTCCAGTCATCCTCATCGATATAAATCCCGTTAGGCCCGCTACCCCCCTCAAGGTCGATGGCCACATGGGCACAGACTTGCGGCTTGACGCTGGCCAGAATCGGTACAAAGCCCAATTGCAAACTGGTTTCGAGCAGCGCGGTCTGGTTTTTCTCATCGATGTCTGCCGCCTCATCAAGGTAGTACGGCAAACGAATGCGCCCGGCCAGGTCGCGGTCCATCAAGTGCAGCAACAAATACATGTTGGTCAGCGCCTTGATCGTCATGGTGGTGCCGTTGGACGCCGCCCCGTCGATGTCGGTATGAATCACCGGTTGTCCATTGACCTTGGTGATCTCGAATGCCAGTTCAAACAGGTCCTTGAGGCCCAACTGGTTATGGTTGGCGGCCACCAGACGCGCCAGGTATTCCTTGGCTTCTTCGTTTTTGTTGTCTTGCTCGGCGCTTTGGCTGAGGTCGAACACCGACAATGTTTCGCCTTCTTCGTATTGCCCGGCGCTGTGGATAATTTGATCGATGTGCTTGAGCGCTTCCTTGTTGGGCGCCAGCACAATGCGAAAGCTTTGCAGGTTCGATACCTGGCGTTTGTTGATCTCGCGGTTGAACAGCGCCAGTTGATGCTCAAGGCTGTCGTAGTCGCTGCGAATGTTGCGCAAGGTACGGGCGATGTCCGTGACGGCTGCGCGCCGCGCTTTGCCGAGGGTCAGGGCTTCTTCAGTGCGGTGCGCGTACGCGTTGATCAGCAGTTGCAGACGGCGCTCCATGTCGTCTTCGCTGTCGAACTTGGCCACACCTTTCAAGCGCACTTGTGCATACAGCGCTTCGATCTGGCCGTCGCAGCGCAATAGCCCTTGCCACGTGTCCTGATAGTCGTTGAGCAATGGCAGCAAGTTGTCCATCGAGTCGTCGATCGGGTCCATGAACGGGGTGCCGAACGGCAGGTCGGCGGGCAACAGTTGGCGGCGGCGCAGGCTGTCATCCAGCGTGCGCTGTTTGGCTTCCATGTCGCCGAGCTGGCGCCCGACCAGTTGCAGCTTGGCCGACAGTTGCTGCACGCGTTCGGTGAACGCATCGCTGGAGCGCTTCAATTCATCTTGCGCCGCTTCAGCCTGAGCCAGTTGCTCCAGTTTTTCGCCTTCTTCGGCACTCAGCGTCTGGCTGCGGCGGAAGTCTTCCAGCGCCTTTTGCGCGTCCAGCACTTGCTGGTACAGCGACTCGGCTTCGTGCTTGCTCGCCGCGCGGTCCGAGGTCACGGCCTGTTGGGTTTTCAGTTGCTTGAGTTCTTTGTCCAGACGCTCTTTTTGATCGCGCAGTGCGGCCCGGTCTGCCAGTGCTTGCAAGGCGGGCGGTTCGATATGGCTGAGGTCGATGGACAGCCCCGGCGCTTCAAAGCGTTCACCTTTGAAGCCCTCCAGGATCATTTCCAGCGATTTGACCCACGCGTCGCTGTCGTCCAGCGCAATCCCGTGCTCGCCCAGCGGCAAGCTGAACAGAGCGCTGTTGAACAGCCGCATCAGGCGCTCAACGTCCTGCTGCGAAAACTCTTCGCGCAGACGGGCGTAGCTGTTGTTGTCGGCGTGATCGAGTTGCTGCTTGACCGACTTCAGGCGTTTTTCCAGATCGCGAACCCGCTCGTCCAGATCTTCGGCGCTGAACTGACGCGATTGCGCGAGCGCGCCCGCCAGTTCGTCGTGCGCGTCTTTGGCGGCGAGCAACTGTTGTTCGAGTACTTTCACATCGGCCACCAGCGCGAAGCGGTGCTTGAGCACCGACAGCTCGCCCAGCCAGCGCTGGATGCCGGTGATTTCGCGCTCCAGGCGCATCAGTTCCTGGGTGCTGCTGCGCTGATCGTTTTGCAGTGCGTCTTGCTCGCCGCGGTAGTGCTCGGACTGAATCAGCAGCTCCTCTTTGCGCGCCCCGGCATAGTCCTGCCAAGCGCCGAGCAATGAATCAAGGATCGGTGACAGGCGATGCAGCTTGCCGCGTAGCAGGTCGCGCTGGCGCACGCCGCCAGCCAATGACTCGACCAGAGGCCCGGCGCCGACCAGTGCGTTGTAATCCTGCTCCATGCGTCGTACATCGCGGAACGCTTCTTCACAGGCGGCGATGTAATCGACACTGCCCGAGCGCAGGCTGTGTTCAAAGGCATCGAGGAACAGTTGCTTGAGTTTGGCGGCCGTGATTTCGCGCATGTGCAGCAGGTTGATAAACAGCGCGCGGAAAGTTTTGAGGCTTTGCTCGCTGGTGGAGCGCAGCGGGATCAGGGTGAGGTCGAGCGGGATCGAGGTGTGACCGCCGACCAGCAAGCGCCGCAGTTCGTCAGGCTTGAGTTCGTAGGCTTTCAGGCCGTTGCGCTCAAGGTTGCTGAACAACTCTTTTTGGCGCAGACAGGTGTCGTCTTTTTGGTAATGGGCCAGGTCCAGCTTGCCGGCGTAGGCGAAAAACTGATGGCCGAAACCGCCTCCGGGGCCGCGCCCGACCACACCAATCACATGCGGGCCGTGGGGCAGGGACACCTCAACGAGGATATAGCTGGTGTCGGAGGCGAAGTAAAAACGCCGCGATTGTTCAAGGCTGTATTTGCCGAAGCTCATGTCCGACATGCGTGCCAGAATCGGGAACTGCAAAGCGTTGATCGACGCCGACTTGCCGAGGTTGTTGGCCCCGTACACCGACAACGGATGTTCCAGCGGGAACAGGCCCAGGCTGTAACCGGCAGTGTTCAACAAGGCAAAGCGGCGTATTCCGTA
This sequence comes from Pseudomonas weihenstephanensis, assembly GCF_016812185.1. Classification (NCBI taxonomy): domain Bacteria; kingdom Pseudomonadati; phylum Pseudomonadota; class Gammaproteobacteria; order Pseudomonadales; family Pseudomonadaceae; genus Pseudomonas; species Pseudomonas weihenstephanensis. Next base: position 200,329 of record NZ_JAAEBV010000006.1, on the reverse strand, counting down.
ACGTTCTTGGCTCATGCGTCCATCTCCTGTTGCTCGGCGGCAATGGCCCGCGCCAAGGCGGCGTCTTCGTCTTCGTCCTCGACCTCAGGGTCGTCCCCTGCCAACACGGGCGTGGGCAACGGCAAGATGCTGTGCAGGCTGGCCGCCAGGTCGCGGTCCTGTTGCACCGACAGGCACACATCGAGAAAGCGGTGCATCGGCGGCAAGAAGCGATAAATCCCGCTCTCTTCGTTGGCGAAGCCCAGTTGCGTCATGCGGCGCATGATTTTTTCTTCCAGCTCGTCCTGGGTCGTGACTTCGGCTTGCACAAACAGGTCGCGGTATTTTTCCAGCAGCGCGGGCAGTTCGTCGCGGCCCAGACTACCGCCATCGAGCACGGCAATCGGGTCGCGCCCCTGATCGGCCAAATGCTCGACGATGATGAACGTGAACAGCGCCAGACGCTGCGCGGTCTTGTTGACATGCGCTGTGGCGGTGTCGGGCACGAAGTAATAAAAACCGCGGGTATCACACACCAGCTCAAAGCCCAGCGCCTTGAACAGGGCGCGGTACTGATCCTGGAAGTTCGACAACTGCGCGTACAGCTCCGGGTCGCGTCGGCTCACGTGGTAGCCCTTGAACAATTCACGAAAAATCGGTGCCAGTTGGGACAGTTCAGACAGATCAAGATGCATGGAGAGGGCTCGCAGTAGGCTCGGCCGCGTCTTCGCTGCGTGAAAGCAGGGCGAAGGAGCGCAGGCTGACCAAATGATCGTGGGTGTGATACTCGCGACGCTCAAGACGTTCGCGCACGAAGCGTTTCTCGCGCGACAAGCGCGAGAACCAATACAGCAATTCGTCGGTGTCGCCGTTGGGCTCTTGGGCCAGCAACCAGCTCATCAAGTCCGGCATGGGCAGCGCGTCACTGCAACGGTCGAGCATTTCCTTGACCGTGCGCGGTGCTTTAGGGGCCTCGCCCACCTTGTGGGTTTTGTGCGCTTTGGGGAACCGTGCGGGTTTGGGTTCAAAGCGCGCGAGGGCATACACGTAGGCCTCGACCTGGCTGGCGCTGCCCAAAAAAGTGCTTTGCGGGCGAGTGAACATCGGCATTGCCGCTTGCGGCACCGCGTCCAGCCCTTTGCGTCGAATGGCCGCCAGGGCCAGTGCCGCGCCACGGGTGACGGCGTTGTGGCGGCGGGCCTCTTCACGCAGCGGCAGCAGCAGTTCGCGGGCGTGGCGCAGCGTCAATTGCGCACTGGTTTGCATTTCGAGGATGCGCGCATGGGTGCGCAGCAGCATGTCGTCATCGACCAAGTGGCCAAGACGTTGCTGTTCACTGAGCATGCGCAGCAGCACATTTTCGACCTTGCGCACGCCTTGTTCGAAGGCGCCGTCGGCATTGACTAACTGAATCATCGGCTCGACGTATTCATCCCACGTCGCCAGCACTTCGGCGTAACGCTGGCGCAACGGGATCTGCCGGTCGCTGGTCTTGGCACGTTCTGCCACAGCCACCAGCGCCTGTTCATCGTTGGCCAGTTTTTTCAGCACATCGCGTACCCGCATATCGAGCAGACGCAGCTGGCGCGCCAGATCGTTGCCGTCGCGGACATCGAACGCATCCTGGATATAACCCGCCAGGCGCTCCAGATGGCGCAGGTAGGCTTCGATCTCCAGGCACAGGCCGAGGCGGTGTTCACGCCGCAAATAGGCCAGGAAGTCATGGATTTGCGCGTTCAGCTCAAAGCGGTTAGGGCTTTTGGCGACCGGCACCAGAATGTCGAGCCGGATCCAGCTATCGAGCACCTGGGTGATGTCTTGCGGTGTGCTGTCCACCTGATGCGCTGCCAATTGCAGACGCAGTTCGCTGAGGCTCAAGGTGCCTTGGTCGAAGTGTTCACACAAAGGCTCAAGGAGTGCCCAGTGCTCGGCGAGGGCACGTAAAACGCGCTTGGGTTCGATCATGGGAGGGCCGGTCGATTGGCAATGAAAGGCGGCGATTGTACTGCGCACATCTTTACTTGGCGATCTGCCGCCGGATGGGCCCAGCCACCATCGGGCGATCAACAGCAGGCGTGAAGGGCAGAAGGGCGGTAGAATCCCCGCTCTTTTGTTATCCACAGATGGCCGACCCTTGTTGAATGAGTCCCGCCGCCGCGCTTACTTGACCGCCATGCAGGTGGTCAGTTGGTTACCGCGCACTGAATTGCCGTTTGCCGCCCCGTCGCGGCCAGAACTGCTGGTGTTTGATGAGGCGCCTGTAGCGCCCGTGATTGCGCAGCCTGTGGCCAAGGCCAAGGTGGTGGTCGCACCGAGCGCACCTGCCGAGCGGCCAAAGATCGAAGTGCCACGGCCTTCGGTCACCGTGCGCGCGGCGAGCAAACCAGTGGTCGAAGGCGACGTCGCGCCCGTGGTGGCCAAAGCGGCGCCCGTGCCGCCCCCGCGTTTTGCCTTGCAGTTGCTGCGCGCAGGCCGTTGCCTGGTGTTGGTGGAGTTACCCACAGGGGGAGCGTTCCAAAGCCGCGATCCAGCCTATTTGTTGCTCAAAGACATGCTGCGTGCTGCGGGCTTGCCCGACAGCCCGCAAATCATTGGCGAGCCGATTCGCTGGCCTTTGCTGCGCCGTGGCAACGTCGATCAAGGGCCGGATGCGGCCCGTGAATTCGTACAGGGCTTTCTGATGGCGCGCCTTGAAGAGGCCGAGTGCGCCTGCTTATGGTTGATCGGATTGCCTGCGGTGCGTTTCGCCGGTGAGGTCAACGCCGAGTCGTTTAATCGCGAACTTGAAATTGAAGGGTTGGGCTGCGCATGGGCGCTGCCGGGCCTGGAACTGTTAATGGATGAGCCACACCGCAAAGCGGATGTGTGGCAAGCCATGCGCCGGCTGATGGCGCGCTGGAAACCTATCAATGAGTGACGCTGTAACGTTCCGCCCGATGACCGAGGCGGACCTCGATGCCGTACTGAAAATTGAATACGCGGCATTCAGCCACCCGTGGACGCGAGGCATTTTTCTCGACGGGTTGGGCAAATATCACATCTGGCTGATGTTCGAAGGCGAGCAGCAAGTGGGCCACGGCGTGGTGCAGATCATTCTGGACGAAGCGCATTTGCTCAACATCACGGTCAAGCCAGAAAGTCAGGGCCGTGGCCTGGGGCTTAAACTGCTGGAACACTTGATGTCGATTGCCTATCGGCACGAAGCCCGTGAGTGCTTCCTCGAACTGCGCGACAGCAACACCGCGGCCTTCAAGTTGTACGAGCGCTATGGCTTTAACGAGATCGGCCGCCGCCGCGACTATTATCCGGCAGTGGGCGGTCGCGAAGATGCGGTGGTCATGGCCTGTACATTGGTGGACTGACCGTTTGGCCCACCCCAAGCCTCTCCTTTTGGGAGAGGCTTGGGGTGAGGGGCTTTTAATCTTTACGCCCCACCGGGTCAATATCGGCCAGTTCGGCCTCATCCAGCCCACGGCCTGCGCCGATCTCGTCTTCATCCACCACGCTTAAATCCCAATCGGCCGCGCCGCCACGCGCTTGCGCGGCTTCCTGGGCATCGCGTGCGCCGTCTTCAGGGGTGAGCATGTCGGCGTCCAGATCATCCGGGTTTGAGTCCCGGCCAGGCAGTGCGGCGCCACTCAGTTCTTTATTACGGGGACGATGGGCGGCCACATGGCGCTCGTATTCTTCATCGCTCAGCAAGTCAGTCAAAGGCTCATGCGTGTCTTCGTTATCGTCGAAATCCAGCGGCTTAACCGCTCCCATGCGGTCTTCGGTATCGTCGATTTCTGACGGTTCTTGCGCCCCGAATGGGCGGCGTGAATCGGTCATGGTAAATCCTCATACTGTGGGGCCTGATACGGTGGACTGTAGCTAAGCTTGAAGATTCCACCTGATTGCCCACTGGATTTGGCAGTTGCCCACGTGACCCCGACCGCCGGTCGGCTGTCAAAGCTGCGCATCAACTCTTGAGGCCTTACCGTATGAACGAACTACAAGATCTGATTGATAACAACGCACGCTGGGCGGATGCGATCAAGCAGCAAGATCCCGAATTTTTCGCCAAGCTGGCTCGCCAGCAAGCGCCGGAATACCTATGGATTGGTTGTTCGGACGCACGCGTACCGGCCAACGAGATCGTCGGCATGCTGCCCGGCGATCTGTTTGTACACCGCAACGTCGCCAATGTGGTGCTGCACACCGACCTCAACTGCTTGTCAGTGATTCAATACGCGGTCGATGTTTTGAAGGTCAAACACATCCTGGTCACCGGCCACTACGGTTGCGGCGGTGTCCGCGCCTCGATGCAGGACCAGCAACTGGGCCTGATTGACGGCTGGTTACGCTCGATTCGCGACCTGTATTACGAAAACCGCGAAGCGCTGGCGCTGCTGCCCACCGAAGAAGAACGGGTTGACCGCCTGTGCGAACTCAACGTGATTCAACAGGTGGCTAACGTGGGGCATACCAACATTGTGCAAAACGCCTGGCACCGCGGGCAGAGCCTGTCGGTTCATGGCTGTATTTACGGGATCAAGGACGGTCGCTGGAAAAGCCTGAACACCACCATCAGCGGCCTGGACCAGTTACCGCCGCAATACCGCTTGCGCCCGGTAAAACCGGTCTAAACAGCCCCCTCACCCTAGCCCTCTCCCAAAGGGAGAGGGCTAGGGTGAGGATTTTTTATGGCATCACAGGTGGCACATACGTCAGCGTCGTTCCCAACGCCCACAGTAAAAACAGCACCAAGGGTGCATGCACCAACAACTGCACGAACGAAAACCCGATCAAGTCCCGAGCCTTCAACCCCAGCACACCCAATAACGGCAACATATAAAACGGGTTAATCAAGTTGGGCAGCGCTTCAGCCGCGTTGTAGATCTGTACCGCCCAGCCCAAGTGATAACCCAGGTCATTGGCCACTTGCATCACGTACGGCGCTTCGATGATCCACTTGCCGCCACCCGACGGGATGAAGAACCCTAGCACCGCCGAGTACACGCCCATCAATACGGCATAGGTGTCGTGAGACGCGATGTGCACAAAAAACGTCGAGATGTGATGCGCCAGGGTTTGCCCGTCGGTGCCTTTGACCACGGTCATCAATGCGGCAATCGAGCCGTACAGCGGAAACTGAATCATCACCCCGGTTGTGGTCGGCACGGCGCTGGCGACGGCATTCAGAAAACTGCGCGGTCGCCAATGCAGCAGCGCGCCGAGCATCAAGAACAAAAAGTTGTACGTGTTAAGCCCCGAAATAGCGCTGATTGCCGGCTTGGTCGAGAACTCGTGAAACAACCAGCCTGCCGCCAGCAGCACCAGCAATAGGGTCAGCAGTGGGCTGTATTCCAGCCATTCGCCCGGTCGGGTGCGTTCAGGCAGCTTGGGCAGGCTGAAACTGGGGTCAATGCCGCACGCTGCGGCATCGCGCGCCGACGCCGGGCCGGGTGCCGTGGCGTATGCCACGATCAACGACACCACCACCAGCGCCGCCAGTAACACACCGGACTGCCACAGAAAGATGGTTTCAGTGAACGGGATGACCCCGGTAATCGCCAGAATAGACGGCGGCAAACTGGCCGGGTTGGCCTGCAACTGCGCCGCCGAAGACGACAACCCCAAAGCCCACACCGCGCCAAGGCCCAGGTACGCGGCCGCGCCGGCCGCGCGGTAGTCCATGCGCAAGTTCGTACGGCGCGCCAGTGCCCGCACCAGCAACCCGCCAAAGACCAGTGACAAGCCCCAATTGAGCAAGGAGGCGACCATCGAAATCAACGCCACCCAGCACACGGCCTGGCGTCCGTTCCTGGGTACTTGCGCGAGTTTGTCGATCAGTTTGACGGCGGGCGGTGAGCTGGCGACCACGTAGCCACCGATGACCACGAAGGCCATTTGCATGGTGAAGGGGATCAGGCTCCAGAAACCATCGCCAAACGCCATCGCCGCGTCTGTGGGTTTGGCCCCCATTGCCATCGTGGCCAGCGCCACGGTGATCACTGCAACGGCGGCAAACACCCATGAATCGGGGAACCAGCGTTCGGCCCAATTGGAACAGCGCAGGGCAAAGCGGGCATAACGGCTGGCTTCAATCTCAGCGGCCATGGGACATACCTCAATTTCTTATGATTATGGTGACGCCTGCACCCAGCCTTTGAAGGTTCAAGGCATAGGCGGCGACTGAGCACACCATAAATCAATCCTGAGGTATTGCCGATGGGCACGCGCGCAGGCTTAGGTGGAGGCCGAGCGCCATGTCACGTTGGCGACGCCTTTTTTTTCCATGTCGGCGCGGCTGAGTTTTTTCGCAGCATCGCGATCATTACGCGCGATACGTTCGACCCCCGCGTCGCAGCCAGCCCAATACCATGCCGTGGCGTCGTTCAGGCGGGGCTGGCGGATGATGAAAGATTTCGGTGTGCCGTGCAGCGTGTAGTCAATAACGAAAAGTTTGGCTGAGTTCATGGCTTAACAATGGCTCCCTGTGATGTATTTGGGATTGCGTGCATCTCGAAAAATTCACTTCAATTGTCGGTGTCACGCACACCGGTTTAAGGGGGTGGGTCGGCCAGGTTTCGTACGTAAAGTATTTTTGATCAACGGTCGTGTTTTGTCCTTCAGAAAAGGCACTCCTAGCCGATTCTGTTTCACGCAGACCATCATTGCCCCGGGTATCCCATGTTTAACAAACGCTTGAAGCAAGAGCTAGCGGCTCTTCGCGAAGAACTGTCCAGCTTGCAACAAGTTAAAGAGAGCCTGGACAGCGAAATGCTGGTGCTCTCATTGGGGGCAGATGGACGCATTGAAACCGCAAATCACAATTTCACCCACGAAATGCTTTACGCCAATGGCGCGCTGATTGGGCGGCGCATTGACGATCTGTTCCCTGCGCACCTGAAAAACGACGAGCACTTGCGTCGTTTCAAAACGGCCATGACGCGCAGTGAGCATTTCAGCGGCACCGTACGGTTGCTGCGCGGCAATGGGCAAGAAGCCTGGCTACGCTCGATCGTGCAGCCGATTCTTGATTCCAGTGGCCGTGTGTTGCGCATTTCGATTTTTTCCAGCGACCTGACGCGCACCATCGAAGCGTCCCGCGACCACGAAAACCTGATGAGCGCATTGCTGCGCTCCACCGCCGTGATTGAGTTCAACCTCAATGGCGAGGTGTTGACCGCCAATGACCGCTTTCTCAATGGCATGGGCTACTCGCTGGCGCAGATTCAAGGCAAGCATCACCGCATGTTCTGTACCCCGCAGGAGCAAGGCAGCGCCGAGTATCAGGCGTTTTGGAAGCGCCTGAATGCGGGTGAGTTTGTCGCCGGTCGCTTCCAGCGCATTGACAGCCACGGCCGCGACGTGTGGCTCGAAGCGTCGTACAACCCGGTATGTGACGCCAATAACACGCTGTACAAAGTGGTCAAGTTCGCCACGGTGATTACCGATCAAATTCATCAGGAGCAAGCGGTGTCCGAGGCAGCCAGTATTGCCTACAGCACGTCTTTGCAAACCGATGAGAGTGCGCAGCGCGGAACCAAAGTCGTGACCCAGGCTGTGGATGTGATGCGTGACCTGGCCAAACACATGCAGCAGGCCGGGGACGGCATTGAGGCGTTGAATGATCAATCGCAAGTGATTGGCACCATCGTCAAAACCATCAGTGGCATTGCCGAGCAAACTAACTTGTTGGCACTCAACGCCGCCATCGAGGCTGCGCGTGCCGGTGAGCAGGGGCGTGGGTTTGCTGTGGTCGCCGACGAAGTGCGGCAGTTGGCGTCTCGTACCAGCAAAGCCACCGAAGAAATCATTAATGTGGTGCGTCACAATCAGGACATGGCCCGCGACGCCGTGGCCTTGATGGCCGATGGCAAGTTACAGGCTGAAGAAGGGCTGGCACTGGCGGCGGAAGCGGGCACGGTGATCGTTGAGATTCAGGACGGTGCGCAAAAAGTGGTGAGCGCGGTCGGGCAGTTTGCTAACCAACTCTCGTCTTAAACCTTGATATGCCGGGGTTGTACTCAAGAAAAGTAAGCTCCGGGTGACGGAAAAAGTACGGGTAGGCGTAAACTCTGCGCTTTCCAAAGGAGTTTCTATGAGTCTCTACCAGTCGAGCATTCTGACTAAGCCGATCCCTTCGCAAGCGCGTTATATGTTTTTCGCCCTCAAGTCAGTAGAAGCCTTGCCGGCCGCACTTGACGTTCTGTCGCAGTGGGTGGACGGCAAAAGCGTGGTGGCGGGTTTTGGTTCGCCGCTGGTAATGGCTTTGGGCGCTAAAGTTCAGGGCTTGCGCGTGTTCCCGGCGCTCAATGCGATGGTCGAAAACCCGTCAACCCAACATGCACTGTGGCTTTGGCTGCTGGGCGATGACCGTGGCGAGCTGCTGCACCGCAGCCAAAAGATTGAAACCGCGCTGGCCTCTGCGTTTAACCTGCTGCAAGTCACCGAAGGCTTTCGCTACGGTACCGACCGCGACTTGACCGGCTACGAAGACGGCACTGAAAACCCGGTGGACGAGGCGGCCGTCGACGCCGCCATCGTCGCCAACGCAGGACCGGGGCTGGATGGCGGCAGTTTTGTGGCCATTCAGCAGTGGCAGCATGACTTGAACGGCTTCGCGGCACTGCCGTGCGAGGAGCAGGACAACATCATGGGCCGTCGCATGAGCGACAACGAAGAACTGGACGACGCCCCCGCATCCGCCCACGTCAAACGTACTGCGCAAGAGAGCTTCAGCCCTGAAGCCTTTATCGTGCGCCGTTCCATGCCGTGGACCGAGAACGGTAAGTCGGGTCTGATGTTTGTCGCCTTTGGTCGCACCTTGAACGCCTTTGAAGTGCAACTGCGCCGCATGAGCGGTCTGGAAGACGGCATTATTGACGGCCTGTACCGCTACAGCCGACCGCTCAATGGCGGCTATTACTGGTGCCCGCCGCTCAAGGACGGGCGCCTGGATTTCAGGGCCGTCAGCCCTGCCTGAGTTTTATTTGCGCGCCTACAGTGCGTTGGCTGAACCGTTTTTTTAAGGTTTGTCTGATGTTTCAAAAGCCGCCAGATCCCTAGTCTGGCGGCATGAAGCTCAAACAGTTTTTCCGTCCGTTAGATGCCTCGTTCTCGACCTCAATCGCAGCGCGTACCTTGCTGCGTTCTTTTTTCGTCGCGTTGCTGCTTTCGTTGTTCGGCGGGCTTTACGTTTACCTCAATTCCAGCTTTGACCGGGAAATCTCCCAGCGTCGCGGTTACATGAGCGGTGCCATTCTTGAGGCCCAACGTTTTTTTACGGGCCATGAAATTCTTCTCAAAAGCCTCAGTTTGTCGGCGGTGCGCAATAACAAACCGGCGGTGATGGAACCTGAAGAAGACAGTGACGAATTCCAGTTGGTGCTGGGTGAGGGCGCCCACTCCTGGAGCCTGTGGCAGACATCTCGCGAACTGGATTACCTGCGCAGTAAAAAAATCAATCTGCTGTACGTCAAGGCGGGCAGTGTCGTGCAGGCCGAACGATTGACTCAGACAGCACTTAACCCGGTGGCAGTGGACCAGGACGTGTTGCGCCAGCTCAAAGCGCTCGAACACTCGCAGGTTTCGGTCGTGGGGGAGCATTGGTTCAACGCCACACCCAACCTGGTGCTCACTGAAAACTCCGCGTTGTACCTGTTCACGTTGCTCGACAAGCGTGATCCCGCGTCGGGCTGGTTGGGGCTGGAAATAGAAGGGACTGATATTTCCGCCGCGATGGACCGCAAGTATGCGGGTGATTTTGTGGTGCTCAATGCCCAGGGCGAAGAGATTTTTGCCAGCGCCTTGAACCCCGGTTTACGCCAGGCCCTGAAAAGTTTTGCCGGTGACAAGCACTTTGGCTTTACCGGCGAAGGCGTGTGGCCGGACTACCTGATCATGCGCAACCAGTTGGGGTACGCCGACCTGAACGTGGTGTATTCGATGGAGTTCGGCCATTTGCTGCTGGCCATGCGTGAGCCGTTGCTGATTGCGCTGTTGCTGGCCGTGGGCTGCACGCTGGCGCTGGGCCTGTTGGTGCGGCGCATTGAACGGCAATTGATTAACCCGGCGATTAATCGCAAACAGGCGTTGATAGAGAGTGAAGCGTTCAGCCGCGCAGTGATCCAGACCGCGCCCGTGGCCCTGTGTGTATTACGGCGTGCCAACGGCGCAGTGGTGCTGGAAAACACCCTGGCCCAGCAATGGCTGGGACGTGGCCGTGAGCGCGACGCGTTGTGCCATGACTGGATCGATCAGGCGTACCACGGCGACGGCCTGCCCCGTGTCGACGAGTTTTCGGTGGCGGGTCGGCATTTACACATCAGCTGTGTGGCCACCCGTTACAAAGGTGAGGACGTGTTGCTGTGTGCGTTCAGCGATATTAGCGCGCACAAGGACGTCGAGCTGGCGCTGGAGCAGGCCAAGCGCGAGGCCGACAAGGCCAATGAAGCCAAAACCTTGTTTCTTGCCACCATGAGCCATGAGATCCGCACCCCGCTCTATGGTGCCTTGGGCACCCTTGAGTTATTGAGCCGCACCCAGCTGAACCCGCGACAAAAGGAGTACCTGCACGCCATCCAGAACTCCTCATCAACTTTGCTGCAATTGATTTGCGACGTGCTGGATGTGTCAAAGATCGAGGCCGGTCAGTTGGTGCTGGAGGTCAATGAGTTTGCGCCACTGGACTTGATCCAGGACGTGGTCAATGGCTATTCGGCTGCCGCGCAAAGCAAAGGTTTGCAACTGTATGCCCACATTGATCCGCAGTTGCCCGAGCAGCTGATCGGCGATGGCCCGCGTATCCGTCAGATCCTGAACAACTTGCTGAGCAATGCGGTCAAGTTCACTGAAAGTGGGCAAATCGTTGTGCGGGTCAAGGTTGAAAGCCGAAACGATGAACGGGTGACGGTGCTGTGGCAGGTCACGGACACCGGGCAGGGCATTGCTCAGCAGGACCAGCCATTTTTGTTCGACCCGTTTTATCAGACCGGCACCCGTGCCAACGTGATCACGGGCACGGGGTTGGGCTTGTCGATCTGTCAGCGCCTGATGTACCTGATGAGCGGCAGCATGCGCGTGGTCAGCGAGCCGGGGCTGGGTAGCAGTTTTACCTTGAGCTTGCCGCTCGAACAGGGCTATGCACCACGGATCACGACGCCCGTTGAGTTGCTGCCTGAAACCGTGTTTGTGGTGTCGTCGATGCCGGAAATGGCCGAGAACATCAGTGGCTGGTTAAGCCGCTGGGGCGCCAGGGCACAAGTGCTGCGCCCCGGTATGGACATCAGCGACCGCAACGCGGTGCTGGTTGAAATTCACCCCGGTGATTGCACACATAACCATGAGCTGGAATGGCCGGGACCGGTGGTCGTGGCCTGCGGCAGTGTGTGCTTTGCCCAGCCTGAACAAGAAACGCCGCAGTGGCATGTCAACTTGAGCTACTTGCAGGATTTGCGTCGCGCGGTCAGTCAGGCGCAAGGGCTAAGCCCGTATGCGCGACCTGCTGGCCTGGCAACCAGTGTTTTCAAACCCTTGGGGTTGCACGTGTTGGTGGTGGAAGACAACGCCATCAGCCAGTTGATTCTCAAAGACCAGCTCGAAGAGCTGGGCTGCACGGTCGACCTGGCCTCGGACGGCTTGGAGGCGCTGGCGCTGTGGCAGCCGGCGACCTTTGACCGGGTGCTGACGGACGTCAACATGCCACGTATGAATGGTTACGAACTGGCCGCACAATTGCGCCAGCTCGATAGCAGCGTGCCCATCATTGGTGCCACCGCCAACGCGCAGCACGAAGAGCGTGCCCGTTGCCTGGCGGTGGGGATGAATGAATGCCTGGTCAAACCGTTTGGCCTCAGCGCCTTATTTACTTGCCTTGAGCAAACCCAGAGGAAGCCGCATGCCGTATAGCGTTCTGATCGTCGAGGACCATCCTTTTCAGCATGAATACTTGCTCAACCTGTTTCGTGACTTGGGCAATATTCGGGTCGAAGCGGCCCGTGACGGCAATGAAGCGTTTGAGTGGCTGCAAAAGCGGCCTTTTGATCTGGTGCTCACCGATTTATTGATGCCAGGCATGGACGGCGTGCAACTGATCCAGCGGCTGGCATCTTTGCCGCACAAACCGGCACTGGCGATCATGAGCGCGGCCTCGCGGCGCATGATTGTCAGTGCCAGCCTGGTGGCGCAAAGCATGGGTTTGACGGTGGTAGGGCAATTGTCCAAACCCGTGGTCCCCGCGGCGGTCCGTACCGTGATGACCACGCTGGACAAACTACTCACCAGCGATCAACCCCTTAAGCGCGAGCCGTTGGTGCTGGAGCGTGAAGCCCTGCGCGCGGCAATGGCAAGTGGTGCGTTGCAAGCGTGGTTCCAGCCCAAAAAATCACTTCATGACGGCCACATCGTGGCGGCCGAGGCCCTGGCGCGCTGGGTTCATCCTGAGCTGGGATTGTTGATGCCCGCTGACTTTTTACCGTCGTTGGTGGGGCATGGGCTGGAAAAAGAACTGTTGCTGCTGTTTATCAAGCAAACCATTGCCGCCCAGAGCAGTTGGGCCAGCCAGGGCTATGACATTCCCGTGTCGATCAACTTGCCCACCCACTTGCTCGATGACGATGACCTGGCCGACGCCTTGCATGATTACGTGCGCGCCGAAGGCGGGATACCGGCCAAGCTCGCCTTTGAGTTGATGGAGTGCTCCACCACGCAGGGTATCAGCAAGTATTACGCTGGCGCCTGCCGGTTGCGCATGAAAGGTTTTGGGCTGGCCCAGGACGACTTTGGACAGGGTTTCAGCTCGTATTTCAATTTGGTGTCGACACCGTTCACCGAACTGAAAATCGACCGTGCGCTGGTGCATGGCTGTGTCGAAAATGAAAACCTGGCCTCGGCGTTGGCCAGCATTGTGGCCTTGGGCCGCCAGTTGGGTCTGGAGGTGGTCGCCGAAGGGGTCGAGAGTCAGGAAGAGCTGGCCCTGCTGCGCAAGCTCAACTGTGACCGGGTGCAGGGTTTTCTGATATCGCGTGCCGTATCATCAGGTCACTTCGGGCACCTGCTGCATGAGGATGCTCCGCCGCTGCTGCACTGACCCCGGCAAGGGGCAGCATCTGGCCTGAAAATGGACCGCCTTCATCCGCCGCCATCCGCTCGTCTACGCTATACGAGTCTGAGCCCGTTGGGCCATTACGCCAAAAACAGGAAGTAACATGACCGCCGACAACACCTCGCTGGGCAAACTCGCATTGAGTTCCATGCGCTTGAACCGTGGCGTCTTGATTTTGGTGGGCGTCGCGGTGGTGCTGGTGGGCACCTGCGCCTGGGCGTTGCAGCGCTTGCTGGAAGTGGAAGTGAACAAGGTCGATTATCACTTTTCACTGCTGGTGGAGAACCTGAATGAAAACCGCCTGTTTTTGAACAACGTTAACAGTGCCGTCAAAGATGCTCAGGATGTATTGGACAAGAACATCACCCCGCTGCAAAGCGCTCTGGTGTTTCAAGGCGCCGGGATGAACATCTATGAGGGCAAGGAGTTCTCGTTTTCGACACCGTTCAACCTGGCGCAAAGCGATGCGAGCCAGAGGATTAGCCAGTCGGCGTTTTCGCTGGGCATGCACTTGTCCAACTTCTACAGCGGTTTTTGGTCGGGGTCGGTGTACCCCTCGCCGCAATTGTTTCTATTGCCGCCCAACCATGATTTCACCCTTGCCGTACCCGCCATCGGCGCTCGTCGCGGACATGTAGCGATTCTCAGCCTTGAGTCGTATCTGGACACCAGCCGAAGCCTGCTGCACCTGTTCAAGGCGCGCAAGGATGAGCTGCAAGAGGGGCAGGTGTACTGGTCCAACACCGGCAGTGTCAGTGAAGGCAATGCCGAGGTGTTTGCCTTCATAAAAATCAACTTGCCCTCCAAGTTTCTGGATGTGGCGGGGACTGACCGAGAGGTGCTGCTGGCGGCCCTGATCAATGTGCGGCGCCTGGCCCAAACCCCTTCGAGTGTGACCTCCCCGAAGTTTGACGACCTGACGCTGATCGCGCCAACGGGTGCCGTGTTGCTGGGAAGTGTGCATGACAACAACACGCGGCCCGATGGCATGCGCTTTACCTCCCACGGGCTGGAAATGAAAGTCTCCAGTGAGGGTGAGGATCGCTGGACGGCGCTATATCGGATCAGCTACGACAGCTTTTTTCATTATGCAAAATGGCAACTGTTGAGCATTTTGTGTATCGCGCTGTTCAGTGTGTACGTGGGCTGGCTGGTCAATCGCTGGTACCGGCTACGCGTGGTACGCCCGGCTGAACGCGCACATCGGCGGGTGATTGAAAGTGAAATATTCAGCCGCGCAGTGATCGACACGGCGCCCACGGGCTTATGCGTGGTACGCCAGTCCGATAACCATATGTTGTTGGCCAACAAGCGGGCACAAGAATGGTTGGGCAATTCGCAGTACATTTCACGGCTGGTTCGTGAGCAGCAAGCGGACATGGGAGAAGCCTGCGTGGAAGTCGGCGGGCGCTATTTCCATGTCAGTTTCAGCAGCACACGCTACCAGGAGCAGGATGTCATCGTGTGTGCCTTCAATGACGTGACCGGGCACAAGGACGACGCCGCTGCGCTGAACCACGCCAAGCATCAGGCCGAAGAGGCCAGTCATGCCAAGACCACCTTTTTAGCGACCATGAGTCACGAAATCCGCACCCCGTTGTATGGCGTACTCGGCACCCTTGAGTTGCTGGAATTGACGCCATTGGACAGTCGTCAGCGGGTGTATCTCAATACCATCTCGCGTTCCTCGTCGACCTTGCTGCAATTGATCAGCGACATTCTTGATGTGTCCAAGATCGAGTCCGGGCAAATGGCACTGGAGACGGGGCGTTTTTGCCCGCTGGACATGGCCGAGGAAGTGGTGGACGCGTACGCGGCCTCCGCCGAAAGCAAAGGCTTGCAAATCTATGCCTGCATCGATGCCGATGTGCCCGACCAGTTGAGCGGTGATCAGTCGCGCATCCGCCAGATTCTCAACAACCTGCTCAATAACGCGATCAAGTTCAGCGACTATGGTCGCGTGGTACTGCGCCTCAAGGTATTAAGCCGGGATGCGCACAACGTGACGTTGCAGTGGCAGGTGACGGACACCGGCGTAGGTATTTCCGAGGCCCAGCAGCAGCGTTTGTTCGAACCGTTTTACCAGGTGTTTAACGGCCACTCAGCGGGCGGCACGGGGCTGGGGCTGTCAATTTGTATGCGTCTGACGCAGTTGATGGACGGCCAATTGCGTGTGGTCAGTGAACCGGGACTGGGCAGCAGTTTCAGCTTGATGCTGGAGATGCCGATCCTTGAGGGGGCCTTGCCGGCGGTCAGCGACCTGCATCTGCGCCCAACCCCGGTGTATGTGCGGGCACCGGTCATTGAGCTGGCGCAAACCACCTGTGACTGGCTTAACCGCTGGGGTGGCCATGCGCTGGTTGCACCCAGCGGTTCGATCAGCACCTCGCCTGGGGCGGTATGGGTGGATTTATTGCCCAGCCGTCACTCGACCGTGCAATGGCCTGGCCCGTGCGTGATTGGCCTGCCCGGCTCCGGCCAGCCGGAGCACACGGCGCAGGGCTGGCTCGTGGGCGTGAACATGATTCGCGGTGTGGCCCGTGCCGTCATGCTGGCGCAGCTTGGGCGTGTGGACACCACCGTCGGCCAACCTCCTGTGCGACGCGAGAAGCTCGACCTGCGGGTGCTGGTGGCCGAAGACAACCCGATCAATCAAACCATTCTCAAAGAGCAGCTCGAAGAACTGGGGTGTCGTGTGGTACTCGCTTCTCATGGGCAAGAGGCCCTGAGTTTGTGGTCGCCGCAGGCGTTTGATGCGGTGTTGACCGACGTCAACATGCCGATCATGAATGGTTACGAACTGGCTGGCGCCATTCGCCAGCAGGATGCCCACATCCCGATCATCGGGGTCACCGCCAATGCCATGCGCGAGGAAGGCGAGCGGTGTATCGCGGTGGGCATGAACGCACGCATGGTCAAGCCTATGACCTTGCAGAGGTTATGGGCCGAGTTGGTACGCGCCTGCGGCATAAAACTGCCTGAGTCAGAGCCTCCTTCAGCGGCCCAGAATCCCGCGCCAGTCGAAGTACCCATCGTGGTCTCTGCGCGGATGCGTGATTTATTTATCAACACCATGGGCGCCGATATAAAAAACGCGCAGCAGGCGTTGAATGCTCGCGACAGTGATGCGCTCAAGGCCCTATTGCATTGTATTCGGGGGGCTTTGGCGGTGGTTCAGGCACATGCGTTGACCGAGCGCTGCGGTGAACTTGAGCACCGCCTGGAAGGTCATGTATTGGATGAGTCTTTGTACGATCAGATCGAGGCGCTGTTGGCTCGCATCAAGCGGGCTGTAGCTACGGTTTGATATTTTCGTTTTCCCACACCACCGATTGAGCGCGTCACAGAGTGATCGTTCTTTTGACAGGATGTACCTGTGCCAAAAATAAAAGTCGTATTAGCGGATGACCACCCGATCGTGCTGATGGGCGTTAGGGATCTGATCGAGCGTGATGGGTGTTATGAAGTCGTGGGCCAGGCTCAGACCCCCACAGAGCTGATTGAGCAGTTGCAGCGCTTGCAGCCAGACATTGTGGTCACCGATTACAACATGCCGGGGGATGAAACCTATGGCGACGGGGTCAAGCTCATCGAGTACCTGATCCGGCATTTTGCGCAGGTCAAGATCCTGGTGCTGACCATGCTCACCAACAACTTGATTCTGTCGCGTCTGTATGACTTGGGGGTCGGCGGGATTATTTTGAAAAACGGCGACCTTAATGAGATCCCGCTGGCGCTCAGTGCGCTGGCAAACGGAGAGAAGTGGCACAGCAAGGCCGCCCAGGGAGCCGCCAGTGTCGTGGAGCGTTCAGATGCCGTGCAGGCGCGGATTTCCAGCCTGTCGGTCAAGGAGTTTGAGGTGTTGCGCCGCTTTGCATCGGGGATGAACGTGCGCGATATCGCTCACTCGCTTAATCGCAGTGTGAAGACCGTGAGTTCGCAGAAGGTTTCAGCCATGCGCAAGCTGGACGTGGAAAACGATCACGCCTTGCTGACCTTCTGCATCAGCATGAACCTGATTTGAACCGCCGCAGGTTTAGGGATTGAGCACGGGGGCGGTGGCGGTGTGAAAGTGACCGCCGTCATCCACCCAGGTAAAGCTCACTTTCAGTCCTTTGGGGTTGATCTGGCTGCCAGGGGCCATGCGATAGCGCTTTTCGCCATACGGTGGCGCCATCATGTCCAGGGTTTGTGGCACGGCCATCTGCTTGTCGTTGTCGACCAGGCGCAAAGACGCCATCGAGGCGTGATAAGGGGTCGGGTTACGCAGCACCAGCACCCATTGCTCGCCTTGTTGCTCCAGGGTGAACGTCAGCACCTTGGGCATGTCTTCGGCCGTGCTTGGCAAGTTTTTAGGGCGGTAAAAAATCTTCATCTGGGTGTTCATGGCCAGCGCTACGGCTGCCTGCGGTGCAGGCGTGGTGGTGGACTTGGGAGCAATCTCATAGAGGTTGAGCCAAAATACCGACTCGCGGTCTTTGGGCAATTGATCGCCGTTATAAATAATGCGCAAGCCTTGCACCGCCCCCGGTTGCATACGAAACACAGACGGCAGGGCGATCATTGGTGAGGTGCTTTTTTCCGGTGCCTGCTGGTCTTCGCCGTCGTTGACCCAGGTTTGCACCACCACCGGATACGGATTGATATTGGCCAGCATCAGCGAGTGCTGATTTTGCCCCTCTTCATAAATGACCCGCGTGCGTGATGCCATGACGCCTGCCTGTGCGGGGAGAATGAACACGCACAACAGGGCGAGCATTAATAGCCGGGTGAGGGTGAGTGTTATTTTTTTAGTCATGTTTACTGCACCTTGACGAGGACGTAAGCGGTGGCATTCACCTTGCCCGGTGTGGCTTTACGCCCCGGCAGGGTTTTGAGAATGGCGGTGAGGGTCTGGGTATAGGTGGTGTAGCCCGAGGCGGCGCTGCCATTGGCACTGGCGCCGTCTTTGACCGGGTACCAGCCACTCGCGTTACCGCCACCCGCCACCCCCGTGCCCAGGAAGTTCATTTGCTTGCCGTTGTTGCTCAAGGCAATGCCAACCCCGGTGGCAATGGAGGGGTCTGTGCCGTACCCGTTGGAAACCAGATGCGTGACGCCTTGGGACCCGGTCAGCAGACCCAGTTCCGCGGCCTTGGCATACGCGGCGGCAGACACTTGCACGCCCATTGCCGTCTGGTTGGTATTAACACCGGACACCGCCTGATCGCTGCATTCAATCTCGATGCTGAAATCACTTTCGCGGGTCATGTTGTCATTCAGTTCCTGAGCCGTGACGGGCATGAACATCACCAGCGGCGTGACGTTGCGCGCCACGCAGGTGGCGGTGTAGCTGATCGACGCGGCGCTGCGCATGCCAAAGCCAATACCGTTGTACTGGCCCCAAAAGTAATAGTTGGTGTTGGAGTCAGTGCCCACGGTGTCAGACTTGTAGCCCGGACCTTGAAATTGCACATAGCCGTTGGGCTGGGTGCAGGTGTAGCTGTAATTGCCGCTGCCGCTCGCCGCCGCTTGACCGCCGCAGTAGTTACTGCCGCTGCCGGATGTGGGTGGCAGGCTGGACACGCGCGCCAGGTCGGCCTGCACCATGCTCAGGTGCTTGGGTTTGATTTGCAGCTTGTTGCCGACCACGTCGTATTGGGTGATCTTGCTTTGCTGCCAATAGCGGGTGAACACTTTGCCGGAATTGAGGTGCGTCAATTTGAGGCCGACATACGGAAAGTACGTGGCGTAGTAGCCGGGCAACCCGTCATTGGTGGATGTACCGGCACCGTTGCCGATTTCCCAGTAGCCGCCCACCCGGTCGTCGCCGTTGGTGGCAAACACTTCATACAGCTCATCTTTGTCCGCCAGGTCGCACTGCCAGAGCACGGTCTCGCTGTTTAGCCCCGTCGCGGTGGCGCTGTCGACGATGGTGGTGCCCAGCGGCGTCCCGACCGGTTGCAGGTAGGTGCTGGTGAGGTTGACCCGGCCAAAGCTGATTTGCGCCGAGTAAGGGTCAAGCACGTTAATGCCGTTGTAGACGCGGGTACAGGTGGCGTGTGCAGCGGGCAGCGCGGCGAGAGTCAGCGCCAGTAGCAATAACTGATTCAATCGTGGGCGTAGAGTGAACATAAAAGGCCTCGATTTTCAGGGTGTGAATAAAGGGGAAATCAGAGCGCACGGCATTCGCTGGTCACGCGCAGCAATGGCTGCTCCAGATCGCGATCCGACACGTCGTAATGCAGAACGCATTGCTCTTGCGGCCGATCACCCCAGCGCAGGGTCAATGCGCCTTCAGGCTTCTCGCTGCGCAAGTAAGCCTGGCTGCCTTGACCGACCATACCGATCACGCTGCCACTTTCGTCGAGCACGTCCGCACCCATAGGGACGGCCTGATTATTGGCCAACAGGGCCTTGACCAGCAGGGCGTTGCCGCTACGGGTTTTGAACTGGATTTTGACGGCAGCACCGGCATACGGCGCGATGCGGCGCTGACCGTCGTCGAGTTCGGTTTTCTGGTTCATGCCTTCCGGGGTGATGGCCACGGTGTTGTAGCGGTACGGCGTGAGCGCGGGTACCAGTGCGTAGCCTGAGTCATCAATGGTCGTGCCCTGGCTGTTCATGATTTTTGCGCCGCTGGCGCCTTTGGCTTCCACCAGCGCGAAGGTGTCACCCAAATACGGTCCAAAGGTTACGCCACCGCTGTGAATCGCCACGGCACCGCGGGCGCTGCCGGAAGCTTGCCAGTAGTCTTCGCCCTTGGAGGCGCTGAGGGCGAGGCTGGTCTTGGGCAAACGTTTTTGCAGGTTGCCACTCCAGGTGTTCTGTTTTTGCTCGGCGTCGTGAGACACGTCCATCCCGTAGCTCAGGGTTTGTTCTGCGCCTGCTGTGCCGGACAACGAGGTTTGATACACATTGCCGTAGGTCGAGCTGTGGCTGACCGAGCTGCTCAAGGTCGGCGTGTTGCTCTTCGACGGGCTGCCCAGCGGGAATGACACCGAGAGCAAGGTGACGGTTTCAGTCGAGCCGGGCGAAGAAGGGTTCCAACTGCCGCCGTTGACGTTGTTGCCGTTGTTGTGACCGTCGAAGCCGCCGTAACGGGTGTTTTCGAAGCTCCCCGTGGACTGGCGTGAGACCGACAGGTTGAGGCTCACCGAGTTTTTCAGCGTATTGGCATAGCCCAATTGCAGCTGTGTGTCGCGTTCACGGCCGTTGCGGTAATCCTGAGTCGAGCCGGACACGTAAATGGAGCCGTACTCGGCCAGGCTTTGGTTGACCGACACTTCAAATCGCGAGCGTTGCAGGTAGCTGGCCGAGTCCCACTCTTCCCCTTTGCGCAACGATTCACGCACGCCGAGCACGTCGCCCAGGTCGCGATAACCAGCGGTGGAGTAACGGTAGCCGGCAATCGACAAGGTGGTGTTGGTCGGTGCGAAGGTGCGGCTGTACGACAAGCGCGCCATCCAGCCATCGACCAGGCCCTCTTGCGGCATGTCGGCCCGTGAGTAGGTAGCGTCCAGGCCAAACGCGCCCAGCCAGTTGGCGTACACGCCACCCAATACCAACGCCTGATAACCGTCCGCCACCCGTAAACCGGTGTTGGCGGTGACGGTGTTGGTCAGGCCGCGCTGGTAGGTGAACTCGCTGAACAGGTCGTTATCGCCCACGTCACTGGTCTTGCCCACGGCGGCGCTGTAGCGCGAGGTCCCGGGGCGCAGCGATTCGGGTACGGCCGAGAACGGCACGCTGAATCGGCTGATGCTGCCGTCCGCTTCTTGTACCGAGACTTCGAGGTCGCCGTTGTAGTTGGTGGCGTAGAGGTCGTTGATTTCAAACGGCCCCGGCGCGACGGTGGCTTCGTAAATGTCATTGCCGTTTTGGCGCACGGTGACCTTGGCGTTGGTCTTGGCGATCCCGCGTACGGTCGGCGCATAGCCACGTACCGACTCGGGCAACATGCGTTCGTCTGAGGTGATTTGCATCCCGCGAAAGCCAAGCCCGGAGAAGAAGCGCCCCGAGGTGTAGCCTTCGCCCGCGGTCAGTTCGCTGCGCAGGCTTGGCAATGCGCGTTGCACGTAAGTGCGCGTGGCATTCCAGTCGCTGCCGTGTTGCGAGTCGTAGCGCAGGGACGCTTGCTGGCGCAGGCGCCACATGCCCAGGTTCAGGCCGCTGTTGAGCGCCAGATAGCTGGAGTCGGTGTCTTGGGCGTGACTCCCGCTGCGACTGACGTGGTATTGGTTGGCGCTGTAGTTGATAAAACCGATGGTGCTGCCCGCGTCGAGGTTTTGCGGTGAGACATACCCGCGCGGTACGTGCAGCATCAAGCTTTGCGGCATGCTGATGTCGAGGCGCAGTTGGGCGAAGTCAAAATGGCTGCTGGCGTCTTTTACCGTGTCGCTGAGCAATTGGCATTCGCTGCCTTGCGTGTCGGTAATGGCACTGGCCAACACGCCTGCGCCTTCCAGCAACTCGCGCGCCAAGCACGGTTGCACGTCGCCCTGGGCTACGGCCACAAACTGCACGGGCACGCGCTCGACGAAACGATCATTGAGGTACAGGTCGACGGTGTAATGGCCGGGGTCGATGGCGTTGATTTTGTTAAAGCGCGACAGCGAGCCGCCGCCAAACATCATGTTGTCGTCAAACTGATAGTCGTCGTTACTGCTGCTGGTTTGGGTCTCGGCCTGGGCGGTGCCCGCGCTCAATCCGCTGCACAGGATCGTCGACGACACCAGCAGCATTGCCCACAGCCAACGGCTATGGGGGGCGCGGTTGCGGATCCGGCAAGGGGTGAAGTGAGTCACGGTCATGTGCATTTTCTCAGGGCTAGTGAAGCGGCAAGTCAGTGGTGACGTCAGCGCCGTAATCGTTCACCAGCGTCAAGCGCAATTGGTTGCCAGCGTTGGCCCCTTTAACCGGCCATTGAGCGTTGGAGTAGGGGGCGATCATCACGGCTTTGGCCACGTTGACCGGTTTGCCGCCGACCAGCAGGTTGGCCTCACGGATCACCGCGTGATAACCGCTGTTGTTTTCGGCGCTCACGCTCAGGTTTGAACCGCTGCCTTGCAGCTTGAATGTCATCGATTTGGTGATGTCTTCCGGGTTGCCTGCGATGCTTTCAGGGCGATAGAACACCTTCATCCGGCTGCTCACGGTGAGCATCAGCTTGTTGGCGTCCATGTCGTGGGCCTTGAGGGCTGGCATCTGCATGAAGTTGATGTAAAACACGGACTCGCGGTCTTGCGGCAAGTCTTTACCGGTGTACACCAGGCGCACGATTTGCCCGGCCTTGGGGTTCATCCGAAAAATCTGTGGGCTGGCGATAAACGGCGCATCAGCGGTTTGCGGCGTGGACGCCGGGTCGCCTTTGTCCACCCAGATCTGCACCAGATTGGGATACGCATCGTGACTGGTGAGTTGCAGGGCTTTTTCGCGAATGCTGGCGGGGTAGATCACCCGTGTGCCGCTCATGACCACACTGGCCAGTGCGTTTTGGGCAACGGTGACGCCGATCAGCAAACCAACGGACAGGGCTAAGCGTTTCAGGCAGGTCATGACCAACTCCTTCCGAAAGGCTGGGGATCAGATAAGGACAATCGAGGTGCGGACCCGCCGCTTCGCGAGGTGCGAAGGCGGCAGGTCAGAGGGCTACGCTTACAGGTAGTCGAGGGCGTACTGAGCCGAAGCCGATACGGTACCGGCCGTTGCTGCGCCCGTGCTGATGTAGCGCGCAGCGAAGTCGTGGCTGGTCGCGGTCTCGTCTTTTTTCAAGATCAGGCCGGAAACCGAGGTCATGCCGCTCAGCGCGATCGGGTTGCCGCCGGTAGCATCCAGCAGTTGGATGGCGACGTTTTGTGCGGTGCCGGTGTTACCCAGGTTGCCGCCAGCGTTCACGTCAGCGCCCAGGAACGTGGTCTTGATGTTCAGGTCGCCAGTGGTCGGTGCCGTGCAACCGGTCACCGCGATGGTGAACGGCGTTTCGCCTGCGAATTTACCGGCGGTGTCCAGGTCGCTGGAAGCAACGGTGGGCAGAACCACGATCGGGCTACCGGAGTTACCGTTGACCGACACCTGGCACGTCTGGTCAGACACCTGGCCCTTGAAGGTGATGGTGTTTTGGCTGGCGGCAGCGAAAGAGATCGCCGGGAATGCCGTCATCGCGATGAGCAGAGCAGTACGCTTCATAGTAATAATCCTGATAACTGGAGATGAGGCTCGAGCCCAACCCATTCTTCGTGGAGTCGGTCAGGAGCAGGTTTAGCCAGTTCAGGTTATCGAGCGGGGGGCAGATCTTTAATCAGACGATTCTTAAAAGCCCGCGGGCTGCGGTTCAGAGGCGCTGCTTTTCTACAGGCATAAAAAAATGGCTTACCTTGCGGTAAGCCATTTTTAGTATTGGTGGCTACACAGGGACTTGAACCCCGGACCCCAGCATTATGAATGCTATGCTCTAACCAACTGAGCTATGTAGCCAATGGCGCGCATTATTCCCTCGAGTTGGGCATGTGTCAAGCAAATATCTTAAAAAATTTGCTGTTCTATCAACCGCTTAAGGTTTTCCAGCGTTTGCATGGAAATATGTTGTTAAAAAGTGGCACATTGACGTCCCCTGCAAGTGCGCATTCACCTGATGTACGGAAACGCTTATGGCCCTTAGCAACGCTCAAACAAAAACAACGACAGCCTCGTCACCCGCTCAAACCAGCCCGTTAGTGCTGCGCATCATCGGCGCAGTCGCATTGGCGCATCTGATCAACGATTTGATTCAAGCCGTTCTGCCTTCGATCTATCCGATGCTCAAGGCTAAATATGACCTGACCTTCACTCAGATCGGCCTGATTACCCTGACCTTCCAGATGACCGCGTCGCTGTTGCAGCCGTGGGTGGGTTATTACACGGATCGACACCCCAACCCGTTGCTGCTGCCTGCGGGCATGGTGTGCACACTGGTCGGGATTTTGATGCTGTCTCAGGTGGGCAGTTTCCCCTTGATTCTGCTGGCCGCAGCATTGGTGGGCATCGGGTCGTCGACCTTTCACCCGGAGGCCTCCAGAGTGGCGCGGCTGGCTTCAGGCGGGCGCTATGGTTTTGCGCAGTCCACTTTTCAAGTCGGTGGCAATGCGGGTTCTGCCTTCGGGCCGTTGTTGGCCGCCGCGATCATCATTCCGTTCGGGCAGGGCAATGTCGCCTGGTTTGGCTTGTTTGCGCTGTTCGCGGTCGGATTGTTGTATGCCATCAGCCGCTGGTATCGCAGCCACTTGAACCTGTTCAAGCTCAAGTCCGGGCAAAAGGCGACCCACGGGTTATCGAAACAACGGGTATTGGCGGCACTCGTCGTGCTTGGGCTGTTGGTGTTCTCCAAATACTTCTACATGGCCAGTCTGACCAGTTACTACACGTTCTTCCTGATTGAGAAGTTCGGTGTGTCGATCGCCAGCTCGCAAATGTATTTGTTTCTGTTCTTGGGCGCTGTGGCGGCGGGCACCTTCTTTGGCGGGCCTATCGGTGACCGTATTGGACGTAAGGCGGTGATCTGGTTCTCGATTCTGGGCGTGGCGCCGTTCACCTTGCTGCTGCCGTATGCCGATCTGTTCTGGACCAGTGTGCTGAGTGTGGTCATCGGTTTTATTCTGGCCTCGGCGTTCTCGGCCATTGTGGTGTATGCCCAAGAGCTGGTGCCGGGCAATGTGGGCATGATCGCAGGTATTTTCTTCGGCCTGATGTTTGGCTTTGGAGGGATTGGTGCCGCGCTGCTCGGGCATTTGGCTGATATTCATGGCATCGAGTACGTATACACCTTGTGCTCGTATCTGCCGCTGTTGGGTGTATTGGCTATTTTCTTGCCGCGCTCGCAAAAAGCGTGAGGCCATTGTCTGACTCAAAACCACGGGACTTGGCAGAACAGTCCCGTGGTGAGTCAGTACCTTCACGCGGGTAATCGTCTTTAACGGTGGGTGGCTATCTTGAGCTGCTCTCTCGCTCGAGAGATGCGTGAGCGAACCGTGCCGATGGGGATTTCAAGGGCGAGCGCGGTGTCTCGGTAATTACCGCCGGTTTCCAGAGAGGCATAGAGCGTATTGCGCATCTCTTTGGGCAGGTGGTCAATGGCAATCAGGGTGCGCTCAAGGCGTTGCTTGATCTCGAACTGCCCACCCAAGTCTTGCGCGTTATCCAGGTCCGTGCACAGCGCTTCATCAAATTCGCAATGTATGGGTTTTGCGTAAAGGCGGCGAAAGTGATTGCGGATCAAGTTCTGTGCAATACCGCACACCCACGTACTGATCGTTGCCTGGCCACTGTATCGGTCTTTACCGCGCCATGCTTCAAGGCAGGTTAATTGAAAAATATCGTCAGCATCTTCGGGGTTCAATACACGTTTGTGGATAAATGCCTTCAATTTTCGTTGAAGTTCGGGTGATAAATCCAACACGTTCTGCGGCGCGTTTACAGGTCGGGTGAGTGAAACATCTTTACGCTGATTCATTATTCATCCTCAGGATAAGCGGCCTCGAAATAATTTCGAGAAAGACCTCCTAAGCACTGCGTGTGCCAATCTTCTGAAGTGATTTATCAAGTTGATTTATATGTGGTTTTATAATTGCAGCGGTTTTTTTTGTGCCGTTATTTGCATAATCATGCGTGCGCGTGCGCCAACTTTTTCAATTTAAAAAATAGTCACATTAATAAGGAACTGTTCACGCGGACTTGGCCACACAGAGGATCGAAACTTCTCTGATGGGCGATTACGCTATGAAAGTTGACGTGCGACATGACCCCTCGCGAGCAGTGAGCTCTTTGCTCGCTGCGACAAACGTTCGACCGCCGGTACCTCAGGCCACTCAGCAAAGTTCTGCCGAAGAGGTCGGCATGCTCTTTAGTCAAAAGACCGAGAGCAGCAGCAAAGAAACGGCGCAGCGAACGTTGCGTGCCTCGGGGGCTGAGATTCGAGTGCGCAGAATTGAGGGCATCGAGCAACTCATGGCTTTGTACGAGCAGTTGGGCCATCCCGGTCAGGCCAGCTTGAGCCAGGTAGCCAGACAGGTCCGTCAGGATATGTCGTCCAGGTCTAGCCTGGACAGTCTGATTGAACTGACCGGAGGTGATCCGGCCCGGACCAGTGTAGTGCTGAGTTACGTGACTGCATGGGCACAATCAGAAGGTCATGACGCTGATGTTGCGTTGTCGCACAGCTATCAGGATCAGCTGCACACGCAGCACGCAGGGCCTGTTCAAGCGGGGATGAACATTGCGCGTGGGCTGAGCACTATCAGTGATGATGCTTCTTTGCGCCAGGCAGTTCGCACGCTGTATTACGCCAATGTGGTAAGGCGCCAGTCACCGGCGATCATCATGCAGGCACTGCTGGGAATGTTTGGGGACAAAGGGTTCAGCGTAGGGTTAAAAATGATGAGTCGGGCACTGGCTGACGATATGGCAGCGCAACGTCCATCGTTGCCGACCAACAAGTTAAGGTCCGTTATGTTGGGTCTGCAAAGTTGCAGGCAATTAGGCAGTGTATTGAACAGTTGTCGCCGATTTATTGAGCAAATGCCCAGGCACGAAAAATCAATCGAACTGGCTGCGGTTTCGCTGTTACAACGTTTGCTGGGGTATGCCAGCGAGGGTATTGACCTGCGCGAGAGTCAATCGTTGGGTCGTGATTTGGGCGCGACCAACCCTGACAGTCATTTGCTCATGCTCAATCGTGTCTACCCACTGATTCAGCGTCTTCCGCTGGCCATATGGTGTGATCAGCGAAACCGCCAGGATACGTTGCGTTTTCTGATGGGCTTGATGGATGAGCTGACTCAGTCCGAAGGGCTTGTACCACAGGCATTCGGGTACTCGAGCATCGTTAAATGACGTGGGCTGGCACCTTCAATAATGTGCTCTCCAAAGTCTCCGGGGGAGGGGAAGTGCTGGGGGCGATGGTCGTGCTCGGGATTGTCTTTATTTTTATTGTCCCGCTTCCCACCTGGCTGATTGATATTCTGATTGCGGTCAATATTTGTATTTCTTGTTTGTTAATTGTGCTCGCGTTCTATTTACCGAACCCGTTGGCTTTTTCCTCCTTTCCCTCGTTATTGCTGTTAACCACTATGTTTCGCCTGGCGCTGTCGATTGCGACCACGCGCCTGATCTTGTTGGAACAAGACGCGGGCGACATTGTGGAAGCGTTTGGTAACTTTGTAGTGGGGGGGAACCTTGCCGTAGGGTTGGTGATTTTTTTGATCATCACGCTGGTGAACTTTCTGGTGATTACTAAAGGATCGGAGCGAGTCGCTGAAGTGGCAGCGCGTTTCAGTCTGGATGCGATGCCCGGTAAGCAGATGTCCATCGACAGCGATTTGAGAGGCGGTTTAATAGACGGTAAACAGGCTCGCTATAAACGCGAACAACTGTCCCGCGAAAGTCAGTTGTTTGGTGCGATGGATGGCGCCATGAAGTTTGTTAAAGGCGATGCGGTTGCCGGACTGATTATTGTGGTTATCAATATATTGGGTGGTTTCTCCACCGGGATTATTCAACACGGGATGAGCGCTGCGGACGCCATTACGCTGTATTCGGTATTAACTATTGGTGATGGCTTGATTGCGCAGATCCCGGCGCTGCTGATTGCATTGACCGCAGGCATGATCATCACCCGTGTTGCGCCTGATGATGACTCAGAAAGAACAAACATTGGTACGCAAATAGGGCAGCAGATCACCAGTGAGCCCAAGAGCTGGATGATCGCTTCGGCAGGCATGCTGGCCTTTGCCGTACTCCCGGGTATGCCGACCCTGGTGTTCATTTTTATTGCACTGAACACCTTTGCGCTGGGTTTTTACCTGTGGTTTCGCGGCACTAAGGGTGAGTCAGTCGAGTCTGCGTCTGTGCCCCAGACCACCCCTGAGTTGAATGGGGATGAGGACCTGCGCAGTTTTACACCTACGCGCCCCTATGTACTGCAATTTTCAGCTCTGCAGCAGGACGAACAGCGCACCCTTCAGCTGATTCATTCCATCCGCCAGGCTCGAAACAGCATTGTCACTGCGATCGGTTTAACCCTCCCTCCCTTTGAGATCGAATACAGCGCCTCGCTGGCCGATGATGAGTTTCGCTTTTGTGTGCACGAAGTACCGATGATCAAGGCGACTTTTTCTCCGTTGATCGCACTGATGCGCAGTCGCTATCTGGACCTATGCCCTGAGGCTCCACGAGGCAGTGAAGAGCGGGATGAGCAGGAATGGTTATGGCTGCAACCGGAAGATCCGATCTTGGCTGGTGAAGAGATCGAACCGTTCACTGCGCACGACTTGATCGTCGTGCGCATGCAGCGGGCCATGATGATCAGTGGGCCGCAGTTTCTGGGTATTCAAGAATGTAAATCCATCCTCTCCTGGCTAGAGCAGAGTCAGCCAGAGTTAGTTCAAGAGTTGCAGCGCATCATGCCACTCTCACGTTTTTCTGCCGTACTGCAACGCTTGGCCAGTGAAGGTGTACCCCTGCGAGCTGTGCGTCTGATTATCGAAGCGCTGAATGAGTATGGGCAGCATGAGCGTGAGGTCAATGCGCTTGCGGACTACGCGCGGATTGCTCTGAAGTCGCAGATTTATCATCAGTACAGTGAAAGCGACGGGCTGCATGCCTGGCTGTTTTCATCCAACGCCGAAAACATTTTTCGTGAAGCGCTCCGCCAGACTCAAACCGGTGTGTTTCTGGCCCTGGAAAGCGGTCCCAGTGCACAGCTGATCAACTTGCTCAAAGAGGCTTTTTTACCCTATCAGCGTGAGCAAAGGGTGCTGTTGGTTGCCCATGATTTACGCAGCCCCATACGGACTTTGTTGTTCGATGAATTTAACCATGTACCTGTTTTGTCCTTTGCTGAGTTGATGGGCACGGCAAAGGTAAAAGTATTGGGTCGTCTTGATTTTGAAGGCGACAGTGACGAGCACGAGGCGGATTTTTGAACGTTCTAACGTACAGCATGGATACGTCTTGCGAGATATTCGAGCTACGCGTACTCAGCGGCTTGCATCAGGGTGCGGCTTTGCCTCTGTTTGGTGAGTGTTGGAGCATCGGTGCCAGCGAAGAAGCTGATCTGGGTTTATATGATCCTGGCGTTCATGTTCGGCATGCGCAGTTGCAGCGCACTGGCGAACACTGGTCGTTGCAAGCTCAAGAAGGCCTTTTGCAGGACGATGCGGGCGCTACCTTGGCGTACATCTCAAACCTTGTTCCAGGAGCTGAGTTTTCCTTGGGTGGCATTCGTCTCTGCGTTGCGCATGCCGAAAGCAGTTGGCCGCAAGCGCCAAGTCATTCGCCCTTTGAACCTGGCGATACCCTGACTGGCAAAGTGCAAGAAACGTCGAAAAAGGCAGCAAAGAAACCAATAGCAGGCGCATTGGCAGCGCTAGTACTGGTGATGGCCGGCTCTTTTTTTCTGTCGCGCGATGAGGACGTACCCTTGGAGGTGCCGGCCCCTGTCGTGAATGAAAAACGCGTTCTCCAGACGGCCATCGACGTTCATCGGCAACTGCTTTCGATGCTGAACGACCGTGAACTGAGTACCCACGTCATTCTGGAGTCCACAAGCCATCAAGTGACTCTGAGGGGGGACGTTCAGGTTGAGCAATTAGCGCTGGTCTCGCGGATGCTCAAACGATTTCAGCTTCAATTCGATACCTCGATAACCATCCATAACAAGGTTCAGCTCATTAGCCGTGAGTTGCCTTTCAAAATTGTTCAAATCATTGGCGGCCCAAAGGCCCATGTGGTGTTAGCGGACGGGCGCCGTCTGTTTTTTGGTGACGAAGTGGATGGGGTGCGCCTGACGGTTATCGAAAATAATCGTCTGTTGTTTGAAGGGCGCCAGCGCTATGAGGTGAGCTGGTGAGTCAGGGTTTTGAGGAAAGACTTGAGTCTTGGCAGCAACGCCAGTCGGCTTATCTGGCTCGTTTTTCACCGGTGACGGTGTGCGGCCGGATCCAGCGGGTCAATGGCACGTTGTTGCAATGTCGCTTGCCGCAGTCGCGTATCTCCGATCTGTGTGAGGTTCAGACGGCTGATAACAACTGGATCCTGGCCGAGATTATTGGTTTTGATCAACAAGACGCGATGCTCAGTGCATTGGGAAGCCTGGAAGGTATTTGTGTAGGGGCTGCGGTTAAGCGCTTAGGCGGAGCTCATCATATTTGCGTTGCAGAGAGTTTATTGGGGCAGGTGCTGGATGGCTTTGGTCGCCCACTCACAGGCAGCGGCTGGGGTGCATTTGCCACACCGTCCAGCGCCGACGCGGGGCCTGTGATGTGTGAAGCGCCGCTGCCCACCGAAAGACCCCGTATCAACCGTGCCTTATCCACAGGCATACGCGCAATTGATGGTCTGCTGACCTTGGGTGAAGGGCAGCGGATCGGGCTTTTTGCGGGCGCTGGCTGCGGTAAAACCACTCTGCTGGCTGAGATCGCTCGTAATGTTGATTGCGATGTCATCGTCTTCGGGTTGATCGGCGAGCGTGGGCGTGAATTGCGCGAGTTTCTTGATCATGAACTCGATGATGAGTTGCGATCCAAAGCCGTTCTGGTGTGTGCAACGTCTGATCGCTCCAGTATGGAGCGTGCGCGCGCAGCCTTTACGGCGACGGCTCTGGCTGAGGGGTTTCGTCGTAAAGGCCAGCGAGTTTTATTGTTGATTGACTCGTTGACGCGCTTTGCCCGTGCCCAGCGTGAGATTGGCCTGGCGGCTGGCGAACCTTTGGGGCGAGGGGGCTTGCCGCCCTCCGTATACAGCCTGTTACCGCGCTTGGTTGAACGTGCAGGGCTGACCCAACAAGGGGTGATTACCGCGATTTACACCGTGCTGATTGAGCAGGACTCCATGAATGACCCGGTTGCGGATGAAGTGCGCTCTCTGCTGGACGGCCACATTGTGTTGTCGCGCAAATTGGCAGAGCGCGGTCACTACCCGGCGATTGATGTGCTGGCCAGTTTGTCGCGGATTCTGAGCAATGTTGCCGAGCCGGGCCATGTGCAAAACATGACGGCTTTAAGGCGACTGCTGTCAGCGCATCAGCAGATCGAGCTGATGCTCAAATTGGGTGAGTACCAAGCAGGCAATGATGCGCTGACTGATATGGCTGTAGAGAGCCGACATCAAGTGGATGCTTTTTTACGGCAGGACCTGCGTGAACCTACGCCGTTTTTGGCAACCCTGGACCAACTGAGTGAGCTGACTGCCTATGTCCCCTCCTGAAATGTTTTTGTGTGAAATACAGGCTTTGCAGCAACTGCGTCAGCATCGCGCAGACAGGGCCGCTCGGCAGTTACAAAGAGCTTACATGGCGCAGCGTGTGTTGAGCGGGCGCATCCAACAGGCCCGCGAGCGTGTTGAGCAGGTACGAGGGCTTGAAACCCGGCAATGCAATGAGTTGCTGAATCGTCACCGTGGACAGGTTCTTTCGCCCCAGGCCCTGACGAGCTGGGATGAGGATGAACGCAAATTGTCGGCGCAAACGACTCAGCAAAAAGTGCATTTGCAGGAACTGTTTGATCAACAGGCACGCGAGAACGAACAGCTTGAACAGGCTCGACTGCAATCGAGCATCTGTTCGCGACAAGTTGAAAAACTCCGCGAGTTGTCTGCGTTGCTGGCGCAGGAGGAGGAATGACCCAACGGCTTGACTTAACCCCTTTACGCGTACAAGCACTGTCGTTTGAGGCTCATCCCGCGTCTGCCCGGATGACTGACAGCAGTCTGTTCGCTCGCTTTGTGGCTCAACAGGGCACTGAAAAAAGTTGGGGTTGCAGTGAATCATTTACGCGGGCTGGTACGGGGTGCGATCTGCTTCAAGCCATCGGTGAGCGTTGTGGACCTCGCTGGACGAGAGGCGTCAGCACACCCATGCAATTTGTGATCAGCCTGGCGCGGCGCGGGCGGATCAATGTCCGCGCGCACCATGAATATGCCGGGTGGACGTTCTCGTTGGAGGCCGAGCAATCAGCAACCCATCAATGGCTTATCGGCCAGCAGCCAGACTGCCAAGCGCGACTTTCACGCACGTTGGGTCAATCGGTCAGAGTGTTGTTGATATGGGATCGTGTGCAGTGA
Source organism: Pseudomonas weihenstephanensis (assembly GCF_016812185.1). NCBI lineage: Bacteria > Pseudomonadati > Pseudomonadota > Gammaproteobacteria > Pseudomonadales > Pseudomonadaceae > Pseudomonas > Pseudomonas weihenstephanensis. Next base: position 168,186 of record NZ_JAAEBV010000006.1, on the reverse strand, counting down.
CCGCGCCGGTGATCAAACTTCCCGTGCTGGACAGCCTGACTGTCCAGGCTTACCGCCGGTTGGGGCGAGGCTTGCGTTTTTCGTTCGAGGTCGCTGGTGAGGTGGGCGAATTATTGCTTGAGCCAGGGAGGGCTCCAGAGTGTGGCGTGTCGCTCTCATTAGAGACGCGTTGTGGAGTGATGACATTCAGCGATGCGGGCCCTCTGCTGAGTTTGATGGGCGATTGCCCTGTGGTGCTGGCTGATACTGAGAATGATCCGTGCTCATGGTTTTGGGCTTTATTTGAGCAGCGCATGAGTACGCAACTGGTCTCCGTTTTTGGCTATGTGCGGCCGATTTGCGACGTACAACCGCAGACTTTTGAATGTCGGGCCAGCATTGCGTTGGGGCAAGCGCGTAGCGTCAGTCGGCTGAGGATGGCGCCTGAATCGTTACTGGCGCTGTATGAGTCCGGCCATTGGCACCCCCTTAAAGCATCTGTGGCTGATCGCTTTCCATTTCTGATTCCAGTGATTTTGGGGCAGTTGCAATTGTCCGTTGAGCAACTGCGCTCCGTTCAACCGGGAGACGTTGTGTTGCTGGAGAGCACGCAATTGGACGTTGAGGGCGTTGGCCAACTGAATGTTGGGAAACTTCGGCTGCACGTGATGATTGACGATGAAGGTGCACGCAGGTGCTTGAACATTTGTTCTATCGAGGAAGTGGCTGTGGATGATGTTTTTTTTGCAAGTACGGACGTTGATGCAAATGCAAATGCAAATGCAAATGCAAATGCAAATGCACAGGCGCAACGAGTGCTGGATGAGGACCAGTCGCTTGAAAACCTGCCCTTGGCGTTGAGCGTCAGGTGCGGCGCACTGAAGCTGAGTCTGGGTGAGCTGCGCCAGCTAGCGCCGGGCGTGGTATTGAACATTGAAGGTTATAGCCCCGGCATGGCGGGACTTTATTACGGGGATCGGCCGATTGGTCAGGGGCAATTGGTGGAGGTGGATGGACGCCTGGGTTTGCAACTGTCACGCATCATTTTTTCGCGATGACCGTTCAAGGGGTTGATCCCCTATTGCTGGCGCTGTTTCTTGGCAGTTTGTCGTTGATGCCCATGCTGTTGGTGGTGTGCACAGCGTTTTTGAAGATATGTATTGTGCTGATGATCACCCGCAATGCCATTGGCGTTCAGCAAGTGCCTCCAAGCATGGCGCTGTATGGCGTTGCACTCGCGGCAACATTGTTCGTGATGGCTCCGGTGGGGTATGAAATTGCACAAAACCTCAAAGAGACACCGGTTGATTTAAGCAGCGTAAAAGCACTTCAAGAAAGCGGATTGCAAGCGGTAAAACCGCTGCAGGCTTTTATGAACCGCAACACGGACCCGGATGTGCTGACTCATCTTCAGGAAAGTGCCAAGCGCATGTGGCCCCCCGAAATGGCGCAACATGTTCAACGTGATGACCTGATTTTGTTAGTGCCCTCTTTTGTACTTTCGCAATTACAGGCCGGGTTCGAGATAGGTTTTTTGATTTATATCCCGTTCATTGTCATCGACTTGATTGTGTCAAACCTGTTGCTCGCGTTGGGTATGCAAATGGTTTCACCCATGACCATTTCACTGCCACTCAAACTACTGCTGTTTGTGTTGGTATCGGGGTGGACGCGCCTGCTCGACAGTCTTTTTCTTTCGTACCTGTGAGAGATGCCCTATGGACCCTACGCTGCTTTTCAAACAAGGCATGTTGTTGGTGGTGCTGCTGTCTGCGCCTCCGCTGATTGTGGCTGTGGTGGTGGGCGTCTTGACGTCCCTGGTCCAGGCATTGATGCAGATACAGGATCAAACCCTGCCGTTCGGGATCAAACTGGTGGCTGTGGGCATTACGTTGGCGTTGACGGGACGCTGGATCGGGGTCGAGATGATTCAACTCCTTAACCTCATGTTCGACATGGTTTCGCGCTCGGCGCGCGGATAGGGAGCGGTCATGACGCCACACGTCCCCTTTCTTGAATACCTGCCCAGCATGGCCATTGCCATGGCGCGCTTGTATCCCTGTTTTTACATGGTTCCGGCCTTTTGCTTTCAGCATGTGCGCGGTATGCCGCGTCACGTCATTGTTTTTTCAGTCGCCCTTATGCCCGTCCCGGGGGTTCATCACCATTTGATGGCGTTTGATTACACGTTGTTGGCACTCTGTGGCCTGGTATTCAAAGAAGCGATTTTAGGTTTTTTGTTGGGCATGCTGCTGTCCATGCCTTTCTGGCTGTTCGAGTCGGTGGGCGCTTTGCTCGATAATCAACGAGGTGCGCTGATCGGTGGTCAACTCAACCCGTCGCTGGGGCCGGATGCCACGCCCATTGGACATATGTTTAAGGAATTGAGCATTTTTCTGCTGATTGTGACACTGGGTTTGACCAGCCTGACTCAGGTGCTATGGGACAGTTATTTGATCTGGCCACCGACCCTGTGGGTTCCGAACCTGGCAGCAGATGGGTATGCAGTTTTTTTAACCCTGCTGGGAGATACCTTCACGCATATGGTGTTGTACGCAGCGCCTTTTATCGCGTTGCTGTTGATCGTTGAGTTCGCCATCGCCCTGCTAAGTCTTTACAGCCCGCAATTGCAGGTCTTTGTGTTATCGATGCCAGCCAAGAGTTTGGCCGGGTTATGTTTTTTGATTATTTACTTACCACAGCTGCAGGATTTGATTGTGGGACGTATGGGGCTGCTGGATGACTTGAAACACTCACTGACGTTGTTGTTCACAGTGCCCGGCTCATGAGTGACTCTGGCGAAAAAAAATATGAAGCGAGCCAAAAAAAGCTTAAGGATCAACGCAAGAAAGGGCAAGTGGCACAGAGCCAGGATGTCGGCAAACTGCTGGTTTTGGCGTTGTTGAGTGAGCTGGCGATGATGACGGCTCATGGGGTCATGCAGCGCCTTCAACAATTATTGGTATTGCCTGTTTCCCTGATCGGACAGCCCTTTATCCGTGCTCTACAAGAGGTAGTGGCTGAGGTCACTCAGGTGTTTCTTGGTTTGGCGTTGTTGATGACGGGCGGCGCCATTTTGATGAAGCTGATCAGCAGTTGGTTTCAGTTTGGTTTTCTGTTTGCCCCCGAAACGCTCAAGCCGGACTTCAATCGCCTCAACCCGATTAACCAGGCCAAGCAAATGTTCTCGGCCCAGTCGGTGATGAACATGTTGATGGGGCTGTTCAAAGCCGTATTGATCAGTTTTGTGCTCTATCGGGTAATAGGGCCTTCACTGGGCGCCTTGGTGGGTTTGGTCAACGGTGATTTACCGGGTTACATCGATGCGTTGATTGTGTTGTTTCGGCATTTATTGCACGTTTGTCTGGGGATGCTGTTGGTTCTGGCGATGATCGATTTATCGCTTCAACGGTACTTTTTTGCAAAGCGTATGCGCATGACTTATGTCGATGTGGTCAAGGAATACAAAGATATGGAAGGCGACCCTCACGTGAAAATGATGCGCAGGGCATTGGCACAAGAGATGTCGCAAGAGGGAGAGTCGGCCAAACCGCCGCCGCTCGAGGACGCGGACATGCTGCTGGTGAACCCGACCCATTTTGCTGTAGCGCTGTATTACCGTCCTCCGCACACCCCATTGCCGGTGTTAATCGACAAAGGCACGGATGCTCAGGCGCGTGACATGATCGTCAGAGCCAAGGCTGCGGATGTTCCGGTTGTTCAATGTGTATGGTTGGCCCGAACGTTGTACCGCGAAGAGCTGGGCCATTGCATCAGTCGAGAGACGTTACAGGCTGTGGCTTTGATTTATCGTACTTTGCAGGAACTGGATGCCGAGGCACTTCGTGAAACCCTTGAGCTGCCGGAGCTTGATCGGTTGTAAGGGCTAAGGGAACCGAGTGTGAGTTAACGGTCACTCAGGTTATATCAGCCAGTCAATCGAGTGTCTCATGCCCTTAAGTCCTTTAGATGCCATCGTTCCTAATCTGAGTAATCTCAATACGTCAAGCGCAGCGAAGCCTGGCCATGACGCCATAGCGCAAAAGCCAGCCTCTCGTGGCTTTGTTAAATGCTGCAGTGACCTCTTTCACCGAGGGCGAGCCAGCAAGCAACCTGTCGCACTGACTCAGTTTCGTCACTATCACGTGTCCTCAATGGCGTTCAACGCAACGTTGCAACACGGAAAAGTAGTTGTGCAAGGGTCGCAAGCCGGCCGAGAAATGGCCGATCGACTTAATCAGCTCCCCAAGCGCTTTATGCAAGACTCCGCGGGGGTAGACAAAGGCCAAGGGCTACGTTTTGTGGATCAAAAACTCAATGTTTTTCATCTTTCATGTACGCCGGCCGCTGCGGCTGTGTTCAAAAGCAGCCGCACTCAGGCTGCCAGTCCTGAGGTCATAAATAACCCGGGGAGAGCGCATTTAGGGCAAGTCAGCGGTGTACACACAACGCAAGAAGGTGATCAGTTTCGCTTGATAGAACAGCGTTTGCATCGCTTTGAACCTCAAACGGACACCTGGTTACCCGACAAAGATCAGGGGCAGTACCAACGACTTGGTTTGACCAATGAGGGCGCGTTGATGAAGGTGCCGCAGGGCATCAGTGACATGAGTGTTGAAGGCACCACGCAGGTGAGCCTGATGCAATCAGAAGACGACATGTCCCTTGAAATTGCTAACACTGCAACAGGTGGTGCTCCTGCACGGCTAACACCTGTCAGTGAGTCTGGTGAGCCTGTTGCACTGACCCGAATCGGGTTGGCAGGTCATACGCTCTTTGCCACCACTGAAGACGGCGAGCTGCTTCGCGCAGATTTGCGAAGTGCTGATAAAAGCCTTTTGCAGATGCACCAGGTGCCCGTCGAGTTGCCCAAAAGCGGCGCTCATGTCAAAGGCTTCATGCATGACGATAATGGCCAGCTTAATGCGTTGGTGGCTGACAACTACAAGCAACTGCATAGCAATCCATTAACGGATAACCCCCGATTGTTACCGGAGTGGAACCTCACTGACGTGATGCTCAAAGTCGTCGACAGAGGGGTGCCAGACCTTGATTTGAAAGCATTGGCGGGCAGTATCGATCTTGGGCAGCGGGGTAAAGTTGCGCTCGAGGGTGGCACGCTGATGTCTTGGGACTCGGCAGCCCAGAGTTGGGACAAGACCCCCCATGTGGATGTGGATCATCTGGCGCGCGGTCTGGATGGTCGTGCTTATGCGCTGCAAGCAGGCCAGTTGAAAGAACTGACAACACTCAAAAGCCAAGAGCCGGTCCATATGGGCGGCAGTTATGACTTGGCCCCTCCCGCCCGTGCACAGACACACGTCACTCTCGCTGAGGTCATGGCTGGAGATGAGGCGCGGATAATCACCGGCTTTGCAGTTGAAAACGGCAAGCGCTTTGTGAGCCTCGATGATAAAAATCAGTTACACGCGCATATTGATGGAAAGGAAAAAACCTTAACGTTTACCACTCCCACTCCTCTGAAGGCTCTGGCACTGGATCACCTTGGCAACCTTTATGGGCAAACCCAAACGGATGGGTTAGTCAGGCTGGACAAAGCAGATTGGCAATCCCCTGACGTATCGGACGTCGCCTGGAGGCGTGTTCAATTGCCGGACAACCAGCCGCTTAAATCATTACGCATGGGCGCTGACCAGCATTTGATCGCCAGTTGGGGTGAAAATAATCCTCAGGAGAAGCGTTGGGGCGAGAAAAACCGGCGACTGGATATCTCGGCGCAGGGAGCGCTGCAATGGGGGCCAGTTACTTCATCGAGCAACAAAGATGCATCGCCGATAAGTTCGGTCTTGATGCAGGGACAAATGAAAGGGCACATCAACGGCACTACCGCATGGAGCGCGTCCTCAACGGTCTTGGGTCAAACTCAAGAAGGTGTCACTGAGAGCAGTGCGTACTTCAAGGGTTTTGGAACTCATTTCAAGCCTGTAGAAAGCTTTAAAGAAGTCGGGCGCGATATTCAGCATTACTTTAAAGGGCGGGTGGGGCTGCAGGGTTTATACGCGAATGACAAGGCGTTGCGCACCGAGCTTAAAAACCTGGCGAATGCCCAGCCTGCTACGACAGACATGACCACACGCCTGGAGCAGTTGAGCCTGAAGACATCGACTCAACCGCTCGCCGATGAGCTCAAAAGCGCGCTGGTTTTGGTCGAAGGTAAAAGTGCACCCCTGGCGACCCGTTTGGGTGAGATGCATGGGGCAACAGTCACCCCTGAGCACAATGGAGTCACAGGCAAAAGGCCCCCGTCTTCCGACTCAAGCCTTAATCAGATGCGACAGGCTTTTGAGCGGTTGTCGCCCTCTCAGACCAACGTCACGGCTGCTTTGCTACGCAGTTATGAGGGGCAGGGTGTTGCCTTATCGAAGTGGTCAGCTGATGTCACTCGGGACGTGAAAAACCCGACTGCGTTAGTTGAAGGCGGTTTGATTCATCATGCGCTAACACTGTCTCGGTTAAGTCATTTAGTCGCGGCACTGGAGGGCGCAGCGCCGGACCTAGTAAAGCTTGGGGGTGAACTCAAAGGCATCATGCAGGACTATCACGACAGTCCGGTACACAAAAAATCCTCGCAAAACATCAATAACTTCGCGCAAGCCGAAGCGCTGTATAAAAACTTCAAATTGTTATCCAAAGATCTTGGCACGCCTGGCGGTGCATTGAGTTTCCATATTTCCCGCCTGCTGGGTGTTGCCGAAGGCAAGGGTCTCAAAGAAGCGCTGTTACAAGACATCTTGCAGTCCTCCAGCGGGCAATCTCTGACCTCAAGCAGAGACAAAAAGAAGAGCGTCGGCCTGATAGCGTTTGATATTCAACCCGTGCCTATCATTGAGTTTTTTGTCGGCGCCTCGAGAGAGAAATCCAACAGTGTGAGCATTAGCCGAACAGACACCGGGGCCAATGTAAAAATCGGCATGAATACCGCACACTCCTTGTCAGGTTCGATAGGTACCGGGGTGACGCCGTTATCAACAGGAGGCGGAGGGGTGGTGGGGAATGTCCGATTGGGCACTGAACTTGAATTGACAGTGGCGCATGGCAGAGGGAGTGCGATTGATTTTGATGTAAAGGAGGCTGATCTTCCTAACATGCTAGATAGCCTTTTTGGGGGGGACTTAGACGGCTTACTGAGTTTGGGCGCGGACCATAAATCGGGTAAAACAGCGAAAACAGGTGCGGACCTCACCGTTAATGTCTATGCACAAGCCCGCGCCAATGTGATTGGTCAAGAACGTTCAGGAACACTCAGTGGTGTGATGCGCGCAGCCATCGGGGGTGCGGCCAGTCTTAATCTTGCCCACTGGGGCAATAGCCATTCCGTTACCCAGGGGGATTTGGATATCAGTGAAAGTCATGGATCGGATACCCAACTTCTTAGTCGGGGTGGCGTTTCGGCAGGTAATTTTCTGGGTGCCACGTTGGGAATGGCACAAGTTGAGCCCAATGGTGCAAAGTTGGCCAGCTATGCTTCACCCACTGTGTCTTTCGCGGTGAGTTTCGATCGCAGTGTGGCGAACAGCTTTAACTTTACGTTCACACGGCCTGACGCTGTAAAGCCTGAAGCACTCGCACAAGTGTGCGATGCCTTCGCACAAGCGTTCCCTGAATACAGATCAGCACTTCAGGCCCTACCTTTGACGGCGACACAAGACATCGGTGAGCAACTGCAAACGGTTCAGCGCTTATTTGATACAGCGTCGGCTCCGGTGCATAAGCGTGAGCAACAACATGCGCTCAAGGATCAACTCGACGGCCTTCAACGCCAGCATCAGCAGCATGCACAGAACGGGCGAGCCTTAAGCTCAGTGGCTCGCACGGTTTCCTATGTGGGCTTGAATGGTGATTCACGTCACTCTTGGCTGAACGATGCGTCACCTGCCAACAAGGCCGCAATCATTCGGTTACTCGAGAATCAGCCAGAGTTAGCTCGAACGGTTAAGTCACTGGAGAGCAGCGAAGGCACGTCTGTGAGCATCGGCCTGGAATTGAAGCCGAGTGTGTTACGCGCACTTGAAAGCACACTGATGAAAGGACAGGATGGCGACGGTGAAATCGAGCGGGCCTTGCAAAATGTCGATAACGTGCGGGTGAAAAGTTTTGGCGTCAGTTACAGCGCCAGCCGCTCGGATCGTCGGGTGTTTCCACTGCCTTTACCACTGCTTTCAATCTCCAGTGCTGCTGGAATCAGCCATGCACATAAATTGCTGAGTGCGGAGTTTGAATACGGGCAGGATCAGAACACGCCCCTGAGAATGAAATTCAAGGATGCAATGGCGGCTCCCGAGCGTACGGATTCAAACCCGGCGTTGAGGGAGCAGAAGATTCGGGATCAGCTCAGGACAGAGGTTTAAGACGGGGTAGGCGTTACGTTGTATCGAATGATGCAACGTAACGCCAATGTGGCGAAGGTTTAGGCGGTTTGACTGAGAAGTGCGCGGGTTTCGCCGACTTGTTCAATAAAGCCTGTGACCCATTGGCAAAATGATTCTTCCGTTAAAAAAACCATCGGGCACTGTGCGCATAAACGCTCTTCCCCTGTTTCATCCAGTGCCAACCAGCAACCGTTGAGCTTATCGGGTTGCAGGTTCAACTTGAGCAACTGGCTGTGCCTGTCAGGCGCATGGCTGCGAGTACCCATCGCACAGTGCAATATCGCCGTCGTGCTCATGGGTAAAAGCTCGATGATGCACATTTCCAGTTGTTGCTTGTCGAACAGAGCGCACACCCCATTCTCCAGTTGCAAATTAACCTTGAGGTACTGACTAAGCGCCGCCACCAGTTGGTGGGGCGCAGGGCTATTTTTATGCATGCCAGGTTCCTGAGGGATTGTGAATACACGCGAGCTCAGCTATGAAGTCAGGCGCTGCAAGCGAATTGGCCTGAGCGCCTATTAAGGCTTAGCGTTTTAGCGACACGGTCTGATGGTCTGCCTGTTCTGCGCTATGCCCTGTTTCAACCCGCATGTCTGCAGGCCACCAAATCACCAGCGTTTCAGCCTTCGACTCCGGACGTTCACAAGAGTCACCGCGACATTGGGGAGTACAGCCTTGAAGTATGAACAAGATGCCGGCAGCGAGGCCAATGCGTATAAATCGGGTCATTTAGGAGTGCTCCTCGCCGCAGGGGCTAGTAATGAAGGGCGTGTGACGGCGGTACTTTGATTTTTATTGCGCGTGCGCGTGGCAATGAACACTTCAGCTTTCTCACCTGGCGCCAGCCAGGCTTGAGGCCAGACACTGACCGCCAAGGTATGCTCATTACTGCATTCACTTTCATCAATGCGCACGTAGCGATCGCCCTTGTTGTGCAGGACCAGTACTGCCACGTTGTAAAGCGCGCCTGAGTACCATTGACTTGCCCCAGGGACAGGGCTTAAGAGGCTCGGCGTTTTACAGACAACCCCAGCGCCAGTGGGCATCGGTCCCGCCTTGAACTTCTTGGGCACTTGTCCCGTGACGAGATTGGCGAGTGTTTCGGCGACATCTGCGCGTTTCACAATGGGAAGATGTTCAGCCCTGCGCCGCGCCAATGGCGCGAACGCTGCGCTCAGATGATCTTGATCCGACTGTGGCAGATAACGCTCAGGATTGACCTGATCCCCAACCAGTCGAGGGGTCAATATGAAAAGGCGTTCACGTCGGTTGTTACTACTTAGCGTTGAAGAGAACAGGGCTTTGCCTATCAACGGGGTTCGGCTCAATAACGGAACACTGTTAACGCGGTCAACTTCTTCAGCCACATGAAAACCACCAATCACCAGTGATTGCTTTTCGGCGATAACCGCTTGGGTACTGACCCTGGCCTTGCGGACGTCTGGGGTGTCATAGGCGATATCTCCGCCAACGACTTCAGAGAAATTACCATCCTCGATATCCACGATCAGATGAATCTGACTGCTCCCATTGGTGTTAATCACGCGTGGGATTACCTGGAAACTGGTGCCCACCGTGACAGGCATGATATTCGCTACGCCATCACCTACCGCTTTGATGTATTGCGTACGGTTGAAGTCGATAATCGCCGGTTGATTTTCCAGTGTCATGATGGACGGGTTAGAGATGACAGTGGCTAAACCGCGCTCCTCCAAGGCTCTGATGTCGGCAGCGAAGCGACTTCTGTTGGTAATGGATAAGGTTGACGAAGAGCCTGCTGCGAGGTTTTGCATGCCAGCCCCGAAACGGCTGTTTTGAAACCCCCAGTTGACGCCTAGCTCTTTGAGTTGGGTGCGATTGATATCAAGAATGACAGCATCAATTTCAACCAGCTTGCGGGCAACATCGAGTTTGGCGATCAAGGTTTGATACAACGCATTGCGTTGTGGCAAGTCATAGATCAACACGCTGTTATTTCGTACGTCGGCTTCGACTCGAACTTTAGGCAGGTCCGGTGGGATTATGTTGCTCAGTGTTGAGTCGTAAGGCGTAGCGGTCGGCGAGTTGGACAGTGTGGACATCATTTGAGACGTGGGCAGAACACCGGTTTTGTTTGCCGAGGCAGGATCGAGAAGCCCGCGCAATAAACTGGCAATTCCAGGAACTATCAGTTTCTCTCCGCGGTAGTCGATCTGACGATCCGCCGCATTTGCAAACTGCAAGGAGAAAGTCAAAACATCTTGTTTTTCGGCCAGATCGGAGTCTTTGCGTGTAAATGATTTGATCTGTTCTACATAGCGTTTTGGGCCTGAAACCAGGACCTGACCAATCTCAGGCAGTTCTCCCCAACCAAAACGATCGTCCAGCAGGCCGATATGAATAAGGGCTTGTTTTAAATCAGACACGGCCTCTTCGGCGACCTCAAGCCGTTCAGAGGTTTGCTGACTCAATGAGCTGATGTAGAGCGTATTGTTATAGACGAACCATTGGAAGCGATGCTCCAGTGCCAACCGCTCCATTAAATTGAACAGAGTATTGGACCGGATTTTCCCATGCACGGCGCCTTGTAACTCGCCTTCAATTTGAAGTTGAAGCCCTGCTGAATGAGCCAGGTCTTCCAGAAAGTCGCGCAGCGTTCTGTTGACAGCATCATACGCGTAAGGTGTTTTCTTCCACTCTTCTGGCACTGCGGCCATGGCCTGTGGAGTGTGCATATGAAGGAACAGTAATAATGCTAAACCGCCCGCGCGTCTGAGTGATGCGCGCAGGAAAAAATTCAAGCCGGTTGGGCCTGGGGAGGTGTTAGGCATGGAAAGCACTCTATTTATTGCACCGTTACAAGATGCGACTTTTATCGAGGTGACGTTTTATTCACCGCTCTTCGAGTTGTCGTGCAAAGAACAGGTGATTTATTGCACTGCATCAATGATGGATTTGGTCAGGCTATGTTTAAAACGGGTCTGCTCAGTAATTGAGAACGTGGCAGAGGCCATTTTTTTCGACGCGCTAAGGAAACTGAGCATGTCTTGTTGACTGCCCTGATTACTCATCGCAATAGAGTCCATATTTTTTTGGGCCTTTTCAAAACGGTTATCAATTCGACGCTGGATGCTTTCGAATGAAGGCATGTAGTTCTCTCCTAGTGATGAACTGACTACTGTGTGGTATTGAGTTTTGAATCGGTTCCATCAGGCGGGTCAGGTAGCAATAAGGCATCCCGCGTTGTGAACCAATCGATATGCAGATCGCCATGTTCTGATACCAGCACGAGGGACAACGGGGGAAGTGATTCATCAGGCTCAAGCTGCCAAACGTTTTCTACGTGGGTAGATAACCACTGTTGGATGCTTTCTTGAGCGTCCGGATGACAGCGCAAAACGGTGCTAAGTGAAGGGCATTGAACCCGTAGCAGTTGTGCAAGTAGCGCTGTGATACGCGATGTGGGCGGCACCTCATCAAGCAAATGAAGCAAGGCCTGATTTACCACTTGAGTGGCGTTGGACTCCAGCGCCTGGCACAGGGCTGAGTGTTGCGTTGCCCATTGCGCCAGTTGTGCATTGGCCATATCCCAAAACTCAGACCGGGCCTTTTCACAGGCTGCTTCTGAAGCGGTGTGTGCGGCCCTGAGCAACGCGTCCACTTTGCGATGTGCCTGCGCCAGCATCTGCTGAGCTTGGCCGCAGTCGAGGAGTGTTTGATGGGGCATCAGTAGTGACGGCAGCCCTGGCAAGTCTGCTCGCAGTTCAATCTTGCGTCGTAACAACATCCTCACGCTCCTGTTCATCAATAAGAGAGGGTGCGGCGGCTTCGTTGAACTTAATGCTTTTCCACAGCACGGCTTGCCACAGTGATTGAAGCTTTAGTGGTGCAATGGCGTGAGGTGTTATGAGTTCAAGCGCACTGACTCTGGAGCGAGCAAAGCTCAAACGCAGGCGTTGCCAAACGGCTGGCGTTACCCAGGCCCTTAACAGCTGTAGAGTGTCATCGCTTGTCGCAAGCCAGTCAGTGGGGCGCAAGACCTTGGATAAACGTTGGCACCAGAGTTGCTGTGTCGTGCACAACGAGTTGGGCAGTTGGGGGCGACAGATGCAGTCGACCAGTGTCAAAACGAACGCCTGGTGCGTAGCTGGCGCCAATATGAAATGAAGTAAAGCGCGATCAGGTTCAATAGGTAGGCAGGGCGTAATAGCAAAAGCCCTGCCAGTGCGAGCGTGCTGGCTACGGGTTAACGTGCGTGCCTGTTCAATGGGCAACGCATGGAATTCGGCGTCATACCAATCCGGGTGAGCCTGCATCCAGGCCATCGCCCACCACCGTGCCCATAACTCACCCTCGCTCATGGTCCACCCGTGATGTGAGGCTCGTTGTCAGGCGACGCTGCCGCGAGGTCTTCAGGTTTAGGTCGACGCGAAGGTTTTTTTAACCAAATCAGAATCGCAACGACGACCAACGGCGGAGCGGAAATAAGGGCCACGAAGATTTTTTTCCAAAATCCCTGGTTCTGTTCGGGAATAAGAAAAGGCCCCAGAAAGACCAGTGACTGTTTTTCCAGATACGCCGTGGAGGGGACGAATACTGTGGTTATTTTATTCGGAGTTTCAATGGCTGATGCCATACCAGGAATGCTGCTGGCAACCAGTCTTCGTACGCGTGCCTGAATACTGTCCGGGTCCAGTTTTGTATCGTGCTTGATAAAAACTGATGCAGATGCAGGTTGTACCGGCTCTCCAGGGGCTACTCGCTCAGGCAACACGACATGCACGCGAGCCACAATGACGCCGTCAATCTTTGACAGCGTGGCCTCGAGCTCTTGTGAAAGCGCATAGATATAGCGCGCACGTTCTTCCAGGGGGGTTGAAATGACCCCTTCCTTACGAAAGATGTCCCCAAGATTAGTGCGTTGGGCACGCGGTAGTCCTGCGGCTTCCAGTACATTGACGGCGCGGCTTATATCGCTAGCGCCGATACGAACGGACACACCGCTTTTAGCAGGGATTTTTTGTGCATTGATCTGCTTGTTAGCCAGTTCAGCGATAACTTCATTAGCCTCCTGTTCGGAGAGCTCACGGTGAAGCTCCACATGTTCGCCACACCCCGCCATGCTTAACATGGCGATAAAGAACAGGCCTTTGAAGAGGTCACGCACCATGTTTTTTACCTAAGAGAGGTTGGTCAGTTTTTCGATAGCTTGTGACGTTTTGCTGATCATTTTGGCTGTCAATTGAGTTTCAAGATGAAAGGCTGACATGGCGCGGGTTGATTTGACCATGTTCATAGGGTCCGTATGACGGCCTACTTTTTGCAGCGCGCGTGCAGCCTGATTTGATAACCCTTGCAGGAAATCTGAGCGCTGTACCAATGATTGACCTGCCTTGTTGTCGAGCGAAACTCTGTTGACGGATGCGGGGTCGTTATTTTTTAAAGCAGCATTAAACCAGCCCACGTCAAGTTGCTCGGGTGCCGGTGTAGAGGTCTTCGTATAGGCGGATAAAGAAGGTGTCTGTACGTCCTGGATATTGATATTCATAAAGACGCTCTGGTAGATAAGAAGGCTTGGCAGAGATAACAGCCCACGTGCCGTAGTTTAAGGTTCCCCCGCTGTGAGAGCGGGGGATAAACAGCCCTGCCGAAACGCTAGGGCTGAACCTGGCAGGTTAATATTGAACTTGTTTCGCGGAGCTGCTGACAGAGTTAGACGCTTTATTACCGGAGTCAAGAGCACCGGCCATGATGGCATTAATGCCATCCGTGACGATCTTGCTTTGAGCCGCTTTAGATTGCATTTCAGTCATGCGTGCTTGCGTTTCATCTTGTTCTTTCAACGCTTTTCGAGCAGCTTCTTCCGCTTTGTTGTTTTCGCCGCCAACACTGCCGCCATTGCCAACACTGCCGCCATTGCCACCAATGACGCTGTTAAGCAAGCCACCAATATTTCCGATCATAGTGCATTTCCTGTGTTGTTATTGCCGTGGGTGTATGAATAGCTGCATGAACTCGTTGTTAGTACGAGATAGGTGCCTCGGTTTGTGAATCAGGAGCCTTGATACTTTCCAAGTGCTTGTCGATGCCCTTGGAAATATTGTCCAAGCCAAATTTAACAACGTCTTTGGCAATGCTGCCAACGGTATCAACGACTGATTGCACGATGGGCGCAACAAGAGGCGCTAATAGCGTGACTAATGGAATCATTGATTGACCTCCAGGAACACTTGTTTGTGGGAGTGCTTCTTGTGTTCATCTAATGAGTGCTGTTTTTTCTCAGGGTGTTCCAATAAATTTTTATTATGAAATGTCTAATTGTTTCATTCGGTGGTACAGCGTGCGTTTCGCGATCCCTAACTCAAGGACAACGGCATCGATGCTGTGCAGGTGACGTCGCAGTGAGTCTTGTATCAAAAGTTTTTCTATTTGTTGTAAACGGAACTTCAAACTCATGTCGGTGCCCGCATCCTCCCTGGCGCCTGATGAAATGGGCAGTAGCCCAAGTACCAGTCGTTTGGCAGTGGATCGTAATTCCCTGACATTGCCCGGCCAGTCATGGCACACCATTTGTTGCAGCAGCGAGCTGTCGGGAATGGGCGCGTGTGATTTGAAATGCTCTGCTTCTTGCTGGATAAGGCTCATGAATAAAGGAATGATTTGCTCACGCTTTTCACGCAAAGGCGGCAAATTGAGGCTAACGACATTAAGACGGAAATAAAGATCGCGCCTGAACAGACCTTGTTCAACCAGGTCGATCAACGAGGTTTGGGCTGAGGCAATAACGCGCATGTCCAGCGCTATAAGTTTTGTAGACCCCAGGCGTTCAACGCCACGGGTTTCAAGTACCCGTAACAATTTGGCCTGCAAGGTCAGGGGCATGCTATCTATTTCATCGAGATACAGGGTGCCCATATTTGAGGCTTCAATAAAACCTGCGCGTGACTGCACTGTTCCAGTAAATGCTCCGTGCGTCACACCAAAGAGTTGGCTCTCGGCAAGCGTTTCAGGAATGGCAGCACAATTGATGGCTATAAAATTGCCTCGTCGGCCTGACAAGCAATGAATGCGTTCTGCC
This sequence comes from Pseudomonas weihenstephanensis, assembly GCF_016812185.1. Taxonomy (NCBI): domain Bacteria; kingdom Pseudomonadati; phylum Pseudomonadota; class Gammaproteobacteria; order Pseudomonadales; family Pseudomonadaceae; genus Pseudomonas; species Pseudomonas weihenstephanensis. Next base: position 152,760 of record NZ_JAAEBV010000006.1, on the reverse strand, counting down.
AATGTATCTTTGCCTGTACCTGTCTCTCCATGTAACAAGATATCAATGTTGAGCGTGGCGATATTGTTGACGATTTCGTCTAGCGCTGGGTCTTCAAGTTGAAATGTGTCGTGAACATCATTTTTTTTATGTGGAGACACCATGTTTCTACTCCAATAATCAATTTTGCAACTGATCTTGCACGCGGGGCATTACTCTGAAGGGCGAGGTAAAAGGTGTTTTCATTTAATATAAATTATTTCGATGCAACCCCCTCCTATGGGCCAGCCACCTGGAGGTGAAAAATAAAAGGGGCTCAGTATGCTCGGTGTGCTTAGAGTGAAAGGTATGTTGAAAACTCTCATGCTCCTTAGGTTTTTGATTTTAGAGTGGTCGAGGCATGGATTGAGTGCTTATGTTCCTTGATTGCAGTAGGAAAGTTCTTTGGTTTGGCGGGTAAGTGTCATTCATCAATCACTTTTTATGAGGTTTGTATGTTTTTACACAATGATTGGCAGTCAGTTGGGTCGATATATAAAGCTGGGTGGTTATGGTGGTATGCATGCTCTGTTTTAATTAAGGAAGTCAGTGAGTTTCGGATGTCTGAAACTGTCGAGAGACTCAGCATGTGTTTTGCTTTCTCCTTTAGATATCAAACGTGCTCGATTTTCATTTTTCAGTATCTCTATGTGGAGTGAGTCTGAATGTTAATAATGCACTCTCAACCGTTTGTAAGTGTTCTAAGCAACGTTGCCAAGGTGCAGCGCTAATACCCGCTACGTCGTAAGGGGTGTTTGGGGTAGGGGGCGTTTTGTTGTCTTCCCTCGCAAGGGCTAAACAACGGGTGGCGACGCAGCTCAAGCGTTCATGCAGTGAGGGGGGCGGTGTGCCTTGCTCTTTGCGCAAGGCATTGGCAAAAGCTTCAGAGAACAGCAAGGCGCTGGCGTAGAGTCGAACGGCGTGGCGTTCGTAACGACTGGCAATGTCTTTGACCTCACGTGAAGCAAAACGTCCGCGTAACGTCCACCGAGCAGTATTTCGAGCCATGGCGATGCCGTTTTCCAATGTAATGAGGCTGTCGTGAGCTGAAGAAAAAATCTGTACTGCATTGTGCGCTTTGGACGCGTCATTATTTTCGAGAGCCTCAAGGCTTTTTTCAAATCCTGAAGCGAGTTTTTCCAAGAGCTCTTTGGCTGAACTATCGATAATGCCAATGGGGTTGGGAGTCATCAGTATTTGGCTGAAGACCAATCCAACACCTGCCCCCATGATCACATCCAGCATGCGTACAGCACCGGCGCTCTCAGGGCCTACTGCCAGCATCAATACAGCGGAGACTCCTGCCTGGATGGGGACTACAGGAGCCAGGCCATATAGGGCGGCAATGGCAATAGCCGCGAATGTGGCAAAGCCAATTCGTAATAATGGATAAGAATCAGGGAGCCACAGAGCGGCTTCGCCCACCAGAATTCCGGTTGCAACACCTACCATCAAGCCTATTGCTTGCTTGCCGTGACTTGGGAGGCCTGGCGCGAGGCACACAACCGCACTGATCGCCGCAAAAACTGGGTGCGCATGACCGAAAAAGTGCTGGGCAAGGATCCATGCCAGCGCGGCTGCAATAGCTGAAGCCAGTGCATCTCGCCAAGCGGATGACCAGCGAGAGACAACCCGCTCAATCAGGGAACTAGTGAAGCGATTGAAGAACAGCTTAGCGAACATTGAACCCCCCGATCGGCCCGTCAATGGGCGTAGTAACTGACTATAGATCCTTTGTTTCTGGGTTTGACTCTGCGCACAGCGCTAGCCGTTCCATTCCAGAATCGGTGAGTGCTCCATCGGATGTGTAGAGTGCAATGCGCGCACTCATAGCAGCATCTATTTATGTAGGAAAGATGCTACGTCACGTCAAGAGCTTGCCGCGTCGAACCTAGACTCACAAGACACATTTGGGATGTAGTGAATTTTCTTCAAGAACAAAGGATTCTTCTTACGCTTGTTAGGGAATAAACACAAAGAACAAGAGGCATTGATAGCAAAGTTAAAAAATCAGGCCAAAAAAAAACGCGCCTGAGCGCGGTTTTTTTTCGTGTTGTATTTACACGTTGAAGCGGAAGTGAAGAACGTCACCGTCTTTAACGATGTATTCCTTGCCTTCCAGACGCCATTTACCAGCTTCTTTCGCACCCGCTTCGCCGTTGAATTTGATGAAATCGTCGTAGGCGATTACTTCAGCGCGGATAAAGCCTTTTTCGAAGTCGGTGTGGATCACACCGGCGGCTTGTGGAGCCGTTGCACCGACTTTCACGGTCCAGGCGCGAACTTCTTGAACGCCGGCGGTGAAGTAGGTTTGCAGGTTGAGCATTTCGTAACCTGCGCGAATCACGCGGTTCAGGCCTGGCTCTTCAAGGCCCAGCGCTTCCAGGAACATGTCTTTTTCTTCGCCGTCGTCCAGCTCGGCAATTTCGGCTTCAATCTTGTTGCAGACTGGCACCACGATGGCGCCTTCTTCTGCGGCAATCTCCATTACCACGTCAAGCAACGGATTGTTTTCGAAGCCGTCTTCGGCCACGTTGGCGATGTACATCACCGGCTTGGTTGTCAGCAGGTGGAAGCCTTTGATGATGTGTTTCTCATCAGCGTCCATGTTCTTGATCAGGCTGCGTGCCGGCTTGCCCAAGGTGAAGTGGGCAATCAGTTGCTCCAGCAAGGCTTTTTGAGCCACAGCGTCTTTGTCACCGCCTTTGGCGTTACGCGCGACTTTCTGCAATTGCTTTTCGCAGCTGTCGAGGTCGGCGAAGATCAGCTCAAGGTCGATGATTTCGATATCGCGTTTCGGGTCAACGCTGTTGGAAACGTGAATCACGTTTTCGTCTTCAAAGCAGCGGACCACGTGAGCGATGGCATCGGTCTCACGGATGTTGGCCAAGAACTTGTTGCCCAGCCCTTCGCCTTTCGATGCGCCAGCCACCAGGCCTGCGATATCGACGAACTCCATAGTGGTAGGCAAGATGCGCTGAGGCTTGACGATGGCAGCCAGCGCGTCCAGACGTGGGTCGGGCATCGGCACGATGCCGGTGTTCGGCTCGATCGTGCAGAAGGGGAAGTTCTCAGCCGCAATACCGGATTTGGTCAGGGCGTTGAACAGGGTGGACTTGCCGACGTTAGGCAGGCCGACGATGCCGCAGTTGAATCCCATGGTGTTTTCCCCGAGGAGTAGAGTCAGGCCTTCTGGCTGTGCAGGTTTTTCATCGCACGGTTCCATTCCCCGGCGAGGATATCCGGCAGCACGCCGAGGGCAAAATCGATGCTGGCGTCCAGTTTTTCCTGTTCGGCGCGTGGCGCACGACCCAGTACAAAGTTGGACACCATGCTGGCGACGCCTGGGTGGCCAATGCCGAGCCGCAGACGGTAGAAATTATTGTTGTTTCCCAGTTGCGCGATGATGTCGCGCAGCCCGTTGTGACCTCCGTGGCCGCCGCCCAGCTTGAGCTTGGCAACGCCGGGAGGGAGATCCAGTTCGTCGTGGGCCACCAATATGGACTGCGGTTCAATGCGGTAGAAACCGGCAAGTGCCGCTACGGCCTGGCCGCTTCGGTTCATATAGGTGGTGGGAATCAACAGGCGAACATCCTGACCTTGGTGGCTGAAACGCCCGGTCAGGCCAAAATACTTGCGATCCGCAACGAGATTGACCCCGTTTGCTGACGCTAGACGCTCAACAAAAAGGGCCCCTGCGTTATGCCGGGTCTGTTCGTATTCGGTGCCTGGATTTCCCAGGCCAACGATCAGTTTTATGGCGGTCACGACAAGGGCCCTTCTATGGCGTTGTGAATAACATCACCGCTGACAGCAGCGGCGAAAACGGACAAAAATACGGGTTTACATGAGTAAACTTCGCGATCTTGTCCGCTTTACTCGCTGCGTGTTAGCTCGCGATGTTTCTCAAAACTCCAACAACAGAGTAATGAATTACTCTGCGTCTGCTTCTGGTGCAACACGTGGAGCGTGAACGTTGGCTACTGCCAGGTCGTTACCGTGTGCCAGAGCTACGAACTCAACGCCTTTAGGAGCGGTGATGTCCGACAGGTGAATGATCGAGCCGACTTCAGCGTTAGCCAGGTCAACTTCGATGAATTCAGGCAGGTCTTTTGGCAGGCAGGAAACTTCGATTTCAGCAATAACGTGCGAGATCTCGCCGCCTTTCTTGATCGGAGCAGCTTCACCCACAAAGTGAACTGGAACGATTGCAGTCAGCTTTTGACCGGCAACAACGCGAACGAAGTCAGCGTGCATCACGTGGCCTTTAGCCGGGTGACGTTGCAGAGCTTTGATGATCACGTTTTGCTTAACGCCGCCAACAGTCAGTTCGATAACGTGGCTGTAAGCCGCTTCGTTTTCGAGCAGTTTGGCAACTTCTTTGGCCAGCATGCTGATGGATTCAGGGGCTTTTTCGCCACCGTAAACTACAGCTGGAACCAGGCTTGCGAGACGACGCAGGCGGCGGCTCGCACCTTTCCCCAGGTCGGAACGCACTTCAGCATTCAGAGTAAAATCGTTCATGTTGTATCTCCAAAATAACCACATCCGGCCTAGCGTTTGCGACCAGCGCTATGGACGGTATGGGCAAAAAAGCCCCGCCCCAACAGGCTGTTGGGGCGGGGCGCTTTTCGTCAACGTGATATCCGAGAAGGGCAGGGCCCTTATCGGAACATCGCGCTGATCGATTCTTCGTTGCTGATGCGGCGAACCGCTTCAGCCACAACCGGTGCGATATCCAACTGGCGGATACGCGAACAGGCTTGTGCGGCAGCGGACAGCGGAATGGTGTTAGTCACCACCAGCTCATCCAGCATGGAATTTTCGATATTCTCGATTGCCCGACCCGACAGCACAGGGTGTGTGCAGTAGGCGAACACTTTGGATGCGCCATGCTCTTTCAAGGCTTTAGCCGCATGGCACAGAGTGCCGGCGGTATCGACCATGTCATCAACCAGAATGCAGGTACGCCCTTCGACATCACCAATGATATGCATCACTTCCGAGTGATTGGCTTTCTCACGGCGTTTGTCGATGATACCCAGATCAACGCCCAGGGATTTTGCAACAGCGCGTGCACGCACGACGCCGCCGATATCCGGGGACACAATCATAAGGTTCTCAAAGCGCTGATCTTCGATGTCATCCACCAAAACTGGGGAGCCATAGATGTTATCTACAGGAATATCGAAGAAGCCCTGAATTTGGTCAGCATGCAAATCAACCGTGAGAACACGATCGATGCCGACTACGGTAAGCATGTCAGCAACAACTTTTGCGCTGATAGCCACACGTGCGGAACGCGGACGGCGATCCTGACGGGCATAACCAAAGTAAGGAATAACAGCAGTAATACGAGTCGCTGAGGAGCGGCGGAAGGCATCAGCCATCACGACGAGTTCCATCAGGTTATCGTTGGTCGGAGCACAAGTCGGCTGAATGATGAAAACGTCTTTACCGCGGACATTTTCATTAATCTCAGCGGTAATCTCGCCGTCGGAAAACTTACCGACAGAAATGTCACCGAGTGGGATATGCAGCTGACGTACGACACGCCGAGCCAGATCGGGGTTAGCGTTCCCCGTAAAGACCATCATCTTGGACACGCGCAGTACCTGAAGGCTGAGGGTAACCTGGATGAGTATAAGAAATGGCAGGGGCGGCTGGATTCGAACCAACGCATGGCAGGATCAAAACCTGCTGCCTTACCGCTTGGCGACGCCCCTGTATCTGTTGCTACGAGTACCGTGTACCCGTTTCCGCTTACAGATTTTGTAGTGTGCGATGCAACATCGAAACGTTGCTTCCCTTTGCTACAAACCCTGTATGGGTCTCTGTAAGAAGGTGCAGGACTTTATCAGCATCTGCTTCGTTTGGGAAGGCCCCAAATATACAACTTCCAGTTCCAGTTAATTTTGCTTCGGTATATTTACCTAACAAATTCAAAGCTTTACGTACATCTGGGTAAAGCTCCTTCACTACTGCTTCGCAGTCGTTTCGGCTGTTTCCCTTGGGAACGGGGCGCACTGTAATGGGCAAAGTGTTACGTGTCAACAAAGGATGTGAAAAAATTTCTGCTGTGCTTACAGAGACTTGCGGTACAAGCACCACATACCAAGGCTCTTCGGGGTATTCGTGTGACAGGATTTCGCCCACGCCCTTAGCGAAAGCGGCGTAGCCGCGTACGAAAACCGGTACGTCTGCGCCCAGACTCAAACCCAATGCGGCCAGGCGATCCTCATCCCAGCCCAGTTGCCAAAGATGATTGAGGGCCAGCAATGTGGTGGCGGCATTGGAGCTGCCACCGCCAAGGCCTCCGCCCATAGGCAGCACTTTTTTGATCCGGATATCAATGCCCAGCGGGCAGGCGGCGTCTTGTTGAAGTAGTTTTGCCGCTCTGACGATCAAGTTTTGATCGTGGGGCACGCCAGGGAACTCGGTGTGCAGGCAGATCTTTGCGTCATCGCGCACCGAAAACGTCATTTCATCGCCGTAATCGAGAAATTGAAACAACGTTTCCAGTTCGTGATAACCGTCTTCGCGACGGTCAAGGATGTGCAGCATCAAATTCAGTTTTGCCGGTGAAGGCAACGTCAGTGGATTTTTTTGCATGTCATTGACCCAATTGACGGGGTTGCCAATCTTTCACCACCAGGGTGACGTCCAGGTCGGTACCGTGCAGCTTGACGCGCTCAGGTACCCAGAATCCGTTTTGTTCGACGTAACTCAGGTATTCAATTTTCCAGCCGTCCTGTTCCAGATTGGCCAGACGGCTGTCTGCGTTGAGTGTGACCCGGCTTTTGCTGCCGGGAGCAGGTAGTCCGCGCACCCACCAGACCAAATGTGACACGGGCAGGCTCCAGCCCAGTTGCTCGCCCAGCAGTTCTTCTGGTGTGGACGCTTCATAGCGGCCCTGATTGGCAACTTCCAGGCTCACATTTCCGGGGCGGCCGGTCAGGCGGGCGGCACCCCGGCCCAGTGGGCCTGACAAGCGAATGTCGTAATAGTCCTGGCGCTGCAACCAAAACAAGGTCGCGCTGCCGGAGTCTTTAGGGGCGCGAATTCCGACTTTGCCGTTGATCTGCCAGCCGTCGAGTTGCGTCAGATGCTGTTTGTGTTCTGTCCACAACGCCGGGCTGCCGTGACCCTCGACCGATTCACGGGCGCCAAACATCGAGCAGCCGGCCAAAAGGGCGATCAAGCCAAAGGCAATAAGGTGTCGCAGGTGGCGATAAAACATGATTTAAAGAGTCTCGGATCCGGTCAGGCGCAAAACGGTTTTGCGCAGGAGAGGGCTGTCGGGGTTTTCTTTAAGAAACGTGGCCCATATTTGCTTGGCTTCGCGCTGCTTGCCATTGGCCCAAAGCACCTCGCCCAAGTGCGCGGCGACTTCTTGGTCCGGGAAGCGCTCCAGTGCCTGGCGCAACAAGCGCTCGGCTTCATCCAGATTGCCAAGGCGGTAATTCACCCAGCCCAAGCTGTCGAGCACGGCCGGATCATCCGGGTTGATGTCGTAAGCCTGCTGAATCAGTGCTTTGGCTTCGGCGTAGCGCGTCGTTCGATCTGACAGGGTGTAGCCCAGCGCGTTCAATGCCATTGCGTTGTCAGGCTCGCGGGCAATGATGGCGCGCAAGTCTTTTTCCATTTGCGGCAGGTCATTGCGCTTTTCGGCCAGCATGGCGCGTGAGTACAACAGGTTCAGATCATCCGGGTACTGTTTCAGCGCTTGTTGCAGCACGTTCCAGGCGCGGTTTGTCTGATTGTTCGCGCTCAAGGTTTCTGCTTCGATCAAAAACAACTGAATCGCGTAGTCCGGTTGCTCATCTCGTGCCGTGGCAAGTTTGGTGGACGCTTCAGCGCCCCGGCCGTGGCTGATCAAGATGTCAGCCTGGCGCAGCTGGGCGGGCAAATAGTCATTGCCGGGGCCAACCAGGGCGTATTCGATCAGTGCGGCTTGCGGGTCGTTGCGCTCCTCGGCAATCCGGCCAAGGTTTAAATGCGCTGAATCTACGTGACTGTCGCGCTCAATCAGTGTTTGCAGATAGCCTTCGGCCTCGTCCCAGGCTTTGCCTTCAAGGCACACCAATGCCAGCGAAAAGCGCAGTTCATCGTCTTCGGGGTATTGCTGGAGCAGGCTGGCGAACTGGGTTTTGGCTTGATCCATGCGGTTCTGTTCAACCAGTGTGCGGGCATACGTCAGGCCAAGGCGCTTGTCCTCAGGGTACTGTTCGACACTTTTTTTCAGCAGCGGCAGGGCTTCGTCGCCGCGATCAAGCCCTTGCAAGATGCGCGCTCGCAGCAGCACCGGTGCGACTTCACCGGCTTGCGGCGGATTGCGTTCCAGCAGCTTGAGTGCGCCTTGTGCGTCACCATCCTGCTGCATCAACAAGGCTTTGCCGAAAATAAGCTGGCCGTTATCCGGATGCCTGGCGAGTAATTGATCAAAGCTTTTGAGCAATCCGCTGCGGGTGTCTGGGTCTGTTTCGGCGGCCGATAAGGCTAAAAAGTCAAAGTGAGTATCGCCTTTGGCTTGCAGGACTTTTTCCATGTACACCATGGAATCGTCATACCGGCCGTTGCGTGCCAACTGAATAGCGGCCGCGCGTTGTGCTTCCAGATCATCCGGTGCGTTTCTGGCCCAAATCAGCGATGTGTCGAGTGCGGCCTGATCGGCGCCCAGGTACTCGGCAATGCGAAAGGCGCGCTCGGAAATTCCCGGGTCCTGGGTGTTGATGGCCTGGGTCACGTAGTTATCCAGTGCCAGGTCCAGTCGATTGCGCTGGCCCGCCAATTCGGCGCTTAACAAGCTGTACAGCGTGTCTTCGCTGAATGAGCTGTAGACCGTTGGTTTTTCGGGTGCGGAAGTGGCGTCTTCGACCGGGGACGATTCGTTCGGCGACGTGGGGGCCAAGACCTGGCAGCCACTGAGGAAGACGAGAGCAAGGAGCAACGCGGAGGATCTATTCATATAAGAGAAGGGCGACTTACCTGCGGTCGGGGCATCATGACACATGCGACAGGGCAAACCCTAACAGCTGCGACTATCGATATGAAGGGCCAGGATGATGGCTAATTGGGCGTCAACAGACCTTAACTATAGAGACAATAGTCAGCAATGGTTGTTCTCAATCTGGCGAAGTAGGACAATTGCCGGCTTCTCGTCATCATCAGCGATCTTGAATGGCCTTCCTTGCACTCGGTATTAACCACAAGACTGCTTCAGTAGACGTCCGCGAGCGCGTGGCTTTTACCCCCGAGCAGTTGGTTGAGGCCTTGCAGCAGCTCTGCCGACTCACCGACAGTCGCGAAGCTGCGATCCTCTCAACCTGCAATCGCAGTGAGCTGTATATAGAGCAAGACCACCTTTCCGCCGATACGGTCCTGAAATGGCTGGCTGACTATCATAAGCTCGACCTCGATGCGTTGAGGTCCTGCGCCTACATCCATGAAGAGGACGCAGCGGTTCGCCACATGATGCGAGTGGCGGCGGGCCTTGACTCGCTGGTATTGGGTGAGCCGCAAATTCTCGGTCAGTTGAAGTCAGCGTATGCCGTGGCGCGTGAAGCGGGCACTGTCGGGCCATTGTTGGGGCGCCTGTTTCAGGCCACCTTTAACTCGGCCAAGCAAGTGCGTACTGAAACGGCTATTGGCGAGAACCCGGTGTCGGTGGCGTTTGCCGCGGTCAGCCTGGCGAAGCAGATTTTCAGCGACTTGCAGCGCAGTCAGGCCTTGCTCATCGGTGCTGGTGAAACCATTACGCTGGTCGCCCGTCACCTGCATGACCTGGGGGTTAAACGTATCGTGGTGGCAAACCGTACGCTTGAACGCGCCAGCATTTTGGCTGAACAGTTCGGCGCACATGCGGTGTTGTTGTCGGACATTCCCCAAGAGTTGGTGCACAGCGATATCGTCATCAGTTCTACCGCCAGCCAATTACCGATCTTGGGTAAGGGCGCGGTTGAAAGCGCTTTAAAGCTGCGCAAGCACAAACCTATTTTTATGGTCGACATCGCTGTTCCGCGCGATATCGAACCTGAAGTAGGCGAGTTAGACGACGTTTACCTCTATACCGTCGATGACTTGCATGAGGTCGTGGCTGAAAACCTCAAGAGCCGTCAGGGCGCAGCGCAAGCGGCAGAAGAACTGGTCAGTATTGGCGCTGACGAATTCATGGTGCGTTTACGTGAATTGGCCGCGGTTGATGTGCTCAAGGCGTACCGTCAACAAGGCGAGCGCCTGCGTGACGAAGAATTGCAAAAAGCCCAGAAAATGCTCGCCAATGGCGGCAACCCTGAAGACGTGCTGGCACAACTGGCACGCGGCTTGACGAATAAATTGCTTCACGCCCCCAGCGTGCAGCTGAAAAAGCTTTCCGCCGAAGGCCGCCTCGATGCGCTGGCCATGGCCCAAGAACTTTTTGCCCTCGGTGAGGGCTCATCGGATAGCTCTGCGGATAAAAAATCGTAATGAAAGCGTCACTGCTTAATAAGCTGGACATCCTCCAGGACCGTTTTGAAGAATTGACCGCGTTGCTTGGCGATGGCGAGGTCATTTCGGATCAAACCAAATTTCGTGCGTATTCCAAGGAGTACGCAGAAGTTGAGCCTATTGTTGGTGCTTATAGCCAATGGCTAAAAGTCCAGGCTGACCTTGAAGGCGCACAAGCGTTACTCAAAGACAGCGACCCCGACATGCGTGAAATGGCGGTTGAGGAGGTGCGCGAAGCCAAAGAGCGGCTGATTGAGCTCGAAGGTGATCTGCAACGCATGCTGCTGCCCAAAGACCCGAACGACGGGCGTAACGTATTCCTCGAAATTCGTGCCGGTACGGGCGGTGATGAGGCGGCGATCTTTGCCGGTGACCTGTTTCGCATGTACTCCCGTTACGCTGAGCGTCGTGGCTGGAGGCTGGAAATCCTGTCTGAAAACCCGGGTGAGCATGGCGGCTATAAAGAAGTCATTGCTCGCGTCGAAGGGGACAACGTTTACGGCAAGTTGAAGTTCGAGTCCGGCGTGCACCGCGTTCAGCGAGTCCCTGCCACCGAGTCTCAGGGCCGTATTCACACCTCTGCCTGCACCGTGGCAGTGTTGCCTGAACCCGATGAGCAGGAAGCCATTGAGATCAATCCTGCCGATTTGCGTGTTGATACCTACCGTTCTTCCGGCGCGGGCGGTCAGCACGTCAACAAGACCGACTCGGCCATCCGTATCACTCACTTGCCTTCGGGCATCGTAGTTGAGTGTCAGGAAGAGCGTTCGCAGCATAAAAACCGTGCACGGGCGATGTCGTGGCTTTCAGCTAAATTGAATGACCAGCAAACCAGCGCTGCGGCCAATGCCATTGCCAGCGAGCGTAAGTTGCTGGTGGGCTCGGGAGACCGCTCCGAGCGCATCCGGACCTACAATTTTGCGCAAGGACGAGTGACCGATCACCGCGTCAATCTCACCTTGTATTCATTGGATGAAGTGCTGGCAGGCGGCGTTGAAGCCGTGATCGAGCCGTTGTTAGCCGAATACCAGGCCGATCAACTGACCGCGTTGGGTGAATAAATGACCATTATTGCCAGCTTGTTACGGGCTGCCGAACTGCCTGACTCGCCCACGGCCCGACTGGATGCCGAGTTGTTGTTGGCCGCCGCCCTGGGCAAGTCGCGCAGTTACCTGCACACATGGCCCGAGAAAATTGTCAGCAGCGAATCGGCACTGATCTTTGCCGACTACCTGCACCGCCGTCGGGCGGGTGAGCCGGTGGCCTACATTTTGGGTCAGCAAGGGTTCTGGAATCTTGACCTGGAAGTGGCGCCACACACGTTGATTCCGCGCCCGGATACCGAACTGCTGGTTGAGACCGCATTGCAACTGCTGCCTGCAACGCCGGCTAACGTGCTGGATCTGGGCACCGGCAGCGGCGCCATTGCGCTGGCCTTGGCCAGTGAACGTGCGGCCTGGCAGGTGACGGCGGTTGACCGTGTGCTTGAAGCCGTTGCTCTGGCCGAGCGTAATCGCCAGCGCTTGGCGCTGGACAACGTCACTGTGCTCAACAGTCATTGGTTCAGTGCTTTGGCCGACCATCGTTTTGACCTGATTATCAGCAACCCGCCTTACATTGCCGCAGGTGATGTTCATCTGGCTGAAGGCGACGTGCGTTTCGAACCCGAAAGTGCGTTGGTGGCGGGCCCCGACGGGCTGGACGATATTCGCCAGATTGTCGCCGCAGCCCCGCAGCACCTCAACCCGGGGGCATGGCTGATGCTCGAACACGGTTACGACCAGGGCGCGCCCGTGCGTGACTTGCTGCAAGGTGCCGGTTTTACCCAGGTTGAAAGCCGCAAGGACCTGGGCGCTCATGAGCGTATTACGCTGGGCCGGCTGCCGTGCTGACTGATCAGGAGCTGTTGCGCTACAGCCGACAGATCCTCTTGCAACAGGTCGACATCGACGGCCAGTTAAAACTCAAGCACAGCCGCGTGCTGATCGTCGGTCTGGGCGGGCTGGGCTCGCCAGTGGCGTTGTATTTGGCTGCGGCGGGTGTGGGTGAACTGCATGTGGCTGACTTCGATCACGTCGATGTGACCAATCTGCAACGCCAGATCATCCATGACACGGCCAGTGTCGGTCAGAGCAAGGTCGACTCGGCCCTGGCTCGACTGGCCGCGATCAACCCTGAAATCACCTTGCTGGCCCATCGCCGCGCGCTGGACGCCGACTCGCTGGCCAAGGCCGTGGAAGCGGTGGACTTGGTGCTCGACTGCTGCGATAACTTCGGCACTCGCGAAGCCGTCAACGCCGCCTGTGTCGCAGCGCGCAAACCGTTGGTCAGTGGCGCGGCCATTCGCCTTGAAGGCCAGTTGTCCGTGTTTGACGTGCGCCAACCTGCCAGCCCCTGCTATCACTGTTTATACGGGCACGGTAGCGATGACGACCTGACGTGCAGCGAAGCCGGGGTGATCGGGCCGCTGGTGGGGTTGGTCGGCAGTTTGCAAGCCCTTGAAGCGCTCAAGCTACTGGCAGGTTTTGGTGAGCCGTTGGTGGGGCGCTTGTTATTGATTGATGCGCTGGGTACGCGGTTTCGCGAGTTGCGGGTCAAACGCGACCCGGCGTGCAGTGTGTGCGGCCCTGCCCATGAGTGAAGCGCCGATTGGGGTGTTTGACTCCGGTGTAGGCGGGCTGTCGGTGCTCAATGAGATCCGCGCACTACTGCCCAATGAGTCGCTGCTCTACGTCGGCGACTGTGGGCATATTCCCTATGGCGAGAAAACCCCTGAGTTCATCCGTCAGCGGTGTGTAGTGATGGCTGACTTCTTCCAGCGTCAAGGCGCCAAAGCGTTTGTCCTAGCCTGTAATACCGCCACCGTCGCAGGTGTGGCAGATGTGCGTCAGCGCTATGCGAACTGGCCCATTGTTGGCATGGAGCCGGCCGTCAAACCGGCCGCGGCGGCTACGCGCAGTGGCGTGGTGGGCGTGCTCGCCACCACCGGTACATTGCAAAGTGCCAAGTTTGCCGCCTTGCTGGATCGATTTGCCAGCGATGTACGCGTCATTACCCAACCTTGCCCCGGTTTGGTTGAACTGATTGAAACCGGCGACCTGCACAGCGAAGCCTTGGTCACGCTGCTGCGCGGCTATGTGGAGCCGTTATTGGCCGCAGGGTGCGACACGATTATTTTGGGCTGTACGCATTATCCCTTCCTCAAGCCTCTGCTCAGTCAGATGCTCCCGCCCTCGATCTGCCTGATCGATACCGGTGCCGCCGTGGCCCGGCAACTGCAACGCTTGCTCCACGAACGTGGTCTGTTAGCCAGTGGCCCGGCCCAAGACACGCAGTTCTGGACCAGCGCCTCACCTGAACAAATGCGAAAAATCCTACCTGTGCTATGGAATAAATCAGGTGTTGTGCGAAGCTTCGACCTGTAAAAAAATGTGTGCTTGTTCAAATGGGTTGAACTTCACCTTGTGATTGGATTCATACCGCCTGCCTGATGTGGCACACAACACACGACCTATGCATTCGAAAATAGGATTTTCTTATGACGCGTTTTTTTAGCTTGGCTGTTCTTACAGCAACCGTTCTGGGGCACAGTTTCACGGCACAAGCGGCCGGTATCGAATTTGGGGTAGGGCATACCAGTCAGTCGAGCATGACGTATCGCTTGGGCCTGAAGTCCGACTGGGACAAGAGTTGGTTACAAAGCGATGTCGGCCGTCTTACGGGTTATTGGGATGGTGCTTACACGTATTGGGATGGCAAAAAGTCATCCAGCAGCAACAGCCTGTCGTTCTCCCCGGTATTTGTGTACGAATTTGCCGGTGAAACGGTAAAGCCTTACATCGAAGCCGGGATCGGTATGGCGCTGTTTTCCAAGACCGAAGTCGAAGAGCAAAAGCTGGGGACCGCGTTTCAGTTTGAGGACCGGATTGGTTTCGGTTTGCGCTTTACCGGCGGGCATGAGGTGGGCATTCGCGCTACCCACTACTCCAACGCCGGACTTTCCAGCACCAACGACGGGGTGGAAAGCTACGCACTGCATTACACGATGCCGTTGTAGCCTAACGATAGACGGTGGCGATGCCTTGGCGTTCGTTGAGGCATTCAACGTCACCCATCTCGAACTCGCGGCAAATCAGCGGGCGCTTCTCGTAAATGGTGCACATCATGGTGTTGCGGTCTAGGGCCGCACACCAGCCATCGTCAAGGCGCAACATCACTTCGCCCCCCCAGTCATCGGTGTCGATAAAGCGTTCGGGCACACCGGTTTCGGTGATCAGCATCACTTCCAGTTGGCAGCAGCACGCCGCACACGTCGAACAGGTGACGGCGGGTTCGGTAATTTCAGTCAGGGGGATGTTGGTCATAGGCGCGCAGTGTAAGGCAGTGCTGCGTTCAGGTGTAAAACAGCTGACAATCGCACACCCTGTCACTGCGCTACCCCCGAGGCGTCGCACCGTGGTTAAGTCGGGTCGCGAGCAAGCTCACGGCTACGGGGGTTGACGTGTTTTGCGGCGATCCATTGCAGTGCTGCAAACAATCCCGCCCACAACACGCCTAGTCCAAGCAGCGTTGGCCACACACCGAATGGGAACGTCACGGCTCCCAGCCGTTGCCCGGCGTAATAGGACAGCGGCCCGCCGACGGCACCCAGCAGTGCGGCCCGCCAACGAGGTTGTGCGGTCCATGCCAGGCAATGGTTCAGCGTCGTCGCCAGTAAGGCCCAAAGCACCATCAACCAGAACGGGATCAGCCACTGGGCCTGCGTGAACGCAAACACGCCCGCGTTGAGGAGCAGACTGTCGACCAGCGTACCGAGCATGCACACGCACACCATCAGACGCAGTTCGGCCCATGAGCGACTTATCCACACCACGTGGATCAGCAGCGCGCCAGCCGCCAGCCAGAGCCAGGCACTGTTGCCGCCCAACACACAGGCAAACCAGCCGAGCTGAAACAGCACGGCATTGGCCAACTGCTTTTCAAGCATTGAAGCGGCCGAGTAATGGTGGGTTCATGGCGGCGGGTTTAGCCAACAGTAATTGTGCGGTGCCGATGCTGCGCTCCAAAAAGCCGCCTTCGCAGTAACACAGGTAAAACTCCCACAAGCGCAGGAAGTACTCGTCGTAACCCAGCTCCGTCAAACGCCCGTGGGCGCGGCGAAAATTCTCATGCCACAGGCGCAGGGTTTTGGCGTAGTGCAGGCCAAAATCTTCCATGTGCATAAGGTTCATGTCGGTATCGCTGCCCACAATGGCGAGCATTTTTTGCACGCTGGGCAATGCGCCACCGGGGAAAATGTAGCGTTGGATAAAGTCCACACTGCTTTTGGCCTGCTCATAGCGCTGTTCGCGAATCGTGATGGCTTGCAGCAGCATCAAGCCGTGGGGTTTGAGCAAGTGCGAACATTGCTTGAAATAGTTCGGCAAGAAGCGATGGCCAACCGCCTCAATCATTTCAATCGACACCAGCTTGTCGTATTGCCCTGTCAGGTCGCGGTAATCCTCCAGCAGCAAGGTCACTTGGTCCTGTAAGCCCAGGGTTTCAACGCGGGCCTGGGTGTAGTCGAACTGTTCTTTGGACAAGGTGGTGGTGGTCACTTTGCAGCCGTAATGCTGTGCGGCGAACAGTGCCATGCTGCCCCAACCCGTACCGATTTCCAGTAAATGGTCTTCGGGTTTGAGGTTGAGTTTTTGGCAGATACGCTCCAGTTTATTGAGCTGGGCCTGCTCCAGCGTGTCGTCGGGGCTGAGGAACTGCGCCGCGGAATACATCATGGTGGGGTCGAGAAACTGCTCGAACATTTCATTGCCCAAATCGTAATGCGCGGCAATATTTTTTTGCGAGCCTTTACGCGTATTGCGATTGACCCAATGCAGAGCGCGAATCAACGGCCGCCCCAGTCGCGCCAGCCCGCCTTCCAGGGCATCCAGTACCTGCATGTTACTGACCAGCACCTGAATCACTTTGGTCAGATCGGGTGAACTCCAGTAGCCGTGTATGAACGCTTCGCCTGCGCCAATCGAGCCGTTGCTGGCGATCATGCCCCACACACTGGCGTCGTGAATCTGTACTTCAGCGACCATGCTCGCACTGCAATCCCCAAAAACATGCGGCTCACCGTTTTCGATGATGACCAGATGGCCATTTTTCAATTGATTCAATTGGCGCATCACCCCGCGCCTTAACAGCACGCTGGTCAGATTGTGGGTGGTCGAGAGCGAGGACTTGCTCACCAGGCTAGGGCTTTTCATGGTGTTGATCCTTGGGTTGCAGGGCAGCAATGCGAAAGGCGCCGTCGGCGGCCTGGTGAGAAACAATCGGTGTACGTTTAAGAAAAAGGCGTAAGGCTTGCCAGTAAATAGCCAGGCAGGTTTTGGCCGTCATCCACGGAAATTGGCGCAGGTAGCGGTGCAAACTCGCGCGGTCCAGTTCTGTACGGTGCAGGTTGAGCGTGGCATCGAAGACCTTCAGTTCGCCTTGCCAGTCCGCCATGTGCACCCCAAGACGGGCGCCTGGAGGGCTGAAACTCATGCGGTATTCCAGATCGCGCGGCAAAAACGGCGAGACGTGAAAGGCCTTGGCCACGGCGACATGCGCAAAGCTGTCACCCTCGACGGGCAGTACGTAGTGGTAGCGTTCGCGCCACGGTGTGTTGGTCACTTCGCACAGGATGGCGGCCAGTTTTCCATCCGTTTCGTAGCAGTAAAAGAAACTCACCGGGTTGAAGGACAGCCCCCAGCTGCGGGCTTGAGTCAATAAACGAACCGCACCTTGTGGCGTGCGGCCTAACGCTATGCCCACTTGCTGGCGCACTGCATCAATCAGGCGCATGCCGGCTTCGGTGTAGGTTTTTAAGTAATCGCTTTCACGAAAGGAGAAGGGCGCAAAGCGACTTTTGCCGGCCAGCGGTGACAACCCCAGTACAGCGTCTTGCTCATCCAGGTCCAGATACAGCAGGCCGATGCGATAGCGGAACGCATGACCACGCGCTGTAAAACGTCGATGGGCGATCCAGCCGCTGTACAGGGCGCTGTTCATAACGTTTGGCCGAAAGCTTTGGCCACGCGCAGTGCGCTGACCACGCCGTCTTCATGGAAGCCATTGGCCCAATAGGCACCACAAAAATAGCTGTGCTGAGGCCCCAGCAGCTCTTGCCAGCGGGCTTGAGCCGCTACGCCAGCCAAACTGTATTGCGGGTGAGCGTAGGTGTAGCTGGCCAGCACTTTGCGCGGATCAATCGCTGAGGTTTGGTTGAGGCTGACGCAAAAAGTGGTCTCGCTCTGGATGCCTTGCAGGATGTTCATGTCATAGGTCACAGCCGCACGTTTTTGTCCTGCGTTACCCAATCGATAGTTCCAGCTGGCCCACGCCAGTTTTCGATCAGGCAACAGGCGGGTATCGGTGTGCAACACCACATCATTGTCGGCATAGGGCAGCGCGCCGAGGATGTGTTGCTCGGCGGCTGACGGTGCGGCCAGCAGCTTGAGGGCTTGATCGCTGTGGCAGGCAAAAATGACTTTGTCGAAACGTTCAGTGCCTGCGCCGCTGTGTATCAGTACACCTTGTTCGTAACGTTCGACCTGGGTGACCGGGCACTTAAGGTGGATGTTGTCGGCAAAACCTGCGCTCAACGGTTTGATGTAGGCACTGGAGCCGCCTTCAATCACACGCCATTGCGGGCGATTGCTGATGCTGAGCAAGCCGTGATTCTTGAAAAAACGCACAAAGAATTGCAGCGGAAAGCGCAGCATGTCGTCCAGTGACATGGACCAGATCGCGGCGCCCATCGGTACGATGTAGTGCTCGATAAAACGTGTGCCATAGCCGCGCTGCTGTAGGTAGTCGCCCAGCTGGGTGTCACTGGCAATACGTTGCTCCTCCAAATCGCGAATGGCTTCGCGGTTGAAGCGCACGATATCGCGCAACATGCCCCAGAACCTGGGCGACAACAGGTTGCTGCGCTGGGCAAACAAACTATTGAGGGTATTGCCGTTGTATTCGAGCGAGCTGCGGGTGTCGTGCACAGAAAAGCTCATTTCTGTGGCCTTGGAGCGCACGCCCAGTTGCGTCATCAGTGTGATGAAATTGGGGTAGGTCCAGTCATTGAACACAATGAAGCCGGTGTCCACGGCATGGGTCTGGCCGTTTACATTCACCTCAACGGTGTGCGTATGCCCCCCGATCCAGTCACTGGCTTCGAACACACTGATATCGTGCGCTTTATGCAGTAAATAACCGCAGGTCAGCCCTGAGATGCCGCTGCCAATGATCGCGATTTTCATGATGGTTTTCCGTCAGAGGTGCGCGCCAAGCGTCTGCCCAACGCCACTTGGAGGCGTTTGGGCAGGCTCGCCAACAGTCGCAATGTGGCAATGAACAGGGTCGGGAAGGCGATCTCCAGCGGGCGTTTTTGCAAGCGCTGGCAAATATGCCGGGCGGCTTTGTGCGCAGGCCAGCGCATGGGCATCGGGAAGTCATTTTTTTCTGTCAGCGGAGTGTCGACAAAGCCTGGGCTGACAAGGGTGACGTCAATCCCTTCCTGGGCCAGATCGATACGCAGGGATTGGAGCAAGTAGCGCAGGCCGGCTTTGGATGCGCCATAGGCTTCGGCGCGTGGCAGTGCCCAATAGGTGACCGAACTGACCACGCCCACCACATGCGGGCGCGAACCGGCGCGCAGTAAAGGCAACGCGCTCTCAAGGCAATAACTGGTGGCCAGCAAGTTGGTGCGCACCACGCGCTCAATCACCGTAGCGTCAAAATGGCGCACGTCCACGTATTCGCAGGTGCCCGCGTTGAGGATCACCGTGTCCAGAGCGCCCCAGAGTTGGGTGATGCGGTTGCCGATTTCACGCACCTGCGAGCGGTCAGTCAAATCTCCCGGCACGAGGAGCACTTGGTCGGGATAGCGATCGGACAAGGCTTTGAGCGGCGCCAGTGTGCGAGCGGTCAATGCGAGGCGGGCGCCGCTTTTAAGCAGCTCCTCGGCCATGTGTGCGCCCATGCCACTGCTGGCGCCTGTGAGCCAAATCCGTCGCCCGTCAGCCATGGCTCACCTCGAGCATTTGTTTGGAGGGTAAGTTTTTGAAGGCACTCAGGGCCCGTTCGCGGCTTTGGCTCAAGTTGACGATGGGGGCCGGGTACTCTGCCACGCCAAACAACCCGCCTGCCGAGGCCGGGTTATGCACCTGTTTTTTGTTCAGGTCCGCCAGTTCGGGCAGCCAGTGTTTGATGAAAACCCCGTCGGGGTCGAAGCGTTCGGACTGGCTCAGGGGATTGAAAATTCTGAAATAGGGGACCGAATCGGTGCCGGTAGACGAACTCCATTGCCAGCCACCGTTGTTGGCGGCCAGGTCGCCGTCGATCAGGTGCTGCATAAAGAAACGCTCGCCTTCACGCCAGTCGATCAGCAGGTTTTTGGTGAGGAACATGGCCACTACCATGCGCAGGCGGTTGTGCATCCAGCCGGTGTCCAGCAATTGGCGAATGGCGGCATCAATGATCGGGAAGCCGGTGCGGCCCTCTTTCCAGGCGGCCAAGTCTTGGGGAGCGTCGCGCCACGGCAAAAACTCGGTTTCAAGTCGAAAGGCACGATGGCGAGAGACGCGTGGGTAACCGACCACTATGTGTTTGTAGAATTCGCGCCACAGCAGTTCGGTGATCCAGGTAAGCGCACCGGGGCTGCCGCTTTCGAACTCGCCGTTATTACTTTGCAAGGCGGCGTGCAGGCATTGGCGGGGCGAGATGACCCCAGCGGCCAAATAAGCTGAAAGCTGGCTGGTGCCGGGTTTGGCCGGTAAGTCGCGTTCGTCTTGGTAATAGTGAATCTGTTGATCGGCAAAGCGCGCCAAACGTTGCTGTGCCTCCTCTTCACCGGCAGGCCAGAGCGCACGAATGGATGCGCTGGGTGATGCAAAACCTTCAACTGAATCAGGCACGGCATCGCGCGCAATATTGAGCGGTGCCTGGGCTTTGGGCGGTGCAACGGTTTGCGGCAGGGCCATGTACAAGCGCTTGTAGCAAATTTTGCGAAACTGGCTGAAGACCTGAAAGTAGGAGCCCGATTGCGTCAAGATGCTGCCCGGCTGAAACAACAGTTGGTCCAAGTAAGAGTGGAACTCAATGCCCCGGGCTTCAAGGGTGTGAGCCACCGCCTCATCGCGCCGGGTTTCGTTGATGCCGTATTCCTGATTGGTGTGCAGCGCTTGCACGCCCAGTTGTTGGCATAACTGCAGCAGTACCACGGGCGCTTGATCCCACGTCGGGCAGGTGCGAATCAGCAGCGGGATATTGAGCTGTTGCAGGCTGTCACTCAGCGTGCGCAGGTTACGCAACCAAAAATCGACTTTGCATGGCGCGTCGTCATGGGCCAGCCATTGTTGCGGGCTGATCAGGTACACGGCTGTGGTGGGGCCGCGGTGGGTGGCAGCACTCAGGGCGGTGTTGTCGAGATGGCGCAGGTCGCTTCGTAGCCAGATAAGTTGCATGTCAATTCCTTGAGCAATAGCGCGGTGCTACACCAGCCCGAGTTGAAAGAGGCGTTGGTGGGCCTCAATGGGGTCGTTGGCCAGACACAGTCCAGCGATCTCAGTCGTACTTACGGACAACACGTCGTAATGGATGCATACCGTTGGTCCGGCAATCACGATGGGGCACGCGATGCCGTTCAAGAGTTTTGGCAGTTGGTGGGTGTTCAGCGTTTTGCTGGAGTACAGCACCACGGCGCGTGGTTTTAAGCGCTCAACCGCCAGCCCCAGTTCACCGACCGGCAGTGGGGCATCAAACATTTCAACCGGGCAGTGGCTGTTGCTGATGAGCAAAGCGGTGAGCCACAGATGAGGTTCGAACGCCAGATCAGAATGATTGATCAGCAACACCGGGTCGCCGCTAAGCGAGCGGTTGTTGTGATAAATCCGTGCGCCCAATTTGCTGCGTAACCAGGAGTGGAAGAACACGCGTTCCAGTTGGGCGCCAAACTGGCCTTGCCAGCGTTGTTCCAGCTCTTTGAGCAACGGCATCAATAATTGCTCGCACAAGGCGCGGGCCGGGTAGAGCGACATCACTTGGTTGAAGCAGTCATCCAGCTTGCGCTCTGCCAATTCGCTGATGGCTTGAATCAGGGTTTGCCGCCAAACCTGCCAGTCATTTGCGAGTGAGTCGTCAGGCGCGTCGGGGGTATCGAGCAGGGGTTTGATTTGGCTGACAGCAACCCCGCGATTGAGCCACAGCAATATGTGCTGGATACGCTGGATATGTTCATTCGAGAACAGGCGATGGCCCTTGGCCGTGCGCTGCGGCACGATCAGGCCATAGCGGCGTTCCCAGGCGCGTAACGTCACCGCATTCACCCCCGTGATGCGTGACACGTCACGAATGGGCAGCCAGCCTTCAACCAGTGCCTGGCTGTAGTCGGTGTGAGGGGTATTGGACATGATCAAGTCATCATTCATGGTCAGATAGCATTTCGCAGGCTGAGATTTTCCGGATGCGGTTGCAGGTAAACCTGACGCGAGATGTAAGGGTCGGGGTGGAGGCGAAAGTGATGCTTGAGTAAGGTCAGCGGCACCACTAATGGCACGATGCCTTGCAGGTATTGGCCAATCAGGTGCTGCATTTCGCGTTTGTCAGCGGGGCTGATGGACTTTTTGAGGTAGCCGCTCAGGTGCTGCAATACGTTGGTATGGGTGCGGCGGGTGGCGCATTTTTTAAGGGCCTTCATCAGCTCGCTGAAGTACTGCGGCGCAATTTCTCGCGGGTCTTGCTTGCCGAGGTTGCCGAGTAAATGGCCCAGAGTTTTGTACTGCACCGGGTGATGTGCCATCAGTTGGTATTTGTAGCGCGCGTGGAACTCGGTGAGGGTACGACGGGTGATGCCCTGTTTGAGCAGGGCCTGCCAGGCGCTGTAGGCGTACACCCGGGTCATGAAGTTTTCGCGCAGCACCGGGTCATTCAGGCGGCCGTCTTCTTCGACCGGCAAGTCCGGGTGAGCCGCGCAGAACGCATGGGCGTAGATGCCGCGCCCGCTCAACTCGGCAGGCCGCCCCCCGTCCTGATACACCTTGACCCGCTCAAGGCCACACGAAGGCGACTTTTGCATGAAGATGTAGCCACAAATATCCGTGTGGGAAGCCGCCATTGCCACACCGTAATCGTGCAGGGGCCGGGTCACGTCCAGGGCACTGTCGACACTGCCCACCGCGAGAGGCTTTGCAGGGTCACCTATCAAACGGATGGGTTGGCGTGGAATACCCAGGCCGATGGCAACCTCGGGGCACAGCGGCACAAATTCGAAATGTTCACTTAAGGTCTGGCTGCACAGGCGCGATTCTTTGTGCCCACCGTTGAAGCGCACTTCAGCACCCAGTAAGCAGGCGCTGATGGCTATTTTCGGTTTGTGTCCGGTAGCGGCGATGCAGGCCATGGGATGAACCTCCAAGAATTTCTTGTACATCTTTTTATTAACGTACAACTTGAGGTCATCATAGGCTTGATATTGTACAAGTCAAACTTCTTGTATAGGTTTTGCCGTGCACTGCTCGGCAGTGGCCTTAATCGCCTGCCATTCATTCCAAATGCTCAAGCAGGCGGCGTGCTGCCTCCTGGCCGCTGAGCCATGCGCCTTCGACCCGGCCGGACAAGCACCAGTCGCCGCAGGCATAAAGGCCCAGGTCGGCGTCAGCCAAAGCGCCCCATTCGTGGGCTGCTGCGGGCCGAGCATAAAGCCAGCGGTGGGCCTGAGTGAAAATGGGCGCCGGAATCGCAACGTGCATCAGCTCGGCAAATGCGCCGTGCAGGTGTTCAATCACGGCTTCTTTGCTCAGGTCGAGGTTTTGCCGGCTCCAGGCGCTGGTGGCATGCAGCACCCAGGTGTCGGGCTGGCTGTCCCGTCGGGGTTTACTGCTGTTTCGCGCGAGCCAGTCCAGCGGGCTGTCTTGTACAAAGCAGCCATCCATTTTGGTGTCGAGGGCGGTTTCGAATGCCAACGCCACCGCCCACGTCGGGTCCATCTTGACCCCGGCTGCGGCGCTGGCCAGTTTCGGCGCGCTGGCCAGTAGCGCCGTGGCTTGGGGGGCGGGGGTGGCCACGATCACATGGCTGAACGGTCCGTGATCCTTGCCGTCTGCATCTTGCAGGTGCCAATGTTTTTCGCCGCGAAACAAGTCTGTAATGCGGCAAGTAAAGGTCACTGTCAGGTGCTCCAGCAGGCCCCGGGTAATGGCGCTCATGCGCGGGCTGCCGACCCAACGGGTTTGCTCGTCGGGAGAGGGCGTCAGTTGGCCATTTTTGTGGTTATACAGGCGGGGTTCCCACTCGCTAGCCCAACCTTTGGCTTGCCAGTGTTGAACCTCATCGACAAAACGCCGGTCGCGGGCTGTGAAGTACTGTGCGCCCAGATCGAGCGCACCGGCCTCGCTGCGTGTGCTCGACATGCGCCCGCCGCTGCCGCGGCTTTTATCGAACAGGTGCACGGCGTGCCCTGCCTTGTGCAGGGCATGTGCAGCCGAAAGCCCGGCAATTCCGGTGCCGATTATTGCGATAGGTACAGTCATATTGGCCTCGATTCCTGTTTGCACAGACGACGTCGTCGATAATACCTGTACAAATCTATTTATTAGTATAGGTTTCTACGTGCTCGCTGGGGTCATTTGGCCTATTCTTCATGCAAGCCAGCAGACCGATGAAATGGGTCTTTGTTTAAAAATAGACCAGTGCTTGCGATAAAACTCCCTGCGAGGTTGAACTGATGCACATATTGCTGACAGGCGGTACGGGCTTGATAGGTCGCCAACTGTGTCGTCACTGGTTGGCGCAAGGTCATCGTTTGACGGTATGGAGCCGGCGCCCGGAGCAGGTGAGTGAACTGTGCGGCACGGGTGTAAGAGGTATCGCCCGTCTCGATGCGCTTGGGCAGGAGCCGGTGGATGCGGTGATCAATTTGGCGGGCGCGCCTATCGCAGACAGGCCGTGGACGCGTAAACGCAAAGTGTTGCTTTGGAGCAGCCGGATCACGCTCACAGAAACCCTTCTGACCTGGCTCGAAAGCCGCGAACACAAGCCTTCGGTCTTGGTCTCTGGCTCTGCTGTGGGATGGTATGGCGACGGCGCTGAGCGCGAGTTGACCGAGGACTCGCCTACGGTGAACGAAGATTTCGCCAGCCATTTGTGCATCGCATGGGAAGAGACCGCACAACGGGCGCAGGCTCTGGGCATCCGTGTGGTGCTGGTGCGAACGGGTTTGGTGTTATCGGCCGATGGCGGCTTTTTGTCGCGTCTACTGCTGCCCTTCAAGCTGGGCTTGGGTGGGCCAATAGGCAATGGTCGGCAGTGGATGCCGTGGATTCATATCAATGACCAAATTGCCCTGATTGATTTTCTTGTGCATGAGAATGCCGCGACGGGTCCTTATAATGCCTGCGCGCCGCACCCGGTACGTAACGCAGCGTTCGCCAAGACCTTGGGCCGTGTGCTGCATCGCCCGGCCTTTATGCCCATGCCGGCGTTTGTATTGCGTGTGCTGTTGGGCGAGATGTCGCAATTATTATTGGGTGGCCAGCGCGCAACACCTGCCAGATTGCTGGAAGCCGGTTTCACTTTTCAGTTCACCGATTTGCGTGCGGCACTTGATGATGTGTCCGCCCGCCTCTGAAATAGGATGTTGCATGACCGACCACGCGCTGTTGCTGGTTAACCTAGGTTCGCCGGCGTCTACCTCGGTAGCGGATGTACGCAGTTACCTGAACCAATTTTTGATGGACCCCTACGTCATCGACTTGCCGTGGCCTGTCAGACGTTTGCTGGTGTCGCTGATCCTGATCAAGCGCCCTGAGCAGTCGGCACATGCCTACGCGTCTATCTGGTGGGATGAAGGCTCGCCTTTGGTGGTGCTCAGCCGTCGCTTGCAGCAGGCCATGACCCAGGAGTGGACGCAGGGGCCGGTGGAGCTGGCCATGCGCTATGGCGAGCCGTCGATTGAAACCGTGCTGACCCGGTTGGCCGCTCAAGGCATTAAAAAGGTCACCTTGGCGCCGCTTTATCCACAGTTTGCCGACAGCACCGTGACCACGGTGATTGAGGAAGCCAGACGCGTGGTCACGGTCAAAAAACTCCCGATTCAGTTCTCGATTGTGCAGCCGTTTTACGACCAGCCCGAGTACCTGGATGCCTTGGTGGCCAGTGCCAAGCCGCACCTGGAGCAGGATTACGATCACCTGTTGCTGAGTTTTCACGGCTTGCCCGAACGCCATTTACACAAGCTCGACCCTACCGGCAATCACTGTTTTAAACGTGAAGACTGCTGCCAAAACGCCTCACCTGCCGTATTGGCCACCTGCTATCGCGCGCAGTGTTTGCGCACAGCTGAAGCGTTTGCCCAGCGCATGGGCTTGCCAGACGGTAAATGGTCGGTAGCGTTCCAGTCGCGCTTGGGACGAGCGAAATGGATCGAACCCTACACTGAGGCTCGGCTGGATGCGTTGGCCAAAGAGGGCGTGAAGAAGATATTGGTCATGTGCCCGGCGTTTGTGGCCGATTGCATCGAAACGCTGGAAGAAATTGGCGATCGCGGTCGTGAGCAATTTATTGAGGCGGGAGGCGAAGAATTGGTGCTGGTGCCGTGTCTCAATGACAGCCCGCAGTGGGCGGCGGCATTGAATACGTTGTGTGAAAGAGCGCCGCTGGCGCTGTAAACCCTTCACCCTCTCCCAATGGGAGAGGGTGGGGGTGAGGGGCAAGCCGGTTTAGAGAATCGGCTCGTCACCTTTCTTCTTTTTCCAGGCGTCATTGCCCGGCAGGATCAGGTTCAACGCTATCGCCACAATGGCGCACAGCGCGATGCCTTTAAGACCGAAGTCTTCAGGCCCCATCCCCGTACCGATCAATACGCCGCCGATCCCGAATACCAGCGTCACCGAGACGATCACCAGGTTGCGCGCTTCGCTCAGGTCTACCTGATGGCGAATCAGGGTGTTCATCCCCACGGCGGCAATCGAACCGAACAGCAGGCAGAGAATCCCGCCCATGACAGGCACTGGGATGCTTTGCAGCAGTGCGCCGAACTTACCGACAAACGCCAGGCTGATCGCGAAGATCGCTGCCCAGGTCATGATTTTCGGGTTGTAGTTCTTGGTCAGCATCACGGCGCCCGTCACTTCGGCGTAGGTGGTATTGGGTGGGCCGCCCAGCAGGCCTGCGGCGGTGGTGGCAATGCCGTCACCGAACAGCGTGCGATGCAGCCCCGGCTTTTTCAGGTAGTCACGCCCAGTCACGCTGCCTACAGCGATAACGCCGCCGATATGTTCAATGGCCGGGGCCAGGGCCACGGGGACGATAAACAGAATCGCCTGCCAGTTGAACTCCGGTGCTGTGAAGTGCGGCAGGGCAAACCAGGGGGCCGCAGCGATCTTGGCGGTGTCGACGACGCCAAAGTAGAACGCCAACGCAAAACCTACCAAGACGCCGGCAATGATCGGCACCAGACGGAAAATCCCTTTACCGAAGACCGCCACGATCAGTGTGGTCAGCAACGCTGGCATCGAGATCAGCATGGCGGTTTGGTAGTGGATCAGTTCGGTGCCGTCTTCTGCCCGGCCCATTGCCATATGTGCGGCAATCGGGGCCATTGCCAGACCGATCGAAATAATCACCGGGCCAATCACCACCGGTGGCAGCAGGCGATCAATGAAACCGGTGCCCTTAATTTTTACGGCGAAGCCAAGGAAGGTGTACACGAAACCGGCTGCCATTACGCCGCCCATGGTCGCGGCGAGGCCGAACTGGCCCTTGGCGAGAATGATGGGGGTAATGAAGGCGAAACTCGAAGCCAGAAAGACCGGCACCTGGCGCCGGGTAACGATCTGGAACAGCAGAGTCCCGAGACCCGCCGTGAACAGCGCGACGTTAGGGTCCAGGCCTGTAATCAAAGGCATCAACACCAACGCGCCAAAGGCCACGAAGAGCATCTGCGCGCCAGAAATAATCTGGCGCCAGAGCGGGTCATTGAACTCGTCCTGCATGTTAGGCGTCCTTTTGCTTGGTGCCGAAGATCTTGTCGCCGGCATCGCCCAAGCCCGGAATGATGTAGCCGTGTTCGTCCAGACGGTTATCGATCGACGCGGTGTAGATGGTCACGTCCGGGTGAGCGGCTTGAACGGCGGCAATGCCTTCTGGGGCAGCAACCAGCACCATGGCGCGAATTTCTTTGCAGCCGGCTTTCTTCAGCAGGTCAATGGTGGCAACCATCGAGGAGCCTGTGGCCAGCATGGGGTCGATGATCATCGCCAGACGTTCGTCGATTTCCGGTACGAGTTTTTCCAGGTAGGTGTGCGCCTGCAAGGTTTCTTCGTTACGCGCCACGCCGACAGCGCTGACTTTGGCACCCGGGATCAGGCTCAGTACGCCTTCAAGCATGCCGATACCGGCGCGCAGGATAGGCACAACGGTAATTTTCTTACCGGCAATTTTTTCAACTTGAACAGGCCCGCTCCAGCCTTCAATCTCGTAGGTTTCGAGGGTCAGGTCGCTGGTGGCTTCATAGGTCAGCAACGCGCCGACTTCCTGAGCAAGCTCGCGGAAGTTCTTCGTGCTAATGTCGGCGCGGCGCATCAGGCCAAGTTTGTGACGAATCAGTGGATGTCGGATCTCACGGATGGGCATAGGGAAAACTCCGGGGGCAGGCAAAAAAACCGGCCTAGATTAATCTAATCCGGGGTGATGTCCTACAGACATTAGTGCACGTTAGTCCATAAACGCTTGATCTGAGCCATGCGGATGCGTACCTTTGCCCGCTTTTCTTGAGCAACCCCCCCTGGAGAGCGTCATGTCTGCTGATCTCGAGCATATCCGTCAAATCATGCGAGAGGCTGACTGCCTGTACACCGAAGCTGAAGTCGAGGCGGCCATTGCCCGCGTTGGCGCGCAAATCACGGCCGACATGGCCGAGATGAATCCAGTGGTTTTTTGTGTGATGAACGGCGGGCTGATTTTTGCCGGTAAGCTGCTCACCCATCTGAAATTCCCGCTTGAGTCGTCTTACTTGCACGCCACGCGTTATCGCAACCAAACCAGCGGTGGCGATCTGTTCTGGAAGGCCAAGCCTGAAGTGTCGTTCATGGACCGTCATGTATTGATCATCGACGACATTCTGGATGAAGGCCACACCCTGAGCGCTATCGTTGATTTCTGTCACCATGCGGGCGCGCGTCAAGTGCACACTGCCGTGCTGATTGATAAAGACCATGACCGCAAAGCCAGTCCCGGCCTGAAAGCCAACTATGAGGGCCTGCCGTGCGTTGACCGTTATGTCTTCGGTTATGGCATGGACTACAAAGGCTACTGGCGTAACGCCGCCGGCATTTATGCCGTTAAAGGTATGTAAACAAGGACGTTGAAACCATGATTACCCCAAGCTTTCTCGATCAAACGTTGTTTAACGAACTGGCTGAGAAAGCGGCCGGTAACCCCCGTGGTCGTCAGCACCACAACCTGCATCAGATGGAGGAGCCGTGCCATCGCATGGTGGTGGGGCTGCAACCCGGCACCTACGTGCCGCCGCACCGGCACTTGAGCAGTGACAAGGCTGAAACCTTGTTGGTGCTCAAGGGTAAGTTGGGCGTGCTGATATTTGATCAGGACGGTCAGTTGCTCGACAAACGGGTGCTGGTGGCGGGAGGCGAATGCCTTGGGGTCGACCTGCCGCCGGGGGTGTTTCATGGTTTGGTGGTGCTTGAAGCCGACAGTTTGATGTTCGAATGCAAAGCAGGGCCGTATCGGCCTGTGGGTGAGGGCGAACTGGCCCATTGGGCACCGCGTGAAGGTGATCCCGGCGTGGCCGAGTACCACCGCTGGATGTGTGCACAGTTTGATTGATCATTGCCTGTCGTTGCTGTCGCAAGCGGCGAGCCCCTTGAACCGGGCGCCACAAATCGCGGCCGTCGGCAGCGACGACAGCGCGTGTTCAGTGGCTAGGCAGTGGCTCAGTGGCTGACATAAGATTAGCCGCCTAACGATTGCAATCGGAATTGCTTGGCATGCTGGCTATTTTCCTTCAGACGCTCACCATCACCGCTCCAGTATTTGCCATGTTGTTTCTGGGCGTCGTGCTTAAGCGCGTTGGCTGGATCAACGACAGTTTTATCCACACTGCGTCGGCTCTGGTGTTTAACGTCACCATGCCGGCGTTGTTGTTTCTGGGTATTTTGCATGCGGATTTGAGCACCGCATTACAACCTAAAGTCCTGGGGTACTTTACCGCGGCCACCTTACTCAGCTTTTCACTGGCGTGGACATGGTCGATCTGGCGCTGCCCGCGTGAAGACCGTGGCATCTATACCCAAGGCGCGTTTCGCGGTAACAACGCGGTCATTGGCCTGGCACTGGCTGCCAGCATGTACGGCGACTACGGCATCTCTTTGGGGGCTGTGCTCGCGGCGCTGGTCATCCTGCTTTACAACACGTTGTCGACCATCGTACTGGCGGTGTACAGCCCGGTGATCAAGTCCGATCCGTGGAGCATCTGCAAAAGTGTGTTCAAAAACCCGCTGATTATCAGCGTGCTGGCCGCGGTGCCGTTTGCAGCGTTCAAGATTGCGCTGCCCAATTGGCTGCAAGCCAGCGGCGAATACCTGGCGGCGATGACGTTGCCACTGGCGTTGATTTGCATCGGCGGCACCTTGTCATTGGCCGCCTTACGCAAAAGTGGCGATCTGGCCCTCAGTGCGAGTCTGGTCAAAATGATCAGCTTGCCAATCATCACCACGCTGGGCGCATGGTTGTGCGGCTTTCGTGGGCCGGAACTGGGTACGCTGTTTCTGTACTTCGCCAGCCCGACCGCCGCGGCCAGTTTTGTGATGGCCCGCGCCGCCAATGGCAATCACGAACTGGCCGCCGCGATTATCGTGATCACCACCCTGATGGCCGCCATCACCACCAATATCGGGATCTTTGTGTTGCAGTGGGGTGGCTGGATTTAAGCCTGTGGCGTGCAAAACCCTGCGCACGTTACGGCATGGAGTGCGCCTCGCACGGCCCCTCAGTGTTGTCGACGCCAGGCGCGCAGGGTGCTGAGCAGCAGAAACACCAACAGTGCCGGCAAGAGGTAAAACAGCATCAGGTGTTCGAGCTTGCCGGCCAGTGGCATGCCGGTGGTGAACGACACTACGTGCAGGCCATACGCCAGATACAACCCCAGAAACAGCAGCCCCTCAACCCGTGTCACGCGGTAGCCGGTGTAGAACACGGGCAGGCACAGTACGGCAACCCCCAGCATCACCGGCAGGTCGAACGCCAGGGCATTGGGCGAGACGGACAGCGGCGCGGGTGCCAGCAAAGCGGTGAAACCCAGCACGCCGAGCAGGTTGAAGACGTTGCTGCCGATCACGTTGCCCACTGCAATCTCACGTTGACCGCGAAAAGCGGCGATCAGCGAGGTGGCCAGCTCGGGCAGTGAGGTGCTCACCGCAATGATGGTCAGACCGATGATGCGTTCCGACAGCCCCAGCTGGGTCGCGACGTCGACGGCGGCAGTCAGCAAAAGATGACCGGCCAGGCCGAGCAGGAGCAAGGCGCAGAACATCATCAGTACATTGCGTGGCCACGTGTGTTGCGGCTGGTCGTGGCTGGCGTGATGGTGGCTGCTGTGGCGTGACTGGCGCAGCAGCATGCCCAGATAGACCGCCAGGGCACAGAGCAACACAACGCCGTCCAGTCGGTCGAGATCCTTGCTCAAGGCCAGCCCGTAGACCAGTGCGCTGGCGAGGATCATCAGCGGAATATCGAGGCGCACCAACTGGCGGGATACGCGCAGCGGGATGATCAGGGCAGACAACCCGAGGGTGACCAGAACGTTAAAGATGTTGCTACCGATCACGCTGCCGACGGCAATGTCTGAAGTGTCATTGAAGGCCGCTTGCAGGCTGACGGTCATTTGCGGCGCGCTGCTGCCGAGTGCGACCACGGTCAAGCCGATCAGCAAGGGGCGAACTTTCATTTTTGCAGCCATGCTCACCGCGCAGCGCACCAACAGCTCGGCACCTGCGATTAGCAGCCCGAGGCCGCACAGCAATTGCAGCAGGTTCCATGTCGATAACGCGTTCAAGCCCAAGATTGCAGCCGCTCCCTGATTTAGTCGCTCAAGCCCTGAATGCGGACTTTTGCGGTGCCGCTGCGCAGCATACCCAACTGTTGGGCCGCTTGGCGCGAAAGATCGATCAGGCGCCCACGGGTGTGCGGGCCGCGATCATTGATGCGCACCACAACGCTCTGGTTGTTACTTAGATTGGTGACCAAAACCCGGCTGCCGAAGGCCAGTTGGCGATGGGCGGCACTGAGGGCGTGCTGGTCGAAGGGTTCGCCACTGGCGGTACGTTTACCGTGGTGACGAGCGCCGTAATAAGAGGCGACGCCGATATTGTCATAGCCGCGTGGGTCTATGTCGTGGCTGGCGCAGCCGGCGAGCAAGCTGAGCAAGGCGCAAGCGCCGAGTAGCCGCTTCATGGGGGATCCTTATAGAACTCAGAAAAACGCCCCGTAGCCGCAGGCAGCGGCTACGGGGTTCGCCTGAAACCTAGCCTTCGAGCTTGCTTTTGAGCAGTTCGTTGACCTGTTGCGGGTTGGCTTTACCTTTGGACGCTTTCATTGCCTGCCCGACAAAGAAACCGAACATTTTGCCGCGCTTGGCTTCGTCAGCCGCACGGTACTGCTCAACTTGCTCGGCGTTGGCGGCCAGCACTTCATCCAGCACTTTTTCAATCGCGCCGCTGTCAGTTACCTGCTTGAGGCCGCGTTTTTCGATGACCTCGTCTGCGCTGCCTTCGCCATTGGCCATGGCTTCAAGCACCACTTTGGCAATTTTGCCGGAAATGGTGTTGTCCTTGATGCGCTGCAACATGCCGCCCAGTTGCTCGGCGGTGACGGGTGACTGGTCGATGTCCAGGCCCTGCTTGTTGAGCAGGCTGCCCAGCTCAACCATGACCCAGTTGGCCGCCAGCTTGGCGTCGCCGCTGATGCTGACCACTTTTTCAAAGTAGTCCGCTTGCTCGCGGCTCGAAGCCAGCACGCTGGCGTCGTAGGCGGACAGGCCGAACTGTGACTGGAAACGCTCGCGCTTTTGCGGTGGCAGTTCGGGCAGGGTCGCGCGCACGTCTTCGATGAACGTGTCTTCGATGACGACGGGCAGCAGGTCCGGGTCGGGGAAGTAACGGTAGTCGTTGGCTTCCTCTTTGCTGCGCATGGCGCGGGTTTCGTCTTTGTTCGGGTCGTACAGACGGGTCTGTTGAATGACCTTGCCGCCGTCTTCGATCAGTTCGATCTGGCGCTGAACTTCGCTGTTGATCGCTTTTTCGATGAAGCGGAACGAGTTGACGTTCTTGATCTCGCAGCGGGTGCCGAATTCAGCCTCACCAAATCTGCGAATCGACACGTTGCAGTCGCAACGCAGCGAACCTTCGGCCATGTTGCCGTCGCAAATGCCCAGGTAGCGCACGAGGGCGTGCATGGCTTTTACGTAGGCCACGGCTTCTTTGGCGCTGCGCATGTCCGGCTCGGAGACGATTTCCAGCAACGGCGTGCCCGCACGGTTCAGGTCGATGCCGGTGGCGCCGCTGAAATCTTCGTGCAGGCTTTTGCCTGCGTCTTCTTCCAAATGTGCGCGGGTAATGCCGACGCGTTTGACCGTGCCGTCTTCAAGGGTGATGTCCAGGTGGCCCTTGCCGACAATCGGCAGCTCCATCTGGCTGATCTGGTAACCCTTGGGCAGGTCCGGGTAGAAGTAGTTTTTGCGCGCAAAGACGTTGTGCTGAACGATCTCGGCATCAACGGCCAGGCCGAACATCACGGCCATGCGCACGGCTTCTTCGTTGAGCACCGGCAACACGCCCGGCATGCCCAGGTCAACCAGGCTGGCCTGAGTGTTCGGCTGCGAGCCAAAGGTGGTGGCGCTACCGGAGAAAATCTTCGATTGGGTGGCGAGCTGGGAGTGAATTTCCAGCCCGATCACAACTTCCCATTGCATATGTTTCTCCTCAGAAGCCGGCAGGTGAGCGCGTGTGCCAGTCAGTGTTGAGCTGATACTGGTGAGCAACGTTGAGCAGGCGACCTTCCTGGAAGTACGGAGCCAGCAGCTGCACGCCTACAGGCAGGCCATCGACAAAACCGGCTGGCATCGACAGGCCCGGCAGGCCCGCGAGGTTGGCGGTGATGGTGTACACGTCTTCCAGATAGGCAGAAACCGGGTCGCTGTTTTTAGCGCCGATTTTCCAGGCCGGGTTAGGCGTGGTTGGGCCGAGGATGATGTCGACTTCATTGAACGCCGTCATGAAGTCGTTTTTGATCAGGCGACGGATTTTTTGCGCTTGCAGGTAATACGCGTCGTAGTAACCCGCCGACAGTGCGTAGGCCCCGACCAGAATCCGGCGTTGTACTTCCGGGCCAAAACCTTCGGCGCGCGAGCGCTTGTACAGGTCGGTGAGGTCTTTGGGGTCTTCGCAGCGATGACCGAAGCGCACACCGTCAAAACGCGACAGGTTGGAGGAGGCTTCTGCCGGCGCGATCACGTAGTACGCAGGAATCGCGTGCTGCATGTTGGGCAGGCTGATGGGCTTGATCACGGCACCGAGTTTTTCAAGTTCTTTGATGCTGGTGTGGATCAACTCGGCGATACGTGGATCGAGGCCTTCGCTGAAGAACTCTTTTGGCACGCCGATGCGCAGGCCTTGCAGCGAACCATTGAGGTTGGCGCTGTAGTCCGGCACGGGTTCGTCGATGCTGGTGGAGTCTTGCGGGTCGAAACCGGCCATGCCTTGCAGCAGGATGGCGCAGTCTTCGGCGGTGCGCGCAAGCGGGCCACCCTGATCGAGGCTGGACGCGTAAGCAATCATGCCCCAGCGCGACACACGACCGTAGGTCGGTTTCAGGCCGGTGAGGTTGGTCAGTGCGGCGGGCTGGCGAATCGAGCCGCCGGTGTCGGTGCCAGTGGCAGCCGGTAACAGACGAGCGGCAACGGCTGCGGCCGAGCCACCCGACGAACCGCCGGGGACGTGATCAAGGTTCCACGGGTTTTTGACCGGGCCGTAGTAGCTCGACTCGTTGGCCGAGCCCATCGCGAACTCGTCCATGTTGGTCTTGCCCAGGCTTACCGCGCCCGCAGCGGCCAGTTTCGACACCACGGTGGCATCGTACGGGGCCTTGAAGTTGTCGAGCATCCTGGAGCCGCAGCTGGTGCGTACACCCAGGGTGCAGAACAAGTCCTTGTGACCAATTGGCGCACCCAGCAGGGCGCCGGTTTCACCGTTGGCGCGACGTGCGTCGGCGGCCTTGGCCTGCTCTACAGCGAGGTCTTCGGTGAGGGTGATGAAGCTGTTGAGCTGAGGATCGAGCTGGGCGATACGCGCCAGCAGGGTTTTGGTCAGCTCTTCAGACGAAAACTTTTTATCGGCGAGTCCGCGGGCGATCTCGGCCAGAGTCAATTGATGCATGCAGGCTCTTCCTTTTACTCGATGACCTTGGGAACCAGATAGAGGCCGTTCTCGACCGCTGGCGCGATGGCCTGGTAAGCCTCGCGGTGATTGGTTTCAGTCACGACGTCTGCACGCAGGCGCTGGCTGGCTTCCAGTGGGTGGGCCAGCGGCTCGATACCGGTGGTGTCGACAGCCTGCATCTGGTCAATCAGCCCCAGAATGCTATTAAGGGCTTCGGTGGTGCGTGGCAGATCGGCATCATTCAAACCCAGGCGGGCCAAATGAGCGATTTTTTCCACGTCGGAGCGTTCAAGCGCCATGGGATTCTCCAGTGGAAAACAAGACGGATGCTATCCGTGTGTTAGATTGTCGGAACACTACCGCATTTCTACGGTCATATGGCCGCGATTGTGGGGGCTGGTGCTCGGAAAAGCGGCCAATTTAACATATTGGCGCCTTGCCCAAAATCCCTGTCGTTGTTAGAGTTTGCCGCACTTTTTTACCCACGCGTTGCCTAGGGTCCCTTTCCCATGTTCAAGAAACTGCGTGGCATGTTTTCCAGCGATCTTTCCATCGACCTGGGCACTGCCAACACCCTTATTTACGTGCGCGAGCGCGGTATTGTCCTGAATGAGCCATCGGTTGTGGCTATTCGGACACACGGTAACCAGAAAAGTGTCGTTGCCGTCGGCACCGAGGCCAAGCGCATGCTGGGCCGTACACCGGGCAACATTGCAGCCATTCGTCCGATGAAAGACGGCGTTATTGCCGATTTCAGCGTGTGCGAAAAAATGCTGCAGTACTTTATCAACAAGGTTCACGAAAACAGCTTTCTGCAACCCAGCCCTCGGGTACTGATTTGCGTACCGTGCAAATCGACTCAGGTTGAGCGTCGCGCCATTCGTGAGTCGGCACTGGGTGCCGGCGCCCGTGAAGTCTTCCTGATTGAAGAGCCAATGGCCGCCGCCATCGGTGCCGGCTTGCCGGTAGAGGAAGCGCGCGGTTCGATGGTCGTCGATATCGGTGGTGGTACCACTGAAATCGCGCTGATCTCCCTGAACGGCGTGGTTTACGCCGAGTCCGTACGGGTTGGCGGCGACCGCTTCGACGAAGCGATCATTACCTACGTGCGCCGTAACTACGGCAGCCTGATCGGTGAATCGACGGCTGAGCGCATCAAGCAGGAAATCGGCACAGCCTATCCGGGCGGAGAAGTGCGTGAGGTTGACGTACGCGGCCGTAACCTGGCTGAGGGCGTACCTCGTGCTTTCACCCTGAACTCCAATGAAGTGCTGGAGGCGCTGCAAGAGTCGCTGGCCACCATCGTTCAGGCCGTGAAGAGCGCGCTGGAGCAGTCCCCGCCAGAGCTGGCTTCAGACATCGCCGAGCGCGGTCTGGTGCTGACCGGTGGTGGCGCCTTGCTGCGTGACCTCGACAAGTTGCTGGCGCAGGAAACCGGTCTGCCGGTAATTGTTGCCGAAGACCCGTTGACCTGTGTTGCGCGTGGCGGTGGTCGTGCGCTGGAAATGATGGATAAACACACGATGGACCTGCTCTCCAGCGAATAAGATCGGTGGTCGCAGTTCGATGGTTATCACCAGAAGGTAGCACTTTGCAGTGCTGCCTTTTGGCGTTTATCTTTTGTCAATCTTCATTCAGGCCGCTTGAAGCCGTATGAATACATTGAACACTTGCCCCGGAGGAGCGGCTTATTAAACCGCTCTTTTCCAAAGGCCCCTCTTTGGGCGTACGCCTATTGGTGTTGGTCGTGCTATCGGTCGCACTGATGGTGGTCGATGCCCGTTTCACGTTGCTCAAGCCGGTGCGCAGTCAAATGTCACTGGTGCTGATGCAGACCTACTGGATTACCGACTTGCCGCAGCGCCTGTTTCAGGGTGTCGCGAGTCAGTTTGGCAGCCGTACGGAACTGGTCGCTGAAAACGAGAAACTAAAAACCGAAAACCTTCTGCTGCAAGGCCGCATGCAAAAACTGGCCGCCTTGACCGAGCAGAACGTTCGCCTGCGCGAGTTGTTGAACTCCTCGGCACTGGTCAACGAAAAGGTTGAAGTGGCCGAGTTGATTGGCATGGACCCTAATCCCTTTACCCATCGCATCATCATCAACAAGGGTGAGCGCGACGGGGTGGTGCTCGGTCAGCCAGTGCTCGATGCGCGTGGGCTGATGGGGCAAGTGGTCGAGTTGATGCCCTACACCTCGCGAGTACTGTTGCTGACAGACACCACCCACAGCATTCCCGTGCAGGTCAACCGCAATGGCTTACGTGCAATTGCCAGCGGCACGGGCAACCCCGAGCGTCTGGAGTTGCGCCATGTGGCAGACACCGCCGACATCAAAGAAGGCGATCTGTTGGTCAGCTCGGGTTTGGGTCAGCGATTCCCGGCCGGTTACCCGGTGGCAACCGTCAAGGAAGTGATTCACGACTCCGGTCAGCCGTTTGCCATCGTGCGTGCGGTGCCGACGGCGGCGTTGAACCGCAGCCGGTATCTGTTGTTGGTGTTCAGTGACAGCCGCAGCCCTGAAGAGCGGGCCAATGACGCGGCTCAAGCGCAAGAAGCCGAGAAAAACGGCGAGCCGCTACCCATCATTCCCGCCACCGTGCCCAAACCGGTTGCTGTGCCTGCTGTTGCCCCAACCGCGACACCAGTGCCTACGGCCACCCAGCCGGCGGCGCCAACGCCCGCGAGCGGCGCGGTTAAAAAACCGGCTCCAGTTGTAACCCCTGCCGCCGCCACGCCGCCAGCCGCTGCGCCGGCCACCACTCGGGAGAGGCAATAATGGCGGGTATCCGTTCGCACAATGGCTGGATGATCTGGCTGACGTTTGCCATTGGCCTGCTGCTCAGCGTTTCGCCGATGCCGCAGTTCATGGAAGTCTTTCGCCCGCTGTGGCTGGCCTTGCTACTGGCTTTTTGGGCGCTGTACATGCCGCACAAGGTGGGCATGGTCACCGCATGGTGTCTGGGCCTGACCGAAGACGTGCTGTACGGCACGTTGCTGGGGCAGAACGCGTTGATTCTGACCCTCATCACATTCTTGGTGCTGTCCCTGCAACAGCGGTTGCGCATGTTCCCGATGTGGCAGCAAAGCCTGGTGTTGCTGGTGATCTTCGGCCTGGCGCAGTTGGCGCAGTTGTGGCTCAGTGCCTTGACCGGCAACCGCCAGCCCACGCTGGCGCTGGTGCTGCCAGCCTTGGTCAGCGCGTTGCTGTGGCCCTGGGTCAGTTATGGACTACGTGGATTGACCCGACGCTTCAAAATTAATTGACCGGATCGCGAGCCATTTCCTGGTTTGTGCACATTGACAGGGAGATGTCGTGATGACTTCGCTTTATCTGGCTTCAGGCTCACCCCGCCGACGCGAGTTACTGACTCAAATCGGCGTGCCTTTCAGCACCGTCAGTGCTGGCATTGATGAAACCCCTCTTGCCCATGAATCCCCAGCGGCCTATGTCGAGCGCCTTGCGTGTGAAAAAGCACGCGCCGGGCGTGAGCATTTGCGCACATCTGTCCCTGACGCCGCCTTTTGCGTGCTGGGCGCCGATACCGCCGTGGTGCTGGACGGGAAAATTCTGGGTAAACCCGTCGACGAGGCCGATGCCTTGGCTATGCTCATGGCGTTATCGGGTCGTGAGCATGAGGTGTTGACCGCCGTTGCCGTGTTGGACGCTGAGCGGTGTGAGACACGCGTTGTACGCAGCACGGTTCATTTCAGACACATCAGCACACAAGAAGCTGCGCGGTACTGGGCCAGTGGTGAACCTCAGGACAAAGCCGGTGGCTACGCTATTCAAGGCTTGGCTGCGGTGTTTGTGTCCGGGCTGCATGGCAGTTATTCGGCTGTCGTCGGCTTGCCTGTGTGCGAAACCGCAGAAGTGCTGGCGCATTTCGGCATACCCTGTTGGCAAAACCTTACCGTGCGTTAAATACCGCACCTACGAGACGTGGCACTAATGTGATGACGCCTGAACGAGACCCAGCCATGAGTGAAGAGATCCTGATCAACATCACGCCGATGGAATCGCGCGTGGCGGTGGTAGAGAACGGTGTTTTGCAAGAGGTGCATGTCGAGCGCACCCAGCGCCGAGGCATTGTTGGCAACATCTATAAAGGCAAGATCGTTCGCGTATTACCCGGCATGCAGGCCGCCTTTGTTGATATCGGCCTGGACCGCGCAGCCTTTATCCACGCCTCCGAAATCTCCCTGCGTGAAGGCCAGGCCGTTGAAAGCATCAGCGCCTTGGTCCATGAGGGTCAGAGCCTGGTGGTGCAAGTCACCAAAGACCCGATTGCCTCCAAGGGCGCGCGCCTGACCACGCAGTTGTCGATCCCTTCGCGTTATCTGGTGTACATGCCGCGCACCGCGCATGTCGGTATTTCCCTGAAGATCGAAGACGAAGCCGAGCGTGAGCGCCTCAAGCAGGTGGTCAGCGACTGCGTGGCTCAGGAAGGCATCAAGGAAGCCGGTGGTTTTATCCTGCGTACGGCGGCCGAAGGTGCCGGGGCGGATGAAATCCTGATGGACATTCGTTATCTGCGTCGCCTGTGGGACCAGATCGGCGCACAAATCAAAACCGTGGGTGCGCCGACCGTTATCTATGAAGACCTGGGCCTGGCCTTGCGCACACTGCGCGATCTGGTCAGCCCCAAGATCGAAAAAATCCGCATCGACTCACGCGAAACCTTCCAGAAAACCACGCAGTTTGTGGCCGAACTGATGCCTGAAATCGCGGATCGTCTGGAGCATTACCCCGGCGAGCGGCCGATTTTTGACTTGTATGGCGTAGAAGGTGAAATCCAGAAAGCCCTCGATCGCAAGGTGCCGCTCAAGTCCGGCGGTTATCTGGTGGTGGACCCGGCCGAGGCCATGACCACCATTGACGTCAACACCGGCGCGTTCGTAGGGCATCGCAATCTTGAAGAGACCATCTTCAAGACCAACCTCGAAGCGGCCACCGCCATCGCGCGCCAGCTGCGCCTGCGTAATCTGGGCGGCATCATCATCATCGACTTCATCGACATGGAAGACGAAGAGCATCAGCGCCAAGTGCTGCGCACCCTCGAAAAACAGCTCGAACGCGACCACGCCAAAACCAACATCATCGGGATTACCGAGTTGGGACTGGTGCAAATGACCCGCAAGCGCACCCGCGAAAGTCTTGAGCAAGTGCTGTGCGAGCCGTGCGTGTGCTGTCAGGGGCGTGGCAAGTTGAAGACCCCAGAGACCATCTGTTACGAAATCTTCCGCGAAATCTTGCGTGAGGCGCGTGCGTATCAAGCCGAAGGGTATCGCGTGTTAGCCAGTCAGCGCGTGGTAGACCGCTTGCTTGATGAAGAGTCGGGCAATGTGGCAGAGCTGGAAGGCTTTATCGGGCGTACGATTCGTTTTCAAGTAGAAACCATGTACTCCCAGGAACAATACGACGTGGTGCTGCTCTGAAGCATCACGCACTTTACGGATATACCAAAGGGGCTGAATCCAGCCCCTTCGATCATTACTGAAGGGGCCACCTGACATGGAGCGTCTGACACGCTTTTTTGCCGCGCTGACCCGCTGGGGATTAAGTCTTTGTGCGTTGCTGCTGGTGCTGACGGCGTTGTACGTCAGCCTGGGACGCGAACTCACGCCACTGATTGCTGAATATCGCGCCGAAGTGCAGAGCAAGGCGCGTGAAGCCTTGGGCATGCCGCTGAGCATTGGCCGTCTGGAAGGCCGCTGGAGCGGCATGGCGCCGGTGCTGCTGGCGCATGATGTGATGGTGGGTGAAGGCAACAGCGCCTTGCGCCTGGACGAAGTACAAGTGGTGCCCGATATATGGGGCAGCGTGCTGGCCCGTGAAGTGCGCATCGGCCACGTGCAGCTCGATGGCTTGCAACTGAGTGCGCGTCAGGACAAAGACGGTCACTGGACCCTCGAAGGTTTGCCGGTCCAGGATGACAAGCCGTTGGACCCCGAGCAGTTACTGAATCAGTTGCAACGGGTCGAGCGTTTGTCGGTGCTAGACAGCCAGCTCACACTTGAGCCGTATAAAGCCGCACCGATGACCCTGACCTATGTTGGCCTGAGCCTTGATGTCGGCGCGTCTGATCAGCGCCTTGATGCGCGCTTGACGTTGCCTGATGGTCAGCCGGTTGCGTTGAGTGTCAAAAGCCAGATTCAAGCCAGCCGCTGGCGCGATGGCGCAGCGCAAGCCTATGTCAGCCTGCCGCAAAGCGACTGGGCCAAGTGGTTACCCTCCAACCTCACCCAAGGCTGGAACATTACCGAGTTAAAGGCTGGCGGTGAACTTTGGTTCAACTGGGGCAACGGCACCGTACAAAGCGCGACGGCGCGTCTGAATGCACCGAAGTTTCGCGGCGCTTATGCACAGCGCAAACCGAGCACCCTGGAAAATGTCGCCCTGCATGCCTGGCTTGAACGGGGTGATCAAGGCGTGAACGTGGTGCTGGACTCGCTGGCGATGAGTATTGGCGAACTGCGCTGGGAGACGCGGGCGCAGGTGCAGCAATTCAAGGCCACCGATACCGACCCGCAACGTTGGCATTTTCAGGCCGACCACCTGAACCTGACGCCGATTACGCCCCTGCTGGACTCGCTCGCACCCTGGTCCGACAGTGTGGCCAGCGTCATCGACCAGCTCAACGTCACGGGTACGCTGCGCAATGTGCTGGCCGACTTTCGCCCGCAAGCCACAGACGATCAAAAGCTCAGCTTCGCCGCCAACCTGCAACAGGTCGGTTTTAACGCCACCCACGGCGCGCCTGCTGCGCGCAATGTCAGCGGTTTGATCAGTGGTGATCTGGGTAAAGGCGAACTGCGTCTGGACAGCAAGGACTTCATGCTGCATCTGGATCCGATTTTCGCCAAGCCGTGGCAGTACCAGCAGGCCAATGCCTTGCTGACGTGGACGCTGAGCAAAGACACCTTCACCCTGATCGCGCCTTATATCAAGGTGTTGGGCGAGGAGGGCAAGATCGCTGCCGATTTCCTGATCCGTATCCACATGGACCACGCCCAGGAAGACTACATGGACTTGCGGGTCGGTCTGACCGATGGCGATGGCCGCTTTACCCCCAAATATCTGCCAGAAGTCTTGAGTCCGGCGCTGACCGAATGGCTCAGTACCGCGATTATCAAGGGCGATGTTGAAGAAGGATTCTTCCAGTACCAAGGCTCGCTGAGCCATGACGCTGTCGCGGCGGCTCGCAATATCAGCCTGTTCTTCAAGGTGCATGGCGCAGAGTTGGACTTTCAGCCGGGCTGGCCCCATGTGCGCAATGTGTCTGGCGATGTGTTTATCGAAGACAGCGGTGTGCGAATCATGGCCAGCAAGGGGCAGTTACTCGACACCCAGGTGCGCGACGTTGCGGTGAGCATCCCCCATGTGCCGAGCGGTAAAGTCAGCCATCTGTTATTGCAGGGCAACTTTGCGGGCGGTCTGGGTGATGGGTTGAAGATCCTTCAAGACGCGCCGATTGGCACGGCTGAAACCTTCGCCGGCTGGCAGGGTGAAGGCTCGCTCAATGGTCGGGTAGACCTCGATATCCCGCTGGAGCACAGCGTCGAACCTAAAATCGTGGTGGATTTCAAAACCGATAAAGCACGGTTGAAAATCAGCGAGCCCGAGTTCGAGCTGACACAGCTCAAAGGCGACTTCCGCTTTGACAGTGCAAAAGGATTAAGCGGCAAAAGCATCACGGCCCGCGCGTTTGACCGGCCGATCAACGCGCAGATTTTTGCCGATGGCAGGCCCGGCAGGATCAGCACCCGGGTGGTGGCTAAGGGTCAGGTCGGGGTCAAGAAACTCACGGACTGGCTGAAATTCAATCAGCCGATCCCGGTCTCAGGCGATTTGCCTTACCAGCTGCAATTGACGCTGGACGGCGCCGACAGTCAGTTACGTGTCAACTCCAGCCTTAAAGGTGCGGTGATTGATCTGCCGGCACCGTTTGGGCTGGCGGCCAATGAAAGCCGCGACAGCGTGTTTCGCATGACCTTGCAGGGCGCCGAGAAGCGCTACTGGTTTGATTACGCCAACCTGGCGAGCCTGACCTTAGCCGCCCCGGACGGCAAGCTTGAGGCCGGGCGCGGTGAATTGTTCCTCGGCGCAGGCGCAGCCACGTTACCCACCACCAAGGGCCTGCGTGTGCGCGGCGTGCTGTCCGAGCTGGATGTTGCACCTTGGCAGGCATTGGTCGAGCGTTACGCGGGCAAGGATGCAGGGGGCAGCGCGCAGCAACTGCTCAGCAGCGCCGATTTCAAGATTGGCAAATTGACGGCGATGGGCACGCAACTCGATCAGGTCCGCTTGCAGATGAATCGTTACCCCGCGTCCTGGGGGCTGAAAATCGACAGCAAACAAGCGGTTGGCTCGGCCACGTTGCCGGACGCGAAAAACGCCCCAATCACCATCACGATGCAAATCGTGCGCTTGCCCGCTGCTGATCCCAAGGCTGCGGCGGACGACAACGCGCCTGATCCGTTGGCGTCGGTTGACCCGCGCAACATTCCTGCGCTGGACATCATCATTCGCCAGCTCTATCAGGGGCCGGACCTGATTGGCGCCTGGTCGCTCAACATACGCCCCACCAGCCGTGGCATTTTGCTCAACAACCTCAACTTGGGGCTCAAAGGCTTGCTGCTAGAGGGTTCGGGCGGCTGGGAAGGTTTTGCCGGCGCCAGCAACAGTTGGTACAAGGGCCGTCTGGGCGGCCGTAATCTGGCGGACGTATTGAAGAACTGGGGCTTTGCGCCCAGTGTGACCAGCGATAATTTCCGCCTGGACGTAGAGGGTAAGTGGCCAGGTTCACCGGCGTGGATTGGCCTCAAACGCTTCAGTGGCACACTGGATGCGTCATTGAACAAAGGCCAGTTTGTCGAAGTTGATGGCAGTGCCCAGGTCCTGCGTATTTTTGGCCTGCTGAACTTCAACTCCATTGGCCGGCGTTTGCGTCTGGACTTCTCCGACCTGTTCGGCAAAGGCTTGAGTTACGACCGGGTCAAAGGCTTGTTGCAGGCTAATCGCGGGGTGTACAGCGCAAATAAACCCATCACCATGACCGGCCCGTCGAGCAACCTTGAGTTGAGTGGCACCTTGAACATGGTCACCGATCAGGTCGACGCCAGGCTGCTGGTCACTTTGCCCGTGACCAATAACTTGCCGATAGCGGCATTGCTGGTCGGTGCTCCGGCAGTGGGCGGGGCGCTGTTCTTGATCAACAAGCTGATTGGTGATCAGGTGTCGCGTTTTGCCAGCGTGCAATACAGCATCAAAGGGCCGTGGCAAGACCCGAAAATCACGTTCGACAAGCCATTCGAAAAGAAATAATGGCGGGCTATTGAGGAACACGTCATGTCGCTAGCAGTCATTCAAATGGTCAGCCAGAGCGATGTGCTGGCCAATTTGGCACAGGCGCGTGGTTTGCTTGAAAAAGCGGCCGAGGGTGGGGCGCGACTGGCCGTA
The DNA here is from genome assembly GCF_016812185.1 of Pseudomonas weihenstephanensis. Classification (NCBI taxonomy): domain Bacteria; kingdom Pseudomonadati; phylum Pseudomonadota; class Gammaproteobacteria; order Pseudomonadales; family Pseudomonadaceae; genus Pseudomonas; species Pseudomonas weihenstephanensis. The sequence continues at coordinate 108,324 of NZ_JAAEBV010000006.1, read as the reverse complement.
CTTCCGGAAAACTTCGCCGCGATGGGCCGCCGTGATGTCGCCGCCTTGGGCCGTGCCGAGGCATTGGGCGAAGGTCCAATCCTGCCATGGTTGAAACAGGTCACCCGCGACCTCACGTTATGGGTAGTTGCAGGCACGTTGCCATTGCCCCCTGCGGGTCAACCGGATGCCAAGGCCAACGCCTGTTCCCTGTTGATCAATGCCGACGGCGAGCAGGTGGCGCGTTACGACAAGCTGCACTTGTTTGACGTTGACGTGTCTGACAATCGTGGGCGCTACCGTGAATCCGATGACTATGCTCAAGGTGAGCGCGTGGTGGTGGCGGACACGCCGGTGGGTAAATTGGGTTTGAGCGTGTGTTATGACCTGCGCTTTGCGGAGTTGTACAGCGAGTTACGCGCTGCGGGCGCAGAGTTGATCAGCGCACCGTCAGCGTTTACTGCCGTCACGGGGGCGGCGCACTGGGAGATTCTGATCCGTGCCCGGGCCATTGAAACCCAATGTTACGTGTTGGCGGCCGCTCAGGGTGGTGTGCATCCGGGGCCGCGTGAGACCTTCGGCCACGCCGCCATCATCGACCCCTGGGGGCGAGTGCTGGCTGAGCAGGCACAGGGCGAAGGGGTGCTGATCGCCGAACGCGACAGTGTTGAGCAAGCGGCCATCAGGGCACGCATGCCGGTGACTGACCACCGGCGATTTTTTTCGCAGGGCGCCCAGCGACCTGCCACGCAAGGCTAATTCAGGCCCCTGCGTTCAGCCCTCACAGCGGCTGAAGCAGGGGTCAAGACGGAGTAACTATGAGCGAGTTGTTGACCTCAGTCAGCGAACACCTGTTGGCACCGGGCGGTGTCACCATTGAAAGCCTGCAAAGCGTATTGGGCGACCTGGCCGGGCCGGGCATCGATGCCGCCGACCTGTACTTTCAGGGCCAGATTTCTGAATCCTGGGCCCTTGAAGACGGCATCGTCAAAGAAGGCAGTTTTAACCTGGACCAAGGCGTAGGGGTGCGGGCCCAGTCGGGTGAGAAAACCGGTTTTGCCTACAGCAACGCCATCACCCTTGAGGCGTTGGGGTTGGCCGCCCGTGCTGCCCGTTCGATCTCGCGCGCCGGTCAAAACGGCACCGTGCAAGCCTTCACCACGCAAGACGTGGCGCAACTGTACGCGCCAGACAACCCGCTGGAAGTCATCAGCCGCGCCGAAAAGGTCGAGCTGCTCAAGCGTGTTGATGCCGCCACCCGTGCGCTAGATCCGCGTATCCAGCAAGTGACGGTGAGCATGGCCGGGGTGTGGGAGCGCATTCTGGTGGCGTCCACTGATGGTGGGTTGGCCGCTGACGTGCGGCCTCTGGTGCGCTTCAATGTCAGCGTGATCGTTGAGCAAAATGGCCGCCGCGAGCGGGGCGGGCATGGCGGCGGCGGGCGTACCGACTACCGTTATTTTCTGAGTGACGACCGTGCGATGGGCTATGCCCGTGAGGCGTTGCGTCAGGCATTGGTCAACCTTGAAGCGGTGCCGGCGCCAGCCGGTACCCTGCCCGTGGTCTTGGGCTCGGGTTGGTCTGGCGTGTTGCTGCACGAAGCTGTGGGCCACGGTCTGGAAGGTGATTTCAACCGCAAGGGCAGTTCGGCCTACAGTGGCCGCATGGGTGAAAGGGTCGCCTCCAAGCTGTGCACCATCGTCGATGATGGCACCCTGGCCGGTCGTCGTGGTTCGCTGAGCGTGGACGATGAGGGCACTCCGACCGAGTGCACCACCCTGATCGAAAACGGCGTGCTCAAAGGCTATATGCAAGACAAGCTCAATGCCCGCCTGATGGGTGTGGCGCGCACCGGTAACGGTCGTCGTGAGTCATACGCTCATCTGCCGATGCCACGCATGACCAACACCTACATGTTGGGTGGCGAAAGCGACCCGGCTGAGATCATTGCCTCGGTGAAGAAGGGCATTTACTGCGCCAACCTTGGTGGCGGGCAGGTCGACATCACCAGTGGCAAGTTCGTGTTTTCCACCAGCGAAGCGTATTTGATCGAAGACGGCAAAATCACCCGTCCGGTCAAAGGTGCAACCCTGATTGGCAACGGCCCGGAAGCGATGAGCAAAGTGTCGATGGTGGGTAATGACCTGTCGCTGGACAGCGGCGTAGGTACATGTGGCAAGGATGGTCAGTCGGTGCCGGTTGGCGTGGGGCAGCCCACCTTGAAGATTGACGCGATTACAGTAGGCGGTACAGGCGGTTGAGGGGGATTGGCCGGGTTGCAGGGCAACCCGGCCATGTACGAGGTTTAACGCAAGCCGCGTTGAGTCTCGTCCAACCCACGAATGTACTTGAACAATTTGCGGCTCGAAGCCGGTGCCTTGTTGTGAGCCAGTTCGTGTTTGGCCTGGCGCACGATCGAACGCATTTGCTGGCGATCGGCTTCAGGGAACTCGGTAACAAACTTTTCCAGTACGTCGTCATCGCCTTCGATCAGGCGATCACGCCAGCGCTCGAGGCCGTGGAAACGTTCGTTGTACTGACGGGAAGAGGCGTCAACCTGTTCCAGCAAGGCCATGATTTCGTCAATCGGTTGATCGCGCATCAGCTTGCCGATGAACATCATGTGCCGCTTGCGCGCAATATTGGCCGTGTGTTTTGGAGCATCTGCCAGGGCCCGGCGCAGGGCGTCGGTCAAAGGCATTTTGTTCAGCAAGTCAGGCTTGAGCGTTGTGAGGCGCTCGCCCAGATCAACCAGAGCATGAAGCTCGCGTTTGACCTGCGATTTGCTTTTTTCGCCGTCGAAGGCGTCGTCGTAAGAATCAACCATGGTGGCAGTCCGCAAAGAAACGCCGCCATGATAACCAGTCGGGGGCCGCTTGTCCGGCCCGGTCGCTCGGCGGCCCTACCGAAAACAGAATTTGAGTGGAGAAAACCATGAGTGCAGTAGAAAGCGTCGGCCCGCAGGCCTTGCCGGCACTGCAAGCGCAGGTCGAGCAAATCATCGCCGAAGCCAAGCGCCAGGGCGCTAGCGCCTGTGAAGTGGCGGTGTCAGTGGAGCAGGGCCTGTCGACCTCGGTGCGCCAGCGCGAGGTCGAAACCGTCGAGTTCAACCGCGACCAGGGGTTTGGTATCACCCTTTACGTGGGCCAGCGCAAAGGCTCGGCCAGCACCTCGGCCACCGGTCCCGATGCTATTCGTGAAACCGTTGCAGCCGCGCTGGCGATTGCCAAGCACACCTCAGAAGATGAAAGCTCTGGCCTGGCAGACCCAAGCCTGATGGCCCGTGAGCTTAAAGATTTCGATGTGTTCCACACATGGGACATCACGCCGGAGCAGGCCATCGAAAAAGCCCTGGCCTGCGAAGCCGCTGCATTCGAGGCCGACAGCCGCATCAAAAACGCTGACGGCACCTCCTTGAGCACTCACCAGGGCTGTCGCGTCTACGGCAACAGCAACGGCTTTATCGGCGGCTCGGCGTCTACCCGGCACAGCCTGAGCTGCGTGATGATCGCCGAAGGTGAGGGCCAGATGCAGCGCGATTACTGGTACGACGTTAACTGTCAGGGTGAGTTACTGATGGATGCGGCCCTTATAGGCCAGCGCGCGGCAGAGCGTGCGGCACGTCGTCTGGGCTCTCGCCCGGTGCCCACCTGTGAAGTGCCGGTGCTGTTTAGCGCTGAGCTGGCGGGCGGTTTGTTCGGCAGCTTTCTGGGCGCCATTTCGGGTGGCAACCTGTACCGCAAATCATCGTTTCTGCTCGATGCGATGGGGCAGCAGATCTTCCCTGAGTGGTTGACCCTGGATGAGCGTCCACACCTGATGCGCGCGATGGGCAGTTCGTCCTTTGACAACGACGGTTTGGCCACCTTCGCCAAACCGTTTATCAAAGACGGCGAGTTGGTGTCCTACATCCTCAGCACTTATTCCGGCCGCAAGCTGGGTATGCCAAGCACGGCGAATGCGGGCGGGGTGCACAACCTGTTCGTGACCCACGGCGATGAAGATCAGGCCGCATTGATCCGCCGCATGGGGCGCGGGCTGTTTGTGACTGAACTGATGGGCAGCGGTTTGAACATGGTCACCGGCGACTACTCCCGTGGTGCGGCGGGTTTCTGGGTCGAGAACGGCGAGATCCAGTTCCCGGTTCAGGAGGTCACTATTGCAGGCAACATGCGCGACATGTTCAAGCAGATAGTCGCCGTGGGCAATGATCTGGAACTGCGTAGCAACATTCGTACGGGTTCGGTACTCATTGAGCGAATGATGGTAGCGGGCAGTTAATTTTTTTGCAGTGAACTGTCCTGGCGCGCCGTTCCACGCGTAATGCGCCAGGACATAACCCCGCTAAAGCCCTGGCGTTGATGCCAGCACTCCCACTGTTACCGTGCCTATATCTGTAGATAGGTTTCGACGTTCACCCGGTACAACACTGCTTTTGTATTTATCGTCCCTGATTCGCGCCTATGGCCGGGGCAATGGGCTACTTGAGCATGTGTGAGTGTTTCTCTATGAGTGATGCCTTTCAATTATCTGATGCCTTGAGTTCTGAAACCGTGAAGAGGCCAGAAAGCTGCTGGATCAATATATTTCCCGAAGCGCTCAGATCGGCACCGAAGCTTGATTTGGCCGAGTCTCTGGTTAAACACAAAACGCTGCCCTTTCTTTAGCCTTGAATGAGGTCATTGATCGCACCCTTTAGCCCTGGGCGCTTTAAACGAGCGCTTTGGTCGGGGTTGTTTTGATAATCAATATCGCTTAATAATGAATCTCATTATCGAGCGAGCCAGAGTCATGAGTGCTGCCTTGCATGAAGGGCCTTATCTGGAAAGCTGGCGCTGGATGAGCCGCCAGATCCGTTGCGGGCTGGCGCCCGACGAGCCGCGCCTGATTGAGCACTATTTAGCAGAAGGCCGTTATCTGGCCTGCTGTACGTCAACCTCCCCCTGGACGATTGCCGTGACCTCGTTCCGGCTTTTGCTGGATACCGCTGCCGACACTGCGTTGCCCTGGCATTGGCGCAATGTGTGTCTGGACCATGCGTGGCGACCGCTGCGCGACCTCGAAACGCAATCTCTGTGCGGGTGCCGACTCAAGCGCTGGCAAAGCTTTGCCTGGCAATTGGCAACCTGTGAACTCGAACCGTCAATTTCTTTAATCGAACTGGTGCAAGGATTTCCCGATGACTAATACGCGTATCGAACGTGACAGCATGGGCGAGTTGCACGTGCCTGAGACGGCGCTGTACGGCGCCCAAACCCAGCGTGCGGTGAACAACTTTCCCGTCAGCCATCAGCGCATGCCTGCGCAATTCATTCGTGCATTGATTTTGGCGAAAGCCGCAGCGGCCAAGGCCAACGTGGAGTTGGGGCAAATCAGCGAAGCACAGGGCAAAGCCATCGTTGAATCCACGCAAATTCTGCTTGAAGGCGATTACATGGAGCACTTTCCGGTGGATATTTTCCAGACCGGCTCGGGCACCAGTTCCAACATGAATGCCAACGAAGTGATCGCCACCCTGGCCACGCAGGTGCTGGGTGAAGCGGTCAACCCCAACGATCACGTCAACTGCGGCCAAAGCAGCAACGACATCATTCCCACTACCATTCACGTCAGTGCAGCGCTCGGCTTGCATGAACAACTGCTGCCAGCGCTGACCCATCTGGTGCAGGTGATCGAGCGCAAGGCCGAGCAGGTGCATGTGTACGTCAAAACCGGCCGTACGCACTTGATGGATGCGATGCCGGTGCGCATGAGTCAGGTACTCAACGGCTGGGCGCAGCAGCTCAAGGCCAATATTGAGCATTTGCATAATCTGCAACCCGCGCTGCAATCGCTGGCTCAGGGCGGTACGGCCGTGGGCACCGGCATTAACGCGCATCCCAAATTCGCCGGGCTGTTCAGCCAGCAACTCAGTGCGTTGACGCAGCTTGAATTCACGCCGGGCAAGGATCTGTTCGCGCTGATCGGCTCCCAAGACACGGCGGTGTCGGTTTCGGGCCAGCTCAAAGCAACAGCCGTGTCGCTGATGAAAATTGCCAACGACTTGCGCTGGATGAACTCTGGCCCGCTGGCCGGTCTGGGCGAAATTGAACTGCAAGCCTTGCAGCCTGGCTCTTCGATCATGCCGGGCAAGGTCAATCCGGTCATCCCGGAGGCGACGGCGATGGTTGCGGCTCAGGTGATCGGTAACGACACGGTGATCACGGTGGCGGGGCAATCGGGCAACTTTGAGCTCAACGTGATGTTGCCCGTGATTGCTCAGAACCTGCTGAGCAGCATCGAGCTGCTGGCAAACGTCAGCCGGTTGCTGGCTGACAAGGCGATTGCCAGTTTCAAGGTCAACGAAGCCAAACTTAAAGAAGCGCTGTCGCGTAACCCGATTCTGGTGACGGCGCTCAACCCCATCATTGGTTACCAAAAGGCCGCTGAAATCGCCAAGACCGCTTACAAGCAAGGTCGTCCGGTGATTGACGTCGCCCTTGAGTTTACGGACCTGCCGCGCAGCCAGCTTGAAGCGCTGCTGGACCCCGAAAAGCTGACGGCTGGCGGCGTTTAATCCCCCTGACACTGTTTTGGAGGCGCACATGGAACACTGGAAACGCACGATCGAAAGAGCCAATCGCTGTTTCGCTGAGGGCGAGCTGGTTGATGCGCGAGAGCACTATTTGCAGGCGCTGGCGCTGGCTCAAGTGTTGTTCGAGCGCTGGAGTGATGCCGACGAAGCAGTGGCAGCCTGCGTGATTTCACATCACAACCTGGCGGACTTGCATTTACGCCTCAATCAGCCGGAAGAAAGCGTCGAGTACCTGTGTTCGATTCATCAACGCTTGTTACACACCATGCAGAACCTGCGATTCAAGTCCGAACTGCGTGAAGCCGCGTTACGTCACAGCAGTAAAACCTACGTGGAACTGTTGAATTTCATCAGTGAACACGGCGAATACCCGCGCTCTGATCTCTTGCTCAAAAACACGGCTGCCCAATCCAGTCGCGCACTCTCCACAACCAGTGGCCATATTCCAGGAGTCCATTGATATGACGTACACCTTGCCTGCCTTGCCTTATGCCTACGACGCGCTTGAGCCACATATCGATGCGCAAACCATGGAGATCCACTACACCAAGCATCATCAGACCTATATCAACAACTTGAACGCGGCAGTCGAGGGCACCGAGTGGGCACAGTGGCCCGTCGAAAAACTGGTGGCCGGCGTGCATCAGTTGCCCGAAAAGCTGCGCGCAGCGGTGATTAATCAGGGCGGCGGGCATGCCAACCACTCATTGTTTTGGGAGGTGATGAGCCCTAAAGGCGGTGGCAAGCCCGAAGGTGCCTTGGCCAAGGCAATTGATGAGCAACTCGGTGGACTGGAGGCTTTCAAAGACGCGTTTACCAAAGCGGCATTGACGCGTTTCGGCAGCGGTTGGGCCTGGTTGAGCGTCACCCTGCACAACACCCTGGTGGTGGAGAGCAGTGGCAATCAGGACAGCCCGCTGATGAGCGGTAACACGCCGATTTTGGGCCTGGATGTGTGGGAGCACGCCTATTACCTGCGTTACCAGAACCGACGGCCTGAATACATCAATGCGTTTTACAGCGTCATCAACTGGCCTGAAGTAGCGCGTCGCTATCAAGCAGCTATGGTCTAAGCCTACACAAAAGGATTAGGCGGATATGGGCACGCAAATTTTGGCGGTCGGCGGCGTGCGAATGTTTCGCTATGCCCTCGGCACGCTGTTGCTGTTGGCGGGCACTGCATTGTTGGTGGCCAAAGGATTGGTGTGGCTGGATCTCGAACCCAAGATGCTCAGGGCCCTGCAAGGCGGGGCCTTGTGTGCCTTGGGAACAGCGCTGGGCGCCGTACCGGTGCTGGTGATCCGTAATATGCCGGTGGCGGTCAGCGATACCTTGTTGGGATTTGGTGCCGGGGTGATGTTGGCGGCCACGGCCTTCTCCCTGATTGTGCCGGGCATAGCCGCTGCGCAAAGCCTTGGACTGTCGGCGTGGGCGTCAAGCGGGCTGGTTAGCGGCGGCATTCTGCTGGGTGCCCTGTGCTTGTTTCTGGTGGACTTGAAAGTGTCGGGTGCCGGGCCTGAAGTCATTGTCAGTCGCCCTGGAGAGCCTGTTATTGCCCCGCGCATCTGGTTGTTCGTGATTGCGATTGTGGCCCACAACATTCCTGAGGGTATGGCTGTCGGTGTATCTGCCGGTGGTGGAATGCCGGATGCCGACAGTCTGGCAATGGGCATTGCGCTGCAAGATGTGCCCGAAGGCTTGGTCATTGCACTGGTGCTGGCGGGTGCGGGCATGTCGCGGGTCAGGGCGTTCTTGATTGGCGCAGCGTCCGGTCTGGTCGAGCCAGTGTTTGCAGTGCTGTGCGCCTGGCTGGTGAACCTGGCGGAGTTGTTGTTGCCATTGGGACTGGCCCTGGCTGCGGGGGCGATGCTATTGGTGGTTACGCAGGAAGTGATCCCGGAATCGCGACGTAATGGTCACGAAAAGCTGGCCAGCCTTGGGTTGTGTGTGGGGTTCTGCGTGATGATGGTGATGGACACGGCGTTGGGATAAATCACGGCCTGTAGTCGCTGTCGAGGCATGAGACTGCGATCGGGCGCGAAGCGATCGTAAAACCGATAACAGCGGGGTATCTGGACTCACGAGGTTAAATGGCATGACGGCTGCTTCGCAGTCGGACGCAGCCTGGCATTACTCGTCAGCTGTTACGAGTCATGCAGCGCAGTAGCTATTCGCCTTCATCGAAGAAGTTGTTGATGAGGGCGACCAGCGCATCCAGCGCTTCCTGTTCTTGTTCACCTTCAGTTTTTACATGGATTCGGGTCCCTTTGCCTGCGGCGAGCATCATCATTGCCATGATACTTTTGCCGTCGACCATGGTCTCAGGCGAGCGACCTGCTCGCACCTGGCAAGGGTACTTGCCCGCAATACCTACGAACTTGGCGGATGCCCGAGCGTGAAGGCCCAGCTTGTTGATGATTTCGATTTCCATAGCTGGCATTGCGGGGTAGGTCCTTCAAGTAAGGTCGCGGTGGCGAACCTGAACGTTTTTCAGGGTTTCTTGCAGGCATTTGCCCAAGCGCTCAGTCAGGTACACGGAGCGGTGATGTCCGCCAGTGCAACCAATACCAATGGTCACATAGGCGCGGTTACTGGCAGCAAAGCGGGGTAACCATTTGAGCAGATAACTGGAGATGTCCTGATACATTTCCTCGACATCCGGTTGTGCTGCCAGGTACTCGGCCACCGGTTGATCCAGCCCGGATTGCTCACGCAACTCGGGTTTCCAATACGGATTGGGCAGGCAGCGCACGTCAAACACCAGGTCAGCATCTACCGGCATGCCACGTTTGAAGCCAAACGACTCGACCAGAAAGGCGGTGCCAGGTTCAGGCTTGTTCAGCAGACGTAGTTTGATGGTGTCGCGTAGCTGATACAGGTTCAGATTGGTGGTGTTGATTGTCAGGTCGGCCAGATCTGCGATCGGACCAAGCAGTTGGGTCTCATCGCGAATGGCCTCGGCCAGCGAGCGGCTGGCGCTGCTCAGCGGGTGCCTGCGGCGGGTTTCCGAGAACCGTTTGAGCAGCGTCTCCTCGTCAGCGTCCAGGTACAGCACATCGCACTGAATATGGCGGTTGCGCACTTCTTCAAGCAGCTGTGGAAAGCGCGACAGATGGCTAGGCAGATTGCGCGCATCAATCGACACGGCCACCAATGGCTGCGCCAATTCAGTGTGAATCAGCGCTCGCTCTGCCAGCTCAGGCAGCAAACCGGCGGGCAAGTTGTCGATGCAGTAAAAGCCGTTGTCTTCGAGGACGGCCAGGGCAGTGCTTTTACCGGAGCCGGAGCGTCCGCTGACAATGATTAAGCGCATGTTTATTGACCGTTCTGTTCGTCCAGAACAACCTGATACAACGCTTCGTTGCTGGGTGCATGGCGTAGTTTTTCGCGAACTTCTTTGCGATCGAGCATGCTGGCGATCTGCCGGAGCAGCTCCAGGTGTGCGTCGGTGGCCGCTTCTGGCACCAGCAAAACGAACAACAGGTCGACCGGCGCGCCATCAATGGCGTCGAAATCTATGGGGGCATCCAGGTGCAGCAAGGCGCTGACAGGCGTCTCGCAGCCCTTGAGGCGGCAGTGGGGGATTGCGATGCCGTTGCCAAAACCGGTTGAACCCAGTTTTTCACGGGCGATCAGGGCCTCGTAAACAGCTTGCGTATCCAGTTCAGGCACTTCTCGGCCGATCAGGTTGGCAATTTGTTCGAGGGCGCGCTTTTTACTGCCGCCCGGCACGTTCACGAGTGAACGGCCGGGGGTCAGGATGGTTTCAAGTCGGATCATGGGTAGGGAGTGTTAGCGGCCAGTGCCTTGAAGGAGGCTCTGCTGCTTTTCCTTATGCTTTTTGATTTGGCGATCCAGCTTGTCGGTCAGGTCGTCAATGGCTGCATACATATCTGAATGCTCCGCATTGGCGACTACTTCCCCGCCGGGTATACGCAAGGTGGCTTCGATTTTCTGCTTCAGCTTTTCGACAGTCATAATGACTTGCACGTTGGTGATTTTGTCGAAATGCCCCTCAATTCGTTTGAGTTTTTCGCCGATATAAGCGCGCAGCGGTTCAGTCACTTCCAGTTGGTGTCCACTGATGTTGACTTGCATACAGTTTCTCCTTCGTTGCCAGTGCATAAAGCGGCGGGTGGGAATACCCGCCACTGGAACGCGGTGGCAGGCCCGTCACATCAAACGCTTACGCTCGCTCGAAGGCGCGATCCCAAGGGACTCGCGGTACTTGGCGACCGTACGACGGGCTACCTGAATACCTTGTGCCTCCAGTAAACCAGCGATCTTGCTGTCACTCAACGGCTTTTTCTGATTTTCAGCCGCGACCAGTTTTTTGATGATCGCGCGAATCGCTGTGGACGAGCATTCGCCGCCTTCAGAGGTGCTGACATGGCTGGAGAAAAAGTACTTCAATTCATAAATGCCCCGCGGGGTATGCATGAATTTCTGGGTGGTGACCCGTGAAATCGTTGATTCGTGCATGCCGACGGCTTCTGCAATGTCATGCAACACAAGTGGCTTCATGGCTTCGTCGCCATACTCCAGAAAACCGCGTTGATGCTCGACAATTTGCGTCGCCACTTTCATCAGGGTTTCGTTGCGGCTTTGCAGGCTTTTGATAAACCAGCGGGCTTCTTGCAGTTGATTGCGCATGAACGTGTTATCGGCGCTGGTGTCCGCACGGCGTACAAAACCTGCGTATTGCGCGTTAACCCGCAGACGTGGCACGGACTCTTGATTGAGCTCCACCAGCCAGCGTTCGTTGTCTTTGCGCACGATAACGTCCGGCACGACGTATTCGGCTTCGCTTGATTCAATTTGCGAGCCTGGACGCGGGTTCAGGCTTTGCACCAGCTCGATGACCTGGCGCAGTTCGTCTTCCTTGAGCTTCATGCGCCGCATGAGCTGGCTGTAATCACGCGCGCCCAGCAGGTCGATGTAGTCGGTGATCAAGCGTTTGGCTTCAGCCAGCCAAAGCGTTTTTTCCGGTAACTGACGCAATTGCAGGAGCAGGCACTCGCTCAGGTTGCGCGCCCCGATACCCGCAGGCTCGAATTGCTGGATGCGATGCAGGACGGCTTCGATCTCATCGAGTTCAATGTCCAGTTCAGGATCAAAGGCTTCGAGGATCTCTTCGAGGGTTTCGTCCAGATAGCCCTGATTGTTGATGCAGTCGATCAGGGTTACACCGATCAGTCGGTCGGTGTCCGACATGGGCGCCAGGTTCAATTGCCACAGCAGATGACTTTGCAGGCTTTCGCCAGCGGATGTGCGCGTGGTGAAGTCCCATTCGTCGTCATCGTTGCTGGGCAAGCTGCTGGCGCTGGTCTGGTAGACGTCTTCCCACGCGGTGTCGACAGGAAGCTCATTGGGAATACGGTCGTTCCACTCGCCGTCTTCCAGGTTGTCCACAGTGGGGGCGGACTCTTGGTAAGAGGGCTCTTGGATCTCGTTGATATCGTTTGTGGGTTTTTGCTCGATGTTGTCAGCCAAGGGGTCCGTATTGTCGAAATCTTCGCCTTCTTCCTGGCGTTCGAGCATCGGATTGGATTCCAGGGCCTCCTGGATTTCCTGTTGCAGGTCCAGGGTCGACAATTGGAGCAGGCGTATGGCTTGTTGCAGCTGAGGTGTCATTGTCAGCTGCTGGCCCATTCTCAGGACTAGCGATGGTTTCATGGCAGGGGCTTAACACCTTATTCGCCGGCGCACATGGCGCCATCCACTACAAGGGCGCGTGAGCGCCAAACATAAGCAAATTATATGCCTGAAACCGTAGCGTTTGCCTAGAGGCGTTTTCAATTTGCCCGAATGAGGTGGGCAAATTGAGAACGCCTGCAAGGCAGGTTGAAGCAGGGGAGGGGCTTACAAGCGGAACTCGTTGCCCAGGTACACTTCTCTCACCAGTTTGTTGGCCAGAATCGTTTCAGCGTCGCCTTCAGCAATCAGTTGTCCGTCGTTAACGATGTAAGCCGTTTCGCAAATATCGAGAGTTTCGCGGACGTTGTGATCGGTGATTAGCACGCCAATGCCTTTGGCCTTGAGGTGATGGATGATTTGCTTGATGTCGCCCACAGAGATCGGGTCGACACCGGCAAAGGGTTCATCGAGCAGGATGAACTTGGGGGCAGTGGCCAATGCGCGGGCGATTTCTACCCGGCGACGCTCGCCACCCGACAGGCTCATGCCCAGGTTGTCGCGAATGTGGTTGATATGGAATTCCTGCAACAGGCTTTCCAGCTCTTTGCGACGACCTGCTTTATCCAGTTCCTTGCGCGTTTCGAGGATCGCCATGATGTTATCGGCGACCGACAATTTGCGGAAAATGGAGGCTTCTTGCGGCAGATAACCGATACCGGCGCGTGCGCGACCGTGCATCGGCTGATGGCTGACATCCAGGTCATCAATCAACACGCGGCCCTGATCGGCCTGCACCAGGCCCACGATCATGTAGAAGCAGGTGGTCTTGCCGGCACCGTTCGGGCCGAGCAAGCCAACAATCTGCCCGCTGTCGATCGACAGGCTGACGTCACGCACTACCTGACGGCTTTTGTAGCTTTTAGCCAAATGCTGGGCTTTCAGAGTTGCCATTACTGGGCCTTCTGCGCGTCAGTTTTTTTCTTCGGCTGGATCACCATGTCGATACGAGGGCGAGGCGCAGTAACGCTGCTGCCAGTGGCGCGACCCGCATTGGCGACTTGTTTGACCGTGTCGTAGACGATTTTCTCGCCTTCGGTGGTGTTGCCGTCGTTGATGACCTTGGCTTTGTCGATCAATACGATGCGGTTTTGCGGCGCATGGTACTGAATGGTCACGCCGTAGGCTTGAACCGGTTTAGGGTCTGTGGCTTTTTGCAGTTGCTCAAAGTAGGCCAGGTTGCCGACCGAGGTGACCACGTCAATTTCGCCCGCAGCATTGCGCGTGATAGTGACCGTGTTACCGGTAATTTTCATCGAGCCTTGAGTGATGATTACGTCGCCCTTGTAGGTCGCGACGCCTTTTTTATCATCCAGCTGCGCTTCGTTAGCCTGAATGCGGATAGGCTGTTCGTTGTCGTTCGGCAGAGCCCAGGCGCTCACGCTTCCCAGTGCTGCGCTCAGGCTGAGCAATAAAGGGAGGGTTTTAACGAGACTCATACTGTCCTCTTACGTTGGACAGCAGGTCCATCCTGCCGTCTTTCAAATATGCTTTCATGCCATTGGCGGTGGTCACACCGCCAGCGCCGTCGATTCTAACGGCTTGCTCGGTCTGCGCATATTGCTTCTGTGGGAATACTGTCATGCGTGAGCTGGTGATGATCAGCTCGCGGTTTCGTTCGTCGGTACGAGCGACCCGTACCGAGTCGATCAATTCGACTTCAGTGCCATCCGGGTTCACTTCGCCACGCAGGCTTTGAACGTGCCACGGGAAGGTGGTTCCGCGGTACATCTGCAAGTCCGGGTTGGTCAGCAACGTCACTTCGCTGGCCTTGAGGTGCTCGACTTTGTCGGACGTCATTTCGTATTGCAGCTTGCCGTCCGGCAGGTACTGAAGGCTGTGCGCATTGATAGCGTAATAGTCGATAGCGGTTTCATCGACGGCCACGGCGGGTTTGTCGAGGAAGCGCTCCGGGCTGATATTCCAGTAGCCAACGGCGGCAAACAGCGCAGCAATGACCCCGAATAACAGGAAATTGCGAATTTTTTTACTCAGCATAGAAAGCTCTATAGGTAGGCAGCGTGAGCGGCATCAAGGCGGCCTTGGGCGCGCAGGATCAATTCACAAAACTCTCGGGCGGCACCTTCACCGCCCCGCGCTTGTGTCACGCCGTGGGCGTGCTCGCGCACGAAACTGGCGGCATTGGCCACGGCCATGCCCAGACCTACGCGGCGGATAACCGGCAAGTCCGGCAAGTCATCGCCCAAATAGGCGACCTGTTCATAGCTTAGGTTGAGTTGGCCGAGAAGCTCGTCCAATACCACTAATTTGTCTTCACGCCCCTGATACAGGTACGGGATACCAAGGTTTTGCGCACGACGCTCAACCACAGGGGTTTTGCGGCCACTGATAATTGCCGTTTGCACGCCGCCAGCCATCAGCATCTTGATGCCCTGGCCGTCGAGGGTATTAAACGTTTTGAACTCGCTGCCGTCCTCAAGGAAGTACAGCCGGCCGTCGGTCAGCACGCCATCAACGTCGAAAATGGCGAGTTTGATCCCTTTGCCGCGTTTGAGTAAATCGCTGCTCATTACATCACTCCTGCGCGCAGTAAATCGTGCATGTTCAAGGCGCCGACAGGGCGGTCATCCTTGTCGACGACAACCAGCGCGCTGATTTTGTGGTCTTCCATGATTTTGAGGGCCTCAGCGGCCAGCATATCGGCACGCGCTGTCTTGCCGTGCGGGGTCATGACGGTGTCGATGGTTGCGTTGCGGATATCGATTTCCCGATCCAGCGTGCGGCGCAAGTCGCCGTCAGTGAAGATCCCGGCCAGACGGCCATCGGCTTCGGTGACAACGGTCATGCCCAGCCCCTTGTGGGTCATTTCCATCAGTGCGTCCCGAAGCAGCGTGCCGCGTACCACTTGCGGAAGCTCTTCGCCTGCGTGCATGACGTTTTCTACTTTAAGCAGCAAGCGACGGCCGAGGGCGCCACCAGGGTGCGAAAAAGCGAAGTCTTCAGCGGTAAAACCGCGCGCTTCAAGCAAGGCAATGGCCAGTGCATCACCCAGCACCAGCGTCGCGGTGGTGGAGGAGGTCGGCGCCAGGTTCAGTGGGCAAGCCTCTTGGGCCACGCGGGCATCCAGGCTGACGTCAGCGGCTTTGGCCAGTGGTGATTCAGGGTTGCCGGTCATGCTGATCAATTGAATGCCCAGGCGCTTGATCAGCGGCAGCAAGGTGACGATTTCGGCGGTCGAGCCCGAATTGGACAGCGCGAGGATGATGTCATCGCGGGTGATCATGCCCATGTCACCGTGGCTGGCTTCGGCGGGATGAACAAAAAAAGCCGTGGTGCCGGTGCTGGCCAGCGTGGCGGCTATTTTGTTGCCTATGTGCCCGGATTTGCCCATGCCGACGACGACTACTCGGCCCTTGCTCGCCAGAATCATCTCGCAAGCGCGTACGAAATCAGCGTCGATACGGGGCAGTAAATCTTCTACGGCTTCCAGTTCGAGGCGGATGGTGCGTTGTGCAGATTGAATCAGGTCGCTGGATTGGCTCATGTTTGAAGTCGGGTAGCCTGAGAAAAGGCGGCGATTATAGCGGTTCTGCGCAATTCCCTCACGTTAGATCGTCATGCTTTGTTGTCGCTGGTAACAAAGCGTCATTGGACTTTAGGATGAATTGTGATTTTTTCACTGTCTTGAACCTGAATAGGCACTCCTTCGGCCTTGGGCGGTCAGTATCAGCAGTGATATAGTTCGCCGCCAGTTCGGCCCGCTCAAGGAACGCGCGCTTCCTGAAAAGAAGCTTGGTGTCCGGTTAGAGGCAGAGGCTGCATCGCAAGGAGTTTAGATGAGTGCCGATAACGCCTACGCGGTCGAGCTGAAGGGAGTTTCCTTCAAGCGCGGTGCGCGCAGCATCTTCAATAACGTCGATATTTGTATCCCGCGTGGCAAAGTCACGGGGATCATGGGGCCGTCCGGTTGCGGCAAGACCACTCTGTTGCGCTTGATGGGAATGCAACTGCGTCCCACTAGCGGAGAAGTGTGGGTTAACGGTCAGAACTTGCCTACGTTGTCGCGCAGTGACCTGTTCGACGCCCGCAAGCATATGGGTGTGCTGTTTCAGAGTGGCGCGCTGTTCACCGATCTGGACGTGTTCGAAAACGTTGCCTTCCCGTTACGGGTTCATACCGAATTGCCGGAAGAAATGATCCGCGACATCGTGCTGCTTAAATTGCAGGCGGTGGGTTTGCGTGGCGCCATCGACTTGATGCCGGACGAGCTGTCCGGCGGTATGAAACGCCGTGTGGCGTTGGCCCGGGCGATTGCGCTGGACCCGCAAATCCTGATGTATGACGAACCGTTCGTCGGTCAGGACCCCATTGCCATGGGCGTGTTGGTGCGTCTGATTCGTCTGCTCAATGATGCGCTGGGTATCACCAGCATTGTGGTTTCTCACGACTTGGCCGAAACAGCGAGCATTGCCGACTATTTATATGTAGTGGGCGATGGTCAGGTGCTGGGGCAGGGCACGCCTGAAGAGTTGATGAACGCTGATAATCCGCGCATTCGTCAGTTCATGACCGGCGATCCGGACGGTCCGGTACCGTTTCACTTTCCGGCGTCGGACTACCGAACCGATCTTCTGGGGAAGCGCTGATGCGCAAACAATCAATAATGGACCGTGTCGCACTGTTCGGCCGGGCCGGGATCGATATTGTCTCGGTGCTGGGGCGTTCGACGATTTTCCTGTTTCACGCCTTGCTGGGGCGTGGCGGTCTCGGCGGCGGCTTTGGGCTGTTGCTCAAACAACTGCATTCCGTCGGCGTCATGTCGCTGGTGATTATTGTGGTTTCGGGCGTGTTTATCGGCATGGTCCTGGCGCTGCAAGGCTTCAGTATCCTGTCCAGCTACGGTTCTGAGCAGGCGGTCGGGCAGATGGTAGCCTTGACCCTGCTGCGCGAGTTGGGGCCGGTGGTAACCGCGCTGTTGTTCGCCGGGCGCGCCGGGTCTGCGTTGACCGCTGAAATCGGCAACATGAAATCGACCGAGCAACTGTCCAGCCTGGAAATGATTGGCGTCGATCCACTGAAATACATCATCGCGCCACGCTTGTGGGCCGGGTTCATTTCCCTGCCGGTGCTAGCGATGATCTTCAGTGTGGTCGGGATCTGGGGTGGTTCGTGGGTGGCGGTGGACTGGCTGGGCGTCTATGACGGTTCCTACTGGGCCAATATGCAGAACAGCGTGACCTTCAGTGGTGACGTGCTTAACGGGATCATCAAAAGCATCGTCTTTGCGTTTGTAGTGACCTGGATTGCCGTGTTTCAAGGTTATGACTGTGAGCCCACTTCAGAGGGGATCAGCCGTGCCACTACCAAGACCGTGGTGTATGCCTCTTTGGCTGTACTCGGGCTGGACTTTATTTTGACCGCCTTGATGTTTGGAGATTTCTGATGCAAAACCGCACCATGGAAATCGGTGTCGGCCTGTTCCTGCTGGCTGGCATCCTGGCTTTGCTGTTGCTCGCCCTTCGGGTCAGTGGACTGTCCCCGACCGCCAGCAACGACACCTACAAGCTGTATGCCTATTTCGACAATATTGCCGGTCTGACCGTGCGCGCCAAGGTCTCGATGGCGGGCGTGACCATCGGTAAAGTCACTGCGATTGACCTGGACCGTGACAACTTCACGGCCCGCGTCACGCTGCAACTCGAAAAGAAAGTCGATAACCTGCCGACCGATTCGACTGCGTCTATCCTCACGGCGGGCCTGTTGGGCGAAAAATACATCGGTATCAGCGTGGGCGGGGAAGACACCCTGCTCAAAGACGGTGGAACTATTCACGACACCCAATCGTCACTGGTTCTAGAAGACTTGATCGGCAAGTTCTTGCTCAATACCGTCAGTAAAGACGCCAAATAAGGAGTGTTTTGATGATTTCTCTTTTACGTCGTGGCCTGCTGGTGATGTTGGCAGCAGCCCTTCCGCTGATGGCTAATGCGGCACCGGGGCAATCTGCCCATGACATCGTTCAAGACACTACCACCCGTTTGCTGGCTGACCTTCAAGCCAACAAAGAGCAGTACAAGCAAGACCCGAGCAGGTTTTACGATGCCTTGAACAGCATTGTCGGGCCGGCTGTAGATGTTGAAGGTATTTCCAAAAGCATCATGACCGTTAAGTACTCGCGAAATGCAACGCCTGCGCAAATGCAGCGCTTTCAAGAGAACTTCAAGCGCAGCCTGATGCAGTTCTACGGTAACGCCTTGCTTGAATTTAAAAATCAGGGCATCACCGTCGGGCCAGCCAAGGATGAAAGCGGCGACCGCACCAGCGTTGACATGATCGTCAAAGGCGATAACGGCGCCACTTACCCGCTGTCCTACACCCTCAACAAGGTGAAAGGTGAGTGGAAAGTGCGCAACGTGATTGTTAACGGTATCAACATAGGTAAGTTGTTCCGCGATCAGTTCTCTGATGCCATGCAGAAAAATGGCAACAACCTGGATAAAACCATTGATAACTGGGCAGGCGAAGTGGCCAAGGTCAAGCAAGAGACTGACAAGGCCATCGACAAATGAGTGAGGGCGCCGTAACCCTGGCCGGTGAAAGCGAGTTGCGACTCAGTGGCGTGCTTGACTACCAAACCGGCCCTCGTTTGCGCAAGGAAGGCCAGGCCCTGATCAAAAAGGCGCTGGCCAAATCCTTGGTCGTCGATTGCTCGGGCGTCACCAAGTCCAGCAGCGTGGGGTTATCGCTCCTGTTGTGCTTCATCCGTGACGCACAGGCCCTGAACAAGCCATTGAGCATTCGTGCCATGCCCGAAGACATGCGCGAAATCGCGCAGGTTTCGGGCTTGACTGAACTGTTGGCACATCATTAATCGCCATTTATAGAGAAGCCCCCCGTCAGAGTCCTGTTTTACGGGGTTCGCAGGCGCGGGGCTTTTTTGTATGATGGCCGACCCGCGCGCGATAGGCGCTGATTGAGGTTGAGCATGCAGGCCGTAGAAGTGAAGCGCTTTCTTGAGATAAAGCTGCCTGATATCCAGATAGAAGTTGAGGGCGAAGGCTGCAACTTTCAGCTGAATGTGATCAGTGACGAACTGGTGGCCTTGAGCCCGGTGAAACGTCAGCAAAGCATCTATGCCCATTTGAACCCGTGGATCGCTGATGGCAGCATCCATGCGGTCACTATGAAATTCTTCAGCAGCGCGGCCTGGGCCGAGCGCACCTGAGCCCATTGGCGTCGAGATTGTTATGGATAAATTGATTATTACTGGCGGTGCCCGTCTAGACGGCGAGATCCGCATTTCCGGGGCAAAAAACTCTGCTCTGCCGATTTTGGCTGCAACCCTGCTGTGCAATGGCCCGGTGACGGTTGCCAACCTGCCGCACCTGCACGACATCACCACGATGATCGAGCTGTTCGGGCGCATGGGCATCGAGCCTGTGATCGATGAAAAACTCAGCGTCGAAATCAACCCCAACACCATCAAAACCCTGATCGCCCCGTACGAACTGGTTAAAACCATGCGTGCATCGATCCTGGTATTGGGTCCGATGGTGGCGCGTTTTGGTTACGCAGAAGTGGCCTTGCCGGGCGGTTGCGCCATCGGTTCGCGTCCGGTTGACCTGCACATCCGTGGCCTTGAAGCCATGGGCGCTGTGATCGACGTTGAAGGCGGTTACATCAAGGCCAAGGCACCTGAGGGCGGCTTGCGTGGTGCAGACTTCTTCTTTGACACCGTCAGTGTGACCGGCACTGAAAACATCATGATGGCCGCCGCACTGGCCAATGGCACCAGCGTACTGAAGAACTCGGCGCGTGAGCCTGAAGTCGTCGACCTGGCCAACTTCCTGAACGCCATGGGCGCCAAGGTCAGCGGTGCTGGTACCGACACCATCACCATTGAAGGTGTTAAAGAGCTGCACTCTGCGACTTACCGCGTAATGCCCGACCGTATCGAGACCGGTACGTACCTGGTCGCTGCTGCCGTGACCGGCGGCCGCGTGAAGGTCAAGGACACCGATCCGACTATCCTTGAAGCCGTGTTGGAGAAGCTGAAGGAAGCGGGCGCAGAAATCACCACCGGTGATAATTGGATCGAGCTCAACATGCACGGCAAGCGTCCTAAAGCCGTTAACGTGCGTACCGCTCCCTACCCGGCGTTCCCGACCGACATGCAGGCGCAGTTCATCTCGTTGAACGCCATTGCTGAAGGCACCGGCGCTGTGATCGAGACCATCTTCGAAAACCGCTTCATGCACGTGTACGAACTGCACCGCATGGGCGCCAAGATCCAGGTCGAAGGCAACACAGCCATCGTGACCGGCACCGAAACACTCAAGGGTGCGCCAGTGATGGCAACCGACTTGCGTGCATCGGCCAGCCTGGTGATCTCGGCGCTTGTCGCTGAAGGTGACACCTTGATCGATCGCATCTACCACATAGACCGTGGCTACGAGTGCATCGAAGAGAAACTGCAAATGCTGGGTGCCAAAATCCGCCGCGTTCCGGGCTAGTTTTTGGTGTCAGGCATCATGGGCACACGGACTGTGCCCAGCCGCCAGGTGACGTAATGCCTTGTACGCGCTACCTTACCTGGCTTCGAATCGTTCAAGTCGAGCCTGATTATCAGGCTCGATGTTTGTCCGGCGCCGATTGCGTCCGGGCATAAGTACCCTGATAAGGACTTACGTTTCCCATGCTGACCATTGCATTGTCCAAGGGCCGTATCCTTGACGACACTCTGCCGCTTCTCGCTGAAGCGGGCATTGTGCCGACCGAGAATCCGGACAAAAGCCGCAAGCTGATCATCCCGACCTCTCAGCCAGACGTACGTCTGCTGATCGTACGCGCCACCGATGTGCCGACTTACGTTGAGCACGGTGCTGCCGACCTTGGTGTCGCCGGCAAAGACGTGCTGATGGAGTACGGTGGTCAGGGCCTGTACGAGCCGCTGGACCTGCGTATCGCCCAGTGCAAGCTGATGACCGCAG
This sequence comes from Pseudomonas weihenstephanensis, assembly GCF_016812185.1. Lineage (NCBI taxonomy): Bacteria > Pseudomonadati > Pseudomonadota > Gammaproteobacteria > Pseudomonadales > Pseudomonadaceae > Pseudomonas > Pseudomonas weihenstephanensis. The sequence goes on along the minus strand of NZ_JAAEBV010000006.1, from coordinate 87,126 downwards.
GTGCTGTGGGCGCCGTTGAGCCTAAAGGGCGTTTGCGCGTTGCCACCAAGTTCGTCAATGTGGCCAAGCGTTACTACGCCGAACAAGGCCGCCAGGTTGACATCATCAAGCTGTACGGCTCGATGGAACTGGCCCCGCTGATTGGCCTGGCCGACAAAATCATCGACGTGGTCGATACCGGTAACACCTTGCGTGCCAATGGCCTGGAACCTCAGGAATTCATTGCCGCCATCAGCTCCCGTCTGGTGGTTAACAAGGCTTCGATGAAAATGCAGCACGCCCGTATTCAAGCCCTGATCGATACCCTGCGCCAAGCAGTGGAATCTCGACACCGCGGCTGACTCTCCTGCGCGACTGACCCTAAAGTCGCGCCCCTCTATCCGCGTAATCGCCAGAAATCTCAGGTATCCGCGCGGATGGCTTGTTAGTCTTGCTGTGCTCGCTGTGTAACATTATGAAATCTAAGCATTCGCCAATTACCGAGGCCCTCGCTATGACCGCTCCCACTGCTATTCGTCGTCTCAACGCTGCTGACCCGGACTTCGCGCAGCATCTGGATCATTTGCTGAGCTGGGAAAGTGTGTCTGACGACTCGGTCAACCAGCGTGTGCTCGACATCATCAAGGCCGTGCGCGAGCGTGGCGATGCAGCACTGGTTGAGTTCACTGAGCGTTTCGACGGGCTGCAAGTGGCCTCGATGGCAGACTTGATCCTGCCCCGTGAACGTCTGGAACTGGCATTGACCCGTATCACGGCACCGCAGCGTGAAGCGTTGGAAAAAGCTGCGCAGCGTGTACGCAGCTATCACGAAAAACAGAAACAGGATTCCTGGACCTACACCGAGGCTGACGGCACGGTGCTGGGCCAAAAAGTCACTCCGCTGGACCGCGCCGGTCTTTACGTGCCAGGCGGAAAAGCGTCGTATCCCTCGTCGGTGTTGATGAACGCAATCCCGGCCAAGGTGGCTGGCGTGGCTGAAGTGGTCATGGTGGTGCCGACCCCGCGTGGCGAAATCAACGAACTGGTGCTGGCGGCCGCGTGCATCGCGGGCGTGGACCGGGTGTTCACCATCGGTGGCGCGCAAGCGGTGGCAGCACTGGCGTATGGCACCGAAAGCGTGCCTAAAGTCGACAAAGTGGTGGGGCCGGGCAACATTTATGTTGCCACCGCCAAGCGTCACGTATTCGGCCAAGTGGGGATCGACATGATCGCCGGGCCTTCGGAAATTCTGGTGGTGTGTGATGGTCTGACCGATCCGGACTGGATCGCCATGGACCTGTTCTCCCAGGCCGAGCACGACGAAGACGCGCAAGCGATCCTGGTCAGCCCGCACGCCGAGTTCCTCGACCAAGTGGCGGCGAGTATCGCCAAGTTGCTGCCGACGATGGAACGTGCCGAGATCATCAACACGTCGATCAATGGTCGTGGTGCGCTGATCCTGGTGAACGACATGCAGCAGGCCATTGACGTGGCCAACCGCATCGCCCCGGAACACCTGGAGTTGTCGGTGGCTGACCCGCAGGCCTGGTTGCCGCAGATTCGCCACGCGGGCGCTATTTTTATGGGCCGTCACACCTCAGAAGCGTTGGGCGATTACTGCGCAGGCCCCAACCACGTGCTGCCCACATCGGGCACCGCACGGTTTTCTTCACCGCTGGGGGTGTATGACTTTCAGAAGCGTTCCTCGATCATCTTCTGCTCCGAGCAGGGCGCGTCCGAGCTGGGCAAAACGGCATCGGTACTGGCCCGTGGCGAGTCGTTGACCGGACACGCGCGCAGTGCTGAATACCGGATCATCGCCGACGAACAGGGGCAATAAGCATGAGCAAATTCTGGAGTCCATTCGTTAAAGAACTGGTGCCTTATGTGCCGGGCGAGCAGCCGAAACTGACCCGGCTGGTCAAGCTCAACACCAACGAAAACCCTTACGGCCCGTCGCCTAAAGCGCTGGCGGCGATGCGCGCTGAAATCAACGATGACCTGCGCCTGTACCCGGACCCCAACAGCGACCTGCTCAAGCAGGCGGTGGCCGAGTACTACGGGGTGCAGACTCAACAGGTCTTCCTCGGCAACGGTTCCGATGAAGTGCTGGCGCATGTCTTCAATGGCCTGTTTCAGCACGACAAACCGCTGTTGTTTCCAGACATCAGCTACAGCTTCTATCCGGTGTACTGCGGCCTTTATGGCATTGAATTCGATGCGGTGCCGCTGGATGAGCAGTTCCAGATCCAGCCTGAAGATTACGCCAAGCCTAACGGCGGGATTATTTTCCCCAACCCCAACGCCCCTACTGGCTGTTTGCTAGCGCTGGACGCCATCGAGCAATTGCTTATCGCCAGCCCGGATTCCGTGGTGGTGGTGGACGAAGCCTATGTTGATTTTGGTGGCGAGACGGCCATCAGCCTGGTGGATCGTTACCCGAACCTGCTGGTGACACAAACCTTGTCCAAGTCGCGTTCGCTGGCGGGTTTGCGGGTGGGCCTGGCGGTGGGGCATCCGGATCTGATCGAGGCGCTGGAGCGGATCAAAAACAGCTTCAATTCATACCCGCTGGACCGTGTGGCCATCGCCGGGGCCGCCGCTGCGTTTGCAGATCGCGACTACTTCGAGCAAACCTGCAAGGCGGTGATCGACAGCCGTGAGCAGATGGTTGAGCAGTTGCAGGCATTGGGTTTTGAGGTGTTGCCGTCAGCGGCCAACTTCATCTTTGCCCGCCACCCGGAGCACGATGCGACTGCGCTGGCAGCAAAATTGCGTGCGCAGGGCGTGATCGTACGGCACTTCAAACAACTGCGAATTGCCCAGTTCCTGCGTATCAGCATCGGCACGCCGCAGCAGAACGCGGCGTTGATTGAAGGGTTGTCGGGTGTGTAATCGGCCAGGCTAAAACCTGTGGTTACACTGTTGCCGATCAGGCATCGCGGGGCGCGAAGCGCTCGTAAACCATTCAGCGCGGTGCCACAGAGGCATCGCAAACATCGGGTTTACGATCGTTTCGCAATCGGACGTCGACTTCGCCAAGGGCTACTCCAACCTCGGTTTCTTCGGTTTCTTCGGTTATGCGGGATTTATTCCTGCTGTGGCGGCTGTTCTTGCGGTGGGCGCAAGCCTACTTCGGCCGTGAGCTTGAGCTCTTTACCGTTGCGCATGACCTGAATACTGATTTTGTCCGAAGGCTTGATTCGGGCCACTTGGTTCATCGAGCGACGCCCGTCGCTTGCCGGTGCGCCATCAATGCTCAGAATCACGTCACCCAGTTGCAGGCCTGCTTTTTGCGCAGGGCCATCGCGGAAAATACCCGCCACGACAATCCCCGGACGACCGCTCAGGCCAAATGATTCGGCCAGATCCGGGGTCAATGGTTGCACCTCAATCCCCAACCAGCCACGAATCACCTGGCCGTGTTCAATGATCGACTTCATGACTTCCATTGCCAGGTTGATCGGAATCGCAAAGCCAATGCCTTGCGAGCCGCCGGACTTGGTAAAAATAGCGGTGTTGATACCGGTCAGGTTGCCATTGGCATCCACCAGCGCGCCGCCCGAGTTGCCGGGGTTGATCGCGGCATCGGTCTGGATAAAGTCTTCGTAGTTGTTAAGACCCAGCTGGTTACGCCCGGTGGCGCTGATGATGCCCATGGTGGTGGTCTGGCCCACACCGAACGGGTTGCCGATGGCCAGGGCAATGTCACCGATACGCAGCGTGTCGGAGCGACCAATGGTGATGGCTGGCAGGTTTTTCAGGTCAATTTTGAGTACTGCCAAATCTGTTTCAGGATCGCTGCCAATGACCCGGGCCAGGGTTTCACGCCCGTCTTTGAGTGCCACCACGATCTGGTCAGCGTTCAACACCACATGGTTATTGGTCAGCAAGTAGCCTTCCGGGCTCATCAGCACGGCTGAGCCGAGGCTGGACTCCATACGCTTTTGCTTGGGTGCGTTGTTGCCGAAAAAGTGCCGGAACTGCGGGTCTTCAAACAACGGGCGGGCGTTTCGGTTCACCACCTTTGTGGTGTACAGGTTAGCCACGGCCGGTGCGGCGCGAACCACGGCATCGGCGTACGTCACCGGGCCCTGTTGCACGTAATTGGTTTGCGGCGCTTGTTGCAGATTAACGTCCAGACTCGGCAGCCCGACCCATTGCGGGTAACGCTGAATAATCAGCAAAGCGATAAGCACGCCAGCCAGCAGTGGCCAGCCAAAAAAACGCAAAGCCTTGAGCATTGAACTAAGTCCTGAAGGTTGCAGAGCCTGCATCACGGCCCATAATGGCGGCCATTATACGAGGGCTGCGCGCCTCTGAACGCTATATTTAGGAGTCTTTTATGGCTGTCGCCTTGAGCACCCTGGTTGAAGAAGCCAATCGTTACCTGAACTGTGCTGCCATCGGCGATTACTGCCCCAACGGTTTGCAGGTCGAAGGGCGGCCTCAAGTGCTGCGTATTGTCAGTGGCGTGACCGCCAGCCAGGCGTTGCTGGACGCCGCCGTTGAAGCTCAGGCGGACTTGGTGCTGGTGCATCACGGTTACTTCTGGAAGGGTGAAGACCCGTGCATCACGGGCATGAAGCAGCGTCGCCTCAAAACGTTACTCAAACACGACATCAGCCTGCTGGCCTATCACTTGCCGTTGGACGTGCACCCTGAGGTGGGCAATAACGTGCAGCTGGCCCGGCAACTGGACATTACCGTCGAAGGCCCGCTGGACCCCGCCAATGCCAAAGTGGTGGGGTTGGTCGGGTCGCTGGCGGAACCGGTGACTGCGCGTGATTTTGCCCGTCGGGTGCAAGAAGCTCTGGGCCGCGAACCGCTGCTGATTGAAGGCAGCGACATGATCCGTCGCGTGGGTTGGTGCACAGGCGGTGGCCAGGGTTACATCGATCAAGCCGTGCTGGCCGGTGTCGATTTGTACCTCAGTGGCGAAGCGTCGGAGCAGACCTTCCACAGTGCGCGCGAAAACGACATCAGTTTTATTGCCGCCGGGCATCATGCCACCGAGCGGTATGGCGTACAGGCATTGGGCGATTACCTGGCCCGACGCTTTGCCCTTGAGCACCTGTTCATCGATTGCCCTAACCCCATCTGAAACGACCCCGCAGGCTGCGATCTTTCAATTGTTCGCAGCCTGCGGCGGCTCCTGCGAGTAATCAATCGGGCAAACTCCGCGATCTATTCTTAGACGTTTTCGATCTAGTCGGCGCCCTCTATATAAGAGGGCGCTGTGCTAGCATTCTGAGCTCGAACACGGCCCGCAGGCCGTTCATAAGATAGCTTTCGTGAGTAGCCATGGTCGACAAACTGACGCACCTGAAACAGCTGGAGGCGGAAAGCATCCACATCATCCGCGAGGTGGCCGCCGAGTTCGATAACCCGGTCATGCTGTACTCGATCGGTAAAGATTCCGCCGTGATGCTGCACCTTGCGCGCAAGGCATTTTTCCCTGGCAAGCTGCCGTTTCCGGTGATGCATGTAGACACGCAGTGGAAATTCCAGGAGATGTACCGCTTTCGCGACAAGATGGTTGCCGAGCTGGGCCTGGACTTGATCACCCACGTCAACCCGGACGGCGTGGCACAGGGCATCAACCCTTTCACCCACGGCAGTGCCAAGCACACCGACATCATGAAAACCGAGGGTCTCAAGCAGGCGCTCGACAAATATGGTTTTGATGCCGCATTCGGTGGCGCCCGCCGCGACGAAGAGAAGTCCCGCGCCAAAGAGCGCGTGTATTCATTCCGCGACAGCAAACACCGTTGGGACCCGAAAAACCAGCGTCCAGAGTTGTGGAACGTGTACAACGGCAACGTCAACAAGGGCGAATCGATCCGCGTGTTCCCGTTGTCGAACTGGACCGAACTCGACATCTGGCAGTACATCTACCTCGAAGGCATCCCGATTGTGCCGCTGTACTTCGCCGCCGAGCGTGAAGTGATCGAGAAGAACGGCACGCTGATCATGATTGACGACGAGCGCATTCTTGAGCACCTGTCTGACGAAGACAAAGCGCGCATCGTCAAGAAAAAGGTCCGTTTCCGCACGCTGGGTTGCTACCCGCTGACCGGCGCGGTGGAATCGGAGGCTGAAACCCTGACCGACATCATCCAGGAAATGCTCCTGACGCGAACTTCCGAGCGCCAGGGCCGGGTCATCGATCACGATGGCGCAGGCTCAATGGAAGATAAAAAACGTCAAGGTTATTTCTAAGGGGTTGTCATGTCGCACGTATCTGATTTGATCAGCGAGGACATCCTCGCCTACCTGGGCCAGCATGAGCGCAAAGAGATGTTGCGTTTTCTGACCTGCGGCAACGTCGACGACGGCAAGAGCACCCTGATCGGGCGCCTGCTGCACGACTCCAAGATGATCTACGAAGATCACCTGGAAGCCATCACCCGCGATTCGAAAAAAAGCGGCACCACGGGCGATGATATCGACCTGGCGCTGCTGGTGGACGGCCTGCAAGCCGAGCGCGAGCAGGGCATCACCATTGATGTGGCGTATCGCTACTTTTCCACGGCCAAGCGCAAATTCATCATCGCCGACACCCCGGGTCACGAGCAGTACACCCGCAACATGGCCACCGGTGCGTCGACCTGCGATTTGGCCATCATTTTGGTGGATGCCCGTTATGGCGTGCAGACCCAGACCCGTCGCCACAGCTTTATCGCCTCGCTGCTGGGCATCAAACACATCGTGGTGGCCATCAACAAAATGGACATCAACGGGTTTGATCAAAGCGTATTTGAGTCGATCAAGACCGACTACCTGGCGTTCGCTGAAGGCATGAAGGTCAAGCCCATGAGCTTATACTTCGTGCCGATGTCAGCCCTTAAAGGCGACAACGTCGTAAACAAAAGCGAGCGCTCGCCGTGGTACACCGGGCAGTCGCTGATGGAAATTCTTGAAACCGTGGAAATCGCGGCGGACCGCAACCTCACTGACCTGCGCTTCCCGGTGCAATACGTGAACCGTCCGAACCTGAACTTCCGTGGCTTCGCTGGCACCCTGGCCAGTGGCATCGTGCGCAAGGGCGACGAGGTGGTGGTGCTGCCATCGGGCAAGAGCAGCCGTGTCAAATCCATTGTTACCTTTGAAGGCGAGCTGGAACACGCAGGCCCTGGGCAAGCAATCACGCTGACCATGGAAGATGAGATCGACATCTCCCGTGGCGACCTGCTGGTGCATGCCGACAACGTTCCGCCGGTGACTGACAGCTTCGAAGCCATGCTGGTATGGATGGCCGAAGAGCCGATGCTGCCGGGCAAGAAGTACGACATCAAGCGCGCGACCAGCTATGTACCGGGTTCCATTGCCAGCATCGTCAACAAAGTCGACGTGAACACGCTGCAAGAAGGTCCGGCCAGCGCCTTGCAGTTGAACGAGATCGGCAAGGTCAAGATCAGCCTCGATGCACCGATTGCGCTGGACGGTTACGAAAGCAACCGCACCACGGGTTCGTTCATCATCATTGACCGCCTGACCAATGGCACCGTGGGCGCAGGCATGATCGTTGCCCAGCCGGTGAGTCATGGCAGCACCGGCCATCATGGCGAGCTGGCGCATGTGACCACTCAAGAACGTGCGCAACGTTTTGGTCAGCAACCGGCCACGGTGTTGTTCAGCGGCTTGTCGGGCGCAGGCAAAAGCACCTTGGCCTATGCGGTTGAGCGTAAATTGTTCGACATGGGCCGTGCGGTGTTTGTGCTGGACGGTCAAAACCTGCGGCATGACCTGAACAAAGGTTTGCCTCAGGACCGTGCTGGACGCACAGAAAACTGGCGCCGCGCCGCGCATGTGGCGCGTCAGTTCAACGAAGCCGGCTTGCTGACACTGGCGGCGTTTGTGGCGCCGGATGCGCAAGGCCGTGAGCAGGCCAAAGCGTTGATCGGGGATGAGCGTTTAATTACCGTGTATGTGCAGGCATCACCAGCGGTCTGCGCCGAACGTGATCCGCAGGGCTTGTACGCGGCGGGCGGCGATAACATTCCGGGTGATTCCTTCCCGTATGACGTGCCGTTAAATGCAGACCTGGTAGTCAACACCCAGGCGCTGACGGTCGATGAAGGCGTGAAGTTAGTGCTGGACCTGTTGCGTCAACGCGGCGCGATATAAGGCGCATCAAAAAGCCCGCCACCGAGTGATCGGTGGCGGGCTTTTTATTGGATAACGGCTTCTCCCTCACCCCAACCCTCTCCCAAAGGGAGAGGGAGCTTAATCGCGGTGTTGCGTAAAACGTGAACCTCCCCGATCAGTCCCACTCTCTCTGTGGGGGAAGGGTGGTGCATTTCCCCCAATCAGTCCCCTCTCCCTCTGGGAGAGGGTTAGGGTGAGGGGCTTTTGAGCGGTGGCAGCGAGTCAGACCTTTGGGTACTCGTGGTGCAATTGGTCCAGCAGCCGGTCTTTGTCTTCCCACAACTGATTGATCCAGCCCTGAAACGCCAGCTTGTACTCAGCGTCCTGATCGTAGTTCCTGCCAATAAACTCAGCTGGAATGGGTAACTCTTCGAACACCACCACCACCTCGCGCACATTCCCGCACAGTAAATCCCAATAACCCGGACGCCCTCCAGGATAGTGGATCGTCACGTTGACGATGGATTTGAGCTGCTCCCCCATCGCATCCAGCACAAAGGCAATCCCGCCGGCCTTGGGCTTGAGCAGGTAGCGAAACGGTGATTGCTGCTGCGCATGCTTGGCCTCGGTAAAGCGGGTGCCTTCAACAAAGTTGAAAATACCCACCGGCTGGTTTTTGAACTTCGCACAGGTTTTACGCGTGGTCGCCAGGTCGGCGCCTTTTTTCTCCGGGTGCTTGGCCAGATAAGCCTTGGAGTAGCGCTTCATGAACGGGAAACCCAGCGCCCACCAGGCCAGACCAATGACCGGCACCCAGATCAGTTCTTGCTTGAGGAAGAACTTGAGCGGGCGAATACGTTTGTTGAGCACGTATTGCAGCACCATGATGTCAACCCAGCTCTGGTGGTTGCTGGTCACCAGGTAAGAGTGCTCGTAATCAAGACCCTCCAGCCCTTTGATGTGCCAGCGTGTCTTGCGCAGCAGGTTCATCCAGCGCTGGTTGTTGCTGACCCACGCTTCGTGGATACGACGCATCAACTCGTCGGTGACCCGTTGCGCGGCCGGGAAGGGTAGGCACAGTTTAAAAATGGCCACCACGAATAACGGCGTGCAGCACACGATGGTGTTGATCGCCAACAGCAGTGAAGCAATGACGCCGCGTAACGGCGCAGGCAGGAAATCCAGCATTTACACATCCATAGGTCGGTTGGCGGCTTGGATCGCCGTGAGGGCGATGGTGTAGACGATATCGTCCACTTGGGCGCCGCGTGGCAGGTCATTCACCGGTTTACGCAACCCTTGCAGCATAGGACCAAGGCTGACGCAATCGGCGCTGCGTTGCACGGCTTTGTGCGTGGTGTTGCCGGTGTTCAGGTCCGGGAACACAAAGACCGTCGCGCGGCCAGCCACCTGGCTGTTGGGGGCCAATTGTCTGGCCACACTTTCGTTGGCCGCCGCGTCGTATTGCAACGGGCCATCAATCAACAGCGCATGTTGCGCTTCGTGAGCGAGAAGGGTGGCTTCGCGGACTTTTTCGACTTCTTCACCGCTGGCCGAATCGCCACTGGAGTAACTGATCATCGCCACGCGAGGCGTGATGCCAAATGCGGCCGCCGAGTCGGCACTTTGCAGAGCGATTTCGGCCAGTTCGGTGGCAGACGGGTGCGGGTTCATCACGCAGTCGCCATACACCAGCACTTGCTCGGGGAAGAGCATGAAGAACACGGAGGACACCAGCGTGCACCCCGGCGCCGTTTTGATCAGTTGCAAGGCCGGGCGGATGGTGTTGGCGGTGGAGTGAATCACCCCCGACACCAGTCCGTCCACTTCGTCCAGCGCCAGCATCATGGTGCCGATCACCACCGGGTCTTCCAGTTGCTGCTCGGCCATCGGCGCGTTGATGCTTTTGGTTTTGCGCAGCGCCACCATCGGCTCGACGTAACGCCCGCGAATGACGTCTGGGTCGAGAATCTCCAACCCCTCAGGCAGCTCAAACCCGTGGGCCTTGGCCACGGCGTGCACCTCTTCAGGCTTGGCCAGCAGCACACAGCGGGCGATGCCGCGAGCGTGACAGATGGCCGCCGCCTGCACGGTCAGCGGTTCGCTGCCTTCGGGCAACACGATGCGTTTGTTCGCCTGCTGGGCGCGCTGTATCAACTGATAACGGAAGACAGCAGGTGTGAGGCGCATTTCCCGAGGCGTACCGCAGCGCTGGTGCAACCATTTGGCGTCGAGGTGGCTGGCGACGAAATCAGTGATGATTTGCGCACGTTCGCGGTCATCGATGGGGATTTCTTTGTTCAGGTTGTTCAGGCGATTGGCCGTGTCGTACGAGCCGGTGCTCACTGACAGCACAGGCAGCCCGGCTTGCAGGGCGCCGCGACACAGCTCCATCAGGCGCGGGTCGGGTTGGGTGTCACTGGTCAGCAGCAGGCCGGCCAGCGGCACGCCATTCATCGCGGCCAGGCTGACGGCGAGAATGATGTCGTCGCGGTCGCCCGGGGTGACCACCAGCACGCCAGGCTTGAGCAGTTGCAGCGTATTGAGCACGGTACGGGCGCACAAAATGATTTTCGACATGCGCCGGGTTTCATAGTCCCCGGCGTTCAGCACCTGGGCGCCGAGCAAATCTGCCACGTCGCGGGTACGCGGTGCGTTGAGTTCCGGTTGATAGGGTATACAACCCAGCAGTTTGAAGTCACCGGAGCGCAGCAAAGGCGAATGCTCTTTGAGCCGTGCAGCGAAGTCTTCCATGCTTTCGTCAGTGCGCACCTTGTTCAGGATCACGCCCAGCACTTTCGGGTCTTTGGGGCCGCCAAACAGTTGAGCCTGTAGTTCAACGCGCCCGGAGAGTTCAGTCAGGACTTCGTTTTCCGGGGCCGAGACCAGAATCACTTCAGCATCCAGGCTTTTGGCCAGGTGCAGGTTGACCCGTGCGGCGTAGCTGGCGCTGCGGGTGGGCACCATGCCCTCGACGATCAGCACATCTTTGCCAATCGCGGCCTCTTGATACAGGCGGATGATTTCTTCAAGCAACTCATCGAGCTGGCCGTCGCCGAGCATCCGCTCAACGTGCGCCAGCCCCAAGGGTTTGGGTGGCTTCAGACCGTGAGTGCGGGCCATCAGCTCGGTCGAGCGCTCAGGGCCCAGATCGCCTGGGTGCGGCTGGGCAATCGGTTTGAAAAAGCCGACTTTCAAGCCGGCGCGTTCAAGGGTGCGCACCAGACCGAGGCTGATAGAAGTCAGGCCCACACCAAAATCAGTGGGGGCGATAAAGAAAGTTTGCATGCGAGCTTCCTGACGTGAGCAGTGCAAGGGCACACCCGCCGAGCGGGTCATGTGCCTGAATCAATTGCCAAGATTAGCGCTATCCGCCCCTTGAGCACACCAGCCACAGGCAAAGGGCTGACCTATTTTTGCGCGCCGTTGCTCGGGGTCAAGCACCCAGGCGCGCGATTGCCAGGGCGGTTGATGACGATGGTGCTGGGTGTGGCCACAAGACAGCACGGCCACCCAATGCGCCTCCTCATCCTGTCGCCAACCAATGATTATTGAGCTTTTCAAAATTATCCGTTGGTCTTGGTTGTGTTTCGTTGTGTTCGCTTTCGTGCGTTTGCTTGGTTAAACTTGCGCACTCTTTATTTTCTGCAAAAGGTCTCGCCCCATGACGATCGCCGCCAACAAGGCTGTCTCCATCGACTATACCCTGACCAACGACGCTGGTGAGGTCATCGACAGCTCCGCCGGTGGCGCGCCACTGGTTTACCTGCAAGGCGCAGGTAACATCATCCCGGGTCTGGAAAAGGCGCTGGAAGGCAAGGCAGTCGGTGACGAGCTGGAAGTTGCCGTAGAGCCAGAAGACGCTTACGGCGAGTACTCCGCTGAACTGGTCAGCACGTTGAGCCGCAGCATGTTCGAAGGCGTTGACGAACTGGAAGTTGGCATGCAGTTCCACGCTTCCGCGCCGGACGGCCAAATGCAGATCGTGACCATTCGTGATCTGGACGGCGACGACGTGACCGTTGATGGCAACCACCCATTGGCCGGTCAACGCCTGAACTTCAAAGTGAAGGTTGTGGCCATTCGTGACGCGAGTGAAGAAGAAGTTGCTCACGGCCACGTACACGGTGAAGGCGGTCATCAGCACTGATAATGGCTGCTAAGCTCACCTGAGCTAGCCAGGAAAGGGCGCCTACGGGCGCCTTTTTCATCTTTAAAGCGTAGGGCAATTGGCTTTTGAGCGGTTGTCTGAACCTGGTCCCGAGATTTTTGGAGTCCGTCATGAGTGCCTTTCACGAACTTACCCTCGACGCGCTGGACGGCAAGCCGCTGCCACTGGAAACCCTCAAGGGCAAGGTGGTGCTGGTGGTGAACGTCGCCTCTAAATGTGGTTTGACCCCACAGTACGCGGCGCTGGAAAACATCTATCAGCAGTACAAGGATCAAGGTTTCAGCATTTTGGGCGTGCCGTGCAATCAATTCGCGGGACAAGAGCCTGGCACAGACGAGGAAATCCAGTCCTTTTGCAGCCTCAACTACGGCGTGACCTTCGATCTGAGCGGCAAAATGAACGTCAACGATCCTGATCGTCATCAGTTGTATCGCTTGTTGGCAGGCGAGGGCGCTGAGTTCCCGGGGGACATTACCTGGAACTTCGAGAAATTCCTGCTGGGTCAGGACGGTCGCGTATTGGCGCGTTTTTCGCCGCGCACCGCTCCAGACGATGCCGCAGTGATTCAGGCGATTGAAAAAGCGTTGAGTTAACGCTTTTTCACCGGTACGGAGATGGGGATGGCCTCTGCGCAGGTTTCAGCGCGACAGGCGTTGTGCAGCACTCCTTCGAACTGCCTGATGATGTTTGGCCAGCCATGACGACTGGCATGCTGACGCGCATTCAGACGAATGGTGCGCAGCGTCTCAGGGTCATCCAGCAGCCAGCTTGCGGCTTCGATCCACGCGTGCTCGTCCCCGGTCATGGCCAGTACGCCGTTATAGCCATGACGGATATGCAACCCCGCCGCCGCCTCGTCATACGCCACCACGCCTAAACCTGATGCCAGGGCTTCGAGCACAACGTTGCCGAAGGTTTCGGTCATGCTCGGAAACAAGAACACGTCACTACTGGCGTAGTGACTGGCCAGCGTTTCTCCCGTCTGCACCCCACAAAAAATAGCCTCGGGCAGCGAGGCTTCGAGGGCCGCCCGTTTGGGGCCTTCCCCGACAATGATCAACGTGAGCCGTCGCGCCGGGTAACGGGCTTGCAGTGCCTGCAAGCAGCGCTTGAGGGCTGTGAGGTTTTTTTCCGGCGCCAGGCGGCCCACGTGCAGCAAGGCAATGTCGTCTTCACGCAGGCCCCAGTGTTGACGCAAGGTGTTCTGGCGTTTGGCCGGGTTGAACAGGCGGCTGTCGACACCGCGGGTCAGCAGTTGCAGGCGCTCGAAGTGCCGGCGTTGCAGTTCCAGACGCTGGCTGGTGCTGGGTACCAGCGTCAGCGCCGAACGGTTGTGAAACCAGCGCAAATAGTGGGTCAAGGCGCGGGTAATAAGCCCCCAACCGTACTGGCTGGAGTACTGCTGGAAATTGGTGTGAAAGCCACTGACCACCGCAATCCCCAAACGCCTGGCCACTCGCAACGCGCACAGCCCCAGCGGCCCTTCGGTGGCGATGTACACCACGTCCGGGCGCTGTTGCTGCCAGCGTTTGCTCAAGCGATGGATTGAAGTCATGCCCCATTGCAGGGTGGGATAGCCCGGTATCGGCCAACCGCGGCACAGCATCAATTGATCGGTGCTGCGTTGATGGCCATCCCCGCTTTGGCGCGGGCGCACCAGTTCCACGTGATGATTGAGTGCACATAAACCTTCATATAAATGGCCAAGGGTATTGGCCACGCCATTGATCTCGGGTGGGAAGGTTTCTGTGACGAGGGCGATATGAAGGGCAGTGGTCATGACCCCAGTGTCGGGTAGGGCCATGACGTCGATGTGTCACGCTGATGATGGATTTATGAAACGTTCAGCGGCTTTTGAGGGCGTCTTCGCCGCGTTCACGCACCCAAAACAGGGTAGCGCCTGCGACAGCGGCGGGCATCATCAGCACGTTGACCAGCGGAATCAGCAGCACCAGATAGACGATCCCGCCAAAACTCATGCTCTGCCAGCGTTTTTCACGCAGCCAGGCGAGCATCTCGTTCCAGCCCAGTTTGTGGTTATCCGCCGGGTAATCGATGTACTGAATGGCCATCATCCAGATCCCGAAAATCAGCCACAGCGGTGCGGCGATCAGGTTCAGCACCGGAATAAACGACAGGATCAACAAGGCAATGGCGCGGGGCAGAAAATACCCCAGTTTGCGCATTTCTCGCGCCAGGGTGCGCGGCACCATGGCGATCAGCTCGCCCCAACTGAACGCCGGGAAGTCATCCGTGCCGCGCACCACCACCTCAACCTTCTCTGAGAGAAAACCGTTGAAGGGTGCAGCAATGATATTGGCGAGCAGGGTGAAGGTAAAAAACACCATCAATGCCACCAGCACCACGAACAACGGCCACAGCAGGTAATTGAGAAAACTCAGCCAGTTGGGCAGCGCGGGCATCAGGGTATCCACCCATAGGCTGAACTGATGCCCTGCGAAATAAATCAAGCCGACGAACAGCACCAGGTTGATCAGCAATGGCAGCAATACAAACAGGCGCAGGCCGGGGGTGAGCACCAGCTTAAGACCCTCACGCAGGTAGTGCGGGCCGCAAAGAACAGGGGCGGGCATAGTTGTACTCCGAGCAATGAGAAAACGGGGCGACCTTAGCGGCTTTATGAATGGCGTGAAAGCCTTGGATCAGGATCGACAATAACTGTTACAAAGGCGGCCTCAGACGGCTGCGGTCTCATTGAGACCTGCTATGAGCTGGATTGTTAAAGCGTATTTCCTTAATCTCTGCCACCTCGATACGCTGCACCCACATTTTTTCAGGATCGATGCGTTTCAGGTCTAGCCTGTCCTGCTTTGCGATCCTTTTATATTCCAGCCGCTCAAACGGCGTTCCGACCCGATTTCGACGCGGGCGGTCATAGGAGTGAGTCATGTCTGAAGTACGTCATTCGCGAGTGATTATTCTGGGTTCCGGCCCTGCCGGTTACAGCGCTGCTGTGTACGCGGCCCGCGCCAACCTCAAGCCACTGCTGATTACGGGCATGCAGGCAGGCGGTCAATTGACCACCACCACTGAGGTCGACAACTGGCCGGGTGATGTTCACGGCCTGACCGGTCCGGCGCTGATGGAGCGTATGCGTGAGCACGCCGAGCGTTTTGAAACCGAGATCGTGTTCGACCACATCAACGAAGTGGACCTGAAAAACAAGCCGTTCACCCTCAAGGGCGACAGCGGTACTTTCACCTGTGACGCCCTGATCATCGCTACCGGCGCCAGCGCCCGTTACCTGGGCTTGCCGTCTGAAGAAACCTTCATGGGCAAAGGCGTCTCGGCGTGCGCGACCTGCGATGGCTTCTTCTATCGCAACAAGCCGGTGGCTGTGGTCGGTGGCGGCAATACTGCCGTTGAAGAAGCCCTGTACCTGGCCAACATCGCCAGCAAAGTAACGCTGGTTCACCGCCGCGAAACCTTCCGTGCCGAGAAAATCCTGATCGACAAGCTCAATGCCCGTGTGGCGGAAGGCAAAATCGAACTCAAGCTGAACGCGACCCTGGATGAAGTGCTGGGCGACAACATGGGCGTGACCGGTGCGCGCCTGAAAAACAATGACGGCAGCTTCGAGGAAATCACCGTCGACGGCGTGTTTATCGCCATCGGCCACACCCCGAACACCTCGTTGTTCGAAGGCCAACTGGCGCTTAAAGACGGCTACATGGTTGTGCAGGGCGGCCGCGAAGGCAACGCCACCGCCACCAGCATCGAAGGCGTGTTTGCTGCCGGTGACGTGGCCGATCACGTCTACCGTCAAGCCATCACCTCGGCCGGTGCCGGCTGCATGGCTGCACTGGACGCGGAGCGCTACCTGGACGGCTTGCAGAACGCTGAGTTCTGATACACCGCTTGACCCGAAGGGCACAGTGACTGTTTAGTCCTGCGTGGCCCGGTTCACACCAATGCCCGTATCGAACGATACGGGCATTTTTTTGTGCGCATTTTTGCTTGTCCGTGCTCACCCTCCATCCGACGCGTCAGGTTCTGCTCGATACACTTCGGCAAAAATGTCGGTGATGTCGCGCTGTGGTGAGCGTTGCTTCAAGGCCCTGACGTTGGCGCTTAAACGCAACAGGTCGTGGCTGGGTGTGGCCCTGTGTTCGGGTGGCAAGGGTTTCGACCATTCGCGCATGGCCTGTGGCAGGGCGCGGCGGCCGACTTTGGCGATGCGTTTGATTTCCCATTCGACCAAACGGTTGGGCAGCGTTCAGAACGTCATGACGTGATAGACGTACCAGAAAAAAACGTACACCCAACCCACCTCCTTCTCATGCCAACGACGGTGCATGGCGGCATGGGCATTGCGGAGCGCAGCCCTTCGTGAGGCGGATCGTCAGGGCCTTGAAGTTCCAGCGGGTCTTGAAGGGCTTTGGGATCGTGCCGCTCGTACTCCATGTAACCGAGCCTCCCAATGAGCGATGGATTAAAACGAATGCGGTGGGTGTGCCAGCCCCGTTGGCCTTGTTCATCCAAAGACCACAACCTGATCTCAAACAGCCGTGTTGATGCGTTCGGGATGGCGCGGATAGCTCAGGCTTAAGATCAGTCCCGGCCTGTGCATATGCATACGCAACAGACGTGCCGATACTTGCTCGCTGATCTCTTCACAGTGCTCATGTGCACGTTTGCTGTGCTCCAAAACAGTGGTGAAGCGCTGAGCCCCGATCTTTAATCCATGATCAACGTTACGGCGTCAGCCGCCCTCATCTGCGCCAAGAAGCTTTGGGTGTATCATGTCGCGCAAACGCCCCAGCCGTGACGATCCTTGCCGATGCCTGATGTAGCCAGCCCTGTTTTCCCTCCTGAACTGATTGCCGGTTTTGCGGCCGTGCAGCAGCACTTTCGTCAGGTGATCGTGCCTCTGTGGCAAGGCCCCGGCTGGAATGCCGAGCTGGCGTTGCCTTACGAGTCGCTGAGCGCAGCCCATCAACCGTTGCCCCCTGCGCGTTACCGTGCGATGGCTTGCGCCCGCCAGTTGTATGTATTTGCCAGCCTGATGGGGGACGCTCAGTTCCCTGGCGCGGGCGAGCGCGCAGCGGCGCTGTTTCGCGCCTTGCAGCAGCATTTTCATGACGCCGAACACGGTGGCTGGTTCTACAGCATCGACCCGCAGGGCGCGCCGCTGGATCAGCGCAAAGACCTCTACACCCACGCCTTCATCATTTTTGCCTGTGCGCATTACTGGGCCCAAGTCCGTGAGCCGTTGGTGGCGTCGGTGCTCAATGCGGCTTTGGAGGTGGTCGCGCAGCGCTTCAATGATGGCAACGGTTTGTACGAAGCCAGCTTGAACCGGGATTGGTCCACAGTGGGCAGCGGCCCGCTGCAAAACCCGCTGATGCACTTGGCTGAAGCCTTTCTCGCCACCTTGTCGGTGCGCGAAGACGCCGCCACTCACGCCGCGCTGCTGGCGCTCGCCGAGGGCATGCAGCAACGCTTCATCGCGCCCGAACACGGGGTGATGCTGGAAAAACCCCGTGGTGCAGCCGATAACTGGTTTGAGCCCGGCCATCAATTCGAATGGTATTTCCTGCTGCAATCCTCACCTTTGCTGCGCACTACGGCGCTGCACGATTCACTGGATCGCGCGTTCGGGTTTGCCGAGCAGGTGGGTGTCGATCCGCAGAGCGGGGCGGTCTGCGGCATGTTGGGCAGTGATGGCAGCCTGCGTGATGGCACGCAGCGAATCTGGGCTCAGGCCGAATACCTGCGGGCACTGACGTTGCGCGAAGATGGCCTGGTGCGGGTGCAACGCCAATTGCAGGCGTTGCAGCAGCACTTTTTACACGCCGGGGGTTGGTACGAATGCCTTGATGCGCAAGGCCAGGTCAGTCGCGAGGACATGCCCTCGACCACCCCTTATCACCTGGCCACCTGTTACAGCGGCCTGGCGCAGTACTTCAATTCAGGCGGCTCGATTTAAGCCTTGCGGGTCAATGGCCGGGCGTTGAATTTCACCCCGGCCAGACCGTGAGCGATCAGGGCGCGAATGTTGCCGTGATCGCTGCCTTCAGGTGTCGCGAGCACTGAGCGGTAATGTTCGCCAAACGCCAACAGGGCCTCTGGGTCGCTCAACCCTTCCAGCACCGCCAGGCCCAAGGTCTTGCACGACCCTTCGTTTTGCCCGGCAGCATTTTCCACCTCGCCGTTGGTGAAGGCTCGTGGCTGGTAATCGTAGTGCGCGGCGATAAAAGCCAGGGTGTCGGCAAACAGGTGTTCGCCGCTGTTGAGGCTGGCGCGCAGAGCGGTTAGATCAGTCATGCTTTTTTCCTTGGGCAAACGCCGCTGTCTGTTCGGCAGAGGCTTCTTTCTGGTACTGGGATTTCCAGTCGGCGTACGGCATGCCGTACACCACTTCGCGGGCGTCATCGAGGCTGACCTCGATCTGGCGCTCATCGGCCGCAGCCTTGTACCACTTGGACAGGCAGTTGCGGCAAAAGCCCGAGAGGTTCATCAGGTCTATGTTTTGCACATCTTTACGACTGTCCAGGTGCGCGACCAGGCGACGAAAAGCAGCGGCTTCGAGTTCAAGGCGTTCTTGAGGCGTCATGGGTTCACCGAGTGAGAGAGGGGGGCAGCTTAGCGGCTTGCCGCCAGCGTAATGGAGACCGATTCGGCAAAGCGCAGGGCGTGCGGTTTGTCGACTTCGACTTCGGCATACAACACAGCGCTATTGGCCATCACTAAATCCAGCAGCTCTTGGGTCAACCGTTCCAGCAGCGCGAAACGGTTTTCTTCAACGTGGGCAATCACAGCTTTGGTGATGGTGCGGTAATTGAGCGCGTGGTCGATGTCGTTATCTCGTACGGCCTCTTGCGCGGCATACAGGATGGTGAGGTTAATCAACACATCCTGCTTGTTGAGGATTTCTTCTTCATTGATGCCAATGTAGGTGCGCAGGCACAGGTCTTTGACGCGAATACGGGCCATTCCTGGCTGAAGTTGTGGCATTACGACTTGCTCCGTCCAATCAGTTGCAGGAACTCCATGCGGGTGCTGGGCTCGCGAAAAGCACCGAGCATCACCGAGGTGTTCATGGTCGAATTCTGTTTTTCTACGCCGCGCATCATCATGCACATGTGCTTGGCTTCAATCACCACGGCCACACCCGCCGCCTGAGTGACGTTCTGAATAGCGTCGGCGATTTCTCGGGTGAGGTTTTCCTGAATCTGCAGGCGGCGGGCAAACATGTCGACGATGCGGGCCACTTTCGACAGGCCGAGTACTTTGCCGGTCGGAATATACGCCACGTGCGCCTTGCCGATAAATGGCAGCAAATGGTGTTCGCACAGCGAGTACAGCTCGATATCGGCCACGATCACCATTTCGTCGCTGTCGGAGGCGAACAGAGCGCCGTTGACGATATCGTCAACGCTTTGGTCATAGCCGTGACACAGGTATTGCATGGCCTTGGCGGCGCGTTTCGGGGTGTCGAGCAAGCCTTCGCGGTCAGGGTTCTCACCGAGACCCAGCAGGATCTCGCGGTAGTGCTCAGGCAATGATGTGCTCATGAAAATACTTCCTCGCGGACGGCTTATTTGAGATGCCGACCGCCATTGACGGTCAGAGTGGTGCCGGTCACATACGGGTTGTCCAGCAGATAACGCAGGCTTTGATAGATGACCTCGGGCCCGGGTTCGATCCCCAGTGCTGACTTGGCCAGGGCCTTGGCGCGGTACGCCGCGTCGTCGTCCGGGTTGAACAGCAGCAGCGCGGGCGCAATGCCGTTGACTTTGATCCGTGGCGCCAGTTTAGCCGCGAATGACAACGTCAGGCTGTCGAGACCCGCTTTGGTGGCGCAATACGCAATGTGCTTGCTGCTGCCCTTGCGGGTCACATCGTCACTGATGTGTACGATATCCGCCGGGCTTGAGCGCTCCAGCAGCTCGCTGCATTGCAGGTTGATCAGGTACGGCGCGAGCATATGCACACTGAACATCTGTGTGAAGTCGCTGATTTGTGTATCAGTGCTTTCTGGCAACCAGGCCGACGCGTTATGCACAATCGCCCGTAAAGCCTGGGTGTGATTTTTCAGTTGTTCGATAAACGCGAGAATGCCGTGCTCGGTTGAAAAATCGCCATATACCGCTGTGGCCCCCAGATCGCGCAACATCTGCACGCCGGGCTTTTCGCTGCGGTAGCTGAAAATCACTCGATAGCCGTCTGCCAGCAATTGCTGCGCGCAGTGCAAGCCAATGCGCTGGGCAGCGCCCGTGATCAGAATGGGTGCGGATTGAGATGGCATGACAGGCTCGGCGTCAGAGAACAGGGGAGAGCGGCAGCGTGATGGCAAAACTATACCAGCGTCCGCTGCGCCACGGCCATGCCTGTACGGATCCCCTGTTCCTGATGCCGTTTCAGTGACCGTTGGAGGTCGCGGCGCTGCCCAAAGGTTTGGCAGGTGTACGGTGCAGCCAACCTGACAATAAGTGGGTCGATAAAGGAATAAAGAAGTAAACCATCAAGGGTGTCAGGGCCAGCGTGCTGACGAACACCCGGGGTAGCAGGCTCAGCTCGCTCAGCAAGGGGTTGAGCACGAAATTGAACAGCAATGAAATCGGAAAAAACGCGAGCCAAATAGCCACGGCTTGCTTCCAGCGGGGTGGGCGCTGCCCGGCGGCGCCAAACCAGCCGTCGATGCCGCTGACCCGGTGTTCGTGCGGGTGGGCAAACAGATCGCTGCCGCGCAGCAACCAGGCCGTGCGCGAGACTGAATGTTCCCACGCGTGCAGGGTGGCTTCATCGGCAAAGCGGAAAATGATTTGAAAGGCGTCATCACCGGGTGGCGGCGCCAGCACGCCCGAGCCCAGATAACCTGGGAAATCGGTGGCCAACTGTTCGCCTTCATGCAGCCAGGCAATCATGTCTTGATAGCGACCTTCGGCGACACGGCGTGCAACCATCAAGGTGACAGGGGAGGTAGACATTGTGTATCTCCATGTGGCTGATGCTGCCAGGGTAAGGCAGGCATAAAACGCAGCGCCGGGGTGGTGGGCTGCGTTGGGGAGTGCAAGCAAGGATTGTTCCTCTTTTCAATTGATTCAGCCGTTGCCCGGGCACACAGACTTCACTGTTTTCGCGTGGCCTGTGGAACCTTGCCCCGCTTAATGGCCAATCATTAACCACCCGATACTCAGAGGACAGAGCATGCTTCTTCAGAGCCTCAACGCTTTTGCGCCCAATGACAGCCTCTGTGTTAATACGCGAGCAGGCCATGCGGTTCATGCATCTTTAAAAACTGGGGATAATTCACGTCCCGAGGACATAAGCGCGGCGTTCTCTAGGGGTGGGGTGCTGGTGCGCACGGTGCAATTGCCTCATGCCCATAAAGAGCTGCACCACTGTGGCATCAGCGTCGACAACGCCAGAAACTTACACGCCAGTGGCGCCAGTCAGCACGGCGGGTTACGCAAGTGGACATTGGCACACGCGAATCTCGTGCCCAATTATTTCGCAATGGGCCCCAACGTCACCGGTATGCCAAGGCATATGGCATTTTTGGCACTGCCAGAAAAAGTTGGTCGGCATATTGTGGGCATTCATGAAAAAGACAACGCATCAGGTAATGTTGCACCGGATATGTCTGTGATTCATGACGCAGATGCCCGTTTTCACTTGAATAAAATGCTGGCGAGTTTGATCAAGGAGCAGAACGTGCGGCAGAGCGAGCGGCTGGAAAATAATGAAGTGCAAACGGTGGGCATTGAACCCGGCGCGATCGCGGGACTGCTTTTTTACCCCGTACCGTCCAAACCTGATTGGCTTGCGGCCAGAGCAGACTTTCAGAAAGTCATTGATAAAGGAGGGCCTGAGTTTGCAGGAAGAGCATTCCCTGTATTTACCTATCAGCAGGATGAGGGAACTCAGGTGCCCGCGTTAAAGCTGCTCGACACCCTCGTTAAAAAGGAACGTGAGGCCCATGAGGAGTAGACTCGCCAGACTTATTTTCGGCTTTGGGCTTTCTGATGCCTGTGATGACAGATATTGAACGCACTGTAGCGGCTGCTGCTGACCCTTTAGAGCAGGACGGCCTTTATCCGATCCGTGAAGTGTCGCGCCTGACCGGTATCAACCCGGTCACGCTGCGCGCCTGGGAGCGTCGTTATGGCTTAATCCAGCCAAAACGCACCGAAAGTGGGCACAGGCTGTACTCCGTGACCGATATTGAGACAGTGCGACAGGTTCAAGGGTGGATCGAGCGCGGTGTTTCAGTCAGCAAAGTGGGCGAGTTATTGACGCGTAGTGTCAACGCCACGCCTGCTCAACCCAGTGCCCAAACGGATGAATACACACAGTGGCAGTCCCGCATTGGTGCCGTACTCACGGCCTTTGATGAGCCTGAACTTGAACGTCTTTACGGACAGGTTTTTTCCAGCTACCCGCTCAAAACCGTATTTCATGAGATTTTCTTGCCGCTCTGGCAGCGTTTATTGCGCGTGCAAGATGAGTTTGGTCGCACCAGTGAATGGCTGTTGCTGGACCGCTTTTTACGCGGTCGTGTTCAGCACCGTCTGCAATTACAGGTTGTAGCTGCGCCGGCGCAGTGTGTGGTGCTCGTAGCCTTGCCAGAGTTGTGCCACGAATTGCAGTTGCTGGTGACGGGGTTGTTGCTGGCGCGTAATGATCGGGTTGTCAGGGTTTTGGCCATCGGGCAGCCGCTGGAAGAACTGTCGCTGGTATGTGAAAAAATCCGCCCCCAAGCGGTTGTGCTATTGGGTACCCGCGCCCTGAGTGCTGCGCGCCTTCAACGTTTGCTGAGGCTGACGCAACCCCTCAACAGTGCGGTCTGGTTGGCTGGCGAAGCGTCGGATCTGGCCTGCGAAGCATTGATGGCGTCCTCTATCGGGTGCTTGGGCAGTGAGGCGAGTGTGATGAGCCAGCGTCTGGATATCTCTCTGAAGGGCGTTTGAATCTAAACGTGCAGCGCGGGGTGGGCCAGGCGGTGTTGTTGCAGGATGAACTGGCGCAAGCGTTCGGTTTCGCCCTGGTCGCGTTGACTTAACCGATAGGCGTACAGGCCCAGTTCGGTTTGGCGTTCGAGCGTGCCGTGCACCGCAATGCGTTCATAGCCGGTGGGGCTGAACCACTGAGCGAACTGGCGCGGAGGGCGGGTGTCGTTGCGTACCTTGATCAACAAACCCTTGAACGACACTTCAGTGACCCACAAGTGGCCGCTGCGCCCGCGCACATTTTCCAGGGCTACCGGTTCGGGCAGTGTCAAACGCCACGGGCGCACCATCGGCCCGTCTTCAAAAATGCTCGGCGCGCCCAATTGCAGATGTTGGGCATGAAATTCGTCTTCAACCAAACGCAGCGGAAAGCTCATTTGCTGATTAGCGAATTGAGCCTGAATCGTGACTTGCTCATGGGCGGCCAGGCGGGTCAGCAGATCGCGTATTTGCGACACCCCATTTACCAGCAGACTCGACGAAGCATCCCGCTGATTAAGCAGCGGGTTTTGATGCATGGTCTGGATAAAATCCAACTCGTCTTGAGTCAGAAGGGCATCGTGCGACATGGTGTAACTCGGTTTTTGGCAGATGAAAGTCGTAACTGTTTACAACAGACCATCATTTTTACGTTTTGTTGAGGCCGCTCGTCGCCTTGAGTGTTTGCAGCTCTGCGGTCAGGGCCGCCAGCTGGGCTTCTAGCTGCGCCACTCGTTGTTCTGCTTTGACCTGTTGGCTGACATCTTTTTGCACGCCAATAAAATACGTCAGTTGATCGCTTTCATTGAACACCGGGGTAATCGACAGTTCGTTCCAGAAATGCGTGCCATCCTTGCGATAGTTACGCAGCCGCTGGCGGGTCGGTTGACCGCTGGCGACCGCTTCGCGGATCAATTGCAGTGCGTGTTGATCGCGATCGCCTGCCTGCAAAAAGCGGCAATCCTGGTACAGAATTTCGTCACGGCTATAACCAGTGAGGGTTTCGAAAGCGCTGTTCGCGTAAATCAGAATGGTGTCATCACCTTCCCGCTCGGCGACCACGATGCCGTCCTGGGATGCGTCGACCATGCGTTGCAGCAAGCGTGCGTTGATCATTGAACCGCTCTTCTGAAAGTGGGGAATCCTTTACGGATGCATGTTTTTGACTGACGGCAAGCGCGACCTCGCCAAACGGACGATAAACCAGTGATTGATCGCCAGATTGTCGCCAGCGGTGTTCTGCATTCTAAGACATCGGTGATAGCTGTCCACGTGCCATCACCGAAACGCCGTCTCACCTGTTAATATCCCGGCCTTTTAGTCAGTAACAGGATCAGATTGATGAAAGTCGCCATCCTATGTGGCTCGGTGTACGGCACCGCAGAAGAAGTTGCTCGTAATGCCAGGCAACTGCTGACGGATGCCGGGTTTGAAGTCTTGCTTAACCCGCGTGCAACCTTGGCCGATGTTCAAGCATTTGCCCCCGATGCCTTTTTGGCGGTCACCTCGACCACGGGTATGGGTGAGTTGCCGGACAACCTGATGCCGCTTTACAGCCAGATCCGCGATCAGCTACCGGCGCCCTGGCGTGGCTTGCCGGGTGCGGTCATCGCGCTGGGCGACGCAAGCTACGGCGACACGTACTGCGGCGGCGGCGAACAGATGCGCGAGCTATTTACCGAACTGGGCGTGCAGGAGGTGCTATCCATGCTGCGCCTGGATGCCAGCGAAACTGTAACGCCTGAAATTGACAGTGAGCCTTGGCTTGTTGATTTCATCCGAGTGCTGAAGCTTTAACCGGCCGCTCGCGCAACAACTCCTGCCAGGCGTGAGCGGCACGCGACAGATACGCGCCCTCGCGCCAGATAAAGGCGATGTCCCAGCGCAGATCATCCGGCGCAATGAGTTTTAGCCTCACCACGCCGGGGCGCACCAGCCCGCGCGCGACGACGCTGGGCAACAATACGACGCCTTGGCCGGCTGCCACCAGCGCCACCAAAAAATCAGATTGCCCGCTGCGACCACCTTCCTTGGGGGTAAAGCCCATTTGCTGGCAAGCCTGGAGCAAACGATCATTGAGTACGAAACTGCGCTGATACAGCAGAAACGGTGTTTCAGCCAACTGCTCCAGTCGCACACTGCCATCTTCTGCCAGTGGATGATCGATGGGCAGTAAGGCATCCAGCGGTTCATCGCAAAACGGTTGGTAGGCAAAGGCCGGATTGTTGGGCGTCAAACTGCCACCTATCTCCAGCTCGCCGCTTAACACCGCTTGCTCGACCACCAGGCTACCGCCTTCGAGCAATTGCACCTGAATGTTGGGGTAGCGTCGGCGGTATTCGGCAAACAGCCCGGCGAACAGCGCATCACTGCCCAATAGCGGCAGGCCCAGACGCAATTCGCCCCGCGTCAAATGACTCAAGTCATCGAGTTCACTCAACAACTCTTTTTGCAAACGCAACATGCCTTCTGCCCGTTGCAGCACCACATTGCCCGCTGCGGTCAGCCGTACATGTGAGCCCAAACGGTCAAACACAGGCGTGCCCAGGCTTTGTTCGAGCTGAGCCACTTGTTTGCTCACCGCCGATTGACTGATATGCAAGGTGTGCGCGGCCTGGGTGAACCCACCGAGGCGGGCGACTTCAACGAAGGTACGAAGTTGTTTGAATTCCATTGAATGAATTCCATTTTGGAATGACTGCCAGTCTAACAATTCGTTTTCGAGATGGAAGAGGGGTCTTTACACTGAAGGCCTGTCTGGGATGGAAACAAAATGAAACGCTTCGATGTAAAACGCTTGGGTCGACTGGTCACTGAAATCGTTGTTCTGCTGGCCATCTATTTTGCCGGGTGTCAGATTGCCAGCGGCTTGCAGCTACCCATACCGGGTGGCGTGGTGGGCATGGCGCTGTTGCTGCTGGCTTTCGCGTTGGGCTGGGTCAAGCCTGCGGCGTTGCAGCTGGGAGCGGGCGTGCTGATGGCCGAAATGCTGCTGTTTTTTATTCCGGCCCTGATGAGCCTGCTCGACTACGGCATATTGGTGCGTGATGAAGGCTGGCGCATTTTGCTGGTGATTGGTGTCAGTACGTTGCTGGTGATGGTGGTGACGGCGTTTACCGTGGAAGCGGTGTGCCGCTGGAGGTTACGCCATGAAGTTTGAATGGATGCCGATGTTCTGGTTGCTCTTCACACTTGCCACCTATGGCCTGAGCCGCTGGTTATACCGGCGCACGGGTCGCTATCTGTTGTCCCCGTTGATTCTGGTGCCCGCTTTACTGCTCGCGGTGGCTGTACCGCTGCACACCGCGTACGCCGAATACTCCAGCAACACCCATTGGTTGATGCTGGTATTGGGCCCGGTAACCGTGGCGTTTGCGGTGCCTATCTGGCAGCAGCGTAAATTGCTGGCCAAACATTGGGTGGCGCTGTTGATGGGCATGTTGGCGGGCAGTGCTGTGTCCATTGGCAGTTCATTCTGGCTGGCCAAGGCGCTGTCGCTAGACACCTCGCTGACCCTGTCGCTGGTGCCGCGCTCCATCACCACGCCGTTTGCCATGCCGCTGGCGCAGGACTTGGGTGGCATCCCAGAACTGACGGCGGTGTTCGTGATGTTTACTGGTGTGTTTGGTGCGCTGCTAGGCGGCGTGTTGCTCAAATGGCTACCGTTGCGCAGCAGCCTGGCGCGGGGCGCTTTATTTGGTATCGGGGCGCACGGTGCAGGTGTCAGTCGTGCTCGTGAGGTGGGCAGCGAAGAAGGCTCTGTTGCGGGGCTGGTGATGGTGCTCACAGGTATTCTCAACCTGTTTGCCGCCCCGTTACTGGCGATGCTGCTGTAGCACCGCCGACCGTGGCGTGTGTCGGCACTCGCGATGCATTCGCCTTAAATCGCGCGCATAAAAAAGGCCGCTGTAAATACAGCGGCCAAGGAAGACGTTCGATCAAGGAGCTACAAATCAACGTCAGGGTGAACCCGGTTGCTTCTTGGCCTGTCAGGGCCAAGTGCTGAATAAAACCGACGCAGGCATGCGCACTCGTCAGTCGGGACGCTTAAGGCATGTGCCTGAAACGTGCGACAAGAATAAAGTCTGGTTGTTAATGGAGTAAGCCCACTTCAAGACAATCTCTGTTACAGCTTTGGCAATAGTGAAATCCTCTCTCAACCTCTCTGGCTCAGGCTTCGTGGGGCTCTTTGCGTGTGAGCGAAACGATAAATATGCAGTGCGCCGTTTAATCGTGAGCGGCGCTTAATACGTCATCGAAAAATTTCTGTCTGCACAACGACTTCAGCATGAGGCTGGATGGCAGACCGCATAAAAAGGAGTTTTACCTTGAACAAGACAGAAGAACATATCCATTCCACAGGGGCATTCGCTCTCAAACCAAGCCCTGAAATTGATGCACGTGTGCGCGAGTTCTTGAACCAGCAACTGGCGCAATATGAAGCGGACAGCCAGCGTCTTTTCATTACCACGGTTCATAGCGCCGTTAATCCTGTGGTGACGTTTAGTCAGGACCTGAATGCGTTGGGTAACGACACGCTGGAGTGGGGCGAGGTGCAGTCACACGATAGTGAGGTGACCGGTTGCTTTTCCGAACATGGGCGCTATGAAGAAACGCTTCGCGTGAGCCGTCCCTCAATTCGTGAGGTTGAAGGCCTCATGCAAAAACTTCTGGACCATGCCAAGGCTGACTGGAGCAACTGATCCAGTGGCCTTTGTAACCCTCACCGGCATCCCGCTACTTTGGGGCGAATCGATCCCCGTAACAAAAGAGGTAAGGCCGGCACACGGTAATAACAGGAATTACACCATGAATATTTTGAACGATGCTCCAACAGATCCACGCGTATCAGGTTTGTTATACGAACGAGTGCGGGTATTTCTGAATAAAAAACTCGAACCGTTTGCGCTTAACAGTGCAGACGTTTACATCAACACAGTGGACGACCCGATCAATCAAAGACTGGTTTCCAGCCAGTCTCTTTACGAAGAGGCTATTGATTCACTGGAGCGTGGCAGCGAGCCTACGTACGTTCAGGGAATTACGTACGTGTTTTCCCTGCCGTGGACGTTTGAGCAGGCGTATAGCCTGCGCAAACCATCACTGGATGATGTCGAGAAAATAATGCGCAGCCTGCTGGATGAGGCCAAACACCAGTGGCGCGTTTAATACCCGTGGGGGTTAGCCGGGTTGATAGCCCATTCGCCAACTGATGGCTCGACTGGTCGCGAGTACAAGCTTGGCTGCTGGCCCATTTTCATCGGCATGGAACACCGACGTGGGGCCGACAACGGTGAGCACCCCGGCCACTTTACCGGTGGCATCAAAGACCGGCGCCGATAACGCATCGACGCCGGGCATCAACAGGCCGTGTACAAAATGCAGGCCGCGTTCTCGTATTTCATTGCACAACTGCACGTAGGTTTCAGCTGATTGCAAAGGATGAACCGGCTCGGCATTAAACGCCTGCTCGCGCAACTCTGCGGTTTCACGGTCGGGCAAGTACGCATTGAATACCAGGCCCGTAGACGAACTCAACAACGGCAGCACCGACCCCAATTGTGTTACCACGGTCACTGCGCGTACGGCTGGCTCAATGTGAACCACGGTTGCGCCCTGATTGCCCCACACCGCCAAAAAGCAGGTTTCATTCAAATCATCGCGTAGCTGCGAGAGCGGTAAGGCCGCGACTTTCACCACATCCATGCTATTGAGCGCTGCCAGGCCCACGCGCAACGCTTCGCGGCCCAGACCGTAATGGTTGGTGGCGGCATTCTGTTCCGCAAACCCGCTGGCAATCAGCGCCTGCAAATAGCGATGCACTTTGCTTGCAGGCATGTGTACGTGCTCGGCCAGGCGCGACAGCGAGGTGGCGGGCGACAGTTCGGCCAATGCTTTGAGAATGTCCGTACCAACCTCGGCAGAACGTACTTTTTGCTTGCCAGAACTGTCGGTGCTTTTGAGGGGCTTTTCCATGGTGTCGCTTACATCTCGGGATCAATGGGCGTCTTTATAGCTTGACGCTTAATACCAATCAAATTACGTTATGCGTAATCAGATTACGATAAAAATAACGCAGCGGTGCGCACGCAGATTCAGAGCAGGGCGCAGTCACCTGCATTCTCCACGCTGGAGGCTCCATGAACCTCGACTCGCCTATGTCAGCCCTTGATTATCAATCCGGGTTTGGCAACGAATTCAGTAGCGAAGCACTGCCCGGTGCGCTACCTGTCGGTCAAAACTCCCCGCAAAAAGCCCCTTATGGCCTGTACGCCGAATTGTTATCGGGTACTGCGTTTACCATGACCCGCAGTGAGGCCCGTCGCACCTGGATGTACCGCATTCAGCCGTCGGCCAATCACCCGGCGTTTGAAAAACTTGAGCGGCAATTGACCGGTGGCTCACTGGGCCAAGTCACACCGAACCGTCTGCGTTGGAATCCGCTGCCAATTCCAAGTGAGGCAACGGATTTTGTCGACGGGCTAGTGGGCATGGTCGCTAACAGCAGCGCGCAAAATCCTTCAGGGATCAGCATTTATAACTACTGCGCCAATACGTCGATGCAGCGCATATTTTTCAACGCCGATGGCGAGTTGCTGATCGTGCCTGAGCAAGGGCGGCTGCGTATCGCCACTGAGTTGGGGCGTATGGAACTCGGGCCTTTAGAGATCGCGGTGATCCCGCGTGGCATGAAATTTCGTGTCGAGTTACTCGATGCCCAGGCACGCGGTTATGTGGCCGAGAACCACGGCGCACCCTTGCGCCTGCCGGATCTGGGGCCAATTGGCAGCAATGGTCTGGCCAACCCACGAGACTTTTTGACCCCGGTCGCGCATTACGAAGACCGCCAGCAACCCACCACGCTGGTGCAAAAGTTCCTTGGCGAACTGTGGGGCTGTGAGCTGGATCATTCGCCGTTGAACGTGGTCGCATGGCATGGCAACAACGTGCCGTACCTCTATGACCTGCGTCGTTTTAACACCATTGGGACGGTCAGTTTTGACCATCCTGACCCTTCCATTTTTACGGTGTTGACCTCGCCCACCAGCGTTCCCGGCCTGGCCAACCTCGACTTCGTGATTTTCCCGCCACGCTGGATGGTGGCTGAAAAAACCTTCCGCCCGCCCTGGTTTCACCGCAACTTGATGAACGAGTTCATGGGGCTGATTCAGGGCAACTACGACGCCAAGGCCGAAGGCTTTTTGCCAGGCGGCGCTTCGCTGCACAGCTGTATGAGTGCCCACGGCCCGGACGGCGAAACCTGTAGCAAAGCGATTGCGGCCGAGCTGCAACCGAGCAAAATCGACAACACCATGGCCTTCATGTTTGAAACCAGCCAAGTGTTGCGTCCCACCCGGTTTGCCCTCGAATGCCCGCAACTGCAACCCCATTACGACGCGTGCTGGGCTTCCTTGCCTGCCACCTTCACCCCGAATCGGAGATAAGCATGACCCAGTCCACTCTCACCCGTAGCTGGATCGCCTCTGCCAACGGCCATACCGATTTCCCTTTGCATAACCTGCCTATGGGCGTGTTCAGCCTCGACGGTTCGCTGCCGCGCAGCGGCGTCGCGATTGGCGACCACATCTTCGACCTGGAAGCGGCGCTGGCGGCGGGGCTGTTTGAAGGTCAGGCCAAGGTCGCTGTAGAAGCCACCCTCGGCGGTACGTTGAATACTTACTTTGCTTTGGGGCGCAGTGCCCGCGTTGCCTTGCGCGAGCGCTTGATCGAACTGCTCAGCGAAGACAGCACACTGCGCGGAAAAATCGAGGCCCAAGGCGCCACACTGCTGCCTTTGGCGGCGGACTGCCAACTGCATCTGCCAGCGAAAATTGGTGATTACACCGATTTTTACGTGGGCATTGAGCATGCAAAAAACGTCGGCAAGCTGTTCCGTCCGGACAACCCGTTGTTGCCCAACTACAAATACGTGCCGATTGGTTATCACGGCCGGGCTTCAACCATTCGCCCTTCAGGTGTTGAGGTACGTCGCCCTAAAGGCCAGACCTTGCCGGCCGGTCAGACCGAGCCGAGCTTTGGCCCGTGCGCCCGGTTGGATTACGAGCTGGAGCTGGGCATCTGGATAGGTCAGGGCAATGAGATGGGCGACAGCATTCCCGTGAGTGAAGCGGGCGAGCACATTGCCGGTTTTTGCCTGCTTAACGACTGGTCGGCACGTGATATTCAGGCGTGGGAATACCAGCCGTTGGGTCCGTTCTTGTCTAAAAGTTTCATCACCACCCTCTCGCCGTGGGTGGTGAGCGCCGAAGCTCTTGCACCGTTTCGGCGTGCGCAGCCGCCACGTCCAGAAGGTGATCCGCAACCGCTGGCGTACCTGCTCGATCCCGAGGATCAAGCCAATGGCGCGCTGGATATCGAACTGGAAGTGTTGCTGTTGACCCAAGCCATGCGTGAGCAACAACTGCCCGCGCATCGACTGGGGTTGAGCAACAGCCTGAACATGTACTGGACGGCCGCTCAACTGGTCACTCACCACAGCGTCAATGGCTGCCAACTGCAAGCCGGTGACTTGTTTGGTTCGGGCACGTTGTCGGGGCCACAGCGTTCGCAGCTGGGCAGCCTGTTGGAAATCACAGAAGGTGGCAAACACCCGGTTGAATTGCCGTCTGGCGAGGTGCGTAAATTCCTCGAAGATGGTGACGAAATCATCCTGCGCGCCCGTTGTGTCCGTGAAGGTTATGCCTCCATCGGCTTCGGCGAATGCCGTGGCACCGTGGTCGCGGCGCGCTAGAAGGAGCGGGTCATGGAACTCTTTACCTACTACCGCTCGACATCTTCCTACAGGGTACGCATCGCGCTGGCGCTCAAGGGGCTGGATTACCAAACGGTTGCGGTCAACCTGATCGCGGCCAATGGGGGTGAACACCGTCAACCGCCGTACCTGGCAATAAACCCGCAAGGCCGTGTACCGGCCTTGCGCACCGACAATGGCGATGTACTGACCCAATCACCGGCCATCATCGAGTACCTCGAAGAGCAATATCCGCAGGTGCCGTTGTTGTCCAGCGACCTGATAACGCGGGCCCATGAGCGAGCGGTGGCGAGCCTGATCGGCTGCGACATACACCCGCTGCATAACGTCAGTGTCTTGAATCAATTGCGTGCTTTAGGGCAGGACGAGCCGCAGGTGGTGCAGTGGATCAGCCACTGGATCACACAGGGGTTGGCAGCCATCGAGCAATTGATTGGCGACAGTGGTTACTGTTTTGGCCCCCAGCCAGGCCTGGCGGATGTGTATTTGATGCCTCAGTTATATGCGGCCGAACGCTTTAACGCGGTGTTGAGCGCGTATCCGCGAATTTTGCGAGTGGCGCGGTTGGCGCAGGACCACCCGGCATTCATCAAGGCACACCCGGCGCGCCAACCCGACACACCGGGTTGAACGTCGTCAAGATCAAAAGCCTGCCTTGAGCCTGTCCGTTAATCGGGGGGCTACTTCCAAGGGGGCTTTGCCTCTTTAAAAAGCCAAAGCATTCTCTGTCTTTGCGCAGATATGCCCGAAGTAACGAATGCCACTCAGGCTTATGCCTGCGCACTTCAACGACTTTTCAGGCGACGCCTATACTGGCGACTACCTGTCACCGTTCGAGGGCTGGATAATGTCTGCTCTCATGCAAAGTGCTCATGTGGAGTCACTGCACCTCACTGTCGACCCGGTTACGGGTCTAAAAGCCATCATCGCCATTCACAGCAGTCGCCTGGGGCCTGCGCTGGGTGGCTGCCGTTATCTCGCCTATTCCGATGATGAAAGTGCTGTCACAGACGCTGTCCGCCTGGCGCAAGACATGAGTTATAAGGCGGCGCTGGCGGGTTTGGCTGTGGGTGGCGCGAAGGCGGTCATCATGCGCGCGCCGCATGTTGAAAGCCGCGCAGCCTTGTTTGAAGCCTTCGGGCGATGTGTTGAACAGCTCGATGGCCGCTACATCACCGCCATCGACAGCGGTACATCAATGGCCGACATGGACTGCATTGCCCAATACACCCGGCACGTCACCAGCACCACGGCCGCGGGTGATCCTTCGTCCCACGCGGCAATGGGCGTTTTTGCAGGCATCCGCAGCACGGCGTCTTCACGCTTGGGCAGTGACAACCTCGAAGGTCTGCGGGTGGCGATACAGGGTTTGGGCAAGGTGGGATTTGCGCTGGCGCAGCAGTTGCACGCAGCGGGTGCCGAGTTACTGGTCAGCGACACGGACCCCGGTAAGGTGCGGTTGGCGATGGAGCAATTGGGCGCACATCCGGTTGCGCCAGAAGCCTTGCTCAGCACGCCGTGTGACATCCTCGCGCCCTGTGGTTTGGGTGGCGTGCTCAATTGGCACAGCGTGGCGCAACTGCGGTGTTCAGCGGTGGCGGGGTGTGCGAATAACCAGTTGACCAACCTGCAAGTGGCCGACCAACTCGAACGGCGCGGCATTTTGTATGCGCCTGACTATGTGATCAATTCGGGCGGTCTGATTTACATGGCGCTCACCCATCAAGGCGCGCAACCCGAAGCAATCAACCTGCAACTGTTGCGTATCAGTGAGCGTCTGACAGGCATTTATGCCCATGCGCAGGCAGAAAAACGCTCACCGGCGCGAGTGTCGGATGAACTGGCGAAAAAGTTGCTGTACGGCGAGTGATGCGCGGCCGTGTCAGCCTATGACGTCAAACAGCCTCCCCTCACAACCTGCGGTTTCCTCTGTTAATGCGCGCTACACCCGTTGGTCAGCGCGGCAAGTGCTGTGATTGCAGTTCAATCGGCCGTTGCGGGCAACGCGTGTCGTCAGCAAAACCGAGGCTCTGGACCGGGTGTTCTTGGTAAAAGGCTTCAAAGGCTTGCAGCCCCTCATACACGGTTTGCAGTGCTTGTATTTGCTGCATCACGGCCATTTTTTTATCCGCAATGGCCTTGTTTACTACGTCCCACGGTACTGTCTGGTCTGGCTGGTTTTTAAGAATCGCCTGCATTTCTTTAAGCTTGAAGCCCAGTTGTTGCGCGCATTTGATGAAGGTCAGGCGTTCAACGCTGTGCTCGGTGTACACCCTGTAGGCCCCCCGGCGTTGTGGGCGGGGTAATAACCCGATGGCTTCATAGTGACGAATGGTTTTGATGGTGGTGCCCGACAACTGAGCGGCTTTGCCGATGTACATGAAAAATCCCTTTCCAATCGAAGCGCCGGGTATCGCTTAACGCAATGCCAGGGCGCGGGCGTGTTGCAGCCAAGTCTGTCTTTTTGCGGGGGTGGAGTCGAGCAGGGGACCGAACGTCAGGGTCGCAAGTGGTTTGATACCGCAAAACGCCAGCGTGGTTTTGCGAATTTGATTCAGGCCGGGCATTCGATAAACCCACTTGTAGTACCAGGGCGGGGTGTCCATCGTTACCAGCAAATGGGCCGTGCGACCGGTGAGGAGTTTGGCGGGGAAGGGATTGCCTTTTTGGTATTTGAAGGCAAAGCCAGGCAGCAGCACGCGATCAATAAAGCCCTTCAACAGGGCAGGTACACCGCCCCACCAGATGGGGAAAACCAACACCAGGTGCTCGGCCCAGGTGATGTCGGCTTGCGCATTGAGCAGGTCAGGCTCAAGCGGCTGAACCTGTCGATACCCTTCATGCAGCACAGGATCAAAACGCAACGCCCCAAGGCGCAGCACGCGTACCTCGTGGCCTGCGCGTGTAGCCGACGCAACATAACAGTCAGTCAGTGCGCTACAAAAACTGTGGGTAGAAGGGTGGCCCAGAATCACCAGCACTCGCTTGCTCATTAAGACACCAACCACAAAGAGGGTCTTGCAGCGTAGAGCCTGCCCCTAGGGGGAGAGTCAAGCGAGTGCCGTGTGCGATTACTCGCTTGCGACCAGCAACTCGGAGAGTGCGTCGGGTTGACTCTTGAACGCCTTGGCAAACACATCGCGGTTTTTCGCCATGTAGATACCAGCTTCTTCAACTTGCTGCTCGCTCAAGGACGGCACAGCTTTTTGCAACACTTCAGCCAGCAACTCTGCCAGTTCAAGCATTTTGTCATGACGGTCAGCTTCGGCTTTATCCATGAACAAACGCTCCAGATCTCGGCTGCTGCGGTATACCACTTCGACGGCCATTTACCACCTCATATGCCTTCACGATAAGTTGTCTTGCGATTACTGTATTTATATACAGCTAAAAGGATAAGCCAATCGCCAGCATTTGAATAGCGGCTTTTTTACTCTAGCTGCAATTGGCGTGTGAAGCGGGGTACACGACGTGTCTAATAGCGGCCTGCCATCTTCTCATCCGTGGTGCTGGCCTTTTTTCTGCATGCAGAAAGTGTCATGAGCATCGCGGATGATCCGTTTGAGTCGTTTCAAGGAGCTGCATCGTGAAAGTGAATAAAGCCGAAAAGCTACGGCGCCAAGTGCATGAACTGGCTGAGTCGATGGGCAATTTGTTTGTCGAAACCTTCCATTACCTGGCGTTGTTCGCCATTGGTGCGGTCACGGCATGGGCTGCCGTGATGGAATTTCTGGGCATGGTGGAGAAGGGCAATATCTCCATCGATGACATCCTGCTGCTGTTTATCTACCTCGAATTGGGCGCCATGGTCGGGATTTATTTCAAGACCAACCACATGCCGGTGCGCTTCCTGATTTATGTGGCGATCACGGCGTTGACCCGTTTGCTGATTTCCAACGTGTCGCATCACAACCCGCCAGACATGGGTGTGGTGTATTTGACCGGCGCCATTTTGCTGCTGGCCTTTGCGATTCTGGTGGTGCGCTATGCCTCGTCGCAGTTCCCGTCGGTGAAGATCGAAAACCCGCACCGCAAGACCGGTGCTGGCTCCGGGGAGCACCCTGAGGTCGAGAAGGGCGAGCTGTAAACCCGGCACAGCAGTACAAAAAAGGGCGGGACTACCTGAGTAGTCCCGCCCTTTTTTAGTGCGTCTTGCCAGCTGAATCAGCTGATTTTGTCGAGTTCTTTTTCTTTTTCCAAAAACTCTTCTTCGAGCAAGTCGTCAGCGCTTTCTTTTAACTCTTCTTCACCAAACCCTTCAGCGGGCAGTTTCGCCGAAGGTTTGTTTCGCAGTTTGCCAAACAAGTGCTCAAGTGCGTGTTGCAGTTTTTCGGCAGCGCCTTCGACGGCTCGGTCTACGGAGTCGGCGTCTTCAGTGACGATCAGGGGTTGATGGCCTTTTGGGCGCGCTTCCATTTTGCAGCGCTTGTCGTTTGGCCCTGACTTGCCACCATTCTCATCACTCAGGAAAACATCGACACGGGTGATGTCTTCCTCGAAAAGGTCGAGCCTATCTTTAACAGTGGTGTTTACCCACTCCTCCAGTCGAACGTCATTTTTGATGTGTTTATCGCAATGGACCTGGATTTGCATAGTGCTTCCCTTATTTCAGCGTGCTCGTGTGAGGTCTGACGGCCTTGAGTGGACAAAGGTTCATCGTCATTGCTCAGTCACAGTGTTTGAGCCGATGGACAAATATTTCAAGCTCTATTTTCAGGAAAGATCATATGCCGTGACCGGCGTCAGTCTTCGGTTTGTAGGAAAGGCCCGTGGGTGTGGGCCTTTGCCGATTTATATCAAAATGCGACAGATGTCTGCACGTACACCGTGCGCGGCTCCCCCACGTATTTGCCCTTGTTGTTGTCGTCAAACGAGCGGGTGAAGTATTCGTGATTCAAGATGTTTTTAACCCCGACCGCGACGTTCAGGTCCGACAATTGATGCCCGAAGTCATAGCCCACGCGGCTGTTGAACAGCATGTAGCCGGGGATCTTTCCGGTGCTGCCGTCAGCACTTTCTTTACGGGTATTGGCGTTGTCAGCGAACTGGTCGGTCTGGTAGCTGCTGTCGAGGTTGGCTTTCCATTGGCCCTGGGTGTAGCCGATACCCAATGTGCCTTTGTTTTTGGAGGAGAACGGCACACGATTGCCCTTGTTCGGGCCGTCTTCGCGGATGGTCGCGTCGACATAAGCGTAGGTGGCATACACGTCAAACCCTGCCAGCGCCGGGGTCAGGCCGTCCAGTGCGTAGTTCACACTGGCCTCGATGCCCTGGTGACGGGTTTTGCCGCGGGCGATCACCGTGTCGGTGGTCTGGTTGCTGTCGTATTGGTTGTTGAAGTTGATGAGAAACGCGCCGATCTCCGCCCGCAGGTTGCCATTGTCGTAGCGTGTGCCCAGCTCCCACGTGCGGGCTTTTTCTGGCTTGACTTCGCCGCCGCTGACCCGGTTCGGCATTTGGCTGTATTGCACGCTGCCGAACGAACTTTCGGTATTGGCGTAGATATTCCAGCTGTCTGTCACGTGGTACAGCACATTCAAGGCAGGCAGCGGGGTGTTGTAGTCACCTTTGTATTTAACGTGGGTCAGCAGGTTGGTTTGCTCTTGCTCAATCATTTCGTAGCGAATGCCGGGGGTGAATGTCCACTGACCGATGTCGATCTTGTCATCGATAAAGAACGCATGGGCTTCGGTGGCGCCACGGGTGTCGCGGTCGTTGCTGCTGCTGGTGGTCGGTAACTGGTTGGCCGCAATCGGAGTGCGATAGCGCAACTCGTGACCGGCCTCACTGATATAGCGATACCCCACGCCGACTTCATGGGCCGTGTTGCCCAGATCAAAGCCTTGGGAGAAGCGAGTTTCAATGCCGCGCACCCAATATTCGCGGGGTGACAAGGACAGGAATGAACCCTGATCCAGATAGCCGCTGCGCAGGGTTTTGGTGAAGAAGCTGTTGACCGTGAATTCGCGGCGATCGTGCTGATAGCGATAACCGAAATTGACCAGCGTGCGACGGCCCCAGAATTTGTCGTTCGGGCGTGTCGACTGATACGGGTCTGCCTTGTAGGCCGCTGTACTCAGGCCGCCCGGCATATCGGCTTCGCCGTCGTAGTATTGCGCCATCGCGTGCAGGCTGTTGGCGTCATCGATTTGGTAGTTGCCTTTGAGGATCAAGTCATCGATGCGCGTGTCGCTGTGTTCGCGCCAGTCGCCGCCGCGTGTGCCGGAATACAGCAATGCACCACCCAGCCCGTTGTCGGCCGTGCCGCCGGCCAGCAGGTTGCCGGTGGTCTTGAAACCGTCATGGCTGGAAGACGGGCTGGTCTCGGTCTGGAAACCGGCCTTGACCGTCGGCTCGTCGGGAATGGCGCGAGTCACGAAGTTGACGATGCCGCCTACGTTCTGCGGGCCATAGCGCACCGCGCCGCCACCGCGCACCACGTCGACGGCGTCCATGTTGCCCATGCTCACGGGCGCAAACGACAGTTGTGGCTGGCCATACGGGGCGAACGGCACCGGGATGCCGTCCATCAGCACCGTGGAGCGGGTGGCCAGGCGCGGGTTGAGGCCACGAATGCCAAAGTTCATGGCCATGTCATGGCTGCCAGTGCCGTTGTTTTCCGGGGCGTTGACGCCGGGGATGCGGTTCAGCACCTCACGGGCCGAGGTGGCGCCCTGGCGCTCGAAGTCTTCGCGGCGGATCACGTCACGTGCACCGGGGTGTTCGAACACGTCCGTCTGTGCGGCGTCACCCAACCAGTCGCCGACCACACTGGAGGCGCCCAACTCAATGCTGGCCGCAGCGCTGGCGCGGGTCACCGGTTGCAGGCTGAACGCGCCTTGGCCCTCAGCGCGGGCTTGCAGGCCAGTGCCTTCGAGCAAGGCTTGCAAGCCTTGCTCCGGGCTGTAGTTGCCTTCCAGGCCACGGCTCTGAATGCCACTGGCGGTGGACGAACCAAATGAGATCAGCACCCCGGCTTCGCGACCAAACTGGTTCAAGGCCGCTTCCAGTGAGGTGGGCGCGATGTGATAGGCCCTGGCCTCGGCAAACGCCATGGGTAAGGCACCCAGAGTGAGACTGGCACCTAACACTAAACGGGCCAGGCAGGTGAGACGCGAAGGCTGAACGGGCATGAAGTGGTCCTGAGAAGATGAGAATCGAAGTGGCTTACCTTCTCTGTCACGCCAGAGTTGAAATCAGCTCAACCGCGCAAAAATAAATCGCACCGTGCGCCAATGAGGGGCTAAACGTTGGATTCAACCGTGACCCAATAGCGGGTAAAGCGCCTGACCCGTACCGGCAGGCTGAGGGGCAACACATCGAGCACGCGCTCGGTATCGTCAATCGGGTAAGTGCCGGAGATCAGCAGGTTGGCGACTTTAGGGTCGCAGTTGAGCTGACCACGACGGTAGCGCCCCAGCTCGGCGAGAAAGTCGCCTAAACGCATATGCGCGGCCACCAGCATGCCGTCGACCCAGGCGCCACTGCCTGCATCCAGTGCGTGCGTCGCATTCCACGCCTTTGCGGTGAAACTCACTTGCTGGCGAGCCTCGACCACCAGCGCACCGCCGCTGTGCGCCACAGGCGATAGTGTTACCTGCCCTGCAAAGACCGCCAATTGAGTGTGGTCACGCAACTGGCGCACATTGAATCGCGCGCCTTGGGGCTGTAAAAGACCGTGCGCGGTCACAACCTGCAACGGGCGCGGATCGTCAGCCACGGTCAGTTGCATCTCGCCTTCAAGCAAACGAATCAGCCGCTGTTGTGCGTCAAAGGTCACGTCCACCGCGCTGGCGGTGTTGAGCTGGATCTGGCTGCCATCCTGCAACGTCACCGTGCGGCGTTGACCCACCGGGCTACTGTAATCGGCCAACAGAGGCGTGATGGGCAGTTGTTGGCGCAGGCCATAAGTCACGGCCGAGCCTGCCCCCACTAGCAGCAACACCTTGAGGGCTTGGCGCCGAGTGTTGCTTTTAGGCGCGTTCAGGGCGGCGTGGGCGAGGGGCGAATGCAACCCGCGCAGGCGCTGATTGACCCGTTGAATGTGATCCCACGCACGCTGATGTTCGCTGTGAGCGTCTAGCCAGTGCTCCCACGCCTGCTGACGACGCGGGCTGAGTGCACCGCCCTGCATTTCGACCAGCCAGCTCACCGCTTGCTCAGCCACCTGCGGCGCGATATCCGGGGGATTGTTGAATGTGCCGTTCATAAAGCGAAATAGCAGCGCAGGGCGGCTTTGTTCAAATGACGTTTGACCGTCGCAATGGAAATGCCCAGTTGCGCGCCGATCTGCGCGTAGCTCAGGCCATCGAGTTGCGCCAGCAAAAACGCGCGTTTGACCGGGGAGGGCAGGCCGTCGAGCAATTGGTCCAGCGCCACCAGGGTTTGCAGGATGATTGCGCGTTCTTCTTCACTCGGCGCGACGGCTTCGGGGAGATCGGCCAGGGCTTGCAGGTAGGCGCGCTCCAGGTCCTGGCGACGGTAGTGATTAAACAGCACGCGCTTGGCGACGGTGGTCAAAAACGCGCGCGGCTCGGTCAGGGTCGGGGTTTCGCGCGCCGTGAGCAGGCGCATGAACGTGTCCTGAGCCAGGTCAGCGGCGCTTTGCGGGCAGCCAAGCTTGCGCCGCAACCAGCCTGTGAGCCAGCTGTGGTGGTCCACATACAGGACCTCAACGTGATTTGACGGCGACAACCAACACTCCGACTGCGCTAAAAACGCTTTAGAGAACAAGAATTGTTCGCATTGTAGGGGTGTGTGATTGCATTGGGCAATCACCCTTGATCAGCAACGTGCGGGCAGGCCGTCATCTGCTTTTGCATATGAGAATATTTATCATTAGTATCGCTTTCCTTTTGAACATCTGCTTGCGACGCCCATGAATCCTCCCGACCTTCAGGAAGGCCCCGACAGCGAATCGCGCCATGGACGTGCGCATTTCCTGCAGGTTTTTTTATCCCAACGCTTGCAAATGGAAGCGCTGGTCAGCCGCCGCGTGGGTTGTCGTGCGACGGCAGCTGATTTGGTACAGGACTTATTTGTGCGTTTTTGGCGCCGCCCTCTGGTGCAGGTCGAAGAGCTGGGCACCTACCTGCTGCGGTGCGCGGGCAACATCGCTATTGATCATTTACGCCGTGAAGGCTCGCGCGGGCGAATCAACCAGCAGTGGCAGACTGAACCTGATAGCCACGGCTGTGAGCCGCAGGCAGCGCTTGAGGCGGGCAACGATTTACGTCAGGTCGAAGCCGCGTTGCGCACCTTGCCCGAGCGCACGCGGCATATCTTTTTGCTTAATCGCATTCATGGCCGTACCTACGCCGACATCGCCAAGGTCATGGGCGTGTCCCAAAGTGCCGTCGAAAAACATATGATGCGCGCCCTTGAAGCCTGCAAGGCCAGCTTGCGTGAGCCACCGACAGGGACAGCGCCGTGATCAACCGTTCGAACCTCCCCATTACCGCTGAGCAAGAGCGCACGGCGCTGGCGTGGTTGAGCGTATTGCACGACCAGCCCGACAGCGGCGACCAGGCCACCTTCAGCCGTTGGTTACAGGCAGACCCAGCCCATGCCGAGGCCTACGCCCAGGCGCAAGTGGTGTGGGAATTGACCGAAGTCGCAGGTAGCCAGTTGGCAGATGAAGACGCGTTGGCGATGCAGCGTTACCTGTCAGCCATGAACGAATCCAAACGCAGTCGTGTGTGGCAGTGGTCCAGTGGGCTGGCTGTCGCCGCATGCCTGCTGCTGATGGTTGGCGTGTTTGCCGGGTGGCAGCCAGCACGCTGGGTCGATGATTTGGGCGCCGACTATGTGAGTGCGCCGGGGCACGTGCGCACCATCACGCTGGTGGACGGCTCGCACATCACACTGGATGCCGACAGCGCCCTCGCGGTGAATTTCAGCGCTGGCGAGCGCCATGTGCAGCTGCGCCGTGGCGCGGCTTTTTTCCATGTCACCCACACGGGCGAGCCGTTTGTAGTCGATGCCCATGCGGGGCAAGCGCGGGTGCTGGGCACTGAGTTTGAAGTGCGTTTGCAGCCCACCGGTGCGCAAGTGACGGTGTTGTCCGGGCGGGTGGGTGTGACGGCTGGCAAAGGCGCGCCGCAGCAGATTCTCACCGCTGACCAGCAAGTGGCATACCGTGCCGGCGTCACGCAGACGCTGCATGCCGCGCACGCTAAAAGTCAGCTGGGGTGGCGAACCGGGTGGCTGACGTATGCAAAAACGCCGCTGGTAGACGTAGTGGCGGACCTCGAACGTTATTTTCCGGGGCACATTGTGTTGCTCAATGCCGAGCTGGGGCGTCGGCGTATCAGTGGCAGTTTCCCCAGTCGCGACCCGCAAGCGGTGCTGGATTCTTTGCAGAGCGTGCTGGGGTTTGAACAGCACAGCGTGCTTGGACGGGTGATTGTGTTGCGTTGACGCCTTCGCCCATCGCCATCCTCTCCTTTCGGCAGAGGATGGCGATGAGGGGAAAATCGTCACCGCGATTATTTTTTCAATCCTGGGTGAGGTAAACCCCTCGCCGATCCGTGTAGTGCTTGAAAATGCGAAAAATTCGCATTACGTAACAGGTCGACACACAGGTCATGAGCATGAAGTCCAAGGCAATGTCAGCGCCAAGCGGTTTGGTTAAACAGTGGTTAGGTGCGTCTGCGTTATTGATGGCCGGTCTGGCATTGGCCCCGTTGAGCGTGGCTGTGGCCGCAGAGGCCACCGCCCATCACACCGAGCGTGAATTTGCCTTCAACCTGCCTGCCGAATCCTTGCCTCAGGCGTTGAATGACTTCAGTCGGCTGACCGGCCTGAGCGTGGTCTACACCGACGAAGCACCGTATGGTTTGCAAGCCCCCGCGCTCAAGGGCCGCATGAGTGCCGAACAGGCATTGCTTACCTTGCTCGCGCAGTCTGGCTTCACGGCCCGACGCACAGACGCCCACA
Source organism: Pseudomonas weihenstephanensis (assembly GCF_016812185.1). Taxonomy (NCBI): domain Bacteria; kingdom Pseudomonadati; phylum Pseudomonadota; class Gammaproteobacteria; order Pseudomonadales; family Pseudomonadaceae; genus Pseudomonas; species Pseudomonas weihenstephanensis. Next base: position 44,219 of record NZ_JAAEBV010000006.1, on the reverse strand, counting down.
CCTTCGCCCTCGAACCCGCGCCGACCGCAGGTGCCTTGAACCTGGGCGCCACCCGCATCACTTCGCTGGCGCACAACGACACCAGCTACCAGCCCCCCGCCGTGACCTCGGTGATGCGTGGGCAGGGCGACACCCTGCAAATCCCGCACACCATTAACGTGGTGGCAGCGCAGGTGATCCGCGATCAGGTGCCGCGCAATCTGGACGATGCACTGAACAACATCAGCGGCATCACCCAGGGCAACACGCTGGGCAGCACCCAGGACTCCGTGATGAAACGCGGCTTTGGCGACAACCGCGACGGCTCGATCATGCGCGACGGCATGCCGCTCGTGCAGGGGCGCGCATTGAATGCCACCGCCGAGCGAATCGAAGTGCTCAAAGGCCCGGCCTCGTTGTTGTATGGCATTCAGGACCCCGGCGGGGTGGTCAACGTGGTGAGCAAAAAACCGCAACTGGAGCAGTACAACGCCCTGACGGTGCGCGGCTCAACTTACGGCTCGGGAAAAAACGGCAGCGGTGGCAGCTTTGATAGCACCGGCGCGCTGGGGGATTCGGGGCTGGCGTATCGCATGATCGTTGATCACGAAGATGAGGATTACTGGCGCAATTTCGGCACGCACCGCGAGACCCTGATTGCCCCGTCGCTGGCGTGGTACGGCGACACGACCCAAGTGTTGCTGGCTTACGAACACCGCGAGTTCCTGTCGCCGTTTGACCGGGGCACCGCCATTAATCCTGCGACCAACCACCCGTTGGACATTCCGGCCACACGTCGTCTGGACGAGCCGTTCAACAACATGCAAGGACGCTCGGACCTGTACCGCTTTGAAGTCGATCACGACCTTAACGATGACTGGAAAACCCACTTCGGCTACAGCTGGAACCGCGAAACCTACGACGCCAGCCAAGTGCGGGTCACGGCGGTCAACCCGAAGACCGGCACCCTCACGCGCAAAATGGACGGCACTCAAGGCGCAATCACCACTGACCGTTTTGCCACGCTCAGCCTGCAAGGCAAGGTGCAGGCGGCAGGTATGCAGCATGACGTGGTGTTCGGGCTGGACGATGAATACCGCAAGATTTACCGCGCCGATTTAATCCGCCAAACCAGCCAATACCCCTTCAGCTACCTCAACCCGGTGTATGGCCGTGAAGTGGCCGGCGGCACCGTCAGCGCCAGCGACAGTAACCAGACCGACCTGCTGCGCAGCGATTCGCTCTTTATGCAGGACTCGATTCACCTTACCGACCAATGGATTTTCGTCGCAGGCGGGCGGTTCCAGAAGTACGACCAGTTGGCGGGCAAAGGTCGCCCGTTTACCGCCAACACCGACAACAACGGTCAGAAGTGGATCCCGCGTGCCGGGCTGGTGTATCGCTACACCGACGAGCTGTCGTTCTACACCAGCTTCACCGAATCGTTCAAACCCAACTCCACCATCGCCCCGCTGACCGGCGGCGTGGTGCTGGACTCGGCCATCGCACCTGAGCAGTCCAAGTCTTGGGAAGTGGGGGCCAAGCTGGACATGCCGGGGCGCATCACCGGCACCGTGGCGTTGTATGACATTAAAAAACGCAACGTACTGGTGTCCACCACCGTGGGCGAAGACACGGTGTATTCAGCGGCGGGCGAAGTTCGCTCGCGGGGCTTGGAGCTGGACGTCAGTGGCCAGCTCAGCGACCAATGGAGCCTGATTGGCAGCTACGCCTACACCGATGCCGAGGTGACCAAAGACCCGCTCTACAACGGCATGCGCCTGCAAAACGTGGCCAAAAATAGCGGTTCGCTGTCGGCCGTGTATGAGGTCGGCAGCGTGTTTGGCGGCGATAAATTGCGTCTCGGTGCGGGTGCGCGGTATGTCGGCGAACGTGCAGGGGACGCGCTCAACGACTTCGACCTGCCGGGCTACACGGTGGCCGATGCGTTTGCGACCTACGACACGCAGGTAGAAGGGCAAAAGGTCAAATTGCAACTCAACATCAAAAACCTGTTCGACCGCACTTACTACACCTCGGCGGCCAGTCGCACCTTCGTTTCGATGGGCGACTCGCGGCAAGTGTCCGTGGCCAGCACGCTGGAGTTTTAACTCACTGCGCCGCCTTGGGCAGCGACTGCGGGTTTATGGCCTGAACGCCGCGCGGTATTCGCCCGGCGTACCGCCCAGCGTGTGTTTAAACCGGTTGGTGAAGTGGCTGGCGCTGGCGAAACCGCAGCTCAGCGCGATTTCGCCCAATGCCAGCGAGCTGTGCCGCAGTAATGAGCGCGCTCGACTCAAGCGCCGTGCCAGCACGTATTGATGCGGTGCCACACCAAAGCTTTCACGAAACATACGCGCAAAGTGATAAGGCGACAGCGCGCACTGCGCCGCTAGCTGGCCGATGCTTAATGGCTCGGCCAGTTGCTGTTCGATGGTGTCCACCAACTGGCGGCGCTGATACGCCGCCAGTCCGCCCTTGAGTTGCAAACCCTCGCGTAATCCCACCTGGCTCAGTACGGCGTGGTCGAGCAATTCGTTGGCCAGGCTGCTGGTGAGCATGCGCTCGCCCGGTTCAGTCCAGTTCATCTTCAGTAATTGATGAAAGCGCAAGGTTTGCTGCGCATCGTCCAGAAACGTGTATTCACGCAATTGCAGGGTGCGCGGTTCTTTATCGAGCAGGCTGATGCAACCGAGGGCGAATTGCGCCTGACTGACATACACATGGGCCAGACGGATTTCGCCATTGATGACCCATGCCGATTGGTGCTCGGCAGGCAACACGCACAGTTTGCCCGGTGCCCCTCGGGCGCTGGGTTGCTCACGCCGAAACGTACCGGTGCCGCCCGAGATGTAGCACGACAGGGTGTGATGGGTGGGCGCTTCATAGTCGCGGGCATCGTGATGGTTGGTCCACAAAGCGGCGGCCATGCCGTCACCCAGCTCGGCGCAGTGCTCAAGGCGAGCATTGGGCGAGCGGCTCATGGACTGAAACACTTGCAGGGTGTCGAACGCGGTCATGGTCATTTCTCCAACGCCTTGCATCCTACGCTGCCTTGTCAGCGCCGCCAGCCCCCGAGCGACAAAAGCGCAAGAATCTGCAAGTGCCCGGGCAGGGCGCGATTCACACTGAAGGTCATCTTCAGGAGCGTGCCATGAACCTATCTTTGTATCTTTTGACCGTGCTGATTTGGGGCACCACTTGGCTGGCGCTCAAGTTGCAGTTGGGGGGGGTGGCGATCCCCGTGTCGATTGTGTACCGCTTCGGTCTGGCGGCGCTGGTGCTGTTTGTGTTGCTGCTGCTCACGCGCAAATTGCAGGTGATGACCCGGCGTGGGCACCTGATTTGCCTGGCACAGGGGGTGTGCCTGTTTTGTGTCAACTTCATGTGTTTTTTAACGGCCAGTCAGTGGGTGACCACCGGTTTGATTGCCGTGGTGTTTTCTACCGCGACGCTGTGGAATGCGCTGAATGCGCGGATTTTCTTCAAGCAAAAAATCGCCCGTAACGTGTTGCTCGGCGGTGGTTTGGGGTTGCTGGGGCTGGGTTTCTTATTCTGGCCGGAACTGAGTGCCCATACCGCGACCCCGGACACCTTGCTCGGGCTGGGCCTGGCCTTGCTTGGCACGATGTGTTTTTCGGCGGGCAACATGCTGTCGAGCCTGCAACAGAAGGCCGGGCTTAAACCGCTGACCACCAACGCGTGGGGCATGCTTTACGGTGCCAGCCTGCTGGCGCTGTACTGCGTATTTAACGCCATTCCCTTCACCATGGAATGGAACACCCGTTACATCGGTTCGTTGTTGTACTTGGTCATACCGGGTTCGGTGATTGGCTTTACCGCGTATTTGACCCTGGTTGGGCGCATGGGGCCGGAGCGGGCCGCCTATTGCACGGTGCTGTTCCCGTTGGTGGCGCTGAACGTATCGGCGTTCGCCGAAGGTTATCAATGGACAGCACCGGCCTTGGCGGGGCTGGTGCTGGTGATGCTCGGCAACGTGCTGGTGTTTCGCAAACCCACGCGTGTCATGCCCGACGACAAGGCGGCCCAGTTGGCGTAACGAGTTGTCAGAGGTCGTACATATCTAACGTTTTACGCTGGCTCAGGTCGTTAATCTCAAGGTTTATCACCCTGAGTACGCCCTATGACCCTGTCAGCCAATGAAGCTCTCCCTCTGTTTACTTCTGAGTCAGAGTGGGTAGATGGTCGCGTGTTGGATATGTTGCGTCAGTCAATCACCGTTCAACTGGCCTCACTTACACAGGCAGAGCAACGTCGATACCGTCAGCTTGTGCGCCAGCATTTGACGTCGTTAAACAACCTTGAAAAAGAAGATCAGGCGATCAAGGAGGCATTCAAAACCCGAGGCGCGGGATTGATTCGGGCTCGACTGTTAGCGTTGACGGGCAAAGACCTAGACCCTCATAAGGTCTATATACACACCCGGTTTCTCGATATACCAGAACGGTTCTCTGCGTTGGCGACGCGATTAAAACGCTCCTCCGGCGCAGCAGAGGATGAAAGCGACGTAGACGTTTTGCCTGAGCCGCAGCCGATTCGTGATGAACATGCGCCTGTGGTTCATGTTCTTAGCATGAGCCTGTGGCAAGCCGCCTGTATGAACTTTGGTTTCCTGTCTTATTTCGCCAGTTTCAGAGGCGGCAGCCTGATAAACGCCAGCTATATCAATGCCTCTAAGGGCACTGACTTTCGGCACCCTCAAATCCCCGAAAGTATTGATTCAACTTCAATTATCTCCGTCAGAACATTTGTTGACGTGGCACGCGCGCTGAACCTGGGGATGAAACTTCGAGAGCAACTTGAGGTTTCAATGGCCGAAGGCGCAAGTTTGCAGACGCTTTTGCGCACGTATACAAAAGCCCACCTACAGTTTTGCTTAATGGAGCTATACCGAACGTCTGCGCGCTCGCGCAGCGCGAGAACGGATATCCAGGCCCTCAGTGACGTGCTTGTTAACCCATTGGGCCGATTGCGTGTCACCCCTATCGTCCTGACAAAAAAGTTTAAAGTGGCGGAGTATTGGTTTGGTCATGGTTTTCGTCCGCAAAGCGGAATGACTATCTCGAACCGTCCCGCGCCTGAATTTGAGTGGGAAGAGCATCACATTACTATTCCGCTCTATCAGATTGAGTATGTGGGCGGGCAGGGGCTGTTCAGTTTTTTCCCAGGGCGTCCAAACGGTGAGTTGCGTTTGCACGCCAATCAACGCCAATTGATTGCCGATTTCAGGGCTCAACTGCTCAAGGCCCGCGCGGACAATATGTTGGATTGGTTTGAGGCGCATTTGACCGCTCCCTTCTACGAGAAGCTGACCGAGGTTATTCCCGACGTCATTGACGCCACTCACTTCAACTTCGTTGGCAGACTGCCCAGCATCAAACGTGGCTGGATCGCCTTCGACGAGTTGGGGTTCAAGCCAATGAGTGTTCGTACCTCGCTGGAAGAGACGCTGTACACCTTCACCCGCGAGCAATACCTCTACCGCCTCACGCAAATGGCAGTAGAAAGGTCGGTCAAGGATTGGGAAGACGTGGTGACGATGGCCAGCACGTTGCTTGACGAAGTGTCGAGTCTCTTGTTGATCCCGATCCCCGGCGCGACAACGGGATTGTCGCGGGCGATTAAATTTTTATTTCTCGGTGCGACGGCGCGTAATGTCTTCGGCGCATTACAGCAAGCTAGCCAGGGCAACCATGCGGGTCTGGCTCAGACGCTGGTCGATGCGCTGGATATTCTGATTACGTCAGTGTTGCACTCAAAAGCAGGGCGACTGGCGCACCGCAGGCACTTAAACGTGTTGCAAAGCATGGGGCAGCCCCGACCCTATGCTCGCAGTGACGGGACCACCGATTTATGGATGAGCGATCCGGCCCGCTTTGCAGCCGTACCTCAGGACGTCACACACAATATGGCGCCCGATGAGCACGGTATTTACCGGCACGCCGGGCGTGATTATGTGTGGATTGAAAAGGACGGCCGTAAATCGGTCGTTGAGGTTGTTCGCAATCCACAAGGCACATGGCAAGCCATCGCCAGCGCAGCACCGGCGTCATATCGACCGCAAGTGGTGTGGGATAGCACACAACGGCGCTGGTCCTTAAAAGCCTATGACCTGAGTGCCTTAAGCGATGCCCAATTTTTGCGCATGATGACGCTTGATTTGACCGAGCAATCGGCCAGCGTCGCGCTGGGTATCAGCGCTGTGACGCGCGACCAGTTGCAAGGCATGTGGGCGGGTGGCACGGCTCCACCGTCATTGGTCGATGCGGTCACCCGAGCCCAGGCAGATAGGTTGCTCGAGCACTGTTCGCAAAGTTTGAAAGATGACGCCTCGGCTTTATCCGTTATTGAGCGGCCTGTGCTGGCGTTAATGACGCAACTTGACTATTGGCCTAAAGATAAGCGTCTGCGTGTGTTTGACCACGACGGTCATTTGAACGAGGTCTATGGCCAGTCCTGGCGAGCGGGCGACGGATCCAACACGTTGGACATCAAACGTCTGGATGACGGCGAGCTTGTATTGAATTCGCCTTCAGTCCTCAATGCCTTTGGTGAGGATTTTTTTAGCGCGGTCATCCGGGAGCTCTCGTTACCGACCACTAAAGCACAGATGCTCCAGTTGCTCTCAACACAACTCATTACCCATAAAGCCGCATTATTTAATGCCCTGACCCTCAACCATGGCCGTCTCCCGCCAAGTGGTGTGGCAAGCAGCCTGGACCTCAATTTTCTCCCGCTGGAGTCCCCAAGGAAGGTGCCGGAGTTGCCCGTTATCCGCACGCTACGGGATTTGCATGTGGGTCTGTCACAGGCTCGATGTGCTGAATTAATACGGTCTTTTCCCGAGCTTGTGCGTTACATGGCCCACCTTGATGAGAGCCGTACACCGCGTGTCGCCTCTGAGATTTACCACCTGCCTGAAACGCTATACAACGCGATCCGCCAGGCCATCTTCACGGCCCGGGTCGAGCGCATGCTGGATGGTATTTACTACCCGCGGGTGTTTAACCCGGATGTAGATCAATGGTCTCGCCTCACCAGTGCAGCGTTGATCAAAGAGTGGCAGGGCGCGGAGTTGATCATTGACATGAGCGCTATCGACAAGGGGGCCGCTCACTACAAATACAGCAACACGGGGTGGGTGATTATCGACCATGGCCGCGGCAAGTACTCCGCTTATGACACGCACACCCATGCGCCTATCCCGGCGATAGAGGGCCCGGACAGCTTTTTTGAAGCGTTGATCGCGGGGTATAAACCCTCTCCCCTGCACGAAAGACGGCTCAGTGATCACATGTTAACGGTACAAGGCTGGCGTACAGCCGTGTTCAAGCGGCTTATAGGCCAACGAACCGCGCAGGGGTTCATTGATCCCAAGCGGCCACAAGTAAAGAGCTATGCACTGAAGGATGCAAGGGTGATAGCCGATGTGCAGCCTGACAACCAAGGGCAGTACACCCTTGATAATGCTTCGGCCATCGTCATTGACGCTCACTGCTATGAAGTGCAGCGGCCCTTCAATGGCGTAGTCACTTCAATCGTTGATCCCGACAGTTTTGCCAAGGCACCGATACGTGCCTATGGCAACGGCGCCGGGGCCTGGCGTCATCAATTTGAGCAGCCAATGGAGTGGGACGGACAGTATTTGTTCAGGCGTTTGGGGTATGACGCCTCGCACTTTGACTCCGATCAAATCACGGCCATTTTGCACACCAGCGGTACGAGCGAAGAGATGCTCAGGCGCGTGCACGTCAACCATGAAAAACCGCCGCCTTTATTGGTCGATACACAGCAGCGATTCAAGCTCGTGCGCAGCCTTGAGAGCTTGCTGTCTAAAGCGGCTGGCGATGTTGACGGCTCATTTCTCAACGACATCACCGACGCGTTTGAGGGGGCGCATCAGCAGGGCGTTATGGCGGCTTTAACCTTTGAGCAGTTACAGGCATTCAGGCAGCTACTAAAACCGGGTGACCTCTTTTATGACGTGCTGACCCAAACCCCGAATAAAGTGGTGAATGCCCATGTGCTTTACCACTATCTAACCCGATCTGACGGTCTCATTACCCCCGCTCTGTTTGACCTCATCGATCAACTTTCCGAGCGCCAGCCTGACCCTGGCGTGGCATTAATCAAACGTGTTTACCCGAGCCTGACTGGCTGCATCGCCGCAGACCTGGTGGGAAGTGCGAAAGCGTTTGAAGTTGCGCAGATGAAAAATCAGGGGCATGTGCCTTTGCGTTTGGCGCAAGAGGCGCGATGGTATGGACGGGAGCTGCGGATCAACCGCGCCATTGAAGGCTTTTATTTACCTGCCCTGCAAAATAACGACAGTGTGAAGTTAATGATGCACTGGCTCGCAAAGCTCCCCACGTGGCCAGCCAGCGTCAAGATCAACGTGCATGAAGACGCCCTTGGCGGGACCTTGATCAGTACGCTGGGGGCTGACAGTGCTGCTGTGCAGATCACGGTTTTGAAAACAAGGCAGGGCTGGAGCGCATCTCTGGTATCAGATGAGGCTGTCAGCGTCAGAGGGCATGACCTTTTCAGTGTGCTATTAGCGGTCCTGCCCAATAACGAGCGTCAAGCATTGGGGGATACCGATGTGGGCGCAGCCGTTTTGCTCAAGGAGCAGTTGACGTTAAAAGCCGCCGAGAATCGTGATGTGGCGTTTCAAGCCCTGGGCATGGTTTTCCCCAAGCCGTGGTTTTCGCCTCCCCAACGATTGGCCGGCGGGCGTATCGGCTACACATTGAGTGGCCGGGGAGGCGCGACCGAGCGTTGGTCGGGCGATCTTTCATTCATCAGGCGTTATAAAAACCTGTACCCCGCCAGTCACCAGGGCGAGCCAGCGCGGGCCATTCAAAGAATGCGTGATCGCGGATTGAACATGGGCGTCGAATTTACTCGACTCGAAGCCGAGTTCGCTTTGTTGGAGCAGCAGCTGAAAGAGTGGGTGTCACAAAAAGTTGACTTTGAAACGTGGGACCTGAGTGCCAGTGACCACAAGGCCGAGATAGCCCGCGCACTGGTTCGCGCGTGGCGCAAAGAAACACCGGTCCTTACAAATGAAGACGGGGCGATTGTGGGGTACACCCTGAACCTGGAGGGGTGGCGGGTTGCTACCTTGCCAGTTCTGACGGCGAACTTTGGGCGCATCAGGCAACTGACCTTGAACGACACACGGGTGGGCGCCGGAATGGGGCTGGGAGTGACAGAAAATATCAATCAGTTCCTGCGTTGTTTCCCCGCGCTGAGTGTTTTGAAAATGGAACGCTGCATCCTGTCTCACTTTCCTGAGGCCATTGGTCAGCTTGACAACCTGACTGAGCTGTCCCTTTCCCACAATGCAATGCGTTTGGATGAAGCTAATTTAAATGCGTTAGCCCTGCTGATTCGGTTGCAGCGTCTGAACCTGCAAGGCTGTAAGTTATCGACGAAATTCGATGCCCGAAATCTGACAGCGTTGCGGGTATTAAACCTTGCCAATACCGAAACAACGACCTGGCCACTGGGCGCGTTGCAATTGCCTCACCTCACACGTCTGGATTTAACCGATAACCACATTCATGAGTTACCGCCCGCTGTACTGCTAGGTTCTGAGGCCATCAATCGCACTACCTTTTTGCAAGGCAACCCGTTGGAACCCGCTGCTTTGAGTGAGTTGCAGGCTTACCAGAGGCGCACCGGTATCAGTTTTGGTCTGCATCACAATGCCAGCCACCCATCACTACAGCCGTTTGACGCTGGGGTTTGGCTCAACGGGCTTGATCCTCGCGTAAGGACAGTCCGGCAGCAGGAATGCGAGTTGCTGCAAACAGACCCTCAGGCAGAGGCCTTTTTTGAATGGCTTGGCCGGTTGACCACGACGGCTGACTTTACCAATGCCCCGCAGGATCTGGCCCTGCGTGTTCAGTCACTGCTCCACGCAGCCGCCCTTGACGAGGGCCTGCGCAGCGCACTCTTTGAATTGGCAGCCGAGCCCAGGCAATGCTGTGATTCAGTTTCGATGCTATTTAGCAGGCTTGAGCTGCACGTGCACGTTAGTGCTGCCCTGGCCTCTGATGATCCGGTCCAGGCTGAACTCAACCTAGCGCGCCTTATACGCGGGGAGTTTCGCGGGCATCAACTGGATCGGTTGGCAAGCGTGGAGGGTAGAAAAAGAGGCGGCACCGACGTGGTGGATGAGCTTGAAATCGCCCTTTATTACCGACTGCAATTAGCCGATGTGTTGCAGTTGCCGGCGCAACCTAAACACATGCGATTCAATACCCTTGGCACCGTAGATGCGCATGTGATTGAGCGGGCGCGAGATGCGGTGCTGGTTTTGGAGGGGGGCGAGTTAATGATCAATTACATGACGCTGAACCAGTTTTGGGTCGGCTTTTTAGAGAAACGTTACGCCGATCAGTTCAAAGCGTTGAATGCCGTAAAGGCTGAAATTGATTTTGAGGCAATGGGCGATACCGAGAACGAGCGCTACACCGCGACCGTGGGCAATTTTGAGAGCTGGAAGCGAGAGCGTCAGGTCTTGCTTAATGCCTTGACTCACACCGCGCTGGGCAAGTTGACGTGATTTAAACCAACCCCGGCGCCTTGTTATCAAGACGCCGGAACCGCATCAGGCTGTCCACACCTGCGGGTTCACCAGATCCTGCGGACGCTCACCGAGCAATGCGCTGCGCAGGTTAGCCAGCGCACGATTGGCCATCGCTTCGCGGGTTTCATGGGTGGCCGAACCAATGTGCGGCAGGGTGACGGCGTTTTTGAGCTGGAACAATGGCGATTGAGCCAGTGGCTCTTTCTCGTACACATCCAGCCCGGCACCGCGAATCGTAGCGTTTTGCAGGGCCTGGATCAGTGCGGGTTCGTCCACCACCGGGCCACGGGAAATGTTCACCAGAATCGCGCTTGGCTTCATCAGTGCCAATTCGCGCTGGCCGATCAGGTGTTTGGTTTTGTCGCTCAATGGCACCACCAGGCACACGAAATCAGCTTCGGCCAGCAGTTGGTCGAGGCTGCGGTATTGCGCGGCCAACTCGTGCTCAAGCGCCGTCTTGCGGCTGTTGCCGCTGTAGATGATGGGCATGTTGAAACCGAAATGGCCACGGCGTGCCACCGCGGCGCCAATGTTGCCCATGCCGACGATACCCAGGGTTTTACCGTGCACATCGCACCCGAAAAGAGCGGGCGGAACGCTGGCTTGCCATTGACCGGCCTTGGTCCAGGCGTCGAGTTCAGCCACCCGGCGGGCGCTGCTCATGATCAGGGCGAAGGCCAGGTCGGCGGTGCTTTCGGTGAGCACATCGGGGGTGTTGGTGAGCATGATCCCGCGTTCGTTGAAGTAATCGACGTCGTAGTTGTCGTAACCCACCGACACGCTGGACACCACCTCCAACTGTTTGGCGTTTTCCAGTTGCTGGCGCCCCAATTTGCGACCGACGCCGATCAAGCCATGGGCGTGAGGCAGGGCGTCGTTGAACTGCTGGTTGATATCGCCGAGTTTGGGGTTGGGCGCGATGACGTTGAAGTCCTGTTGCAGGCGCTCGATCATCTCGGGGGAGACACGGCTAAAGGCGAGAACAGTTTTTTTGGTGCTGGGAAGGCTCATCGGAACAAGACTCATCGGCTGTCGGGAATGCAAGCACGCTAACATTCATGGCTGAAGATTGCAGCGCCTCAACCCCTCTCCCAGAGGGTGAGGGGGCTAAAAGCGGTCTTGTGTTCAGTGAACAGGGGGCTAAAAGCGGGGCGCCAATGTCTGAAACACCACCTGTCTGCTCCCTCTCCCTCGGGAGAGGGTTGGGGTGAGGGCTGCGACTCAGCTATACGTCGCGAGTTCCGTCTGGTGCGCGGTCAAGATTTCTGGCAACGAACCACGCAGGTATTCCACCCACGTCTTGATCTTCGCATCCAGGTATTGGCGCGACGGGTAGATGGCGTACAGGTTCAGTTCTTGGGAGCGGTATTTGGGCAGCATGCGCACCAGTGTGCCGTTGCGCAAACCGTCGATAGCCGCATACACCGGCAACACGCCCACACCCATGCCACTGGTGATCGCGGTTTTCATGGCATCCGCCGAGTTGACCAAAAACGGCGAGGTGTTGATCAACACCATTTCTTGACCTTCAGGGCCGTCGAACACCCATTTATCCAGCGGAATCACCGGGCTGACCAGCCGCAGGCAGGCGTGGTTGAGCAGGTCGCTGGGCTTGGTGGCGGTGCCGTTGGCTTTTACGTAACCCGGCGAGGCGCACACGATGCTGTAGGTAATGCCCAGACGCTGGGACACAAAACCCGAGTCCGGCAGTTCGCTGGCCAGCACGATCGACACGTCATAGCCTTCGTTGAGCAAGTCCGGCACGCGGTTGGCCAGGGTCAGGTCGAACGTCACGTCCGGGTGGGTCTTGCGATAGCGCGCAATGGCGTCGATCACAAAGTGCTGACCGATGCCGGTCATGGTGTGCACTTTCAGTTGCCCGGCAGGACGCGAATGAGCGTCGCTGGCCTCGGCTTCGGCTTCTTCTACATAGGCCAGTATCTGCTCGCAACGCAGCAAATAACGTTTACCGGCCTCAGTCAAAGCGATGCGCCGGGTGGTGCGGTTCAATAGTCGAGTTTGCAGGTGGGCCTCAAGGTTTGAGACCGCGCGCGATACGTTGGCGGTGGTGGTATCCAGCATGGCGGCGGCGGCCGTAAAACTTCCGGCTTCGGCCACGCAACTGAACGCGCGCATGTTTTGCAAGGTGTCCATGGGGTGCTCTCAGAGGGCAATAAAAGGGACAGCAACAAAGTAGGCAGCAACAAATTGTGACATGAAGTTTCAGTGTTTACCGAGGGTTATGCATTCGACCAACGGATTATCCTGATAACGGTAATAAAGATTCACAGTTATGCCAGCTTATCGTTGCGCCTGCCAACCCATAGACTTATCCGACTCAAGCCTCCTTCCCCTCATGCAGGAATTTGCAGCAGTGCCGCGTCGCATCAGCAGAGAGCTTAAAGCCCTCAGTGTTCTGGCTTTATCGTTAGCATTAAACGGCTGTATCGGTTTTGGTGGCATCGGCCCCAAAAGCCAGATGTTGACCGCCAATACGTTGGCCACTGACGAGGCGATTGCAAGCGCCGCGAAAGACGCAAACTGGCCCAAAGCCCAATGGTGGCACGCCTATGGCGACCCCCAGCTGGATGCCTGGATCAGCCTCGCGGTGCAGGGCAGCCCGAGCATGGCCATGGCCGCTGCCAGGGTGCGTCAGGCCAAGGCGATGGCGGGCGTGGCCGAGTCTGCCGAGTCGTTGCAGATCAATGCTGACGCCACGCTCAAACGCCATAACTGGCCGTCCGATCAGTTTTATGGGCCGGGCGCACTCGACAACTCCACGACCTGGGATAACAACGCCGCACTGGGCTTGAGCTTTGCCCTCGACCTGTGGGGCCGTGAAAGCAATGCCACCGAACAGGCCGTGGACATGGCCCACATGAGCGTCGCCGAAGCGCGTCAGGCCCAGCTCGAATTGCAGAACAACGTGGTGCGCGCCTATATCCAGTTGTCGCTGCATTACGCCCAGCTTGATATCACTGAGTCGACCCTGCACCAGCAGGAACAGATCCTCGACCTGGCGCAAAAACGTCTGGACGGCGGCATCGGTACGCACTTTGAAGTCAGCCAGGCGCAGGCGCCGTTGCCCGAGATTCATCGTCAGATCGACGCTCAGGAAGAAGAAATCGCCCTGACCCGTAACCAATTGTCAGCACTGGCGGGTAAAGGACCGGGTGAAGGTGCGCGCTTGAAGCGTCCAACGCTGGCGCTGGGCACCGCCCTCAAATTGCCCTCGGTCTTGCCTGCCGAGCTGCTGGGTCAGCGCCCTGACGTGGTCGCCAGCCGCTGGCAGGTGGCCGCACAAGCGCGCGGGATTGACGTCGCCCACGCCGGTTTTTACCCCAACGTCGACTTGGTGGGCAGCATCGGCTTTATGGCCACGGGTGGCGGCGCACTGTCATTCCTGAGCGGTAAAAAGCTTAACTACAACGTCGGCCCGGCGATCTCGTTGCCGATCTTCGATGGCGGTCGACTGCGCTCTGAACTGGGCGTGGCTTCAGGCGGTTATGACATGGCCGTGGCCAAGTACAACCAAACCCTGGTCAGCGCGCTCAAGGGCATTTCCGATCAATTGATCAAGCGTGAGTCGATGGAAAAACAGCAGGCCTTCGCCGTCGAGTCGGTGCAAGCGGCGCAAAAAACCTACGACATCGCCATGGTCGCCTTTCAGCGCGGCCTGACCGATTACCTCAACGTGCTCAACGCCCAAACCCTGTTGTTCAAGCAGCAGCAAATCGAGCAGCAGGTTCAGGCCGCCCGCTTGAGTGCTCACGCTGAACTGGTGACGGCGTTGGGTGGCGGTCTGGGGGCGGGCAACGATGTGCCCAAAGACGACCGTTACGTGCCGGACAAACCGCCTGCCGTGATGGCGATTTTCAACCCTTGACGATCGGATGAATAACCCCCGTAGGCGCTGGCGCTGGCTGCGATCTTTTTATGCTTCGATCCCCGCCTGCAACAGCCCATCACCCCTGATGGCTAATTTTGAGAGCCTGTAGATGAACCATTTGCCCGCCCCGGTACGCTGGCTGTATTCGCTGGAATGGCGCCGGGGCTTTTTTGACTGGGCACGCAGCGATGGCGTGACCTGGGTGCATATCTTCAAAGTGCTGGTCGCAGCGTTCTTGACCCTGTGGCTGGCCATGCGCCTGGAATTGCCGCAACCGCGTACCGCGATGATCACCGTGTTCATCGTGATGCAGCCGCAAAGCGGCCAGGTGTTCGCCAAAAGCTTCTACCGTTTTTTAGGCACCCTGACCGGCTCGGCGGTGATGGTGGCGCTGATCGCCTTGTTCGCGCAAAACACCGTGCTGTTTCTTGGTGCAATGGCGATCTGGGTCGGTCTCTGTTCGGCCGGTGCAGCGCGCTGCCGTAACTTTCGTGCCTATGGGTTTGTGTTGGCCGGGTACACCGCCGCGATGGTGGGCTTGCCTGCGCTGGCGCATCCCGATGGCGCATTCATGGCGGCGGTGTGGCGGGTGCTGGAAATCTCCCTCGGCATTCTTTGTTCGACGGTGATCAGTGCCGCGATCCTGCCCAAAACCGCAGGCGCAGCCATGCACAACGCCTTGTACCAGCGCTTCGGGGTGTTCGCCGGTTTTGTGGCCCAGGGCTTGCGCGGCCAGTCGTCCCAGGAAGACTACGAAGCCAGCAACGTGCGCTTCATCGGTGAAAGCGTGGGCCTTGAAGGCATGCGCAGCGTGACCGTGTTTGAAGACCCGCACATGCGTCGGCGCAGCGGTCGCCTGAGCCGCCTCAACAGCGAGTTCATGGCCATCACCACACGCTTCAACGCCTTGCACCAGTTGCTCGCGCGGTTGCGCAGCCGGGGCGTGGTGCAAGTGGTGTCTGCCATCGAACCAGAGCTGGAACTGCTGGCGCAACTGCTCGACACCTACAACGCTCGCTCGCTCACCGACAAAGACGCCACCTTACTGGCCGAGCAATTGGCCGCGTTCAAAGCGGGCCTTCCAGAGCATGTGCGCAGTTTGCGCGTTGAATTTCTGCACACCGAGCCAAGCCCTTCGGACTTTCTGGACTTCAACACCGCTTATGAACTGCTGTACCGGTTTGTCGACGACATGCACAGCTACGCGCTGACCCATGCCTCGCTGGCCGACCACACTCACGAACGGGAGCGCTGGGACCAGCCGTTTATATCGCAAACCAACTGGTGGTCGGCGGCGGCGTCGGGTATTCGCGCTTCGTTCATTTTGGTGGTGCTGGGCACGTACTGGGTCATGACCGCCTGGCCGAGCGGCGCCACCATGACCTTGATCGCGGCGGCGACGGTGGGCCTGTCTGCCGCCACGCCAAACCCTAAACGCATGGCCTTTCAAATGGCCTGCGGCACGTTCATCGGTGCGCTGGTGGGTTTTTTCGAGATGTTCTTCGTGTTGCCGCACATCGACGGCTTCCCGTTGCTGTGCCTGGTGCTGACGCCGGTGATCATGCTCGGCTCTTTCTTGACCTCGCGGGCCAACTACGCGGGCGTGGGGCTGGGGTTGTTGATCTTTTTCAGCACCGGTTCGGTGCCGGACAACCTGACTATTTACAACCCGTACCAGTTCATCAATGACTACATCGCCATGGTGATTGGCATGCTGGTGTGCGCCGCCGCGGGCGCAATCATCCTGCCGCCCAACAGCCGCTGGTTGTGGAGCCGCCTGGAGCAAGACCTGCGTGAGCAAGTGGTGTACGCCATCAGCGGCAAGCTCAAAGGTTTGAGTTCCAGCCTTGAAAGCCGCACCCGCGACCTGATGAACCAGGCGTATGGCTTGGCCGCTGGCCAGCCCAAGGTGCAACGCGAGCTGCTGCGCTGGATGTTTGTCGTGCTGGAAGTGGGCCACGCGATTATTGAGCTGCGCAAAGAGCAGGCGATTCTGCCGATTCACCCAGCCTATGCCGAATCTCAGCCTTGGCGGCAGGCGATCCGCGTCATGGGCCGCGCCCTGGTGCGACTGTTTATCAGCCCCGGCGAAAGCAACCTTGAACGCGCCCTGATCGCCGTTGACCACGCCATCAGCCGCGTGCAGGCCACCGACGAACCCTTTGCCCGCAACTTCGACACCTCGGCGCTGGTGCGGGTGCAAAGCTACCTGCACTTCATTCGTACCTCACTGCTTGACCCGCAATCGCCACTGGCGGCCTACGCGCAGCCGCAAGGACTGAACCATGCCTCGTGAAATCGCCTTCCACGGCGTCTATATGCCCACCATGACCCTGATGTTTTTTATCGCGGCGGGGTTGGCGTGGGGCTTTGACCGACTGTTTTCCGGCTACGACCTGTACCGCTTCTTCTGGCATCCGGCGCTGCTGCGCCTGAGCCTGTTTGCTTGTCTTTTTGGCGCCATGGCGCTCACTGTTTACCGTTGAGACCGATCCGATGAAAAAGTTCTTCAGCCTGCTTGCCACCTTGCTGGTTTTGGCCCTTGCGATATGGATCGGCCGAACCCTGTGGGTGCATTACATGAACACCCCCTGGACCCGCGACGGCCGCGTGCGTGCCGACATCATTAACGTGGCGGCCGACGTCAACGGCTACGTGGTCAACGTGCCGGTCAAAGACAACCAACTGGTGAAAAAGGGCGACGTGCTGCTGGAAATCGACCCCGAGCACTACGAAATTGCGGTCAAACAGGCTCAGTCGCTGGTGGCCTCACGCAAGGCCACGTGGGAGATGCGCAAGCTCAATGCCCATCGCCGGGCGGACTTGGACAACCTGGTCATCTCCAAAGAAAACCGTGACGACGCGAGCAACATCGCGGACTCCGCATTGGCCGATTACCAGCACGCACTGGCGCAACTGGATGGCGCGCAGCTCAACCTCAAGCGCACGCGTGTGCTGGCGACGGTCGATGGCTACGTCACCAACCTCAATGTGCACCGCGGTGACTACGCGCGCATCGGTGACCCGAAAATGGCGGTGGTCGATAAAGACTCGTTCTGGGTGTATGGCTTCTTCGAAGAGACCAAGCTGCCGCATATCCGTGTGGGCGACAAAGCTGACCTGCAAATGATGAGTGGCGAAGTATTGAAAGGTCACGTCGAAAGCATCTCGCGGGGCATTTATGACCGTGATAACCCTGAGAGCCGCGAACTGGTGGCTGACGTCAACCCGACATTCAACTGGGTGCGTCTGGCGCAGCGGGTCCCGGTGCGTATCCACATCGACGAAATTCCGGACGGCTTTTTGCTGGCGGCGGGCACCACCTGCACCGTGATCGTGCAGCAGGATGAGGTTGACGCGCATCCGGGACATTCTTTGTAGTCGCTGTCGAGGAGCGAGGCGGCGATCACGAGTGGAAGATCGCCGCCTCGCGCTGCATCTCAGCGACAACTGTGGTGCAGGATCAAACCGCGCAGAAGGTTTCATGCAAATGGCGCCACAGGACGTTGCCTGCCGCGTCCTGTTCAAACGCCACGGTGGCACGCCGATCAGTACGGTTGCCGTTGTGTTCTTCTTGCACCTCGCGGTAACTGACCACCGCGCCGCCCGCGTGCAGGGCAATGCCGTTGAACTCGCTGAGCGTAATGGCCAGACCCGGCCGGGCACCGCGCAGTGGTTCGAACAGGCGTTCTACACCGTCGATATCCAGGACCTTGCCGTGGGGCGTGATCATCGTAAATTGCGCTGAAAAACGGGCCAGCAACGTCGGCAATACCCCCGGTTCCAGCCCGCTGAACCAGCCTTCAATCTCGACATGGGTTTCTTTTACAAGGTCGAAGTAGCGCGAATAATCAGTCATCACTTTCTCTTGGGTCAGGGTGCCAGCAAGGCCAGCACGCGTGGAGTATCGAGGCGTAACGCAGGCATGAGCGGCACCAGCGTCAACGCGCATCCGATGGCAAAGCATAGGGCAAAGGCGTGGGGCGTCGAGGTGATCGCGGTCAAGGCCGCGAACAGCGCCATCATCAACGCCGGTCCGAGCAGAAAACTCAACTGCCGATTGAGGTTCCACACGGCACTGGCGTGGGTCATGTGCTTGGCAGGTACATCAATAAAGGCGGTGCTTTGCGCGGTACTGCTGCTCAGGCTGCCACCGAACCCCATCAAGGCATACAGCGCCATCGGCAGCAGCGTGTGCCCCGCCTCCAGCTGCATTAACAGCGCGATGCCCAGCGCCTGAGCGCTCATGCCCAGCAGCAATAATGGCTTGGGCCCCACCCGGTTGAATTGATAGCGACTCAGGCCAATGCCCAGGGCCGACGCCAATGCCCACGGCAACATCAGCGCACCCGTTTGTGCAGGGGTGTAACCCAACTGATGCAAATACAAAATACTCACCAGCTGGGTGCCGATAAAAACCCCCGGAATAAACAGGTACGTCAGCATCGCAATGCGCAGCAACGGGCTTTTGAGCAGCTGAGCCATTTGTCTGAATTTGACGGGGGTGGGGCGCGTTGATTGCTCCTTCGCCCTGATCCAGCACTGCGCCAGCAACAACGCAAGCAGGGCCAGCGGCACATTGGTGTAAAACACCCAGCGCCATGACCGCGCCTCAACCACCCAGCCGCCCAGCGCAGGCGAAAGGGCGGGCACCAGCAGCGCCACCAGCAAAATGACCGAGGTCAGGCGAGCGCGTTCATGGGGGCGAAACTCGCGATACACCATTGCTTGCCCCACCGGGATCAACAACCCGCCCCCCAGCCCTTGCAGCAAGCGCCAGCCAATCAGCGTTTCAATCGACGCGGCCTGTGCCACCCCCCATGAGGCCGCCGTGAACAGCAGCAGTGAAATCAGCAACAGGCGTTTTTCACCCACTGCCGCCGCCAGCCACACGCTGGGCACAATAACCACGATCAGACCCAGCATGTAGGCATTGCCGATCCAGGCCAGTTGTGTGACAGAGGCGTGCAGTTCCAGGCCGATCTGCGGGTATGCAATCGAAACGGCAAACATGTTCACCAGATCCAGCGCATAGCCCAACAGGTACACCCCTGCGATTTTGTTGCGATAGGCCATGACCGGCTCCTTGATGCGAAGCCACACAGTAGGCGGGTTTTGCGCATGGAGGAACGGCGCCGACGCTGCTAGATTGTCAAAATTATTTTGACAATGGGCGGTATTCAGCATGGTCAGTCTTGACCGATTCGACACTTTCAAAGCCGTGGTCGAGGCTGGGTCCCTCACTGCGGCCGCCGATTTGTTAGGGCAAACCCGGGCGGTGGTGAGCTTCAATATCAAGCGCCTGGAAGCTGAGCTGGGCGTTACTTTGCTCACGCGCAACACCCGCAGGCTGGCCCTGACAGAGGCGGGCGAGCGGTTTTATCAGCGCTGCCTGAGCATGCTTGAAGCGGCGCAACTCGCCATTGACGAGGCGCGCAGCGAGCACACCGAACTCAAGGGCACGCTGCGCATTACCACCACTGTGGAATATGCGCTGGCCAAAGTGGTGCCAGCGCTGGAAGTGTTTCGTACCCTGCACCCGGACCTCAATGTGCACCTCTCGACCTCATCGACCCACGCCGACTTGATCTCCGAGCGGTTTGACGTGGCCCTGCGTTTGGGCCGCATTCTGGACTCCAGCCATCGCGCCGTGCAGTTGAGTACATTCGAGATTGTGCCCGTGGCCTCGCCGGGCTTTGTGCAGGGCCAGCCGCCCATCGACAGCGTGCATGCCCTTGAGCAAACGCCGTGGCTTGAACATGGGCGCGTCGGGGAGTTGAGTATGACCGAGGTCGGCACGGCCAGCGTGCGGCCTTATCAGCCCAATCCGGGCAGGGCACGGATCAAGGCCGATAACTCGTCGGTGCTGCGTGCTTTTGCACTGACCGGGCAGGGCGTGGCGATCCTGCCTGACTGGCTGATTGAAGACGACCTGCGCGCAGGGCGACTGCTGCGTTTGCTGCCCCACTGGCACTTCACCCGCCAAGGGGTTTACGCGCTGTACCCCGACACCCGTCACCTGCCGCTCAAAGTGCGGGTGTTTATCGACTTCATGAAACGCCATGCCTGATGAACGTAGGGGCGTTATGCGCAGGTGTTCAGACCAAAGCGTTTCATCAAGATTATTTGCAGCAACCTGCGCGGCAACAGCGCCGCCAGCAGCGGCATGGCGCGGCTGCCATTGCCGTAGCGCAACAGTGCAGGCGGGCGGGCTTTTTGGGTGGCCTTGAACACTGCGTTGGCAAACTCACTGACCGGCGTGGGGTTGTCTTGCGAGGCCTTGGCGCGTGCGCGAATCCCCTCGCGCATGGGCCACCAGGGCGAGTCTTCGCCAATGTGCACTTCGGCCTGAGCGCTGGCGTTTTTCGCGAAACAGGTGTCAATGGCGCCTGGCTGCACTTCCATCACCCGCACACCAAAGGGAGCCAGCTCCATGCGCATTGCCTCGGTCAAGGCATGCACGGCGGCTTTGGACGCGCAGTAGGCCCCGGCAAACGGCGTCACCAGCACACCGGAAACGCTGCCGATATTGACCACCAATCCACGGTTGCTGCGCAGCGGTTCAAACAACGCCTGTGTCAGGCCGACCACGGAAAATACATTGGTTTGAAACTGCAGGTGCATGTCCGCCACGCCTCCATCGAGCACGGGCCCCATCGCGCCATAGCCGGCATTGTTGATCAACACATCCAGGCCTTTGCCATGCTGCTTGAGCCGGGCACTTAAACGGTCGATCTCAAGGCTGTCGTTCACGTCCACTTGCACCGCGACAAAGCCGTCGGCCCTGAGCTGTGCCACATCGGCCGTTTTACGGGCCGTGGCCCATACCTCGTAACCGGCCTGTTTGAAGGCATCGGCCAGGGCGCGGCCAATGCCGCTGGAGCAGCCAGTAATCAACACGAGAGGCATCAAAACATCCTTGATCAAAGCAAAAAAACAATCAGTTGGAAAAGCTGCCTTGCAGGCGCTCAGCACGAAATTCGAGGGTTTGCGGGCGGTAACCGGCGCGCAGGGGCGGCACTGGCAGGCAGTCTTGCCACACGCCGCCTGCTTGCAGTTCACCCGGTCCACGGTAACGCGGGGCGGTGTACAAATTGTCAGCGAGGTTGACCGTGTCCCCCGGCGCATAAGCGGCCACCCGCCAGCCGAGTGCGAGCAGCGGCACTTCGTTGCCATTGCGCAGGGTCAGGCGCAGGGGGCGATCGGCAGGGCATTGGTCGGGCGCGTAGACCATACGCAGCTCAAGGCGGGCCAGTTGCTGGGCTTCACGGTGATCGAGCCAGGCGACCGACGCGGCCACGAGGCCCAGTCCCACCAGTGCGGCCATTGAAACCGGCAACGCCTTGGACGGGTAGCGCAACAGAAGAACCAGCCAGGTGATGATCAGTAGAACGCCGATAAGCATGACGCTCGCCTCGCAAAGAGTGGAGGGACATCCTACTGAAGCTTAGGTGGGAATGGCGAATCGGTGTTGCGCCAGATGCGACCCCAACCCTCTCCCTTTGGGGGAGGGTTGGGGGGCGGGTAAAAAGTCAGCCACACCCGATCACCTGTTTACTGGGCAATGGTCTTGATTGAAATGCCGCGCTCAATCGGCGTCGAGCGACCGTACACATCCTCAAAGCGTTCGATGTCGTCCTCGCCCAAGTAGCTACCGGACTGTACTTCAATGATTTCCAGCGGGATTTTGCCAGGGTTGCGCAGGCGGTGTACCGAGGCAATCGGGATGTAAGTCGATTGGTTCTCGGTCAGCAAAAACACATTGTCGTCACACGTCACTTCCGCCGTGCCCGAGACCACAATCCAGTGCTCGGCGCGGTGGTGGTGCATTTGCAGCGACAGGCAAGCCCCCGGCTTGACCGAAATGTGTTTGACCTGAAAGCGTCCGCCCATGTCCACCGAGTCGTACGAGCCCCACGGGCGATACACCTCGCAGTGGTTCTGGGTTTCGCTGCGGCCCTGCGCGTTCAAGGTGTTGACCATCTGTTTGACGCCCTGAACCTTGTCCTTGTGGGCAATCATCATCGCGTCTTTGGTTTCCACCACCACGATGTTGTCCAGGCCAATCACTGACACCAGTTTGCCGTTGCCGTGGATCATGCAGTTGGTGCTGTCCTGAATCACCACGTCACCTTTGCTGACGTTGCCGTTGGCGTCCTTTTCGTTCACGTCCCACAACGACGACCAGCAACCCACGTCGCTCCAGCCCGCCGTCAACGGCACCACACAGGCACGCTGGGTTTTTTCCATCACGGCATAGTCGATGGAGTTGTCCGGGCAGCAGGCGAAGGTGGCGTCGTCTATGTCCACGGTGTCGGCGTCTTGCTGGCTGCGTTCAAGGGTCAGCAGGCAGGTGTCGTAGATGTCCGGGTCGTGCTTTTTCAGCTCTTCGAGGAAGCGACTGGCGCGGAACATGAACATGCCGCTGTTCCAGAAATAACCGCCGCTTTTCACGAATTCGGCGGCCCGCTTGGCATCGGGTTTTTCGACAAACGAAGCCACGCGGCTCACGCCTTCGGGCAGCAAGGCATCGGCAGTGGACTTGATATAGCCATAGCCGGTTTCAGGCTTGAGCGCAGGCACGCCGAACAACACCATTTCGCCGCGTTCAGCTGCCACGGTGGCCAGTGCCAGTGCGCGTTGCAGGGCTTTTTGGTCTTCCAGCACGTGGTCGGCCGGCAGCACCAGCATCAGCTCGTCGCGGCCTTCATTGATCAACATCATCGCGGTCAGTGCCACGGCGGGTGCGGTGTTGCGGCCGAACGGCTCCATCAGGATGCGCTGGGTGTCGAGGTTGCGGTTGGCCAACTGCTCGTTGACGATAAAACGGTGCTCTTTGTTGCACACCACAATCGGTGCGTCCATGCCGTCAAACACCAAACGCTCCAGGGTTTGCTGGAACAGCGTTTGATCGCCGGTCAGGGCCAGAAACTGCTTGGGGAACTGCTTGCGCGACAAAGGCCACAGACGCGAACCGCTACCACCTGAAAGAATTACCGGAATCATGATGTCTCTCCAAAAACTGAAATGGGTTGCTGGCTTCCCTGTAGGCGCCGCCCAAGGCTGCGATCTCTTGATCTTGAAAGCACTTGGCGGCTACAGAGCAAAAAAGGGTTAGCGGGTCGAAACCGGGCGCTTGACCCAGGTCGGTGACACGTTGCTGCCGCTGCCGGTGACGTACAGCACCGCCGCCTCACCGCGCTCCAGGGCTACCGGCTTGAGGTCGCTGACTTTTTTGTCGCCCTCGAACAGCGCGAAGCTGACTTTCACCGGGTTGATTTCGCGCTCGCCACGGCCTCGAGCGGCCACGGGCTTGACCACGTCGGTCTTGCCGTCGGCGGTCTTCAAGGTCAGCGCCTTGTCGGTCAGGTTCTGCACCCTTACCAATGATTTCTGCTTGTTCTTGAACGGCGGTTCTTCGATCAATTGCGGCTGACCGCTGCTGGTGTTGACCAGCGTGTAGTAGTGATCGGCGCTCAGTTTGACGGGCAGGCTGTGGCTGCCGACTTTGGCGCTGTAATCGCCCTGTGGCAGGAAGCTGAAATCGCTGCTGCCTTGCGCCGCGATGTCGTTGAGGGCGGTATTGCCCACGGTGGCGCTGACTTGCTGATTGCTGGCGTTGAACATGCGCACAAAGCTTGAGCCTTTTGGTGCGCTGGGGCCGTACAGGGCGGCATCGCCACCGGCCCACGCTTGCAGTGACAGCAGGCTCATACCGGCGATCAGCGCAAAGGATTTGGCGAGACGACGTGGAGCAGGTGTGAACGGCAGGGTTTTAATAGTCATTAGTCGAACCTCTCTTTCAGTGTTGCGCCCGGTTGGGCGTCTCGGATTTCGCAGTGTTTTGTGCAAGTTGCGGTTGGCGTGCGCCCGCTTCTTTCAAGGTGGCGACCCACGAGGGGTCGGCGTCACCGATCTCGTTGTCCACGGGCAGGTAACGCTCGGGAAACTCCCAGATCAGCACTTGGGGCGGGGTGTTCTTGAAGGCATCGCTTTTCAGGTAAGCGAGCATCGGCAGGATCGGCCCGTGGCCATCCTTGGAATCGTTGATCACGTCGCTACGCAGCGCTTGTTTCAGCGCGCCGACGAAGTTCCAGTTCGGGTTGGCGCTGTAACTGGTGCCCACCAGCGTGACGGGCACTTCGCTGTCGGCGAAAAGCGCGTCTTGACTGTCGGCGGCCGTATCGGCGGCGCGGGTGGTGCGTTTTTCCAGCGGCTCGGGCGGTGGCAGCAGGTGGCTGAACAACGGGTCAAGCGGCAGGAAGCGCTCCAGGTCGCCGTTGTGCTGTTCGGTTGTTTGAGCTTCGGTGACAAATGGCTGCGGTTCGCCACTGAGCGGGAACTGGCTGCCAATCGCCGCGGCCAGTTGCTGGGCCGCGACTTGCGCGCCGTCTGGCGTCCAGTGCGTGTCGGTGCGCAAAAACACCTGCGCGCCGCCCTGTTTGGCCTGTTGCAGGGGGCCAAGCAAGTCGGGGGCGATGATCTGGCTGGCAGCCAGTTGCGCGTGGAAGTCGCGGTATAGGTCGGCATGAATGCGGGCAGGGCGCTGCTCACCCATGTGCTCGGGGTACAAGCGCACTTTGGACGGCACCACCGCCATCACCAGTTTCACGCCCTGTTCTTTGAGGGTGTTGCGCACCCCTTCGACCAGCGCGTAGTTGTCAGCCACGTTCTGCTGCGCGTTGGGCCACGGTTTGAACTCTTCGTCGCTGAACAACCATTGATCGCGGCCCAGCACCACGCCGGGACGGCCTTCGTTGAACAGGGTGAAATCCAGCGCGGCCCACAGATTGGTGCCCAGGCGCTTGATCGGGAACTCGTCGTCGTAATGGGTTTCGACGGCTTTGCTCCAATGGCCATTAAGCACAGTGGTTTGCGCTGGCGTGTCAAAGCCGATAAAGCTGCGCAGCGAGACCGCGCCCAAACCCAGTAGCAGGCCGCAGAAGCTGGTGACGTAGACGATGCGTAATGTTCGGTTCATGGTCGGCTCCCCTTAGAACTGGAAGTACAGGAACGGCGAGAAGCTTTGCGCCGAGAGTTTGAAAATCGAGGCCACAAACAACAGCCCGATCACGCTGCGCAGTGCATAACGTGACCAGTCAGCGGGCAGTGTTTGATCCTTGCTCAGGTCCAGTTCTGTGGGCTTGCGGTACAGATCACGCAGACCGAAGAACGCCAGCGTCAGGTAGGCCACCACCAGCGTGGCGACTTGCAAACCGGTGAGGTTGGCGCGGTTGAGTTCCGACAGCGACCATTCACCAAAGCTGAACATGGCGCTGTACATACGCCCGGCTACGTGCAGGTTTTCGGCGCGGAAAATCACCCAGCCGATGACCACGATCAAGAAGGTCAGTGCCCAGCGGATCGGGTTCAGCGCCCGTGGGTTAGTGTTCAGGCCCAGTGCTTTTTCGATGGCCAGCCACAGGCCGTGCCAAGCGCCCCACAGGATGTAAGTGATGTTTGCGCCGTGCCACAGACCGCCCAGCAACATGGTCAGGAACAGGTTGCGGTAGGTAATGAGCGTGCCTTTGCGATTGCCGCCCAGGGTGATGTAGAGGTAGTCACGCAGCCAGGTCGACAGGCTGATGTGCCAGCGCCGCCAAAATTCGGTGATCGACTGGCTGATGTAAGGCTGTTTGAAGTTTTCCATGAAGCGAAAACCCATCATCAAGCCCAGCCCGATGGCCATGTCGCTGTAACCCGAGAAGTCGAAATACAGCTGCGCGGTGTACGCCAGCGCACCGAGCCAGGCATCGCCGGTGGTCGGGTTTTGCAGCGCGAAACAGTGATCGGCGACCACCGCCAGGGTGTCGGCGATAAACACCTTCTTGATGAAACCCTGCATGAACCGCGTGGCGCCTTCGCTGAATTTATCGAGGGTATGGGTGCGGTTGTTGAACTGATCGGCGAGGTCGCGAAAACGCAGCACGGGGCCTGCGATCAAGTGCGGGAAGATCGCGACAAAGGCGGCGAAGTCGATCAGGTTGCGGGTGGCCGGGGTGTCACCGCGGTACACGTCGATGATGTAGCTGATGGACTCGAAGATGTAGAACGAGATCCCGATCGGCAGCAGCACGTGGGTGAGGATGAAAGGGTCAAGACCGACCGAACCCATCATTGCGTTGATGCTGTCGACGCCGAAATTGGCGTACTTGAAATAGCCCAGAATGGCGAGGTCAACGATGACCCCCAGCAGCAGCCAACGCTGCGCGGGTTGGGTGCGAACGCCTGCGGCACCGACTTTGAGGCCGATCCAGTAGTTCCAGACCGTGACCCCGATAAACAGCGCCAGAAAGTCCACGCGCCACCACGCGTAAAACGCGTAACTGGCGATGAGCAGTAGCAGGTTGCGATAGCGTTGCCCGCTCAAGTAATACAGGGCGAGAAACACCGGCAAGAATAAAAACAGGAACACATTGGATGAAAAAACCATCCTGACCTCTCCGTGTGGACCAACAATAAAGGGCTCAGCCCCCCCAACCCCCCCGAGAAAAAGTGGGGAGGTGTACGTGTATCTTTTGAGGTTTGGGTGTCGTTTGATCGACCCTCACCCCAACCCTCTCCCAAAGGGAGAGGGGGCTTGATGTGTGGTGCTGCGCGCATCTGCTGTTGCTGTTGCTTTTAGTCCCCTCTCCCTCCGGGAGAGGGTTAGGGTGAGGGCTGCTGTCAGCCTTTTTCGTGCGCCGAGTCGTACACCTTGGTCAGGTCACCGCCCAGTCGAAAGGTTTTGAACGGCTGCATGCCGCGCTTCATTTCAATCACCTCGGGCGCGCAGGTGTAGAGCGTGCAGAACGGTTCCAGCCAGGCAAACTTGGCGTCGATCTTCAAATCCGTCATGTCTGGTGCTTTGCCGTTTTTCGCTTCAAACGTTTCAGGGTCTTTCACCCCGCTCAACACGCGCTCACCCAGGCGTTTCAACGCCGCGTTGTTTTCGTTGCGCAGGTCCACACCATTGACCTGCGCAAAGCTGGCGATCATCGCCAAGGGCGGCAGGGCGTAGTTGTGATAGGCGAGGGCGCGCTGCTGGCGCTTGAGCTCGTTGGGCAAAAAGCCTTGGGCGTCGACTTGATGAGCGCCGACCTTGAACTCTTTTACCGACCAGTCGAACAGGTCGCGACGGTTGGTGGCGATGGACGTGGCCATCACCGACCACGCAGCCCAGTACGAGTGGTTGTTGGTTTTTTCCAACGGCAGGTTGTCCCAGTCGCTGACCACTTGATCGGCCATTTTGCTGAACCAGGCTTCGATTTCGCGGGCTTGCTGCGCATGGTGCGCCAATGGCTGCGACGCGGAGAATTTCAGGCGCAAGTACGAGGAGGCCATGCTGCCCAGCGCCCATTTGCGCATCGACTTACCGGTGTGGTTGAACTCCTGGCTCATCAGTGCGTCGGCCTGTGCCCACGCAGTCAGCCAGCTCAGGGTGCAGTCGAGCTGCTCCGGGCGCCCGTCACGCATGTACTGCATCACGCGTTTGCTGGTGCCGCGCTCAAGCGTGGTGATGCCGGACGTTGCGTCGCGAAAGGCTTTTTCCGAGGCCACGTTGAGGGTCGAGCGGGCTTTGTCCGAACCTTCGTACTTGCTGCGAAACTCCAGCTTGTCGGTGTACGGCTGGGGCATCGACTCGCAGTCGTTTTTGAAATCGCCGGTCTTGAAGGCTTCGACCGGGGCGTAGTAGCCCTGGGGTGGGCGTAAGGGCGCGGCGGCATGGGCGGTGCTGGCAAGCATCGCCAGGCCGAGCAACGTCGGCGCCAGCAAGGTGCGCAAATTGATCGGTGCAGTAGGCATCAGAAACCTCATCGTCCGGCCTGCGCATTGAGCTGCGCAGAGGTGGGGAAAACGTTGCGTTTGCAGATTTTGGCGTCGACTTTTTGTACGTCGCCCGCGTCTTGCGGGCCTTGAATTTCAATGGCCAGCAGGTTCTGGCTGGCCCAGTCTTCATCGGTACGCAGTTCAAAGGCGAAGCGCCCGTCTGTGTCGGACGTGGTCGGTTTGTCGATTTTCAAATCTTCGTGCCGACCGTTCATGTACCAGAGCGTGGCTTGCAGGGTTTTCACCGACGGGTCGGCGAAGCGGATGTCGATTTGGTGATTGGCGTTGCGCAGGTCTTTGTTGCTGCTGTTGACCAGCATCTGGTTTGCGCCCGGTTTGAGCGTGGTGCTGCTGCTCATCAGCGCAGGCTTGCCTTCGCAACCGTTGTCGAGCAGGGCCATCATCTGGCGGTAGATGGTTTCCTGGTCGAGGCGATACAGCGGAGAAAACTCCCAGATCAATACTTTGGGCGGGGTTTTCTGGAATTCGTCGCTGCCCAGGTACTGCAACATCGAGCCTTCCAGGCCGCCGCCGGGGAAGGCGACGTTGAGCACGTCAGCGCCAATGTATTGCTCCAGAAAACCGGCAAAGTTGTAGTTCTTGCCGCTGTGGCTGGTGCCCACCAGGGTGATTTGCGGGTTGCCCGCGTCGCTGAACAGGTCACCGTCAGCTGCTTCGCCCTTTGGCTCGGTGCTGAACTGGTCCATGTACTGCACCGCGTAACTGGTGCCGCACAGTTGGCCGGCCATGTTGTGCAAGGTGCCGGTTTTGCCCATGCGCCCGGTGATTTTGGTTTCGAATTCACGCTGCGGGATGTCGGCAAAGCCCGGCACTTTTTTTACCGTCTGCGCCACGATTTTCGCCGTGCGCCGGGCACCGTAGGGCGTCCAGTGCTGGTCGCCGCGAAAGTAGAAATCGTGGGCGCTGTTGCCCGTGGCATCCGACTCATTGGTCAACGGCGACAGGTCAGGCACGTAGTAGCCCATCTTGGCGAAGCGCCCGAGCATGGCCTGGTAGTTTTTCAGTGCGGTGTCGTAGTCGAACTTATCGCGCTCGGTGGGCATCAGTTTGTTGCGATTGACCAGCCCGCGAGTCGGTTGGTACACCACCACCAGTTCCACGCCTTTGCTTTTGAAGGCGTCGTGCAACTGCTGCATGCGTTTGTATCCGGCAGGCGTGGTGTCGAACTCGGTGCGCAGGTCTTCTTGGGTGCGGAACAACCAGTCGCCTTCAGCCTGCACCAGGGTGGTGAAGTTCTGCTGATAGCGCGTGGTGTAGTTTTTGGCGTCGTGGGCTTCGGGGCACAGGTTGCAGCACGCCTGGGCGGTAAAGGCTGGCGCTTGAACGGCGTCTGCCTGTGCGCCTGCGGCGGCGCCGAGGAGGGCGGCTGTCAGGCCCGACAGGCTCAAGATCTTGATCAGATGGGGGGGCATAACAGTCATCCTCAGTGGCGCAATTCGGTCTGGCGTTCAACGGGGTCGATCAGCACGGCTTTTTGCTGGCGCACCATCAGGTCGAGAATTTCGTCCTGACGCTCACCCAGAATGCCGTTGAAGCTGATGCCGCTGGATTTGGTCGGGGCCAGCATCGACACCCGGTACAGCTCGATACTCAGCGGCGAGTCAATCGCCAGCGGGCCGCTGCCATTCCCGGCCAGCTCACCGCCGACCATGATCAGCGACACCTCGGCGTCGAAGGGATCGAGGTCAATGTCACGGTCGGTGTCGGTCAGGTCTTTGATGTGGCCGTACACGCCGGTCAGGCCGTTGGCCATCGCCACGTTCTCGTACAGGCGAATGTTGACGCTGTTGCGCACGCGAATACCGTGACGACGGTTGTTGATGACTTTGTTGCCCCACAGCAGGTTGTCACCGCTCTCATAGAGGGTGATGCCGTCGGTGTGGTTCTGGAAAATCTCGTTGTCGGCGATCAGGTTGTTGACGCTGTTACGGTCAATCACCAGCCCTGAGAGTTTGTTGTCGTGGCTGCGGTTGTTGAAGATGAAGCTGTCGTTGACCTCACGGGAAATAATGATCCCGTGTTTGCGCTGAGTACCGAACACATCGTTCTGGGCAATGATCAGGCCGTGGGAACGGTCATGCGGGTCAATGCCGTAGACGATGTTGTCGCGGTAGGTGTTGCCCTTGACCACGAAGTCGCGGGTTTCGTAGCAGTAAAAGCCGTACCACATGTCCGAGAACTCGGAGCCGACAATCCAGCCGGTGGGTTCGTCACGTTTGACCACCTTGGCCATGTTGGGCGTGTACTGGGAAATACTCACCCCGTACGACTTGCTGTTGGCATAGCCCAAGCTCGCCATTTTGCTGTTGATGATGTACGTCTCGGTGCCGCCCCACGACAGCAGGAACGGGCGAAACTCTTTGGCATCGCGAAAGGTCGCCGGGCCGTTGGCTTTTTCACGCCAGCCTGTGACGCGGCTATCACGCACGAATAACTGGCCATCGTTGACCAGAAACGAACCGGCTTCCTGGGACAAGCGCAGCTCTTGGGTAGTGGCGTCGATTTCCAGAATGCCCTTGTGCCCGACCACAATCGGCAAGCGTGCCAGGTAAACGCCCGGCGCGGTTTCGCTGAAGTACTGTTTGGGCAGGCGCTTGGCCAAATCCTTGAGGTTCACATAGCCGTCGTCGATGAAAATCGCCTGCGGAATGCCGCCTTGGCGCACCACCCATTCGGCCATTTTGTTGTCGCCGCCGATAAAGTCCTTGAGCGCGTTTTCTTGCATCATGCGGCGCACGCTGACCTTGCCTGCGGTGCTGCGCACGATCTTGGCCGCTGCCGCCTCGGCGGTGTAGCCCGAGAGGTCGGGCAGCGCCGGTTTCGCGATATTCAGCGGGACGGTAGGTGCAGTGCTGACGGTGTACGTTTTGGCGTGTTGCAGTTCTTTGGCCACGCTCGGTTTTACCGGTTCGGCGCTGGCAAACGCCGGGGCGCTGGCCAGCAGCAGCGCGCCGGCCAGCAGGCTGATCGCGCCGCGATAGGCAGGATGATTCATGTCACGCACTCCCGTTGGCGTTGTCATTAAAAGCGCCAGATCACGTCAACGAACGCGCGGTGCATGTATGAGTCCACGCCTTTACCGTAGGCATCGCCGGGTTTGAATACCCCGCCGCGAAAGCGCACCAGCGCTGAAGGCTCGTCGATGGACTGGCTCAGCGCGGCCGGTAACAGGCCTTGCTTGAAGTACTTGGTGACGACCAGGTCCATCTCCTGACCGAGGTCTTTTTTGCCATCCATCATCGGTAATGAAGTGCTGGAGAGCAGGCCGCTGGTAGGGTCTTCGCTGTTTTGCACGGCATTGATGCCGTTGCTGCCAATCGGCTTGCTGGCATCGACCCGCCAGAACTTGTGGTAGACCAGCGAGGCGTCGTAGTCGTCGCGCAGTTGCCATGAACCGAACAGGCTGGCGCTCTGGATGTTTTGCATTTCGCCACGAAACGCCTCACCAAAACGGTGAACCCGCGAGCGCGTGCCGGTGAAGTTGGAGCGGTTGCTCTCAAGTCCGGTCTGCTGATAGTTGGCACTGGCGCGCGAATAGGCAGCGCCGACTTGCCAGTTGGGATCGAGGCGCAGACGCACCCCCAGATCGGTGGCCCAGCCATCCACATCGTCACGGGTTTTGGCGCCGGCGATGTTGCGCCCGCCCACGGTTGAGGTGGCGAGTGTGTCGCGCGTGCCGCTCATGCCGGTGGCGCTGGCCCAGTAATTCACGGTGTGGGTGTTGCGGTAGTTGTAGGCGTCGCTGTTGGCTTCGATACCGAGCCAGGTCAGGTCGCCGTTTTGGGTTTTGTCCAGCGCATCGACTTCTTCGCCCTGATGTTTGAGCGAACCATCGTCCTGGCTGTGGTGGGCGCGCAGGCCGACCCATTGGCCGGGTGTCCATTGCGCGGCAATATCGCCAAACAGGTGCAGCCGGTCTTTGTCGTCCGGGGCCAGTTCGGTCAGGTCGGTGCGGTACTCGCTAAAACGTTCAGCCGCGCCCACATTGGCCTTGAGCAGGGTGGTATCGAAGGTCCAGTTCAGCGCTTCGATGTTGGTGTCGCGCCACGTGCCGTCGTCATTGCGCAGGCGTTGGCGACCGAACTTGAGCTGTTCGCCGGGGTAGGCGGTAAAGCCTTTGTAGCCGACCCAGAACTCGCGCAGGGCCAGGTAGCTTTTGTCTTGTTTGCGCGCATCGCTGCTGCTGTTTTGCTCAAGGTCAGACTGTTGCAAGGTGTCGGTTTCGATGATGTCGCTGGAGGTCACGGCCTGGCCCATGGCGTAGGCGCTCCAGTTGCCCCGTTCGCCGTACACCCACGGGCGCAGGTCCAGACCGATGCCGTTGACGTCGCCGCCATCGCGGGTGCCAAGGTCACGGTCGTCTTCTGATTGCGCAGTGATTTTGGTTTCAAGGCCGAAGTTTTTTTCATCGGTCAGGGCCGCGAGGGTCGGGCATGACCACAGCAATGCGAAAGTCAGGCCGATGCCGGCTTTTACAAAAGGATTGAGGGTCATAGGGCTTCCTCGCCGTTTTCTGCTTGCAGTGCCTGTACGGCCACGGCGTTCTGGCTCAGGGTGGCGCGCAAGGCTTGCTCTTTTTGCAGCAGGCGCTGGGCGCCAGCGCGTTGCTCTGCGGGCAATTGCTCGTCGAGTTGGGCGGCCAGTTCGTTGGCTTGCGGGGTGTTTTGCAGCGTGGCCAGTTGGCTGAACACGTAGGCGTTCAGGGCGTTGGGCTGCGTGCCTTTGCCTTGCGAGAACAACTGGGCGATGGCGAAATCGGCGCTGTTCTGACCGTTGCGCGCGGCCTTGAGCAGGTGGTCGAGGGCTTTTTGCGGGTACACCTGGCCCAGGTAACCGCGACGGTAGAGTTGGCCAAGGTAGTAATCGGCAGCCACTTCCTGGTCCACGGCGCGCAGGAAGTGCGCTTCGGCTTTTTGCGCGTCCGGGGTCAGCCATTTGCCGTCGTAATAGAGCTTGCCCAGTAACAGTTCGGCGCGCGGCTGGTCAGCGGCGCGACCGTTGTCCAGGTATTCCTGCAACTGCGCGACGTCGCCCTGATCGGGAAAGTCATAGAGCAGCTGCGCAAGGCTGACCCAGGCTGCGGGGTAGGCCGGTGCAATGCGTTCCAGCAGCGACTTGGCGGTGTCCGGGTCGGGGGTGCCCAAGGTGGCATCGGCCAGCACGCGGGCAACGCCATCGACCTTTTGCGCCGAGGCGCTGCCACGGCTGTAAGCGCTTTGCAGTTGCTGGATCAGCTCGGCCTGCTGATCGGTGTTGCCTTGTTTCTGATACACCGTGGCCAGCTCGACGTAACAACTGTCGTTGGCGGGCAGCGCCTGACGGCAGATGGATGCGATTTCATCCAGATGCTGATCGTACGTACCGTCGAGGCGGTACAGCGCCACTTGGGCCAGGCCTGCTTGCGCATAACCTGCGGCGCGCCACTGGCTGATTTGCTGCTGGGCATTGATCTGGGGGAAGCTTTGCGGGTGTTGCAAGTACAGCATCGCCAGCGGCGTGAGGCTGCTCGCGTCGCCACTGGCAAAGGCTTGTTGCAACAGGGCTTGCGCTTCGTGCAACTCGGCCTCGGTAGCGCCGGGTTTGCTGGCCAGCAGACGCCCCAGGCGCGCTTGAGCGCGAGGCGAGGTTTTTGCGGCTTCACGGTACGTGGCTTCGGCCTGTTTCAACTGCTCGGCGTCCGGGCTTTGCATCCAGATATCGGCCAGCCCCACCTGCGCTTCGGTGTAACCCAAATCCGCCAGTGCCTGATAGTTACGCTGTGCGGTGGCGGTGTCGCCGTTTTTCAAGGCTTCATTGGCCAGCCGCTGATCGGGCAGGCCCGCGCAACCGGCGAGTGCGAGGGACAACAAGCAAAGCGCTGGCCCTTGTAGTCGTTGCCGCAGGCTGCGAGCGGTTGCGAAACCGCTGTGAATGCGAAAAAAACCGTCGCGTGGTTGGCGAGCGCCTGGCTCGGGATCGCAGCCTGCGCCAGCGACTACCGGGAATGAGTTTTTCATGGTTACAGACCTGCCGCCGAGGCTTTGCTGATCAGCCAGTTCATCGACGGGCCACGGTCGCTGCGCACGTCCACCGGGCGGCCGGCAAGGGCGCTGTCCAGCGGTGCATCGGGCTTGATCTGCACGCGGATGTCCGAGGACAGGTCATCGCTGTTGAGGCTGGTGCTGCTGATGATCTTGCCGGTGCGCAGGTAGTCTTCACCGGCGACTTTGAAGTTGACCGGGGTGCCGGGCAGTACGTTGTCAAACTGGCGATAGCTGAAGCGCGCGGCGATGTTGGCTTCGCTGGTGCGCGGCACCAGTTTGAAGATCACGTCACCTTTGCTGGCGTATTGGCCGTTGGCAACCACTTGCTCGGCGACGACGCAGTCACACGGCGAGGTCAGGGTGCCGGTCATTTGCTTGCCAAACAGCGTTTCGATATTGGCCGGCTGCAACTGGTTCTCGTCCAGATGCCCTTTAAGCACGTCCAGCATGCTGGTGCTGAAGGTGGCAATGGGCGCGCCGTTGGCTGCCAGATTGTCGTCCTTGACCAGGCTTTGCACGGTGCCGTCACGCGGCATGGTGATGTTCATGCCCGGCACACTGACCAGCGCCGACTGCGCGTGGGTGACGAAATACAGGCCGTACACCGATTTGACGACAAAACCGAACGCCACCAGACCGACGACAAATACGCCCGCACTCAACACCACGGCCTTCATGCGCCCGAACGGGGTCATGCCGCTGCCGCCGTCCTTGACCTTGCGCGCCTTGGTGAAGTTATCGCGCTGCAAGGTGGCGAGCACGTCGCCCATCGTCACGAGGTCGCCGCTCAGGTGCGAGGTGATGAGGTGACGCAGGGTCGAGATGTCTTGCTGGTCGAGGTTCTGGAACTGGCAGCCGACACGCCCGGACTGTCGGTCGACGTTGCGCACCAGCAGATCGACGTCCATCGCCAGACCGAGGTTGTCGATCACAAACTGCAAGCGACCTTTATGGACTTCGCCCACGGTCAGTGGCTGATTGGCCGCGTAGAAGCTCAGGCCGCCCGCTGACAGGTCGATGATGTTGACGTCCATCGGCGTGCGGTCTTTGCCTGTAAACCGTAATTTGGCCGGGATTTTGACCCGTGCGTGTTGGCGCTGGGCTTCGGATTCGTGGACAACGTTGGTGTTTACTTGAGTGTTCATAAGGTCTTGTTCCTGGTTAATTCGATCGTGTCGGTTCAGACCATCGTCAGCAGCACGGCCACAAAGATGCTGGCGGCTGAGAAGGTCATGGTGCGAGACGACCAGGTGTTGAACCAACGTTGAAAGCTGGCCAGATCACGGGTCAATTTGGTGTCCTGACGGGTCCAGGACTGTTGATCGAGGCGGAAGAACACGTAGATCTTCACCAGCGCACCGACGATCTGGTTGTAATAAAGAATCACCGGGTAGGCCGGGCCGATGGTGTGTCCCGAGCAGGCCAGCAGCAGGGTCAGAATCAGGCGGGTAATGCCGATCCACAGCAGGTAAGCGATGAGGAACGTGATGCCGTATTTGAGGCTGGCAATCAGTGCAACCGTCAGCCCCAGCAACGAGGTCCACATCGACACGCGCTGGTCGAACAGCACCACGCTGGTGAACAGGCCGAGGCGTTTGACCCCAAGGCCCAGTGCGCGGGCGTTCTGGCGCAAGTTGTTGCCGTACCAGCGGAACATCAGTTTGCGGCTGGCCTTGATGAAGCTTTTTTCCGGCGGGTGCTCCACGGTGTGGATGGCTGCGTCAGGCACATAAAAAGTGTCGAAGCCCAGGCGCATCAGGCTGAACCAGCTGGATTTGTCGTCGCCGGTCAAAAACTTGAAACGGCCCAGACGCCAGTGCTGCAACGAATCGCTTTCGACGTCGGCGATGAAGTCGGGGTCAGTCACCACGTTGGCGCGGAACACCGACATGCGTCCGGTCATGGTCAGCACGCGCTTGGACAGGGCCATCGAGCACATGTTGATGTGGCGCTGGGCGAAGCGCAGTTTGTGCCACTCGCTCATGATGTAGCCGCCGCGCACTTCGCAGAATTCGTTGGTGGTCAGGCCGCCGACGTTGCCGAACAACTGGAACCAGGGCACGGTTTTGCGTACAACGCCGGGTGCCAGCACGGTGTCGCCGTCGATCACGGCAACCACGGCGCGGCTGTCCGGCATATGGCGTGAGATGGCGCGAAAACCGAAGGCCAGACCGTCGCGTTTGCCGGTGCCGGCGATCCGCACGAAGTCGAGTTTGACCCGCTCTGGCGGGTTCATTCGCTCCCACAGGCTCTTGACCAGCAACTCATCGGACATCTCAACCAGCGAGCAGACCACGGTGGTGGGCAGGCCGCAGTCAATGGCTTCGCGAATGACCGAGCTGTACACCTGAGCGGTGGTCAGGGCGTCGATACGAAAGCTGGTGACCATCAAAAATACATGGGAAGGGTCAGCGGCCTTGCCCAGTTTGCGCACCTTGCGTCGCAGGTGCGGGTACACCACATATAAAAACAGCATGCCGCGCAAAAAGTGCGTGGCACCCATTGAGTAGCGCCAGATACCCACGGCGCCAATCAGGAAAATAAAGTTTTTCGACTCGGCGTCGAAGGTCGATGTTGGCAGCGCCAGCGCGAGGCCCATCAACAACGTGAGGTAAAACAGCCAACCGGCGGCTTGAAGAAGGCCGTGTTTTAGCCTGAGCATAATGAGGTTCCGTGTGAGCATGAAGGCTGTGGTGCACAAGCTCTGCAGGCACTGGCGCAGCCTGCGCCAGTGCCTGCAGTGGGCGGCGTGTTACCAGCAGATGCCTTCGGTACGGCCTACGGTGCAGGTGGCTTTGGACATGAAGCCCACCAGGTCGATGACCTGTTTGCCATGCGGGGCGTTTTGGGCCAGTGCGCGGAACTTCTCGTCGCGGTTACCCAAAATGATCACGTCGCTGTTGTTGATCACCGCGTCGAAATCCGAGTTGAGCAGGGAGGAGACGTGGGGAATTTTTGATTCGATGTAGTCTTTGTTCGAACCATGAACGCGGGCGTACTCGACGTTGGTGTCGTAGATGCTCAGGTCAAACCCCTTGCCGATCAGCATTTCGGCCAGTTCCACCAGCGGGCTTTCGCGCAGGTCGTCAGTCCCGGCCTTGAAGCTCAAACCGAGCAGGGCAACTTTGCGTTTGTCATGGCTGGCGACGATGTCGAACGCGTTTTGCACTTGCGACACGTTGCTGCGCATGAGCGAGTTGAGCAACGGTGCGTCCACGTCCAGCGAGCTGGCACGGTAAGTCAGGGCACGCACATCTTTGGGCAGGCAGGAGCCGCCAAAGGCAAAGCCGGGGCGCATGTAGTACTGCGACAGGTTCAAGGTTTTGTCCTGGCACACCACCTCCATGACTTCGCGACCATCAACGCCGACGGCCTTGGCAATGTTGCCAATCTCGTTGGCGAACGTCACTTTGGTGGCGTGCCACACATTGCAGGTGTACTTGATCATCTCGGCCACTTCGATGTCCTTGCGGATGATCGGCGCGTCGAGTTCTTCGTACAGCGATTGCAGGACATCGCCCGAGGCTGTGTCGAGTTCACCGATCACGGTCATCGGCGGCTGGTCGTAGTCGGCAATGGCCGTGCTTTCACGCAGGAATTCAGGGTTGACCGCGACGCCGAAGTCGACGCCGGCTTTTTTGCCCGAGCACTCTTCGAGGATCGGGATCACCACATTTTTCACGGTCCCCGGCAACACGGTGCTGCGTACCACAATGGTGTGGCGCGAGGTTTTATCGCGCAGTACGGCGCCGATTTCGCGGCACACGGCTTCGATGTAGTTCAACTCCAGGTCGCCGTTTTTCTTGCTCGGCGTACCGACGCAAATCATCGACAGGTCGCTCTCGCGAATGGCCGATGCAAAGTTGGTGGTGCCTCGCAGACGGCCGTTCTGGATGCCTTGGGCCAGCAGTTCGCCAAGCCCCGGTTCAACGATGGGCGACTTGCCGAGGTTGATCAGGTCGATCTTGTCTTGTGAGATGTCAACGCCGATGACTTCATGGCCGCGAGCGGAAAGACAACCGGCGCACACTGCACCGACGTAACCCAAACCAAATATGCTGATGCGCATCGCAATTACCTCTGTCGTGTATAGGCCAATTAATGACCGGACTTAAAGTGTGGGTGCACAGGGAACTACGGCGCATATAAGCCGCAATGCCCAGTGCAGGCATCGTTAAGTTTCAAGTTGTTGAAAGTTGCACAGTTAAAGTGCAGCTCATCACTATTACTAAGGCATGTCAGATGATGGGGACGGCCTTGGGCGGGCGCTGTGCGCCGCGATGTTTCTTATTTTTTAGCCTTTATAAACAAAGGGTTATAGCTGAATTTCGATCACCTTTGCCTGGGCCTGATTGCAGCGGATATAACCTGAAAGTTAGGTTTATCGTTGTAAGCGATATCTCACAAACTCTGTAAGAATCGTTACGGGTTGTATGAGCAGTCGTACCAAACATAGTTCCGGGCCGTTTATCCCGTTTTCGACGAAAATTAACAAAATGGAAAAAGATGGCACTGGTTCCATATTGATAGCACTTAAGGTTTCGTCCTTTAATTTAAGGGCGTTCGTCGGCGAGGATAGTTAAGTGCCACTACTGATAAAAAAATTAGGTGCCACTATGAAAAAAAGTCACATTTGTCGAGTGAATTTATGTTCATAGAAATTTCAAGTCGTATTTTTGGCGTCAATTATTTGGCTATTCAAGCAGGAGTGTGAAGGGGTTCACAGCACGACGCGCCCTCGATCAGGCCGAGGGCGTCAAAAAGGCGGGGGGTTATTCGGGGGTGTGATCGCGTAAGAAGACCAACAGATCCGGTTTGGAGTGTTCGGCGCTGTAATAGTAACCCTGGGCATCAAATTGCTTGAGCTGCTCAGGGTCGTTGATGCGTTCCTTGATCACGAAACGGCTCATCATGCCGCGCGCTTTTTTGGCGTAAAAGCTGATGATTTTGTGCTGGCCGTTCTTAAAGTCCCGGAATTCGGTGTTGATGATGCGTGCGTTCAAGGCTGACTTTTTGACCGCCGAGAAGTACTCGTTGGAGGCCAGGTTGAGCAGCACGTCATCGCCTTGCTCGGCCAGTGCTTCATTGAGCCAGTCGCTGATGCGCGTGCCCCAAAAAGCATAGAGGTCTTTGCCGCGAGGGTTTTGCAGCTTGGTGCCCATTTCCAGGCGATAAGGCATCATCAGGTCCAGCGGGCGCAGCAGGCCATATAGCCCGGAGAGCATGCGCAGATGGGTCTGCGCGTAGTCGAAGTCCGCTTCGCTGAAATCCACGGCATTCAATCCGGTGTACACATCGCCCTTGAAGGCCAGCAATGCTTGCTTGGCGTTATCGGGCGTGAAGGCCGGGGTCCAGCAGCCGAAGCGTGCGGCGTTAAGGCCGGACAGCTTGTCGGACAGGTGCATCAGCTCGCCAATCTGTTGCGGGCTTAATTCGCGCAATTGCCCGATCAGCTCTTGGGAATGATCCAGGTATTGCGGCTGAGTGAAGCGCTGGGTGGCCGGCGGCGTCTCGTAGTCGAGGGTTTTAGCGGGTGAAATCACCATCAGCATGGGTATCGTCTCCTTTTAGCGTGGGAGGGATTCTAGGGGGTTGGGCGGTTTGACTCCACCTATCACGCTGATAGCACGTATGCCGCGCAATTGAGTCGTCGCCGTCGAGGGACGGGGCTGCGATGGAAGGCGCAGGTTTGCCGCGCTATCGCAGCCTGCGGCAGCGACTACAGGTATTTGCCAGGTTGCAGGTTATAGTGCGCACAGTTTTTACAGGGAGATTGACCCGTGCGTATTGCTCTTTTTTTGTCGGCCTGGCTGGTGTGCCTGAGCGCGGTGGCGGCGCCCACTGAGCCAGCGACGCTGGATCGCAGCACATGGCCTGAGCAATTGATCAGCCCGGCGCTGTTTGATGTGGCGTCACGGGCCGAAATACTGACCTTCGCCCATGCCCTGTTGAGCAGTGAAGCGCTGGACGAGCGTGCGCTCAGCCAGCGGCTGGGCTTGAAAATCATCAACATGGACGCGATTGATACGATCCGTCAGCGTATGTGGCAACGTCTGCTGACCAATTACAACTTCGCCCAGCAAAGCTGCGATCAGGATGCCTCGTTCTGTTATTACGTGGACGGCATGGACAGCTTGCGTGAGCAGGCAGGCAAGTTTGAAATCGCCCCAGACTCGTTCTACGCCGATTGGGCGCAACCGAGCGCCGAGTTTCACCGCGCCTATCTGGATGAGCAGTTGCGCCTTGCGGCACTGTTCCCGCAAATCGGTAGCGAGGTCGAGCTGTTCAATGATCGTGAGTTCAACGGCGAGGGCATGAACGACCGACTGTTTATGCTGACCTTTGACAGCGGCCCGACTCACCAGCCGGGCACTACTGATTGGGTGGCCGACTATCTGCGCAAGCAATCGGTGAGTGCAACGTTTTTTGTCTTGGGCAACAGCGTTCAGGCGCGGTTGGATAAACAGTCCGTGCAGGCACTGCAAGCGCTCTACAAAGGGCAATGCGTAGGGGTGCAAGGCTGGGGGTACCGTTCGCACAGCCATTGGACCGACTGGCAAGATTCGATTGTGCGCAGCTCGGCGCTGGTCAAAAAAGTTTTGCCCGACAATTACGTGCCTTTATTCCGCCCGCCCTACGGGCATCGCCGTGCCGACAGCGGGGCTTTTTTTGAGGCCCAGGGCATGCAGGTGGCATTGTGGAACATTGACTCCCAGGACTTGGCCGGCAGCCTGAGTGCTGAACAGTCTGCGCAACGCGTATTGAGCCTGATGCTGTTATGGCGCCACGGCGTGATCAGCTTTCACGACACTCAAAGCAAGGTGCGCAGCGCTTTGCCCTGGCTGATGAAAGCCACTGCGCAAAGCGGGTTGGGGTGGCAAGAGTGTTCGGCGCTGGCTCAGCCGTAGCGTCGATAGCCCGCACTGGATCAGGGCGGGCAGTGAAGAGTCTTACAAAAGCCGCAGCGCCAGTTCGCTGCCTGCACGCAGGTATTGGACCTGGGCGGTGATGGCGTCTTTGACGATGGCTTCGCCGGTGTCAGACAGTTTGCCGTTTTTAGCGTCAATGACCGACAGTTGCAGCAGTTGCATGGTCACGTCCATCGACTTTTGAAAGGCCGTCATATTGTTGTGTTGACCAAAGTGTTCGATAACCCTGTCCATGCGTTCGTCGGCACTGTCGCGCAGTTGCTTGAACTCGGTAAATGAAACTCTGTCGTCTTTATAGATCTCCAGCAGCATCTGTTCGAGCGTTTTGGAAATAGGGGTCATAGCGTCGTCCTTTTGTATGGGCGCGGTCGGCGTATTGGCGCGTACCCTGTGTTTTTGCAGGGCATGTCACGACACGAACACGGTCATAAATGAAAGTGGTTGCACGGGCCGGTGTCGGCACAACCACCACGGCGTGGCGCATTGCGCAGTCTTGGCGGGTGCGAGGTGAAGCTTAGTGCGGGCAAAAGGGCGGGGGGTGTAGGTCGGATCTTTGCTTGCTGTCGGCGCGGGCCGGTCTTTGGTGGCGAGATTTCAATGTTTTGTGTTGGGGCGAACGCTTAGCCTTTTGAACGGCTTGCAAATCACATTGGATACTTTTTTGTTACAGGTTGATCCCTCAGCCTAGTAGCGGTTTGGCATTGCGCCAAGGGCTGTTCGTCATTCAGAAAAAAATAGTGCCAAACCGCTAAAAAGACTTTTTCTTGTCACACGTTTTGGAGTATTACGAAGACAGACCGCCGAAACCTGCCACACAGGTGGCGTCTTCCAAGACCTATCGGGCAGGGATTCATCTGACATGGGCAGATGAGCCGGCAGTCACATCGAGGCGCAGCACTGTTGCGGTATTGCGTCGAATGGCTCCCACAAAGGTGACCGAGTATGGATGATCACGGACGCACTCCTTCTTCCAACCAGCCAATCCTTTATGTGCTCGATACCAATGTTCTGATTCACGATCCAAATGCCATGCTCAACTTCGAGGAACACCACGTCGCAATCCCGATGACGGTGCTTGAAGAACTCGACAAACTCAAAACCGGCAAGCTGTTGGTCGCCGCCGAATGCCGTCAGGCCATTCGTTTGATTGACCAGGTGCTGGGCGTGGCTTCGCCGGAAAACGTTGAAAAGGGCGTGCCCATTCAGCGCGGTAAAAGTGGCCCTAAAGGCTTTTTGTCGATTTTGATGAACAAGCGCCGAGAACCTAACGCGCTGCTGCCCGAAACCCTTAACGACAACATCATCATCAACCAGTTGATTGATTTGCATGCCCGCTCGCCTGAAATTCAGGTGGTGCTGGTGACCAAAGACATCAATATGCGCCTCAAAGCCCGTGCGTGCGGGATCGAGTCCGAGGACTACAGCACCGACCAGTTGGTCGATGATGTGTCGATGCTGTCGCGTGGCTATCACACGATGACCGGTTCGTTCTGGGACCGTGTCAGCAAGGTGGAAACCCGTCAGGGCCACGGCAGTACCTGGCATCAAGTGCAGATGATCGAGAACCTGCCGTCGGTGCATATCAACGAATTCATCATTGACGAACAGGGGTTTGTCGGCTGGATCAAAGAGGTGCGCAAGGACCACCTGCTGATCCTCGACATGCATCAGGAACCGTTGCTGCATCAGGAAGCCTGGGGGCTTAAACCTCGGGATATTTACCAAGGGCTGGCGTTGTATGCCTTGCTCGACCCGGACATTCATCTGGTCAACCTGTCGGGTGCGGCAGGTTCGGGTAAAACCATCCTGGCGCTGGCGGCGGCGATTGAACAAACCATGGTCAGCAAGCGCTACCGGCGCATCATTTGTACCCGTAGTGTGCAAGGGCTGGACCAGGAAATCGGCTTCTTGCCCGGCACCGAAGCCGAGAAAATGGAGCCTTGGCTGGGCGCCATCACCGATAACCTCGAAGCGTTGCACATGGAGGATGAAAGCACCCACGGCAGCGTCGACTACATCCTGAGCAAGGTGCCATTGCAGTTCAAATCCCTGAACTACATCCGGGGTCGTAGCTTCCAGCAGAGTTTAATCTTGATCGACGAGTGCCAGAACCTCACGCCGCACCAGATGAAAACCATCATTACCCGTGCGGGGGCGGGCTCCAAAGTAGTGTGTCTGGGCAACCTGGCGCAGATTGATACACCTTACCTGTCAGCCACCAGTTCTGGGTTGACGTACCTGACGGAGCGTTTCAAAGACTTCCCGAACGGTGTTCACATTGCCCTGCAAGGGGTGCCGCGTTCGATACTCGCCGAGTACGCCGAATCGCACCTTTAAACCTACGTTTACACCTCTGATCCGGGCGGCCTTGAGCCGCCCGTTTTGTGTGTGATTTCGCATGCAGGTCCAGATGGAAGCTAATGGCCAGTATGCGCAAGAAGTTGCGCACTCATCTGTGGATAAACCTGTGCATACCTTTGTGTGGCTCATATAGATATTGGCCTGTAGGCGAGTGCGCAAGAAGTTGCGCAGTACTGCGCAACTTCTTGCGCACTTTATTCATGCTTTCTATATGAAAATCAGTCTTCCAAACGACATGATTGATCTAACTTTCTGTTCTTAATGGCTTTTTAAACTGTGGCACGAACCTTGATGTGTCTAATCAGTACTTGGGCGGCATTTGCTCGTTCCAAGCCCTTATTTTTCAGCGCATTTTCAGCAAGGAGAGCCACCATGGCCACGCCAGCGTATATATCCATCACGGGCACCAAACAGGGTCTGATCACTGCCGGTGCGTTCACCGCGGATTCAGTAGGCAATACCTATCAGGAAGGTCATGAAGACCAGGTCATGGTTCAGGGCTTTAGCCACGAATTGATCATTCCTCGCGACCCGCAGTCCGGCCAACCGACCGGCCAACGCGTTCACAAACCGGTAAAAATCACCAAGGT
>NZ_JAAEBV010000005.1:0-522954 GCF_016812185.1 Pseudomonas weihenstephanensis | reverse complement strand
TAACTACCCTTATAAGTTCCCTCAAAAAATGGAGGATCCGGCCACATGTCCAACATCATGATTCGAGCACTGTTGCTGACGTTGATCAGCGGTCTCTCGCTGCAAGGCTGCACCCAGCCCAAACCCGAGCGCTTGGGTGCTCCCATTGAGGGCTACAGCCATACCTCGGCGGCGATTAACCGGTTTTCCGTGAATGGGAATGGCGGGCCAAATCTGGCTCCGTATGGGTACGGTGGCGGTCAAATGTGCTGCGCGCCGATGCCGGTGAAATGGCATTCAGGGCTGACGGTGGTAGTTGAGTGGGAGAAGGACACTGATCCGTATGCTTCAGCGAATTGGCCTCCACTCGGAACTGATGGATATCGGGCTGCTTACAAGTTGCATGCGGCCAAGTACACCCACCATCGAGCCGTTGTGCCTGTTGCGCGGTATGAGCGATTGGGCGTGGTGAATGTGCATTTCTTACCTTGTAACCAAGTGGCGGTTACCGCAGGACTCATGATGCCCGGCACGCCTAACTACCCTTATAAGTTCCCTCAAAAAATGGAGGAGCCGGCCACATGTCCGAAGCCATAAATGCGCCCGTTAGAAAACCATCTCCAGCCTTCCTTAGCCCGACGCCTGATTTCAAAGAGGGTGGCTTATTGCCAGGATCCCCGGCTGATGTGCTACGTAACTATCGAATTCAAC
This sequence comes from Pseudomonas weihenstephanensis, assembly GCF_016812185.1. Lineage (NCBI taxonomy): Bacteria > Pseudomonadati > Pseudomonadota > Gammaproteobacteria > Pseudomonadales > Pseudomonadaceae > Pseudomonas > Pseudomonas weihenstephanensis. The sequence goes on along the minus strand of NZ_JAAEBV010000005.1, from coordinate 522,264 downwards.
AGGCGGCTTACCAGCCGTTTGAGCAAAAGGCGATGGATGAGGCGCGAGCGGCGGGCAAGGTTTACGCGGGTGCACCCTGCATGAAGATCATTACCATCACCCTTTGCTTTGACGGGACCAACAACCATGAACCGTCAGATAGCAAGGCGCTGCCATCCACGACGACCAATGTCGCTCGTCTTTACCATGCGAGCCTGGGAGGTTCTGGGAAGGAAGGAGAAGTGCTGGAAGGCTTTTATCGTTATTACATGCAAGGTGTAGGCACCGAGTTCAAAGAAATAGGTGAGTTTGCGCCTGATAATCGGGGCCTGACTGTGTCGGTGGGCGGTGAGAACCGAATCAATTGGGGGCTGACCCGCTTGATTGATGCGTTGAAAAGAGCTTCAGGCGAAACCTTTCTGGATACGGGTGATGCATATGCTCTGGTGCAGAAAATGGGCACCAGCCTCACCGGAGACCTCCTTGGCGCATCAATATTTAAAAACAGCTATGGGCGGCGCAAAGAAGTGCTGGCAGCACCGCTGGCAGCGCTTAAAACCCAAATTGATGCCGTGCACGCATCCAAGACCACTCCCGAAATAAAAGCCGTGCGCCTGTTCGTGTACGGTTTTTCACGCGGAGCAGCCGAGGCGCGGGCGTTTGCCAACTGGCTCGAAGCCTTGACCAAGGTCGAGGTAGCAGGCGAAACCTGTTACCTGTTTGCTGGCCTGCCGATCAAGATTGTGTTCATGGGGCTGTTCGATACCGTGGCGTCGGTGGGCCTGCCGTATCTGGTGCCGTTTGCTGCCGGGCACATGGGCTGGGCCGATGGCAGCCTGCGTTTAAGTGATGACGAAAAGTTCCTTGAGCACTGCGTGCACATGGTGGCGGCCCATGAGCAACGCAGTTGTTTCCCGGTGGATTCGATCCGGCGCAAAGCCAACCCGGATGACCCGATGTGCCCGTCCACCTACCGCAAAGGCACTGCGGAATACATTTACCCCGGTATGCACTCCGATGTCGGTGGCGGTTACCCACCCGGCGATCAGGGGAGGGCATCTGAGGGCGGGCATGAAGTGTTATCGCAGATCGCTTTGCACCATATGTTTGACGAAGCCTATAAGGTCGGCGCTCCCTTGCAAGCGCCTCCAAGAGCTTTCAGCACGGTATTGAAAGATGAGCGGCCATGGTTGGTCATGAAAACCGAAACTGAAAGTGAATTCGACGTCGGCCCCACCGTCACCCACCGCTTCAACACCTGGCTGGACGCTATGGACAATGGCCCTCTGGAAGAAGTGATGAAGCGCGAAGCGGGGTTGATCACGGGTTGGCGCATCAGCCGTTACGCCAAGGGGCGGGCCAGTCATACGCAGGCGTACGGCAATGTCACGAAGTACGGCACGGCTAACGACATGACCCGCGATGAGATCAGCGCTTTTTCGGCATTACACGCCATGAAATTGAAGGAGGATGCCACCATCCTCGCGGGCGGCACTGCGCCTGTCTTGTCCGAGAGCCAGCAGGCCACCAAAACAGCCCACGAAGCCACCAAATTGGAATATGAGCGTCGCACTAACACCAAGGAGCCGATCACCTTCAACACCAGCAAGATGTACGAACCCAACCTGGATTGCCGTCAGTTGCTCAACGGCATGGCCGACTTTCGGCGTGATTACGTGCCGGAATGGAACATGACCGCCAGTGAGATTTTCAGCTTTGGCACGCTCATTAATACCGCGGTCGGCGGGTTGGTCTACATGACCAACGAGCAAGATGAAGCGCAGCACTATGCCGACATGCGCCGGGACGGAGAACTCAATTACGCCAAGCTGTTTGGGGAAAATGGCAAATCACGGAACGACAACGTGTTGCCGATCATCCGCCTGTTTGATGAACATGTGCACGACTCTCGCGCCTGGTTCATGAATGCGGCCTTGAATGAGCGCGAGATATTCAGTGACTACTTTCGTTATCGCGGGATCTTTTTCGACAATGAGTCCAACAACGAGTTGTCGCTGTTGGTGACCACCGAGCGGGTGGTGGGTTTAGCCATTGCCGTGGCCAGTGTGGGCCTGAGCGTGAAACGCCATGACCCGCGCTTCCTGATGGGGCTGATTATCCCGAGCCTGGGCACCCCGGTGTTTCGCGGCAAGGTGGGTTTGCCGAGCATCACAGCCTTTGACACCGTCACCGGGCGCGCGCTGCCCATGCTGGAAGGGCTGACGTCCATCCGCAACTTCACCCAAGACCCAGGCAGTGCAGTGAAAGCGGTACAGGCCTTGCCATTACCTGCCGCGTTGACGGAGAAAACCGCCATTACGGATGATCTGATGGCCATCTTCAAAGGCGAAAAAGGCGACCCGGCAGCGACACCCGCGTTGCACCCGGCGCAGGCCGTGCAGAGCGTCGCCTGGCAAGCCCTGACACGCCGCCCCGTCGCAGTGAACGCAGACGATCAAGCCATTGCTGCGTTGATCGGGAGCCATGTGGTGGGCCAGGCGGTCGATTTCGATATTGATTCGTGTGTGTAGAGGCGGTTGCGGCTCGGACGTGCGCGTAGGGGGCTTGATCGCTGCCTGATAGTCCACCCCGGCCCGTTGTTCGGCGTAATGGGCGCGTAATTCGGGCTCCCAAGCCATCACCGTATGCAGAATGACGATGGCTTGTGGCTGGCTCCGCTCGTTAGGGATGTACTGAGGCGCTTGAAAATTGAAAGCAGGAATTGAACGTAGAAATGCCCCTTGTGTCAGGGGATTTCTACTTTTTTCGAAGCTGTTTAGCCGCTACAACATGAGGCTTAAGCCCGTTATGCCTTGCTGTAAAGGGGCTTAAGCTCAGCGGGTTGGGGGGCGTGCTCCGGCACACGACGTTTGGAAATCAACGTATAAATCGACGGCAATACAAACAGCGTAAACAACGTGCCCACCACCATGCCCACCACGATCACGATGCCCAGCCCGAAACGGCTACTGGCACCTGCGCCGCTGGCGAACAGCAGCGGCACCAGGCCCACCACCATCGCTGCGGTGGTCATTAATATCGGCCGCAGGCGAATGCGCGCCGAGCGGATGATGGCGTGGGCCGGTGAGCAGCCGCTGGCCTGTTGCAGTTCGTTGGCAAATTCGACCATCAGGATGCCGTGTTTGCTGATCAGGCCGATCAAGGTCACCAAGCCGATTTGCGTGTAGATGTTGAGCGTCGCCCAGCCCAGCGCCAACGGGATCAAGGCGCCGCAGATCGACAGCGGCACGGTGATGAGGATGATCAGCGGGTCGCGCAGGCTTTCGTACTGCGCGGCCAGCACCATGTAGATGACGATGAGGGCGAACAGGAAGGTCAGCATCAGCGCGTTGCCTTCGTGGATAAATTGCCGCGAATCCGATTGCCAGTCATGGCTGAAGCTGGCAGGCAGTTGCGCGCTCTGGGTGGTCAGAAAGGCCACCGCTTCGCCCAGGCTCACGCCCGGCGCTGGGATGCCCTGGAAGGTGGCCGAGTTTTGCTGATTGAACTGTTTGAGGCGGTTGGGCTGGATGTCGCTGTGCAGGCTGACCACGGTGGCGAGCGGTACTTGCACGCCGCGGTCGGTGCTGACGTAGAAGCCATTGAGCGATTGCGGGGTCAGGCGCTGATTGGCCTGGGTCTGCGCGATTACGTCGTAGGAGCGGCCCTGCAAGCCAAAACGGTTGGTGTAGTTTTCGCCCACCAGCACCGCCAGGGTGCTGGCGATGTCTTGCAGGCGAATACCCAGGCTGTTGGCCTTGCTGCGGTCGATGCGCACCTCGGTCACCGGGTTGTTGAAGTCCAGGTCGCTGTCGACCACGGCGAACAACCCGCTGGCCCGTGCCTGTTGTTTGATCTCGTGCATGGCCTGATACAGCGCGCGGTAGTCTTCGGTGCTGCGAATCACCCATTGCACCGGCAAACCACCGGTGGAGGCGGGCAGCGGCGGCATCTGGAAGACGAAGATCGAGTCGCCTTCCACTGCGTCGACAGCCTGTTGCAGCTCGCTTTGAATCTGGGCGGCGCTGCGCTCGCGCTTATCCCACTCACTGAAGTTGACCCCGGCAAAACTCGCCGCCACACCATCCGTGCCGTTGATGATCCAGGTGCTGGTGGTTTCCGGGAGCTTGGCCAGCAACTCGCTCAATTGGGCGGCGTAGCGCTCCACGAAGTCGAGGTTGGCGTGTTGCGGAGACTTGATCGCCAACAGCAAGTTGCCTTGGTCTTCATTGGGCGCCAACTCTTTATCGGCCTGGCCATAGAGCAACGGCAAGCTGAGCAGCACCAGCCCCCCGAACGCCAGCACCGCACCGCGTGCGCGCAGTGAACGCAACAGACCGCGTTGATAACGCCGCGATAAACGCTCGAAGAAGCGCTCGGCCAACAGGCTCATGCGGCCTTCACTTTGGCCGGCGGGCAACAGTTTGGCGCACATTACCGGGGTCAAGGTCAGGGCGATGACGCCCGATACCAGTACCGCTCCGGCGAGGGTCAGGGCGAATTCCTTGAACAGCGCGCCAGTCAGGCCGTTCATCAGACCGATGGGCATGTACACCGCGGCCAGGGTGATGGTCATGGCAATCACCGGCGAAGCGATTTCCCGCGCGCCGATCAAGGCGGCCTGCAACGGCGCGAGGCCGCCCTTGATGTGGCGGTGAATGTTTTCGGTGACCACAATCGCATCGTCCACCACCAGCCCGATGGCCAGCACCATCGCCAGCAATGTGAGCAGGTTGATGCTGAAGCCGAACAGCGCCATCAGTGCCAGTGCGCCGAGCATCGACAGCGGGATGCTGAGGATCGGAATCAGCACCGTGCGCCACGAGCCCAGGCACAGGAAGATGATCACCACCACGATCAAAATCGCTTCGAGCAAGGTTTCGATCACTTCCAGGATCGAGGCTTGGATAAAGTGCGCGGTCTCGAAGGCCAGCGCCACGTCGACGCCGGGCGGCAGGGTTTTCTGGATCTCGGGCAGCAGGCGTTTGATGCCTGCGACGATCAGCAGCGGGTTGCCTTTGGGGGTGGCGTATAGCCCGAGGTGAACGGCGGGCTTGGCGTCCATCAGGGCGCTGGTTTCGTAAGCGGCGGAACCCAGTTCGATCTCGGCGATATCGCGCAGGCGTAGCAGGTGATCGCCGCGATTGCTGATCACCATGTCGCGAAATTCTTCAAGGGTATTGAGGTCGCTGTTGACCTGGATCGACGACACCACGTACTGGCCTTTGATTTGACCGGGCGCCGCCTGAAAGTTGTTGGCACGGATCGCCTGTTCTACCTGCTCGGCGCTGATGCCGTGACCCGCCATGCGTTGCGGGTCGAGCCACAGGCGCATCGCCAGGTGTTGGCCGCCAAAGGTCTGGACCTTGGCTACACCTTCAATCGTGGCGAACAAGGGTTGCACCACACGGCTCAGGTAGTCGGTCATGGCCGCCGCCGATAACGTTGTGCTGGCAAACCCCACGTAGGCCACGGCGGTGGCGTCGCCGGCCGAGCGCTCGATAACCGGGTCGTAGGCTTGCTCGGGCAGGCGGTATTTGACTTGGTTAACCTTGGCGATCACCTCGCTGAGTGCCTTGGCCGAGTCTTGGTTGAGGGCCATGCGCAGAGTAATCACACTGTGGCCCTGGACTGACGACGAGCTGACGTAGTCGACGCCTTCTACCGAGGCCAGCGACTGGTTGATCGGCTGCGTGATAAAGCCTTGCATCAACTCGGCGGGTGCTCCGGGGTAGTCGGTGCTGACCGTGATCACAGAGCTTTCCAGCAGCGGGTACTGACGCACCGGCAAGCCCATATAGGCTTTAAGCCCCGCCAGCAGGATCATCAAACTGACCACCAGCGCGAGCACCGGGCGGTGGACAAAAATGTCGGTGAACTTCACGGGTTTGTTCCCCCATCGGCCGCGAGCGCGGTGCTGGTCATGGGCTCGATGCTGGCGCCATCGCTGAGTTTGATCTGGCCTGACGTCACCACTTGATCGCCGGGCGCAACGCCCTGATTGATCACGACCCAGCCATCGCGCCGCTCGCCGGTCTTGACTGACACGCGCCGTACGGTGGGTGCGCTCTGAGCATCGAGGGCCGGTTGAACCAGGTACACGTCCTCGCCGTAGGCGCTGTAGGTCACGGCAGTTTCGGGCAGGCTCAAGGTGTTTTCCGGCAGGGTCTGAGGCAGGCGCACGCGGGCGAACATGCGTGGCAGGGCAGCGGCGGGCGGGTCTTGCAAGCGTGCCTGAAGGCTTAAGGTGCGCGAGCGATCCAAAAACGGGTCGACGCTGCTGACCACGGCCGTTAACGGTTGGCCGGGCAGCGCATCAAGCTCAATCAGCAAAGGGCTGCCGGTCTTGAAGTGCAGCATGGCTTGCTCCGGCACGCTGAAGTTGACGTACAGGCCTTGGTTGCCGATCAGGTTGATCAGCGTATCGCCGGGATTGACGTATTGCCCCACATGCACTTTGCGGATGCCCAATGTGCCGGCGAAAGGTGCGCGAATGGTGCGTTGTTCAATCTGCGCCATCAATTCCTGCAAGGCGCCGCGAGCGGTGGTGTATTGGGCCTGGGCATCGTCCAGTGCCTCGCGCGAAACAGCGTTGGAATTGATCAGTTTTTTCAGGCGATCAAGGCGTACGAGGGCGTTATCGACCTGACCTTGCAGCCGCACCTTTTGCCCGCGTTGCGGCGCATCGTTGAGGCGCACCAGCACCTGCCCGCGTTCAACGCGTTGGCCGGACTCAATCGGCAGCTCGACGATGCGCCCACCCACTTCGGCGGGCACGCTGACTTCTTCGACCGCTTCCAGTTCGCCGATGGCTTGCAGGTAGCGGGTAAACGGCTGCTGACTGACGGGCGCGACTGCGACCTTGACCGGTGCCGCCACATAACCGGCTGCGGCTGGTTGCCGCGCGTACCACAGGCCCCATGCCACACCGCCAAGTACGAGTCCAGTCATGGCCCAAAGGGTTTTGTGCCGGATTAACGGGCGAGTGCTTGCTGCAACGTGTGCCATGATCTTTTTCCTTAAAGATGCAGTCAGTAAATCGGCCAACAGCCCGGCGTGAGCAGTTCGATGAGGTTGTGGTCGGGGTCGCGAAAATAGATGCTGGAGCCGCCTTTGGGCCATTCGGTTCGGCCTTCGATGGCCACGCCGCTGTCGCTCAGTGTTTGCTTCCAGCCGGGCATGTCATCGGTGTCGATGGCGAAGCACACGTGGATCGAGCCACGGGCATCGTGCGGGGGGATTTCGCCGCCACTCAGGTATTTGGTTTGCAGTGAGGCGCCGCGTCTAAATAGCAGCAGGGTGTTGAGCCCGCCGACGTTGAATGCAACGAGCACGTCGCTTTCGACCATGACCTCCAAATGGAGTGTTTTATAGTAAAAATTTTTCGCTGCTGTAAGATCTTTCACGTAAAGCGCGGTTTCAATAATCCGTTTGAGTTGCAGCATGATGCGCTCCGTATCGGGCAGGTAGTCCCGGATTGGTGAATGACAGGATGGTCATGGTTTTACTGCGCAATATTGATTTGAACCTGTTGGTGGTGCTCGACGCGTTGCTGACTGAAAAACACGTGACCCGTACCGGCGCCCGATTGCATTTGAGCCAACCGGCCATCAGCCACTCGCTGAGCAAGCTGCGGGTCCTGCTCGACGACCCGATCCTGATTCGTCAGGGCAGCGAAGTGGTGTTGAGTGCCCTGGCGCAAAACCTTCAGGCACCGCTCAAGGAGATCCTCAGCCAGATCGAAATCCTGCTCGGCAAGTCGATCGACTTTGTGCCGGCCAACTCCCATCGCACTTTCCGTTTGGCCATGTCTGACTACGGTGCCGCGATTGTGTTGCCCAAATTGTTGCGCCAATTGCGCGTCGAGGCGCCCAACACCACGCTGGTGGTCACTCAGGACAGCCGTCACGGCATGTTTGAGCAGATCGCCCAAGGCAAAATTGATCTGGCATTGGGTGTGTTCCCCCACCTGACAGCGGACATTTCCAGTGAAGTGCTGTTTGAAGAAACGTTTTCTTGCCTGCTGGACCGCAGTACGTTGCCGGCCAGCGGCCAACTGGACTTGGACAATTACCTGCTGCGCCCGCATATTTCGGTGTCGGTGGACGGCTGCACCCATGGTGAAATTGATCGACTGTTGCGCGCCGAAGGGTTGCAGCGTCGCATAGCGGTCAGCGTTCCCCACTGGCGCACCGCGCCCAGCATGATCAGCAACACCGACCTGATCCTCACGGTGGCCACCCGCACCCTGGACAATGCCCCGCTTGACGATGACCTGGTCAGCCTCAGCCCGCCCTTGCCGATTCCGCCGTTTCCGTTCGTGCAGATCTGGCATAACCGTTTTGGCGAAGACCCGGCCCACATCTGGCTGCGCGAGCAAGTCAGGCAAGTGATGAGTCATGGGGCGCCCGCTACCTGAACCGGTCGCAAGCGCAAGCGCAAATCTTCACCCAGTTGTGTGACGTCAAACAGGGTGAAATTCAGCGCTTGCTTGAGGTGAACCAGCTCCGGCATGTGCACCAACGGGCGGGCCAGATCACCCAGCAGTTTGGGCGCCATATACACCAGCACTTCATCTACCAGCCCGGCCTTTAGAAAGGCGCCCGCCAAGGTGGGGCCTGCTTCGACCATCACCTCGTGCAGACCGCGCAGGCTGAGCTGGCACAGCAGTTCATGCAGATCCAGCCCATAGATATCGCCGTCCACACGCAACACTTCAGCGCTGTGCCCCTGGGGTAACGGCGTGTCGTTGTGCAACACATGCAGGCTCGGTGCGCTGGCGTTAAACACTTGCGCACCCGCCGGCACGCGCGCGCTGCTGTCCAGCACTACGCGCATGGGCGCCACAGCTTCAGGCGATGAAGGTTGGCGCACCGTCAGTAACGGGTCGTCTCCCAACACCGTGCCGCTGCCGGTGATGATGGCTGCACAGCGGGCACGCCAGTGCTGTACATCCATTCGCGCCTTGGGCCCGGTGATCCATTGCGAACGGCCATTACTCAGCGCCGTGCGCCCGTCCAGGCTCATGCCCATTTTCAGCTGCACCCAAGGGCGCTGGCGCTCAATGCTGGAGAGGAAACCTCGGTTCAGCTCACTGGCCGCCTCACGCATCAATCCCACCTTGACCTCGATACCGGCCGCTTTGAGTTCGGCGATGCCTTGGCCGTTGACCTGCTTGAACGGGTCTTCGAGGGCCACCATGACTTGACTGACGCCACTTTCAATCAATGCCTGATGGCATGCCCCCGTGCGGCCAACGTGGCTGCACGGCTCCAGCGTGACGTAGGCCGTGGCGCCTTTGGCCAGGGCACCGGCCTGGCGCAAGGCGAACACTTCTGCGTGCGGGCCACCGGCCCGCCGATGCCAACCTTCGCCCACCACACAATTACCGTGAGCAATCACACAGCCCACCCGCGGGTTGGGCCATGTGGAATGGCTGCCTCGTTCGGCCAACGACAGCGCGTGTTGCATGTGCTGAAAGTCGACTTCGGTGAAATAAGTCATGACACTAAATGCCCGCCTGCACGGGCCGCGATCGGGTAAATACGCCCGTCATACGCACTGGCCAGGAAACCATTGCCGTTGGCGGCCTGGGTCAGGCAGGAGATCCCGCTGGCGGTCGGTTTTTCGAATTTCTCCCAACGGCGGGTGCGCACATCAAACAGGGCTACGGTGCCGCCGTAACTGCCGGTGGCGATCAGGTTCTGATCCTTGGAGATGGCAATGCATTTGATGGAGTGGTGATGCGGTGTCTCGAACACTTCGCTTTCGCCATCACGCCACAGGCGCAGCTTGAGGTCGCGACCGATGCTGGCGAAGCCGCCCTGGATTTGTGTGCAACCGTTGGAGATTCGGTCGTGCGCCTGGTCCAGGTAGGTGTGTTCAGTGAAGTCAGCAATGTTGAAAAAGGCGGCAGCGGCGGTGGCGCACACGCTGAAAATGAAGGTCTCGTCAGCGGCAATGCCTTTGATGGCGTTGTCGTGCATGGCCACTTCGGTGAGGAACTCCGGTTGCTGGTGTTGCAGCTTGAAGATCAACGCTTCACCGGTGTACGTACCAATGGCGGCGTGCAACTGGCCATCTTTGATAAACGTGGTGCCACAGTTTAACGGTGAGCGGTGCTGGTAAATGGCCTGGCCGGTGCGTGCATCGAATACGGTGCCCATTTGGCCGCCGGTCAGCACACTGTCACCAAACGCCAGCAAGAAGTTGCACAGGCTGCCAGCCTTGGTGTTGGCGACGCCGTTGACGTGCAGGATGCCCGCGTCGCCGATGCTGAAAATCTCGTCGTTGACCAGTGCGACCGCGTTCAGGCTGATGGCAGGTTCGATGCCGCCCAAGTCCCAGATCTGGGTGCGGAAGTTCCAGGTGGCGTAGCTCGAACCGAAGGTCACGAATGCGATTTTATCTTCGCCAAGCAGGGCGCAACTGCGTGGCCAGATGATGCTCGGCAGCGAGGTCTCGGCGGTTTTTTCCAGCCGATTGTGGCTGTTCAGGTGCCAGAGCATCACGGAGCGGTCATAGCTGAGGCTGATCAACAGGCGTTGGGCGTCATCCCAAATGATGCGCTTGATACCCGCCGTATGCGCCGGTTGCAGGTAAGTGCCTTGAGCGCTGATCAACGATATTTTGCCTTCGTCATCCCCGGCGAAAATGATCCCGTCACGCGACAAGGCCACGGTGTCGGTTTCAACGCCCCCCAAGTCGATGATTTCCAGTTGCTCGCCGGTCATTGCATCCCAGCGGCGGATCGAGCCGTCGTCGCTGCTCGACACCAGCGTCGCGCCATCCACCGCCCAGCACACCGAGATCACGTCGGCGGTGTGGCCTTTGAGGATGCGCAGGGTGCGGCCATTGAGATCAAAAATACGCAGGGTATGGTCGCGTGAGCAGGTGGCGATGGTCTGGCCGTCTGGCGAGAAGGCTGCCATTTCGATGTCATCGTCATGGCCAATTAAAACCGCCTTCATGCGCAGGCTCGGGACTTCCCAGACACGCGCGGTGTAATCGCTGCTGGCGCTGACCAGCAGTGTGCCGGTGGGGTTGAACGCACACTGGTTGGCCAGGTGGTCATGCACCACGCGCTGGATGGGGGTTTTGGTTTTAGCGTCCCAGAGAATGACCTGATTGTCATAGCCTGCGGTGGCGACATAGCAATCTTTAAACGTGGCAATACCGCTGATAGGGCCGAAGTGTTTCATGGTTATTCATCCTGAATAATGTAAGCGTGCGTCATGCCGTTGAGTTCACGCCGGTATTAACGGCCAGACTTAGTTGAACAAGTTGATGTGGTGGTTCTTCTTATTGATCTTGGCTTGTAAATAAGGGCGGTTATGTTGGGTCAAAAAAACACCGGTCGGGATTACGTCGTCGACGTGCACACCATTGTTTTGCAGGGCGACCACTTTTTCCGGGTTATTGGTGATCACGCGGCAGTGTTTCACGCCCAGGGCGTGCAACATGTTGGCGGCTTCGGTGAAGTCCCTATCGTCTTCACCGAAGTTCAAATGCTGATTGGCTTCGAACGTGTCCATGCCGGTGTCTTGCAGGCGGTAGGCCTCTAACTTGGCATATAAACCAATCCCGCGGCCTTCTTGGCGCAGGTAAATCAGATAACCGCCTTCTTCGTGCATGCGCTCAATGGACTCGGACAATTGCGGGCCGCAGTCGCAGCGTTGGGAACTGAACACATCCCCGGTCAGGCATTCCGAATGCAAACGCACCAAGGGACTGTTGAGGGAGGCCGGTCCCAGTTTAATAACGATGTGCTCTTTATCCGCTTCAAGCCCTGTGAAACTGAAGAACGTACCCGGGATACCCGACTCATTCAGATGAATATCAACCTGGTTTCTAACGCGCAGCGGGTTCATAGAATTCCTTTCCTATTAACAGCATTTTTTTATTCGACAGGGTTACAGCGTTTCAGCGAGCCTGAAGCCCATGACATAAATGTCGCGCGGGTATTTGCCATGGCGGCGGCAATTGCGTGCCAAATCACGAAAGCGTGTAAAGCTGCCGCCGCGTGCGATGCGATGCGTGCCTACCACCTGCACCAAGTCATCGTTGATGGCTTTGCCGCCGGGGTAGGGCGCGTAATTGTCCGCCACGTATTCCTCGACATTGCCAGCCATGTCCAGGCAACCAAAAGGCGATGCGCCCAACGGAAACATACCCACGGGGGTGGTGTTGAAAATGGCCATCTCGGCCGTGTTGGCGTGCTCCGGCAAAAAGCGCTCGCCCCATGGGAACTCGAAGTTTTCAGGCCCGGCGCCGGCGTATTCCCACTCAGCTTCAGTCGGCAGGCGAAAACCGCGCCCTGATCGAGCACTCAACCATGCCACGTAAGCATCGGCATCTTCGGCCTCCAGCCCATAGACCGGGTGATTCGAGCGTTCGACCGGAAACTGCCCAAATGCCCAGTTATTGGGGATGCGCGGCTGTAGCGAGTCTTCGAGAAAGGCTTTGTATTCGAGGTTGGTCACCGGGTACTTGCCGATCGCATAGCGGGGCAGGTGCAGGGTATGGCGCGGCACTTCCTTTTCAATCCAGCTGCGGTCCAGCCCCAACCCTTGCAGGGTATCCATCACGCCGTCGACGTTGGCTTCGTCCAGTCCGCTCTCGACCCAGCCACCTTCGATCGTGATCATCGGCGGGTTAAGCACATCCAGACGCGGGTCCATTGTTTCGGCCAAATAACGCCCGGCGCCCAAGCGCAATGGCAACGCAACTTCTGGGTCTTCTACGCGATGGCACAGCAGGCTGGCTGGCGCCTGGATCAATTGCTGCCACTCAGCTAGCGGCAGTGCCAGGTTGAGTCCGGGCTGGAAGTGCTCTTCCAGGCCCATTAATTGGCGGTCCGTCATTTGCGCCGTCAGTGGGCCGTCAAACACCGGCCAGTGAGCAAATGCTTTGGGTGGGTTAGCCACGTCGAACTCCAATACAAGTAAAAAGGGTGTCAGAGGGTGCAGACCAGACCGGTTTGCAGGCAGTTGCGCTCAAAGTCACCCCAGTAGCCTTCAGGGAATTTCTGACGATTGGCTTTGGAGATCAACGGGCGTTGCCAGTGGTAGTCACTGAAACCCGCCTTGCGAATGGCACGTTCGTAGTCTTCGTGGCTCCAGCGGTAAAAGGTGAACTCGCTGGGTGGCGTGGTGACAAACTCTGACGGGCAACGGAAACCGCCTTCGTGGGCATTTTCACTTTTGACATGAACGCCGTACTTAGTGAAGTTGCCGTCGTCCAGGCGAAAGCTCGGGTCTACGGTGTAGGCGATCAGCTTGCCACCCGCTTGCATGTTGTCGGCCACGGCCTTGAACATGGCGTCCAGTTCGGCGGTGGATTGGGCATAGTTGAACAGCCATGCGGCGGTCACGCGTTCGAATTGCCCCATCACCGGCATGTCGCACACGTTGGCGACATGAAACTCAATGGCTTCGTTATGCTGTGCCGACTCTTTGCGCGCCAGATCAATCATCGCTGCAGAGATATCGACCCCTACCACGCGGGCGGCTCCTCGCCGATAGAGTTCGCGGCCGAAATAACCGTAACCGCACGCCAGGTCTAATACAGACTTGCCTTTGACATCCCCCACCATATGAAAGAATGTCTCGGTTTCAACAGACCGTTGTGAGGCGGTGTCCGTGAACACTTCGAAACGATCGCCAATGGCGTCATACGCAGTAAAAGAACTCATTGCTCACCTATTAAATGTGATTGCTGTTATTAAATGCCGCTGCAATAACCCTGCTCCGGGTCTACAGGTGCACGTCTGGACCTTCAACGTTAACTGCGCACGGCAATAAGAAAGCCGGCCAGCACGACACTCACGCCAATGATTTTTTGTACATTGATCGCTTGTTTAGGCAGCCCGACCAAACCGAAATAATCGATCAGTAGCGAGATGGTCAGTTGGCCGACAATCACCGCCATGATGAAGTTGAGAGCCCCCAGGCGTGGCACCAGGATGAGGGCGGCGGTGATATATAAAACCCCGGCAACGCCACCAAACCAAATCCACCAGGGACCGTCTTGCAACGCCGTCAGGTTTGGACGAGGCACTTTAAATATCAGCATGACCAGCATAATGGCCACGCCACTGACCAGCAGTGAAACGGCCGTGGCCCACAGCGGATGACCTAATAAAACGCCCAGTTTGGCGTTAGTGCCCGCTTGTAAAGGCACGGCAAAACCTGCCAGTAAACTTAAAACAATAGAAACAAATAAGCTCATGGGCGGGGGTGTCCTTTTTTTTAATCTTTTACGGGGAATGTAAAAACAGGGCCAATTCTTTGTTCTAATACGCGATATTCGCGCGCTGGATTGCCGTGCTGTAGCCCTTTGGGCATAAGGCGTGTGAGGCAACTGGCTGATCGGACGTGCGCTTGATTAACCCAGAGGTTTACAATCGGCGCACTTGAATGGAGTAACCCTGTGCTGACTCATTTAGATTCTCAAGGCCGCGCCAACATGGTTGATGTCACCGACAAAGCGGTAACAGCCCGTGAGGCCGTGGCACAAGCCGTTGTACGAATGCGTGCTGAGACGCTGGACATGATCGTCAGTGGTGGGCACCCCAAAGGGGATGTATTTGCCGTTGCGCGGATAGCGGGCATTCAGGCAGCGAAAAAAACCTCCGATTTGATTCCCTTGTGCCATCCGTTGATGCTCACGAGCGTCAAGGTTGAACTCAGCGCTCACGGCACTGACGCGGTACTCGTGGTGGCGCGTTGTAAACTTGCCGGGCAAACCGGCGTCGAGATGGAAGCGCTGACCGCAGCCAGCGTTGCCGCGTTGACGATTTATGACATGTGCAAAGCGGTCGACCGCGGCATGACCATCGAAAGCGTGCGCGTGCTGGAGAAACTCGGCGGCAAGAGCGGGCATTTCACGGCGGATGCATCATGACAATTGCGGTCAAGTATTTCGCTCGCTACCGCGAAGCCTTGGGGTGCGATCACGAGGAGGTTGAGGGCGACTTTGCAACGATTGAAGCACTGCGATCGTGTCTGGTGCAGCGCGGCGGTTATCAGGTTTTGACGGAGGCTAATCTGATGTGCGCGCGTAACGAAGAGTTGTGCAAACTTGATGAGCCGCTAGTCAATGGCGATGAGGTAGCTTTTTTTCCGCCAGTGACGGGGGGCTGATGCACATGACCCTTCGAGTTCAGGCAGCGGCCTTTGACCCGGGCGTTGAAGTGAATGCCATGCATGCTGCCAACGCGGGTGTAGGCGCTGTGGTGAGCTTTGTCGGGTACGTGCGCGACTTCAATGACGGGCGCGACGTGGCGGGTATGTTTCTGGAGCATTACCCTGGCATGACCGAAAAAGCGCTGGGCAAGATTGTCGTCGAAGCTCAACAACGGTGGCCGCTGCTCAAACTCCACGTGTTGCATCGGGTTGGGGCGCTGGAACCGGGCGAACCCATTGTGTTTGTCGGGGTGGCCAGCGCTCATCGCCAAGCGGCGTTCGACGCGTGTGCGTTTGTGATGGACTACCTCAAAACCCGCGCACCCTTCTGGAAAAAAGAACACACCGCTGACGGCCCGCGTTGGGTAGAAGGGCGGGCTAGCGATCAGGCCGCAGCGGATCGCTGGGCGTAACGTCAAACCCGCGCGATCATTAAATCGATCCGTTTCTTCTAAAAATTTCAGAATCCTTCTATGCGTAATGACTGAGCTTATCCATGAGCGTTGCTCTCGGTCTCAGAGCAAACCGGGGGGGCTCACGCTTGCGCGTAATCCGAGTCAGCAATACCTTGGCGCTTACGTTGCCTATAGGCGAAAAAACGAAGTTTATCTGGATGTTGGAACATACGCCGTAGGCTCGGTGGTAATGAGTTTGCGGCCGAAAGGCTGGCCGATGGCGTTGCTGTGGGAGGGTTTTTTCGGGTTATTTATTTTCAATATCGTGCTGATCATTGCTTTGCAGCGCTGGAAGTTAACCCCACCGCCTGATTTGACCTAGCCCGACATCATTGAATGGTCGAAACCATTACCCCCCCAGCAATGGGCCAAACGTTCGCCTGAGCTTGAAGCCGCGATAGCTCAGCGCGAAGCGGAGCTGGCAGCGCAGAAGAACCTGTGGCCGCTGACGAGTAATGCGAGGCTGCGTCCGGGCGCGCAGCGCTCGCTAAACCCTTTAATGCGGTGCTTGAGATGCACCGCAATCATCGGGTTTATGATCACCTCGCAATCGAAAGTTGCCTTCGGCCACGGTTACACAACCTCGGCAATTTTCCGTGGAGCGATCAGGCCGTTTCGCTCGGATCGTGAGGTTTACGTACGGCCCGCACCACGGGGCGCAGCAGTTCGGTCGGCGGGGTTTCGCAACTGATTTTGCGGCCCAGCTTGGTTTCGATTGCGGGCAATTGGTACGAGTCGTCTTCACCGGCAAAGCTGATGGACACGCCGTCAGCGCCCGCGCGGCCCGTGCGGCCAATGCGGTGCACGTAATCGTCCGGAACCTCCGGCAGGGTGAAGTTGATCACATGGCTGATGCCGTCGATGTGAATCCCGCGCCCGGCCACGTCGGTGGCAACCAAGACGCGGACTTTTCCTTCGCGGAAGTTTTCCAGGGTCTTGATGCGTTTGTGTTGCGGTACATCGCCCGACAGTTGTGCGGCGTTTATACCGTCGCGTACCAGGCGTTCTTCGATGCGGCGCACTTCGTCTTTACGGTTGGCAAAAACGATGACCCGCTCCCAACCGTTGTCGTTGACCAGGTTGAACAACAATTTGTATTTGTCAGCACCGGCCACGGCGTAGACATGTTGCTCGACACGGTCGCTGGCGACGTTTTCGGCTTCGATTTCAACAATGGCCGGGTCGGTGGTCCATTGTTTGGCAAGGTTCATCACGTCTTCGGTGAAGGTCGCGGAAAACAGCAGCGTCTGGCGTTCGGCTTTCGGTGGTGTCTGGCGAATGATCTGACGTACTTGCGGGATGAAACCCATGTCCAGCATGCGGTCAGCTTCGTCGAGCACCATCACTTCGATCATGTCCAGGTGCACTTCACCGCGCTGGTTGAAGTCCAGCAGGCGGCCCGGTGTGGCCACCAGAATGTCGCAATGGCGGGCTTCGAGTTGCTTGAGTTGCTTGTCGAAGTCCATCCCGCCAACGAAGGTCATGACGTTGAGGTCGGTGTATTTGGTCAGGTCGGCGGCGTCTTTGGCGATTTGCACCACCAGCTCGCGGGTCGGCGCGATGATCAGTGCACGCGGCTCGCCCATGTAACGCTCTTTGGGCGGCGGGGTTTGCGTCAGTTGGCTGATGATCGAGATCAGGAACGCCGCCGTTTTGCCGGTGCCGGTTTGTGCGCGACCAATCGCGTCACGGCCGCTCAGGGTGTAACCCAATACGCCTGCCTGAATCGGCGTGCAGTACGGGAAACCCAAATCTTGAATGGCGTGCATCAGTTCAGGTGCGAGCTTGAAGTCGTGGAAACGGGGTTTGCCTGCTTGCGGCTCAACCGCAAAGTCTTCGAGTTTCCAGGGAATGACCGGTGGCTTGGGTGCCGCCTCGCGCCGCGGTTTGGCAATTTTTGGTTTTTCGCTGCGCGTGGGTGGCTCAACAGGCTGGGCGTCGGGTGTGTTCACCGAGGCTTGAGCGGGAGCAGGGTGGCCAGGCTGTTGCGCGTCGGTTCGCGGGCTGGGGCTGCTGGAAGGAGGTGTGCAAGCTGGCGCGAGCGGCTCAGCCTCGCTTTTACCGAATATTTTTTTGAGTGCTTTGAGCACGGTCATCTCATCAGTTGGTTAAGGAGTGTACGCCGGGCAGTGTAATGCAAGTCGCGTGCTCGGCGTAGTGAACGGCAGGATGTTTCGGATTTAACCCAGGCGGGCTGCGAGCCAGTGACCGATGTCATGGATTTCTTCGAGTAACACTTCGTGTGCCATTGGGTATTGCTGCCATGTAACGGTGACGCCACGTTTTTTCAGATGTTCATACGCCGTACGCCCCATGGCGTTTTGGACTACATCATCGTACTGCCCATGCAGGCACAAGGCCGGAATGCGTTGCTGGCTGGCGGACAATTCCAGCTCATCACTGAAGGTCGGTGCATAAGTAGAGAGGGCAATTACGCCACCCAATGCGCCTTGCCATTTCAGATAGGCGGTGTGAAACACCACCGCACCGCCTTGAGAGAAGCCCGCCAGAACAATGCGGTTGGCATCAATCCCCGAGGCTTTCTGCGCTTCGATCAAACCGATCACCGTATCGGCGGACTCGTTGAGCTCATCTTCACTGATCGAGCGGGCGGGACTCATGGCCTTGATGTCGTACCAGCTGGGCATGGCATAACCGCCATTGATCGTGACTGCACGTGTGGGTGCCTGCGGCAAAACAAAACGTGTACTTAGCAACTGTTCTTGCAACGCCTCAGCCACTGGCAAGAAGTCATAACGGTCAGCGCCTAACCCGTGAAGCCAGATAACACAGGCGTCTGCGGGCTTTTGAGGCTCGATTGTCAAAGGGGTGTGCATGGCTGCTCCATCGTTGTGCGTGCGCGCAGTTCGGGTGCGCGGCCACGGTGCGTGATCGTTTAACGTTTGACGAAAATGTGTACTGCTTGAACGTTTTTTCTGAAATAGGAGGGCGAAATCACTGAGGCCGCCAGTGTGGTACGCGCTTTGCTATGTGGTCTGGGCGCTTGTGCGTTCCCTCCGGCGGTAACACTAACAGGCAACTGCCGACGGGGGGATAGCAAAAAACCTGAGGGTGAAGTTAGACAAGGAATTCAACAGCTCACGTGAGCGCTTCAGTTTGACGGTTTGTGCGATGCATCCATCGCCCAAGACTTAAGCCGCTTGACCTCATAAAAAGCCAACGCGGGTCAACAGCGCCTCACAAGGGGGCGGCGGGTCTTGTTCAAACACAACAAAAGCAGCACTGGAGGTTTGAATGAAGCAGTTGAAATCCACCTTGGCCCTGGCCACCGCAGTGGTAGTACTGAGCGTCAGTGGTTTTGCTCATGCGGGGGCGACGTTGGACAGCGTCAAGAAGAAAGGCTTTGTGCAATGTGGCGTGAGCGATGGTTTGCCCGGTTTTTCGGTACCGGATGCCTCGGGCAAGATTTTGGGGATCGATGCGGATGTGTGCCGCGCTGTGGCTGCTGCGGTGTTTGGGGATGCCACCAAAGTCAAATTCAGCCAATTGAACGCCAAGGAGCGTTTCACTGCCTTGCAATCGGGTGAAGTGGATGTGCTCTCGCGTAACACCACCTGGACCAGTTCCCGTGATGCGGGGATGGGCATGGTGTTTGCCGGTGTGACGTATTACGACGGCGTCGGCTTTTTGGTGAACAACAAACTGGGCGTAAAAAGTGCCAAAGAGCTGGATGGCGCAACCATCTGCATTCAGGCAGGTACTACCACCGAGCTGAACGTTTCGGACTACTTCCGCGCCAATAACCTCAAATACACGCCGATCACTTTCGACACGTCAGATGAAAGCGCCAAGTCGCTGGAAAGCGGGCGTTGTGACGTGCTGACCTCTGACAAATCACAGCTTTACGCCCAGCGCAGCAAGCTGGCCAGCCCGAACGACTACGTGGTGTTGCCCGAAACCATTTCCAAAGAACCGCTGGGCCCTGTGGTGCGCAAAGGCGATGAGGACTGGTTCAGCATTGTGAAATGGACCCTGTTCGCCATGCTTAACGCTGAAGAAGCGGGCGTGACCTCGAAAAATGTCAAAGAAGAAGCCAAATCGACCAAGAACCCGGACGTTGCCCGCTTGCTGGGTGCTGATGGTGAATACGGCAAAGATTTGAAACTGCCCAAAGACTGGGTGGTGCAGATCGTCAGCCAGGTCGGCAACTACGGCGAAGTCTTCGAGAAAAACCTCGGCAAGAGCACTCCGCTGGCCATTGACCGCGGGCTGAATGCCCTGTGGAACAACGGCGGCATCCAATACGCACCGCCTGTGCGCTGATAGCCCTGTCGCCCGGCAGGCCAACTGCCGGGTGATGGTGTTTTGATCCATTTCTGTTGGGGCACTTCATGCAGACAAAAGTCAGCGCACCCAAGCCGAGGCTCAGTCTCAGCGATCCACGTGTGCGTGCGTGGTTATTTCAGATCATCACCGTTGTGTTGGTGGTCTTCATGGGCTGGTACTTGTTCAACAACACCCAGACCAACTTACAGCACCGGGGGATTACCTCGGGCTTTGACTTTCTGGAACGTAGTGCCGGGTTTGGCATTGCGCAACATTTGATTGATTACACCGAGTCCGACAGTTACGCCCGGGTCTTTGTGATCGGCCTGCTCAACACCTTGCTGGTGTCGGTGATTGGCGTGGTGCTGGCAACGATTCTGGGTTTCATCATCGGTATCGCGCGTTTGTCGCCGAACTGGATGATCAACAAGCTGGCAACCGTGTACGTTGAAGTGTTTCGCAACATTCCGCCGTTGCTGCAAATCCTGTTCTGGTACTTCGCGGTCTTTTTGACCATGCCGTTGCCGCGCAATAGCCACCATTTTGCCGACATGTTCTACATGAGCAGTCGTGGGCTGAATATGCCGGCCGCGATTGGCACCGAGGCGTTCTGGCCGTTTGTGGCCAGCGTGGTGCTGGCGGTGATCGCGGTGGTGTGGATGGTGCGATGGGCTAACCAGCGCTTCGAAAACACCGGCGTGCCGTTTCATAAGTTCTGGGTCGGGTTGGCGCTACTGCTGGTGATACCAGGATTGTGTGTGCTGATGGTTGGCACTCCTGTGCACTGGGAAATGCCGCAGCTCAAGGGCTTTAACTTTGTCGGCGGCTGGGTACTGATTCCCGAGTTGCTGGCGCTGACCATTGCCTTGACGGTGTACACCGCTGCTTTTATCGCCGAGATCGTGCGTTCGGGGATCAAATCGGTCAGTCATGGCCAGACCGAAGCGGCACGTTCATTGGGCCTCAGACCTGGGCCGACGTTGCGTAAAGTGATCATTCCGCAAGCACTGCGCGTGATCATTCCGCCGCTGACCAGCCAATACCTCAATCTGGTGAAAAACTCGTCGCTGGCGGCGGGCATCGGCTACCCGGAAATGGTCTCGCTGTTTGCCGGCACGGTGCTGAACCAGACCGGGCAAGCGATTGAGGTCATCGCCATCACCATGAGCGTTTACCTGGCAATCAGCATCAGCATTTCGCTGCTCATGAATGGGTACAACACGCGCATCGCGCTGATTGAACGGTGAGGACGCGCTTATGACCACTCATGTTTTTAAACCCGACATGCCGCCGCCGGGCAATCGCATCGGCATCGTGGCCTGGGCACGGGCCAACCTGTTTTCCAGTGGGCTCAATACGCTACTGACGTTGTTCGCCTTTTATCTGATTTGGCTGATCGTGCCCCCGCTGCTGAGCTGGACGGTCTTTGACGCCAATTGGGTCGGGACGACGCGTGCCGATTGCACCAAAGATGGCGCGTGCTGGGTGTTTATCCAGCAGCGATTCGGCCAGTTCATGTACGGCTATTACCCGCAGGCGTTGCGCTGGCGCGTGGATGTGACGGTGTGGCTGGCCGTGATCGGTGCCGCGCCGCTGTTTATCTCGCGCTTCAAACACAAGGCCGTGTACGGGCTGAGCTTTTTGGTGGTGTACCCGGTTTTGGCCTACAGCCTGCTGCATGGCGGTTATTGGGGGCTGAGCAACGTGGCCACCAGTCAGTGGGGCGGGTTGATGCTGACCTTGGTGATTGCCACGGTGGGTATCGCGGGCGCATTGCCGTTGGGCATTTTGCTGGCGCTGGGGCGACGCTCGGACATGCCGGCCATTCGCGTGGTGTGCGTGACCTTTATCGAGTTCTGGCGCGGGGTGCCGCTGATCACGGTGTTGTTCATGTCCTCGGTGATGCTGCCGCTGTTTCTGCCAGAGGGCATGAACTTCGACAAGCTGCTGCGGGCGTTGATCGGGGTCATTTTGTTCCAGTCGGCGTATGTGGCCGAAGTGGTGCGCGGCGGGTTGCAGGCCATCCCCAAAGGCCAGTACGAAGCGGCCGATGCGATGGGGCTGGGCTACTGGCGCAGCATGGGGCTGGTGATCTTGCCGCAAGCCTTGAAGCTGGTGATCCCCGGCATCGTTAACACCTTTATTGCCCTGTTCAAAGACACAAGCCTGGTGATCATCATCGGCCTGTTCGACTTGCTCAACAGCGTCAAACAAGCGGCCGCCGACCCCAACTGGTTGGGCATGGCGACCGAAGGTTATGTGTTTGCGGCGTTGGTGTTCTGGATTTTCTGTTTTGGTATGTCCCGCTACTCCATGCATTTGGAGCGCAAGCTGGACACGGGCCACAAGCGCTAGGAGTTGTGTGACATGAGTGAAGCCATCAAAAAAACGGCCAGCGCTGAAGGCATTATTCAGATGCTGGGTGTGAACAAGTGGTACGGCCAGTTCCACGTGCTCAAAGATATCAACCTCAACGTGCAACCGGGTGAGCGGATTGTATTGTGCGGCCCGTCTGGCTCGGGCAAATCCACCACGATTCGCTGCCTCAATCGCCTTGAAGAGCATCAGCAGGGGCGCATTGTGGTAGACGGTGTCGAGCTGACCAACGACCTCAAGCAGATCGAAACCGTGCGCCGGGAAGTGGGCATGGTGTTTCAGCATTTCAACTTGTTCCCGCACCTGACCATTTTGCAAAACTGCACCCTGGCGCCGATGTGGGTACGCAAAATGCCCAAGCGCCAGGCCGAAGAAATCGCCATGCATTACCTGGAGCGAGTGCGTATCCCCGAGCAGGCGCACAAGTATCCGGGGCAGTTGTCAGGAGGTCAGCAACAGCGGGTGGCGATTGCCAGGGCGCTGTGTATGAAGCCCAAGATCATGCTTTTCGACGAACCGACCTCAGCGCTTGACCCGGAAATGGTCAAGGAAGTGCTCGATACCATGATTGGCTTGGCCGAGGACGGCATGACGATGCTCTGCGTGACCCATGAAATGGGCTTTGCCCGCACGGTGGCGAATCGGGTGATCTTCATGGACAAAGGTGAAATTGTTGAGCAGGCAGCGCCGAACGACTTCTTCGACAACCCGCAAAACGACCGGACCAAACTGTTTTTGAACCAAATCCTGCATTAATCCAACCCCTCTGTGCAGGCGCAGGCTGCGAGCTTTTGATCGGGTAAATCGGTTATAAAGCGCGCAGCTGGCGCCAGCTACTGCGTATATGTGGATTGCCCCCTACGCCGTCGTCTGGCTAAGATGTCCGAAAATTCACCCTGTGATTGGATGAAAGGGCGGAACACGTGACAGACGAATCCCCCTGATAAAGCATGCTCGGGTTGACCCCGCCCGCGTTTTATCGGCGCTGCATACTTCCCCGCACCTTGCGCACCGTCTTCAGCCTAGTGCGTAAACCCTTGCTACACATCCGTGTCGCCAATCGATGCTTGACCTGCGCATCGATCACTGGAAGGCCGCGGAACAACAAGACCCACAACGGGCGATGGCGCTGTGCCGGACGTTGATCAATGAACCCTGAACCGGAGAAGGCCATGACCCGCCCCCCGTCCCCTGTTAACGACAGCGTAGATCCTGTGCGTCATCTGGATGAGCTGGATGAACTGCTGATTGACGCCGAGGCGGACGATGAAGCCGTTCAGCAAATGCCGCCCGTGGTGGTGCGTGCGTGGTTATTGCTGTTGGGCATGGTGCTGGTGGCCTTGAACCTGCGTCCGGCGTTGTCGAGCATGGCGCCGTTGTTGGGCGAAGTGTCCGAGTACTTGGGGTTGTCAGCCGCCCAGGCGGGCTTGCTGACGACCTTGCCGGTGCTCTGTCTGGGGTTGTTTGCGCCGCTGGCACCGATTCTGGCCCGCCGTTTTGGTACTGAGCGTGTGGTGCTGGGCATTTTACTGGTACTGGGCGCTGGCATCGTATTGCGCAGTTATCTGGGGGAGACCGGGCTGTTTGCCGGTAGCATTTTGGCCGGTGCCAGCATTGGCGTTATTGGCGTGTTGCTGCCAGGCATTATCAAGCGCGATTTTGCCGGGCATGCCGGCACCATGACCGGTGTCTACACCATGGCCTTGTGCCTGGGCGCTGCGTTAGCCGCCGGGGCAACCGTGCCGTTGAGCCATTACTTCGATGGCAGTTGGCAATTGGGCTTGGGCTTTTGGGCCTTACCCGCCGTCATTGCAGCGATTTTCTGGTTACCGCAGGCAGGTAAACGCAATGGCGCCCACAACGTCGCCTATCGGGTACGCGGTTTGCTGCGTGATCCGCTGGCTTGGCAAGTCACGCTGTACATGGGCCTGCAATCGTCGTTGTCGTACATCGTGTTTGGCTGGCTGCCTTCGATCCTGATCGGGCGTGGCCTGACGCCGACTCAAGCGGGGCTGGTGATGTCGGGCTCGGTAATCGTGCAATTGGTTACGGCGCTGACTGCGCCCTGGCTGGCCACGCGGGGCAAGGATCAGCGCTTGGCCATTGTGCTGGTGATGAGCATGACGTTGGCAGGGTTGTTCGGCTGCCTGTATGCACCGCTGGACGGTTTGTGGGGGTGGGCGATTGTGCTGGGGTTGGGGCAGGGCGGCACCTTCAGTCTGGCGCTGACCCTTATCGTGCTGCGCTCACGGGACGCGCATGTGGCCGCCAACTTGTCAGGCATGGCGCAAGGCATCGGTTATACCGTGGCGTCCATGGGGCCGTTTGCGGTGGGTTTGGTCCATGAGCTGACAGGTGGCTGGAACGCGGTCGGCTGGATTTTTGCCGTGGTGGGCATCGGAGCCATCATTGCCGGGTTGGGCGCCGGGCGTGCGAAGTACGTGAATGTCGTCAGCGAGAAGGTCTGAGACCGTAGTGTTTCTGCTCATTGCAGATTATCGTGCTCAGATTCCAGCCCCGCACGGACCCTGCCATGAGCCAAGCCCACCACGCGTTGATTACCCGCTTCTACCAAGCCTTTCAGCAGCTTGACGCGCAAGCGATGGCGGCGTGTTACACCGATGACGTGCTGTTCAGTGATCCGGTATTTGGTCAGTTGCGGGGCCAGGATGTGGGTGACATGTGGCGCATGCTCACCTCGCGAGCCAAGGATTTTACGTTGACCTTCGATCAGGTTCAGGCCGACGCGCAGCGCGGCAGTGCACATTGGGTGGCCACTTACGTGTTCAGCCAGACCGGGGCAATTGTGGTGAACGACATTCAGGCGCGCTTCGTGTTTCGTGACGGCAAAATATGCGAACACCATGACCGCTTCGACGTGTGGCGTTGGTCGCGTCAGGCGCTGGGCATTAAAGGTGTGTTGCTGGGATGGACGCCGCTGGTGAAAAACGCAATCCGGGCGCAAGCGAAACAAGGCCTCAAGGCCTTTCAGGCGCGTGGTTAAGGGTTGAAACAGTGACTGCGCCCGTTTTGACGAAACCCTGGTTTGTGTACTTGGTGCGGGCGGCTAACGGCGCGTTGTACTGCGGTATCAGTGATGATCCGGTCAAGCGTTTTGCCAAGCACCAAACGGGCAAAGGTGCGCGCTTTTTTGCCTCCAGCCCGGCGGTGGCCTTGGTCTATATCGAGCGCTGGCCCGATAAAGGCGAAGCGCTGCGCCAGGAACGGCTGATCAAAAAATTGCGCAAAAGCGCCAAGGAGTGCTTGGTGCAAAGCCAGGCGGCAGACCCCGACATCGCGCTTGCGCGATGAGGCTCAAGACGGTAGCGACAGGTTTTGTGGCGATCGGCGAGATGTTTATTTCAACGCTTGCAGGATCGCGTCGGGCTTGAAGTCGCGGATCAGCGTGCCGTTCACGTCCAGTATCGGAATCCCGCGCCCGCCCAATGCTTCATAGGCTTTGCGCGCAACGGGATCTTTCTCGATATCAAATTCTGAGTACGGGATGCCTTTCTGGTCGAGAAAGCGTCGTGTGGCTTTGCAGTAACCGCACCAGTCGGTGGCGTACAGCACGACGCGGGCGTTGGCCTGCGTGTGCTGTGAAACAACCCCGGAGGGGTTGAGCACGCGCTCGATCTTGCCCCAGTTCTGAAACACCACCACGACCACCAGCACAAACAGGACTTTTTTCAGGATCCCGTTAAACATTATTTGTTGCGCTTGAGCTGGTCGAGGAGCTGAGTCGGCAAGCCCTTGAGGATCAACGTACCGGCTTCTTCGTCGAATTCCACCTTGGACCCCAGCAGGTGCGCTTCAAAGCTGATCGACAGGCCCTCAGCACGGCCAGTGAAGCGGCGGAACTGGTTAAGGGTGCGTTTGTCAGCCGGGATTTCAGGTGACAGGCCGTAGTCTTTGTTGCGGATGTGATCGTAGAACGCTTTCGGGCGCTCTTCGTCGATCAGTTCGGACAGTTCGGCCAAGCCCATTGGCTCGCCGATTTTGGCCTGGCTGCTGGCGTAGTCGACCAGGGTTTTGGTTTTTTCACGGGCCGATTCTTCCGGCAGGTCTTCGCTTTCAACGAAGTCGCTGAAGGCTTTGAGCAGGGTACGGGTTTCGCCCGGGCCGTCGACACCCTCCTGGCAACCGATGAAGTCGCGGAAGTACTCCGACACCTTCTTGCCGTTTTTGCCTTTGATGAACGAAATGTACTGCTTGGACTGCTTATTGTTCTGCCACTCGGAAATATTGATCCGGGCTGCGAGGTGCAATTGGCCCAAGTCCAGATGGCGCGAGGGGGTCACGTCCAGCTCGGCGTTCACCGCCACGCCCTCGCTGTGGTGCAGCAAGGCAATGGCCAGATAATCGGTCATGCCTTGTTGGTAGTGCGCAAACAGCACATGGCCACCGGCCGACAGGTTGGATTCCTCCATCAGCTTTTGCAGGTGCTCAACGGCGACGCGGCTGAACGCGGCGAAATCGGTGCCACCGTCCAGATACTCTTTGAGCCAGCCGCTAAACGGATGTGCGCCAGATTCAGCATGGAAAAACCCCCACGCTTTGCCTTGCTTGGCGTTATAGCTTTCGTTGAGGTCGGCGAGCATGTTCTCGATGGCCTGCGACTCGGCCAGTTCAGTGTCGCGGGCGTGGAGGACTGCGGGCGTACCGTCAGGTTTTTTCTCAATCAAGTGGACGATGCAATGACGGATCGGCATGGGCTTCTCGGCGAATAATGTGAGGGTTACGGGCGGGCCCCGCAAAAGCACCCAGTGTAACGCACCTGAGCGTCTGGGCAGCCTTTGCGCCGGGGTTTAGGGGGCGAGTGTGCGGCTGAAGGTGTTTTTTTACCGTTTTAACGCGATAAAGCAGACCAAATGGGCAGGTAGAGGCGGATATTTGGCCGTCTCTGTGCTAGTTTTGCCCCGTCTTGCGCCGGGTAACGGCGCAAAGCGCGGATTCAGCATGTGTCAGGTCGAACCAAACCCCGTTTTAGCACTCTACATCCGCGATTCGTCGTGAAAGCAAACGGGCGTGCCAGAGCCCAAATATCTGGCTCGATAGCTGACTTTGCACTCTGCAAACCAAATGAATTTGATAGGGAAGGAACATCTCAATGGCTATTACTAAAGACCAACTGATCGCTGATATCGCTGAAGCTATCGACGCGCCAAAAACTACCGCGCGTAACGCTCTGGACCAACTGGCTCAGATCGTTGCTGATCAATTGGAAAATGGCGGCGAAATCACTCTGCCAGGTATTGGCAAACTGAAAGTGACCGAGCGTCCTGCCCGCACTGGCCGTAACCCTTCGACTGGCGCTGCCATCGAAATCGCTGCCAAAAAAGTTATCAAGCTCGTTGTGGCCAAAGGCCTGACTGACGCTGTTAACAAGTAAGACTGCTGTAAAAAAGCCGCGCTCGGGAGTGATCCCGGACGCGGCTTTTTTGTGGGCGCTGTCTCGTCCTGAATAAGGTTTACACCTTCTGACCTATTTTCAGGACTAGACGCGCAAATCCTGTAGCCGCTGACGAGCTGCGCGAGGCTGCGTTCGAGTGCGCAGCGCTCGTAAAACCTGAGCCCGTAATCTAACGGGCAGACCGCAACTTAAGGTTTTGCGACGGCTGGGCCGTCGAACGCAGCTCGTCAGCGGCTACGAGGTTTCGCGTACTCACACGATTACTTCCAGTTCTTTTCGCGCCACAGTTGCTGTTGATCTTTGTCATGGAACGTCCAGGCCACAAAGCGGCTTTGCTTGTTGCCCTGGGACATGTCCACGACCTGGCTTTCGCGTGCACCGGCCTTTTTCAGCGCGGTCTGGATTGCTGGCAGGTTGGAGGCTTTTGACACCAACACGCTGAACCACAGCACCTGACGGGCCACCTGCACGCTTTCGCGGATCAGTTGGCTGACAAAGCGCTGTTCGCCGCCTTCGCACCACAACTCGGCCGCCTGGCCACCAAAGTTCAGCACCGGCAATTTGCGTTTCGGATCGGCCTTGCCCAGTGCGCGCCATTTGCGCTCACTGCCGCGCGTGGCTTCGTCCAGCGAGGCGTGGAACGGCGGGTTGCACATGCTCAGGTCGAAGCGTTCGCTGCTGTCGAGTACATCCAGCAGGATTTTCTTCGGATCAGGTTGCAGGCGCAGGCTGATGGCTTTGTTCAGGCTGTTGGACTGCACGATCGCCTTGGCCGCTTTGACGGCGGTCGGGTCAACTTCGGTGCCCAGGAACTGCCAGCGGTATTCGCTGTGGCCGATCAAGGGGTAAACGCAGTTGGCGCCCATGCCGACATCCAGCACGCGAACGTTTTGCCCACGCGGGATTTGACCATCGTTCATGGTTGCCAGCAGGTCAGCCAGAAAGTGCACGTAGTCGGCGCGCCCCGGAACGGGCGGGCACAGGTAGTCAGCCGGGATGTCCCAGTGAGCAATGCCGTAAAACGCCTTGAGCAGGGCGCGGTTGAACACACGCACAGCACTCGGGTTGGCGAAGTCGATGCTCTCTTTGCCGTACGGGTTGATGATGACGAACTCGGCAAGCTCGGGGCACACCGAAATCAGCTGCGGGAAGTCATAGCGGCCCTGATGGCGGTTGCGCGGGTGCAGGCTGGGCTTGACGCGCGGCTCGACCGGTTTGGCATCGCTGGCAGCCTTAGGCTTGTGGCGTGTGGCTTTGGAAGTGCGGGGGGTAGTCATGTTCAATTCATTCCACAAAAGCAATCGCGGGCAAGCCCTAAAACCGTGTAGGAGCAAGCTTGCTCGCGATGATCTTGATGACCATCGCGAGGCAAGCTCGCTCCTACACAAGAGTAGGTCTTGCCCGCGATCAGGTGCGCAGCTTAATTACAGGCTGGAAATCCGCGCGTGCTGTTCAGCCAATTTGCTCAAGGCTTGTTCGGCCTCGGCCAATTTGGCGCGTTCCTTGTCAATGACTTCGGCCGGTGCCTTGTCTACGAAGGCTGCGTTCGACAGTTTTGCGCCTACGCGGGCCACTTCGCCGTGCAAACGCTGGATTTCCTTGTCCAGTCGCGCCAGCTCTGCATCCTTGTCGATCAGACCGGCCATTGGCACCAGCACTTCCATTTCGCCTACCAGTGCGGTGGCGGACAGAGGGGCCTCGGCGCCGTCTTGCAGCACGGTGATCGCTTCGAGTTTAGCCAGCTTTTTGAGCAGTGCATCGTTCTCGCTCAGACGGCGCTGATCTTCGGCACCGACGTTTTTGAGGTACAGCTGCAAAGGCTTGCCTGGACCAATGTTCATTTCGCCGCGGATGTTGCGGATACCGAGCATCAGGCCCTTGAGCCATTCGATATCGTCTTCGGCGCCCTGGTCGATACGCGACTCGTTCGCCACCGGCCACGGTTGCAGCATGATGGTCTTGCCTTCAACACCGGCCAGTGGCGCGATGCGCTGCCAGATTTCTTCGGTGATGAATGGCATGAACGGGTGCGCCAGGCGCAGCGCGACTTCCAGCACGCGAACCAGCGTGCGGCGGGTGCCACGCTGACGTTCTACGGGCGCATTCTCGTCCCACAGCACAGGCTTGGACAGCTCCAGGTACCAGTCGCAGTACTGGTTCCAGATGAACTCGTACAGGGCTTGCGCCGCGAGGTCGAAACGGAACTGGTCAAGATGACGGGTCACTTCGGCTTCGGTGCGTTGCAACTGCGAGATGATCCAGCGGTCGGCCAGCGACAGTTCGTAGGCTTCGCCGTTTTGGCCGCAGTCTTCGCCCTTGTCCAGCACGTAGCGGGCGGCGTTCCAGATCTTGTTGCAGAAGTTGCGATAGCCTTCAACGCGGCCCATGTCGAACTTGATGTCACGACCGGTGGAGGCCAGCGAGCAGAAGGTGAAGCGCAGGGCGTCGGTGCCGTAGCTGGCAATGCCGTCGGCGAATTCGTCGCGGGTCTGCTTTTCGATCTTCTTCAGCAGTTTTGGCTGCATCAGGCCGGTGGTGCGTTTGGCCACCAGGTCTTCGAGTTCGATGCCGTCGATGATGTCCAGCGGGTCCAGCACGTTGCCCTTGGACTTGGACATCTTCTGGCCCTGACCGTCACGTACCAGGCCGTGTACATACACGGTCTTGAACGGAACTTGCGGCGTGCCGTCTTCGTTTTTCACCAAGTGCATGGTGAGCATGATCATCCGGGCAACCCAGAAGAAAATGATGTCGAAGCCCGTGACCAGCACGTCGGTGGAGTGGAAGGTTTTCAGCGCTTCGGTTTTTTCCGGCCAGCCCAGGGTGGAGAAGGTCCACAGGCCCGAGCTGAACCAGGTGTCGAGCACGTCGTTGTCCTGTTGCAGCGCAACGTCCGGCCCCAGGTTGTGCTTGGCGCGCACTTCGGCTTCGTCGCGGCCTACGTAAACCTTGCCCGACTCGTCGTACCAGGCCGGAATGCGGTGGCCCCACCACAGCTGACGGCTGATGCACCAGTCCTGGATGTCGCGCATCCAGGAGAAGTACATGTTTTCGTACTGTTTAGGTACGAACGCAATACGGCCATCTTCAACGGCTGCAATGGCAGGTTCTGCCAGTGGCTTGGTCGATACGTACCACTGGTCGGTCAGCCACGGCTCGATGATGGTGCCCGAACGGTCGCCTTTCGGCACTTTCAGGGCGTGATCGTCTACGCTGACCAGCAGACCGGCTTCGTCGAAGTCGGCAACGATTTGCTTGCGCGCTTCGAAGCGGTCCAGGCCGGCGTACTGGGCTGGCAGGGCGCCGTCGATGGTTTCGTTGAGCGTGCCGTCGAGGTTGAACACCTGAGCGGCTGGCAACACTTTTGCGTTTTTGTCGAAGATGTTCAGCAGCGGCAGGTTGTGGCGCTTGCCGACTTCGTAGTCGTTGAAATCGTGGGCCGGGGTGATTTTCACGCAACCGGTGCCGAATTCTGGGTCGCAGTAGTCATCGGCGATGATCGGGATGCGGCGACCGACCAGTGGCAGCTCGACGAATTTACCGATCAGGGCCTTATAGCGTTCGTCTTCCGGGTTCACGGCGACGGCAGCGTCACCCAGCATGGTTTCGGGGCGGGTAGTCGCCACCACCAAGTAGTCCAGACCTTCAGCGGTTTTGGCACCGTCAGCCAGTGGGTAGCGCAGGTTCCACAGGAAACCTTTCTCGTCGTGGTTTTCCACTTCAAGGTCGGAAATCGCGGTGTGCAGCTTGGTGTCCCAGTTAACCAGACGCTTGCCACGGTAGATCAGGCCGTCTTCGTGCAGGCGTACGAAGGCTTCCTTCACGGCGTCGGACAGACCGTCGTCCATGGTGAAGCGCTCGCGGCTCCAGTCTACGGACGAGCCGAGGCGGCGGATCTGACGGCTGATGTTGCCACCGGACTGGTCTTTCCATTCCCAGATTTTGTCGAGGAATTTTTCGCGGCCCAGATCGTGGCGGTTCAGGCCTTGGGCTTCGATTTGGCGCTCGACCAGCATTTGGGTGGCGATACCCGCGTGGTCGGTGCCCGGCTGCCACAGGGTGTTGCGACCCTGCATGCGACGGAAACGGATCAGGGCGTCCATGATCGCGTTGTTAAAGCCGTGACCCATGTGCAGGCTGCCGGTGACGTTCGGCGGCGGAATCATGATGGTGTACGGGTCGCCCGCGCCTTGCGGGGCAAAATAGTTTTCTTCTTCCCAGGTTTTGTACCAGGAAGTTTCAATGGCGTGCGGCTGGTAGGTCTTATCCATGCGCGGCGGGACCCTATTGGCATTAATTCAGGAAAGCCGGCAAGTATAGCGGGGCGGAACGCTGAGGGCGAGGTGTGGGTTGCTTTATGTACCCGCTGCCGCAGGCGGCGATGGAGTGCGTAGCGATCCCGATGTTTTGAAGGCCCTGCGGGCCTTATCGCAGCCTGCGACAGGGGCTACAGGGTTTGTGTCTGCATCAGTTCTGATGTTGGGCGAGCAGGCGCTCCATGTGCGCATCAAGGCGGCGCTTGATCTCGGTTTCGATGTGCGGGGCGAAGTCGTTGATCACGTCTTGCATGATGGTCTGGGCGGCGGTGCGCAGCTCTTTGTCCAGATGAACCAGCAGGGCGTCGGGGGCTTTTTCTGCGTGTGCGGCAGGCGCCATGGCCAGCGGGATTTGCACGGGCGCCGGCGCTGCGGGTGCTGGGGCGATCATGTCGTCGAGCAGCGGAATCTGAATGCCTTCCTCGCCCACCATCTCGGTCAGCAAGGGCGGTTGCAGGCCCTCGTCGCCCAGCAACTGACGAATGGACTCAAGATCATCGAGCAGGTGTGCAGCTTTTTTCGGTGAATTGGGGGTGTCCATCGTGTGCTCAGAGTCGTTGTAACTTGTGGTCTTGCAGAGGATAGCCCTGTTCACGGTAGAAGCGGAAACTCTCCCGTGCGGCCTGTCGAACGGCAGGGTCTTCGACGACCACTTCGGCCACGCGGGCGAAGCGTTTGAAGCATTCGGGGACTTTAAGGTCCAGGTTGATCATTAAGTCTTGATGGCTGGCAGGTGCGTCGGCGATGCCCATCACAATCACGCCATCGGGTTCGTCCTCAACATGGCTGTGAGGCACAAAGCTTTCGCCCTTAAAGCGCCACAGGCGTTCATCCAGCGCTTGGCGTTGGGCTGTGTCCGTGCAGTGCAGGTACACGCGATGCCCGAGGCGCCAGGCTTTGTCGGTGAGTTTGCAGGCGAAGTCCAGTCGCGCGGCGGGGTCGGCGCTGGGCAGGATATAAAAGTCGACTTTGGTTTTTTCAGAGGTCATTGCAGTTCCTGAATCGGGGCTGCACCGCCCTCAAGCGGCGCAGCCTGCGATCATCAGCTTCAAGCGTTGGCGCGATCCAGCAGGTATTGCGTCAGCAACGGAACCGGGCGGCCACTGGCGCCTTTGTCCTTGCCGCCGCTGACCCAGGCGGTGCCTGCGATGTCCAGGTGAGCCCAGTGATAGGCCTTGGCAAAGCGTGACAGGAAGCAGCCTGCGGTGATGGCGCCGGCTTTAGGACCGCCAATGTTGGCCATGTCGGCGAACGGGCTGTCCAGTTGCTCCTGATACTCGTCGAACAGCGGCAGTTGCCAGGCGCGGTCGTCGGCTTGTTTGCCGGCGTCGAGCAGTTGGTTGATCAGTTCGTCGTTGTTACCCATCAGGCCCGAAGTGTGGGCGCCCAGGGCAACCATGCACGCACCGGTCAGGGTCGCGATGTCGATCACTGCCTGCGGTTTGAAGCGCTCGGCGTAGGTCAGGGCATCGCACAGCACCAGACGGCCTTCGGCGTCAGTGTTGAGGATTTCAACGGTTTGGCCGCTCATGGTGGTCACGATGTCACCCGGACGCGCAGCGCCGCCGCTCGGCATGTTTTCAGCGCAAGCCAGAATGCACACCAGGTTGATTGGCAGTTTCAGCTCAAGGACGGCGCGCAGGGTGCCGAACACGCTGGCAGCGCCGCCCATGTCGTACTTCATTTCATCCATGCCGGCGCCCGGCTTGAGGCTGATGCCGCCGGTGTCGAAGGTGATGCCTTTGCCGACCAGCACGAACGGCTTCTCGGATTTTTTACCACCCGAGTAGTTCATCACGATCAGGCGCGGCGGCTGGTCGCTGCCTTGGCCCACGGCGTAGAACGCGCCCATGCCAAGCTCTTTGATCTTCTTCTCGTCGAGAATCTCGACTTTCAGGCCCTTGAACGCTTTGCCCAGTTCTTTGGCCTGTTCGGCGAGGAACACCGGGTGGCAGATGTTCGGCGGCAGGTTGCCCAGATCGCGGGTGAAGGACATGCCGGCAGCAATCGCCTGCGCGTGAGTCACGGCCAGCTGGACCTCGGCCTGAGCGGCTTTGATGGTCAGCAGGGTGATTTTTTTCAGCGCGCGGGGTTCGGCTTTCTGGCTTTTGAAGCGGTCGAAGGTGTACTCGCCATCGACCAGGGTTTCGGCCAGCAGGCGGGTTTTGCTGTAGCTGTCACGGCCTTTGACCACCAGTTCGTCGAGGGCAAAGACGGCGTCGCTGCCGCCCAGACCCTTGAGGACGCCCAGGGCGCCGCTGATGATTTTGCGAAACGGACGGTCGCCCAGTTCTTCATCTTTACCGGTGCCCAGCAACAATACACGCTCAGCCTTGATGTTCGCCAGGTTGTGCAGCAGCAGGCTTTGGCCGGTTTTACCCGCCAGGTCGCCGCGCTTGAGGACTGCGCTGATAGCACCGCCGGTGAGTTCGTCGATGGCTTTGGCGGTGTGACCGAGCTTGCGGCCTTCACCGACGGCGACCACGAGAGTGGCCGTTTTCAACGTTTCTGGGCTAACGCTTTTTACAACCAGTTCCATGTCCGGGTCCCTGAATCAAATGGTCAACGTGCGCCCAAACCCTGGGGTTTGAGTGCTTATG
Source organism: Pseudomonas weihenstephanensis (assembly GCF_016812185.1). NCBI lineage: Bacteria > Pseudomonadati > Pseudomonadota > Gammaproteobacteria > Pseudomonadales > Pseudomonadaceae > Pseudomonas > Pseudomonas weihenstephanensis. The sequence continues at coordinate 487,653 of NZ_JAAEBV010000005.1, read as the reverse complement.
GATGAAACGCTTCACCTGTCTATGCGGGCATGCGTCAAGGCGGGCAGTTTGGACCCCGTCGGTCGCGGCTGACAACCCTCGTGTGGTCTTCAATGAGTGCTTTGTAACCTTGGGTAAGCAAGCGCAGTGACAGGCGAGGGTATTCACAGGATAATGCGCCATCTTTTTAGTCCGCTGCGCTCATCTATGATGAGTGCCTGGCTGGCTGGTAATGCCGTGTGTTTGGCCGCCTTAGCCTGACGACCCTGGAGTGTCTGGTTTGATCGTCTTCCGTTATTTGTCCCGCGAAGTCCTGCTTACATTGAGCGCTGTCAGCGCTGTGCTGCTGGTCATCATCATGAGCGGTCGTTTTATCAAGTACCTGGCGCAGGCAGCTTCGGGTGCCCTGGACCCGGGTTCTTTGTTCCTGATCATGGGCTTTCGTCTGCCCGGCTTCTTGCAACTGATTCTGCCTTTGGGGCTGTTTCTGGGCATTTTGCTGGCCTACGGGCGCTTGTATCTCGAAAGTGAAATGACCGTACTGTCCGCCACCGGCATGAGCCAGCAACGTTTGCTGGGCATGACCATGGTGCCGGCCGCTTTTGTCGCCTTGCTGGTGGCATGGCTGAGCCTGAGCCTGGCGCCGCAGGGTGCCAATCAGTTCCAGTTGTTGCTCAACAAGCAAGACGCGTTGACCGAGTTCGACACCTTGTTGCCGGGCCGCTTTCAGTCATTGAGTGATGGTTCCCGGGTGACGTACACCGAAGAGCTGACCAATGACCGGACTAACCTGTCAGGCGTGTTTATCTCGCAAAAAAATCTCGGTCAGGACGCCAAAGACCGCAGTATTTCTGTGTTGGTGGCCGAAAAAGGCCGTCAGGAAGTACGCCCCGATGGCAGTCGCTGGTTGATTCTGGACAATGGCTACCGTTATGACGGCAACCCCGGTCTGGCGGACTACCGCGCCATCAAGTACGACACCTACGGCGTGCTGTTGCCCAAGCCTGATGCCAGCGATGAAGTGACGGACCGCGACGCGATCCCGACCCTTGATCTGATCGGTAACAAGGAGCCGCGCGCGATTGCCGAGTTGCAATGGCGTATTTCCTTGCCGCTGCTGGTGTTTATCGTGACCTTGATTGCCGTGCCGCTGTCGCGCGTCAATCCGCGTCAGGGCCGCTTCCTCAAGTTGCTGCCCGCCATTCTGCTTTATATGGGTTACCTGACCATTCTGATTTCGGCCCGTGGCGCGCTGGAAAAAGGCAAGCTGTCGCCGACACTGGGCCTGTGGTGGGTACACGTTCTGTTCCTGGCCATTGGCCTGTTGTTGCTGTATTGGGAGCCGCTGCGCTTGAAGCTGGCGAGTCGCCGTAGCGTGAAGGAGATGGCGCGTGGGTAAGCTAGATCGCTACATCGGTAGCAGCGTCTTTATGGCGATCCTGGCTGTGCTGGGGATTATTTTGGGTCTGGCGTCGTTGTTCGCGTTCATCGATGAGATGGGCAGCATCAGTGACAGCTATACCGTGATGGACGTTTTCAGTTTTGTGTTGCTGACGGCCCCACGGCGCATGTACGAAATGTTGCCGATGGCTGCGTTGATTGGCTGTCTGATTGGTTTGGGCAGCCTGGCCAGCAACAGTGAGCTGACCATCATGCGGGCAGCGGGTGTGTCGATCGGCCGGATTGTATGGGCGGTGATGAAGCCCATGCTGGTGTTGATGGTCGCAGGTGTGCTGGTGGGCGAGTATGTGGCCCCGGCTACCGAGACCATGGCTCAGGCCAATCGCGCACTGGCGCAGGGCGGCGGGGATGCACAAAGCTCCAAGCACGGTCTGTGGCACCGCCAGGGTGAGGAATTCATCCACATCAACGCCGTGCAACCTAACGGCACGCTGTTTGGTGTGACCCGTTATCGCTTTGATAAAGAGCGGCACATGCAATCGTCGAGCTTCGCCAAAAAAGCGGTGTTTGATCAGGATCACTGGCAGCTTTCGGATGTCACCACCACGCTGTTTCATGACCGCAGCACCGAAGTGGTCAGTGCGCCGGTCGAGCGCTGGGATGTGGCCTTGAGCCCGCAATTGCTCAATACCGTGGTCATGGCGCCAGAATCGCTGTCGATCAGTGGTCTGTGGAGCTACATCCACTACCTCAAAGACCAGGGGCTGAACAATGGCCGCTACTGGTTGGCATTCTGGGTCAAGGTGTTGCAGCCGCTGGTTACGGCGGCACTGGTGTTGATGGCGATCTCCTTTATCTTTGGTCCGCTGCGCTCGGTGACATTGGGTCAGCGTGTGTTCACCGGTGTGCTGGTGGGCTTCACCTTTAAAATTGCTCAAGACCTGCTAGGGCCGTCCAGCCTGGTATTCGGTTTCTCGCCCTTGTTTGCGGTCATGCTGCCTGCCGGCATCTGCGCGTTGGCGGGCATCTGGTTGCTGCGCCGGGCGGGTTGATTGCTCATTAATGCTTGAACCAAAAGCCTCTATCTCGCGATAGGGGCTTTTTTGTCAGTGTGCATTGGCCTGTGAACGTGACGCTTGGCGCGATCATCAGGTACAATTCCCGGCTATTTTTCGGCGGGCAGTCTGCCTGCGACTTTTTTTGAGTGTTGACCCGTGAGTGATTTGAGTCATATCCGCAATTTCTCCATCATCGCCCACATTGACCATGGCAAGTCGACGCTGGCCGATCGCTTTATTCAGATGTGTGGTGGCCTGACCGCCCGTGAAATGGAGGCCCAGGTACTGGACTCCATGGACCTGGAGCGTGAGCGCGGGATCACCATCAAGGCCCACAGCGTTACGCTGTATTACACGGCCAAAGACGGTATTACCTATCAGCTGAACTTCATTGATACCCCGGGCCACGTTGACTTCACCTATGAAGTCAGCCGTTCCCTGGCGGCCTGTGAAGGTGCCTTGCTGGTGGTCGATGCGGGGCAGGGCGTTGAAGCTCAGTCCGTGGCTAACTGCTACACCGCTATCGAGCAGGGGCTTGAGGTGATGCCGGTCTTGAACAAGATCGACCTGCCGCAAGCCGACCCTGACCGGGTGAAGGAAGAAATCGAAAAAATCATTGGTATTGATGCCACTGATGCCGTGACCTGTAGCGCCAAGACCGGCCTGGGCGTGGACGAGGTGCTTGAGCGCCTGGTGCACACCATTCCTGCGCCAACCGGTAACTATGAAGATCCGCTGCAAGCGTTGATCATCGATTCCTGGTTCGATAACTACCTGGGCGTTGTGTCCCTGGTTCGCGTGCGCCACGGCCGCGTGAAAAAGGGCGACAAAATTCTGGTTAAATCCACCGGCAAGATGCACCTGGTCGACAGCGTGGGTGTGTTCAACCCCAAGCACACCGCCACCACGGATCTGAAAGCTGGCGAAGTAGGCTTCATCATTGCGGGTATCAAGGACATTCACGGCGCGCCAGTGGGCGATACCCTGACCTTGAGCTCCACCCCGGATGTCGACGTACTGCCTGGTTTCAAACGTATTCAGCCGCAGGTGTACGCCGGCCTGTTCCCGGTCAGCTCTGACGACTTCGAAGACTTCCGTGAGGCGCTGCAAAAGCTCACGTTGAACGACTCGTCGTTGCAATACACCCCGGAAAGCTCTGACGCGCTGGGCTTCGGCTTCCGTTGCGGCTTCCTCGGCATGCTGCACATGGAGATCATTCAGGAGCGCCTTGAGCGCGAATACGACCTGGATCTGATCACCACGGCGCCGACGGTAATTTTTGAGTTGCTGCTCAAAACGGGTGAAACGATTTACGTCGATAACCCGTCCAAGCTGCCGGACGTTTCTTCGATTGAAGACATTCGCGAGCCGATCGTGCGCGCCAATATCCTTGTGCCTCAAGAGCACTTGGGCAACGTCATAACCCTGTGCATTGAAAAACGCGGTGTTCAGCACGACATGCTGTTCCTGGGTAGTCAGGTACAAGTGACCTACGACTTGCCGATGAACGAAGTGGTTCTGGACTTCTTCGACCGTCTCAAGTCCACCAGTCGCGGCTATGCTTCGCTTGATTACCACTTCAACCGCTATCAGTCGGCTAATCTGGTCAAGCTTGATGTATTGATCAACGGCGAAAAAGTGGATGCTCTGGCACTTATCGTTCACCGCGACAACGCTCACTACAAAGGGCGTGCGTTGACCGAGAAGATGAAAGAGCTGATTCCGCGTCAGATGTTCGATGTGGCTATTCAGGCTGCCATTGGTGGCCAAATCATTGCGCGCTCGTCTGTGAAAGCGCTTCGTAAAAACGTACTGGCCAAATGCTACGGTGGTGACGTTAGCCGTAAGCGCAAGCTGTTGGAAAAGCAGAAAGCCGGTAAAAAACGCATGAAGCAAGTGGGTAACGTGGAGATTCCACAAGAAGCCTTCCTTGCGGTGCTCAGGTTGGATAGCTAGGTCCTATGTCACTAAATTTCCCGCTGTTGCTGGTCATTGCTGTAGCCGTCTGCGGTTTGCTGGCGCTGCTCGATCTGGTCTTCCTGGCTCCGCGCCGGCGCAAGGCTATTGCCAACTATCAAGCCAGCGTCAAGCCGGCTGATACGCAGGTGATCGAGAAGCTCAACAAAGAGCCGTTGCTGGTTGAATACGGCAAGTCGTTCTTCCCGGTGTTGTTCATCGTGCTGGTGCTGCGTTCGTTTCTGGTTGAGCCGTTCCAGATCCCGTCCGGCTCGATGAAGCCGACGCTGGATGTGGGCGACTTCATCTTGGTGAACAAGTTTTCTTACGGGATCCGCTTGCCGGTGATCGACAAGAAAATCATCGAAGTGGGTGATCCGAAGCGTGGCGATGTGATGGTGTTTCGCTACCCAAGCGATCCGACAGTCAACTACATCAAGCGTGTAGTGGGCCTGCCGGGCGACAAGATTCGCTACACCAGCGACAAAAAACTGTACGTCAATGACCAACTGGTGGCTGAACAACTGGTGGGTTCGGAGCCTGGCACGCTGGGCAGTGCCGAGCTGTACAAAGAGAAGCTGGGCGAAGTGGAGCACATGATCCGCAAGGAAATGAGCCGCTACCGCACGCCGCCCGATCATGAGTGGACGGTCCCGGCCGCGCACTACTTCATGATGGGTGACAACCGCGACAATTCGAACGACAGCCGTTACTGGGATGATCCGAACATTCCCAAAGACGAGTTGGGCATGGTCCCCGACGAGAACATTGTCGGCAAGGCCTTCGCTGTTTGGATGAGCTGGCCCGAACCGAAAACCAGCCATTTGCCGAACTTCTCGCGAGTGGGTCTGATCAAGTAGCCAAGACGGCGCTGTTAATAACAGCGCCGAATGCTTTTCAGGTGTCCGAATAAATCGGTTGCCTGACGGTTCTTACAACCGCTTTGTCGCGTCAGACAGGGCGGTCAACAGTATTCAGGATGTGGATTTGAACAAAGCGTTAAGTGTGACGGCGGCGAGCAGTGTGTTCCCTGTCCATTTGCTATGCGATAAACGAGCATCACTGATCCCTAATATCGGTCCGGTGGTGACATTCGGCCACGAACTCAGCGTGGGTAAATCGTGAGTTTTTCTTTAGAGCGTTTAGAGCGTCAGCTCGGCTACACCTTCAAAGACCAGGAACTGATGATTCTGGCCCTGACTCACCGTAGCTTCGCGGGGCGCAATAACGAGCGCCTGGAGTTTCTGGGTGATGCAATTCTCAATTTTGTGGCGGGCGAGGCGTTGTTTGACCGCTTCCCGTTGGCCCGTGAAGGCCAGCTGTCGCGTCTGCGCGCACGCCTGGTAAAAGGCGAAACCCTGGCCGTGCTGGCCCGTGGTTTTGAGCTGGGCGAGTACCTGCGTTTGGGCTCGGGCGAGCTCAAGAGCGGCGGTTTCCGCCGTGAGTCGATTCTGGCAGACGCCCTCGAAGCGCTGATCGGCGCCATTTACCTGGATGCAGGCATGGATGTTGCCCGCGACCGCGTATTGGCCTGGCTGGCCAGCGAGTTCGAGACGTTAACCCTGGTCGACACCAACAAAGATCCAAAGACGCGACTGCAAGAGTTCTTGCAGTCGCGTGCCTGTGATCTGCCGCGCTACGAAGTGGTAGATATCCAGGGCGAACCGCATTGCCGCACTTTCTTTGTGGAGTGTGAAATTGCCTTATTGAATGAAAAAAGCCGGGGTCAGGGTGTGAGTCGTCGTATTGCCGAACAGGTAGCGGCCGCAGCAGCACTGATTGCCCTTGGCGTGGAGAATGGCCATGACTGATTCAACTGCAACACGCTGTGGCTATGTCGCCATTGTTGGTCGACCAAACGTGGGTAAATCCACACTGCTGAACCATATTTTGGGTCAAAAGCTGGCGATCACCTCGCGCAAGCCGCAGACCACCCGTCACAACATGCTGGGCATTAAAACCGAAGGCGCTGTACAAGCGGTCTACGTTGATACCCCGGGCATGCACAAAGGCGGCGAAAAAGCCCTGAACCGCTACATGAACAAAACCGCTTCGGCAGCGTTGAAAGACGTCGACGTGGTGATCTTTGTGGTCGACCGCACCAAATGGACCGACGAAGACCAGATGGTGCTGGAGCGCGTGCAGTACGTGACCGGCCCGCTGATTGTCGCGTTGAACAAGACCGACCGCATTGAAGACAAAGCCGAAATGATGCCGCACCTGAGCTGGCTTCAGGAGCAACTGCCGAACGCCCAGATCATTCCGATCTCCGCTCAGCACGGCCACAACCTTGAAGCGCTTGAGCGTGTGATCGCCGGGCATTTGCCGGAAAACGAGCACTTCTTCCCGGAAGATCAGATCACTGACCGTAGCAGCCGCTTCCTCGCCGCTGAGCTGGTGCGTGAAAAAATCATGCGTCAAATGGGCGCCGAGCTGCCGTATCAGATCACCGTTGAGATCGAAGAATTCAAGCAGCAGGGCAAAACCTTGCATATCCATGCCTTGATTCTGGTTGAACGTGACGGTCAGAAAAAAATCATCATTGGCGACAAGGGCGAGCGCATCAAGCGCATTGGCACCGAAGCGCGCAAAGATATGGAGCTGCTGTTCGACTCCAAAATCATGCTTAACCTGTGGGTGAAAGTGAAAGGCGGCTGGTCCGACGATGAACGCGCCTTGCGTTCGCTGGGTTACGGCGACCTGTAATCGCAGCCCGCGGCAGTTCCTTCCGCGCGCTGGAGGAGCTGCCAAGGCATGACGCAGCCTCGCTTGCTCCTCAGCGGCTACCTGTACTGATTCCGCGATCCTTGACCGCCAACCAAGTATCTACAGAGATTGTCTGTTGGCCCCCGAGATAGCAGGCAGGCATGTCCAGCAAAACCCCCACCCCCCAACTCGCCTATGTCCTGCACAGTCGCCCCTATCGCGAAACCAGTGCACTGGTCGACTTTATTACCCCGCAAGGGCGATTGCGGGCCGTTTTGCGCAGTGCGCGCGGCAAGGCCGGCTCTCAAGCCCGACCTTTTGTCCCGCTGGAAATCGAATTTCGGGGCCGGGGCGAACTCAAGAGCGTCGGGCGCATGGAAAGCGCAGGCCTTTCAACCTGGCTCAGCGGCGAGGCCTTGTTCAGTGGCCTTTACCTCAATGAGTTGCTGGTGCGCCTGCTACCGGCTGAAGACCCCCATCCCGCCGTATTCGATCACTACGCCGCCACCTTGCTGGCGCTCGCCGAAGGTCGTGCGCTTGAACCATTGTTGCGGGCCTTTGAATGGCGCCTGCTGGATGACCTGGGCTATGGCTTCTCACTGACTCAAGACATCCACGGTGACCCCGTCGCCGTGGACGGCATGTACCGTTTGCAAGTCGATGCTGGCCTTGAGCGCATTTATCTGGTGCAGCCGGGGTTGTTTCACGGTGTTGAACTGCACGCGATGGCGGATGCCGACTGGAGCACGCCCGGTGCCTTGTCTGCGGCCAAGCGTCTGATGCGTCAGGCCTTGGCCGTGCATTTGGCGGGCAAGCCGCTGGCCAGTCGCGAGTTGTTTCGCAAGCCCTGAATAGACCGGTATGCTGTGCGCCGAATCTGCAACTCTTCAGGAGAGCCACCGTGACCCACAGCAATCGCATTCTTCTCGGCGTGAACATCGACCACGTAGCCACGCTGCGCCAGGCGCGCGGCACGCGTTACCCTGACCCGGTCAAGGCCGCGCTGGACGCAGAAGAGGCGGGCGCCGATGGGATCACCGTGCACCTGCGTGAAGACCGTCGTCACATACAAGAGCGCGACGTGTTGCTGCTCAAGGACGTGCTGCAAACCCGCATGAACTTCGAGATGGGCGTGACCGAAGAAATGATGGTATTCGCCGAGCGCATTCGTCCGGCGCACATCTGCCTGGTGCCCGAAACACGTCAGGAACTGACCACAGAAGGGGGCCTGGACGTAGCGGGGCAGCAAGCACGAATCAAGGCCGCCGTAGAGCGCCTGAGCCGGATCGGCTGCGAAGTGTCCTTGTTTATCGATGCCGACGAGCGCCAGATCGAAGCTTCCCGTCGCGTGGGCGCACCGGCGATTGAGCTGCACACCGGGCGTTACGCCGATGCACAGACGCCAACCGAGGTGGCTGAAGAATTGACGCGTGTCGCTGATGGCGTGGCGTTTGGTTTGGCCCAGGGTCTGATCGTTAACGCCGGTCACGGTTTGCACTATCACAACGTGCAAGACGTGGCAGCGATCAAGGGCATCAACGAGTTGAATATTGGCCATGCACTGGTGGCGCACGCACTGTTTGTGGGCTTCAAATCGGCAGTGGCCGAGATGAAAGCGCTGATTGTGGCGGCTGCCAAAGTTTAAGCAGGTGTGACTGTAGTCGCAGCCTTCGTTGCTAGGCAGCGGCTACAGGGTTTGACGGGTTTTATCAGTGCAGGGTTAAAGCTGCGGCTCTTCTTTGGGCTTGGTCTTGTCGATGCCGGGGATGTGCAGTGTGCTGTCGGCGGCCTGGTCGCCTTCCAGCTGCGGCTGCGTGGCCCAGGTCAGGATGTCGTAGTAACGACGGATGTTGGCGACAAAGTGCACGGGCTCGCCGCCGCGGGCGTAGCCGTAGCGGGTTTTGCTGTACCACTGTTTCTGCGCAAGGCGCGGCAGCATTTTTTTAACGTCCAGCCACTTGTTCGGGTTCAGGCCTTCTTTTTTCGCCAGTTTGCGTGCGTCATCCAGGTGCCCGCCGCCAACGTTATACGCGGCCAGCGCAAACCAGGTTCGATCCGGCTCCTGAATGTCGTCGTCCAGCTCGCTCTTGATCAGTGCCAAATACTTCGCGCCGCCATAAATGCTTTGCTTGGCGTCCAGTCGATTGGCCACGCCCATCGCCTGTGCGGTGTTCTGGGTGAGCATCATCAGGCCGCGAACCCCGGTTTTTGATGTGACGGTGGGTTGCCACAGGGATTCCTGATAGCCCATCGCTGCCAGCAGTCGCCAGTCCACGCCTTCTTTTTTGGCGGCCTCCTTAAAGAATTTTTCGTACTTGGGCAGGCGTTGTTGCAGGTGTTGAGCAAAGGTGTAAGCGCCCACGTAACCCAGCACATCGACGTGGCCGTAATAACGGTCTTTGAGGCGCTGCAACGTGCCGTTCTTTTCAACCTTGTCGAGGTAGGCGTTGATCTCGTTCAACAGGCTGTTGTCTTCACCTGCCATCACCGCCCAGCGCTGGCTGCGAGCATCGCCCAGGTCGAAGGCCACGCGCACGTTAGGAAAGTACACCTGGTTCATGGCCACTTCATTGGAGTCAACCAGTGTCAGGTCGATTTGACCTTCATCGACCATACGCAGCAGGTCGACGACTTCAACAGCGTCAGACTCTTCGTACTCAATGCCGGGGTATTGCTTTTTGAGTTCGGCGAGTTGCTCTGCGTGGGAGCTGCCTTTGAGCACCGTGATGCGCTTGCCTGCCAGGTCTGCCGCAGAGGTAGGGCGTGACTGGCCGTTGCGATAGATGATCTGCGGCGTGACCTCAAGGTAGGGGTGAGAAAACTTGGCTTGTTGGAGGCGATTTTCGCTGCTGACCAGTCCGGCAGCAGCCAGCACCGGGCCGTCAGGTTGGCCGAGCTGGGTAAACAGGTCGTCCAGGTTATCGGCTGTTTCGATCTTCAGCTCCACGCCCAGATCATCGGCAAAGCGTTTCACCAGCTCGTATTCAAAGCCGGTTTCGCCGTTGCGATCCTCGAAGTAGGTGGCCGGGCTGTTACGGGTGATCACCCGCAGTACCCCATCCTCCTTTACGCGCTCCAGGGTGCTGGGTTTTTCAACGCAGGCACCGAGCATCAGGAAGAGTCCGGTTGCGAGGAGCCATTTGGCGCAACGCTGGCGGAATACAGATAGAGAAAACATGGGCGCAGTATACGCAAAGCAGCGCGAGTGCCATATCACGGCAATCTGCTGTCAGCCGGTTGATAACCCTCAAATCAGCTCAAACCCTTGTGAAATGGGCCTTTTAGGGTTCTTCAAAGACCCAAACAGACTTGGCCTGGGGACGCTGATAGCCATAAAGAATAAGGCCCTGATCGATTAACGACGTTTGACGTGCGCAAGGTGTGCCGTTTCGGGTGCCGAGACCAAAGGTTTACGTTAGAATGCCGGGCCTCAAAGCACACCCCTCCCGAGGCTGTCCCGAAGATGTTGATCCTGCGCGGCGCTCCTGCCCTATCTGCCTTTCGCCACAACAAACTTCTCGCACAACTGAGCCAAAAGGTTCCAGCTGTCAGTGGCTTGTACGCTGAATTCGCCCACTTCGCCGATGTTACTGGTGAGTTGACCCGCGATGAGCAATTGGTACTGGCTCGTCTCCTGAAGTACGGTCCAAGTGTGCCGGTCCAAGAGCCGAGCGGCCGACTGTTCCTGGTGTTGCCGCGGTTTGGCACCATCTCCCCTTGGTCGAGCAAGGCCAGCGACATTGCCCGTAACTGTGGCCTGGCTAAAATCCAGCGCCTGGAGCGTGGCATTGCGTTCTATGTGGCAGGTCAATTCAGCGACGCTGAAGCCGAGCTGATTGGCGCGACCTTGCACGACCGCATGACGCAAATTGTGTTGGGCGATCTGGAGCAGGCGGCTGGTTTGTTCAGCCACGCCGAACCCAAGCCGCTGACCGCGATTGATGTGTTGGGTGGTGGTCGTGCTGCGCTGGAAAAAGCCAACGTCGAGTTGGGTCTTGCGCTGGCAGATGACGAAATCGACTATCTGGTCAATGCTTTCAACGGTTTGGGTCGTAACCCGCACGACATCGAGCTGATGATGTTTGCCCAGGCCAACTCCGAGCATTGCCGCCACAAGATCTTCAACGCCAGTTGGGACATCGACGGCCAAAATCAGGAAAAAAGCCTGTTTGGCATGATCAAAAACACCTACGTGATGCACAGCGAAGGTGTGTTGTCGGCCTATAAAGACAACGCTTCGGTGATTGTCGGCAGCGTGGCCGGTCGTTTCTTCCCCAACCCTGACACCCGCCAATACGGCGCGGTACAAGAGCCGGTGCACATCTTGATGAAAGTCGAGACGCACAACCACCCGACCGCCATTGCCCCGTTTCCGGGTGCGGCGACCGGTTCTGGCGGCGAAATCCGCGATGAAGGCGCAACAGGGCGTGGTGCCAAGCCCAAAGCGGGCCTTACCGGTTTTACCGTGTCCAACCTGCAAATTCCGGGCTTCGTACAGCCGTGGGAAGTGCCGTACGGCAAGCCTGAGCGCATTGTGACCGCGCTCGACATCATGATCGAAGGCCCGCTGGGCGGCGCCGCGTTCAACAACGAGTTCGGTCGTCCGGCCCTGACCGGCTACTTCCGTACCTTTGAGCAGTCCATCACCACCCCGCATGGCGACGAAGTGCGCGGCTACCACAAGCCGATCATGTTGGCGGGCGGCATGGGCAACATCCGCGCCGAGCACGTACAGAAAGCCGAGATCACGGTCGGCTCCAAGCTGATCGTGCTGGGCGGCCCGGCGATGTTGATCGGTCTGGGTGGCGGTGCCGCTTCCTCTATGGCGACGGGCGCAAGCTCGGCCGACCTGGACTTCGCTTCGGTACAGCGCGAAAACCCGGAAATGGAGCGTCGTTGCCAGGAAGTGATCGACCGTTGCTGGCAGTTGGGTGACAAAAACCCGATCAGCTTCATCCACGACGTGGGTGCAGGCGGCCTGTCCAACGCCTTCCCTGAGCTGGTAAATGACGGCGAGCGTGGTGGTCGCTTCGAACTGCGAAACATTCCAAACGACGAGCCGGGCATGGCCCCGCACGAAATCTGGAGCAACGAATCCCAGGAACGTTACGTCCTGGCAGTGGGCGTAGAAGATTTCGAGCGCTTCCAGGCCATCTGCGAACGTGAACGTTGCCCGTTTGCCGTGGTCGGTGAGGCTACGGCTGAACCGCAACTGACGGTCACCGACAGCCACTTCGGCAACAACCCGGTGGACATGCCACTGGAAGTGTTGCTGGGCAAAGCACCGCGCATGCACCGTTCGGCCGTGCGTGAAGCCGAGTTGGGCGATGATTTCGATCCTGCAACGCTGAGCATCGCCGAGTGCGTTGAGCGCGTGCTGTATCACCCGGCCGTTGCCAGCAAAAGCTTCCTGATCACCATTGGCGACCGCACCATCACCGGCCTGGTTGCTCGCGACCAAATGGTCGGCCCGTGGCAAGTGCCCGTGGCTGACGTGGCCGTGACCGCCACCAGCTTTGACGTTTACACCGGTGAAGCGATGGCGATGGGCGAGCGCACTCCGCTGGCTCTGCTGGATGCTCCGGCATCGGGCCGTATGGCCATCGGCGAAACCCTGACCAACATTGCCGCGTCGCGCATCGGCAAGCTGTCTGACATCAAAATGTCGGCCAACTGGATGTCCGCTGCGGGTCATCCCGGTGAAGACGCGCGCCTGTTCGACACGGTCAAAGCGGTCGGCATGGAACTGTGCCCAGAGTTGGGCATCACCATTCCAGTGGGCAAAGACTCGATGTCGATGCAAACCCGCTGGAGCGAAGAGGGCGCCGACAAGAGCGTCACCTCGCCGTTGTCGCTGATCGTGACCGGTTTCGCCCCCGTGGTGGATATCCGTCAAACCCTGACCCCTGAACTGCGCATGGACAAGGGGCTGACCGATCTGATCCTGATCGATCTGGGCCGTGGCCAAAACCGTATGGGGGCCTCCATCCTGGCGCAAACCTACGGCAAGCTGGGCAAGCAGGCGCCAGACGTCGATGACGCAGAAGACCTCAAAGCCTTCTTCGCCGTGATTCAGGGGCTGAACGCGGACGGTCACTTGCTGGCCTACCACGACCGTTCCGACGGTGGTTTGATGACCAGCGTGCTGGAGATGGCTTTTGCCGGTCACTGTGGCCTGAGCTTGACGCTCGATTGCCTGACCCAAAACGCCAGCGAAATCCCGGCCATCCTGTTCAACGAAGAGCTGGGTGCCGTGATTCAAGTGCGTCAGGACGCTACGGCCGAAATTCTGGCCCAGTTCAGCGTGGCAGGCCTGGGTGAGTGCGTGGCCGTGATTGGCCAGCCGTTGAACAACAGCGAAGTGACCATCAGCCTCAAAGGCGAAACCGTCTTTGAAGGTCAGCGTGGCGCGTTGCAGCGTCAGTGGGCGCAGACCAGCTACCAGATCCAGCGTCTGCGTGATAACGCCGACTGTGCGGATCAGGAATTCGACGTGTTGCTGGAAGAAGACAATCCGGGCCTGAGCGTCAAGCTGGGCTTTGACGTCAACCACAACATCAGTGCGCCGTACATCAAAAAAGGCATTCGCCCGCAAGTGGCTGTACTGCGCGAGCAGGGCGTCAACGGTCAGGTTGAAATGGCGGCGGCGTTTGACCGTGCCGGTTTCAACGCGATCGACGTGCACATGAGCGACATTCTGGCCGGCCGTGTCGACCTGAACGAGTTCAAGGGCATGGTGGCTTGCGGTGGTTTCTCTTACGGCGACGTGCTGGGTGCCGGTGAAGGCTGGGCCAAGTCAGCACTGTTCAACACCCGTGCCCGCGATGCGTTCCAGAGCTTCTTCGAACGCTCCGACAGCTTCTCGCTGGGTGTGTGCAACGGTTGCCAGATGATGTCCAACCTGAGCGAACTGATTCCGGGCAGCGAGTTGTGGCCACACTTTGTGCGCAACCGTTCCGAGCAGTTCGAAGCGCGTGTGGCAATGGTGCAAGTGCAGGAGTCGAACTCGATCTTCCTGCAAGGCATGGCCGGTTCGCGCATGCCAATCGCTATCGCGCACGGTGAAGGCCATGCCGAGTTCGCCAGCGAAGAAGCCTTGCTGCAAGCCGACTTGTCCGGTTCGGTGGCGCTGCGTTTCGTCGACAACCACGGCAAAGTGACTGAAAACTACCCGGCTAACCCGAACGGTTCGCCGCGCGGGATTACCGGTCTGACCAGCCGTGACGGCCGTGTGACCATCATGATGCCGCACCCGGAGCGGGTATTCCGCGCCGTGCAGAACTCGTGGCGTCCCGAGGAGTGGAACGAAGATGCGCCGTGGTTGCGCATGTTCCGTAACGCTCGCGTCTGGGTGGATTAAGCGCGATGTACAAGCTCAGCTTTTTCGTGCCGCCCAGCCATGTCGACGGGGTCAAGGACGCCGTCTTTGCTGCCGGTGGCGGTCGAATCGGCCAGTACGATCACTGCGCCTGGCAGACCATGGGCCAAGGCCAGTTTCGTGCGCTGGACGGCAGTCAGCCGTTTATCGGGCAAACCGGCCAGGTTGAGTATGTGGGGGAGTGGAAAGTTGAGCTGGTCGTTGCCGATGATCTGATTCAAGCCGTGGTGGCTGCGCTCAAGCTCAGCCACCCGTACGAAACACCGGCGTATGAAGTGTGGCGCCTGGCTGATTTCTAGCCCTTTGCTCTACAAAAAAGCCCGCTGAACCGGTAACGGTCAGCGGGCTTTTTGCTGTCGGCGGATTCAGCTGTTAAGGGCGAATCTCAACCATCGTGCCGTCTTTGGTGAGGTTCCACACTTCGCGCATTTCGACATTTTTCATGGCGATGCAGCCATCGGTCCAGTCCAGCGTGTGGAACAGGTTTTCCGGGTTTTCTTCGGTGTCGGGCGTGCCGTGGATCATGATCATCGAGCCGGGGCTTACACCTTCACGGCGTGCGTGGGCAGCATCGCTGATGTTGGGATACGAGATGTGCATCGCAAGGTTGAACTTCTCGCTTTTTTTGCGCCAGTCGACCCAGTACAGCCCCTCTGGGGTGCGTTTGTCCCCCTCGCGGGTTTTCGGCCCTTTAGGCTGCTTGCCCAGCGAGATGCGGTAAGTCTTGATCGGCTTGCCGTCGCTGATCAGCTGCAACTGGCGCGCTGACTTGAGCACGAGGATTTTCTCCACCGGCTTGCTGCCACGGGTGGGCTGAGCCGTATGAACCGGCTTTATGACCGCATTTTTATCGACAGGTTTGCCGTTGATCGTGACGACAACAGCGGCTTGGCACGTAACAGCGAATGACAGGCAAAGGGCGGCGAACAACCAGCGCATGGAGCGGTATCCCTAAAGGTACAAATGGGTGACGGGCGTCGTTATTGTTGGGGCTTGGCCAAACCGGCCAAAGGTGCAACGGCTTCGCTGCGCACGGGGTAAACCTGGTTCGGGCGGTCAGCGAAAAAGCATTCTAAGGTACGACTGACCGTGCGAAAAGCCAGCTCGGACCAAGGGATGTCGGCTTCATCAAACAACCGCACGTCAAGGCTCTCTTCACCGGCCGCATAGTGTGGGTTCAGCATTTGGGCACGGTAGAAAATATGCACCTGATTGATGTGCGGTACATCAATCAGGGTATAGATGCTCAGGTTGGCCACTTCGGCACAGGCTTCTTCACGGGTTTCGCGCTGGGCGGCCTGTTCGACGGTTTCGCCATTCTCCATAAAGCCTGCGGGCAGGGTCCAATAGCCCTTGCGTGGCTCGATTGCACGTCGGCACAGCAACACCTGCGTGCCCCAGGTCGCGACGCAACCGGCGACGATATTCGGGTTTTGATAGTGAATGACCTGGCAGTGGTCACACACATACCGCAGGCGCGAGTCACCCTGCGGGATGTGCTGGCTGACGGAATGACCACACTGGCTGCAAAATTTCATGCTGTGCTCTCTGTTGTGGCGCCTATCTTGGGGGCTGAAGCAGGGCCTGGGCAAGTGTTGCATCGCGACACTGCGACAGTGTGGGGCTTGGGTGCTCCGGGTGATTTGGTGCATGATGCCCGATAAGTGACGGATCGAGATGACCTATGCTGGACGAGCTGCTTGGCCGCGTGCGCCGCTATACCCCGCGAACGCTGGTAACAGAGCGTAGTTTCCCCGAAGCTGCGGTATTGCTGCCAGTGACCCGCAATGACAAGCCCGAACTGATTTTGACCTTGCGCGCCAGCGGGTTGTCGACCCATGGTGGCGAGGTGGCATTTCCCGGTGGTCGGCGTGACCCCGAAGACCTGGACCTCGTATTCACCGCCCTGCGTGAAGCCGAAGAAGAAATCGGCCTGCCGCCGGGTTTAGTCGAAGTTATCGGCCCGCTCAGTCCCTTGATTTCCCTGCATGGCATCCGCGTCACGCCCTATGTTGGCGTGGTGCCCGATTACGTCGAATACCTGGCCAACGATGCCGAAATTGCCGCTGTGTTCAGTGTGCCGCTGGATTTCTTTCGCCAGGACCCGCGTGAGCATACCCACCGTATCGATTACCAGGGCCGCAGTTGGTACGTGCCGAGCTACCGTTTTAGCGATTACAAGATCTGGGGGCTGACGGCAATCATGATCGTTGAACTGATGAACCTGCTTTACGACGACGTGAATATCAACCTGCACACCCCGCCGGAACGTTTTATCAATATCTAGAGCCTTCTATAGAAAGAAGGTCACGCCTGCCTTGAGGACATTCGCATGAAATACCGTTTGGGCGACTCGTTCGTCGACACCCACCCCGACAGCTGGACCGCGCCCAATGCCACCCTGATCGGTAAGGTCCGGCTGGAAGAAGGTGCCAGTGTATGGTTCAACGCGGTGTTGCGCGGCGACAACGAGCTGATCCTGATCGGTAAACACAGCAACGTACAGGACGGCGCGGTGATGCACACCGACATGGGCTATCCGCTGACGCTGGGCACGGGCGTGACCATCGGTCACAACGCCATGTTGCATGGTTGCACCGTGGGCGATTACAGCCTGATCGGCATCAACGCGGTGATTCTCAACGGCGCACACATCGGTAAGCACTGCATCATCGGCGCTAATTCGCTGATTGGTGAAGGCAAGGTCATCCCTGACGGTTCACTGGTCATGGGTTCACCGGGCAAGGTGGTTCGCGACCTGACGGATGAGCAGAAAAAACTGCTTGAAGCCAGCGCTGCGCACTATGTGCAGAACGGCCAGCGCTATGCCCGCGATCTTGAAGAGCAGCCATCGTGAGCGAGCCGGAGCGCCCGGTCGCATCCCCCTGCGTCAATATCTGCGCATTGGACGAGGCGGACATCTGCACCGGCTGTCAGCGCAGCGTGGCCGAAATCACCCGCTGGAGCCGCATGACCAACCCTGAACGGCGCGAAGTGCTGGCGTTGTGTAATGAGCGTGCTGCGTCCAGCGGGGTGGTGTGGCTGCTGGGCAGTGCGTAATGCTTTTGGAGTCGCTTCCGCAGGCTGCGAAGGGTTGCACACCCCGTTGACTTGACGTCTGCATGGGCCTTGTCGCAGCCTGCGGCAGCGACTACACAGTTGTGATTGACTCAAGTACCCTGTGCGCCTTATTCACAGGTGCTGCCCGTTCCCATGCTGTTTCTTATCGCTTATATCGCCAGCGTCGTACTGATCAACTACGCGTTTTCTACCGCCCCGCATCTGGACATCATCTGGTCGGCCTGGGGCGGGCTGGTATTCGTGTTGCGCGACATGGTGCAAATCCGCTTTGGCCACGGCGCCATTGTGGCCATGCTCGCGGCGCTGGTGCTGTCGTATGTGACCTCAGACCCTTCGATTGCCCTGGCCAGCGCCACCGCCTTTGCGGTGTCCGAATGCATTGACTGGCTGGTGTTCAGTATCACCAAGCGCCCGCTGCAAGACCGCTTGTGGATCAGTTCGGCGCTGAGTATTCCGATTGATACCTTCATCTTCTTCGGCATGATCGACGCCTTCACCCCCGGCGTGATCCTCACCGCGATGGGTTCAAAGTTCGCCGGTGTGACCTGCGTGTGGTTGGCGATGGCCTGGCGTTTGCGCAAAGCCGCGGCTCAATAAGGTCACGCGCCCCAGATCATGTAAAATGCCGGCCTTTCTCCCCCAGCAGGCGCTGGCCTGGCGAGCGCCTTCGATGATTTGTTTCCTTGAGGACCTGAAATGACCCGTATCGGAACTCCACTGTCGCCGACCGCGACCCGCGTATTGCTGTGTGGCTGCGGCGAGCTGGGTAAAGAAGTCGTCATCGAATTGCAGCGTTTGGGTGTCGAAGTGATCGCCGTAGATCGCTACGCCAATGCACCGGCCATGCAAGTTGCGCATCGCAGTCACGTGATCAACATGCTGGATGGTGCGGCGTTGCGCGCCGTGATCGAAGCTGAAAAGCCGCACTTCATCGTGCCGGAAATCGAAGCCATCGCCACCGCCACGCTGGTTGAGCTGGAAGCCGAAGGCTTCACCGTGATCCCGACCGCGCGTGCCACGTCCTTGACCATGAACCGTGAAGGCATTCGTCGCCTGGCGGCAGAAGAGCTGGACCTGCCCACTTCGCCTTATCACTTTGCCGACACGTTCGAGGAGTACAGCCGTGCTGTGCAAGACCTCGGCTTCCCGTGTGTCGTCAAACCGGTGATGAGTTCGTCGGGCAAAGGCCAAAGCCTGTTGCGCGGTGCCGATGACGTGCAAACAGCCTGGGACTACGCGCAAGAAGGCGGCCGCGCCGGTAAAGGCCGGGTCATCATCGAAGGCTTCATCGACTTCGATTACGAAATCACCTTGCTCACGGTGCGCCATGTCGGCGGCACAACGTTCTGCGCGCCGGTAGGTCATCGTCAGGAGAAGGGCGATTACCAGGAATCATGGCAGCCACAGGCCATGAGCCCGATTGCACTGGCTGAATCCGAGCGCGTGGCCAAGTCGGTGACTGAGGCGTTGGGCGGGCGCGGCCTGTTTGGTGTCGAACTGTTTATCAAAGGCGATCAAGTGTGGTTCAGCGAAGTCTCGCCGCGCCCGCATGACACGGGTTTGGTGACGTTGATTTCGCAGGACTTGTCGCAGTTTGCGCTGCATGCCCGCGCGATTCTCGGCCTGCCGATTCCCTTGATTCGTCAGTTTGGGCCATCGGCCTCGGCGGTGATTTTGGTGGAAGGGCAGTCGACCCAGACCGCCTTCGCCAACCTGGGTGCTGCGTTGAGTGAGCCGGACACGGCTTTGCGCCTATTTGGCAAACCTGAAGTCAATGGTCAGCGCCGCATGGGCGTGGCCCTGGCGCGTGACGAGTCGATTGAAGCGGCTCGCGCCAAAGCGACCCGTGCTGCCAAAGCGGTCGTCGTCGAGCTGTAAACAGTTGGAAGTTTCCGCAGGCTGCGATCTTTTAGATCAAAAAACGCAGCCTGCGGGATATAGCTTTTTTACCCGACCTTGTTCAGGTCAGCCTCTCTGGTTTCCTTCAAGCACAGCACGGCGATCAAACTGAGTATCGCCGCGCCTGACACGTAGCCGCCCACCCAGCTCAAACCGCCCATGCTTACCAGCTTTTGGGCGAAGAAGGGTGCGGCTGACGCGCCGACAATGCCGCCCAGATTGTAGGCAGCCGAGGCGCCGGTATACCGCACGCGCGTTGGAAACAGCTCAGGCAGCAGCGCGCCCATCGGTGCAAACGTCACGCCCATCAGAAACAGTTCGATGCACAAGAACAGCGCCACGCCCCAGGTCGTGCCGTGGGTGAGCAGCGGTTCCATCAAAAAACCTGACGCGATCGCCAGCACGCCGCCCACGATCAGCACCGGTTTGCGCCCATAACGGTCACTGGCCCATGCAGAAAGGGGTGTTGCAGCGGCCATGAACAGCACGGCAAAGCACAGCAGCCCGAGGAAAGTCTCGCGGGTATAGCCCAGCGTGGACACGCCGTAACTCAGCGAAAACACGGTTGAGATATAAAACAGCGCGTAGCACACCACCATCGAGGCGGCGCCCAGCAGCATCGGTGCCCAGTAGTTGCTTAACAGTTCAACGATCGGCATTTTCACCCGTTCGTGTTGCGCCACGGCTTTGGCGAACACCGGGGTCTCTTCGAGTTTGAGCCGCACATATAAACCGACCATGACCAAGGCTGCGCTGAGCAGGAACGGAATCCGCCAGCCCCATGAGCGAAACTGTTCATCGCTGAGGGTCATTGCCAGCATCAAGAACAACCCGTTGGCCGCCAGAAAGCCAATTGAGGGCCCCAATTGCGGAAACATTCCGAACCAGGCGCGCTTGCCTTTCGGTGCGTTCTCGGTGGCCAGCAACGCTGCGCCGCCCCATTCCCCGCCCAAGCCTAGGCCCTGCCCGAAACGCAGCACGCACAGCAGAATAGGTGCCCAGGCACCGATTGTGGCGTAGCCCGGTAGCACGCCAATCAGCGTGGTACACACGCCCATCAACAGCAGCGATGCCACCAGCGTGGATTTGCGCCCAATGCGGTCGCCATAGTGGCCAAACACAAAGGAGCCGAGCGGGCGGGCGAGGAAGGCAATGCCGAACGTCAGAAACGCCGACAGCATTTGCGCGGTGCCAGAGGTTTGCGGGAAGAAAACCGGGCCGATGACCAGCGCTGCGGCTGTGGCATACACGTAGAAATCGTAGAACTCGATGGCCGTCCCGATAAAGCTGGCAGTGGCCACGCGGGAGGCCGAGTTAACCGGTTTATCGCACGAGGCTTCGCTGAACGTAGTGGTTGTGGTCATGTGCATATCCCTGACAGTTATGTGCCCGTGGCGTTATCTGCCGGTGAGGCCAGACAAGGCTGAGCGATTTTTTATGGTCATTGGCCCTGAGGGATACCAGGGTGCAAGCGCCGCTCGGGATGGGAGCGTGCGCAGGTACAGCCAGCAGCGGCAGGCCGACGACGCTGAGTGCGGGTAGCACGCGTGTCGGCCAGGCTTGGGTAAGCGGGAGTGATTATAGGGAGCGGCCGTGGGATGGAACAAGCTGCGCGGCTGGGATCAGGCCGCAGGCTTGACGCTGTTGTGCCAGATCAGTACGCGGCTGACACGGTTTTCTTCGGTCTCCAGAATTTCCAGTCTGTAACGACCGATTTTCAGGCACACCGTGGTTTCGGGGATGGTTTCCAGTGCTTCAGTGACCAGGCCGTTCAAGGTTTTCGGGCCATCGCAAGGCAGTTGCCAGCCCAGGCTTTTGTTCAACTCGCGGATGGACGCGGCGCCATCCACCACGTAACGGCCGTCGGGCAGTGGTTCTACGTGCGGATTGTCGGCGTTTTGCTCGTCTTCAAACTCACCGACGATCTCTTCAAGAATGTCCTCAAGGGTCACGATGCCCAGCACTTCGCCGTACTCATCCACCACGATGCCGATGCGCCGCTGCTGTTTATGAAAGTTGAGCAGCTGTAATTGCAGCGGGGTGCTTTCAGGAATGAAGTAGGGTTCGTGGCAGACGGCCAGAATCGCCTCTTTGGTCAAGCTGGCATCGGGCAGCATGTGCTGGATGTGGCGCGTATTGAGGATGGCTTCGACCTGATTGATGTCGTTGTGAAACACCGGCAGTCGCGTGCGCTTGGTCTGGCGCAGTTGTTCGATCAAGTCTTCGATCGAGTCGTCCAGGTTCAGGCCCTCGACTTCGCTGCGCGGGATAAGGATGTCGTTAACCGTGATGTTGTCCAGTGCATGAATGCCCGACAGCAGCTGTGGGCGGCTGCCAGGTTGTTCATTATCCTCAGCGGGCTGGGCGTTATGCGGCGGGTGAGCGTCGCCGCGTTGTGTCACGGCCTGAGGCTTGCGCGAAACAATCCCGATACAGAATCCCAGGCCTGCAAACACCAGCGCCAAGAGGGCGAGTAATGGCCCGGGGGGCAAGCTATCCATAATCAACGCCCGTCAGATATGCAGAATGTATTCACGAACCAACTTGCTGCCAAAGTAGGCCAGCATCAGCAGGCAGAACCCGGCAAACGTCCAGCGGATGGCTTTGTGGCCGCGCCAGCCAAGGTGATGACGGCCCCACAGCAGCACGCTGAAAACGATCCACGCCAGGCACGCCAGCAGGGTTTTATGCACCAGATGCTGGGCAAACAGGTTGCCCAAAAACAGCCAGCCCGAAATCAGTGACAGCGACAGTAATGCCCAGCCTGCCCACAAAAAGCCAAACAGCAGGCTCTCCATGGTTTGCAGCGGCGGGAAGTTCTTGATCAGGCCCTTGGGGTGTTTGTGTTTGAGCTGGTAGTTCTGCAATGACAGTAACAAGGCCTGGAACACCGCAATGGTGAACATTCCGTACGCCAGGATCGACAGCAGGATATGGGCCAGAATGCCGGGTTGTTCATTAATGACCTGTACGGTGCCGGGCGGGGCGAACTCGGACATCAGTACCGTGAGTGCCCCTAACGGGTATAACAGCAGCAACAGGTTCTCGACCGGGATACGCGCACACGCAACCAGCGTCACGCTGATGACGGCAACAGCAATCAGGCTGGCCGCGCTGAAAAAGTCCAGCTCAAGCCCGGCAGGGGTCATCAAATGGGTAAACAGGCTCGCAGCGTGGGCGAGGACGGCAAGGATGCCGAGCGTCACCAACAGACGATTGTTTGCCTTCGCGCCGTGGCGCAGGCAATTGCCTTGATAGAAGGTCGCAGCGGCGTATAAGCAGGCGGCGGCGAGGCTGGGGAGCAAACTCGGTGACAAGGGGAGCATAAATCCTGTTAGGCAAGCCCGAAAGGGCTGAGTTTGGCATACAACCGCCTGAACACGAAAGGCCACATAAGCTGACGGTAAGGTGTCCGCCGCGATCAGTCTTCGCTATAATCCGCGACCTGCCCACGCCGCAGGCTCGCCGAGCATCAGTTTTACACGGGCTGGGCCGCAATAACCCCGGTCTACTTTGGGCCTGAAAGGATCGCGCATGTTTGAAAATTTAACCGACCGTCTCTCGCAGACGCTGCGCCATGTCACCGGCAAGGCCAAGCTGACCGAGGACAATATCAAAGACACCCTGCGCGAAGTGCGCATGGCCTTGCTGGAAGCCGACGTGGCTTTGCCAGTGGTCAAAGACTTCGTCAACGCGGTCAAAGAGCGCGCTGTGGGCACAGAAGTGTCGCGCAGCCTGACGCCGGGCCAGGCGTTTGTGAAGATCGTCCAGGCTGAACTCGAAAGCCTGATGGGCGCTGCCAACGAGGATTTGATCCTCAACGTCACGCCGCCTGCTGTTATTTTGATGGCCGGTTTGCAGGGTGCGGGTAAAACCACCACCGCGGGCAAGCTGGCGCGCTTCCTTAAAGAGCGCAAAAAGAAAAGCGTCATGGTGGTTTCGGTTGACGTTTACCGTCCGGCGGCGATCAAACAGCTGGAAACCCTGGCGGGTGAAGTGGGCGTTACGTTCTTTGCGTCCGACATCAGCCAAAAGCCGGTTGCGATTGCGCTGGCGGCTATCAATGAAGCCAAGCTCAAGTTCATTGATGTCGTAATTGTCGATACCGCGGGTCGCCTGCACATCGACGCCGACATGATGGCCGAGATTCAAGCGCTGCACGCCGCGGTCAAGCCGGCAGAAACCCTGTTTGTGGTTGACGCCATGACCGGTCAGGATGCCGCCAACACGGCCAAAGCCTTCGGTGACGCGCTGCCGCTGACCGGCGTGATCCTGACCAAGGTCGACGGTGATGCCCGTGGCGGTGCTGCACTGTCCGTGCGTGCAATCACGGGCAAGCCGATCAAGTTCCTCGGCATGGGCGAGAAGAGCGACGCGCTGGACCCGTTCCACCCGGACCGTATTGCGTCACGCATTTTGGGCATGGGCGATGTGCTCAGCCTTATCGAGCAGGCCGAACAGACCCTCGATAAAGACAAAGCCGACAAACTGGCCAAAAAGCTCAAGAAAGGTAAGGGCTTCGACCTCGAAGACTTCCGCGATCAGCTGCAACAGATGAAAAACATGGGCGGCCTGGGCGGTCTCATGGACAAACTGCCGAACATGGGTGGCGTGAATCTGGCGCAAATGGGCAATGCCCAGGGCGCAGCAGAGAAGCAGTTCAAGCAAATGGAAGCCATCATCAACTCCATGACCCCGGCCGAGCGCCGCGACCCTGACCTGGTCAGCGGTTCGCGCAAACGCCGTATTGCCATGGGCTCCGGCACGCAAGTGCAGGACATCGGTCGCTTGATCAAGCAACACAAGCAGATGCAAAAGATGATGAAAAAGTTCTCGGCTAAAGGCGGCATGGCCAAAATGATGCGTGGCATGGGCTCGATGATGCCCGGCGGCGGCATGCCAAAAATGTAAATCACCTGCGCAAGCGCTTGCGTTTGCGCGGCTCGCAGTAATGCGAGACCCCCAGCAAACCCGCACAGTGCGGGAGCTGACCTGCCGCCATTCGTGGCGGCCTTATAGCAAATCTGGGTGTTATGCCAATAGGCGCCAGAAAAAGACATTTGCAAAAGTCCGGATATTCCTTAGAATATGCGGCCTTTCGGGCACCTATGCCCGCTGTGCATTTAGATTTGCAGCACCGACTACAGGAATGATGTTCACATGCTAACAATCCGTCTTGCCCTTGGCGGCTCCAAAAAGCGCCCGTTTTACCACTTGACCGTTACCGATAGCCGTAACCCACGTGACGGTTCCCACAAGGAACAAATTGGCTTCTTCAACCCGGTTGCCCGTGGTCAGGAAGTTCGTTTCTCCGTTAAAGAAGACCGTCTGGCTTACTGGTTGAGCGTTGGCGCAACTATGTCTGAGCGTGTTGCTCAGCTGGTTAAAGTAAATGCTAAGGCTGCGGCCTGAGCAATATGAGCGTGACGCCTGAAACTGCTGATGATTTGATCGTTATCGGCAAAATCTACTCGATTCACGGCGTACGCGGCGAAGTGAAGGTTTATTCCTTTACGGATCCAATTGATAACCTGTTGGACTACAAAAAGCTGACGCTTCGGCGCGGCAATGATGTACGACAGGCAGAGCTGGTCAGTGGCCGTTCTCATAACGGCAAGTTTCTGGTTGTAAAGCTCAAGGGTCTCGATGACCGTGACGAAGCGGGTCTTCTTCGCGAATTTGAAATCTGCGTGCCGCGTAACCTGTTTCCTGAACTGACCGACGGCGAGTACTACTGGTACCAGCTGCAGGGACTGAAAGTGACCAACCTTGAAGGGCAACTGCTCGGCAAGATTGTTGACCTGATGGAAACTGGCTCGAACGATGTCATGGAAGTCAAACCTTGCCCAGGAAGTCTGGATGATCGTGATCGCTTGTTGCCCTATACAGAGCAATGCGTGTTGAGCGTCGACCTGGCCGCTGGCGAGATGAAGGTGGATTGGGATGCGGATTTCTAAGCGTGGCTAAATTGCGCGTAGAAGTGATCAGTTTGTTTCCCGAAATGTTTTCTGCCATCAGCGACTACGGCATCACCAGTCGCGCGGTGAAACAAGGGCTGTTGCAGCTCACCTGTTGGAACCCGCGAGACTACACAACGGACCGACATCACACTGTGGACGATCGCCCATTTGGCGGTGGTCCGGGCATGGTGATGAAGATCAAGCCTCTGGAAGATGCGCTGGTTCAGGCCAGAAACGCAGCCGGAGAGGCGGCGAAGGTGATTTACCTGTCGCCCCAAGGCCGTCAACTGAATCAGTCGGCGGTACGCGAACTGGCGAATGAGGAAGCATTAATCCTCATTGCAGGTCGTTATGAAGGCATTGACGAGCGTTTTATAGACGCTCATGTCGATGAAGAGTGGTCAATTGGTGACTATGTATTGTCTGGCGGCGAGCTGCCGGCGATGGTGCTGATTGATGCGGTTACACGACTGCTGCCTGGAGCTTTAGGGCATGCAGACTCCGCCGAGGAAGATTCCTTTACGGATGGTCTGCTGGATTGCCCGCACTACACCCGACCGGAGGTGTATGCGGATCAGCGTGTTCCCGACGTATTGCTTAGTGGCAATCATGCACACATCCGGCGTTGGCGTTTACAGCAGTCCCTTGGGCGGACCTATGAACGACGCGCCGATCTTCTGGAAAGCCGCTCGCTTTCTGGAGAAGAGAAGAAGCTGCTCGAGGAATACATCCTCGCGCGGGACGATAGTTAACAACGTATCGATGGTAGATCCGACGATCTACCTTAGGAGCACAGCATGACTAACAAAATCATCCTTGCACTCGAAGCAGAGCAGATGACCAAAGAGATCCCTCCTTTTGCCCCGGGCGACACCATTGTCGTTCAGGTGAAAGTGAAGGAAGGCGATCGTTCGCGTCTGCAAGCTTTCGAAGGTGTAGTGATTGCCAAGCGTAACCGTGGCGTGAACAGTGCTTTCACTGTTCGTAAAATCTCCAACGGTGTTGGCGTAGAGCGTACTTTCCAGACCTACAGCCCGCAAATCGACAGCATGGCTGTTAAGCGTCGCGGTGACGTTCGTAAAGCCAAGCTGTACTACCTGCGTGACCTGTCCGGTAAAGCAGCTCGCATCAAGGAAAAACTGGCTTAAGTCCAGCTTCCCGATGCAGAAAAAAGCAGCCTTCGGGCTGCTTTTTTGTTGCCTGAGATTTGTCAGACCTTTGTCCAGTTGTAGGTAGTAAGCAAGCATGATTTCGCGTGAGCAAGAGATTCAACGCCGGACCGAACTGTCCGTTACCCGCATCACCAAAGCTGTATTCCCTTCGACCACCAACCACCACAACACCTTGTTTGGCGGCACTGCGCTGGCCTGGATGGACGAAGTGTCGTTCATTGCCGCGACCCGTTTCTGCCGGCTGCCGTTGGTGACCGTGTCCACCGATCCTATCAACTTCAACCACCCGATAGCGGCAGGTTCAATTGTGGAACTGGTGGGTCGGGTGGTGAAAGTCGGCAACACCAGCCTCAAGGTAGAAGTTGAAGTGTATGTAGAAAGCATGAGCTGCGATGGCCGTGAATTGGCGATCCAAGGCTTGTTCAGCTTCGTGGCGATTGATGACGACAAACGCCCGGTGCCCGTGTTGCCAGGGTTTGCGCAATAACGGTGTAGCAAGCGCGGTGCACGCCTGTGGGTGCATACTCGTTAGCTGCTACAGGGCTGTCTGATCAACGCCAGTAGCGTCCAGCCAGCGCCTGGCTTCAAGTCGCTGTCAGGTGTCACCACATGCACCCAGCCGGTTTTATCGCGTGCAAACAGCAATGTGGCACGCTCACCATGCAGCGCCTGATAGTCCTCCCACGTGAATGCGTCGGTGAGCAGTGTGCTGTAGATGTCAGCGCCCTGATTCAGGTCGCTCACCAACTGGCTGTAGGTCAGTGCCCGGTCCCCAAAGGCTTGCCCGCGATGTTCATGGCTGGCGCGATGTTTGTCGGTACGACGGCTTTCCTGATTGTTGGTCAGTGCATACAAGCGTTGAGGCCCAAATTCATGCCGAAAGCGTGTGGCAGCCAGTGCGTTGAGCTCACCCGATGGTGACAGCGCAAGCAGGTGGCCCAGGCCGACTAAATCCAGATGCGACTCGGCATGTTCCGACGCCGGGTTGCCAAAGTAAGTCGGCAGGTTGTCCATGCGTGCAGCGCGGATGTTTTCCCAGTTTGAATCCGTCAGCAGCACCCGGCTGCCCAGTTGGTGCAGCGCTTTGGCGATAAGACGGGCAGGGCCGTTGGCACCCACGATCAAAAACCCGCTGGGTGGCGGTTCAGCGACCTTGAGCAAGCGCGCAAGCGGTCGAGCGGTGGCGCTTTGTAACACCACGGTGCCGATGATCACGGCGAAGGTCAGAGGGACCAGCAGCAGTGCGCCTTCATGCCCTGCTTCGTCCAGACGAATGGCAAAAATCGCTGAGACTGCTGCGGCCACAATACCGCGTGGTGCAATCCAGGCCAGCAAGGTGCGTTCGCGCCAGTTCAGCGTTGAGCCAAAGGTGCAAAGCAACACATTCAGTGGCCGCGCGATGAACTGAATGATCAGCAGCAAGACCAGTACCGCCGGGCCAAGGCCGATCATTGCGTTCAGGTCCAGACGGGCGGCCAGTAATATGAACAGGCCCGAAATCAGGAAAATGCTGAGGTTTTCTTTGAAGTGCAGAATATTGCGCACATCAACCCCTTTCATGTTGGCCATCCACATGCCCATCAGCGTGACTGCCAGCAAGCCGGATTCATGCATCACCTGATTGGCCGCGATGAACACCGCCAACACCACCGCGAGCGTGGCGACGCTATGCAGATATTCGGGCAGCCATTGCTTGCGCAATACGTGGCCAGAGACCCAGCCGCCCACGATGCCAAACACACTGCCGCATACAATCACACCGGCAAAGGTCAATAAGCTGTGGCTCAGGCCGTCACCACTGGCGCGGGCAATGATGAAGCTGTAGACCACCACCGCGAGCAATGCACCAATCGGGTCGATGACGATCCCTTCCCAGCGCAAAATATTGGCAATTGATGCTTTGGGCCGTACTACGCGTAACATCGGCACAATCACGGTCGGCCCGGTCACCAGCGTCAGGGTGCCGAACAGCAAGGCCAGGAGCCAGTCAAAACCCAGCAGCCAATGCGTGGCGAGGGTAATCACAGCCCATGTCGACAGTGCGCCCACGGTGACTAGCCGATGTACGACGGTGCCGATTTCGCGCCACTCGGACAGGTGCAGCGTCAGGCTGCCTTCGAACAGAATCAGTGCCACTGCCAGTGATACCAAAGGCATCAGCAGGGGGCCAAACAGCTGTTGCGGGTTTAGCCAGCCCAATACCGGGCCAAGTAAAATCCCCGCCAGCAACAAAAACAAAATGGCGGGCAGCTTCAGCCGCCAGGCCAGCCATTGGCAGCCCAGTGCTGCGACCCCGATGCCACCGAACGTCAGCAGAATCTGTTGTTCATTCATAAAGGGTCCTTTGCGTGCCGAGTAAGTGGAGCTTTGTGTTTATGCCCAGAGCCGGCTATGAAAGACTAGCGGCCACTTTCACCGTTCACTTTTTATTTTTGCGTGGCCTTGTGGCTGTGCCTGTCGAGAACCGATGCCTGCTATAGATGACCCACTGATCGACCGCTTTCTGGATGCCTTGTGGCTGGAAAAAGGCCTGTCCGACAACACCCGTTACGCGTATCGCAGCGATTTGGCGTTATTCAATGGCTGGTTGCATGAGCGTGGCATTGAGTTGATTCATGCCGGGCGCGAGCTGATTCTCGATCACTTGGCGTGGCGCCTTGATCAGTTGTACAAACCCCGTTCAACAGCGCGGTTCTTGTCAGGTGCGCGTGGTTTTTATCGTTATCTGTTGCGTGAAAAGCTGATTGCGGTTGATCCAACCTTGCAAGTCGACATGCCGCAACTGGGACGGCCGCTGCCCAAATCGTTGTCAGAGGCAGACGTAGAAGCCTTGCTGACCGCACCTGATTTGAGTGAGGCCATCGGCCAGCGTGACCGCGCCATGCTGGAGGTGCTTTACGCATGCGGGCTGCGTGTGACAGAGCTGATCAGCCTGACACTGGAGCAGGTCAACTTGCGTCAGGGCGTATTGCGCGTCATGGGAAAGGGCAGCAAGGAGCGCCTGGTGCCGATGGGGGAGGAAGCGATCGTGTGGGTTGAGCGCTACATGCGCGATGCGCGGCATGAACTGTTAAATGGGCGGCCCAGCGACGTGTTGTTTCCCAGCCAGCGCGGTGAACAAATGACCCGTCAAACGTTCTGGCACCGCATCAAGCATCAAGCCCGCGTCGCAGGCATCGACAAGTCATTGTCACCGCACACCTTGCGTCATGCTTTCGCGACCCACCTGCTCAACCACGGAGCCGATCTGCGCGTGGTGCAGATGCTGCTCGGGCACAGCGATTTATCCACCACCCAGATTTACACCCATGTGGCGCGTGCTCGCCTGCAAGACCTGCATGCTCAACATCATCCGCGAGGCTAAGTTGTTTGCCGTGCTCTTGCGTTGGCCACAGTCGGCCTTGAAAGCCATTTGTGGTAGGCTTCGCGGGTTTAGAAAACGGGCCACTGACTCCCTTTTTTGTCTCGGGGCATTCAGGTTTGGCCGTTTTGTCCGCCTTCAGGAGTTTTCATGCGCGTGACCCATATTTTTGCCGCCGCAGCCCTTGCGTTGGTCAGTACCTTTTCATTGGCCGACACCGGCGCCGAGCAAGCCATCCGTAAAAGCCTTGAAACGCTGCAACTGGATGTTCCGGTAGAAAGCATCAGCGCAAGTCCGATGGCAGGCCTGTATGAAGTCAAGCTCAAGGGCAGCCGCGTACTGTATGCCAGCGCGGATGGCCAGTTCATCGTGCAAGGCTATATGTTCCAGCTCAAAGACGGTAAGCCGGTCAACCTGACCGAAAAAGCCGAGCGTGTAGGTGTCGCCAAGTTGATCAACGGGATTCCCGTTGCAGAAACCGTGGTGTACCCGGCCATCGGCGAAACCAAGTCGCACATCACTGTTTTTACCGATACCACCTGCCCTTATTGCCACAAACTGCATGAAGAAGTGCCTGAGCTGAACAAAATGGGCATTGAAGTGCGTTACGTTGCGTTCCCGCGTCAGGGCCTGGGTTCGGCCGGTGATCAGCAGCTGCAAGCGGTCTGGTGCTCGAAAGACAAGAAAAGCGCCATGGACAAAATGACCGACGGCAAAACAGTCGACGCCCCTAAATGCGCCAACCCGGTGGCCAAGCAATTTGCCCTGGGTCAGTCCATTGGGGTCAATGGTACGCCTGCCATCGTTTTGGCCGATGGCCAGGTGATTCCGGGCTATCAGCCGGCAGCACAGGTTGGCAAGCTGGCACTCAGTGTTAAATAATCCTGCCTCGTCACGCTAAGCCTTTGACGAGCATGGCCGGGCAGCTCCGTTGCCCAGTCATTTATAGAGAACCGTGGCAGTCCACGGTTGTATTCCACGGCCGGCCTTGAGTCGGCCGTTTTATGGGGAGTTCAGCGTGAATCCGGTCAAAGTAGGCATCTGTGGACTAGGGACCGTCGGTGGCGGCACCTTCAACGTACTTAAGCGTAACGCCGAGGAGATTGCCCGCCGTGCCGGGCGTGGTATCCAGGTTGCGCAAATTGCCCTGCGTACGCCAAACCCTCAGTGCGACATTACCGGTACCCCCATTACCCACGATGTATTCGCCGTGGCAACCAATCCTGAAATCGACATCGTCATCGAGCTGATTGGCGGTTACACCATCGCCCGCGAGCTGGTGCTCAAAGCCATCGAAAACGGCAAGCACGTAGTCACGGCCAACAAGGCGCTGATTGCCGTGCACGGTAACGAGATCTTCGCCAGGGCGCAGGAAAAGGGCGTAATCGTGGCGTTTGAAGCCGCTGTAGCGGGCGGTATCCCGGTGATCAAGGCCATCCGTGAAGGGTTGTCGGCCAACCGTATCAACTGGGTAGCGGGCATCATCAACGGCACGGGTAACTTCATCCTCACCGAGATGCGTGAAAAAGGCCGCACCTTTGAAGACGTATTGGCCGAAGCACAAGCACTGGGCTACGCCGAAGCCGATCCGACTTTCGACGTTGAAGGCATTGACGCCGCGCATAAGCTGACCATTCTGGCGTCCATCGCGTTCGGTATCCCGCTGCAATTCGACAAGGCTTACACCGAAGGCATCACCAAGCTGACAACCGCTGATGTGAATTACGCCGAAGCACTGGGCTATCGCATCAAGCACCTGGGTGTTGCACGCAGCACGGCCAGCGGCATCGAATTGCGTGTTCACCCCACCCTGATCCCGGCTGATCGCCTGATCGCCAACGTCAATGGCGTAATGAATGCGGTGATGGTCAACGGTGATGCTGCCGGCTCAAGCTTGTTCTACGGCGCTGGCGCTGGCATGGAACCGACCGCGTCTTCGGTCGTCGCAGACCTGGTCGACGTGGTTCGCGCCATGACCAGCGACCCTGAGAACCGCGTGCCGCACCTGGCCTTCCAGCCCGACGCACTGTCCGACCACCCGATCCTGCCGATCGAAGCCTGCGAAAGCGCTTATTACCTGCGCATTCAGGCCAAGGACCATCCAGGTGTCCTGGCGCAAGTGGCCAGCATCTTGTCCGAGCGTGGTATCAACATTGAATCGATCATGCAAAAAGAAGTCGAAGAACACGACGGTCTGGTGCCCATGATCCTGCTGACCCACCGTGTGCTTGAACAAAGCATGAACGATGCCATCACCGCGCTTGAAGCGTTGCAAGGCGTCGTCGGCCCGGTGGTCCGTATCCGCGTTGAGCATCTAAATTAATTAATAGCGGCAAGCGTCTTGTTGCGCGCCACATGTTCAAAGCCCCTGTGCTTGACGTGTGGCCGATGGCCAAACCGCTTGCAGCTCACATCGAAGGTTCGCCCTAATGCGCTATATCAGTACCCGCGGCCAGGCACCGGCCCTGAATTTTGAAGACGTGTTGCTGGCCGGTCTGGCCAGCGATGGCGGTTTGTACGTGCCAGAAAACCTGCCACGTTTCACGCAAGAAGAAATCGCTTCTTGGGCTGGTCTGCCTTATCACGAGCTGGCATTCCGAGTGATGCGTCCGTTTGTGACAGGCAGCATCCCGGATGCTGACTTCAAAAAAATACTGGAAGACACCTACGGCGTGTTTGCTCACGCTGCGGTTGCACCCCTGCGTCAACTCAATAACAACGAATGGGTCATGGAGCTGTTCCACGGCCCGACCCTGGCGTTCAAAGATTTCGCCTTGCAATTGCTCGGCCGCCTGCTCGACTACGTGCTTGAAAAGCGCGCAGAGCGCGTGGTCATTGTTGGCGCGACGTCCGGCGACACCGGCTCTGCGGCGATTGAAGGCTGCAAGCACTGTGAAAACGTCGATATTTTCATCCTGCACCCCCATAACCGGGTGTCAGAAGTGCAGCGTCGTCAAATGACGACACTCTTCGGCGACAACATTCACAACATCGCCATTGAAGGTAACTTCGATGACTGCCAGGAAATGGTCAAAGCCAGTTTTGCCGATCAAGGCTTCCTGAAAGGCACGCGCCTGGTGGCGGTTAACTCGATCAACTGGGCGCGGATCATGGCCCAGATCGTTTACTACTTCCATGCAGCGTTGCAGTTGGGCGGGCCTCAGCGCTCCGTCTCGTTCTCGGTGCCTACCGGTAACTTTGGTGACATCTTCGCCGGTTACCTGGCACGCAACATGGGGTTGCCGATCAACCAGTTGATCGTTGCCACCAACCGTAACGACATCCTGCACCGCTTCATGAGCGGTAATCAGTACGCCAAAGACACCCTGCACGCGACCCTGTCCCCGTCGATGGACATCATGGTGTCCTCGAACTTCGAACGCTTGCTGTTCGATCTGCATGGGCGCAACGGTGCAGCGGTTGCAGGCTTGATGGACACCTTCAAGCACAGCGGCCACTTCAGCGTTGAAGAAGACCGCTGGACCGAAGCACGCCGCCTGTTTGACTCGCTGGCCGTGGATGACGCCCAGACCTGTGAAACCATCGCCCAAGTGTTTGCTGAAACGGGCGAAGTGCTTGACCCGCACACCGCCATTGGCGTCAAGGCGGCCCGTGAATGCCGTCGCCACCTGGACACCCCGATGGTCATTTTGGGAACGGCGCACCCGGTCAAGTTCCCTGATGCCGTTGAGAAAGCTGGCGTAGGAAAAGCGCTGGAACTTCCAGCTCATCTTTCTGACTTGTTTGAGAGAGAGGAGCGGTACACCGTGTTGGATAACGATCTCAAAGCGGTTCAAGCCTTTGTCAGCCAGCATGGCAACCGAGGCAAGTCGCTCTAAGCGGCGTTTTCTTACAAACTTTGAAGCCCGTCGCCTGACGGGCTTTTTAGTGTCTGCGTGGCAAACTTGTCTCGTTCTCGCCCTCTTGGGCGGCTGAGTGGTCGGTCAAGGAAGCTGCAATGTTACGGTCTCTTCAGGCATTTGAATCATGGGTTTGTGCAGTGTTTTTCATGGGTATGTTGAGCCTGGTGCCGTCGGCCAGTGCCGCCCAGGGGTTGCCCTTCAAGCTCCCACAAAGCTTTGCCAGCTTTAACCCCTTGCGTCTGGATAACCAGCAAAAGCGCTGGCTTGAGGCGCATGGAGCGCTGCGTGTAGGCATTACCCTCGACGATTACGAGCCTGTCGATATCACAAGCGACCGTAACCGTTATCAAGGCATCAGTGCCGACTACTTGAGCATCATTCGTGACACCTTGGGTGCAAAGGTTGAAGTGGTTGGCTACCGAAAACGTGCTGAGGCCGTCGCCGACTTGCTGAGTGGCAAAATCGATATGCTCGCCAGCGCCAATGGTTTTGAACGCGGTATCGAAGGTCTCGCTTTTTCTGAGGACTACCTGATTGATCGGCCTGTTATTGTCGTTCGAGCCTCAGAGGCGCAGCCCATCGAAAACTGGGTGGGTAAAAAGATCGGCTTTGTAGACGGTTACGTTGATATACAAACGGCCCATGCCTTTTACCCTGACAGCCAGCTCATTATTACGCCCACCCTGCACAGCGCCATGGAAGCCCTGACTGAGGGCGATATTGATGCTTTTATCGGCAATGAGATCATTGTCCAGTCCTTTAAAAGCGTGAGGCCGTACTCTAAGTTGCGCATCTTGGGGAGCAGTGCCTTGCCCGTGTCCGGGTTTTCATTTGCCACGCGCCAGGCCGACCGGCAAATGGTTGCCCTGATCAATCAAGTGTTGGGGAGTGTGGATGAAACCCTTTGTCGGGAGATTCTTGCGCGCTGGACCCACGGGCTTGAGGGCAGCATCGCGCAGCAACATATCGACCTGCTGCACAGCGAGCGAGAGTGGATCAAGGCCAATCCGGTGGTGATGTTGGCCAGTCAACAATTCCCTTTGTATGCCTTCAAAAATATAGACGGTGATTGGGAGGGATTGAACATTGATATTCTGGCGCGCATTACACGCATGACCGGTTTGCAGTTTGCGCATATAGAAACGTTTTCAACGATGCAAACTCTGGACTTGCTCAAGGGGGGGATCGCGCACATGAATTCAACTCTGTCGATCACTCCGGAGCGAAAAGCGTTTTTGAACTTCAGCTATTCGTATGGCGGCGCGCCTTGGGTTTTTGTTGTACGTAGCCATGACGTCCGGTTGGGTTCGCTTGATCAGTTAGCGGGCAGGGTGTTGGCTCTTCCTGCCAAACACGCGCTTGAAGACATGGTCAGGCGTGAATACCCGACCATCACCGTGAAATCCGTAGATACCTTTGAGCAGGCAAGGGACCTGGTTGAAAGTGGCGAAGCCGATGCGACGATTCAGAGTGAAACGCAGGCGCATCTTTATCCCCAAGGCCGACTCAAAGTGGGGCGCAGTGTGGACGGACGATGGTCCGCCGATACTTTTGCGGTCAATACGCAGCATCCTGAACTTCTGAGCATTCTGAACAAAGCACTGGAAGCCATGCCCATGACCGAGATTCGTAGCTTGAGAAGCAAATGGTTAGGCGGTGGTGGTGCAGCGCCAAGTGTCGGCAATGCCTTACACCACTCCTACTGGTTGTATGCGCTTATGGCGGTGCTGAGTGCATTCAGTCTGTGCTTGTTTTTGTGCAATCGAAAATTGCACAAACAGATTTTCAGTGGGCAAGTGCGAGAAAACGTATTACGTGAAGATATTCTGTTGCATCAGCGTTTTTTGGACGGTATTCCGAGTCCCATTTTTGTGGTCGGTCTTAAGGGTGAAGTCATTAGCTGCAATCACAGTTATGAAGATCGTTTGTCCATTAAGTTAGAGCGCATTCTGGGCTTAAACAGCATTGAAATTAACCTCTATCCGCAAGCACAGGCCGAGCAGTTTCATAGCGAGTTAATGGGCATGTTGCAAAGCCGAAAATCCCTTTATAAAAAGCGGTATGTCGAGTTCAAATCAGGGGGAAGATATATCTACCAATGGACGGTCCCGTTTTACGCAACCTCGGGGGAGTTGGTCGGCTTGATGGGAGGGTGGTTCGATATTTCTGAAATGAAGAAGTGGGACCCCCTGTGACAGGACGTGCGTGCACGCTGTGTCGAATGGCTATTGGTTATTCCTACTGATATTTCGGACTTATCCTATACCTCGCCCATGTTGAGGCCACTAAAGTGCGTCCTCACGGCGAAATCATTCAGCCGGCCGAAGGCTCATGATGCGATCCCTCAAAATATTGATCCTTGAAGACAACCCTTTCCAGTTAATGGCCATGCACCAGATGCTGAATGCATGCCGCGTTTTTGATGTGCTGACGGCTTCAAGCATTGAGTCTGCGCGCAACTCCTTGGCCGTACGCGGTGCTATTGATATCGCCATTTGCGATCTGTATCTGGAAGATGCATCGGGGGTGGAGCTGATCAGTGAGTTGGCTGTAAAGCAGCATGCGTCGGCGTTGATTATTCAAAGTTGTGCCGCGCCCCATATCGTCGAGATGGTGGCACGCGATGCCCGCAGGCAAGGGCTCAAGGTGTTGGGTTGCCTGTCAAAGCCCGTAACCTTGAACCGTTTGAATCAGTTGCTTGAGAAATACCAGGTGGCCAATTTCAGATCCTGTTGCTATTGAGCATTTCATCGGCAAGGCAGGGAACCTTTATTCCGATATGCCTGTCAGATTTTTCATCGACAGGGTCAGGCGTTTTGCTCCGATGCT
The DNA here is from genome assembly GCF_016812185.1 of Pseudomonas weihenstephanensis. Lineage (NCBI taxonomy): Bacteria > Pseudomonadati > Pseudomonadota > Gammaproteobacteria > Pseudomonadales > Pseudomonadaceae > Pseudomonas > Pseudomonas weihenstephanensis. The sequence goes on along the minus strand of NZ_JAAEBV010000005.1, from coordinate 451,010 downwards.
TGTAGCCTGTCGAGCGGATCATTTTGATCCTGTTAAACCCCGAGTCGACACCCCACGGCTCGGGGTTTTTTTTGGATTTTTTTCACCGGGGCAATTGTGGCTGAAGCGGCGCGGGTTGTGCGTTCAGATAATCATCGTGCTGGTCAGGCGCTTGCCATTGGGTTTGTGAATCGAACAGCGCCTGTGAGTCAATTTTGCTCAGCGCATGGTTAATGCTGACCAGCGCCTCACGTCCTGCCGGTGTCGCCGTACAGCCGATGTAAATGGGTTGATAAGTGGGTGCGCCGTGAATGCGATAAAACACCAGGTTCTCGGGTGACAGGCCTTGCTGACGGGCTTTTGACTGAATTTCGGGCCAGTAGCCCAAAATGGCGCCTATTCGCCCCGCCTGCTGCATTTGCAGCAGGCTGCCCAAGGCATCGTTACCGTAATGGATGAAGACAGCGTCGGCTTCGCCTTGTGCCAGTTGTTCGTCTATCCAGACCCCGTAGCTGCGCTTGGCAACAATACCCAGCCTGATGGCCTGCGCATTGAGCATGTTTTTGAGGTCGACGGTTTGATCGCTGACAAACGGCGCAAGCCGTGCCTGGTCACTGCGCCGAATCACCAAGCCGTTGCTGTGCAAACCCATAATGGGTGTGGAATAAACAATTGAACGAGCGCGGGCCGGGTTCCATACCAGTGCCGGATCACAGGCCAGTGTCGTGTCTTCAAGCATTTGCAGGGCGCGTGCCCGATTGACCTTCACCACCTCGTGCTCATATTGGGGCAGGTTGGCGATCAGAAACGGCATGAGCTGGTCGATCACGCCGCGTCCTTTTTGTGGCCCCTCGAACACCGTCAAGGGTGGTAAGTCACGCATTAGCCAAATGAGTTTTTCGGCTGCGTGGCTGGCGGGCGACCCCATCAACACGATCCATGCGATAAGTCCTGCCCACAGGTTTCGCCGCTGTGAGCGAATGGTCATTGTGCTGATCTCCTTGAACAGCCTCTAAAAATGGCGATCGGCATTCGGACTAAATGGCGCCTGAACGCTTGAGTTCTGCAATGGCGTGCGCGTCATAACCCAGCGCGGCCAATACCTCATGATTGTGGGCACCGAGTTCAGGGCCCACCCAATCGGCTGACCCGGGCGTCTCGGACAGCCTGGGCACAATGCCTGGCATTTTAAAGTCTTTGCCGTCCGGTAGTTTGGCGTGCAAAAACATTTCGCGTGCCAAAAATTGCGGGTCGGTGAACATGTCTTCTGCTGAAAAAATGCGGCTGGCTGGCACTTGTGCCGCATTCAACTGTTCCAGCACCGTCTCAAGCGGTAATGAGGCGACCCAACGATCAATCACCCCATACAACTCATCGCGTCGCACGTCGCGCCCATCGTTACTGGCCAGCGCCGGGTCATTGGCTAAATCATCGCGCCCCAGTGTGTGCATGAAACGTTTGAAAATGGCGTCGCCGTTGGCCCCGATCTGCACGTGTTTACCGTCCAGGCTGGTATGAATCGAGGAGGGGGTAATGCCCGGCATGATGTTGCCGGTGCGTTCGCGAATAAAACCGAATACATCGAACTCGGGGACCATGCTTTCCATCATCGCGAAAATGGCTTCATACAAGGCCACATCCACCACCTGGCCCAGACCGCCATTGACCTCACGATGACGCAGTGCCATCAACGCACCAATCACCCCCCACAGCGCGGCAATCGAGTCGCCGATGGAAATGCCGGTTCGCACCGGTGGCCGGTCCTCAAAACCTGTGATGTACCGCAAGCCGCCCATCGACTCGCCGACCGCGCCAAACCCCGGTTGGTCTTTCATTGGCCCGGTTTGGCCAAAGCCCGACAAGCGCACCATCACCAGTTTTGGGTTCAGTGCGTGCAACACGTCCCATCCCAGGCCAAGTTTTTCGAGCACACCGGGACGAAAGTTCTCGATCAAAATGTCGGCGTCGGCCAGCAGTTCTTTGAGGACGTTCAAGCCGTCAGGGTGTTTAAGGTTCAGCGTCAGGGATTTTTTGTTACGCGCCTGCACAAACCACCACAGCGACGTGCCTTCGTACAACTTGCGCCACTTGCGCAAGGGATCGCCGCCATCCGGGGACTCGACCTTGATCACCTGCGCGCCGAACTCGGCGCAAATGCGCGAAGCAAAGGGGCCGGCAATCAGTGTTCCAAGTTCAACGACGTTGAGGCCCGAAAGGGGTTTGGCGGCGAGCGGCATAAGTAATCCTTGTCCGGGAGCGAGCGGGTACAGCGTTTTAACATAGGACAGTGCCTGCAAGAAGCCGCAGAATTCGTTGAACACGGACGTATCGGTTAGACTTGGCGCCTTTCTCTGTATCAAGAAGCCCGTTCATGGCCCAGCCGTCCACCACGTATAAATTTGAACTCAACCTCACCGATCTCGATCGCGGTGTGTATGAGAGCGTAAAACAGACCATCGCCCGTCACCCTTCGGAGACCGAAGAGCGTATGACTGTGCGTTTGTTGGCGTACGCCTTTTGGTACAACGAGCAACTGTCCTTCGGCCGTGGGCTGTCTGATGTAGACGAACCCGCGCTGTGGGAAAAAAGCCTGGATGACCGCGTGTTGCACTGGATCGAAGTCGGCCAGCCAGACGCAGACCGTCTGACCTGGTGTTCGCGTCGCACCGAGCGCACCAGCTTGCTGGCCTATGGCAGCCTGCGCGTGTGGGAAGGTAAAGTGATCCCGGCGATCAAAAACCTGAAAAACGTCAATGTCGCCGCCGTGCCCCAAGACGTGCTCGAAACCTTGGCCAAAGACATGCCTCGGGTTATCAAGTGGGACGTGATGATCAGCGAAGGCACGATCTTCGTGACCGATGACCGTGGACAGCACGAAGTGCAATTGCAATGGCTGACGGGCGAGCGCGGCTAAGCCGCACGCGCTGCACCCTTTAATCTTCAGTAACAGAGACTCTTCACCCGCTTATGCGCATCGAACCTCGCCCATTGCCACACATCCTGCCTTTTTTGGGCGAAATGCCGACGCTGCTCACACGGTTGTACGCCGCACGGGGCGTGCAATCTGAAGCAGAACTGGACAAAAGCCTGGCGCGGCTGATCCCGTTTCAGCAACTTAAAGGCATCGATGCCGCAGTGGATTTGCTGGTGGTGGCACTGGATCAGCGCCAGCGCATCCTCATCGTGGGCGACTTTGACGCCGACGGCGCCACGGCCAGTACGGTCGGCATGCTGGGGCTGCGCTTGTTGGGCGCCGCCCATGTCGATTACTTGGTGCCTAACCGGTTTGAATACGGCTACGGCCTGACCCCGGAAATCGTCGAAGTGGCCTTGACCCGCGAGCCGCACCTGCTGATCACTGTCGACAACGGCATCTCCAGCGTTGACGGTGTGGCCGCAGCGAAACGGGCAGGGTTGAGCGTGCTGGTCACCGACCACCACTTGCCGGGCACCGAACTGCCTGCGGCTGACGCTATCGTCAACCCTAACCAGCCCGGCTGCGCGTTCCCCAGCAAAGCGTTGGCGGGGGTGGGCGTGATCTTTTATGTGCTGATCGCCCTGCGTGCCCGTTTGAAAGACCTGGGCCGCTATCAAGACAGCAAGATGCCGAACATTGCCGAGCTGCTGGACCTGGTGGCACTGGGCAGCGTGGCCGATGTGGTGCCGCTGGACGCCAACAATCGCATTTTGGTGCACCAAGGGCTTGAGCGCATTCGTGCCGGGCGCGCGCGGCCTGGGCTTAAAGCCATTCTGGAAGTGGCCAAGCGCGATCACTCGCGCATCACCTCTACCGATCTGGGTTTTATCCTCGGCCCGCGTTTGAACGCAGCAGGGCGTCTGGACGACATGAGCCTGGGGATCGAATGCCTGCTCACCGACGACGCCAATGCGGCGCGGGCGATGGCCGTGCAACTGGACGAAATGAACCAGGACCGCAAAGCCATCGAGCAAGGCATGCAACGCGAAGCACTGGCCCAGCTTAAAGAGCTGCCGCTCGATTCAATGCCCTTTGGTTTGTGCCTCTTTGACCCGCAATGGCACCAGGGCGTGATCGGGATTTTGGCTTCGCGCCTGAAAGAGCGTTATTTCCGCCCCACGTTTGCCTTTGCCGATGCGGGCGATGGCGTGCTCAAAGGTTCTGGGCGCTCGGTGCCGGGCTTTCATATTCGCGATGCACTGAGTGTAGTTGCCGCACAGCATCCAGACTTGATCGCCAAATACGGCGGGCACGCTATGGCGGCGGGCCTGACCTTGCCGGTGGCCAATTTTGAGCTGTTTGCACAGGCGTTCGATGCCGAAGTGCGCCGCCAGCTGCGTGAAGAAGACCTGACCGGGCGCCTGTTGTCAGATGGCAGCCTGGCGGTCGAAGAGTTCCATCTCGAACTGGCACGGGCGTTACGCACGGCCGGACCGTGGGGGCAGCACTTCCCGGAGCCGTTGTTCCACGGTGTTTTTCAACTGGTCGAGCAGCGTATTGTCGGTGAGCGGCATTTGAAAGTGGTGCTCAAAACCGAATGCGGCAGCGTGAAACTCGATGGCATCGCGTTTGGCATCGACCGTGAGGTGTGGCCCAACCCGACCATCCGTTTTGTAGAGCTGGCCTACAAACTGGACCTCAACGAGTTTCGTGGCAATGAAACCGTGCAATTAATGATTGCCCATATTGAGCCGCGCTAACCTACGGTGATTTATTGAGGCCTGTGCCTGAATGTGAACCCCACCTCTTTCAGTGTTGTCGACTAGTCTCTGGGTACTGCTTGGTCGCCATCACGGGTCTGAGCAGCTTGGAGCCCGCCCACTGAAATGAGAGGTGACCCATGAGCCTGCTGCTCGAACCCTATTCCCTGCGCCAATTGACCTTTCCTAACCGCATCGCGGTCTCGCCGATGTGCCAATACTCCAGCGTCGACGGCTTGGCCAATGACTGGCACCTGGTGCACCTGGGCAGCCGTGCGGTAGGTGGCGCAGGGCTGATCTTCACCGAGGCCACCGCCGTCACCGCCGATGGCCGCATCACCGCCCAAGACCTTGGGTTGTGGGATGACCAACACATTGAACCGCTGCAACGCATCACCCGCTTCATTCGGGCACAAGGCGCGGTCGCAGGTATCCAATTGGCTCACGCCGGACGCAAGGCCAGCACCCATCGCCCGTGGTTGGGCAAGCACGGCAGCGTGAAAGTCGAAGAGGGCGGCTGGGTGCCGGTCGGGCCATCGCCCATCGCCTTCGACCCCCAACACACCGCACCCACCCAACTGGACGAGGGTCAGATTCAGGACGTGATTCAAGCCTTTGTCGACGCCGCCAAACGTGCGTTAGAGGCGGGTTTTTCAGTGGTTGAAGTGCACGCCGCGCATGGTTACTTGCTGCATCAGTTCCTCTCGCCGTTGAGCAACCAGCGCCGCGACCAGTACGGCGGCTCCTTCGAAAACCGTATTCGTCTGGTCCTGCAAGTCACCGAAGCGGTGCGTGAAGTGTGGCCGCAAGAGCTGCCGTTATTCGTGCGGGTCTCGGCCACCGACTGGGTGGAAGACGGCTGGAACCCCGACGAAACCGTCGAACTGGCGCGGCGCCTCAAAGCGTTGGGTGTGGATCTGATTGACGTGTCATCGGGCGGCACCGCGGCTAACGCAGAAATCCCCGTGGGGCCGGGTTACCAGACGCGCTTTGCCGAGCGCATTCGCAAAGAGTCAGGCATCGCTACCGGCACGGTAGGCATGATCACCGAGCCGGCGCAGGCCGAGCATATATTGCGCACCGGTCAGGCCGACTTGATCCTGCTGGCGCGTGAACTGCTGCGCGACCCTTACTGGGCCTTGCACGCCGATGATGACCTGGGCGGCAAACAGGCCACCTGGCCTGCCCAATACCAGCGGGCCACCTATCGCGATCAGCCGATTCATGAATCGGACCTGCGTGATTGAAGCGGCGCTGTACGATTTGCGTTGTAGGAGTGTCTGATAACGCTGCGGGGCAGGGCGTTATCAGTTGCAGTTAATGTGGGCTTGGCCCACGCGGTGCAACATCTGGAAGCAATCGAACTGACCATAGCCGGTGATGGGGCACTACTCTGTCGGCCTGCTTTTTTCCTTAACCCCGTTGCTAGAGGCCTTGTATGAACACTCGTGGATTACTCGATCAGTTACTCAAGTCTGGCCAGGATTTGTTACAGAACAAAACCGGTGCCGCCAAAAACAGCGCGGGAGCTGACAAAGGCGCATTAGGCGGCCTGCTGGGCGGCGCGGGCGGGTTGGGCAGCTTGCTATCGGGCGCGGGCGGTGGAGCGTTGGCGGCGGGCGCAATGGGCCTGCTGCTGGGCAACAAAAGCGCGCGCAAAATTGGCGGCAAGGCTATCACCTACGGTGGTTTGGCGGCTTTGGGCGTGTTGGCCTACAAAGCCTATGGCAACTGGCAGGCCAACCAGGGCAGTGCGCCCCAAACCGAGCCGCAGACCATTGATCGCCTGCCGCCACCGCAAGTTGAGCAGCATAGCCAGGCCATCCTTAAAGCGTTAATCGCGGCGGCCAAGGCCGATGGCCACATTGACGACCGTGAGCGTCAACTGATCGAAGGCGAGTTCAGCAAATTCAACAACGACCCCGGGACACAGCAGTGGCTGCAAGCCGAGCTGAGCAAGCCGTTGGACCCGGCCGAAGTGGCCCGCGCGGCGAGCACGCCGGAAATGGCGGCTGAAATGTATATCGCCAGCGTGATGCTGGTGGATGAAGACAGCTTCATGGAACGTTCGTATCTGGATGAACTGGCCAGGCAGCTCAAGCTTGATCCGGCGTTGAAAGTCGAACTTGAAAAGCAGGTTCACACCGCAGACCTCTGAGGGGAGGGATCGCCGTGTTGGGCCAAGGATGGCCCGTCACGGCGTGCCCACGCAGCCGTACGCGGGGGCAAGGTCTTGCCCTACCATCCGGCCGCCTACTTTCGTTTGGCGACGAAATGTGTGCAGTTCAATCGTAAGGACTAGCAGCACCACTCATGCCAAAAATCCCTTATATCCCCCTCACCGCCATCGACTGCAACATCCCCTATGTTGATCGACCGCAACGCACCCCTCGACGTATTACATGCCAATGCCACCGCCCGTGTGCTGGCCGTCACACAACGGATGGAAACCTTTGCCAACCGTGAAGTGCAAGAGGCAGACGCCATCGACCTCAAACACCTGGCCACCACGGCAGCGGCGTGACTGCGTGATGGCTGCGACGTGCTTAACGTGCTGGGCTGGCGCCTGCAACCCACCTGAACCGGCTGTGTACCAAGCCGCTCGCCGCCACATGAGGTGGCGGCCTGTCGGTAGAACGCCCTGATGGTGTCGCCTTGGCGATTACAGATGTAATCCTATGTAAGTTTTTTACTTGATCCATGTGAGAGCGGTCTCAAACCTCGTGCGAATCATCTTGCACCCTCGGCTATACTCCCTTTCATTTGAACGGCACCCGAGGATCGACTGTGAAGAACTGGACGTTACGCCAACGCATCTTGGCGAGCTTTGCCGTAATCATTGCCATCATGCTGTTGATGATCGTCGCAGCGTATTCACGCCTGGTCTCGATTGAATCCAGTGAAGACAAAGTGCGCACCGACTCCATTCCCGGTTTGTATTACAGCTCCATGATCCGCAGTGCCTGGGTCGACAGTTACGTTCAGACCTTGCACCTGATGAATGATGTAACCGGTCACCCGCTCACCAAAGAGGAAAAAGACCTCTACGCGTCCTATGAAGCCCGTCTGGAAAAAGAACTGGCCGGTTATCGCTCGACCATCAGCGACGGCACGGATGACTCCGAATATGAAGCGTTTTTAGTGCGCCATAAAGCCTACGACGCCTCGCTGGACACGGTGGTCGCGCTGTTCGAAAAGAACGACATGGATCAAGCTCGTCGCCTGCTGGTAGAGCAACTGACGCCCGCGTGGAACGCAGGCCGTCAGCAACTCAATAAAATGATTGAAGACAACCAGAACGCGGCCATTCTTGCCAGCAACAACATTTCTGACGCGGTGTTGGCGGCCAAGGCCAGCATGCTGGTGTCACTGCTGATTGCCGTGATCGCGGCCAGTGTGTGCGGCTTCCTGTTGCTGCGCGCGATTATGTCGCCGATGCAGCGCATTGTGTCGATCCTCGACGTGATGCGTTCCGGTGACTTGAGCAAGCGCCTGGACCTGGAGCGTAAAGACGAGTTCGGCGCTGTCGAAACCGGCTTCAACGACATGATGGCCGAGTTGACGGCGCTGGTGTCTCAGGCCCAGCGCTCCTCGGTGCAGGTCACGACGTCGGTCACTGAAATTGCCGCCACCTCCAAGCAGCAACAGGCCACCGCCACTGAAACCGCCGCCACCACCACTGAAATCGGCGCCACGTCGCGCGAAATTGCGGCCACCTCGCGTGATCTGGTACGCACCATGACCGAAGTCACGTCGGCGGCCGACCAAGCCTCGATTTTGGCCGGTTCCGGGCAACAGGGTCTGGCGCGGATGGAAGACACCATGCATCAGGTCATGGGGGCGGCCGATCTGGTGAACGCCAAGCTGGCGATTCTGAACGAGAAGGCCGGCAATATTAATCAGGTGGTGGTGACCATCGTTAAAGTGGCCGACCAAACCAACCTGCTGTCGCTCAACGCTGCAATTGAGGCCGAGAAAGCCGGTGAATACGGACGCGGCTTTGCCGTGGTGGCCACCGAAGTGCGCCGCTTGGCTGACCAGACGGCCGTGGCCACGTATGACATTGAGCAAATGGTGCGTGAGATTCAGTCCGCCGTGTCGGCGGGTGTGATGGGCATGGACAAGTTCTCCGAAGAGGTGCGCCGCGGCATGTCCGAGGTGCAGCAGGTGGGCGAGCAGTTGTCGCAGATCATTCATCAGGTGCAGGCGCTCGCGCCTCGCGTGTTGATGGTCAACGAAGGCATGCAGGCACAAGCCACCGGCGCCGAGCAGATTAACCATGCGCTGGTGCAGTTGGGCGATGCCAGCAGCCAGACCGTTGAGTCGTTGCGCCAGGCCAGCTTTGCCATTGACGAGCTGAGCCAGGTGGCGGTCGGGCTGCGCAGCGGCGTTTCGCGATTCAAAGTCTGATGAGCGAACCTCTCGCCCCGCGCGAAGCCGCCAAGGCGTCGAAAAACAGCCTTTTCCTGGTGTTTTATATTGGCGCCGAGCGCTATGCCTTACAGGCTATCGACGTGGTTGAAGTGTTGCCGCGTTTGCCGCTTAAACCCATCGCCCATGCGCCCGCGTGGGTGGCAGGGGTGTTGGCGCATCGTGGCCAGATGGTGCCGGTGATTGATGTGAGTGCCATGACCTTCGGCCAACCGGCGGTCGAGCGCACCAGTACCCGCCTGGTGTTGGTCAATTATCAGGGCCGTTTGTTGGGGCTGGTGCTGGAGCAGGCCAACGAGATGTTGCGCTGCAACCCGGCGGACTTTCAGCCCTATGGGCTGGATAACCGCGAGGCACCTTATTTGGGGCCGGTGCGCAAAGACGCACAGGGGTTGTTGCAGTGGATTCGCGTCAACGATCTGCTAACGCCAGCAGTACGCGGGTTGTTGTTCACTGACGCGGACCTCGATCTGTCTGGGCAGGCCCGCGCATGAGTGCTGATCAGCGTTTTTTTGACTTTCTTAAACGTCAGATCGGTCTGGATGTGGCGTCAGTAGGGCCAGCGATTATTGAGCGGGCCGTGCGCCAGCGGTGTACGGCATTGAACATGGCCGACCACGATCAGTATTGGCAGTGGCTCAATCGCTCGCAGGACGAGCAGCAAGCGTTGATCGAATCAGTGATCGTGCCCGAGACCTGGTTTTTTCGTTATCCCGAATCCTTTGTCACGCTGGGACGGCTGGCCCGTGAGCGTCTGACGGCGCAAAGCAGCCCACGGGTGCTGCGCATTTTGAGCCTGCCGTGTTCAACCGGCGAAGAGCCTTATTCGATTGCGATGGCGATGTTTGACGCAGGCTTTGCCGCGCCTCAGTTCAAGGTCGATGCGCTGGATGTCAGCCCGCTCTCGGTGCAGCGCGCCCAGCGGGCGGTGTATGGCAAAAACTCGTTTCGTGGGCAGAGCATCGAGTTTCGTGAGCGCTATTTCACCCTTGAGGAGGACGGCTATCAGCTGTGCGCGCGGGTGCGTGAGCAGGTCACGTTCCATGTGGGTAACCTGCTCGATCCTGCACTGATGGCCAACCAACCCGCGTATGACTTCGTGTTTTGCCGCAATCTGCTGATTTACTTCGATCTCAAAACGCAGAAGCAAGCACTGGATGTGCTCAAACGCATGACGCGTACCGAGGGTGTGTTGTTTATCGGCCCGGCCGAAGGCAGCCTGCTCAACGGGTTGGGCATGCGCTCAATCAATGCGCCGCAGTCGTTTGCGTTTTGCCACAGCCAGGAGCCGCCGCTTGCGGTGATGCCCGCACTGGTGGAACGCAAGCCGCAAGCGCGGCCTTTTGCGCCGCTCACAGCGCCCGCCAGTCGGCCCTTTATTGCCCGCCCGCAAACGCAAACGCTCACGCGGCCTGCGGCGCAGCCGCCAGCGCCCACGTTGGACGAACCCGCGCAATTGCTCGAAAAAATCGCCACGCTGGCCAATGAAGGCAATAGCCGCGAAGCGCGTGCCGCTTGCGAGCTGAGCTTGCAGCGCCACGGCCCGCAGGCGCAGGTGTTTTATTGGTTGGGCCTGCTCAGCGATGTCGAAGGGCAGACCGCCCAGGCGCAAGCGTTCTATCGCAAGGCGTTGTATCTGGAACCTCAACATGCCCAGGCGCTGGCGCAGTTGGCCGCGTTGCTGGCCTCGTTGGGCGATGTCGCCGGTGCCCAGCGTTTGCAGGCCCGAGCTGCGCGCAATGAGCGCTCGGTTCAGAGTGAGCGTAAACAATGAACGGTTTAACAGCCCAAAGCTTGATCCACACCGAAGCCTTGGCGATTGATGATTGCTGGAACCGCATCGGTGTTTATGGCAATAAATCCTGCCCGTTATTGGCTGAGCATATTCACTGTCGCAACTGTTCGGTGTACTCGGCAGCGGCAACCCGCTTGCTTGATCGCTATTCATTTGAGCAGGACGGCCAAGACCTTGCCGCCCCGCCCGACCTTGAACATAAAGTGGCGACACGTTCGCTGATGATGTTTCGCATGGGCGGTGAATGGTTGGGGCTAGCCACCGGTTGCCTGGACGAGGTGGCGCCGATGCAGTCGATCCATTCGTTGCCCCATCAGCGCTCACGCGCCCTGTTGGGCGTTGCCAACGTGCGGGGTACGCTGGTGCCTTGCCTGTCGCTGGTCGAATTGCTGGGGCTGGACCCGACCGTGAGCGTGACGGCGTCACAGCGGGTGATGCCGCGCATGCTGATTGTGGCCGCGCCGGGCGGGCCGGTGGTGCTGCCGGTGGATGAAGTCGACGGCATTCATAACATTGAACAACGGGTGTTAAACACCGCATCGCTCTCGGGCGAGCACGCCAGCGCCAAATTCACCCGGGGGGTGTTGCCGTACAAGGCCCGCAGCCTGCGCTGGCTGGATGAAGAGCAATTGCTCAGCGCCATTACCCGGAGCCTCACATGACCCCTGAGCAAATGCGCGATGCCTCGTTGCTGGAGCTGTTCAGCCTGGAGGCTGAAACCCAAACCCAAGTACTGAATGCGGGTTTACTGGCGCTGGAGCGCAACCCGACTCAGGCCGATCAGCTTGAAGCGTGCATTGTCGGGGTGGATGCCGGGGTCAGCGTCTCTCATGTGATGGAGGATTGCCTGGTCAGCGCTCAGGAAGGCCGCTTGTACCTGCTGCCTGAGCACATTGATGCCTTGTTGCAGGGCACTGACCTGTTGATGCGCATTGCAACACCGGGCAATACGGTCAGCACGGCGGATGTCGAGGCCTATGTGGCGCTGATGAATCGCCTGCTCGATCCCTCGCAGATCCCCGCACCCGTGGTAGCCCCGGTTTTTGATGTGTCGCAACGGCTGCTGGCACCGCAGCCTGAGGCCCCGCAACCCACGATCGAGCCGCCGCTGGCGGCTGAGCCTGCGCAACGCCCGCAACGACGCACTGAAAGTGGCGAGCGGGTACTGCGCGTCACCGCAGAGCGCCTCAACAGCTTGCTGGATTTATCCAGTAAGTCGCTGGTCGAAACCCAGCGGCTCAAGCCTTATCTGGCCACGTTGCAGCGCCTTAAGCGGATCCAGAGCACCAGCCTGCGAGCGTTGGACAGCCTCAGCGATCAACTCAAAGTGGTCGGTCTGAGCCATGAGGCGCAAGAAGCCTTGGCCGAGGCCCGGCGCTTGTTGGCCGAATCACAGCACGTGCTCAGTGAGCAGACCGCTGAGCTGGACGAGTTCGGCTGGCAGGCGAGCCAGCGCGCGCAGTTGCTGTATGACACGGCGCTGGCATGCCGCATGCGCCCGTTCGCCGATGTATTGGCCGGGCAAGAGCGCATGGTGCGTGACCTGGGCCGCAGCCTGGGCAAGCAGATACGCCTGGAAATTGAAGGCGAAAAAACCCAGGTTGACCGCGACGTATTGGAAAAGCTCGAAGCACCGCTGACCCATTTGCTGCGCAACGCAGTTGATCACGGCATCGAGTCGCCCGAGCAGCGGTTGTTGGCGGGTAAACCGGTTGAAGGGCTGATCCGCTTGCGGGCCTCGCATCAGGCCGGTCTGCTGGTGCTGGAATTGAGCGATGACGGTGCGGGGGTAGACCTTGAGCGCTTGCGCCGCACCATCGTCGAGCGCCAGCTTTCGACCGAGGCCACGGCCGCCCAGCTCAGTGAAGAAGAGCTACTGTCCTTTCTGTTTTTGCCCGGCTTCAGCCTGCGCGACACCGTGACCGAAGTGTCCGGGCGCGGGGTGGGACTGGACGCCGTGCAGCACATGGTGCGCCTGCTGCGTGGGGCGATTGTGCTGGAGCAAACGGGGGGGCAGGGCAGCCGTTTCCATTTGGAAGTGCCGCTGACCTTGTCGGTGGTGCGCAGCCTGGTGGTGGAGGTCGGCGACGAAGCCTACGCCTTCCCGCTGGCGCATATCGAACGCATGCGCGACCTGCAACCCGACGACATCGTACAGCTCGAAGGGCGCCAGCATTTTTGGCATGAGGGCCGCCACGTAGGCTTGGTCGCCGCCAGCCAGTTGCTGCAACGCCCGCCCAGCCAGAACGATGACGAAACCCTCAACGTGGTGGTGATTCGCGAGCGCGATGTGGTGTATGGCGTGGCGGTGGAGCGTTTTATTGGCGAGCGCACGTTGGTCGTATTGCCCCTCGATCCGCGTCTGGGCAAGGTGCAGGATATTTCGGCTGGCGCGCTGCTTGATGACGGCTCGCCGGTGCTGATCGTTGACGTCGAAGACATGCTGCGGTCTGTCGATAAACTGCTCAATACCGGGCGTCTTGAGCGTATTGATCGGCGTAATCGGCACACGGCCGAATTGGCCCGCAAGCGTATTTTGGTGGTCGACGACTCGCTCACCGTACGTGAGCTACAACGCAAGTTGCTGCTCAATCGCGGCTATGAAGTGGCGGTGGCGGTCGATGGCATGGACGGCTGGAATGCATTGCGTGCCGAACACTTTGATTTGTTGATTACCGACATCGACATGCCGCGCATGGACGGTATCGAGTTAGTGACGTTGTTACGCCGTGATAACCGTCTGCAATCGATGCCGGTGATGGTGGTGTCCTATAAAGACCGTGAAGAAGACCGTCGGCGCGGCCTGGACGCAGGAGCCGACTACTATTTAGCCAAAGCCAGTTTCCATGACGATGCGCTGCTCGATGCAGTGGTTGAACTCATTGGAGGAGCCCAAACATGAGAATTGCCATCGTCAACGACATGCCCATGGCGGTTGAAGCCTTGCGCCGGGCGTTGGCATTCGAACCGGCCCATCAGGTGATCTGGGTGGCGCGAGACGGCGCAGAAGCGGTTTTGCTGTGCGCCGAAAACACCCCTGACCTGATCTTGATGGACCTGATCATGCCGGTCATGGACGGTGTAGAAGCCACCCGCCGGATCATGGCAGAAAGCCCCTGTGCGATTGTGATCGTGACGGTCGACCGTCAGCAAAATGTGCACCGTGTGTTCGAAGCCATGGGCTTTGGCGCGCTGGATGTGGTGGACACACCGGCCTTGGGGGCGGGTAACGCCAAAGAAGCCGCCGCGCCGTTGCTGCGTAAAATCTTGAACATTGGCTGGTTGGTGGGCCAACCCGACAAGCGGGTAAAACCGGTGGACACCCCGCCACGTCAGCACAGCATACGCCACGGGCTGGTGGCCATTGGTTCATCGGCCGGAGGGCCAGCCGCCCTCGAAACACTGCTAAAAGGGCTGCCGAGGCAGTTTGAGGCGGCGATTGTGCTGGTACAGCACGTTGATCAGGTGTTTGCAGCCGGTATGGCCGAATGGCTCAGCAGCTCGTGCGGGGTCAATGTACGGTTGGCCCGAGATGGTGAAGCGCCCCAGCCCGGTACGGTGTTGCTGGCCGGCACCAACCACCATATCCGGCTCTTGAAAAACGGCACGCTGGCCTATACGGCAGAGCCGGTGAACGAAATTTATCGGCCCTCGATTGATGTGTTCTTCGAGAGTGTTGCCAGGTTTTGGAACGGCGAGGCCGTGGGGGTGCTGCTGACCGGTATGGGCCGTGATGGCGCGCAAGGGCTTAAACTCATGCGCCAGCAAGGCTTTTTGACCATCGCTCAGGACCAACAGAGCAGCTCGGTGTACGGCATGCCCAAAGCGGCCGCGGCGATTGATGCCGCGGTTGAAATTCGACCCTTGGACACGATTGCGCCACGCTTGCTGGAGATATTTGGCAAATGAGTGACAAAACCCGGCAGGACTGGCTTGAAGGTGGTAATTCAGGTGAACGCGCATGAATGACTTGCAATTGGACGACGTCAAAAACGACGAAAACGCAGCGATGGTGTTGCTGGTCGACGATCAGGCGATGATCGGCGAGGCCGTGCGCCGGGGGTTGGCCCTTGAGCAAAACATCGATTTCCACTTTTGTGCCGACCCGCACCAGGCCATCGCGCAAGCCATTCGCATCAAACCGACCGTGATTTTGCAGGATCTGGTGATGCCGGGCCTCGACGGCCTGACGCTGGTGCGCGAATACCGCAATCATCCGGCGACCAAAGATATCCCCATTATTGTGCTCTCCACCAAAGAGGACCCGCTGATCAAGAGCGCGGCCTTTGCGGCAGGGGCCAACGACTATTTGGTGAAATTGCCCGACAACATCGAGCTGGTGGCGCGCATTCGCTATCACTCGCGCTCCTACATGACGCTGTTGCAGCGTGATGCGGCCTACCGTGCGCTGCGGGTGAGCCAGCAGCAACTGTTGGACACCAACCTGGTGCTGCAACGGTTGATGAACTCTGACGGCCTGACCGGGTTGTCCAATCGTCGTCACTTTGACGAGTACCTTGAACTGGAATGGCGTCGCGCTTTGCGTGAACAAACCCAGTTGTCGTTGCTGATGATCGACGTGGACTACTTCAAGTCGTTCAACGACACCTTTGGCCATCTGGACGGTGATGAAGCGTTGCGCAAAGTGGCCGCCTCCATCCGCGATGCCAGCAGTCGACCGTCCGACTTGCCTGCGCGTTACGGCGGCGAAGAGTTTGCCATCGTGCTGCCCAATACCTCTCAGGGCGGAGCGCGACTGGTGGCAGAAAAACTGCGCCAGGCCGTTGCGGCGCTGAAGATTGCGCACATCTCGCCCACCGAGGGCAGCAGCCTCACGATCAGCATTGGGCTGGCCACGCTCACGCCGCAACACAGCGGCAACTGTCGCGAATTGATATCGGCGGCGGACAAGGGGTTGTACCTGGCCAAAAACAACGGGCGCAACCAAGTGGGTATTGAGTAAGCCAACTCTCGTCAGGCTCCCCTTAGCTGCTGGCGCAGGCTGCGTCTGTGCGTTCAGATGCAGTCCAGCCTGGGCGTTAGCCGCCTTTCTTTCTGAGCAGCATCAGCCCGGTGGCGTACGCCGTTTTATAACGGCCAGCGCAGTAGTGTGCATACAGCGTTTGGTAGTAGTCAGTGATCGCCTGTTCGCGGATGGTTTCGTCGAACTGGCGGCGTACCTGCGTACTGGCGCCCCAATGCCAGTCCCTGAAGTCGCTGAAGTTCTCAAACTCGACGGTTTCCTCAATGCGCTGTGCGCGCACCATGTCAAAGTCGTGCAGGGTGTCCAGAATGTCCCGGCGGCTGAACCTGAAGTCATCAAACACCACCGGTTCAGTGATGCAGGGGTATTGATGGCGGATCTCCATCAAGGCTCGCTCTTGTATAAAACGCTCGTCCGGCAAGTAATCGAAATCCAGCGCGCAGGACAAAAACAAGTCACCGCCGGGCCTGATGGCGGCCGACAGTTTGTCGATCACGGTTTGTTCTTGTGGAATAAACGCTTGCAAGCAGGCCGCGCAAACGACGGCATCAAAGGGCGAAAAGTGGTCCAGGGAGTACGTCAGAAAGTCACTGATGATAAAACGCACGTTGGGCGCGGCATGCGCCAGGTTGGCATAGGTGATTTTGTCCTTGGATTGATCGATGCCGACGTACTGTTCGATGTTGTTCAAGTCCACAAACAGCAGGCTATTGCCGGTGCCACAGCCGACATCCAGCACATTGCCCTGGGGCGTTGCCAATGACAGCAGTAGCTCCAGGCAGCGCTTGTTGACCTGCCGTGAATTGCGTTGAAAGCCTTGTGGGCCACACCTCGGGTTTTCCATTGCCTTGCTCCTGGTGCTTGTTTGTACGGTCAGCCCACGGGGTGTTATCACGCGACAGCAGCGCGTTAAAGGCCGTACTGGTTAGGTATAGCGAGCTTGTTGTGATGTGCAATGAAACGCCGGGTAGTCCATTTCTCTAAAGTTGGGTAACTATTCCCAAGCTGTAGCTGTGATGTGACTTCGCCTGTTTATTGTGGCGTGCCAGATGCAAATTCGCGGTGTGCTGTAGGCCTCGTAAGGCGCGGTCAGTGACGTGTTGCGCCCTGCGGGCTGCGGCAAATGGCCCATATAAGGCCGCCGGGCGGGCTGCTGTAACGGTATATTTTCGGTATACTCTTTGGCTTTGTAAAAATCGCCTACGAGTGCAGTCCGCCATGGAAATCAACCCGATCCTTAACAGCATCAAGGACCTGTCAGAGCGCTCCGAAACCATTCGGGGGTATCTTTGACTACGATCAAAAGCATGAGCGTCTGACCGAAGTCAATCGCGAGCTTGAAGATCCGAGTGTCTGGAACAACCCTTCGTACGCCCAGGAACTGGGACGCGAGCGCTCATTATTGGCGCAAATTGTAGAAACCCTCGATGAGATGCACACCGGTCTGGCCGATGCCAAAGACCTGCTGCTGATGGCTGCCGAGGAAGAAGATCAGGCCGCTGTGGATGACGTTGCCGCTGAGGTTGAACGTCTGCGCGAGTCCCTTGAAAAACTCGAATTTCGCCGCATGTTCAGTGGTGAGATGGACGCCAACAACGCTTACCTGGACATCCAGGCAGGCTCGGGCGGCACCGAAGCGCAAGACTGGGCCAATATCCTGCTGCGGATGTATTTGCGCTGGGCCGACAAGCGCGGCTTCGATGCCACCATCATGGAGCTGTCTGCCGGTGAAGTGGCCGGGATCAAAGGCGTAACCGTGCACATCAAGGGTGAATACGCCTTTGGTTGGTTGCGCACCGAAATTGGCGTCCATCGTCTGGTTCGCAAAAGTCCCTACGACTCGGGCAACCGTCGTCACACCTCGTTCTCGGCGGTATTCGTTTCGCCAGAGATCGACGACAACATCGAAATCGACATCAACCCCTCAGACCTGCGGATCGACACCTATCGTTCCTCCGGTGCGGGTGGTCAGCACGTAAACACCACCGACTCGGCCGTACGTATCACCCACGTACCGTCCAACACCGTGGTGAGCTGCCAGAACGAACGTTCCCAGCACGCGAACAAAGACACCGCGATGAAAATGCTGCGGGCACGTTTGTACGAGCAGGAAGTGCAAAAGCGCAACGCCGCTTCCCAGGCGCTGGAAGACACCAAGTCGGACATCGGCTGGGGTCACCAGATCCGTTCGTACGTACTCGATGCTTCGCGCATTAAAGATTTGCGTACCAATATAGAACGCAGCGATTGCGACAAAGTGCTCGACGGCGACATCGACGAGTACCTGATAGCGAGCCTGAAACAAGGGCTGTAAGTCGCGCAACAACCGTAAAGTGCGCCGCTGAGGCGCTGCCCCGTGAGGGCCGCCAACGCCCGCTTCCCCCTGCCGCAAGGCGGGGGCAACGAACCTGTGATGGAATTTTTTAAGACATGAGCGACCAACAACTCGACCCGCAAGATGTGCAACAGGAAGAAAACGCCCTGATCGCCCTGCGCAAGGAAAAACTTGCAGCCGAGCGCGCCAAGGGCAATGCCTTCCCGAACGACTTCCGCCGTGACAGCCTTTGCGCCGACCTGCAAAAGCAGTACGCGCAAGCGACCAAGGAAGAGCTGGCCGAGGCGGCCATCCCGGTCAAGGTTGCGGGTCGCATCATGCTTAACCGTGGCTCGTTCATGGTGATCCAAGACATGAGCGGTCGCATTCAGGTCTACGTCAACCGTAAAACCCTGCCGGAAGACACCCTGGCCGCAGTCAAAACCTGGGACTTGGGCGACATCATTGCCGCCGAAGGCACCCTGGCCCGTTCCGGCAAAGGCGACCTGTACGTTGAAATGACCAACGTGCGTCTGCTGACCAAATCCCTGCGTCCGCTGCCCGACAAGCACCACGGCCTGACCGACACCGAGCAGCGTTATCGCCAGCGTTACGTTGACCTGATCGTCAACGAAGACGTGCGTCACACCTTCCGTGTACGTTCGCAAGTGATTGCCCACATCCGCAGCTTCCTGATGGCACGCGACTTCCTTGAAGTCGAAACGCCGATGCTGCAAACCATCCCGGGCGGTGCTGCGGCCAAGCCGTTCGAAACCCACCACAACGCCCTTGATATGGACATGTACCTGCGCATCGCGCCAGAGCTGTTCCTCAAGCGCCTGGTGGTCGGCGGCTTCGAAAAAGTGTTCGAGATCAACCGTAACTTCCGTAACGAAGGCGTGTCGACCCGTCACAACCCTGAATTCACCATGTTGGAGTTCTATCAGGCGTACGCCGACTACGAAGACAACATGGACCTGACCGAAGAGCTGTTCCGTGAACTGGCGCAGCTGGTTCTGGGCAGCACCGACGTGCCGTACGGCGACAAAGTGTTCCACTTCGGTGAACCGTTCGTGCGTTTGTCGGTGTTCGACTCGATCCTCAAGTACAACCCTGAGCTGACCGCCGATGACCTAAACGACATCGACAAGGCGCGCGCCATCGCCAAGAAAGCCGGTGCCAAGGTGCTGGGTTTCGAAGGTCTGGGCAAATTGCAGGTGATGATTTTCGAAGAACTGGTCGAGCACAAACTGGAACAGCCGCACTTCATCACCGAGTACCCGTTCGAAGTGTCGCCACTGGCACGCCGTAACGACGATAACCCGAATGTGACCGATCGTTTCGAGCTGTTTATCGGTGGTCGTGAAATCGCCAATGCTTACTCCGAGCTCAACGATGCTGAAGATCAGGCTGAGCGCTTCATGGCTCAGGTGGCTGATAAAGACGCGGGCGATGACGAAGCCATGCACTACGACGCTGACTTTGTGCGTGCGCTGGAATACGGCATGCCGCCAACGGCCGGTGAAGGTATCGGCATTGATCGTCTGGTGATGTTGTTGACCAACTCACCGTCGATCCGCGACGTGATCCTGTTCCCGCACATGCGCCCACAAGCGTAACGTTGCGAAATAAGAAGCCGCCGCCAAGGGCGGCTTTTTATTGCCTGCTGCCCGGTGGTGTATGCCTTGTTGTGGCTGCCGCAGGCGGCGGTTGCGGCTAAAAGGGGCGCATTTGAGGCACAGTCATCGTCTTCAATAAAAGGAAACATTCGTGAACCTTGTCAAGGCACAAACCGGTGCCGTAGATGTTGCCACAGCGGTGGCCGGGAGCGTCCAGTATCAAGGCCGCAAAGCCAGTCGACATGGCAGTGAGCAGCGTCGGCAACTGATTCTGGATGCAGCGATGCGTATTGTGGTGCGCGATGGCGTGCGCGGTGTGCGCCATCGTGCAGTCGCTGGCGAGGCGGGCGTGCCGCTCTCGGCGACCACCTATTACTTCAAAGACATCGATGACCTGATCCACGATACCTTTGCCCAGTACGTGGAGCGCAGTGCGGCCTTTATGGCCAAATTGTGGCAAAGCACTGAGGGCCAGCTGCGCGAAATGGTGGCGTACGGCGATGGTAGCCCGCAATCGCGCTCACAACTGGCCGATGAAATCGCGGCCATGACGGCGCACTATGTGGAGCACCAACTGCTGACCCGGCGAGACCAGTTGCGCGCCGAGCAGGCGTTCCATCAGGCCGCGCTGCTTAACCCGCGGCTGGCCGTACTGGTGCGGGCACACGAGCAAATATTTTTGCAGGGCACGTGTCAGATCTTTCAGGTGCTGGGTTCCAAACAGCCGCAGCAGGATGCCAATGTCTTGACGGCGATTATCGGTCGGATGGAATATCAGGCCCTACTTAATGGCGCGCAGCCAGCAGTCGATGCAGAGCGGCTCGCTATCCTCACGCGCTACATGCACTTGGTGTTGGCCGCTTTATAGAAGGATGCAGGCATGAAAGGTTGGCGCGTAATGCTTCTGGCAGTCTCGTTTTTACTGTTGAACGGTTGTCTGGTCACCTTCAAGCAAGCCCCTTTGGTGGCACAAACGGCCCCGCAGTCGCTGCTGGGCAAATGGAGCAGCAAAGACGCTTGGGGGCAGGCGCGCCATTTGAACATTCGCGCCATCGATAAAACCCGCTATCAAGCCGAGGTTTACCCCAAGGGCGAGCCCAAGGCCCGTAAGCGCTACACCTTCATCGTCGCCCGGCACGGCAACCGTTGGTACGCCTCGGCGGCGTTGCCGGCGAACGTGGGTGGCGATTACACACTCAATGGCTTTGAACTGACCGACGCGGGCGAACTGGTGGTGTATGACCTTGACCTTGAGCAAATCCGTCAGGCCATCAGTCAGTCCGCGTTGAGCGGCGACACGGTGGAAACCGCTGAGGGGACTGGCGTACAGATCAACAGCCCATCGGCTAAAGTCTTTGCTTATCTGGATGACCCGGCGAACTCCGACGTGTTTGTCGAAATCGCCCGCTATCAGCGCGTGGCCAAGTAACAGCCCACATCAAAGGAGCACCGGGTGGACGATTATCAACGCACGATTCGTACCTTGTCAGACCGCATCGTGCTGGCCCAAACCCCGATCCGCGTGCTGGATGCGGTGAAGTGGGATGACAGCATCCGTCAGGGGTTTCTCAAGGCCAAGGGCAAGCAAATGCCAGCCGTGGACCGCGATTACTACCTGGGGCGGCCGCTGTCGTTTGATTCGGGCGCGGTGAAGCTGGAATTTCAGAACATCGAACGTGATATTACCCGCCAGTTGGGTCAGTTCAACCCGGTGGGGCAGATCATGCGCCGCATGTGCAAAGAGTACCGAATGGTGGTGCGCATGCTCGAAGCGCGTGGCACTGAAGATTTCGGGCTGATCTCGCAGGAACTCTACGGCGCGGCCTCCGATGCGTTCCACGCGGGCGACCCGACGCTGGCCGATCTGGGGCTGATGATGTCGGACTATCTGGACAACATCGATGATCGCGGCGCGCTTAAAGACGAAGCCAAAACCCTGACCGCCAAAGACGCGGTGAGCATGCTGCAAAGCCGACTGAACAAGGTGTTCGGTGAGGCCGAGGATACCATTCGCGTTTTTGAGTCTGACGGCATCGTGGCCGATGCGGCGGCAGGTGCGGACTACATCAAGATTCGCACCGATGCGATGTTCAACGAACGTGATGTGCGGGCGCTGGAAGTTCACGAAGGGCTGGTGCATGTCGGCACCACGCTCAACGGGTTGAACCAGCCGATCTGCACCTTTCTGGCCAAAGGCCCGCCGTCTTCGACGGTGACGCAGGAGGGGCTGGCAATTTTGATGGAAATCATCACCTTTGCCTCCTACCCCAGCCGCTTGCGCAAACTGACCAACCGCACCCGCGCCATTCACATGGTGGAGGAGGGCGCGGACTTTATGCAGGTGTATGAGTTCTTCCGTGAGCAAGGCTTTGAAATGCCTGAAAGCTATGGCAATGCGAGTCGGGTATTCCGTGGGTCAGTGCCCAATGGCCTGCCATTTACCAAAGACTTGTCCTACCTCAAGGGCTTCATCATGGTTTACAACTACATTCAGTTGGCCGTGCGTAAAGGCAAGCTGGAGCAAGTGCCGCTGCTGTTTTGTGGCAAGACCACGCTGGAAGACATGCGCACCCTGCGCCAGTTGGTGGATGAAGGGTTGGTGGTGGCGCCCAAATACTTGCCTGAGCAGTTTCGTGACATGAACGCGCTGGCGGCCTGGATGTGCTTCTCCAACTTCCTCAATCATTTGAGCCTGGACCGGATCGAAGCGGATTACTCCAACATCCTGTAACGCTTCGGTAGCTCCCGCGGGGTTACAGGCCCCTCTTTAATAGGATTGCTCCATGAAAACCCTGGCTGCACTCTGCCTGCTGCTTGCCCTCAGCGGATGCAGCTCGCTGCTGTTTTACCCGGAACCCGGCCAGCCCGTCACGCCGACGGCGGCGGGGTTGGCGTACCGCGACGTCACGTTGACCGCCAGCGACGGCACCCGTCTGCACGGCTGGTGGTTGCCGGCCAAGCCCGGTGTGCCGCTCAAGGGCACGGTGCTGCACTTGCACGGCAATGGTGGCAACCTGGCTTATCACTTGGGGGCTGCCGCGTGGTTGCCCGCCGAGGGCTATCAGGTGTTGATGCTTGATTACCGTGGTTACGGCTTGTCACAAGGCTCGGCCCGTTTGCCCGAGGTGTATCAGGACATCGACGCGGCGTTCGACTGGTTGCAGCACCAACCGCAGGCTCAAGGTGTGCCGTTGATTGTGCTGGGGCAAAGCCTGGGCGGTGCGATGGGGGTTCACTATTTGAGCAAACACCCGCAGCAGCGGGCGCGCGTCACAGCGATGGTGCTTGACGGTGTACCGGCCAGTTACCGTGAGGTCGGGCAGTTTGCCTTGAGCACTGGGTGGCTGACGTGGCCGCTGCAAGTCCCGTTGTCGTGGTGGGTGCCGGACGCTGACAGCGCGCTCTACGCGATACCGGACATGGGCAATTTGCCCATGCTGATCTTCCACAGTCTGGATGACCCGGTCGTGCCGCTTTCCAACGGCATCCGGTTGTATCAAGCTGCGCCCCCGCCCAAGGTGCTGCAATTGACGCGCGGCGGGCATGTGCAGACGTTTGCCGACCCGACCTGGCGGCAAGTGATGCTGCGTTATCTGCAAGACCCGCAACACTTCAATGGCGTGCGGCGCCTGGGTGAAATCCCCAATTACCCCGCCACCCCGAATTCGAAAAACGTTGAACCAGAGAGCCAACCATGAGTGAAGAACGTAACGCCATCCCGCTGATCATCACCGGTATTTGCACCATCATCGGCACCGTGGGTGTGCTGTGGTACTACGGCTACCTGCATTTCGCCAAGCCTGAAGATGCCCTGTTGCTCAGCGACTTCACCATGCTCAAAACCATTCCCGGCGAAGATTACAAAGTGTCGCTGACCCCGGCTAACCAAGTGGCGCAGTGCGTCGATGGCATCATCGTGCTGTTCGACACCGAACAGAAAGGCCTGACCGGTGTACTGGTGAACAACAAGAAACAAGCTGTGCGCTGCCTGGGCCAGGAAACGCCCAAGCTGGAGCAGTAAAACCCTGTACCCGGCGCGAGTTGGCCTCGCGCCGGGCGGTCAGGGGGTGTTAGGCGACTTGCGTCCACAGTGTATCCGCTTGCCCTGGGGCCCACGAAACGTTCGAGATATGCGCTTGCAGGCACTGCCAGTGTCTCCCGTTGTGGCTCACCCGCTCATTCACCAAGTACTTCGTGTTAAGTGCCCAGAGCGGATACTCACCGCCACCTTGATCAGCCTCGGTTTTGACCGAGAGCACATTGCTGGGGGCTGACGCTTGAGCACGTTCGTCCAGCGCCGTGACGTAATAGCGGTATTGCGTGTTCGGTGTCAGGCCGGTGTCATCGAATGAAGTCTTATCGGCCTTGACCCGCGCGATCTCCTGGTCGTTACGGTAGATGAGGTACTGCGTGATGGCAGAAGGCCCCGTCGATGCGCCCCACATCACACTTACAACGGTCGAAGTTTGGCCCATGCTGTGCAGGTTTTTTGGCGCAGTGGGAGGCGCATTTTCTCCGCCCTCTGCAGGCGTTATCACTTCAATGGCGCGGCTGGGGGTAGACATATTGCCGAGTTCATCAATGGCGCTGATGAAGTAGGTGTACAGCGTTTCAGGCCTAACGCTGTTATCCATCCAACTGAGCAGCGGCGCGATGACATCCACCGTTGTAGAGCCGTTGCGTATCAATCGATAAGCGGCAATGGGATGAGGGCCAGTGGAGGCACCCCACGTCAGTGTGATGTGCTTGTCAGTCACCTCCCGGGTCATCAGATGGCTCGGCGTAGTGGGGCGCTCTTCGCCTGCGTCATCGGCTAAAAAGTCCAGGTCGATGACCTGATAAAACGCATTGCCCGTGTTTGCCACTTCCCATACAGCCAACAGCACGTGGTAGCCCTCACGCTGGGGGAGCGGAACGCCATGCACGGTGGGCGACGAGGGCATCATCGCATCGGTATGTTCCCAGAAGGGCTGGAGGTTGATTTGCACGGTGTAAAAAGGTTCGGCCTCGAATTGGTCACGGCTTAAAACGCGCTCTGGGTTCCAGTCTTCTTTGGTCATGAAGTAGTTCCAGCGCCGTGTGGCATGGTTGGCGGTGAAGTGCCAGTACACCTCTAAAGCCTCGCCCCCTCGAACCTCATGTTTTTGCCAATGACTACCCGGTGCATCGAGTGCAGCGCCGGTAAGCTGGTTGGCGCTGGCAATCTTTCCGTCCGGCGGAGGCGCCGCATTGAGGGTGTCCTGTTTCGCGTAAACATCCAACTGATCAGCGGCTGTTGTTGGAAAAAACTTGCCTGACTCCCGCTGGTTTAAAGCGCCTTCATCCAGTTCCCCTGCTTGCCACGCAAAGTAGGCCCGTGAGGCGGGTGAAAAAACATGCCCATGACGCGGCACCTTACTTTTGCTGATGACGTTGTTTGTACGAATTTTGGACATTGTGCGCCTCTGATTTTGATAGTCCTAAAGAGAAACATGCTGACGATTAGGCAGAAAATCCCTCAGCAACGGCAATGACCGCTAACGCGACGAGGCTTTGGTACACGCATGGATTGGCCATCCAACCGTGCAGTCAGAGCGTTATATATAGAGAGGGTACGGGGCGGTGAGAACTGTCAGAACTGACAGTTGGTTAGAGCAATTCGAAATTAATTGGCTATTTTTATGTGCGATTTACGTCTATAGGCTGACCTACCGCACGCACAAAAACGCCCCCACTGTCGGGATTGAGTCCGACGATGGGGGCGTGGTGTGCTGCGCAGCTTAGATCAAGCTGTTACTGCATCGACGAACGCGGCGCTACGGGCTGGTTGTCGTTGGAGATGGTCACTTCAACGCGGCGGTTCTGGGCACGGCCGGAGTTGGTAGCGTTGCTGGCCACCGGGTATTCCTTGCCATAGCCTTGAGCCACGATGCGTGATTTATCAACACCAGCAAGTACCAGTGCGTTTTTAACCGCGTTGGCACGGCGCTCAGACAGGCCCTGGTTGTAAGAGGCCGAACCTTTGCTGTCGGTATACCCTTCAACGATCACTTTGCGATCCGGGTTTTTGATCAGGTAGTTGGCCAGCGTGGTGATGCTGTCACGGCTGTTGGACTTGAGGTCTGCACGATCGAAATCAAACAGCACATCACCGAAGGTGACCAGGGTGCCACGCTCGGTTTGCTTGGCATTGAGGCTCTGCAACTGACGGATTTGCGCGTCACGAGCTTCTAGCAGGGCTTGAGCACGGGCGGCAGCGGAGTTTTTCAGCTGGTTTTCAGCAGTGCGTAGCGCGATGGTCTGCTTGGCCACTTCAACACGCTGGTTGGTCAGGTACGCCAGTTGGTCAACCTTGGACTCGTCTTCTTTGTCCAGGTAAGCCTTTTGTGCCTTGTCCAGCCACTCGCTGGCGTCTTTGGTTTCCAGGGCGGCGACCTTGGTGGCTTCCGGGTTGGTTTGCAGCGCCGAGAAGTTGGTCTTGGCGTTTTCCAGGTTGATGTTTGGCTGGTGCGAGCACGCCGCCAAGCCAACGCTGAGGGCCAACAGGGCAGGGATCAGTACTGTGTTACGCATAATATTTAGTCCTTTCTAACGATTAGGAATGCGAAGTCGCAGAGACAGGCAAAAAGGGGCGGCGTTTACTTAACGCTGCGCATGCCTTCCTGACGCAGTTCCTGAACGGCTTTCTGAGCATCCTGAACGGCCTTCTCGGCTTTAGCGGCCTGGGCTTTGCGTTCTGCTACGCGAGCATCCCACTCGGCTTGTTCAGCCAGACGCTTGGCGTCCTTGTAGTTTTTGTCGTGCATGGCCAGCTCGGCTTGCTTGAGCTTGTCTTGCGCCGACTTCATTTCCACCGGGGCGTATTCGGTACCGCCAGCGCTCACGGCGTTATTGACCGCCGATTGAGTCACTGCGTATTGCTCGGACGGCGGGTTGCCAGCACAACCGGCCAAAACGAAGCTGGTACCGATTGCCAACGCAGCCAGTTTTAGCCCGCGCAGGCGAGGTGAGGTGGTTTTGACAGTGCGGGTCATCATGGTCTTCAACTCCATTAGGTAACTCCTGAAAAACTTCAAATTCCATCACGTCTGTGGCGTCAAACAGGATTGCCTGTGATGTCACCCGGAGTGTTGATATCCCTGCCCCGGCAGTGATGGTTAATGGGTGTGACCGAAACGATTTTTGAATAGTTCAAAAAAAAAGATGGCTAATGGCCTAATTATTAGTGACCGATCAGTCACGCTATTTTGCCGCGATCAAAGCGATGCCAAGCACTGATTTAGAGGGCGCGCCGGGTTCTATAAGGGTTTGCGGGCAGACGGTAATATTAAAAAGCCAGCGTACGGTCCTTGCTGAAACGCGTCAGCGTGCAGGTTTTTTTTATCGCACGTGCGGCTTGCCATGCACAACGATTGCGACGCACTCTTGGGCCACGAGCTGTCCCCGGATACTGCTGGAGAAATTGCTGATGACCGATATTGCTGCACGCTTGCGCGATGATGTTCACCTGCTGGGTGAACTGTTGGGTAATACAATCCGTGACCAGTACGGCGAAGCGTTTCTCGCCAAAATCGAACGCATTCGTCAAGGCGCCAAGGATGACCGGCGTGGCACCACTGGCGAGGAGTTGAGCACCATTCTGGGGGATTTGAACGATGACGAAGTGCTGCCGGTGGCGCGAGCGTTTAACCAGTTCTTGAACCTGGCCAACATCGCCGAACAGTACGAACTCATCCACCGCCGTGAAGAGGGGCAGCCCGAGCCGTTTGAATCGCTGGTATTGCCTACGTTGCTGGGGCGTTTGCTGGCTGAGGGGCATAGCGCCGAATCTTTGGCGCGACAGGTTGCGCGCCTGCAGATCGAGCTGGTGCTGACCGCGCACCCGACCGAAGTGACCCGTCGCACGTTGATTCAAAAATACGACGCCATTGCCGCGCAGTTGGCTGCACAAGACCACCGCGACCTCACGCTCAGCGAAAAAACACACATCGAACAACGCCTGCAACGCTTGATTGCCGAAGCGTGGCACACCGAAGAAATCCGCCGCACGCGCCCCACGCCCATTGATGAAGCCAAGTGGGGCTTTGCCGTGATAGAGCATTCCCTGTGGCATGCCTTGCCGAACATGATGCGCAAGGCCGATGAGGCGCTGTACGCCGCCACCGGGCTGCATTTGCCACTGGAGGCCGCGCCGATTCGCTTTGCGTCGTGGATGGGCGGTGACCGCGATGGCAACCCCAATGTGACTGCCAGCGTCACCCGCGAAGTGTTGTTGTTAGCACGCTGGATGGCGGCGGATCTGTACCTGCGCGACCTCGATAAACTGGCGGCTGACTTGTCGATGCAGCAAGGCACACCGGCGTTGTTGGCCGCCGCCGGGGACAGCGTCGAGCCTTATCGTGGCGTACTTAAACAATTGCGTGAGCGCCTGCGCATAACCCGCAATTGGGCACACAGCTCGCTGAGCGTGACCCAGCCTGCACCTGAAAGCGTATTGCATGACAACCGCGACCTGCTGGCGCCGTTGCAGTTGTGTTATCAGTCGCTGCACGCTTGCGGCATGGGGGTGATTGCGGACGGCCCATTGCTTGATTTCCTGCGCCGCGCGGTGACCTTCGGTTTGTTTCTGGTACGCCTCGATGTGCGTCAGGACGCGGCGCGTCACGCCTCGGCGATGACCGAAATTACCGATTATCTGGGCCTGGGGCGCTACGAAGAGTGGGATGAAGACACGCGCCTGACCTTTCTGATGCGCGAACTGGCCAACCGTCGGCCGCTGTTGCCGGGTTATTTCAAACCCGGCGCAGACACCGCAGAAGTACTCGCCACATGCCGTGAGGTTGCCGCAGCGCCAGAAGCCTCATTGGGTTCGTACGTGATTTCGATGGCAGGTGCCGCCTCCGATGTACTGGCGGTGCAATTGCTGCTTAAAGAGGCGGGGCTGGAACGACCGATGCGCGTGGTGCCGTTGTTTGAAACCCTGGCCGACCTCGACAACGCAGGCCCGGTGATTGAACGCCTGCTGCTGTTGCCCGGTTATCGTGCGCGCCTGCACGGGCCGCAAGAAGTGATGATCGGATACTCCGACTCCGCCAAAGATGCCGGCACCACGGCCGCCGCGTGGGCGCAATACCGGGCACAGGAAACACTGGTCAATATCTGCCGCGATCAGCAAGTCGAACTGCTGCTGTTTCATGGTCGGGGTGGCACCGTGGGTCGAGGCGGCGGTCCGGCGCATGCGGCCATCTTGTCTCAGCCGCCGGGGTCGGTGGCGGGGCGTTTTCGCACCACCGAACAAGGCGAAATGATCCGCTTCAAGTTTGGTCTGCCCCAGATCGCCGAGCAAAACCTCAACTTGTATTTGGCGGCGGTGCTGGAGGCCACGTTGCTGCCACCGCCCTTGCCTGAACCGGGCTGGCGCGTGCTGATGGACGAGTTGGCCGCCGATGGCGTCAAGGCGTACCGCAGCGTGGTGCGCGATAACCCGCAATTTGTGGAGTACTTCCGCCAATCCACCCCGGAGCAAGAGTTGGGGCGCTTGCCGCTGGGCAGTCGTCCGGCCAAACGCCGGGCGGGCGGCATCGAAAGCCTGCGAGCCATCCCGTGGATCTTCGGCTGGACCCAAACGCGGCTGATGCTGCCGGCATGGTTAGGGTGGGAAACGGCCTTGAACAACGCGCTCAAGCGTGGAGAAGGCGAAGTGTTAGGGCAGATGCGCGAACAATGGCCGTTTTTCCGCACCCGTATCGACATGCTGGAAATGGTGCTGGCCAAAGCCGATGCCGACATTGCGCGTTTGTACGACGAGCGCCTGGTGACGCCCGAACTGCTGCCATTGGGTGCGCACTTGCGCGACTTATTGTCGCAGGCGTGCGCGGTTGTACTGGGCTTGACCGGGCAGACGCAACTCATGGCGCACAGCCCTGAAACCTTGGAATTCATACGTTTGCGCAACACCTACCTTGATCCGCTTCATTTATTGCAGGCCGAATTGCTGGCCCGTTCCCGGCGCCAGGAAGCGGCGCAAGACAGCCCTCTGGAACAAGCATTGTTGGTCACGGTGGCCGGAATTGCGGCAGGCTTGCGTAACACCGGTTAACGAAAAAACCGGCTCAGTGACCGTGCCCCTCACGACGCAGCCTGTGCACCAACACCTGCACTGGCTGCGTGGGCACAGCACTTTATTGCAAGGCTGCGCGCTGTGACACCCCGTCGCACGGGCCTGTCAGCCTCTGATTATTCCTACTTTTGCCGTCTTGTGTGGCTCGGGCCTGCTGTGTATCTTGGTCAGCCCTTGGCCATTTTGATGGCCATCACCTGATTCTGAGATTGGCCCAAAGAGGCGAGTCTGTTGTCATTTAAATAAAAATTTTAGGAGCACATCGATGCGCGTCATTCTGCTGGGAGCTCCCGGGGCCGGTAAAGGTACTCAGGCAAAGTTCATCACCGAAAAATTCGGTATCCCGCAAATCTCCACCGGTGACATGTTGCGTGCAGCCGTCAAGGCAGGCACCGAGCTGGGCCTGATCGCTAAAAGCGTGATGGACAGCGGCGGTCTGGTTTCCGATGACCTGATCATCAATCTGGTCAAGGAACGCATCAGCCAGGACGACTGCAAAAACGGTTTCCTGTTCGACGGCTTCCCGCGCACCATTCCGCAAGCTGAAGCACTGGTCAAAGCTGGTGTCGAGCTGGACCACGTACTGGAAATCGCCGTAGAAGACGAAGAAATCGTCCAGCGCATTGCTGGCCGTCGCGTGCACGAAGCGTCGGGCCGCGTTTACCACGTCGTCTACAACCCGCCTAAAGTTGAAGGCAAAGACGACGTGACCGGCGAAGCGCTGGTGCAACGTAAAGACGACACCGAAGAAACCGTGCGTCACCGTCTTTCGGTTTACCACTCGCAGACCAAGCCGTTGGTGGATTTCTACCAGAAGCTGGCCGCTGCTCAAGGCAAGCCAAAGTACAGCCACGTTGAAGGCGTTGGCTCAGTACAGGACATCACCGCCAAGGTGCTTGCTGCCCTGAACTGATCGTCGATTTGCCCTGATACAACAGCCCGCTTGCGGGCTGTTGTTGTTTATACTGCTGCACTTTTTAAATTCTGATTCTGACGGGAACACCGATGAGCACCTTGCTGGCCCTGGATACCGCGACTGAAGCTTGCTCTGTTGCCTTGCTGCACGATGGCAAGGTTACAAGCCACTACGAGGTCATCCCGCGCCTGCACGCGCAAAAGCTGTTGCCCATGATTCAAACCTTGCTGGCCGAGGCCGGAGTCAAACTGTCGGACGTTGAGGCCATTGCATTTGGCCGCGGGCCGGGCGCGTTCACGGGTGTGCGCATCGCCATCGGCGTGGTGCAAGGGTTGGCGTTTGCGCTGGAGCGCCCGGTATTGCCCGTCTCCAACCTCGCGGTACTGGCCCAGCGAGCCTACCGCGAGCACGGCGCTACCCAGGTGGCCGCTGCAATTGATGCGCGCATGGACGAAGTGTATTGGGGTTGCTACCGCGAAGTGGCCGGTGAAATGCGCTTGGTCGGGGCTGAAGCCGTATTGGCGCCTGAAGCCGCGCAACTGCCGGACGACGCCACGGGCCAATGGTTTGGGGCGGGTACTGGCTGGGGCTATGCCGAACGTTTGAGCCCTAAGCCGTACGCAATGGACGCGGGCATGCTGCCGCACGCTGAAGACTTACTGACCCTGGCCCGATTTGCCTGGGCACGCGGCGAAGCCATCGTGGCCGACGAAGCCCAGCCGGTGTACCTGCGAGACAAAGTTGCCACCCCCAAGCACCCTGTTCTGGCCTCGTAGCCGCTGACGAAGCCTGCGTGCGGTGGCGTCGCCGTGGTAAAGCTTCACGCCACGATGCCAGCACCACCGGACGCAGCCTGCGCCAGCGACTACAGTTATGGGCAGGGTTTTAAACCTTTTCGCTTTTTTGCAGTCTAGTCTTCACTTGGGCAATTGCTTAGTTCGGCCGGTGCCGCTAAATTGCCATCATTGCAACCGAGCTTATCGCTATGCGCATCGACGGATTTTCCTCACAGTCTTACCCGATCAAGCGCAAGCCGCGTAAAGGCCAGGCGCTGGTTGACGAGTCGGTGGAAGACAGCGAAATCGTCTTCGAAAACGCCCCGCAAGCCGCACGCACGCCTCCCTCCGGTGAGCGCATCAGCCAAGTGCCCGCCCGTCAGCAAGACATGATTTTCCAACGTGTCATGAGCAAAAAAGTCGCCAGTGCCCTGACCAGTTACCTGACCACGGCAGGCTTCGTCGACTGGGACGCTGAAGTGCTGGGGCTAGACCTGTACATTTGAGCCATGACGCAAAATCCTCTCCCGTATTACCTCGGTTGCCCCGCCTGGAGTGAAAACGCCTGGCGCGAAGGCTTGTACCCGCAAAACGCGCGGTCCACCGAGTTTCTGAGCCTGTATGCGCAAGTGTTCAATGCGGTCGAAGGCAACACCACGTTCCACGCCACGCCTGCTCTGGCCACGGTCGAGCGCTGGGCGCAGAGCATGCCCCAACATTTTCGTTTCACCGCCAAGTTCGCGCGGGAAATCAGCCATGGCGGTGATTTGCGTAGCCAAGGGCCAGCCGTGGAGAGCTTTCTTCAGTTGCTGCGCCCGTTAGGCGCGCGCGTAGCACCGTTGTGGCTGCAACTGCCCGCGAGCTTCGGCCCTCAGCGTCTTGCAGAGCTGGTGAGCTTTATAGACGCCCTGGAGCGCCCGTTGGCCGTTGAAGTGCGCCACCCGGCCTTCTTTGCCAAAGGCGATGCCGAGCGCCTGTTGAATCGCGTGCTGAGGGATCGCGGTGTCGAACGCATCTGTCTGGACTCGCGTGCATTGTTCAGTTGCACCTCCACCGCACCCGCGGTGCTGCATGCCCAAGAAAAAAAACCTCGTGTGCCGCCGCGTCCTGCGGCCTTTACCTTGTTTCCACAGGTGCGCTTTATCGGTCGGCCGCAATTGCAAGCCAACGATGCGTTTTTGCTGCCGTGGGTGGAAAAGGTTGCGGGCTGGATCGAAGAAGGGCGCACGCCGTATGTGTTTTTACACACGCCGGATAATCACTTGGCACCCGAGTTGGCGCGGCGTTTTCATGCGCAATTAAGCGAACGGTTGCCGGGAATGCCGGCATTGCCCGTGCTGCACACCCCGCAGACGAGCGAACAACTGGGGCTGCTTTAAGCCGCCAGGCGCAGGTTATTGATGATCAGCGGTCGTGCCCAGCCCAGATCAAAGTCCATTGCGCGCTGCTGCTCAATCAACGTCATGGCATCGAACGGCTCGGCAGGTTTGTCCAGCAAGTCCATTTCGAACTCTGCTATCGGCAGGTGCAAAGGCCGCGGCTCAGGCGCTGGGCCTGGTTCAGGCAGCGGGTGACCGGCGGCCATTACGATCGGGCGCACCCAATGGCTGTCGAAATCTTGCTGATGCTGTTGGGCGAACAGCTCATCCGGCGGGTAAGGCTTGGCAATGGGGGGCAACAAGTCCAGTTCGAACTCGGCAATGGGCAAAAACAGCGCTTCGGGCGGGCGCAGCTCGGTGTCTATCACGTCGCAATGGCGCTGGGTCACGATGCTGCTCAGCAAATCACTGCCGCCGCGGGGTTCGACGTTTTCATCGCTCTCTACCGGTTCGATGTCGAGCGGTGAGAATTCGTCAGTACCGGACTGCTCGACCAATGCCTGGGCGTAGAAGTCCTTCCACAGGTGATTGACACTGCCCGTGATCTGCGAATTGTGACGGCCAAAATCGCCAATTGGCGCGATAAAGCCTATCGATGTGGAATGAATGTCTGACATAGCTCTCGGTCGACGCCCAGCTCTGGCAAAATGCCGGATATTTCATTTATCGGCAGCGTTTGCCGATCATTAAATTTTTGAGCGTGTTTTTAAATGAGTGAGCAAACAGCAGGCTGTCGAATCAACGTCCAGGCACTGGACGAGGCGTACCAAGCCTTGGCCCAGCAGTGGGCCGAGCGCCTTGGCCTGCCGATGGACGAGGCGGATGCCGAGTTCGCCTTGCAAGTCAGTGCGCACGGTCTGCAATTGCAGCAGTTGGGCGCCGATGCGCCGGGGCCGGTACGTGTCGACTTTGTAGAGGGTGGCGCTGCGCACCGGCGTTTGTTTGGCGGCGGCACCGGGCAAATGATCGCCAAGGCTGTGGGCATCCAGCAGGGCGTGCGCCCACGGGTGCTGGACGCCACCGCCGGGCTGGGCAAAGACGCGTTTGTGCTGGCCAGCCTGGGCTGTGAAATGAGCCTGATTGAACGTCAGCCGTTGATCGGTGCGCTGCTGGAAGACGGCCTGGCTCGTGGTCTGGATGACCATGAGGTGGCGCCAATCGTGTCACGCATGAAGTTGCTCAAAGGCAATTCGATTGAGGTGATGCGTCACTGGGAAGGCGAGCCACCGCAGGTGATCTACCTCGATCCGATGTTCCCGCACCGAGAAAAAACGGCGCTGGTGAAAAAAGAAATGCGCTTGTTCCGCCCCTTGGTAGGCGATGACAACGATGCGCCAGCATTGCTCGAAGCGGCGTTGGCGCTGGCAAGCCACCGCGTTGTGGTCAAACGCCCGCGCAAGGCCCCGTGCATAGCAGGCCCCAAACCAAGCCATGCACTGGACGGCAAATCGAGCCGCTACGACATCTACCCCAAAAAAGCCCTCAAGCCCTGAGCCGCCGGGTTAATCCGCCCTGTAGGCGCGCATAAACAATGTCACGACCTCGCGCACATGGGCCTCGGCCTCTTGCGCGCTCAACGGTTCGCCGCAGCCATGCAGCAGGCGAAAGTTGGGTGCGCCCTTGAGCAGGCAAAAAAAGTGCTCGGCCGCATGGTGGGTGTTGTTGATCCGCAGTGTGCCTTGCTGGTGGATGCGATCCAGCAAGCGCTCCATCTCCAGCACCACATGGTGCGGCCCGGCGTCGAAGAATATCTGCGACAGCTTCGGGTCCTGGCTGCCCAACGTGATCATCAACCGGTGCAGGTTTAACGACTCCTCACTGTTGATCAGCGTGTGAAACCCGCGCCCGATGTTTAACAGCACCGTTTCAATCGGCACGCCGTGGGGCAATGCAAAAAACAACTCCGGCAACTGCTCAGTGCACTTGGCCATCACGGCGGCCGAGAACAAGGTCTCCTTGTCGGTGAAATGGCTGTAGACCGTCAGTTTTGACACGCCAGCCAGGTTGGCAACGGCGTCCATGCTGGTGCTGGCAAATCCCTTGCTCAAAAACAGAATTTTGGCCGCATCCAGGATCGACTGGCGTTTTGCCAGATCTTTGGGGCGGCCGGGGGCATTAGGGACTAAAGGTTGGTCAGACATTTCCGTTTATTACTGGACTGGTGAGTTTAGTATTAATAACATGCCGCCCAGTATAAATATTCCAAGCCCTATAAGCGAAAGGTCGTCTCCATGTTGCGTCATGCCTTGCCCCGCGCTGTGCCTGTCTGTTTGGTATTTTTGTTAGCTGCGTGCGGGCATGAAGAGCCTGCTCAGGTCAGCATCAGCCCGGCGATTGTGGTGCAACCCCAACCTTCGGCGCTGGCGACCCAAAGCTATCCAGGCGAAGTGCGCGCACGGTTTGACCCGCAGTTGGCCTTTCGCATCGGCGGCAAAGTCACGCGCCGGTTGGTCGATGAAGGTGAGCGGGTCAAGGCCAACCAGCCATTGGCTGAGCTGGACCCGCAAGACGTTCGCCTGCAACTGGACGCGACCCGCGCTCAAGTGGCGGCTGCACAGGCCAACCTTAACCTGGTGCGCTCCGAACGTGATCGTTACAAAACGTTGCTCGACCGTCAGATGGTCAGCCGTTCCCAGTTCGATAACGCCGAAAACCTTTATCGCGCAGGCGAGGCCAAATGGCAGCAGTTGCAAGCCGAGCAAAACGTCGCCAGCAACCAGGCCAGCTATGCCGTATTACGCGCGCCGCAAGATGGCGTCATTGCCCAGCGCCAAGTGGAAGTCGGACAGGTCGTGGCCGCAGGTCAGACCGTTTTTACGCTCGCTGCCGACGGTGAGCGTGAAGTGTTGATCAGCGTGCCCGAGCAGGCGTTCGCGCGGTTCAAGATTGGCCAGCCGGTGTCGGTTGAGCTGTGGTCCCAGCCCGATCAGCGGTTTAGCGGGCGGATTCGTGAGTTGTCGCCATCGGCCGATCCCAAGTCGCGAACCTTTGCAGCCCGTATCGCCTTCACGGCTGGCAAAGTGCCTGCCGAGTTGGGGCAAAGTGCGCGGGTCTTTATCCAAAACGAAGGCGTGAGTTCGTTGTCGGTGCCGCTGTCGGCACTGAGTGCTGAAAACGGCGC
Source organism: Pseudomonas weihenstephanensis (assembly GCF_016812185.1). NCBI lineage: Bacteria > Pseudomonadati > Pseudomonadota > Gammaproteobacteria > Pseudomonadales > Pseudomonadaceae > Pseudomonas > Pseudomonas weihenstephanensis. Next base: position 414,920 of record NZ_JAAEBV010000005.1, on the reverse strand, counting down.
GGCCTATGTGTGGCGGGTTGGCCTTGGCAACAAGCTGGAGCAAGTGCCTGTGCGTGTTGGTCCGTATGGCGAGAAAACAGTGCCGGTGCTGGAAGGCCTCACGTCTGTGGATTGGATCGTCGCCGCCGGGGCGCATGTGCTGCATCAAGGGCAGGAGGTACGGCCTATTGATCGTTCCAACCGAACGATCAATGTCATGGCGAAGGAGTAATTCCCATGGGTTTCAACCTATCTGCATGGGCGTTGCGCAATCGCCAGATCGTCCTGTTCCTGATGCTGTTGCTGGCCATCGTCGGTGGGCTTTCCTACACCAAATTGGGCCAAAGCGAAGACCCACCGTTTACGTTCAAAGCCATGGTGATTCGCACGCTATGGCCCGGCGCCACGGCTGAAGAGGTCTCGCGTCAGGTCACTGAGCGCATCGAGAAAAAACTGATGGAAACCGGCGAGTACGAACGCATCGTGTCGTTCTCGCGCCCCGGTGAATCGCAAGTGACGTTTATGGCGCGCGATTCCATGCACTCCGATGAAGTCCCGGCGCTGTGGTATCAGGTTCGCAAAAAGATCAGCGATATCCGCCACACCTTGCCGCCCGCCATTCAGGGACCTTTCTTCAACGACGAATTTGGCACCACATTTGGCAATATCTACAGCCTGAGCGGCGAAGGTTACGACTACGCAGTGCTCAAGGACTACGCCGATCGCATCCAGATCCAGCTGCAACGGGTCAAGGATGTGGGCAAGGTCGAGCTGCTGGGCCTGCAAGACGAAAAAATCTGGATCGAACTGTCCAACCTCAAGCTGGCTACGCTGGGTTTGCCGCTGGAGGCAGTGCAAAAGGCCCTGGAGGAGCAAAATGCGGTCTCGACCGCCGGTTTCTTTGAGACCCCGACCGAGCGTGTGCAACTGCGCGTCAGCGGCAACTTCAAGACTGTCGAAGAGATCGAGCGCTTCCCGATTCGTGTCGGTGAGCGCACCTTGCGCATTGAAGACGTGGCGGATGTACGCCGTGGTTTCAATGATCCGCCTGCGCCGCGTATGCGCTTTATGGGCCAGGACGCCCTGGGTCTGGCTGTGGCCATGAAAGACGGTGGTGACATTCTGGTGCTGGGCAAGGCGCTGGAGACTGAGTTTTCCCGTATCCAGAAAAACCTGCCGGCCGGTATGCACCTGAGCAAGGTCTCTGATCAGCCGGCAGCGGTTAAAACCAGCGTCGGCGAATTCGTGCAGGTGTTGGTCGAGGCCTTGGCGATTGTGTTGCTGGTGAGTTTTTTCTCGCTGGGCGTGCGTACCGGCATGGTGGTGGCGTTGACCATTCCGCTGGTGCTGGCCATGACGTTTGCCGCCATGCATTACTACGGCATCGGCCTGCATAAGATCTCGCTGGGCGCGTTGGTGCTGGCCCTGGGTTTGTTGGTCGATGACGCCATCATCGCAGTGGAAATGATGGCGATCAAAATGGAGCAAGGCTACGACCGCTTCAAGGCGGCGAGCTTTGCGTGGACCAGCACTGCCTTCCCGATGCTCACGGGCACGTTGATAACAGCCGCCGGTTTTTTACCTATCGCCCTGGCGCAGTCGAGTACGGGTGAATACACCCGCTCGATCTTTCAAGTGGTGACCATTGCGCTGCTGGCGTCGTGGATTGCGGCGGTGGTCTTTGTGCCTTATCTGGGCGCCTTGCTGTTGCCAGATTTGGCCAAGCGCCATGCCGCCAGGCATGGCACCGGTGATGGCGCAACAGACCCTTACGGCACGCCGTTTTATCAACGTATCCGGCGGTTGGTGGAGTGGTGTGTGCGGCGGCGCAAAACCGTGATTACGCTGACCGTGCTGCTGTTTATCGGTTCGGTGGTGGTGTTCAAGTACGTGCCCCAGCAATTCTTTCCGGCATCGAGCCGTCTGGAACTGATGGTGGACTTGAAGTTGGCCGAAGGCGCGTCTTTGAGCAACACCACTGAGCAGGTTGAGCGTTTGGAAGCCTTGCTCAAAGACCATCCCGGCATCGTCAACTACGTGGCCTACGCCGGGACCGGTTCGCCGCGTTACTACTTGCCGCTGGACCAACAATTGCCTGCGGCCAGCTTCGCGCAGTTTGTGGTGCTGGCCAGCAGCATTGAAGACCGCGAGCGCCTGCGCAGTTGGCTGATTGACACCTTGAACGAGCAATTCCCGACGGTGCGCTCGCGGGTGACGCGCCTGGAAAACGGCCCGCCCGTGGGCTACCCGGTGCAGTTTCGGGTCACGGGTGAGCACATCGAGGAGGTACGGGCACTGGCGCGTAAAGTCGCGGCGAAGGTGCGTGAAAACCCTCATGTGGTGAACGTGCACCTGGATTGGGAAGAACCGAGCAAAGTGGTGTATCTCAATATTGACCAGGACCGTGCACGGGCCTTGGGCGTGAGCACTGCTAACGTGTCGCGGTTTTTGCAAAGCACGCTGCTGGGTTCGACGGTCAGCCAATATCGCGAAGACAACGAATTGATCGAAATCCTGCTGCGCGGCACGCCCCAAGAACGTACGCAATTGACGTTGCTGCCGAGTCTGGCCGTGCCGACCGATAACGGCCAGAGCGTTGCCTTGTCGCAAATCGCCACGCTTGAATACGGGTTCGAAGAAGGGATTATCTGGCACCGCAACCGTCTGCCCAACGTGACCGTGCGGGCTGATATTTACGGCAAGGAGCAACCGGCTTCGCTGGTACAGCAGATCTTGCCGACGCTTGAAGGGGTGCGTGCCGAACTGCCCGATGGCTATTTGCTGGAAGTCGGTGGCACGGTGGAAGACTCTGCCCGTGGTCAGAATTCGGTCAAGGCCGGAGTTCCACTGTTTATCGTGGTGGTGCTGACCTTGCTGATGGTGCAACTGCGCAGCTTCTCACGCGTGGCGATGGTGTTTTTGACCGCACCGTTGGGGTTGATCGGCGTGACGTTGTTTTTGCTGGTGTTCAACCAGCCGTTTGGTTTTGTGGCCATGCTGGGCACCATTGCGCTGTCAGGGATGATCATGCGCAACTCGGTGATTTTGGTGGACCAGATCGAGCAGGACAAAGCGGCGGGGCTGGAGGCTTGGCAGGCGATCATCGAAGCGACCGTGCGCCGTTTTCGTCCGATTGTGCTGACCGCGCTGGCGGCGGTGCTGGCAATGATTCCGCTGTCGCGCAGTGTGTTTTTTGGGCCGATGGCAGTGGCGATCATGGGCGGGCTCATTGTCGCGACCGCACTCACGTTGCTGTTTTTGCCCGCGTTGTATGCCGCGTGGTTCAAGGTGAAGAAGCCGAGTGCGTAGGTGCTGCCGCAGGATGAGAGCTGTGTGGGTGCAAAAGATCGCAGCCTGCGGTAGCGCCTACAGGGTTCGTTATGAAGCTGGAACTTGATCGACTCGCAGACGCAGCGGTTGCGGCGTTTTGTCGTTGAGGTCAACGCTATTGCGTTCGGTGGTGATGAACAGCAATTGGCCGTTGTCTTCAATGCGGGCGCTGACGGCGTAGGTATGGCCGGGCTTGACTTGAGCAGGGTCGTAGCTCAAGTGAAACGGCAACGGAACCTGGCCTTTGATCTGGCCACTTTGTTTGGCAAGGGTCACGGCCGGGGCGTCAGCCAGTGAAACATCTTGCAGGCTGACTTCCAGAGTGGCGGTTGGCGGCAAGGCGATGCGTTGCAGGTAGAACACTTCGCCGTCGAGTGTGGCGTGTGGGGTTGAGTTCATTGAGCTACAGGCTCCAAGTAGTGCAGCAAGGCTGAGCACAAGCAGTTTTTTCATGGCAGAAAACTCCGTTTCTATCCCTGAGCAAGTGATTTCACCCAGGGAAGCTGAAGGGATTCTAACAATGAAAAGCGGCTTGGGCGCTGGTGGGTGGCCAACATCGCTGTGACCACGGTGCTGGATGTGGCCTTAGCCGTTGTTGCCGCCGTGAACGCCACCGTCCGGATGGTCGATGCGCCAAGGGGTGCCAGGAGGTGTTTCTTTGTCCGGTACGCCTTGAGTGTCTGCGTCGTTGCCAAGGTCTGGGCGGCCTCGGGTTTCGGCATCGCCGCCAAAATCAGGGCGGCCTCGGGTCTCGGTATCGCCGCCAAGGTCAGGACGGCCTCGGGTTTCGGTGTCGCCGCCAAGGTCAGGTCGGCCGCGGTTTTGAGCGTTATGTTCTACGTGAGTGCCTTCATTTTCTTGAGTCATGTTTGATGTCCTTATAGGTTGACTAGCCTGGGTATGTGCCGATTCATTCGGTACATGCCAAGGCTAGTTGCTTATAAGTCGTCGAAAAATGATCGAGAGCTTTCTGCGTTGTTTTGAAGACTTACCCTACGCTCTGCGGTGTGTCAGCGGCATCTTCTGCACGGTGCAGGGCCACCTGACGGATCGACAGACGAATCTCTGCCGGCAATACGCGTTTGGCTGCGCCTTCGGCCAGTTCCCCCAACAGTTCGTGGTAACTCAACTTGCCGTTGGCATCGCGGCGCAGTACCTCTTCTTCAAGCAGCGTCTGGATAAAGTGGCGGAACAAGCTCTTGTCGAAGAACTCCGGGGCATTCAGGCCATGCAAAATGGACAGGCGTTGAGCCATCATGGTGCACAAGTCTTCCAGTTCTTCGGCGCTCAAGGTGTTTTGACCGCTGTTGAGCAGCAGTGAAATCGCCATGTAAAAGCGTTGCAGGGTTTGCGCAATGCTCTTGGACAACAGCGTCAGCAGCACAAAGTGGCGCGAGCTAGGAGCAGGGCGCAGGTACACCTCGTTTTCGAAACGCAGCAAACCTTGCTCGACAAAAGCCTCCAGCCATTGATCGACGACGCCATCCAGTTCGTCCAGCGTCCAGCGGATGAACAATTCCGATTGCAGGTACGGATACAAGGCGCGGGTGTAGCGCAGGATCTGCTCACGCGTCATTCGCGAAGCGCTCTGGAAGAAGCTGGCCAGTAACGAAGGCAGCGCGAAGATGTGCAGCACGTTGTTGCGGTAGTAAGTCATCAGGACGGCGTTCTGCTCATCCAGATACAGAATTTTGCCCAATGCATCGCTTTGCTCGGACAACAAGTCCATGTCCTTTACATGCTCGATCAGCGCGCGGCCATCCCCTTCAGGCAAGGTGGTGTGCGGTGAATACGGCACGCGGCGCAGCAGCGCCAGATAGAGGTCGAGCACGCGGGCCATAGCGCGATCATCCAGCGCCAGCTTGCTGGTGGACAACAACGCCAGTGCCACCAGATTCACCGGGTTGATGGCGGCCGCTTCGTTCAAGTGCTGAGCCACTTTCTCACCCAAACGATGAGTGGTGGCGTTCAACCATTCAGGACGGTACGACGGTGCGAGTTCCTGTTGGCGCCAGTTCGGTTGTTCGGTGTCGAGGAATTCCGCCAGTTTGATCGGTTCGCCAAAGTTAACCGCCACTTGACCAAAACGCTGTTTGAGCGCGCCAATGACTTTGAAAATGTCGAAAATCGACTCTTTCTTCTTGCTCGCACCGCGCAATTCACCCAGGTATGTACGGCCTTCAAGCACACGTTCATAGCCGATATACACCGGCACGAACACGATGGGCATGCGCGAAGAGCGCAAAAAGCTGCGCAGGGTGATGGCCAGCATTCCGGTTTTGGGTTGCAGCATACGGCCGGTACGCGAGCGCCCGCCCTCAACGAAGTACTCGACCGGGAAGCCTTTGGTGAACAAGGTGTGCAGGTATTCGTTGAATACAGAGGTGTAGAGCGGATTGCCCTTGAAGGTACGGCGCATGAAAAATGCCCCGCCACGGCGCAACAAACTGCCGATGACCGGCATGTTGAGGTTGATCCCGGCGGCGATGTGCGGCGGAGTCAGACCGTTGCGAAACAGCAGGTAGGAAAGCAGCAGGTAGTCGATATGGCTGCGGTGGCACGGCACGTAAATAATTTCGTGACCTTGCGCGACGTCTTGCACGCCTTCGATGTGGTTGACCTTGATCCCGTCGTAAATCTTGTTCCAAAACCAGCTCAGTACCACTTCCAGAAAGCGAATGGCGGTGTAGGTGTAGTCCGAGGCGATTTCGTTGGCATAGCGCAGGGCTTGTGCCTTGGCCTTATCGGGCGAGATGTTTTCGCGCTCGGCTTCGTCGAGAATCGCCTGACGCACGGTTGGCTCATTGACCAGGCCTTTGACCAGATTGCGCCGGTGCGACAGGTCGGGGCCGATGACCGCGGTTTTAAGGTTGCGAAAGTGTACGCGCAAGATGCGCTGAGCCATGCGCACGGTGCGTTCATGGCCTTTGTTATGGTCGAGCAGTTCACGCAAATGAATGGGCGCCGAGAACTGCACGCGGGTCTTGCGGCCCAGAATAAGAATGCGCAGCAGGCGACGCAGACGCCCGGTCACTGCCCAGCTGTCAGCAAACAGCAACTTCCACGGGCTGGACTCGCTGTCAGGGGATTGGCCCCAGAACACACTGACGGGGATGATTTGCGCGTCTTCGCCGGGGTTGGCGGTCAGGCTGTCCACCAAACGGGTCAGCGTCGGCGGGGCCCCGCGTTTGTCCTGGCGCCCTAGCCAGTCGGGTTCTGGAGTCAGGTAAAAGAAGGCGGCAGGTTCAACCATTTGCCCCACGGCCACCGGTAATACCGGGCGCGGCAGGCCCGCCTTGGTGCATTCGGCGTCGACCACCGCCAGTTCTGTCACGGAGGGCGATTGCAGGACGTAGAACACCGGCCGGCTGCGGTCCAGATTAAGGGTGAAGGACGACTGATTAATGGTCTCCGAGCGTACCCACAGGTACAGCAAGCGACGCAAGGCGCCAAACACTAGACGACGGAACGGGGAACGGGTCATACGGCTTCTGCATGAGTGGATTAAAACGAGTGTTTACTCGGGCGGGTAGTGTGCCGTATCTCTGGAAAATCGGCAAAAAAGCTGCGAACTAATATTGATTGAGTGTTTTTCGCGCTGTCTTATACTCGATGCTCTTTCGCCATCAAGTGTAAGACGTTTTCAGCAAACTATAAGTTCGAGCGAAAGTGCTCAATGGGCTGAATCAGCAAGCCCGCTCAAAAATAATAAAGGGGATGCACGCATGACTACGCGGTTTACAGGCAATGTGAAATGGTTCAACGATGCCAAAGGCTACGGGTTTATTCAGGGCGAAGAGGGCAAGGATGTGTTTGTGCACTACCGCGCAATTCGCGGTGAAGGCCATCGCAGCCTGGCTGAAGGTCAACAGGTCGAATACAACCAGGTGACGGGTGACAAAGGCTTGCAGGCTGAGGATGTGGTAGGGCTGTAACGGTAAAACCTGTAGCCGCTGCCCAAGGCTGGATAAGGTCCGAAGGGCCTTCGCTTTTCAGGGGATGGGTCGCTGTGCAACCCATCGCAGCCTGCGGCAGCGGCTACAAGGCCTGTGGGTCAGGAGCCGGTTTTCCAAGTGATTTCTTCTTCGCCGTCTTCGCTGATGCGCACCCAGCGGTCAGCGTCGGCTTCGCCTTGCTCTTCAACCCAGCTACCCGGCGCGCAGCGCACTTCGATGTTCAGTGCCTTGAAGGCGGCGTGGGCACAGGCGATGTCGTCTTCCCAAGGCGTTTGATCGCTGTCCAGGTACAAACTGTTCCATTTGCCTACGGCTTTTGGCATCCAGGTCACGGGAACGTTGCCAGCGGTACACTTCCAGGTTTCGCCTTTCTTTTTCCATTCCGAGCATGTGCCCAGAACCTCTGAAAGCCAGACTTCTACGTCTTTGTAGGTGACGGTTTCTTTCAGGTAAATCTCAATGTCGGGTTGGCGCATGGATGTCCTCACTGCGGGTCTGAAAAATCCATTCGCGGATTAGTCGGGCCTGGGGCGTGTGCCCCTGGCCGTAAAGTGGGTTATTGAAGCACGAAATAATCGTAGCGCATGGACACCGTCACGATTAAAGGCTCGGGGTGTTCGATGACTTCGGCGCGACGTTCGGCGCTGGCGCGCCAGCCGTGCGGGGTCATGGCCAGCAAGTTGGCGCGATCTTGCGGTTCGCTCAAGCGCAGTTTGAACTCCAGTGTTTCACTGTGTTGCAACTGCATGCCTTCAGGTATCAGCGCCAGATGCTTGTCGTCTGCGTATTCACGCACTTCGTCGTACAGGCGTTCGCGCAATTCCATCAGGTGCCCGCGTGTGGGGCCGACACGCATCAGCCCGCCGCCGGGGCTGAGCAAGCGCTTGGCCTCAAGCCAGTCGAGCGGGCTGAACACGCTGGCCAAAAACTGGCAGCTGCCGTTAGCCAAAGGCACTCGGGCCATGCTGGCGATCAACCAGGTCAATTGCGGATTGCGCTTGCAGGCCCGTTTGACCGCCTCGCGGGAGATATCGAGGGCGTAGCCATCGGCATGGGGCAGGGCGTCGGCGATTTGTGCGGTGTAGTAACCCTCGCCACAACCGATGTCCAGCCAGCGCTGCGGGGCGCGCTCGGCAGCCAGCTCCGCCAGGCGCTTGGCCACAGGCGCGTAATGACCGGCGTTGAGAAAGTCGCGACGGGCTTCAACCATTGCCTGATTGTCGCCAGGGTCACGGCTGTTTTTGTGCTGCACGGGCAACAGGTTCAGGTACCCCTGACGCGCACGGTCAAAACGGTGGCCTGCCGGGCAGACCACGCCATTATCGACCGCACTCAGCGGCTCAGAGCAAATAGGGCAGGCGAGCATCAGGCGAGCAACTTGATCAGGGTTTGGTAGTAGATCTCGGTCAGCACATCGAGATCGCTGGCCAGTACGCGTTCGTTGACCTGGTGAATGGTCGCGTTGACCGGCCCCAGCTCAACCACCTGGGTACCCAAAGTGGCGATAAAGCGCCCGTCAGAGGTGCCACCGCTGGTGGAAGCCTTGGTTTCGCGACCGGTCACTTGTTTGATGCTTGAGGCGACGGCATCGAGCAATGCGCCCGGCTCGGTCAAAAACGGCAGGCCCGACAGTGCCCACTCGATGTGCCAGTCCAGATCATGCTTGTCGAGGATATCCGCCACGCGCTGTTGCAATCCTTCGACCGTAGATTCGGTCGAGAAGCGGAAGTTGAACACCGCCACCAGATCACCGGGAATGACGTTGGTGGCGCCGGTGCCCGAGTTGAGGTTGGAAATCTGGAAGCTGGTAGGCGGGAAGAAGTCGTTACCGTTGTCCCAATGCTCGGCGGCCAGTTCAGCCAGCGCCGGAGCCGCCAGGTGAATCGGATTTTTTGCCAGGTGCGGGTACGCCACGTGACCTTGAACCCCGCGCACCGTGAGCTTGGCGCCGAGGGAGCCGCGGCGGCCGTTTTTCACCACGTCACCCACCAGCGTGGTGCTCGATGGTTCACCCACGATGCACCAGTCCAGACGCTCTTTGCGGGCGGCGAAACGCTCAACCACCGCTTTGGTGCCGTGATGCGCCGGGCCTTCTTCGTCGCTGGTGATCAGAAACGCGACCGAACCTTTGTGGTCCGGGTAGTCGGCGACAAAGCGTTCGGCGGCCACCAGCATCGCGGCCAGGCTGCCTTTCATGTCGGCAGCGCCACGCCCGCAGAGCATGCCGTGTTCGTCGATCAGCGCATCGAACGGGTCGTTCTGCCACGCTTGTACCGGGCCGGTTGGCACCACGTCGGTATGACCGGCGAAGCACAGCACAGGGCCGTCGTGTTTGCCGTGGGTGGCCCAGAAGTTGTCCACGTCTTCGATGCGCATAGGCTCCAGTGCAAAGCCTGCATCACCCAAACGCTGCATCATCAGCTTCTGGCAATCGGCGTCGATTGGCGTCACGGAAGGGCGACGGATCAGATCGCAGGCAAGTTGCAGGGTCGGCGAGAGGTCGGCGTGGGCCGTCATGGTGGTGGACTCCGAAGCTGGGCGTGTAGGGAAGCAAACTTTGAACGCTCGCGCCTGTAAGGCTGGGCGCAAAAGGGCGGTTATCTTAAAGCAAAACGGCGGCCAGAGGCCGCCGTTTAGTGGTTGCGGTCAATTTATGCCGCAGGCTGCTCTTTCGGTGCGTCCACCGGTTTAGGCAGAGAGGACATAAAGGCCATCACCAGCGCTGCCAGATATGGCAGCGATTGCACCAACAGCATCACCACCCAAAAGCGCATGTCGTTGCTCGGTAACCCTTGTACGAAGCAGATCCCCAAGGCTGCGCCCCAGAGCAACAGCATGATGAAGACTTCTTCCCGTGCTTCGGAGAGCGCGACCCAAAAACCGTGGTTGTCGGCGTTTTTAGGCGTACGAAAGAAGGGAATGCTGGTGGTGAAAAAGCCATACAACACGGCCTTGGCAATGGTGTGCGACAACGCCAGCCCGGCCAGGGCCGCGGCAAATGCATCCTTGAGGTTGACCCCCACGGTACGGCGGTACAGGAAGATGATTTTGCCCACCTTGAATACAAACAACGCCAGCGGCGGGATCGCAAAGATCAGCAGCGGTGGATCGACCCGCGTCGGCACAATAATCATCGCGGCCGACCACAGCAGCGCGCCCACGGTGAAGAAGATGTTCATGCCGTCAGCGACCCACGGCAACCAGCCCGCCAGGAAGTGATAACGCTGGCCACGGGTCAGTTGCGAGTCCTTGCCACGCAGCAGGCTTGAGGCATGACGCTTGATAATCTGAATCGCTCCGTAGGCCCAGCGGAATCGCTGTTTCTTGAAGTCGATGAAGGTATCGGGCATCAGCCCTTTGCCGTAGCTGTTGTGGGAATAGGCTGCGGAATAGCCTTTCTCAAAGATCCGCAGGCCCAACTCGGCATCCTCACAAATACACCAGTCGGCCCAGCCCAGCTCTTCGAGTACCGAACGGCGGGTCATGGTCATGGTGCCGTGCTGAATGATCGCGTCGCGGTCGTTACGGGTGACCATGCCGATATGGAAGAAGCCCTTGTACTCGGAGTAGCAGAGCTTTTTAAAGGTGCTTTCGTTCTGGTCGCGGTAGTCCTGGGGCGATTGCACGATGGCGATTTTAGGGTCGGCAAAGTGCGGCACCATGTGCTTGAGCCAGTTGCGGTCTACGCAGTAGTCAGAGTCGATGACTGCGATGACTTCGGCATCCGGCGCGGTGTGTGGGATCAGGTAATTGAGTGCGCCCCCCTTGAAACCGGCCAGCGGGGCAACGTGGAAAAACTTGAAACGCGGGCCGAGGGTGGCGCAGTAATCGCGCACCGGCTCCCAGACCGCCGGATCTTTGGTGTTGTTGTCGATGATCAACACTTCGAAATCCGGGTAATCCAGATTGGCCAGCGCGTCGAGGGTCTGTTTCACCATCGCGGGTGGCTCGTTGTAGCAGGGCACATGGATCGAAACTTTCGGGCGGTAGGCGTCGTCGGCTTCGACCGGTAAAAATTCCCGGCGGCGCTTGCGAACCCATACCGCTTCGGCCAGTTCGTGGGCTTCGGTCAGCAACACGATAAACACCCCGAGGGCGCCCAAACCCAGTAAGAACCCTACCGTGAGGCTGAACCAGGTGCTGTATTGCTGGCTATAGTCGTAAGCGATCCACACCAGTACCGAACCGCATAAAAAGGCGGTGAACGTGAGGAACGTTCGGCCGCGCTGACGCAGTGCGGAGCCATCAATGAGCAGCAACGCCAGCGACAGCAGGCCCATCACCACCGAGCCGATGGCCAGTACGCGCCACTGCGGGATCGCGACCACTGGGCCTTCGAAGTTGAATTTCTGCTGGCGTGCGGCGTTGTACACGCCCCAGTACGCCCCCACCGAGCCTTCGTCGCTGGCCTTCCAGGGCTGATCGAACGCTTCGATCACGAAGTAGTTGTAACCCCGACGGTTCAGGGTATTGACCAGGTTACGCAGGTAAATAGCCTGGTCAGCCGGGGTCGCGTCAGCACCACCGCGCATGCGGCCGTTACTCGGCCAGCCAACCTCCGACAGCAGCAAAGGCTTTTTCGGGAACATCTTTTTCAGATCCCGGGCACGGTCCAGTACAAATTCGCCAGCCTTGTCCACCGGGATAAATTCCCAGTAGGGCAAAATGTGCGCGGCAATCAGGTCAACGTGCTTGGCCAGTTGCGGGTATTTCTCCCAGATATGCCATTGCTCGGACGTGGTGACGGGCACCTTGACCGCAGCGCGCACCCGGTCCAGCAGTACGATCAGCTCTTCGGGTGTGATTTCTTCGCGGAACAGCGCTTCGTTACCCACCACGACCCGCACGATGCTGCGCGAGTTATTGGCCAGCTCAATGGCTTTCTGGATTTCCCTCTCGTTGCGCTCCAGGTCAGGGCTGATCCAGATCCCGATGGTCACGCGCAAACCGAACTCTTCGGCCAACTTGGGAATGTCACTCAAGGTGCCATCGACTGAGTAGGTACGAATGTTGTCGGTCAGCTTGCTCATGATCTCCAGATCACGACGCATTTCATCGTCGGACGGATATTGGTCTTTCTGCGGGTATTGGCCTTGTTGAAACGGCGAATACGAAAAACCGGAGATTTGCTCTGGCCAGTTGGGCGCCGAGACCGGGCGATTGATCAGCGCCCAGAAACCGGTGAAGAGAGCGGCGATGGCCAACACCACCACCAGATTGAGTCCAAATTTACGCGATGACATAACTATTTCGGGTTCCAAAAGGAGTGGAACGAAGATCGCTCGGCAGGTGCCAAACGGCGCGCATCCTACACTGGGATTTAACTTAACGTACAGCGCATGGAAAACGGCTTGGCGTTTGGCAGCGATCGCCAGCTTAAGTTCTTTCTTTATTACTTGTAGCTCTTATCTTGCTACTAGGTCGGCTATTAAAGCAGGCTTGGTCGGATGACCCGTAGGAAATGTACTCAACATCGGTAAGACCGCCCTATAATGCGCGCCGGTTTTTGGGGTGTTGGTTATGAGTACAGAAGATCCGCGGTTTGCCGGTGTCGCCCGGTTATATGGTCTGGAAGGCATGGACCGTCTGCGTGCGGCGCATGTGGCGATCATTGGTGTAGGTGGCGTGGGGTCATGGGCCGCCGAAGCGATTGCGCGTTGTGGCGTGGGTGAAATTTCGCTATTTGATTTGGATGATGTCTGCGTCAGCAACACCAACCGCCAGCTGCATGCATTAAGTTCGAACGTTGGTCGGGACAAGGTTGAAGTAATGGCTGAGCGCCTGCGTCAGATCAACCCGGATTGCACTGTGCACGCGGTGGCGGACTTCGTAACCCGCGAAACCATGGCCGAGTACATCACCCCCGACATCGACTGCGTGATCGATTGCATCGACAGCGTGAATGCCAAGGCGGCGCTGATTGCCTGGTGCAAGCGCCGCAAGATCCAAATCATCACCACTGGTGGCGCGGGCGGGCAAATTGACCCGACGCTGATTCAAGTGTGTGATTTGAACCGTACCTTTAATGACCCGCTGGCCTCGAAAGTGCGCTCCACGTTGCGTCGTGATTATGGTTTTTCTCGGACCGTGACGCGTCATTACAGCGTGCCGTGTGTGTTCTCGACCGAACAGCTGCGCTACCCCAAGCCCGATGGCAGCATTTGCTTGCAGAAAAGTTTTGTGGGAGATGGGGTCAAGCTTGACTGCGCGGGTGGGTTTGGCGCGGTGATGATGGTCACGGCGACCTTTGGCATGGTGGCGGCGACCAAGGCGGTCGACAAAATCGTGGCGGGTGTGCGTCGGCCTTCAGAAAAACTCAAGCAAAAACAAAGCCCTCACCCTAGCCCTCTCCCCAAGGGAGAGGAGATTGAACGCGTGGAGTCGGCCACATCGGCAGCCTGAAGTTACGCCACGATTGCGGGCGGGCAGTATTTCTCAAGAACTCACCCATCAGTCCCCGCTCCCTTTGGGAGAGGATCAGGGTAAGGGGATTTTAGCCGAGCGCCAATTCCCGCATCCGCACTAAAACGGCATTCAAGCCATTGCTGCGGGACGGCGACAATTGGCGGCTCAAGCCCAACTGTTCGAACCACCCCGGCAAATCCACTTGCAACAATTGCTCAGCGCTTAAACCGTTCACTCGCGCCAGCAGCAGTGCCACCAGCCCGCGAATCAAGCGCGCATCACTGCTGGCCGCAAACTGCCAATGCCCGTCTTTCAATTCGCCCACCAACCACACCAGGCTTTCACAGCCCTGCACGAGGTTGGTGTCGGTTTTTTCGGTCTCGGGCAGTGCGGGTAAGCGTTGGCCCCACTGCATCAGCAAGCGCGCGCGCGACTCCCAGCCCACACACTGCTTAAAACTGTCGAGGGCAACGTGCGCTTCAGCGGGCAAGCTCATCGCAATAACTCCAACGCCTGATCAAGTGCCGTGAAGAATCGCTCAAGATCTTGCGAATCGTTGTACAGCGCCAATGACACGCGTATAGCGCCCGCCAGCCCCAGGCTTTTCAGCAACGGCATAGCGCAGTGGTGACCGGCACGCACCGCAATGCCTTGCTCCGTCAGCAGGTGTGCAAGGTCAGCGTTGTGCACGTCGTCGACGACAAAACTCACCAGTGCCAGTTGCGCAGTGCCCAGCAGGCGAATGCCGGGACGTTGCTGCAAGCCTTTGACCAGCAGCGCATGCAGGGCGGCTTCGTGGGCCTCGACGGCGTGTTGATCCAGGCTCGCCAAATAACTCAGGGTGGCGCCCAGGCCGATCACGCTGGCAATCGGCGGGGTGCCAGCCTCAAAACCCAGGGGCGCCGGGCGAAAGGTCGCGTGCTGGTAGTCGGCGTCTTGCACCATCTCCCCGCCAAACTGCCAATGCTGCAAGCGAGCGAGGGCTTCGTTACGCCCGCACAGCACGCCCAGCCCGTCAGGGCCGTACAGTTTGTGGCTGGAAAATACGTAGAAGTCGCACCCCAACGCGTGTACGTCATGACGGCCATGCACGACGCCTTGAGCGCCGTCGACCACGGTCAGCGCGTTGTGCGCTTTGGCCAGCGCCAACAGGGCGGGCAGGGGTTGCCACACGCCCAGCACGTTGGACAATTGGCTCACCGCCAACAGGCGGGTACGCGGGGTGATCAGTTGGGCAGCGGTGACAAGGTCAATCACGCCATCGCTGTCGAGCGGCAACACCACCAGTTTGAGGTGCTTGCGCTGGGCCAACTGTTGCCAGGGCAGCAGGTTGGCATGGTGTTCCAGGGCGCTGATGACGATTTCGTCACCGGCCTCAAATTGGTGTTCCAGCCCGTAGGCCAGCAAGTTCAGCGCCGAGGTGGCACCGTGGGTGAAAACGATGGTTGCGCGGTCGCCGGCATTGAGCCAGTGGGCGACTTTGGCGCGGCTGTTCTCAAAGGCCTGGGTCGCGTGGGCGCCCGGCAAGTGTTGGGCCCGGTGCACGTTGGCGGCGCCACTGGCGTAGTAGTGCGTCAGTGCGTCGAGCAGGGCCTGGGGTTTTTGCGTGGTGGCAGCGTTGTCCAGATAGGTCTGGTCTTGACGTTGCAAGGCGGCGATGGCTGGGAAGTCAGCGCGCCAGGGAGAAGGCAAAAGCATGGTGTTGTGGCTCTGTTGACGAGGCCAGAAACTGGCCCCGTCAGTGGCAGACAGACGCTTAGTTGTGCGCGTGCAGGGCTTCGTTCAGCTCGATGGCCGACTTGTGGGTTTTGCATTCCACCGCGCCGGTTTGCGAGTTGCGACGGAACAGCAGGTCGGACTGGCCCGCCAGTTCACGGGCTTTCACCACGTTGACCAGTTGGTTGTTTTCATCGAGCAGTGCCACTTTGGTACCCGCCGTGACGTACAGGCCAGACTCGACGGTGTTGCGGTCGCCCAGCGGGATGCCGATACCGGCATTGGCGCCGATCAGGCAGCCTTCGCCGACTTTGATCACGATGTTGCCGCCGCCCGACAGGGTGCCCATGGTGGAGCAACCGCCACCCAAATCCGACCCCTTGCCGACGAATACGCCCGCCGATACGCGGCCTTCGATCATGCCCGGGCCTTCGGTGCCCGCGTTGAAGTTGACGAAGCCTTCGTGCATCACGGTGGTGCCTTCGCCGATGTAAGCGCCCAGACGCAGACGTGCCGCGTCAGCGATACGCACGCCCGCCGGTACTACGTAGTCAGTCATTTTCGGGAACTTGTCGACCGAGAACACTTCCAGCAGATCGCCACGCAGACGGGCTTCGAGTTGACGTTCAGCCAATTCGCCGAGGTCGATGGCGCCCTGGCTGGTCCAGGCCACGTTTGGCAGCAGCGGGAACACGCCCGCCAGGTTCAGGCCGTGCGGCTTGACCAGGCGATGGGACAGCAGGTGCAGCTTGAGGTAAGCCTCGGGCGTGGACGTCAGGGCTGCGTCTTCGGCCAGCAAGGTGGCAACCAGCGGCTTGTGGCTTTCGGCCAGGCGGGTCAGCAACGCGGCTTGCGCGGCGTCCAGTGGTTTGGCCGCTTCAGCCATTTGCGCCGCTTGCGCGGTGGTGAAGGTGATTGCCTGATTGCCACCGGTGTAACCCAGGATCGGGGCGATGGCTGCAATCAGCTCGGCCGACGGGTTGAGCAGGGGTTGTGCGTAGAACACTTCCAGCCATGCGCCTTGACGGTTTTGAGTGCCGACGCCGAAGGCTGCGCTGAACAGGGTAGTAGACATGCAATTACCTCTTACAAAAATAAATGGGCGCACGATAAGCACTTGGGCTTAAAGAAGGGCTGCCGCATAAAGATCTGGCTTGAAGCCAATCAGGGTTTTGTCACCGAGATCGAGCACCGGGCGCTTGATCATCGAGGGTTGAGCGAGCATCAGTTCAACGGCTTTGGCTTGGTCGAGATCGGCTTTTTGTTCGTCGTCGAGCTTGCGAAAGGTTGTACCGGCGCGATTGAGCACCACTTGCCAGCCGTGCTCAGTGCACCACTGGTTGAGGTGTTCGCGGTCGATGCCCGTGCTTTTGTAGTCGTGAAAATCGTAGTGCAGCCCATTTTCATCCAGCCAGGTGCGCGCCTTTTTCATGGTGTCGCAGGCTTTGATGCCATAAAGGTGCAAGGTCTTGCTCGAATCGGTCACGGAAATTGCCCCTCCTTTGGAGATGCTTAAAATGAGCAGTCGCGGATTATGCCACGAGCGGCGCGCTGGGTGCGCCAGGCGTGGAGGTTGGCACGGTGTTGTGACATGTCATCACGCCACTGCGACTTTTGTTGAGCGGTCAGCGTTTGCCATTAAAGGCTACTATGGCTCGGGATGGAAAAGTGTTGCCACTTATGTTTAGTTAAAAGCCGTTCAGTTTGAAGCGGCCCGCTCGGGAACCCTGCTGATATGCAAACCGCCTATACCGTCCTCATCCTGCTGATGCTGGTGGGTGTCTCCCGTCTATTGGGGCGTTTGATCCCGTTGCCATTACCCTTGGTGCAAATTGCCGCTGGCGCTTTGCTGGCCTGGCCAACACTGGGCCTGCATGTGGCGCTGGACCCTGAGTTGTTTCTGTTTCTGTTTTTGCCGCCGCTGCTGTTCTCCGATGGTTGGCGCATGCCCAAGCGTGAGTTCTGGCGTTTGCGTGGGCCGATTCTGACCTTGGCCGTGGGCCTGGTGCTGTTCACGGTGGTGGGGGCGGGGTACTTCATCCACTGGATCTTGCCGACCATTCCGTTACCCGTCGCCTTTGCGCTGGCCGCGGTGCTGTCGCCGACCGATGCGGTGGCCGTGTCGGCCATTGCGCAGAATCGCTTGCCGGCGCCCTTGATGCATATGTTGCAGGGCGAGGCGTTGATGAATGATGCAACGGGCCTGGTGACCTTCAAGTTCGCGCTGGTGGCGGCCATTACGGGCGTGTTTTCGTTGACCAATGCCAGTGTCACGTTCCTGTTGGTGGCGTGTGGCGGCTTGGCCATCGGTGTGGCATTGAGCTGGCTGGTGGGGCGCATGCGTGCCTGGATGATTGCGCGCGGTTGGGACGACCCGGCGACCCACGTGGTGTTTATGTTGTTGCTGCCGTTTGCAGCCTATGTGCTGGCCGAGCGCCTGGGTGCCTCGGGTATTTTGTCCGCCGTAGCGGCGGGCATGATGCAGAGCTGGCTGGACCTGTTGCCGCGCCAGACCAGCACACGCATGCTTAACCGCAGTGTGTGGGGGCTGCTGGAGTTTGCGTTCAACGGCCTGATCTTCCTGCTGCTGGGCCTGCAACTGCCGGACATCATCAAGGCGGTGGTCAGTCACGAAACCACTTTGTGGCCGACACTGATGTACCGCTGCCTGGATGTGGTGGCGGTGTTTTTGGTGTTGCTGGCGTTGCGTTTTATCTGGGTGCAGAGCATTTGGCGATTGTCGGGTCTGCTGCGACGCTGGCGCGGCAAGGGCGAACTGACGATGGTGCCGACGGCGCGTTCGTGCTGGTTGCTCACGGTCGGCGGTGTACGCGGGGCGGTAACGCTGGCAGGTGTGATGTCGGTGCCGCTGTTCATCAGTAAAGGCGTTGACTTCCCTGAGCGTGATTTGCTGATTTTCATCGCGGCCGGGGTGATTCTGCTGTCCTTGATTGCGGCGTGTATTGCCTTGCCGTTCCTGCTGCGCGGGATCGAAAAAAGCCCTGACGACGCCATGCGCAAAGAAGTGCGCGAGGCGTGGCGGCGCACGGCTGAAGCGGCGATTCACGCGCTGGAGACTGAAGAACGGGTGGAGCCGCAAACCCAGCAGGATGCGGCTCAGGCTGCTCTGGCAGCTGAATTGAAGGCGCGGATCATGTCCGAGTATCGGCATCAGTTGGAGGTCTACAACGATTCGGCGGAAGCGCAGGCGCTGGCGTCGCAAATGGACCTGCTGGAGAGTCGCCTGCGGATCAAGGCGCTCAGGGCGCAGCGACTGGAGCTGTACAGCATGCGTCGTCATCACGAGATTGGCGATGACGTACTGAGCGAGATCCTCAAGGATCTGGACATGAGCGAGGCGAATCTGGGTCAGGTCAAGTAGTCCCCCGTACCTCGATCCGCCGGCTGCGATCTTTGCGGATGAAAGATCGCAGCCAGCGACAGCGCCTATGAGGGCGGGTTAGCGGCGGCGCTGGATGAAGTCGCGGATTCGCTCGGCGGCCTCTACGCATTCGGCCAGTGGGGCCACCAGCGCCATGCGCACCCGGCCTGCGCCAGGATTGAAACCCTCGACTTCGCGCGACAGGTAGGAACCCGGTACGACGGTGACATGTTCTTCGGCGAACAGGTCGCGGCAGAATGCAGCGTCGTCACCTTCCACCTGGGGCCACAGGTAAAAACCGCCATCAGGGCGTTGCACATCCAGCACCGGGCTCAAAATCTCCAGTACCGCGTCGAATTTCTCGCGGTACAGGTCGCGGTTGGTGCGCACGTGGGCTTCGTCGTTCCATGCCGCAATGCTCGCCAGTTGCGTTTGCACCGGCATGGCACAGCCGTGGTAGGTGCGATAGAGCAAGAATGCCTTGAGGATCTGTGCATCGCCCGCCACGAAACCGGAACGCAGCCCCGGCAGGTTTGAACGCTTGGACAGGCTGTGGAACACCACGCAACGTTTGAAGTCTTCACGGCCCAAGGCAACGCAGGCGCTGAGCAGGCCGACCGGTGGGGTGTGCTCGTCGAAATACAGTTCGCTGTAGCACTCGTCCGCGGCAATCACGAAGTCGTACTCGTCTGCCAAGGCAATCAGCTTTTTCAGGGTTTGAAGCGGGATCAGTGCGCCGGTCGGGTTGCCCGGTGAGCACAGAAACAGAATTTGGCAGCGCTTCCAGGTGTCGGGGCTCACGGCATCAAAATCGGGGTTGAAGCCATGTTCGGCCAGGCACGGCAGGTAATGCGGTGTGGCACCGGCCAGAAAGGCTGCGCCTTCATAGATTTGATAGAACGGGTTGGGGCTGATCACCAGCGCGTCGTCGCCACGGTTGACCACGGTCTGGGTGAAGGCAAACAGCGCTTCACGCGTGCCGTTGACCGGCAGGATGTTGCGCGCCGGGTCGAGCCAGCCAGCCGGCACGTTGAAGCGGCGCTCGGCCCAGTGGCCAATGGTTTCGCGCAAGAGGGGGATGCCCAGCGTGGTCGGGTAGACCGCCATCTGGTCGAGGTTATCGGCCAGCGCCTTGGCCACGAAATCGGGCGAGCGGTGTTTCGGCTCGCCAATCGACAGTGCAATCGGGCGTTTGTTTGCGCTGGGCTGCACGCTGCCAAGCAGGGCGCGCAGTTTTTCGAACGGGTAAGGCTGCAACTGGTTCAGAGCGTTGTTCATCGGGTGCGGGTCTCACTCGGCGGCGCTTAAATGCTCAGGCGCCACGGTTCTGGGGGGGCATCTTTATTGACCGTTAATTGCTCGACGATTGCTTCCTGCAGGCGCATGCACAGTTGCGGGTCAGACAAGGGTTGGTTGTTTTCATCGGTGATGAAAAAGACGTCTTCTACGCGCTCGCCCAAAGTAGCGATCTTGGCGTTTTGCAGCGACAGATCGAATTCCAGAAAGATCATTCCGATACGGGCCAGTAAGCCGGGGCGGTCGGGAGCGCTGAGCTCGAGCACCGTTACAGGGCGCTGTGCATCGTTATGGATCGTGACCTGCGGCGCGAAGGCAAAGTGTTTGAGCTGGCGCGGCACGCGGCGCTGGATGATGGTCGGGTAGTCATCCGGATTGCGCAGGGCTTCGGTCAGGCCTTTGCGGATTTTTTCGATGCGCTCGGGGTTGTTGCCAATCGAGTCGCCGTCGTTGTCGAGCACGATGTAGGTGTCGAGGGTGAACTGGCTGCTGGAGGTGATGATGCGCGCGTCATGGATGTTGAGGTTGAGTTGGTCCATGGCCGCGACCGTCACTGCGAAGAAGTCGTGTTGGTCGGGGGCGTAGATGAAGATCTGGGTGCCGCCTTCAAAGTCGCGCTGGGTGGTCTCTTTGATCAACACCAGCGGGCCGCCGTCGGCAGGCTGTTGCAAGATGGCTTCGGTGTGCAGGGCGACATCGGCCGAGGTGTGACGCAAGAAGTAGTCGTCCCCCAGTTGCGACCACAGTTGCTCGACATCGTCCTGGTCGTTGCCGTTGCGTACCAACGTGTCCAGCGCCGCGCTTTGGGTCTGACGGATCTGCTCTTCACGGTCTACCGGGTTTTCCAGGCCGCGCCGCAAGGCCCGCTTGGTCTCGGTATAGAGCTGGCGCAACAGGCTGGCGCGCCAGGAGTTCCAGAGCGTCGGGTTGGTGGCGTTGATGTCGGCGACGGTCAGTACATAAAGGTAGTCGAGGTGGGTCTCATCGCCCACCGCCTGTGCGAAGTCATGGATCACTTGCGGGTCGGACAAGTCCTTGCGCTGGGCGGTGGTCGACATCACGAGATGGTTTTGCACCAGCCACACGATCAACCGGGTGTCCCACTGCGGCAACTGATGGCGAATGCAGAAGGCTTCGGCATCCACGGCGCCGATTTCGGAATGGTCGCCGTGACGGCCCTTGCCGATGTCGTGGTACAGGCCTGCCAGATAGATCAATTCCGGTTTGGGCAGTTTGGCCATCAGTTTGCTGGCCAACGGAAATTTCTCGGACACCTGGGTGTACTGCAATTTGCGCAGGTGCTTGATCAAGTTCAGCGTGTGCGCATCGACCGTATAAATGTGGAACAGGTCGTGCTGCATCTGGCCGACGATAAACCCGAATTCGGGCAGGTAACGTCCCAAAATGCCGTAGCGGTTCATCCGTCGCAGGTTGCGATGAATACCGTTCTTGCACTTGAACAGCTCAATAAACAGGCTGGTATTGCGAATGTCATTACGGAAATCGTCGTCGATCAGGTAACGGTGCTCACGCAACAAGCGAATGGTGTCGGCGCGTACGCCTTTGATTTCCGGGTGTTGGGCCATCAGCAGGAAAATTTCCAGCATGGCAAACGGCGTGCGCTTGAACACCTGGTCACTGGTGGCTTCTATATAGCCGTCGTGCAGCTGAAAGCGCGAGTTGATGGGCGTAGGCGGTGCTTCGTCTTCGGGGGCCAGAATGACCTCTTCGAAGTGCTGAATGATCAGGTCGCTGAGCTGAGCGATGCTCATGACCACCCGATAGTACTGTTGCATGAAGTTTTCGATGGTCTGTTTGGTGTCTTCGCCCGCAAAGCCCAGCAGCTCGGCGATGCTGCGCTGGTGATCGAACAACAGGCGGTCTTCAGCGCGCCCGGCCAGCATGTGCAGCGCGTACCGCACCTTCCATAAAAATTCTTGGGAGGAGGCGAGCAGGGCGTGTTCGCTCTCGACCAGAAAACCTTCGCCTGCCAACGCGCGCAGGTTGAGGGTGCCGTATTGACGACGGGCAACCCACAAGATGGTCTGGATGTCGCGCAGGCCGCCCGGAGAACCTTTGACGTTGGGTTCCAGGTTGTATTCCGTGTCGTTGTACTTGTGGTGTCGGGCTTTTTGTTCGGCGTGCTTGGCCAGAAAGAAGTCTTTGCTGGGCCACATGTGCGCGGTGCTGGTGACGTCCAGCATGCGCTGGCGTAAATGTTCGGGGCCGGCCACGGTGCGGCTTTCCATCAGGTTGGTGATGATGGTCAGGTCGGCGCGGGCTTGTTCGGCGCACTCCTCCACTGAGCGCACGCTCTGACCGACTTCCAGGCCAATGTCCCAAAGTAACGTCAGAAAGCGCTCAATTGAGTCGCGAAAAATTTCGTGATCGGCGTTGTCCAGCAAGATCAGCAGGTCAATGTCGGAGTAGGGGTGCAGTTCGCCGCGGCCGTAGCCGCCTACCGCCACCAGCGCGATATCGGCTTCGGCGCTCCAACTGAACTGGTCCCAAGCCTGATTCAGGATGCAGTCAACGAACCAGGCGCGATCCTCGATCAAACGTCGAATGTCGCGCCCTGTGCGAAAGCGGTCGTCGAGCACCTCACGTGCCTGGCGGATCGCCTTTTTGAAAGCGGCAATGGGGCTTGCCTTTAATGCCAGTTCGGCCTGGAACTGGCCACGGTCAAAAAGTTCGGGATCCACCTGCGGCATTGATTGGCTTTCCTGTGGCTGGGTTGTGGCTATCTATAGAGAAGCGACTGCAAACATCAGGCCGAAACGCGCGCGATGGTGTCATCGCTGCGCAGGGTAAAGATCTCGTAGCCGGTGTCGGTGACCAGCAGCGTGTGTTCCCACTGCGCTGACAACTTGCGGTCCTTGGTGATCGCGGTCCAGCCATCGCCCAGCACTTTGGTGTCGGCTTTGCCCTGGTTGATCATCGGCTCGATGGTGAAGGTCATGCCGGCTTTGAGTTCCATGCCGGTGCCCGCGCGGCCGTAGTGCAGGATTTGCGGTTCTTCGTGGAACACTTTGCCGATGCCGTGACCACAGAACTCGCGCACCACCGAAAAGCCGTTCTTTTCAGCGTGCTTCTGGATCACTTCACCGATATCGCCCAGGCGGCAGCCCGGTTTGACGATTTCAATGGCTTTGTACATGCACTCTTGTGTCACTTGCGACAGGCGCTCAGCCCAGACTGGCACTTTGCCAACATGGAACATGCGGCTGGTATCGCCGTGGTAGCCGTCCTTGATCACCGTAACGTCGATGTTCAGGGTGTCGCCTTCCTTCAACGCCTTGTCGCCCGGAATGCCGTGGCAGACGACGTGGTTGATCGAGGTGCAGATCGACTTAGGGAAGCCTTTGTAGTTGAGCGGGGCCGGAATGGCCTTTTGCACATTGACGATGTAATCGTGGCAGATGCGGTCCAGCTCTTCGGTGGTCACGCCGGGCTTGACGTACTCGGCGATCATTTCCAGGACTTCGGCGGCCAGTTTGCCGGCGACACGCATTTTTGCGATGTCCTCGGGGGTTTTGAGGGTGACGGTCATACAGGCTCTCTTCGCGCGTTGGCGCTCATCAACGGGTTTGCGGGTGCGTGTTCGGCAACACCCTGACGTAAAAACGCGATTCTAACAGACGACCGGCGTTAATCATGGGCCGCTTGCCATCGTTTCTCTTAATGGAATGGGGCATTCTGGCTCTATTGCGCGCCTTGCGCAAAAGCGCATGGAAGAAAGTCAGAATCCGTGTTTCGTTTTTTGGCCGTCTTGTGTTATAAAATGCGCCGCTTTGCGGGTATAGCCCGCTGAGCACAAACCCACACACGTGTCGACACGATGACCTGGGTGCCTTCAGCTCGAAGCTGCTGGTTGGTCATTGGGATACGTGGAGGCCTAACCCGACTTATTAAGGAACTATCATGTCCCAAGTCAACATGCGCGATATGCTGAAGGCCGGTGTGCACTTCGGTCACCAAACCCGTTACTGGAACCCGAAGATGGGTAAATACATCTTTGGCGCGCGTAACAAGATTCACATCATCAACCTTGAAAAAACCCTGCCAATGTTCAACGAAGCTCTGACTTTCGTAGAGCGTCTGGCCCAGGGCAAAAACAAGATTCTGTTCGTCGGCACCAAGCGTTCCGCTGGCAAGATCGTTGCTGAAGAAGCAGCACGTTGCGGTTCGCCGTACGTGGATCACCGCTGGTTGGGCGGCATGCTCACCAACTTCAAAACCATCCGTGCTTCCATCAAGCGTCTGCGTGACCTTGAAATCCAGGCCGAAGACGGTACGTTCGCCAAGCTGACCAAGAAAGAGGCGCTGATGCGCACTCGCGATCTGGAAAAGCTGGATCGTAGCCTGGGTGGTATCAAGGACATGGGCGGTCTGCCAGACGCTCTGTTCGTTATCGACGTTGACCACGAGCGTATCGCGATCACCGAAGCTAACAAGTTGGGTATCCCGGTTATCGGCGTTGTCGATACCAACAGCAGCCCAGAAGGTGTTGACTACATCATCCCGGGTAACGATGACGCAATCCGCGCTATCCAGCTGTACATGGGCGCGATGGCTGATGCTGTAATCCGTGGCCGTAACCACGTTGCTGGCGGCACCGACGTATTCGTCGAAGACGCTCCAGCTGCAGCGGTTGAAGGCTGAGTAATTAACGCCTAGCGTTTACTCAGTACGCAAAAAGGGGGCTTGGCCCCCTTTTTGCCACCTCGAAATCCATTTGTTGGACACGCCTCTGTCGTTGCTGTATCAAATTGCGGCTGGCAGGGTTGCATCGAGGCAGGCTTCACACGAATTGAACGCCCGTTTGGTCGGGTGGAATGGTTGAAAACCTATCCAAGAGGAATTTTGAAATGGCAGAGATTACTGCAGCGTTGGTTAAAGAGCTTCGTGAGCGTACTGGCGAAGGCATGATGGATTGCAAGAAAGCCTTGACCAAGGCTGGCGGCGACATCGAAAAAGCCATCGACGATATGCGTGCTTCGGGCGCCATCAAGGCCGCCAAAAAAGCAGGCAACGTTGCTGCTGAAGGCGCTATCGCAGTTAAAGTTGCGGATGACAACAAGTCGGCCGTAATTCTGGAAGTTAACTCGCAAACCGACTTCCTGGCTCTGCAAGATGACTTCAAGAAATTCGTAGCTGACAGCGTTGAAAAAGCGTTCGCAGACAAGCTGACCGAAGCCGCTCCGCTGATCGCTGCTCAAGAAGCTGATCGTCTGGTTCTGGTAGGCAAAGTAGGCGAAAACGTTAACATTCGTCGTCTGACCCGCGTTGAAGGTGATGTTGTTGATGCTTACCTGCACGGCAACAAAATCGGTGTTGTTGTTGCTCTGAAAGGCGGTAACGCTGAACTGGCTCGCGACATCGCAATGCACGTTGCTGCCAGCAACCCAGAATTCCTGCTGCCATCGCAGGTTTCCGCTGACGCAATCGAACGCGAAAAAACCGTGTTCATGAGCCTCAACGAAGACAAGATCAAAGGCAAGCCAGCAGAAATCGTTGAAAAAATGGTTGCCGGTCGTATCAGCAAGTTCCTGGCTGAAGCCAGCCTGGTTGAGCAGGCGTTCGTTAAGAACCCTGAAATCAAGGTCGGTGAGCTGGCCAAGAAAGCCGGTGCTGAAATCGTTTCCTTCACTTACTACAAAGTAGGTGATGGTATCGAGAAGCCGGTTGACGACTTCGCTGCTGAAGTAGCTGCTCAAGTGGCTGCAAGCAAGCAATAAGACGGTTTCCAACTGTCGACCCTAAGAGGCTGCCCGCTCACGCGCGCAGCCTCTTTTCAAATGGGTGAGGGTTTTACCTTTCCCGGCGGAACCGGTTTGCAAAATCGTGATCCGATGGTGCTGTTGTGCAGCGCCAAGCTAGAGTAAGCGTAGGCTGAAACCAGCCTCGCACAGATTTTTTATAAAACGCGGCAGGAGAGATTCGCAATGGCTCAGCAGGGCAGTGGTTATCAAGCTCGCTATAAACGCATTCTACTCAAGCTAAGCGGCGAGGCCCTGATGGGCTCTGAAGATTTCGGGATCGACCCCAAGGTCCTCGACCGCATGGCGCTGGAAGTTGGCCAATTGGTTGGCATCGGCGTTCAGGTAGGTTTGGTGATTGGTGGTGGCAACCTGTTCCGTGGCGCTGCGTTGAGTGCTGCCGGCATGGATCGTGTCACCGGCGACCACATGGGCATGCTGGCAACCGTGATGAACGCCTTGGCCATGCGCGATGCGCTGGAACGTGCGAATATCTCCGCCATCGTAATGTCGGCCATTTCCATGGTCGGCGTGACGGATCACTATGACCGTCGCAAGGCGATGCGCCACTTGAACGCGAAAGAAGTGGTGATTTTCGCTGCGGGTACGGGCAATCCATTCTTCACAACGGATTCTGCCGCCTGCTTGCGAGCCATTGAAATCGACGCTGATGTGGTGCTTAAAGCCACCAAGGTTGACGGCGTATACACCGCAGATCCATTCAAAGACCCGCATGCCGAGAAGTTCGATCATCTGACTTACGATGAAGTGCTGGATCGCAAGCTGGGCGTTATGGACCTGACGGCTATCTGTCTGTGCCGCGACCACAAAATGCCATTGCGCGTATTTAACATGAACAAGCCAGGCGCCCTGCTTAACATTGTTCACGGCGGTGCTGAAGGCACTCTGATCGAGGAAGGTCAACAATGATTAACGAAATCAAAAAAGACGCACAAACGCGCATGCAAAAGTCGCTGGAGTCGCTGAGCCATGCATTTGGCCAGATCCGTACCGGCAAGGCTCACCCAAGCATTCTGGGCAGCGTGATGGTGCCTTACTACGGCTCGGATACTCCGATTAGCCAAGTCGCCAACATTACCGTTAAAGACTCTCGCACCCTGCAAGTGGTGGCGTTCGAGCGCAACATGCTCGGTGCAGTCGACAAGGCAATCCAGAGCGCTGGCCTGAACCTCAATCCGACCAATCTGGGCGAGTTGCTGCTCATCTCCATGCCGGCCCTGACGGAAGAAACCCGTAAGGTTTTTGCCAAGCAAGCGCGTGACGCTGCAGAAGATGCGCGTATTGCCGTGCGTAACATCCGTCGTGATGCCTTGAGCCAGTTGAAAGACCTGGTCAAAGAAAAAGAAATCAGCGAAGACGAAGAGCGCCGTGCTGCTGATGATATCCAGAAGCTGACCGACAAGGCTGTTGCTGATATTGAAACGGCGACCAAGCAGAAAGAAGCGGACCTGATGGCCGTATAAGGGTCTGGGCGTTTTATGGAAAAGACCAAGCAGGCTGTGTCGCCATCGGTGCCGCGACATGTCGCGATCATCATGGATGGCAATAATCGCTGGGCGAAAAAGCGCTTTATGCCGGGGGTTGCCGGGCATAAAGCGGGCGTGGATGCTGTCCGTGCAGTGATTGAGGTGTGCGCCGAGGCTAAGGTCGAGGTGCTCACTTTGTTCGCTTTTTCCAGTGAAAACTGGCAGCGACCTGCGGCTGAAGTCAGCGCCTTGATGGATTTATTCTTCAAGGCGTTGCGTCGTGAGGCCAAGCGCCTCAACGAAAACAACATCAGTCTGCGCATTATCGGTGATCGCTCACGTTTCCATCCCGAGCTGCAAGCGGCGATGCGTGAAGCGGAGACGATCACTGCCGGGCCTGGACGCTTTGTACTGCAAATTGCCGCTAATTACGGCGGTCAGTGGGACATTGCCCAGGCCGCTCAGCGCTTGGCGCGTGAGGTTCAGGCGGGTCATTTGCAACCTGAAGACATCACGCCCGATTTGCTGCAAACCTGTCTGGTAACTGGCGATCTGCCGTTGCCTGATTTGTGCATCCGCACCGGTGGCGAACATCGCATCAGTAATTTCTTGCTGTGGCAGTTGGCCTATTCCGAACTCTACTTCTCCGACCTGTTCTGGCCGGACTTCAAACACGAAGCCATGCGTCATGCATTGGCTGATTTCGCTTCTCGCCAGCGTCGCTTCGGTAAAACGAGCGAGCAGGTTGAGGCTGGAGCCCGGGTTTAATGCTTAAACAACGCATCATCACTGCACTTATCTTGCTGCCAATCGCCTTGTGCGGTTTTTTCCTGCTTGAAGGGTCCAACTTTGCACTCTTTATAGGGCTGGTTGTGACGCTGGGCGCATGGGAATGGGCGCGGTTGGCCGGTTTTACCGCTCAAGCTGCCCGTGTTGGCTTCGCCGTCATCGTTGCGCTCCTGCTGTTTTGCCTGCACTTATTGCCTGACCTCGCGCCCTGGGTGCTGGCGGCTGCGGTGGTGTGGTGGGCAGCGGCCACCTTTTTGGTGCTGACGTTCCCCGAGTCGGCTTCGCGCTGGTCGAGCACGGCGGCAAAGCTGGTGATTGGCCTGCTGATCCTGCTGCCTGCCTGGCAGGGGTTGGTCATGATCAAGGCCATGGCGCTGGGCAATTGGCTGATCATGGCGGTGATGGTGTTGGTGTGGGGGGCAGACATCGGCGCCTATTTTTCAGGGCGTAAATTTGGCAAGCGCAAACTCGCCCCTAAAGTCAGCCCCGGTAAAAGCTGGGAAGGCGTCTTCGGTGGCTTGGTCCTGAGCCTGCTGATCACGCTTGTGGTTGGCATTGTGCGCGGCTGGAGCGCCGGCGAGATGGTTGCTGCGTTGGCGGGTGCGGCGGTTGTGGTATTGATTTCGGTGGTGGGCGACCTCACAGAAAGCATGTTCAAGCGCCAGGCGGGCATCAAAGACAGCAGCAATCTATTGCCGGGCCATGGCGGTGTGCTGGATCGCATTGACAGCCTGACGGCGGCGATCCCTGTGTTCGCGGTGTTGCTGTGGATGGCGGCATCATGAGTCGTCCTCAATTCATCACGGTGCTGGGTGCAACAGGTTCTATTGGCCTGAGTACCCTGGATGTGATTGCGCGTCACCCAGATCGTTATCAGGTGTTTGGCTTGAGCGGCTATAGTCGCCTCAATGAACTGCTGGCCTTGTGCGTGCAGCACAGGCCACAGGTCGCGGTGGTGCCACATGCGCAGGCCGCGCTTGAGTTGCAAGCCGGTTTGCGCGCTGCGGGCCTGAGTACCGAAGTGTTGGTCGGCGAGCAAGGCTTGTGTGATATTTCGTCGGCGCCGCAAGTCGATGCCGTGATGGCGGCGATTGTCGGTGCAGCAGGGCTGCGTCCTACGCTGGCGGCGGTCAATGCGGGCAAGAAAATACTGCTGGCGAACAAAGAAGCGTTGGTAATGACAGGCGCTTTGTTCATGCAGGCGGTGCGCCGCAGTGGCTCAGTGTTGTTGCCCATTGACAGTGAGCACAACGCGATCTTTCAGTGCTTGCCGCAGGATTTTGCGCGCGGCTTGGGTCGTGTGGGTGTTCGGCGTATTTTGCTGACGGCCTCAGGCGGTCCTTTCCGTGAAACGCCATTGGCTGACCTGGAGCGGGTGACCCCTGATCAGGCGTGCGCTCATCCCAATTGGTCGATGGGGCGCAAAATTTCAGTCGATTCAGCCAGCATGATGAACAAAGGGCTTGAGTTGATTGAGGCGTGCTGGCTGTTCGACGCCAAGCCAAGTCAGGTTGAAGTGGTGATTCATCCGCAAAGCGTGATTCACTCGCTGGTGGACTATATAGATGGCTCGGTGTTGGCGCAGTTGGGTAACCCGGACATGCGAACCCCGATTGCCAATGCATTGGCCTGGCCAGAGCGTATTGATTCGGGGGTCGCGCCCCTGGACCTCTTTTCGGTGGCGCGGCTGGACTTCCAACGCCCGGATGAGCAGCGTTTTCCATGCTTGCGCCTGGCGCGCGAGGCCGCAGCGGCTGGCAACAGTGCGCCAGCCATGCTCAACGCGGCCAATGAAGTGGCG
This sequence comes from Pseudomonas weihenstephanensis, assembly GCF_016812185.1. Taxonomy (NCBI): domain Bacteria; kingdom Pseudomonadati; phylum Pseudomonadota; class Gammaproteobacteria; order Pseudomonadales; family Pseudomonadaceae; genus Pseudomonas; species Pseudomonas weihenstephanensis. The sequence goes on along the minus strand of NZ_JAAEBV010000005.1, from coordinate 385,020 downwards.
GTGGCGGCGTTTTTGGGTGGTCGGATTCGCTACCCGCAGATTGCTCAGTTGATTGAAGACGTTCTAAATAAAGAGCCTGTGGTAGTCGTCGACGAATTGGAGGCAGTATTTGCCGCTGATGCCAAGGCGCGTGTATCGGCTGAACAATGGTTGAGCCGTAAGGGTTGATCAGGGCTGCTTGCCGGAACCGGACAGGATCGCGGAGAAAGTAGATGAGTGCGCTTTATATGATTGTTGGCACCCTGGTGGCATTGGGGGTGCTGGTCACTTTTCATGAATTCGGTCACTTTTGGGTGGCGCGCCGTTGCGGCGTCAAGGTTCTGCGTTTCTCTGTGGGCTTCGGCACGCCGTTACTGCGTTGGCGCGATCGCCAGGGCACTGAATTTGTGGTGGCAGCCATTCCGTTGGGTGGCTACGTAAAAATGCTTGATGAGCGGGAGGGCGACGTCCCTGTCGATCAGTTGGATCAGTCCTTTAACCGCAAAACCGTTGGGCAGCGTATTGCGATCGTTGCAGCAGGCCCGATTGCGAACTTCATGTTGGCGATGCTGTTTTTCTGGATTTTGGCCATGTTGGGCAGCCAGCAGGTGCGCCCGGTCATTGGTGCGGTCGAAAGCGGTAGCCTGGCTGCGCAGGCCGGTCTGGTGGCCGGTCAGGAAATCGTCGCCATTGATGGCGAGCCGACGACCGGCTGGTCCAACGTCAATTTGCAGTTGGTGCGTCGCCTGGGTGAGAGCGGGACGATTCAAGTAGCCGTGCGTGATGCCGGTTCGACTTCAGAGTCCGCGCATCAGGTGGTGTTGCATGATTGGCTAAAAGGCGCCAACGAGCCGGACCCTATCAGTTCTTTGGGTATTCGCCCCTGGCGCCCCGAGTTGCCGGCTGTTTTGGCCGAGCTGGACCCAAAGGGCCCTGCGCATGCTGCCGGGCTCAAGACAGCGGACACGCTGCTGGCCATGAACGATCAGCCGGTCAAGGACTGGCAGCAAGTGGTGGATTGGGTTCGTGAGCGCCCGGGTGCGCAGATCGTATTGCGTGTAGCGCGTGATGGTGTGCCCCTTGAGGTGCCTGTCACCTTGGCTGCGCGCGGTGAAGGCAAGGCTGCCACGGGTTATCTGGGGGCAGGGGTCAAGGGTGTGGACTGGCCGCCCGAGATGATTCGTGAGGTCAGTTACGGTCCGCTAGCCGCAATTGGCGAGGGCGCAAAACGCACTTGGACCATGAGCGTATTGACGCTCGACTCACTTAAGAAAATGTTGTTCGGCGAGCTCTCGGTAAAAAACTTGAGTGGACCGATAACCATTGCTAAAGTGGCGGGCGCTTCTGCCCAGTCGGGTGTTGCGGATTTCCTGAATTTCCTGGCTTATCTGAGTATCAGTCTTGGGGTTCTGAACTTGTTGCCCATACCAGTATTGGATGGGGGACATTTGTTGTTTTATCTGATCGAGTGGGCGCGTGGTCGTCCCTTGTCGGATCGGGTGCAGGGTTGGGGAATGCAGATCGGTATCAGTTTGGTGATCGGGGTGATGTTACTTGCTCTGGTCAACGATCTGGGCCGTCTGTAAACGCTTCGCTGAATTGCGAATCTGCCGCATTTTGCGGCAGTTTGTTTATTGCCAGTTGGAATAAGAAAGGACTTCATGAAACGTCTGCTGCTAACTGCGGTTCTCGCCGTACTGATGATCGCCGAAGTTCACGCCGAGTCCTTCACTATCTCTGATATTCGTGTCAACGGGCTGCAGCGGGTTTCCGCTGGTAGCGTGTTTGGCGCGTTGCCGCTGAACGTGGGTGAGGTAGCGGATGACCGCCGTTTGGTGGAATCCACTCGTGCGTTGTTCAAAACCGGGTTCTTTCAGGACATCCAACTGGGTCGTGATGGCAATGTGCTTGTCATTACGGTTGTCGAACGTCCTTCCGTCTCCAGCATCACCATTGACGGTAACAAGGCGATCTCCACTGACGACCTGATGAAAGGTCTTAAACAGTCGGGTCTTGCCGAAGGCGAAATCTTCCAGCGCGCCACCCTTGAAGGTGTGCGTAACGAGCTGCAACGTCAGTACGTTGCCCAAGGCCGCTACTCGGCTACGGTGGACACCGAAGTGGTGTCCGAGCCGCGCAACCGGGTTGCCTTGAAGGTCAATATCAACGAAGGCACGGTGGCAGCCATCCAGCACATCAACGTGGTGGGTAATACTGTTTTCCCGGAAGACGACCTCGTTGATCTGTTCGAGCTGAAAACCACCAACTGGTTGTCGTTCTTCAAGAATGACGACAAGTATGCGCGTGAAAAACTCTCGGGCGACCTTGAACGTCTGCGCTCTTACTACCTCGATCGCGGCTATATCAATATGGATATTGCTTCGACTCAGGTCTCGATCACGCCCGACAAGAAAAACGTCTACATCACGGTCAACGTGAACGAAGGCGAAAAATTCAATGTGGGTGAAGTCAAGCTGAGCGGTGACCTCAAGGTCCCAGAAGACCAGATCAAATCGCTGCTGCTGGTTCAGCCGGGCCAGGTGTTCTCGCGTAAGCTGATGACCACCACCTCTGAGCTGATTACCCGTCGTCTGGGTAACGAAGGCTATACCTTTGCCAACGTTAACGGCGTGCCGCAGCCAAACCCTGAAGATCACACCGTAGCCATTACGTTTGTGGTTGATCCGGGCAAGCGTGCTTACGTTAACCGCATCAACTTCCGTGGCAACACCAAATCTGAAGACCAGGTGCTGCGCCGCGAAATGCGTCAAATGGAAGGCGGCTGGGCGTCGACTTACCTCATTGATCAGTCCAAGGTGCGTCTTGAGCGTCTGGGCTTCTTCAAGGAAGTGAACGTAGAAACCCCGGCAGTGCCAGGCACTGACGACATGGTTGACGTTAACTACGCCGTAGAAGAACAAGCCTCCGGCTCGATCACCGCCAGCGTCGGCTTTGCCCAGAGCGCCGGTTTGATCCTCGGTGGCTCGATCACTCAGAACAACTTCCTGGGTACCGGTAACCGCGTCAGCCTCGGCTTGACCCGCAGTGAGTACCAGAGCCGTTACAACTTCAGCTACGTTGATCCTTACTGGACTGCCGATGGCGTGAGCCTGGGCTACAACGCGTTCTATCGCACCACTGACTACAAAGAACTCGACGTTGATGTTGCAAACTATTCGGTGGACAGCCTGGGTGCAGGCATCACCATGGGCTACCCGATCAGCGATACGTCACGTCTGACCTATGGCCTGAGCGTGCAGCAGGATGAAATCAGCACAGGTGATTACACCGTCGACGAGATTTTCGACTTCGTAAACCGTGAAGGTGACAAGTACCTCAACTTCAAGGCATCGGTGGGCTGGTCCGAGTCGACGCTGAACAAAGGTGTGTTGCCAACCCGCGGTAGCTCGCAAAGCCTGACGCTTGAGACCACTATTCCGGGCAGCGACCTGCAATTCTACAAACTGGATTACCGTGCACAGCTGTTCCAGCCGTTGACTGATACCTACACCATGCGCCTGCACACTGAGCTGGGCTATGGTGATGGTTATGGTTCAACCTCAGGGCTTCCGTTCTACGAGAATTACTACGCCGGTGGTTTCAACTCGGTACGTGGCTTTAAAGACAGTGCCTTGGGTCCTCGCAGTACGCCAAGTACAGGTAAGAACGGTACCTTGGTCGACCCGGACCAGGATTCGCTGCCATTCGGTGGTAACGTGCTGATCCAGGGTGGTGTTGAAGTGCTCTTCCCAATGCCGTTTGTGAAAGATCAACGCTCCCTGCGCACCTCCGTATTCTGGGATGTGGGTAACGTGTTCGACACGAACTGCAAAGGCGATACCAAAGATTGCGATATCGGCTTTAGCAACCTGGCCAGTTCTGTGGGTGTTGGCGTAACGTGGGTCACTGCTCTTGGTCCGTTGAGCTTCAGCTTGGCGATGCCAATCAAGAAACCGGATGATGCCGATACACAGGTGTTCCAATTCTCTCTCGGCCAGACTTTCTAAAAGCCTGACTTCAGATAACACAACGATTTTGTAGGAGTGCATCGTGCGTAAGTTGACTCAATTGGTTCTCCTGGCTTCGGTTCTGGTAGCAGGTCCGGCGTTCGCCGACATGAAAATCGCCGTACTGAACTATCAGATGGCGCTGCTCGAATCGGACGCTGCCAAGCGTTACGCCGTCGATGCCGAGAAAAAATTCGGTCCGCAACTGACTAAACTCAAGTCCCTGGAAAGCAGTGCCAAAGGCATTCAGGATCGTTTGGTCAAAGGCGGCGACAAAATGCAGCAAGGCGAGCGTGAGCGTCTGGAGCTTGAATTCAAGCAAAAGGCCCGCGATTTCCAGTTCCAGTCCAAGGAGCTGAATGAAGCCAAAGCAGTTGCTGACCGTGAAATGCTGAAACAGCTGAAGCCAAAACTGGACAGCGCTGTTGAAGAAGTCATCAAGAAAGGTGCCTTTGACCTGGTGTTCGAGCGTGGTGCTGTGATTGATGTAAAGCCTCAGTACGACATCACTCGCCAAGTCATTGAGCGCATGAATCAGCTGAAGTAATTATGACTGCGACTATAAAACTCGGCTATTTGGCCGAGTTCCTCGGTGCCACCTTGCGTGGCAGCGCGGAGAAAGAAATCACTGGGCTAGCCACTTTACAAGAGGCTGGCCCATCTCAGTTGAGCTTTCTGGCCAACCCTCAATACCGAAAATACCTGGTGGATTGTCAGGCTGGAGCTGTATTGCTCAAGTCAGCCGATGCCGAAGGGTATGTCGGTGATGCGTTGATTGTGCCCGACCCTTATCTGGCGTATGCCCGTATTTCCCACCTGTTTGATCCCAAGCCCAAAGCCGTGGCCGGGGTTCATCCTACTGCGGTAATTGCGGCTGACTCAGTGATTGATCCTGCGGCAAGCATTGGTGCCTTTGCGGTAATTGAAAGCGGTGCGCGCATTGCGGCCGGCGTTACCATTGGCCCTCATTGCTTTATCGGCGCTCGCTGCGAAATCGGCGAAGGTGGCTGGCTGGCTCCCCGCGTGACGCTTTATCACGATGTTCGCATCGGCAAGCGCGTGGTCATTCAGTCAGGTGCGGTGCTGGGGGGCGAAGGCTTCGGTTTTGCCAACGAGAAAGGTGTGTGGCAAAAAATCGCCCAGATCGGCGGCGTGTCCATTGGTGATGACGTTGAAATTGGCGTCAACACGGCTATCGACCGCGGTGCACTGGCAGATACGGTCATTGGCAATGGCGTCAAGCTTGATAACCAGATTCAGATCGCGCACAACGTGCAGATCGGTGACCATACGGCGATGGCCGCGTGTGTCGGGATTTCGGGAAGCACTAAAATCGGCAAACACTGCATGTTGGCCGGCGGTGTGGGGCTGGTGGGGCATATCGAGGTCTGCGATAACGTTTTTCTCACCGGCATGACCATGGTGACGCATTCGATTACCGAGCCGGGCGCCTATTCTTCCGGTACGGCGATGCAACCAGCGGCTGAGTGGCGCAAGAGTGCAGCACGTATTCGCCAGCTGGACGACATCGCAAGAAGGTTGAAACAACTGGAAAAGCGCGTCGAGAAGTGACCCCTGAGGGTATCGCTTCATCTGAAAGCTAATACTATTTCCATATCAGGTGCGCAGAACCACTGGTTTGTGCGCTTGATTTGCTAGAGGAGCGCGCCTTTGTCGCGCGCGCCCAATCTTTATTACAGGCTTCCCCACGAAATGATGGACATCAACGAGATTCGCGAATATCTGCCTCACCGTTACCCGTTCCTGCTGGTGGATCGAGTGGTGGATCTGGATGTCGAGAACAAACGCATTCGTGCCTACAAGAATGTCAGCATCAACGAGCCTTTCTTCAATGGTCACTTCCCGGCGCATCCGATCATGCCCGGTGTTCTGATCATTGAAGCGATGGCTCAGGCTGCGGGCATTCTTGGTTTTAAAATGCTCGACCTGAAGCCTGCTGACGGCACGCTTTACTATTTCGTAGGCTCCGACAAGCTGCGTTTCCGCCAGCCAGTCACGCCGGGCGACCAATTGATCCTTGAAGCCAAGTTCTTGAGCTGCAAGCGTCAAATCTGGAAGTTCGAGTGCCAGGCGTCGGTTGATGGCAAGCCGGTATGCTCGGCTGAAATTATCTGTGCGGAACGCAAACTATGAGTTTGATTGACCCTCGCGCAATCATCGATCCGACGGCCATTTTGGCCGACGACGTCGAGGTCGGCCCTTGGTCGATCATCGGCGCAGGTGTGGAAATCGGCGAGGGGACAGTGATTGGGCCGCATGTGATTCTCAAAGGCCCAACCAAAATCGGTAAACACAATCGCATCTACCAGTTCTCCTCGGTAGGCGAAGACACGCCCGACTTGAAGTACAAGGGCGAAGAAACACGGCTGGTGATCGGTGATCACAATGTGATTCGTGAAGGTGTCACCATCCATCGCGGTACGGTTCAGGACCGTGCCGAGACCACGTTGGGTGATCACAACCTGATCATGGCGTATGCCCATATCGGGCATGACAGCGTGATTGGTAACCACTGCATTCTGGTCAACAACGCCGCATTGGCGGGCCATGTGCATATGGGGGATTGGGCGATTTTGTCCGGTTTCACCTTGGTTCATCAGTTTTGCCATATCGGCGCCCACAGCTTTTCCGGCATGGGCACGGCGATAGGCAAGGATGTTCCTGCGTTTGTAACCGTGTTCGGCAGCCCTGCCGAAGCGCGCAGCATGAACTTGGAGGGCATGCGCCGTCGCGGTTTCAGCGAAGATGCCATCCATGCGCTGCGCCGCGCTTACAAAGTGGTTTACCGCCAGGGGCTGACGGTGGAGCAAGCGCTTGTCGAGCTGGCTGATCCCGCCGCGCAATTCCCCGAAGTTGCCCTGTTTGTCGACTCCATCCGTTCTTCCACACGTGGCATCACCCGCTGATCATGGCCAGATTGCGTATTGCGCTGGTGGCGGGGGAAGCCTCGGGCGATATTTTGGGTTCGGGTTTGATGCGGGCACTCAAAGCCCAGCACCCTGATGTTGAGTTTATCGGGGTCGGTGGTCCGTTGATGGAGGCCGAGGGCATGCGCTCTTACTTCCCGATGGAGCGTCTCTCTGTCATGGGGCTGGTTGAAGTACTGGGTCGCTTGCGTGAACTGCTCAAACGTCGCAAGGAGCTGGTTCAGACACTTATTGCCGAAAAGCCGGACGTGTTCATCGGCATCGATGCACCGGACTTCACCCTCAATATCGAGCTTCAATTACGCCGTGCCGGGATCAAAACCGTGCATTACGTCAGCCCGTCGGTCTGGGCCTGGCGTCAGAAGCGTGTGCTTAAAATTCGCGAAGGCTGCGACTTGATGCTCACGTTGTTGCCTTTTGAAGCCAAATTCTACGAAGAGCACGGCGTGCCGGTGCGTTTTGTCGGGCATTCGCTGGCTGACACCATCCCGCTGCACGCGGATAAAGCCGCAGCGCGCGCTGAGTTAGGATTGGCAGACGGGCCGTTGGTCGCTTTGATGCCAGGCAGTCGTGGGGGGGAGGTGGGCAAGCTGGGAGGATTATTCCTCGATGCTGCGCAGAAAATCCACGCAGTCCGCCCTGAAGTACGTTTTGTGCTGCCGTGCGCCAATGCCGCACGACGCGAGCAAGTCGAGCAGTTGCTGATTGGACGCGACTTGCCGCTGACGCTGCTGGACGGCCGATCGCACTTGGCGTTGGCAGCGTGTGATGCGGTGTTGATTGCGTCTGGTACGGCGACCCTTGAGGCGTTGTTGTACAAGCGGCCTATGGTTGTGGCTTACCGGCTTGCGCGGCTCACGTTCTGGATTCTCAAGCGTCTGGTCAAAAGTCCTTACGTGTCTTTGCCTAATTTGTTGGCCCAGCGCATGTTGGTGCCGGAGTTATTACAGGACGCAGCCACCCCTGACGCACTGGCGCAAACCCTGTTGCCGCTCCTGGACAATGGAGATGAGCAAACGCAGGGGTTTGACGCCATACATCGCACATTGCGCCTCGACGCCTCCAATCAGGCGGCCAAGGCCGTGTTGGAACTGATTGCACAATCCAAATGAGTAAAGTGACTATGCAAATCGGATTGGACTTCAATCTGGTCGAAGACCTTGTGGCCGGCGTTGATGAAGTCGGTCGCGGCCCGTTGTGTGGAGCGGTCGTGACCGCGGCGGTGATTCTCGACCCTGCGCGCCCGATTGCGGGCCTTAATGACTCGAAAAAACTGACCGAAGCGCGCCGCGAAAAGCTCTATGACGAAATCTGCGAAAAGGCCCTGAGCTGGTGCATTGCACGCGCAGAAGTTGAAGAGATTGACGAGTTGAATATTCTGCATGCCACTATGTTGGCCATGCAGCGTGCCGTAGAAGGGTTGAGCATCACCCCGAAACTGGCAATGATCGACGGCAATCGTTGCCCTGCGTTGACAATGCCTGCTGAGGCCGTTGTAAAAGGCGATAGCAAAGTACCGGCGATTGCCGCAGCGTCGATTTTGGCCAAGGTCAGTCGTGACCGCGAGATGGCCGCTTTTGAACTGCAATATCCGGGTTATGGCATCGGCGGTCACAAGGGCTACCCGACAGCTGTACATCTTGAAGCCCTTGAGCGTCTTGGTCCTACACCCATTCACCGACGTTCCTTTGGTCCGGTGCGGCGAGCCTACGAGGCGCGCGAAGGTCTGACCGAGGTTTAGCCTCAAGGCTGATGTTTTTGCCAAGGCCCGGTACAATCCGGGCCTTGTTGTTTCTCAAAGCTTATAGACAGGATCACCATGCCGGCTTCATTCGTTCACCTGCGCCTGCACACTGAATATTCCCTGGTCGATGGCCTGGTGCGGATCAAGCCGCTGATCAAAACCCTTGCGGGCATGAACATGCCCGCTGTGGCGGTAACTGATCAGAACAACATGTGTTCATTGGTCAAGTTCTATAAAGCGGCCATGGGCGGCGGAATCAAGCCAATCAGCGGCGCGGATTTGTGGCTGTCGAACAAAGATCCGGAAAACCCCTTGAGTCGCATCAGCCTGTTGGCGATGAACGGCGTGGGTTATCGCAACCTGACTGAACTGATTTCCCGTGGTTTTATTGATGGCCAGCGCAACGGTCAGGTCATCATTGAGCGCGAATGGGTGGCTGAGGCGTCTGAAGGCCTGATCATGTTGTCGGCCGCCAAAGAGGGCGAGATCGGTGTCGCGCTGATCAGTGGTAACACTGAAGAGGCCGAGACCCTGGCCCGCGAATGGATGGATGTATTTGCGGATCGTTTTTATCTGGAAGTGCAACGCACCAAACGTCCCAATGATGAAGAGCACCTGCATGCTGCGGTGGCACTGGCCGACAAGATCGGTGCACCGTTGGTGGCCACGAACGATGTGCGCTTCATCAAGCAACAGGACTTTGAGGCGCATGAAACGCGCGTGTGCATTGGTGAAGGGCGTGCGCTTGATGACCCGCGTCGCTCAAAAAACTACAGCGATCAGCAATACCTTAAAAGCGCCGAGGAAATGGCTGAGCTGTTCAGCGATTTGCCCGAAGCACTAGAAAACACGGTCGAAATCGCCAAACGCTGCAATATCGAAGTGAAGCTGGGTAAGCACTTTTTGCCTAACTTCCCGATTCCCGATGGCATGACCATCGATGAATACTTCCGCAAAGTGTCGTTCGATGGCCTGGAAGAGCGCCTGAGCGTCTTGCTGCCCAGAGACACCACTGAAGATTACGACGCCAAGCGTCAGGTGTACGTCGATCGACTGAATTTTGAGCTGGATATCATCATCCAGATGGGGTTTCCAGGTTACTTCCTGATCGTAATGGACTTCATCCAGTGGGCCAAAAGCAATGGCGTGCCCGTGGGGCCGGGCCGTGGGTCGGGTGCCGGATCTCTGGTGGCCTATGTTCAAAAGATCACGGACCTTGACCCGCTTGAATATGACCTGCTGTTCGAACGATTCCTGAACCCGGAACGGGTATCGATGCCCGACTTCGACGTCGACTTCTGCATGGATGGTCGGGACCGGGTCATTGAATACGTGGCCGAGAAGTACGGCCGCAACGCGGTAAGCCAGATCATTACCTTTGGTTCGATGGCGGCCAAAGCCGTGATTCGAGACGTGGCGCGGGTGCAGGGCAAGTCATACGGCCTGGCAGATCGTCTGTCGAAGATGATTCCGTTTGAAGTCGGCATGACACTTGAAAAAGCCTATGAGCAGGAAGAAATCCTGCGCGACTTTATCAAGGTCGATGAAGAAGCCGCCGAAATCTGGGACATGGCACGCAAGCTTGAAGGCGTTGTGCGTAACGTCGGTAAGCACGCGGGTGGTGTGGTCATTGCGCCGACTAAATTGACCGATTTCTCGCCGATTTATTGCGACGAAGAGGGCGGTGGTCTGGTCACCCAGTTCGACAAGGATGACGTCGAGGCCGCAGGTCTGGTGAAGTTCGACTTCCTGGGCTTGCGCACGCTGACGATCATCGACTGGGCGCTCAAAACCATTAACCGCGAGCGCGCCAAGGTCGACGAGCCGGCGCTGGATATCGCCTTTATCCCGCTGGACGACAAACCGACGTATCAATTGCTGCAAAAGGCTGAGACCACGGCGGTGTTCCAGCTTGAGTCGCGCGGCATGAAAGAGCTGATCAAAAAGCTCAAGCCCGACTGCCTGGAAGACTTGATCGCACTGGTGGCCCTGTTCCGTCCGGGCCCGCTGCAATCCGGCATGGTTGACGACTTTATCAACCGTAAACACGGTCGCGCCGAATTGGCGTATCCGCACTCGGATTACCAGTACGAAGGCCTCAAGCCGGTATTGGCCCCGACCTACGGCATCATTCTGTATCAAGAACAGGTGATGCAGATTGCACAGGTCATGGCCGGTTATACCCTCGGCGGGGCTGATATGTTGCGTCGCGCCATGGGCAAGAAAAAACCCGAAGAAATGGCCAAGCAGCGCGGTGGTTTCATTGAAGGTTGTGCCAACAACAACATCGACGCTGACCTTGCCGGTAACATTTTTGACCTGGTGGAGAAGTTCGCCGGTTATGGCTTTAACAAGTCTCACTCGGCGGCATATGGCCTGGTGTCGTATCAGACCGCATGGCTGAAGACGCACTATCCGGCGCCGTTCATGGCGGCGGTACTTTCGGCGGACATGCACAACACCGACAAGGTTGTAACCTTGATCGAAGAAGTGCGCACGATGAAGCTGCGTCTCGACGCACCGGACGTGAATGCCTCCGAATACAAGTTCACGGTGAACGACGAAGGTCGGATTATTTACGGTTTGGGCGCTATCAAGGGCGTGGGTGAAGGTCCGGTCGAGGCCATTACCGAGGCGCGACAGGATGGACCCTTCAAGGATCTGTTCGATTTCTGTGCCCGGGTTGACCTCAAGCGCATCAATAAGCGCACCCTTGATGGCTTGATCCGCAGTGGGGCACTGGACCGTCTGGGGCCTTGCTTCCATGACGAACCCAAGGCTTATCAGGCGAGCATCGATCAGAATCGTGCAATTCTGCTGGCCGCTCTGGAAGGTGCGATCAAGGCGGCAGAGCAAACCGCGCGTACCCATGACAGTGGCCACGATGACCTGTTTGGTGGCGTGTTTGTCGCAGAAGATGCCGACGTGTATGTCAACCATCGCAAAGCCAAGGAGCTGACGCTCAAAGAGCGACTCAAGGGTGAGAAAGACACGCTGGGCCTTTACCTGACCGGCCACCCGATCGATGAATACGAAGGCGAAATCCGTCGTTTTGCCCGCCAGCGCATTATCGACCTCAAGCCTGCTCGCGATACGCAGACGGTTGCCGGCATGATCATCGCCCTGCGCGTCATGAAGAACAAAAAAGGCGACAAGATGGGCTTCATCACGCTTGATGACCGTTCGGGCCGCATAGAAGCCTCCTTGTTTGCCGAAGCGTTCCATTCTGCGCAATCGCTGTTGCAGACCGATGCGATGGTGGTCGTCGAAGGGGAGGTCAGTAATGACGACTTCTCCGGCGGCTTGCGTCTGCGGGTCAAGCGGGTGATGAGCATGGAAGATGCGCGTACCAGTTTGGCCGAAAGCTTGCGCCTGAAAGTCAATCACGCCGCTCTCAAAGGTGATCAGTTACGTCAGTTGGGCGATTTGCTGAAGAAGCACCGCGGCGCTTGCCCGATTACCATGGAATACACAGGGGGCGATGCCAAGACGATGTTGCAGTTCGGAGAGAGCTGGAGAATCGATCCGGCAGACAGCTTGATTCAAGCCTTGCGTGACCAGTTTGGGCGAGACAACGTCTTCCTCCAATACCGTTGACGGTCAGGGGCGTGACACGCGCCCTGACCTCGACCCTAATTTTTAATCTCGACCTGAGAGCGCCTGTCCCTTAAGGTAGGCGCGATACAGATCAACCGGCTGCCCCAGTCTGTTTGGATGCACCAGCAAATGCTGGGCCTCAGACCTTCTGGCATGCTTTGCCGCCGACCCAAGACGGATGCTTATGAACCCGAATTTTCTTGATTTCGAACAGCCGATTGCTGACCTGCAAGCCAAAATCGAAGAGTTGCGCCTGGTCGGTAATGACAATTCGCTGAACATCAGCGATGAAATCTCTCGCCTGCAAGACAAAAGCAAAACGCTGACTGAAGATATTTTCGGCAAGCTGACCAGTTGGCAGATTGCCCGCCTGGCCCGTCACCCGCGCCGCCCTTACACACTGGACTACATCGACCACATCTTCACTGAGTTCGATGAACTGCACGGCGACCGTCACTTTTCGGACGATGCGGCCATTGTGGGCGGCATTGCGCGTCTGGACGATCAGCCGGTAATGGTGATCGGTCACCAGAAGGGTCGCGAAGTACGTGAAAAGGTGCGCCGTAACTTCGGCATGCCGCGCCCTGAAGGCTACCGTAAAGCTTGCCGTTTGATGGAAATGGCCGAGCGCTTCAAGATGCCGATCCTGACCTTTATCGACACGCCGGGTGCGTATCCGGGTATCGATGCTGAAGAGCGCAACCAGAGCGAAGCCATTGCCTGGAACCTGCGTGTCATGGCGCGCTTGAAAACCCCGATCATCGCCACTGTTATCGGTGAAGGCGGTTCAGGCGGTGCCTTGGCGATTGGTGTGTGCGATCAGTTGAACATGTTGCAGTACTCCACTTACGCCGTGATTTCGCCAGAAGGCTGCGCGTCGATTCTGTGGAAAACCGCCGAAAAAGCGCCGGATGCAGCCGAAGCAATGGGCATTACCGCTGAGCGCTTGAAAGGCCTGGGCATTGTCGACAAGGTGATTGGCGAGCCTTTGGGTGGCGCTCACCGTGATCCTGTGGCCGCGTCTGCCAGCATTCGTGCAGATCTGATTTCTCAGCTGGATATGCTGAAAAAGCTGGATCACGAAACGCTGCTCAAGCGTCGCTATGACCGTTTGATGAGCTACGGTCTCTGATCTCTGATTAAGGTCGGCCCCCACCCTGGCCTCTCCCTCGGGGAGAGGGCCAAGGTGAGGGGGCTTTAATGTCTGACATCCCGGCTTTGCTTCTGCATGCCCTCAACCCCTGGCGTAAGGCCAAGGCCTGGCATGTCGCGCTCTCCGGTGGCCTTGACTCCACTGTTCTGCTGCACCTTCTCGTACAACTGCGTAAAACCCATGCACTTCCTGCGCTGACTGCGATCCATGTTCATCATGGCTTACAGGCAATCGCTGACGCGTGGCCAGCACATTGCCAGGCGCTGTGTGACGGGCTGGGCGTGCCGTTGCAGGTTGTTCGCGTACAGGTGCGCGCAGGGCCCAGTATCGAGCGCGCGGCGCGGGAGGCGCGTTATCAGGTGTTTACGGCGCTCACCCAGGCTGACGAAGTGCTACTGACGGGCCAGCACCGTGACGATCAGGCCGAAACCGTGCTGTTTCGCTTGCTGCGCGGGGCAGGTGTGAGTGGGTTGACGGGCATGCCGCGTCAACGCCGTCTGGGTGACGGGGATATGTGCCGACCGCTGCTGGATGTAAGTCGTACAGCGCTTGAGAATTATGCGCACGCCCATGGCTTGAACTGGGTTGAAGATCCTTCCAATGCGCACAGCGACTTTTCCCGCAATTACTTGCGCCATGAAGTGCTGCCGATCCTGACCCGACGCTGGCCGCAAGCTGCCGCGACATTGGCGCGCAGCGCAGCACACTGTGCCGAGGCGCAAGGTTTGCTGGATGAACTGGCCGGGCAGGACTTGGGTGTCGCCCGTACCGCCACCGCATTTGCATGGCTTGGCCTGCCTTCGTTGGAGCTTGCGCTCATTGCCCGTTTGTCGCCTGCCCGCCAACGCAATGCTTTGCGTCATTGGCTGGCTCATTTGAGTCGTATGCCTGATACCGAGCATTGGGCGGGTTGGGAGGTCTTGCGCGATGCGCGTGACGATGCCCAGCCGATCTGGCGTCTGGCCGATGGCGAGCTGCATCGGGCGGGCGGTCGAATCTGGTGGTTGTCCGGCGAGTGGTTGCAATCCCCGTGCGCGCCACTCCAATGGCTGCATCCAGAAGCGCCTTTATCGTTGCCTGGAAATGGTCTGTTACGTTTGATTGGAGATGCCCCGCAGGGTCCCTTGCAGGTGAACTATCGTTTGGGAGGCGAAGTGATGACGTTGGCGCAACGCGGCCGTCGTGATCTCAAACGCTTGCTCAACGAGCGGGGAGTGCCGCTCTTCGCCCGTGGCAGATTGCCGCTTGTGTACTGTAATGAGCAGTTATTGGCCGTGGCAAACGTCAGTGGACTGGACTCCAGCCCCTGTGGGCGCTGGCAATTGCAGTGGTTGCCAACTTCAAGCGATCAAGGTTTGAGCTGAAAGGGGCTTTCCGGTAGACTACGCTCCCTTCTTGATACAGCTTCTGTAGATTCACCGGAATTACAGAAGCTGCCGATTACCAAGCAGTCTTTGCTGGGCGATTTTAAAAAAATGTGTGGCTTGTATCGAACCGATGGTTGCCATCGGTCTGTTTCAACGCAGCAGTTTTTCGAAAGGTGCACTGTGACTAATGCTGGTGATTGGGGGCTTCGGCCTTCCTTCGCTTTCCCCGGCGGCTCTGACCGCTTTAACGCAGACTTCTAGGGTTTTTCATGACGCGCTACATCTTCGTCACGGGCGGTGTTGTTTCTTCATTGGGGAAAGGCATTGCCTCGGCTTCATTGGCAGCCATCCTGGAGGCGCGGGGACTTAAGGTCACCATGCTGAAGCTGGACCCCTACATCAACGTTGATCCGGGCACCATGAGCCCGTTCCAGCACGGTGAAGTGTTCGTCACACACGACGGCGCCGAGACCGACCTGGACTTGGGTCACTACGAGCGGTTTATCCGCACGACCATGACCCAGAACAACAACTTCACCACGGGCCGTGTTTACGAACACGTTCTGCGCAAGGAGCGCCGTGGTGATTACCTGGGGGCAACTATCCAGGTAATTCCGCACATCACTGACGAAATCAAGCGTCGAATCATCAAGGGCGCCGGCGATGCCGACGTAGCGATGGTTGAGATTGGCGGCACTGTGGGTGACATTGAGTCGCAACCGTTCCTCGAAGCTATCCGTCAACTGCGCATCGAAGTAGGCGCCAAGCGCGCCATGCTGATGCACCTGACACTGGTTCCGTACATCGCCACCGCTGGCGAAACGAAAACCAAACCTACGCAACACTCGGTTAAAGAACTGCGTTCTATCGGCTTGCAGCCAGATGTACTGATCTGCCGCTCCGATCACCACGTTGATGTGTCCTCGCGTCGCAAGATCGCGCTGTTCACCAACGTTGAAGAGCGCGCGGTGATTTCGCTGGAAGACGCCGACACCATCTACAAGATCCCGGGCATGCTGCACGCTCAGGGTCTGGATGATTTTGTCATTGAGCGTTTCGGCCTCGAATGCAACAGCGCGGACCTGTCCGAATGGGACAAAGTGGTCGACGCCAAGCTTAATCCGGAGCACGAAGTGACCATCGCAATGGTCGGCAAGTACATGGAACTGCTGGATGCGTACAAATCGCTGATTGAAGCGATGAGCCACGCCGGTATTTCCAACCGTACCAAGGTCAACCTGCGTTATATCGACTCCGAAGACATCGAAAACAAAGGCACTGAACTGCTTGAAGGCTGTGATGCCATTCTGGTTCCGGGCGGCTTCGGTCTGCGTGGCGTCGAAGGCAAGATCACGGCGGTTCAATATGCACGCGAAAACAAGGTGCCTTACCTGGGTATCTGCCTGGGCATGCAAGTAGCGGTTATCGAGTTCGCACGTAATGTGCTGGGCTGGAAAGACGCCAACTCCACTGAGTTCGATCGCAGCAGCGGCCACCCGGTTGTCGGCTTGATCACTGAGTGGGAAGACGCCACGGGCTCTGTTGAAACCCGTACTGAAACCTCGGATCTGGGCGGCACCATGCGTCTGGGTGCGCAGGATTGCCAGCTTGCAGCCGGCTCCAAGGTGCACGACTGCTACGCCAAAGACGTAATCGTTGAGCGTCACCGTCACCGTTACGAAGTGAACAACAACCTGCTGCCTCAGTTGATGGAAGCGGGCTTGAAAGTCACCGGTCGTTCTGGCGACGGCGCGCTGGTAGAAGTGGTTGAAGCCCCGGATCATCCTTGGTTCGTCGCGTGCCAGTTCCACCCGGAGTTCACCTCGACGCCACGTGATGGCCACCCACTGTTCACCGGTTTCGTCAAAGCGGCACTGATGCAACACGAGAAAAAGGCGTAATTGAGCATGGCGCAAAAGATTATTCGTGTAGGCAATATCGAAATTGCAAACGACAAGCCAATGGTCTTGTTCGGTGGCATGAACGTGCTGGAAAGCCGTGATATGGCCATGCAGGTGTGCGAAGAGTACGTGCGGGTTACCGAAAAGCTCGGTATTCCTTACGTGTTCAAGGCCAGTTTCGACAAGGCCAATCGCTCATCTGTCAGCTCTTACCGTGGCCCCGGCCTGGAAGAGGGCATGCGGATTTTCCAGGACATCAAGGCAGCCTTTGGTGTGCCGCTGATTACCGACGTCCACGAGCCTGCGCAAGCAGCCGTGGTCGCCGAGGTTTGCGACATCATCCAATTGCCGGCGTTCTTGTCGCGCCAGACCGATCTGGTGGTGGCCATGGCCAAAACCGGCGCCGTGATCAACATCAAAAAAGCCCAGTTCCTCGCTCCACAGGAAATGAAACACATCCTGAGCAAGTGCGAAGAAGCGGGTAATGATCAGTTGATTCTCTGTGAACGTGGGTCCAGCTTTGGCTACAACAACCTTGTGGTCGACATGCTGGGCTTCGGCATTATGAAACAGTTCGAATACCCGGTCTTTTTCGACGTGACCCACGCGCTGCAAATGCCTGGTGGTCGTGCCGATTCAGCCGGTGGTCGCCGTGCCCAGGTCACTGACCTGGCCAAGGCCGGTATCAGCCAGGGCCTAGCGGGCCTATTCCTTGAGGCGCACCCGGACCCGGACAACGCCAAATGTGATGGCCCTTGCGCCTTGCGTCTGGACAAACTGGAGCCGTTCCTGGCCCAGTTGAAGTCGCTGGATGAGTTGGTTAAGAGTTTTCCTGCAATAGAAACCGCGTAACCCTCGATTCTCCGGTAAAGTACCGCACGATTTCTCGGGCCTCAGGGTCCGAGCCTTATCGTCCGCAAGGCTGCCTGTTACTCGACCCTTGCCGGCGATGACCAAATTTCCCTCAGCTGCGTCGTTTTCGTCAACTTTGGAGTATTTACAACAATGGCAAAAATCGTCGACATCAAAGGTCGTGAAGTTCTCGACTCCCGTGGCAATCCCACTGTGGAAGCGGACGTGCTTCTCGACAACGGCATCATCGGCAGCGCGTGCGCGCCGTCCGGTGCTTCTACCGGCTCCCGTGAAGCACTGGAGTTGCGTGATGGCGACAAGAGCCGTTACTTGGGCAAAGGCGTGCTGAAAGCCGTTGCCAACATTAACGGCCCTATTCGTGATTTGCTGCTGGGTAAAGACCCGGTTGATCAAAAAGCACTGGACCACGCGATGATCGCGCTGGACGGTACTGAAAACAAAGGCTCGCTGGGTGCTAACGCGATCCTGGCCGTCTCGTTGGCAGCTGCCAAAGCGGCTGCTCAGGACCAGGACCTGCCGCTGTACGCTCACATCGCCAACCTCAACGGCACACCGGGTGTTTACTCGATGCCGGTTCCGATGATGAACATCATCAACGGTGGTGAGCACGCCGATAACAACGTCGACATTCAAGAGTTCATGGTTCAGCCAGTCGGCGCCAAGACCTTCTCTGACGCGTTGCGCATGGGCACCGAAATCTTCCATCACCTCAAAGCTGTGCTCAAGGCCCGTGGCCTGAACACCGCAGTGGGCGACGAGGGTGGTTTCGCGCCCAACCTGGCCTCTAACGAAGATGCACTGAAAGTGATCTCCGAGGCAGTCGCCAATGCCGGTTATACCTTGGGCACCGACGTGACCCTGGCACTGGATTGCGCAGCCAGCGAATTCTACGAAGACGGTAAATACAACCTGTCGGGCGAAGGTCAAGTCTTCAACTCCGAAGGCTTCGCTGAATACCTGAAGGGCCTGACTCAGCGCTACCCGATCATCTCCATTGAAGACGGCCTGGATGAGTCTGACTGGGATGGCTGGAAAATCCTGACCGACAAGATCGGCGAGAAAGTGCAGCTGGTCGGTGACGATTTGTTCGTGACCAATACCAAAATCTTGAAAGAAGGCATCGATAAAAAGATCGCCAACTCGATCCTGATCAAGTTCAACCAGATCGGCACCCTGACCGAAACACTGGAAGCCATCCAGATGGCCAAGGCGGCGGGTTACACCGCTGTGATCTCGCACCGTTCCGGCGAAACCGAAGACTCCACCATTGCCGACCTGGCCGTGGGCACGTCGGCGGGTCAGATCAAGACCGGCTCTCTGTGCCGTTCGGATCGCGTGTCCAAGTACAACCAATTGCTGCGTATCGAAGAGCAGTTGGGGGCAAAAGCCAAGTACAACGGTCGCGGCGAGTTCCGCGGTTAAGCGTCTGGCGTAAAAAAAACAGCAGGTTGTGTCGGAAAATTCGCCACTGTGAGTTTTTTGACACTAATCTGATGCTTCTGTATACAAGCCTGGTTCGTCCAGGCTTTGTACTATTCGTTGTTTATGTTTGTCGGCATGGCTGTCTTTTCACTGGATACCTGATATTCGATGCGCAGTCCCAATTGGTTGTTCCTTATCTTGCTCTTGCTGCTGGCTGGCCTACAGTATCGCCTGTGGGTGGGGAATGGCAGTTTGGCGCAGGTTACCGACCTGACTCAGCAAATCGCCGATCAGCGTGCTGAAAACGAAATATTGCTGGAGCGTAATCGCGTACTGGATGCGGAAGTGCTTGAGCTGAAAAAAGGCATGGAGACCGTTGAAGAACGTGCTCGCCATGAATTGGGCATGGTTAAAGAGGGCGAAACCCTCTACCAGTTGGCTCAATGAGTGTTTCAACTACGGCCTTCTGGGCCGTGATTCCTGCCGCGGGCGTCGGAGCCCGTATGGCCGCGGACCGTCCCAAACAGTATTTGCAGTTGGGCGGGCGCAGTATTCTCGAACACAGCCTTGGCTGTTTCCTTGATCATCCGGGCCTTAAGGGGCTGGTGGTCAGTGTGGCGTGTGATGATCCTTTCTGGCCGTCCCTACAGTGCGTGGCTGACCCGCGTATTGTTCGGGTTGACGGCGGACGTGAACGTGCCGACTCGGTGCTCAATGCGCTGCTGCACTTGCATGCACAAGGCGCGTCTGACGATGACTGGGTGCTGGTGCACGACGCTGCGCGGCCCAACCTGTCCCGCGAAGACCTGGATAAATTGCTGAGTGAACTGGCTGATGATCCCGTCGGCGGTTTGCTGGCGGTGCCCGCTCGGGACACGCTCAAGCGTGTCAATAAGAACGGCCGCGTGGTGGAAACGGTTGATCGAAGCCTGATTTGGCAGGCGTACACGCCGCAGATGTTTCGCCTGGGCATGTTGCACCGTGCCTTGGCCGATAGCCTGGTGGCGGATGCCACAGTGACCGATGAGTCGTCAGCGATGGAGTGGGCCGGACTTGCGCCGCGCTTGATCGAAGGGCGCTCGGACAACATCAAAGTCACTCGCCCTGAAGACCTTGAATGGCTGCGTTTGCGTTGGGGTCGCACGCACCCGTAGTGGCTGGCGAGGTACGATCGCTGCGCAATCTATCGCAGTCTTCGTACCTCGACAGCGACTACAGAAACCTTGCGCAGTGCCTAGCTCAAATACTCCTCGCGCTGCGCCAACCCTTCCTTCAAGTAGTCCACCAATTTTCTGACTTTGGGCGATAAGTGCCGTTGTTGCGGATACAGCGCCCAGACGGCGGTATTGGGCGGTTGATGCGCTTCAAGCAGTGACACCAGCGCCCCCGTTTTCAGGTGTTCCAGCACGTAGTAGTCCGGCAGTTGGCATAATCCCGTGCCAAATAGCGCTGCATCCAATACCGCCTGTCCACTGTTGCAGCGCCAGTTGCCTTGCACGCGTTGCGAAAATTCACGTCCGTCTTGCTGCAATTGCCACATATCTGAACTGCCAATCAAGCAGTTGTGGCGACTCAATTCAGACACGCTGTGGGGCCGACCATAACGTTCCAGATAGGACGGCGAGCCACACAGATACATGCGTCGTGGGGCCAGTCGCGTGGCAACCAGTCGTGAATCCTGGAGGCGACCCAGCCGAATGGCCAGATCGAGGCTTTCGTGCACCAGGTCCAAAGGTCGGTTGCTCAGTTCAATGTCCACCCGCAGTTGCGGGTAAAGCGCCATGTATCGCGTCACCAGCGGCACGATAAAACGCTCCCCGTAGGCCACGGCGCAGGTCATGCGCAGTAACCCTTTGGGTTCGCTGGCCAGATCGCCGATCGCGCGCAGCGCTTCTTCGCGTCCGTCTTGCAGGCGCTGGCAATGTTGCAGAAAGGTTTGTCCGGCCTCTGTCAGGGTCACGCGCCGCGTACTGCGATAAAACAAACGTGTTTGCAGGCGCTCTTCCAGCCGGGCGACCTGACGGCTGATGTGTGACGACGACACACCGAGTCGCTCAGCGGCAGCGGTGAATTGACCGCACTCAGCGACCGCGACAAATTCGTCTATACCTTCCCAGCGGTTCTCGGTCATGAATGATTGTCCCTGTCTGGCAATAATGTTTTGCTTTTGGCTGGATTATTAATCAGCCAGCGCTGATTTACACTGCATGTCTTGTTTTTACTTTGCTGGAGACGATTGATGATCAAGTCACGTGCTGCCGTAGCCTTTGAGGCCAAAAAACCGCTGGAAATCGTTGAAGTGGACGTTGCCATGCCCAAAGCAGGCGAAGTGTTGCTGCGCGTTGTGGCTTCTGGCGTTTGTCATACCGATGCCTACACCTTGTCCGGCGCCGACCCGGAAGGCATTTTTCCGTCGATTTTGGGCCACGAAGGTGGCGCTATTGTCGAAGCTATCGGCGAAGGCGTGACATCGGTTGCTGTCGGCGATCACGTCATCCCGCTGTACACCCCGGAGTGCCGTCAGTGCAAATTCTGTTTGTCGGGGAAAACCAATCTGTGTCAGGCGATTCGCTCGACCCAGGGCAAAGGTCTGATGCCTGATGGCACTACGCGTTTCTCCTACAAAGGGCAGCCAATTTTCCACTACATGGGGACATCGACCTTCTCCGAGTACACCGTGTTGCCAGAAATCTCGGTGGCCAAGATTGCTAAAGACGCGCCACTGGAAAAAGTCTGCCTGCTGGGCTGTGGCGTGACCACCGGGATCGGCGCGGTGCTTAATACGGCCAAGGTCAAACCCGGCGACACCGTGGCCATCTTCGGACTGGGCGGCATTGGCTTGTCAGCCGTCATCGGTGCGGTGAAAGCCAAGGCTGCACGCATCATTGCCATCGACATCAACCCGGCCAAGTTTGAAATCGCCAAGCAATTGGGTGCGACTGATTGCGTCAACCCCAAAGACTTCGATCGCCCGATTCAGGACGTGATTGTCGACATGACGGACGGCGGCGTGGATTTCTCCTTCGAGTGCATCGGTAATGTGCAATTGATGCGGTCGGCGTTGGAAAGCTGCCACAAGGGTTGGGGCGAGTCTGTGATCATCGGCGTGGCCGGTGCCGGTCAAGAGATCTCGACACGTCCATTCCAGTTGGTGACCGGTCGCGTCTGGCGCGGTTCGGCATTCGGTGGTGTACGCGGTCGCACCGAACTGCCGAGCTATGTCGACATGGCGCAGTCTGGCGAAATCCCGCTGGATACGTTCATCACCCACACGATGGGCCTGGAAGATATCAATAAGGCTTTCGACCTGATGCATGAAGGCAAAAGCATCCGCACCGTCATCCATTTCTAATCGACAGGGGTCAGCCGCAAGTATTTGGGGCTGGCCACCGGGAGCTTTCCGATGACCCTGGAAAATATTTCCTGCCAGAAAAGCTTTGGCGGTTGGCACAAACGTTACAAGCACCGTTCTGATGTGCTCGGTTGCGACATGGTATTTGCCGTGTATTTGCCGCCTCAGGCTGAACACGGCGCCAAATTGCCTGTGCTGTATTGGCTGTCGGGTTTGACCTGCACTGATGAAAACTTCATGCACAAAGCGGGCGCAATGAAAATGGCCGCCGAGTTGGGGCTGATCATTGTGGCGCCCGATACCAGCCCGCGTGGCGAGGGCGTGCCGGATGACCCGAACGGGGCTTGGGACTTCGGGCTGGGTGCCGGCTTTTACCTGAACGCCACGCAGCAGCCCTGGGCGCAGCATTATCAGATGCACGATTATGTGGTGCAGGAATTGCCTGCATTGGTTGAAGCGCATTTTCCGGCCTCTCAAAAGCGTGGCATCAGTGGCCATTCAATGGGTGGGCACGGAGCGCTGGTATGCGCATTGCGCAATCCGGGACGCTATCAGTCGGTTTCGGCGTTTGCCCCCATCAGCAACCCGATGGACTGCCCGTGGGGACAAAAAACGTTCACTCACTATTTGGGCGAGGAACGTTCGCGCTGGCGTGAGTGGGACGCCAGCGTGCTGCTGGGTGAGGCGCGCGAACGATTGCCCCTGTTGATCGATCAAGGTGATCGGGATGACTTTTTGACCGTGCAGCTCAAGCCTGAGGTGTTGCAAAAAGCAGCGCAGTTGGCCGATTACCCGCTCACCTTGCGTCTGCAACCGGGTTACGACCATAGCTATTTCTTCATCGCCAGTTTCATCGACGACCATTTGCGTCATCACGCCGACGTGCTATGCGCCTAATAGCGCCCAATGCGGGACAAAGTAGGTAGAATCACGCCCTGACTTAATCGGGGCGTTTTTTTATGCGTATTGGCCACGGCTATGATGTGCACTGTTTTGCTGAGGGCGATTTTATTACCTTGGGCGGTGTGCGAATCCCACATAAATTTGGTTTGCTGGCCCATTCTGATGGCGACGTGCTGCTGCATGCGCTCAGTGATGCGCTGCTCGGCGCCGCGGCGCTGGGCGATATCGGCAAGCATTTCCCGGACACCGACCCGACCTTCAAAGGTGCGGACAGTCGCGTGCTGTTGCGTCATGTGGTGGGCCTGATCCACGCCAAAGGCTGGAAGGTCGGCAATGTCGACAACACCATCATTGCTCAGGCGCCAAAAATGGCGCCGCATATTGAAACGATGCGCGCGCTGATTGCTGCGGATCTTGAGGTTGATTTGGACCAAGTGAACGTTAAAGCCACTACCACCGAAAAGCTCGGGTTTGTCGGTCGTGAAGAAGGTATCGCGGTGCATGCCATTGCGTTGTTGGTTCGCGCATGAACGATTTTGATCTGCTCGGCCCACGGGCTTATGGCGACGCTTTGGGGAGCGCTGTACTCAAAGCCGTGGCTGAAGACTTTCAGGTCGACGAAGTGCTGGACATCCCGTTGTCCGGTGAGGGCGAGCACTTATGGTTGTGGGTTGAGAAACGTGGCCTGAATACCGAAGAAGCTGCCCGCCGCATCGCCAAGGCGGCGGGGGTGCCTCTGCGTACGGTGAGTTACGCCGGCTTGAAGGATCGTCAGGCGCTGACCCGTCAGTGGTTCAGCGTGCAGTTGCCGGGCAAAGCTGATCCGGACCTGTCGAGTGCTGAAAATGACACGCTGAAAATTCTCAAGACTTCGCGCCATAAACGTAAGTTGCAGCGCGGTGCGCACGCGGCAAACGGTTTTACCTTGCGTTTGACGCAATTGGCCGGTGACAAGGACGCACTGCAACAGCGTCTAGAACGGATCGCCAAGCAGGGGATCCCCAATTACTTTGGCACGCAGCGGTTTGGCTGGCAGGGCGGCAATCTGGGCGAAGCGCGCGACTATGCCGCGCGCAAGGCATTGCCGGAACAACGCAATGTGCGCTCGCGGTTATTGTCGACAGCTCGCAGCTACCTGTTCAACCAAGTGCTGGCGGCACGCGTCGCCGATGGTACATGGCAGCAGGCCCAAGTAGGCGACCTGCTGGCGTTCACCGACAGCCGCAGTTTTTTCCCGGCCGGGGAGGCTGAATGCAGTGATCCGCGCCTGGCGATTCTGGACCTGCACCCGACGGGGCCGCTATGGGGGGAGGGTGACTCGCCCACGCAAGGCGCAACCCATCTCCTGGAACAATCCATTGCCGAGCGCGAAGCTGCCCTGCGTGATTGGCTGGTTCGGGCAGGCATGAGCCATGAACGACGCATTCTGCGGCTGCCCATTGGCCGGTTGACGTGGCATTATCCGGAGCCTGACATTCTGCAACTGGAATTTGTACTGCCGGCCGGATGCTTTGCCACTGTTCTGGTGCGCGAGCTTGTTGATCTGGTGCCGCTGGGTCAAACGGACAGCCTATGCGTATTCTGATTTCAAACGATGATGGGGTAAGCGCTCCGGGCCTTGCAGCGCTTCACGCTGCGTTGGGCGATTATGCCGAGTGCGTGGTGATTGCGCCCGAGCAGGATAAAAGTGGCGCCAGCAGTTCGCTGACGCTGGATCGACCGTTGCATCCGCACACGCTCGCCAATGGCTTTGTCAGTATCAACGGCACGCCCACCGATTGTGTGCATCTGGGTATCCACGGCTTGCTCGACCCGCAACCCGACATGGTGGTTTCGGGGATTAATCTGGGTGCCAACCTGGGGGATGATGTGCTGTATTCCGGCACGGTGGCGGCGGCTTTGGAGGGGCGTTTTTTGCAGCGACCTTCCTTTGCGTTTTCGTTGGCCTCGCGCCAAGTCGACAACCTGCCCACGGCCGCCTATTTTGCACGCAAGCTGGTGCAGGCCCATGAGCAACTGGACCTGCCGCCGCGCACCGTACTTAACGTGAATATTCCCAATTTGCCTTTGGACAAAATCCGCGGCATTCAGCTCACGCGCCTCGGTCATCGGGCGCGGGCGGCGGCTCCGGTCCATGTGGTCGACCCGCGCGGCAAAGCCGGTTACTGGATTGCCGCCGCGGGTGATGTTGAGGACGGAGGGCCGGGCACTGATTTTCATGCGCTCATGCAAGGTTATGTGTCGATCACGCCACTGCAACTGGACCGCACATTCGCCGACGGCTTCAAGGGCCTTAGTGGTTGGCTTGAGGGCCTGGACTGATGGGGCGTGAGCAGGATGGCCTGATGCATCGCGGTATTGGCATGACCTCGGAGCGGACACGGGAGCGGTTGATTCAGCGTCTGCGTGAAGAGGGCATCGTTAATCACAATGTGCTTGAGGTCATCCGGCGTACACCGCGCCATCTGTTTGTAGATGAAGCCCTTGCACACCGTGCTTACGAGGACACCGCGCTGCCGATTGGCAATAACCAGACCATCTCCCAGCCTTACATGGTTGCGCGCATGAGCGAGTTGTTGCTTGAAGACGGCCCGCTGGACAAGGTCATGGAAATCGGCACCGGTTCTGGCTATCAAACAGCGGTCCTTTCGCAGTTGGTTGAACGGATTTTTTCGGTTGAGCGCATCAAGGTGCTTCAGGATCGGGCCAAAGAGCGTTTACTGGCACTGAACTTGCGCAACGTCGTGTTTCGTTGGGGCGATGGCTGGGAAGGGTGGCCGGCCTTGGCGCCTTACAACGGTATTATCGTAACGGCGGTCGCCACTGATGTGCCCCAGGCGTTGCTCGATCAATTGGCTCCCGGTGGGCGTTTGGTCATCCCTGTGGGTGCGGGCGAGGTTCAGAAGTTGATGCTGATCGTGCGTGAGGAACACGGCTTTGCGCGTCGGGTCATCGGCAATGTGCGTTTTGTGCCGCTGCTCAACGGGCCGTTGGCCTGAGGCTTTGCTCGCAGGCGCTGAATTATAGGACCGGGTAAGGGTCATACAGCCCAGAGGCAAGGCTCTGCTCAGCGATGTTTATGTTTTAAACGGCGCGTTTACAGTTCAGCTTTACTGTCTGTAAAAGCGATGTTGCCAGTTATACTGCGCCACTTTTGGCCGCCACTGGCCTTCTAATATTTAGCCACCATCAAAGGGAGCGGCGGGTGAGTCTCACAGTCATTGCGCAGCGTATGAATACCAAAAGCTATCAAAGACTGGTGGTCGGTCTATTCCTGAGTGCCACACTCGCCTTGTTGGCGGCCTGCTCCAGCACGCCTAAAAACGGTGTGCGGGTCGTTGATCGCAACGGTGTGGCACAACGTCCCGCGGTGACCACCGGGCAGTACGTTGTGCGACGTGGCGATACGCTATTCTCGATTGCGTTTCGCTACGGTTGGGATTGGAAGGCATTGGCCGCACGCAACAATATTGGTGCGCCGTTCACCATTGTTCCGGGTCAGACCATCCGTTTTGATGGCCGTGCGGGCACTCGACCGGCGGCAGTTGCCACCACCGTTACCTCGCCTTCTTCGGGGAGCAAGACCACTGTGATCAAGCGCCCGGCGACCACGACCAAGACGCCTGTGGTCACTGCGCCTCTACCCGCAGGCCCCGCGCCCAAGGGCTGGGGCTGGCCTGCAAATGGTATTTTGATCGGTAAATTCTCTTCAAACGGTAGTTTGAATAAAGGTATTGATATCGCCGGGGATTTGGGACAGCCTGTTTTAGCTGCGTCTGATGGCTCAGTTGTTTATGCCGGGAGTGGATTGAGGGGCTACGGCGAGTTAGTCATCATTAAGCACAGCGATACCTATGTCAGTGCCTACGGTCATAACCGTAGGTTATTGGTTCGGGAGGGGCAGCAGGTCAAGGTTGGTCAGACAATTGCCGAAATGGGGTCAACTGGTACAGACCGGGTGAAACTTCACTTTGAAATTCGCCGTCAAGGTAAGCCTGTAGATCCACTGCAATTCCTTCCACGCCGTTGATCAGTTACCAGCCTGTTCCTGATGTAGTAAAGGAATGGGCTCCAGCATTGCCAAGGATCGGTGACGCTAGAGCTTGAGGTCGAACTCAACAAAGGACTATAAAATGGCTCTCAACAAAGAAGCGCCGGGGTTTGACATCGACGATGAGGTGCTCCTTATGGACGCTTACACCGTCGCGGACTCGATGTCAGAAGATGATGCTTCATCCCCTGCAGTTCGTACCAAATCTAAAAACTCATCTGCTTTAAAACAGCACAAGTACATTGACTACACCCGAGCGCTTGATGCGACTCAGTTGTACCTCAATGAAATTGGCTTTTCCCCGTTACTCTCTCCCGAAGAGGAAGTCCATTTTGCGCGCTTGTCGCAAAAAGGAGATCCGGCCGGGCGTAAGCGCATGATTGAAAGCAACTTGCGATTGGTGGTTAAAATCGCCCGACGCTACGTCAATCGCGGGCTTTCGCTGTTGGACCTGATTGAAGAGGGCAACTTGGGCCTCATCCGGGCGGTTGAGAAATTTGACCCTGAACGCGGGTTCCGCTTCTCGACATATGCCACCTGGTGGATCCGCCAAACGATTGAACGGGCGATCATGAATCAGACCCGTACCATTCGTTTACCGATCCACGTTGTAAAAGAGCTTAACGTTTACTTGCGCGCTGCACGTGAACTGACCCAAAAGCTCGATCACGAACCCTCCCCTGAAGAAATCGCCAATCTGCTCGAAAAACCCGTGGCTGAGGTCAAGCGCATGCTGGGTCTCAATGAGCGGGTGTCCTCGGTCGATGTTTCTTTAGGCCCTGATTCCGATAAGACCCTGCTCGATACCCTGACGGATGATCGTCCAACAGATCCTTGTGAGCTGCTGCAAGACGATGATTTGTCGCAGAGTATTGATCAGTGGTTATCGGAGCTGACGGACAAGCAACGTGAGGTGGTGATTCGCCGCTTTGGGTTACGCGGTCATGAAAGCAGCACGCTGGAAGATGTAGGGCTGGAAATTGGTCTGACGCGTGAGCGTGTCCGCCAGATCCAGGTTGAGGGTCT
The DNA here is from genome assembly GCF_016812185.1 of Pseudomonas weihenstephanensis. Taxonomy (NCBI): domain Bacteria; kingdom Pseudomonadati; phylum Pseudomonadota; class Gammaproteobacteria; order Pseudomonadales; family Pseudomonadaceae; genus Pseudomonas; species Pseudomonas weihenstephanensis. Next base: position 356,697 of record NZ_JAAEBV010000005.1, on the reverse strand, counting down.
GAAGCGCTTGCGTGAGATCTTGGAAAAGAACGGCCTTTCGAGTGAGTCGTTGTTCCAGTAAGCAATGTGACCCTTTAAAAAACCCGGCCATGTGCCGGGTTTTTTACATCAGCTAAACGCGATATTTCGACCTCGACCCCCTTCAAAGCCGCTGTTGAAATGGAATGTCACGAACACAATTGAACTTTTGCTTCATCGTTTTGTAAGTCATTACTTACTCTTGTTGTAAGCCAATGGTGGTGAAGTGTTTTATTTATGGCTTTTTCTTACATTGCTTATTTCATAACCTATTGATTAATATAGCTTTTAATATTAGTTGAGGTTCTGTGGTGTAATAAAAATCTATAACTGGTGTGGTTGCAGCTGCTTTGGAAATCTTTAATATCACAACTGTATCGACGGATCGATACAGCGTTCAAGGATGGACGTTGAAGGACATCGCAGGATGCGATTCATCAGGATGATGAAAGGGAAAAAAGGGATTAAGGAATAAATGTGGGCGGGTCAAACCGCCCCTTTTTTTCATATAACTGCCAGGGACTGTCCGAAGTCTGCATGATGTTTTTTTCGGCAGCGCGTGACCCCCCTCTTAACAGCAAAACGCCCAAGGTCGATGACCTTGGGCGTTTTGTTTTGTGTCACAGGCATTCAGAGCGTGTGGCGTTTACAGGGCAGGGTAGTCGATGTAGCCGACAGCGCCCTTCGAGTAAAACGTTTCTGGATGCGCTTCATTGAGTGGTGCATCAACTTTCAGGCGTACAGGCAGGTCTGGGTTGGCGATAAAGGGCACACCAAAGGCCACCGCATCCGCTTTACCCGCCGCCAGCCATGCGTTGGCGCTGTCCTTGGTGAAACCCTCATTAACGATGTAAGGGCCGCCGAAGGCTTCTTTCAACTGCGGGCCGATGCTGTCCGGGCCTTCTGCTTCGCGTGAGCAAATAAATGCGATGCCGCGCTTACTCAGTTCACGGGCCACGTAGCCAAAGGTTTCAGCCAGGTTTTCATCGCCCATGTCGTGCAGGTCAGCCCGTGGCGACAGGTGCACGCCTACGCGGCCTGCGCCCCAGACGTCGATTGCAGCGTCAGTGACTTCCAGCAGCAAGCGAGCACGGTTTTCGATGCTGCCACCGTATTGATCGGTGCGCTGATTGGTGCTGCTTTGCAGGAACTGGTCAAGCAGATAGCCATTGGCGCCGTGAATCTCTACACCGTCAAAACCTGCAGCTTTGGCGTTCTCTGCGCCGGTGCGATAGGCCTCAACGATGTCGGCGATTTCGGCTGTTTCCAGTGCACGCGGGGTGGGGAAATCAACCTTTGGACGCACCAGGCTCACATGGCCTTGAGCCGCAATGGCGCTTGGAGCGACAGGCGCTTCGCCATTGAGGTAAATCGGATGGGAAATGCGACCCACGTGCCACAGTTGCAAGAAGATCCGACCTCCGGCTGCGTGCAGCGCTTTGGTGACATTGGTCCAGCCGCGAACTTGATCTTCGGACCAGATCCCCGGAGTGTCGGGGTAGCCCACGCCAAGCGGGGTGACCGAGGTTGCTTCGCTAAGGATCAGGCCGGCCGATGCCCGCTGTACGTAGTATTCAGCCATTAACGCGTTAGGAACTCGTCCCTCATCGGCGCGACAGCGGGTCAGCGGCGCCATGATGATGCGGTTGGGCAGTTGGAGGTCGCCCAGTGTGATTGGATCGAAAATCGTGGTCATGTCTGTAGCCCTCTCAAAGATCAGTGTGTGGCAGTGGCCAGTTCGGTGTTACCGCCCTGGCGAAATGTAATCAGGGTCACCAGCAAAGCCAGTACCGCCAGGGCGGCTGCCGCCAGTGGCACGCTGGTAAGGCCGAAACCGTGGGCAATTACGCTGCCGCCCACCCAGGCCCCAAGTGCGTTGCCCAGGTTGAAAGCGCCAATGTTCAGGGTCGACACCAGATTGGGGGCCGCTTTGCCGAATGTGACGACGTTGACTTGCAGTGCCGGTACGGCGGCGAACGACGCGGTTGCCCAGAGGAACAGGGTGATCTCGGTCGGGATGATCGCCACGCTGGTCCAGGTCAGTACGGTGGAAATCACCGCCATGGCAATGAACACGCCGATCAGGGTTGCGGCCAGGCGCTTGTCTGCCAGTTTGCCGCCGATGATGTTACCCACGGTCAGGCCCAGGCCGATCAGTAGCAGGGTCCAGGTCACGCCACGCGGCGAAACGCCTGTGACATCGCCCAACAGGGGCGCCACATAGGTGAACAGGGTGAACATGGACGCTGCAAACAGTGCCGTCATGCTCAGTGAAAGCCAGATGCCTGCACCTTTGAGGGCAGCCAGTTCAGCGCGCATGTCGAGTTTTTCTTCGTCGCGCTTGGCTGGCAAGAAGCGAATCAGGCCAATCAATGCCACTACGCCAATAACGGTGACGGCAAAAAATGTCGAGCGCCAGCCAGCGGCCTGCCCCAGTGCGGTGCCCAGCGGCACGCCCAACACGTTAGCCAAGGTCAGCCCGGTAAACATCAATGCTACGGCAGAAGCACGCTTGTTGGCGGGCACCAGGCCTGCGGCGACCACCGAGCCAATCCCGAAGAAGGCGCCGTGGCACAGGGCTGTCACCACGCGGGCAAACATCAATACGTTGTAATCGCTGGCCAATGCACACAGCAAATTGCCAACGATAAAAATGCCCATCAACGCTACCAGCGCAGCCTTGCGCGGTAACTTTGCCGTGGCCAGTGCCATGAACGGTGCACCAATGGCCACGCCCAGTGCATAGCCCGTCACCAGCCAGCCAGCGCCGGGTATGGACACGCCAAGGTCGGTCGCGACATCTGGCAGCAAGCCCATGATCACGAACTCGGTGGTGCCGATGGCGAAGGCGCTGAGCGCCAGAATGAGGAGCGAGAGGGGCATGTAAATCCTTGTTAAAGCGCTTGGTTAAGTTTGGCGAGGAAGGCTTGAATGGTGTCTTCGTTGCGTTTGAAAAAGTGCCATTGACCGTGCTTTTGGCTGGTAATCAGCCCAGCGCGTTGCAGCGTCGCCAGATGGGCCGACACCGTGGACTGCGACAGGCCGCAGTGCTGGTCAAACTGCCCGGCGCAAACGCCGTGCTCGGTGGAGTGCAGCTGGTCGGGGAACGAGGTCTGCGGATCTTTCAGCAGATTGAGGATTTCTCGGCGTACTGGGTGTGCCAGCGCTTTTATTATTTCGTCGAGGTCGATCGTCATGGTGGCAGTGCTCAATGAGGTACAACGTTATATCGCGATGAGGCGAACTTTAAATCGTTATATCGCGATATACAAATATGATTTCGATCTGAGATCAGTTTGAATTGGTATATCGGGTTATAACGATATTGGGAGAGCAGTGCTAAACTGCGCGGCATGAATTATCTCGCACATCTGCACCTGGGCGGCCAGCGCCCTGAAGAATTACTCGGCAGCCTGTACGGCGACTTCGTGAAAGGACGCCTGCAAGGGCAATTTCGGCCGGATATCGAGTCGGGTATACAACTGCACCGCAGCATTGATGTGTTCACCGACCATCATCCGCTGGTTGATCAGGCGCTGGCGCGTTTTAGCCATACCCGTCGTCGCTATGCGGGGATTGTGCTCGATGTGTTTTTCGATCATTGCCTTGCCCGGGACTGGGCCCACTACGCCGAGCAGCCGCTGGAGCGCTTTACAGCTGACTTTTATCGGGTGCTAAAGGCCCAGGCGCATTTACCGAGTCGCCTTGCGCGCATTGCCCCCCACATGGCGGCCCACGATTGGCTGGGTTCCTATCGGCATTTCGAATCGCTTGAGCAGGTGTTTTTCGGTATCTCCCGGCGTTTGTCTCGCCCGCAAGAGCTGGCGGGCGCCATGCAAGACCTCAACGCTCTGTACAAGCCACTGAGTGAAGACTTTTACAACTTTTACCCGCAGTTACAGGCTTACGCGGCACTGCAATTGCGTCGCGCGCACGACCAGCCCCCGTCAGTGTGATAGCACAGCGGTCTCACAGGCAGTCTCGGTCGCAATGGGTGTACCCATCAACACACGACTGATAGCCTCCTGCGCTCTGAATGCCAGCACTGCGCGCTCTTGCTGATCGCTGGCAATCGGTTCCAACACGTGAATTTCGACGTCGGCCTGGGCGTGGCTGAACAAGCGCATCAAGTGCGACACCAAATCGTCATTCCCGATAAACGGCGCGATGGTGTCTGGCTCGCCATCACGGACATAGCGGATGGCAACCGGTTGCACAGGCACATGACTGTCGATGGCCGCCGACAACAGGCGCCCGTGAAAGGTACGCACCGAGCGTCCATCAGTGGTCGTGCCCTCGGGAAACATCAAGAGCGGCAGCGGCTGCTGCAAGTGCCGGGTCATGTGCTCGCGAACCCGCTGACTGTCGCCCGCGCCACGGCGAATGAACAGACTGCCAGCCTTGGCGGCCAGCCAACCCGCCACGGGCCAGCCGCGAACCTCGGCTTTGGACAAAAACGATAAAGGGGTCAATTGCCCCAGCAGTGCAATATCAGTCCATGACACATGATTGCTGACCCATAGCATGGGGGTTTGAGGCAGTTGCCCGAACACTTTGATGCGATAGGGCAGGGCATTGCTCAAACGGCTCATGAAAAATTGTGACCAACGCTGGCGCCGGTTCATGGTGCTGTTGAGTTTTAGACGCTCCATCAGCCCAAACACACTGGCCATGCCCAGCCCCAGCGCGACCACCAGCAGCACGCGGGCCACTCGGCCATAACGACGCAACCGGCGCATTACATGGCCGCCTTGAAGTGGCGTGCATAGCGCGGGCAGAGTTCGTCACGCTTGAGCAGGATAAACACATCGGCGACCTGAAAGTCTTCGTCCCAGCACGGCTCGCCGCACACCTTGGCACCCAGGCGCATGTAGGCTTTGAGCAGGGGGGGCATTTGCGCGATGAGGTTGAGGGGCACGTCGTGCGGCGGTAACGGTTTTTTCGGTTCGGCGCGTAAGTGCTCGGTACATAAATATCGTTCACGCAGGCGCTGCATGATCGCCTGTGCTTGCACGCCACCATCCTGCATCGGGATGCTGGCGCAGCCCATCAGGTAGCGATAGTTGCCCTGGTTGAGCACCTCGGCCAATTCCGCCCACAACACCGCAATCGTGCCGCCATTGCGGTAGGCCGGGTCTACACAGGTGCGGCCAATCTCCAGGATCGGTCCTTGTAGATGCGCCAGCCCGTGCAAGTTGAATTCTTCTTCGCTGTAAAAGTGGCCAATGCTGCGTGCGGCGGCGTGATCCAGCAGACGGGTGGTAGCGACCAGTTGGCCGCTGTTTAAGTCGCGTACACCGATGTGCGCGCAGTGCGTGTCGAATGCGTCTTGGTCCAGCCCACTTTCGCCGCCTTTGAGCGTTGCTTTGAGTTCATCGCTGAACACACGAAAGCGCAGCGCTTGCGCCTCGCGCAACCCTTGGGGGTCGACCAGACGCTCTGCCAGCAGGCGTCGTGCGTGAACAGTGTCGCGAATGCGGGCGATCTGAGACATTGCCAATCTCCATGCAGGCCTTTGCCCGCTTAGGGTTGCTGCCAATCGACTGAGGAGTGCAACCTCAGGCTAGGCAGGCGCAATGTCATCGCCATGACAGTTGGATGATGCTTGCATGACAGACGCTGCGGGCGTTTGAGGCCAGATGAACTGTCGGGGTAAGTTAACGTCCTACACGATGCGCGAAAAAAACTTAACGCACGGCTTGCATGTACCCGGACTAGGGGTAATGTTCGCCCACGTCTACTGGCTAAAGAGTCCTTATGTTTAAAGCGTGTTTATCTTCTGTTGGCGCGGTGTTACTGACGCTCGGCGTGAGCCTGCCCGCGCAGGCCAATTGGTATCTGGATGGTGAATCGTCGCGTTTGTCGTTTATCACCACGCAAAACGCCAACGTTGCAGCTGTGCATCGATTTTTGGTGTTGCACGGCAAAGTGGATCGCAAGGGGCAAGCGCAAGTGCGTATCGAGATGGATTCGGTCAACAGCGCGGTACCGTTGCGCGACGAACGCATGCGTGACGTGTTGTTCGATTTCAAGCACTACCCCGAAGCGCAAATCACGGCGCAAATCGACCTTCAGCCCCTCAATGATCTGGCGCCTGGCGCCCAATTTGAGTTGCGTTTACCGGTCACGGTCAGCCTGCGCGGTAAGCAACACACCTATGATGCCGAGTTACTGGCCACGCGCCTGGATGAGCATCGCTTTCAAGTGGTGACCCTGGAACCGCTGGTGGTACAGGCCGAGGATTTCGGGTTGCAACCCGAGCTGCAAACCTTGCGTAAATTGGCCGGTTTGTCGGCGATCAGCTTTTCAGTGCCGGTGGGTGCGGTGCTGATTTTCACGGCGCGCTGAGATGGCAGGGGCCGTGTTCCCGTGGCGCAGTGTCAATCGCTTCGAATTGTTGATCGACGGTCCGCAGTTTTTCCCGCGTATGCTCGCCGCCATTGCCCAGGCACAGGGCCATATCGATCTGGAGCTGTATTTGGTCGAAAGCGGGGCCTGTGCAGACGCGATCGTGCAGGCCCTGGAGCATGCCGCCGAGCGCGAGGTGCGGGTGCGCTGCCTGTTTGACGGTTACGGCAGTTTGGCGTTTTCCTTGAGTTTGCGTCGCCGCTTGATCGACGCTGGCGTGGAGCTGCGCTTTTACAACCGCATCAGTTGGCGCAAGGGGTTGAATAATCTGTACCGCGATCACCGCAAGTTGTTGTTGGTGGATCAGCAATTGGCTGTGGTCGGTGGCACGGGCGTGACCGATGAATTTTGGCAGCCGGGTACCAATACCTGCGACTGGCATGAAGTGATGGTCGAGATTCAAGGGCCATTGGTGCAGGACTGGCAGATGCTGTTTGACCGGCAATGGCGCGCCAATATCAGCCGCAAAGCCTGGAAACCCGCCACGCACTTCGGGTTGTCCCATTTGCCCCGGGTGCCCGAGCAAGGGGCGGGGATGGGGCGGGTGGCGTATGCCGATGCGCATCAACACCGCGATATTTTGCAGTCGCTGGTCAGGGCAATTAACAGCGCCAAACAGCGAATCTGGTTGGCCACGCCTTATTTTCTGCCGACCTGGCAAGTGCGCCGCTCGTTGCGTCGCGCGGCGAGCCGTGGGGTAGATGTGCGCTTGCTGCTCACCGGTCCTCGTACCGATCATCCCTCTGTGCGGTACGCCGGTCATCGCTACTACCCGCGCTTGCTTAAGGCAGGGGTGCAAATTTTTGAGTATCAGCCGTGTTTTTTGCACCTCAAAATGGTGCTGATCGATGACTGGGTGAGTATTGGTTCGTGCAACTTCGATCACTGGAACTTGCACTTCAACCTTGAGGCCAATCTCGAAGCGCTGGACCCGGCCTTGACTCAAGCGGTGGCTACAAGCTTTGTCAGTGACTTCAAACAGAGCCAGCCGGTCAGTTTGGACGCCTGGCAATCGCGTCCTCTTTGGCGGCGGGTCAAACAGCGCATCTGGGGCTGGGTTGACCGCTTGGTGGTCAATATAGTGGGGCGTCGCTAACGCGTGCCCGGATTGTTTGAGGCGGCGATAAGCGGTTTTAATTCAACATGCGGTTACATAGTGTTCAAGAACGTGCAGAATCGAGGCGCTCGACGGCCAATTGGAGAGCGTGAGTACGATTTCTGGAGCGTTTTTGCATGACACTTTCGTTGTTGTTGGCGGTACTGGCCTCAGGCTTTATTTATGGCATCACACCGGGGCCCGGGGTGTTGGCCGTTTTTGGGATTGGTGCGGCGCGTGGGCGTCGCGCGGGCGCCGGTTTTTTGTGCGGGCACTTGCTCGGTGATGTGATTTGGTGCAGTACGGCATTGATTGCCATCGTGGGTGCGCGGGAGTTCGGCAGCGCCGCATTTAACGTGCTGGGTTTATTGAGCGGGCTGTACTTGTTCTGGTTAGGGCTGCGTGCCGTCCGTGCGCAACGCAACAGCGGAGCGCAACAAGGTCCGGCTCGCCAACCGTTTGCCCACGGTATTTTTTTTGGCCTGACCAACCCCAAAGCCTATCCCGTGGCAGTGGCCACTTTTACCGCTTTGCTTTCCAGTCGGGCAGAGCTTTTGACGTGGGCGATGTTGCCCTGGCTGATAGCGCTCAGCTTTGTGGGCGGCGCGCTGGCTTACGCCATTTTGGTCGCGGTGGTTGGGGCCAGCCAGGTGCGGGCTGTGTATCAGCGCCATGAATTACTGATTACACGCTTGTGCGGCGTCATGTTTATAGGCTTTGCCATTAGTGCCTTGGGCCATGCATTGCCCGGGTTGTGGTTGAGTCTTGGATGAACTGAGTGGCAAGGATTCACTCGGCGGGTATTACGTAAAAGGATGACGCATGAGGTTTCACCTTCTGGCTTAGAGCTGCCCCATGGATATTAAGAGCTACCTGTCTCAATCCAGCGTTATTGATTTGTTGCTCGATGCCGTATGTGTGGTCGATCGTCAGGGGCGCTTCATTTATGTCAGTGCCGCCTGCGAACGCATTTTTGGTTATGCGCAGGACGAATTGATTGGCACCCGCATGATTGACCTGGTGCTTCCCGCCGACCGCGAGCGGACCCTTCAGGCGGCCAAAGAAATCATGGGCGGTGAACCCAAGCTCAATTTCGAGAACCGTTATGCGCGCAAAGATGGGCAGGTGGCTCATATCCTGTGGTCGGCACGTTGGTCGCAGACCTGGCAGATGCGCATCGCGGTGGCTCGCGACATCACCGAGCGAAAGCACGCGGAGTCTCGCCAGCAGGCATTGTTTGATATCTCTGAAGCGGCGCATAACGCCGAAGACTTGATGCAACTCTTCAAGCGGGTGCATCAGTTGATCGGCCAATGGCTGCCGGCGTTGAATTTCTCAATAGCGCTGTGCGACACCCCTCAAGGTGACTTGAGTTTTCCTTATCTCGTCGATGATCACCCTCAACGAGAGAGGGACGAGGTCAGCCATTTTAGTGAGTTAGTCATTCGCAGTGGCCAGCCTCTGTTGCACAGCGCGCGCGATACGGCCTCATGGCTGGGTGTGCCCTTGGCCACCCACAAAGGCATCATTGGTGCGGTGTTGGTCAAGAGCTCTTTGGGAAACGAGCGGTATACCGAGCAGCACAAAGAATTACTGCAATACGTGTCCACTCAAGTGGCGGCGGCCATAGAGCGAAAGCAACTGCATACCCGCTTGCAGTACTTGGCCCAGTACGATGCCTTGACCCATCTGCTCAATCGCGAGTCGTTGTATGAGCGCTTGCACAGCGCATTGGCCAAAGCCAAACGGGATAAGGGTTTTCTGGCAGTGCTGTATGTCGACCTGGACCATTTCAAACAGATCAATGATCGTTATGGGCATGGTTTTGGCGATACCTTGTTGCAACACATTGCCAGGCGCTTGCAGCATTGCGTGCGCGAGAGCGACACCGTCGCGAGGATGAGCGGCGATGAATTCGTGTTGGTGCTGGATAACCTCAAGCTGCCAGAACATGCGCTGTTCGTAGCGGAAAAAGTCCGTATTAATCTCAGCCTGCCGCTATTGATCGAGGGACACACGCTCAATGTACTGCCCAGTATCGGCGTGGCGATCTACCCCGAGCACGGCGACCAGGTGCCGCAATTGCTCCATCATGCCGACACGGCCATGTACAGCGTGAAAAGGCAGGGACGCACGGTATGAGGGAGGTTGCAGCGCATTATTTCGATGTGGCTCGTCCTGGCTTTGGAGGCCGGCTTGATCGTAGTACCGACGGCCGTGCTGGATGGCCATTCAGGAGATCGCTGTAGGCAGGTGAGTTGTGCGTTTGCCCAATTGAACGCGCTAGCGAGCCGGGACAGTGATGCGAAGGACGTGGATTGCGCTCGAACGGCAGTGGAGGTTGTTGCATTGCGTCACGTTGTGGGAGTCCTGTGTAGGGGGACTACGCGACTGTCTAGAGACTTGCTCAGTTGATTTAAGTGAAATCAATGAGTTTGGAGAAAAGTGGAGCGGGTGAAGGGAATCGAACCCTCGTTATCAGCTTGGGAAGCTGGAGTAATGCCATTATACGACACCCGCTCAGAGCGGCTGACTTTGTACCAGAACGCGGCCTGTTTGAGAAGTTTTAATTCCAGAAATCGTTGACTTACGCGCTCATGCAACAGGGCGTGTGTGAAGGTTTGCTCTGTATGAATGCAGATACAGCCATCGGTTGCAGGAAGTTGAGCAGGGCGCTTTTACAGTGTTGGCTGGCGCTGGCGTGCTCCATGTCCAGAAAATGCCCGGTGTTTTGTACGGCAATGAACTGGCTGTTCGCAATAGCGTCTGCAAAGTGGCGCGCATCACTGGCGGCGGTGTATTCGTCCCAGGCGCCATTGATGAACAGCACAGGGATTGCAATGCCGTATGCGTCGCCCAGGGTGTTCAGGCCGCCGGCGCTCAGCAGTTGTTCGATGTGAAAGTGCATTTGTGCGTATTCGTGATCGGCAAGGTTACTGATATGGCGAAAGTTGAAGCGTTTGAACAGGTGCGGCAAGTGTTTGCCCAGCGTGTCATTCACCAGGTTGCCGAGCAGCGTGCGGTTGCCCGCAGCCAGGCCCTGGCGACCGCGTTCCAGGTAGTCGTACATCGCGTCGTTCACGCGGGGTGAGAACGAGCTGATGACGGCTTTTTCGATGCGTCGGGGCGTGTTGGCCAGCGCCGTAAGTGCGACCAGCCCGCCCCATGAAAACGACAGCAAAAATCGGGCATCAAAGTGCTCGATCAATTCGAGCAGCACCTGCGCTTCAAGCTCATTGGTCAGCAGCGTTTGATGGCGGTTGTGCTGCTTTGACTGGCCCGCATACGGCTGGTCGTACAAGACGACATTCAGCGCGGGGTGCAGGTTTTTTAAGGTTTTGGCAAATGACGCAGTGGTGGCCATCGACCCGTTGACCAGAATGATCGTGCTTTGAGCCGTTTCACTGCGATACAACTCAGTGTGAATTCGATACTGACCTTGAATGTCGAGCACAGCGATTTCAGGCGTCATGGCGGCATACTCCAGCGAGCCGAGTGTCGGTTAGCCTGACGATGAACCTCGAATGTGACAGTCGATGGTGGCGGTGCCAACGGTGCGATAGACGGCCCAACGTTTAAAACAAGGCGATTTCTTGCGGGCTGAGCGCTCGATACTCACCGGGTGCCAGCCCTTTATCGAGGCTCAGCGCTCCAATGCTTTCGCGGTGCAGGCGCAGCACTTTGTTATTGAAGTAACCAAACATGCGTTTGATCTGGTGGTAGCGGCCTTCAACGATGCTCAACCGGGCGCTGTGCGCACTGAGCACATGCAGCTCAGCGGGCAGGGTAGTGAGGTCTTCGTAGGCGAAGTAAATGCCTTGTTTGAACGTGGTTGCATACGCGCTGCTGATCGTTTGTTCCGTTTCGACGTAATACACCTTGGGCAGCTTGGTTTCTGGCTGGGTCACGTGGCGTGACCAGTGGCCATCGTTGGTAATGAGCATCAACCCGCTGGTGTTGAAATCCAGTCGCCCGGCAATGTGCAGGTCTTCCTTGTCCGGCTCGTTCAATAGATCGAGCACCGTTGGGTGCTCCGGGTCCTGGGTGGCGCTGACGCAGCCGGGCGGTTTATGCAGCATGAAGTACCGCGCCGCTTTACCGGCTTGCAGGGTCTGCCCGTCGAGTTCGATGCGATTGAACGCACGCACTTCATAATGCGGGTCGCTGATGATCTGCCCATCCACCTGAATGCGCTTTTCGATCAGCAACAGGCGAACTTGCTGGCGGTTCAATTGCGGCAGGTTGCTCAGGAAACGGTCTAAACGCATAGCCTTCGATCACATGAAAATCAGGAGCGCATCTTAACGGCTGACGCCTGCATTCGATGCAGCAAGTTGCTTGAGCACCCCGGCGCAGCGCGGGCAAAGGCACGTCGCATTGCGCAGTTCGGGAGCAAGCGCCTCAATGACGTTGGGGTCAATCGTGACCTCAAAGCACCAGCACGGGCTGGCGGATGGCTCATCATTGCCGACCATCGCGCATTGGTTGCTGGCGCCGCAGGCAGGGCACAGGCTGGGTGTCGACATGGGAGGGCCATAACGCGTAGGGTTCAGGCCGATCTTTATACAACATTTAAGCCGTAACCATGATGTGCGGCGACCACACGTCCCTGATTGCATTGACAAGCCAGACGCGCTTTTTTAGTGTCCGCACCCTAGTTTTTCGAGTAATAGCCATGACGCTGGACGACCGTATAAAAATCGAACCCCTCTGGAAGCAGGCATTGCGTGATGAGTTCGAAAAACCCTACATGGGCGATCTGCGTGAGTTCCTGCGCCAGGAGCACGCGGCGGGCAAAGAGATCTACCCGCCTGGCCCACTGATTTTCAACGCGCTGAACTCGACCCCGCTTGATCAGGTCAAGGTGGTCATTTTGGGACAGGACCCCTATCACGGTCCCGGTCAGGCGCACGGATTGTGTTTTTCGGTGCAACCCGGCGTGCCCGCACCACCGTCGCTGGTCAACATTTATAAAGAACTCAAACGCGACTTGAATATCGACATCGCCCCGCACGGCTGTTTGCAGTCATGGGCGCAGCAGGGGGTTTTGCTGCTTAACACGACCATGACGGTGGAGCGCGCCAATGCCGCCTCCCATGCCAAAAAAGGCTGGGAACACTTCACCGACCGGATTATTCAGGTGGTAAGTGAGCAACAGCCCAAACTGGTGTTTTTGTTGTGGGGCGCCCATGCCCAGAGCAAACAGAAACTGATCGATGCCACCAAACATCTGGTGCTGACGTCGGTGCACCCTTCGCCGCTTTCCGCCTATCGCGGATTTATCGGCAACGGGCACTTCAGCCGCACCAACAAGTTTCTTGAGCAAAACGGCCTGACGCCCATTGACTGGAAGTTGCCTGACGCTTGAGGCAGGGCGGCAAGCCTTCAGGCTTTAAGTCGCACCCAATATTGGTAAAGGGGTTCGGCGAGAAACAATACAAACAGCAAACGCATGACTTGCAGCGCCGTGACCAACGGCACGGACAGTTGCAACACTTCGGCGGTGAGGCTCATCTCCGCGATCCCGCCCGGCATCATGCCCAGTGTCATGGAGCGCAGGTCCAGCTGGGTGAGGGCACTTAAACCCACGGCGCAGGCACTGGCGATCAGCATTGTCAGCGCTGTACCGAGCAGCGTGCGCCCGATGAACGACGGTGCGCGCCGAAAGAACGCGCGATTGAAGTGACACCCCAGACCACTGCCAATCAGCCATTGGCCTGCCTGACTACTGCCTTCGGGCAAGCCGGTGTGCAAGTCGAACAGGATACTGACGCTGGCGCTGATCAGCAGTGGTCCGAACAACCACGGGTTGGGCTGACGCAAGCGTTGCCACAGCCAGGCCAGCAAGGCACCCGCCGGAAACAGCACGGCCAGCCAAAAAACATCAACCGGGGCGGGGTGCAAGGCCGGTGTGCCGCCACCTAACATGTATTTGAACGCGGCGGGCACACACAGCACCACGGCCAGCACCCGCAAACTCTGGCCCGCAGCCACGCGGCTCAGCACCGCGCCGTTGCGTGCGCCAAGGTTGACCATTTCGCCAGAACCGCCCGGCATGCTGGAGAAAAAGGCGGTGGCTCGGTCTTCGCCGCTGCGCCGCATGATCCACACGCTGATGATGCTCGACACGCTGGTCAGTAACGCCCCCAAAAAAATCAGCCAGAAGTGCGCGAGCACCTGTTCCATCACCCCGGGTGTGAAATGCAGACCGATACCAATGCCGACAATCCATTGCCCGCACTTTCGCCCGCCCGGGATCTCGGCCAGTTGCCACGGGCTAAGGCAGCGCACCAGGATGATTGCCAACAACGACCCCACCATCCACGGCAGGGGCCAGCCGATCAGGCTGGCGAGGTAACCGCCGGCCAGACCGACCAGCGGTGTTGCCCACCACTGCTTGAACCTGGCCTCAGGCATTGGCCAGTGCACGGCGTTGAGCACTGCGTTTGCGCCAGATGCGCACAATCGGCAGCAGCAACATGAGGCTGGTCAGCACCCACACCCCCAACGTGATAGGGCTGGACCACAGAATGTCCAGCGCACCGTTGGAAATCGACAGCGCACGGCGCAGGTTCTGCTCCATCAGGCCACCCAGAATGAAGCCCAGCAGCACCGGCGACAGCGGGAAGTCGAGCTTGCGCAGGATGTAACCGAAGATGCCAATGCCGATCATCAGGAACAGGTCGAAGGTGGTGGCATGCACCGCATACACACCAATGGCGGTAATGATCGCGATCACCGGCACCAGCGCCCAGTTCGGCACGGCAAGAATGCGGGTGAAGATGCGGATCATCGGAATGTTGAGGATCACCAGCATGATGTTGGCGATAAACAACGACGCAATCAGGCCCCAGACGATGTCGGGCTGTTGTTGAAACAACAAGGGGCCGGGCGTGATGTTGTACAGCGACAACGCACCGATCATCACGGCGGTGGTGCCCGAACCCGGTACACCCAGCGTCAGCATGGGCACCAGAGCGCCACAGGCCGAAGCACCAATCGCAGTTTCAGGGGCCGCCAGGCCGCGCATGTCGCCTTCACCGAATGTACCCGTGGTGCCCGCCAGACGCTTTTCGGTCATGTAGGCCACGGCGCTGGCCAATGTCGCGCCCGCACCGGGCAGCACGCCCATGATGAAACCGAGCAGGCCGCAGCGAATATTCACGGCAAATACCGCTGCCGCTTCTTTGACGTTGAACATCATGCGGCCCGTGGCCTTGACCGCCTCCTGGCCGCGATGGGTTTTTTCCAGCAGCAAGAGAATCTCGCTGATGGAGAACAACCCCAACACCAGCACGACGAACTGAATGCCGTCAGTCAGGTGGATGTTATCGCCGGTAAAGCGGTACACACCGCTGTTGGCGTCGATCCCCACGCACGACAAAAACAAGCCGATCAGTGCGGCGATAAAGGTTTTGAGCGGTCGATCACCTGCCATACCGCCCAGGCACACGATCGCAAACACCATCAGCACGAAATACTCGGCGGGTCCGAAGGCGATCGCCCATTTGGCCAGCAGCGGCGCAAACAGCACCATGCCGCAGGTGGCGATAAAAGCGCCGATAAACGAACTCCAGGCCGACAGCGACAGCGCCACACCTGCCAACCCTTTGCGGGCCATCGGATAACCGTCCAGAGTGGTCATTACGGTAGACGCTTCGCCGGGAATGTTCAGCAGGATCGAGCTGATCCGCCCGCCGTACTCACAACCCAGGTACACCGCGGCCAGCAAAATCAGCGCGGATTCGGGCGGCAGCCCCAGCGCAAAGGCAATCGGAATTAGCAGCGCGACCCCGTTGATCGGGCCCAACCCCGGCAGCAACCCCACCACTGTGCCGATCAACGTGCCGCACAGTGCAGTGATCAGGTTGTACGGGCTGAGCGCGACGCCGAAGCCCTGGCCCAGATAGCCAAAAGTATCCATATCAGTTCTCCAGAACGTCGAGCAGGCCGAGGGGCAGCGGAACATCCATCGCTTTATCGAACAACAGATAAAGCCCCACGCTCATCAAGCTGATGATCGCCACGCTGGGCAGCCAGCGCCCGCCGTACAGGCGTGCCATCGGGATGCCAATCAGGATGCTGCTGAGGATGAAACCCAGCGGCTCAAAGGTGCCGGCAAAGATCAGCAGCAGCACGACGCACGCGCCGATTTTGATCAGGGTGTCGCGGTCCAGTTTCGGGTCGTCTTCGCTGTGCACCACCGGGGTTGGGCGAACGATCATGTAGATCAGGCCCAGCCCCATCAGGCCCAGCATCAGCAGCGGAAAGGCGCGCGGGCCGACGGGTTCGTACGAAAAAGCCGCCTGATACGGCCAGGCCATCAGCGCCAGGCCGACGCAGGCCAATAGCAGCACGGAGGCAAAAATGCGTTGTAAGAGCATGGTTCACTCCTGCGCCGCGCTGCGGGTGTGCAGCGCAGCTCTTTGGCAGTGGCGGTTACTGGATCAGGCCGAACTCTTTGGCCAGCACTTTGTAGTCGCTCACCTGTTGTTTGACGTAGGTGTCCAGCTCGGGGCCAGTCATGGCGAACGGAAAGAGTTCGCGCTGATCGCGCAAGGTGGCGAACTCTTCAGAGGCCAACAGGGTGTCGAAGGCGTTTTTCCACCACGCGTAGTCTTCGTCGCTGACTTTTGGCCCCAGATAGAAACCGCGCACCACAGGCCACACGATGTCGTAGCCCTGCTCTTTGGCGGTCGGGATGTTTTTCATCTCCGGTTCGTCCAGGCGCTCTTTGGAGAACACGGCGAGGATGCGCATATCACCGCTTTGGATGTGCGGCATGGAGTCGGAAATGTCCGTACTGCCCACCTGAATGTGCCCGCCCAACAACGCTGTGGCGATTTCACCACCGCCTTCGAGCGCGACGTAGCGCAAGTCACGCGGGTTGATCCCGGCGGCTTTGGCGATGAGCGCAGTTTGCATCCAGTCCTGGCTGCCGACGGTACCGCCGGAGCCGATGACCACTTTGCTAGGGTCTGCTTTGAGGGCTTTAACCAGATCGTCGAGGTTCTTGTACGGCGAGTCGCTTTTCACGGCAATCGCGCCGTAGCTGGTGCCGACGGCTGCAAGCCAGCGCACGGCACCCTCATCAAAGCGCCCAAATTTCCCTTGGGCCAAATTGAGCAACGAGCCACTGGACCACGCTACCAGCGTGCCTGCATCGCCGGGTCGTTGGGCAACCACGGCGTTGTAAGCCACCGCGCCCACGCCGCCCGGCATGTAGGTGACGCGCATGGGTTTGCTGAGCAGTTTTTCGTTCACCAGCGCGCTTTGCGCCAGCTTGCAGGTCAAGTCAAAACCGCCACCGGGGGAGGCTGGGGCAATGCACTCCGGGCGTTTGGGTTCGGCGATGGAGGGGCCAGCGAACAACAGGCAGCTGGCAGCAAGAGCAACGGCGCGCAGTGATGGATTCATGTTGTCTCCAGGGGAGTTGTTGTTTTTAGAAGAAGGGCGGGCCCTATCGCACGAGCAGCCGGGTTTGACCGACGCGCACGCTTAACGCGGGGCGACAGAGCCTGTGGGTCAGGCCCATGACTGTACCGATCGAGGTGAATTGGCGAATACGAAGTAAACGGACAGGCCAGGTGGCCCGAGGCTGTAAAGCCGGCATGAAGAGGTGCTCCATTATTGTTCTTATTGGCGAAAACGCTTCGAGGCGTTTTTCGGGTTGCTACGGCATTCAGGGCACGGGTAGTTGTAACTGCCCATTTCACGATCCTAGTGGGCGAACCTTTCGCCAACCTTTCAACCGCCGTTCATCCCGTTTCATCCTTTTTCTGACTTCACAGCCTTGCAGGCGTCTGTACACTCCGCGCAAAGAAACGCAGGGCCTGAGGCTGTTCAGCCGTACTTAAAAGAGGCGGCATGTGGGCAGGTCCCAATAAAAATAATGAGGATGATCCCATGCGCGTGCTTTTGGTCGAAGACCAGCCACAGCTGGCGGACAGTGTTGCTCAAGTGTTGAAAAGTACCGGTTTGACGGTGGATGTTTTGCACGATGGCGTGGCGGCCGATTTGGCGCTGGCCAGCGAAGAATATGCCGTGGTGATTCTGGATGTAGGGTTGCCACGCATGGATGGTTTCGAGGTGCTTGCCCGTTTGCGCGCGCGCGGTAAAACCCTTCCCGTGTTGATGCTGACCGCGCGCAGCGACGTCAAGGACCGCGTGCACGGGCTTAATTTAGGGGCGGATGATTATCTGGCCAAACCCTTTGAGCTGACTGAGCTTGAGGCGCGGGTCAAGGCGTTGCTGCGCCGCAGCGTATTGGGCGGCGAGCGTCAGCAGCGGTGTGGCGCGCTGGTCTACGACCTTGAGACGCGGCGCTTCACGCTGGGCGATGAGCTTGTGACCCTGACGTCGCGCGAGCAGGCAGTGCTGGAGGCGCTGATTGCGCGTCCCGGGCGGGTCATGAGCAAGGAACAATTGGCCGCCCAGGTGTTTGGCCTGGATGAAGAAGCCAGCCCCGACGCGATTGAAATCTATGTGCATCGGCTGCGTAAAAAACTGGATGCCCAGAAAGTTGCGATTGTGACCTTCCGTGGCCTGGGTTACTTGCTGGAAAGCCGTGATGCGTAAACTCGACAGCTTGCGCTGGCGACTGCTGTGGCACCTGACGTTGCTGTTGGTGGTGTTGATGCTGGCGAGCAGTTTGAGTGCCTACTTCAATGGCCGCGAAGCCGCTGACACCGCCTATGACCGAACGCTGCTGGCGTCTGCGCGTACCATTGCGGCGGGGCTGTCGCAGCGCGATGGCAGCCTGAGTGCCGACGTGCCTTACGTTGCACTCGATACGTTTGCCTACGACAGCGCGGGACGTATCTATTACCAGGTCAACGATATTCATCAGCGTCTGATCTCCGGCTACGAGCATCTGCCCGGCCCCCCGCCGGGTACTTTACGCACCGACGATTACCCGGCGCTGGCGCGTTTTTATGACGCTCAATACTTGGGGCAGAACGTGCGTGTGGTCAGCTTGCTCAAAGCGGTGAGCGAACCCAACATGAACGGCATGGCCGAGATCCGGGTGGCTGAAACCGATGAGGCGCGCGTATCGATGGCGCGCAGCCTGATGGCCGACACCTTGTTGCGCCTGGGCATGCTGGGCCTGGGCGCTTTGCTGGTGGTGTGGTTTGCGGTCAGTGCGGCGTTGCGGCCATTGGAGCGTTTGCGCACCGCCGTGGAGGAGCGCGAGCCGGATGATTTGCGGCCCTTGCCACGGGTCCCGGTGCAGCGCGAGTTGTGGCCGCTGGTACAAGCCCTCAATCATTTCACTGAGCGTCTGCGCGGTCAGTTTGAGCGCCAGGCGCAATTCATCGCCGATGCATCCCATGAGTTACGGACACCGTTGGCCGTGCTTAAGGCTCAGTTGGAGTTGGGCTTGCGTGCCCATGAGCCGGATACGTGGCGCAGCACCTTGGCGCAGGCGGTGCAAGGCACGGATCGGCTGACGCATTTGGCCAATCAATTACTGTCGCTGGCGCGTATTGAGAACGGGGCGCGCGCGATTGCAGAAGGGGGCGCGCAATTACTGGACCTCAGTCAACTGGCACGCGAACTGGGCATGGCGATGGCGCCGCTGGCCCATGCGCGTGGCGTGGCGTTAGCACTTGAGGCCGAACACCCGGTGTGGATGCACGGTGAGCCGACATTGCTCAATGAGTTACTCAGCAACCTGATGGACAACGCATTGGCCCACACCCCGGTCGGCGGCAATGTGATATTGCGCGTCATCGAGCCGGCGGTGCTGGAAGTTGAAGACGATGGGCCGGGCATTCCCTATGAAGACCGCGAGCGCGTATTTGAGCGGTTTTATCGCCGAAACCCGATGGTTGCAGGCTCGGGGCTGGGGTTGGCGATTGTGGGTGAGATCTGTCGCGCACATGTGGCGCAGATCACCCTGCACGATGGCGCGCAGGGGGGGCTGAAAGTGCGGGTCAGTTTTGTGCCTGCGACGGTGGCGCGCAGTGACGTCAGATAAACATGCTGCGGGCGGTGTTCAATTCATCGTGCAGCTTGGCGCTCATGGCATCCAGGCCCAGTTTCTTGAAGGAGGGCAATGCGTTCAGTTCAACCTTGGCAATGGCGCAATGGTCATTTTGATGGGTGAACACCGTAGCGATTTGCACCAGATCAATGTAATCGAGGTTGTCTGAATTGCGCGTGAAGTCCAGGTACTGGCCGGGTAGCTTGACCAGCATTTCAGGGAACTCCCACACGCTGAGCAGTTTGTCGCCGATCAAGGGGTGGATGTTTTCGATGACGTGATTGAGCGACACCGGGTCCGAGAGCAGTTCGTTGTGCTCTTCGGCGTAGGTCAGAATCGGCAGCACCCCAATTTGATGAACCAGACCGCCCAGTGCAGCCTGATCCGGTTTCAGTTGGGTGTAGCGTCTGCACAAGGCATAACAGATGCCAGCGATTTCCAGGCTTTGACGCCACACCTCGCGCATTTTCTGTTCGACCACGTCAGAGCGTGCATGGAAGATTTGCTCCATGACCAGCCCGATGGCCAGGTTGCTGCTGTAATTGACCCCCAGGCGCGTAATGGCTGTGTGCAGGTCGGTGACTTCCTGAGTGGCGCGCAACAGCGGACTGTTAACCACTTTAATCAGGCGGGCAGACAGCGCGGTGTCACGGCCAATGACTTTGCTTAAATGACTGACACTGATATCAGGGTTTTCAGCGGCCTTGCGGATGTTCAAGGCTACTTCGGGTAGCGTGGGCAGAACCAGGTCATCTTTATCAATAGCCTGAATCAAATCCTTTTGGACTTTATGCGCCAACGTGCTCATTTCTGTTCTCTGGGGGTTTCAAGGTACGGCAATTAGCGCTGGATCTCGCGATCACGGTCCAGTTGATAGGGCAGGTCCATCAGCGACAGCGCAGGCCCTTGTAAATCACCGACATGCACATCGCCTGACTGCGCCGCTTCGGCTTGCAGAACGGCCAGTAATTCAACACCGTGTTCGCTTCGGGCGCCGATCACCACTTCGCCAATGGCGCTGCTATGAGTGGGGGCAAACAGCGGAGTTCCCGGTAATGGCACGTCATTGCCTGTAAGCGACAGGCGGTAGAGGTGGCGTTTGAGCTTGCCCAGATACTGCATGCGCGCAACGATCTCCTGACCCGTGTAGCAGCCTTTTTTGAAGCTCACGCCGCCCACTGCCTGCAGGTTGATCATTTGCGGGATAAACAGCTCGCGGGTTTGCGCCATGACTTGGCCGATACCGGCGCGGATTTGGCCCAGTAGCCAATCATTAAGCTCGGCTTGAGGCAACTGAGCCTCCAGTTGGCGAGTCAGGGTGGGCGCCTGCTCGGCAGGCGCCCACAGTTCGGTACGGCCTTCAGAGGCGCGAACCGCGATCAAGTCGTTGGCGCGCGCTACGCTGTCGGTGTCGGCAGGCAGGTGCAGGCCCAGGCTCGCAAGCACGTGGTCGGCCTGTACCAGGCCAAAACGCACCCAGTTAGTGCTGTCATCGGTAAGCGTGGACTTTGAAAACACGGCGTACTTTTTCAGGTCGGCCAATTGTGGTTCTACCAGTTCGCGGGCCATCGCCAGCAAGCAGCCGTCGGGCTGAAGGACGATGCGGAAACTCGATTGCATCCGGCCTTTTTGCGTGCAGCGGGCGCCGAGGCTTGCGCGCGTGTCGCTCAAGTAATTGAGGTTGCAGGTCAACTGCCCCTGTAAAAACTTGCTCGCGTCATTGCCGCGAACAGCAAGCACGCCTTCGTGCGTCAGGGTGCAGAAAAAAGCAGAGTCGGCCATGGTTCATCGCAGGTCAAAAAGTCTGGGACACATCATAGAGGTGCGTTCTGCAAATGGATAGTTCGCGTAGGACCGGTGGAGACCGACCAAAGCCGACTGGTCTCTGGCAGAACGGTCTGTATACTTGCGCACTATTTGAGGAGCGCTCCATGGTCGAAGATGTTGAACTCAATCGTCTTTACTGGCACAGCCGCCGCGGCATGCTTGAACTTGACGTGCTGTTGGTGCCTTTCGTCAAAGAGGTATACGCCACGCTGAACGACGTAGACCGCGAGTGCTATCGCAAGCTGCTTGAGTGCGAAGACCAGGACATGTTCGGCTGGTTTATGGAGCGCAGCGAGTCCGAAGACCCGGAGTTGCAGCGCATGGTTCGCATGATCCTGGATCGTGTCCAGCCCAAGTAATTTTTTCGAATGCCGCTGGCGTGCTTCCGGGCACTTGCTGGCGGCGTATCTTGCAGCCCAGACGCTGGCGCTGATCGCAATCTGCCTTCTTTCTATACCTGCCTGGGCTCAAGTGCTGGGGGCTTTTGTGTGTTTGAGCCACGGGGTTTGGGTGTGGCCACGGCATATCCGCCTGACCCATCCCGCGGCCATTAGCGGCTTGCGGCGTAATGCTGAGGGTTGGCAGTTGTGGAGTCGCGCTAACGGTTGGCAGGCTGTTCAACTGCGTCGCGACAGTGTCGCGTTGCCTGCGTTGGTGATTGTGCGTTTTAGTCTTCGAGGCGAGCGTTGGGTGCGTGCGGCTTGCATACCCTGCGACGCGCTGGCGCCCGATCAGCACCGGCGCCTGCGCGTGCGGCTCAAGTTCAGTCGGCGTAGGTGGCTGGCACCAGAATAGTGTCCAGTGCCTCGGGCAGCATGTGCGGGTAGTCGAGTGTGTAATGCAGGCCGCGCGACTCCTTTCTGGCCATCGCGCTGCGGATCATCAGTTCGGCCACTTGCGCCAGGTTGCGCAACTCGATCAAGTCGCGGCTGACTTTATAGTTGCTGTAGAACTCGACCCTATGAGGCTAAACCCAATGGATACAGGGGTTTCAGCCGATGACCGTCAACCACCGCTCCCCAAGTGGGACAAACCTGTTACAAACTGCGCTCGCCAAGCCGTACCACTATCGCCGGTCTGGTCGCTATTACCTTCGCCTTCGCCCTCAAGGAACCCTTAAGGGCTTCTTCACGCTGTCACTCAGGACTACCGACAAGGCCACCGCAATGACCATCTCCGACGACATCCTTTCGACTCTCAAGGCTTACCACTTGGACAACCCTGAGGCGTCATGGGACGAACTCCGTGAGCGCTTGATTGAGTTCGCTGAATACAACCTGACGATGGCACACGGTGATAGCTCGCTGGTCGCTTACGAGATGATCAACGATGAGCATCACTTGGCGCTTCGTAAGGCATCCGCAAAGCTGCCCCTGAGCATCAATCAGCAACGGGCAGTGAGTAAGGCACTTGAGATCCTTGATGCCTCACAGGAGCGTATGCGCGGACGGTCGGGAAAACTGGTCGAGATCGTGAAGGACCTCAACGAAGAAACTTGTGGCATGTCTTTGGCCCTCTCCTTGCCTTCATCTGTAAACGCTTCTTCGGGTCTTACCTTCAAGTCCCTTTCTGCGCTCTACATGGAGGAGCGCAAAGACAGCATTCAGGCCAGCACCATGCGGGACGTGAAGTCATCGTGTGAGGCTATCGGCGTGATCCTTGGCGACTTGGACATGAAGACCCACACACGGGAGGACATGAAGAATCTGAGGGACAAGCTCCTTGAGGTCCGTAAGCCTTCAACGGTTAAGAAGGTGCTGACCCGGCTATCGACCGTCATGGATTGGGCTGTGAATAACGGCTATCTCGACAAGAGTTTCGATAAGGGTCTGAAGCCAACGAAAGGTGCTGACAGCTCCCGTGAGGCGCTCTCTCAGGATCAGGTAAAGGCCCTGATGGCTCACGCTAAGTCGCTTCCAGTGGACGCTTGGCAGCGCTGGGCGTTGTCCCTCGGGGTGATCACTGGGACCCGTATTGAGGAACTGAGGCAGTTGACCGAGGATGACGTTAAGCAGGTTGGGGACGTGTGGGTCATCGACATCAATAGGAACGATGGCAAGACAGCCAAGACCAAGAATGCTCTGCGTGTCGTACCGTTGACTGACGGTGCCTACGGGTTTGACCTTAAGGCGTTCCTTGAGTTTGTCAGGAAGGCCGACTCTCGCCTGTTCACCTTGGGAGCTGGTCAGTTCTCGAACGTGCTTAATGGGGCGCTACGGGATGTCTTGAGCTTGAAAGCTGATCGGACCCAGACCTTCCACTCGTTGCGTCACTCTCTGGCCGGTGCCCTGAAGGCCGCTGAAGTGCCTGTGGGGACCGCTGAGTCCATCTTGGGGCACGCCTCGGGGTCGATCAGTTATGACCTGTACGGGGCTGGGAGTGCGGTTGAGGTAAAACGAATGGCCGAAGCTCTGATTGAGGCATTATCAGAAGGCTGATTCGAGGGTCGCTGGAATAGACCTTGACAGGATCGTAAAGGCCCTGAGTGTGGTTCGGAAAGATGACTGATAGCTGACCAATAGTCACGGTGGATACTGAAGGGTGCCTTAGGGTGCCCTTCTTTGTGTCTGTCCCATGCTTATGCACAATCTGTTTTTAAACCCTCACCCATAGGAGGAAGACCCATAGCGGTTCCCCTACCAGTGCCAGCCAGTGACCACAAAGGTTGCTGAGCTGAGCAAGGCTTGATCGTACAGTGACCACCATATCCAGACGATCAAGCACCTAAGCAACGCTCCTGAGGGAGATCGTTGGGTCCAGCACTGAGGACCACCATAGCGATTCTGTCTGTCTGCCCTGAAGAGGGTGTGATTGACCTTTAACAGGTTTGGGCCTCCTGTTACTGATCGCATGGTTAACGGGGCCTTTTACTTAAAGATCCCTTTATATTAACTCTTATATTAATCATTATATTAATCATTATATAAATCATTAAGTAAGAGCACTTAAAGAACTTATAGACCCTTTAAGATAAGTACATTGGTTCTATCGAACACAATTAAACAGCAACTTAAAGTTACCGCTAAGTTCCATTAGTGGTATTTGGGTCTCCCACCGAGGTGACTGCCCGGTCCAGAACGTGACCAGAAGATCCAATCGGGTCCAAAACCTGACTGACTTTAAAACCCTCACCTATACAGGGAAGGATGCACACACATTCTCGACCTCAACCAAACGACCTGTCGCAAGGTCTCCCATATCACCAAGTCTTTCTGAATGTTCCTTGAGCCGTTACCGATGCCCGTAGAGGGGCCTTGGTGGTCGGTAATGGGTGCGAACTCAGGGAGCATTCAAAAAGGAAACTCTAATGCTTAATACTATGAACGAAATCACCATGAGCACCGTTGAAATTGCAGCCATGACTGGCAAGCGTCATGACAACGTTCTGCGAGATGCTGACCGAGCCATTGAATTGGTCACTGGAAAGATGGCCTCAGATTTGAGGGCATCTATCGGGGCAACTGAGGCTATTTATCAAGACGCATACAAACGCGATAAACGGATGTTGGTCCTAAACAAACAGATGGTCTTCACCGTCATTACTGGCTACGACACTTCACTGCGTTACACGATTATCGGTCGATGGATTGAACTTGAATTGGCTGCAAACCCTGCGTTTGGGTCTCAGGCAATTACTGACACTCTTATTGACCTTCAGTCACGTGTGGACATGATGGCTCCGGCATATGCTGAACACACCCGTAAAGGGACCCGAGAGGGCTATACGTGGCGCGAGGCTTGCCGACTGGCAGACGTTGAGCACCCCGACAAGGTGTTGGCAATGTTCAAAGCTAAGGGCCTTGTACGGACCTCTGAGGGCCTTACAGAGATACACCCGAAGTACATCGAGCGGGGTCACGCCAAGGCTGTCAACCAGCGTAACAAAGCTGTGAAGCTGACCGGTCACCTCTTCAGGATCACCCACAAGGGTCTCACCGAGTGGCTGCAACCTAAGTCTGAGTTAATCGCCAAGGCCCTTAAGGATCACCTCAAGGTTCGCCCTGTGCTGGATGAGGATGGCTTTGTGGTCGCCATTACAGGTGAAGGCTCCAATGGTCAAACCGTGTTCGATATTGCAACCAAACTTTGAGTCACACCCTAAGACTGCCCTGAGGCCCTTATGCCTTGGGGCTTTCTTTGAGTAGACGACACGAAAAGTCTAATAACCCTCACCTATACAGGAGAAACCTGACCATGACCGCTAACGAATACCGCTATGCCCAATACAACACCCGTAAAGGAATCCTGTCGAGGGCTGAGCGTTCCCGACTGTTCCTGTTCCTGAAGTTGGACCTTGAAGGTGCATCCCTTGGGACCATCCGTGAGGTCCTCACACGCACTGAGCGTGACCGTAAGGCTCGCCAACAACGCCGGACATACTAACCCGCCAGTCATTAAGGAGAACCTTGACATGACCTTTATAGAACGCCTTAACCATATCGCTGCATCCCCGGTAACTCGGGGTCGACTCATTGCGCTGCGTCACGTTTGGCAAGCGCCGCGCCAGCGACCTCCACTTAAGGACTCTGAAGGTTATGGGGTCAACTTAATGCTACTTCGTCAACACCTGACCGCGACCAATCCTGTTCTGCTGAAACTCGTAGACCTGATCATTGAATCAGACCTGAGTTTAGATGCTGTCCTTATGGTCCCGTTAAGTGTCCCGCTTGTGCGTACACAACCAATCATTATCGACACGTTAAAACTTGGGAGAACCTTCAAGTGAACTTAACAACTAACACACTCGCAATGGCGAACGCCGTAGACCGAGAAGAAAGCAAGATGCGCGCCTTGACCCTTGACGTACTGGACCGCCTTGAAAGCGCTGGTCTGGTCGAATGCTTGGTTGTCTCAGGCGGCAACCGTATGTGGTCCCATCGGACTCCCGTTGTGGGGTCCTATTGGCTGGCCCGTGAGATCGACCGCCGTGATGGCCGTGGCCGTGCCGCTAAGGCAATTGAAATAGATGAACGTGTGCTGATGTCGATCATCGCCCTAACTCACCGTGAGGACCATCGTGCGTCCCTTGCGACCCTGTATCCCAACGGGTGACCGCTGAGCTGTTTGAAGACTGGGGCATTGATACCACCAAGTAACTTATAGGGACCGTGGCGGGTCCTTATCCCCTTTATACACATGGCAGTTTAAAACCCTCACCCATAGGAGGAAGAGTAATTTCCTTACCGACTTTTGCCGTCCGCCATCGGCTTACAGGTTCCCGCAAGATCCACCAAAGAACCTAACCCAACCCAAAACCAGAACCCATAAGAAAGACCTGAGGACACAGAGCGGCTTCTCCTTTGCCTCTGGTCTCTGTGCGCCTATGCGGCAGGTCTTCCTTATGTGTCTAATAGGAGACACTACTATGCAACTGAATATCCAAAACAAAACTTCTGAGACTGTTGAAGTTCAAGGTCAAACCGTAACTATCGCCTTCGCTGAAGGTGTGATGTTGTCAGGTCTGCTCGCTGGCTGTGGTCGTAACTTCGCCAAGCAAAGCTCTATCGTTGAACAGTACATGGACGCTGAACTGTCCGTTAAGGCGTTCCCTGAGATTGCCCGTAGCGTGGCCAATGAGCGCGCCGAGCGACGTGCCTACGAGGCAAAGCGTCTTCAGGAAGCCCGTGAACATGCTGAGCGTGTGGCCTCGTATGCGACTCCAAGTGACCTTGAGGTCGCTCGTCGTCGTGCTAAGCGTGAGGCCCGTGAGGAAGAGATGCGTGCCCGTGGTGCTGCAATCCGTGCTGCCAATGGTCGATCCACTTGGAACTCCGGGGAGTAACCCGTGGGTGACCTTCTGACCAACATTGTTTTACCTCTGGTGACGCTGGCCCTTGCTGGCGTCCCTTTGAACCTTTCCCGACTTTCTTAAGGAGTACCCTATGATCAATTCCAAGACTACCGACCACCGTGACGCCCGTGACCGTCAGACCCCTGTGACCCACTTCGATGAAGCCTCTTGGGGTCATGGTGGGAACATCCAGTTCAACACTCAGGCATCGACTACCGCTCAGACCACTGACGTGAGTGTTGCCGTTGAGGCCATTACGGACGCCCTTGACGATCACTTCAATGGTGGTGATTGGGCTGCTATTGCCCATGACTCTATCCCCTGTGAGATCCGCCCTAAGGGCACTGAGCCAACTCCGGTTCAACTGGTCAACATGGCTAATCGCACCATTGAGTTCGACCCACGCCAGTCGATCTATGACCGCTCTAAGATCAGCAAGGGCGAAGCTATTGTGGGTGACGTGATCTTCACTGAGCCGACTGATACTGCTGCGCTGTTCTCTTCTCGTGTGACCCTGTTGGATGCTCACTTGGTCGCTGGCTTTACGTCCCACTCGCTGGGCCAGATGATGGACAAATGGATGAAGGACTTTGAGAAGGACTGTGGTTCAACTATCGCTGACATCCTGATCAAATCCCCAAGTACCCATAAGGTCTCCGTTAAGGACCCTTCAAAGCTCCCTCGTGAGCGTGCTGAGGACCTGATCGACATCCTTACGGTCTCCATGAACCAATCGGTGGGTAACTCCCTGAGTGAGTTCGTGTTGCTGATGCACCAATCGGAACAAGGTGTCTTGGAGCGTGCTGCCCATCGTGCAGGCGTGGACGACATTGAGGACCTGTTGGGCTGCCGTACTCAGTTCTACTCGGGCACTAACCGTGGCATCTTCATGTTGCCTAAAGGCTTTGCCTCCCTGTCGTTCCGTCAAGGTAATGATGGTGACGTATGGCAACTGCACTCGACCCGTAACTCAAGCATCCAAGGCTGGGACATCGAAATCACCGGTATCGCTGACGTAATGGCTCAGGCCAAGGTCAAGCTGAAGCTGGCGAACCCAGCGGACCCTACTGAGAAACTTCAGGTTGAGACCGTAGCGTTCCCGTTGATCACTTGCGTGGTCGCCAAGTCGTAACACTCGCAGCATCCATAGGGCCCTTCACGGGCCTTGTGGGCTGACCTGAGCGTCTACCCCAGCCGGTGGACTTTCAGTTGAGCCCATGTGCAATGCGTTGCTATGCCAAATGTGCAGGGCAATGATCCACATTCAATCTCACATTTCACGTAGGAGACCGCTATGGCCGCCAAGAAACCATGGTTGGCCGTCCTCAAGGCTATCGCTATGTCGAAAGCCACGTGGAAGCTGATGGGCACCGTTGCGGTTCTTTACGGTGCAACGCACGGCGAGCTGATAGCTGAAATGGTCGGGGAGGTCGTAGCGAATACGTTAGGTGCCCTTTGATAATCCGACACAAAATTCCGTGAGACCACCTGTCATAGCTAACCTGCGCGCGTACCCCCGTAGGCCCTCGCACGCTCGTATGGGCGCACGTTAAGGACCCTTGCGGGCAGGCGATAAGGACCCTTGCGTTGGGACAAATGTGTGCCAAAGCTGTTACAAACTGGGGTCCTATGGTGCTACGCTATGGTCTCCTAACGTGCCTCAAAGGTTGGTGTAAGGATCGTATCCTTCGCCTCTGGCAGCAGCTCTGGATAGTCCAGTGTGTAGTGCAGACCTCGAGATTCCTTACGTTCCATGGCAGACCTGATCATCAGTTCCGCTACTTGAGCAAGGTTCCTCAACTCAATCAGGTCTCTGCTTACTCGGTAGTTGCTGTAGAACTCGTCAATTTCATCCAGCAATAGCCGAACCCGGTGCTGTGCCCGTTGCAAGCGCTTGTTGGTGCGCACGATACCCACGTAGTCCCACATGAAGCGCCGCAGTTCATCCCAGTTGTGGGCGATGATCACGTCTTCGTCCGAATCGGTCACCTGGCTCGCATCCCAGCTGGGTAAGGCCACTGGAATGGCGATGTGCTGCAATTGAGCCAAAATATCGGTGGCAGCTGCGCGGCCATACACGAAACACTCCAGCAAGGAGTTGCTGGCCATGCGATTGGCGCCGTGCAGGCCAGTGAAACTGGTCTCGCCGATGGCATAGAGGCCGGGTACATCGGTGCGCCCATGCGCGTCGACCATGACCCCGCCGCAGGTGTAATGCGCGGCTGGCACCACGGGGATGGGCTGGCGGGTGATGTCGATGGAAAACCCAAGGCAGCGCTCATAAACCGTCGGGAAATGGGTCTTGATGAACGTTTCGGATTTATGGCTGATGTCCAGGTACACGCAATCAATGCCCAGGCGCTTCATTTCGTGGTCGATGGCCCGGGCGACAATATCGCGCGGGGCCAGTTCGCCGCGCGGGTCAAAGCGCTGCATGAAGCGCTCGCCGTTTGGTAGCTTTAAATGTGCCCCTTCGCCACGCAGGGCTTCGGTGATCAAAAAGCTTTTGGCTTGCGGGTGATACAGGCAGGTGGGGTGGAACTGGTTGAATTCCAGGTTCGCAACGCGACAGCCCGAGCGCCACGCCATCGCAATGCCGTCACCGCAGGCGCCGTCCGGATTGCTGGTATAGAGGTAGACCTTGGCGGCGCCGCCGGTGGCCAAAATCGTAAAGCGCGAGCCGAAAGTGTCTACTTCACCTGTGGCGCGATTGAGCACGTAGGCCCCCAGGCAGCGATCACCGTCCAGCCCGAGCCGGCGCTCGGTAATCAGATCAACGGCCACCCGTTGTTCAAGCAATTCAATGTTGGGGCGTTGGCGTGCCTGTTCGAGCAGGGTTTTGAAAATCGCGGCCCCCGTTGCGTCGGCTGCGTGGATGATGCGCCGGTGGCTGTGCCCGCCTTCGCGGGTGAGGTGGAACTCAAAACCCGGGTGCTGCGGGTCGACGGCTTCATCGCGGGTGAAGGGTACGCCTTGATCGATCAGCCACTGAATGGCCTCGCGACTGTGCTCGACAGTGAAACGCACGGCATCTTCATGGCACAGGCCACCGCCGGCGTTGAGGGTGTCTTCAACGTGGGATTGCACCGTGTCGGTGTCATCGAGCACGGCGGCAACACCGCCTTGTGCCCAGAACGTCGAGCCGTTGGCCAGATCGCCCTTGCTCAGCACTGCAATGCGCATGTGGCCGGGCAATGTAAGTGCCAGGCTCAAACCGGCAGCACCGCTGCCAATCACCAGCACATCATGTTGAAAATGTTGGCTCATTCTTCTGACATCCGCAAAAAAGCGCCCACTAGTATATAGAGGGGGGGATCGGCACAATAGCCGGGCCTTTATGGCATTGTGAAACTACAGCGGGCACGAAGTGTGCCTCACTCGCAGGCGGTCTGTATGCCGGTATGCAGAATTTTTTGCCGGTGCAGGCCGGGTTTAAGCGTGTGCAGAGGCTCATGCGTGGGGCTGTGTTGCAATGAGTGGTACCTCGCTCGGATTAATTGAACTTTTCCTATAGGCCAATGTTCCATAGAGGGTTGCCCATCGTGAAGGGGGACAGCGTTGGCTTTAACGCGGGCGGGCTTGAGGTACGGCCCACAGCAGATAAGCCTGACGACAAGATTATTGACGCAGCCGGCAAGGCCCGAGCTGCGTTTTCGTGCGCGCCAAATCCGAGTGCGCAGGAAACTTACCAGGGGGGGAGAGAACTTTTGCGTAAAGCCCGAGTCTATGTTTGCAAGCCTGATCAATTAGCACAGCAATCTCCCTCTCGGTCTTATGAGGAGTATTCATGCTAACCCAGGAAGAGGATCAGCAGCTGGTCGAGCGCGTACAGCGTGGCGACAAGCGTGCATTCGATCTGCTAGTGCTGAAATACCAGCACAAAATTCTCGGGTTGATCGTGCGGTTTGTGCACGACACCCATGAAGCCCAAGACGTTGCACAAGAAGCCTTCATCAAGGCTTACCGGGCACTCGGTAATTTTCGCGGCGACAGCGCCTTTTATACATGGCTGTACCGCATCGCCATTAACACGGCTAAAAATTACCTGGTATCACGGGGTCGACGTCCGCCAGACAGTGATGTGAGTTCTGAAGATGCTGAGTTTTACGATGGTGACCACGGTCTGAAAGATCTGGAATCGCCGGAGCGTGCTTTGCTCCGCGATGAGATCGAAGGTACCGTTCATCGCACGATTCAGCTGTTACCAGAAGATCTACGAACGGCGTTAACTTTACGTGAGTTTGATGGTCTGAGTTACGAGGACATTGCGAGCGTCATGCAATGCCCGGTGGGTACCGTGCGCTCCCGGATTTTCCGCGCCCGGGAAGCCATTGATAAAGCCCTGCAACCTTTGTTGCAGGAAACCTGAGACAGCGGCGACAGCCAAGAGAGGAACCGCCATGAGTCGTGAAGCCCTGCAGGAATCGCTGTCCGCGGTGATGGATAACGAAGCGGACGAACTGGAACTACGTCGGGTATTGAATGCCTTTGACGATTCGCACACCCGTGACACCTGGTCTCGTTACCAAGTGGCACGTGCTGCGATGCACAAGGATTTGATGATTCCACGCCTGGACATCGCATCTGCTGTATCGGCTGCATTGGCCGAGGAACAAACCCCGGTCAAAGTGGCCTCCAGCCCCTGGAAAAGCATTGGGCGTCTGGCAGTTGCAGCGTCGGTGACAGTCGCTGTGTTGGCCGGTGTAAGGCTCTACAACCAGGATGACATCGTCGGTGCACAGCTTGCTCAGCAAGGTACTCAGCCGAGCATGACCGCGCCGATGGTTAAAGGCCCTGCCGTACTGGCAAACTACAAAGAGAGCGCTGACCAGGCCCCGGGCCCTATGGCCAATGGTGTTCTGCAAGGTCAGTCAGGTTGGCAGGATCAACGTTTGCCGGGTTACCTGCGTCAGCATGCCCAGCAAGCTGCGATGAAAAGCACTGAGGGTGTACTTCCTTACGCTCGAGCCGCCAGTCTGGAAAACCGTTAAGGCCATCATGCGCGTCCTACCTCTGTTACCGCTTTTGCTAAGTGGCTGGTTTGCAGTGCCAGCCCATGCCGATGAAGCTCAGGATTGGCTCAAACGCCTCGGGCAAGCGGAGCAGCAGCAAAGCTATCAAGGCACCTTCGTTTATGAGCGAAACGGTAGTTTTTCTACCCACAGCATCTGGCACCTCGTGCAGGATGGAAACGTTCGTGAACGACTGCTGCAACTTGATGGCCCTGCTCAAGAGGTTGTCCGCGCCGATGGGCGCACCCTCTGTGTCACTGGCCAGCTGGTTTCGGGGCTACGCGGTACATCGGCAGCGTCGGTCAGAACGCTGGAGACCGAAAAACTCAGCAACTGGTACGCAGTGACCAAAACCGGAGATTCACGCGTAGCGGGTCGCAGGGCGGTGATTATTTCCCTAACGCCGCGTGATCAGCACCGTTACGGCGTTGAGTTGTATCTGGATCGCGACACCGGTTTGCCGCTTAAATCATTGCTGCTCAATGATAAGGCGCAACTGCTGGAGCGTTTTCAGTTCACTGAGCTGGACACTCAAACGCCTGACAGTGCACTGCTCAAACCCAGTGGACAGTGTCAGTCGGTTTCGCTCCAGCCGCCTGTCGAACAAACCGGTGCAGTGACTCACGCCTGGCATTCAGAGTGGCTGCCTCCGGGGTTTGAACTGGTCAACAGCACGGTCAATCGAGACCCGAAGACCAAGTCCGAAGTCACCAGCCTGTTGTATGACGACGGTCTAGCCCGCTTTTCAGTCTTCCTGGAGCCGCTCAATGGCGCCTCTGCACCTGACACGCGAGTTCAACTGGGCCCTACAGCTGCCGTTTCAAGGCACCTGACGACCAATGATGGCGATATGCTTGCTACCGTGGTGGGCGAGATTCCAATCGGCACCGCAGAACGCATTGCGCTTTCCATGCGTACCGGTAAAGCCGAGCCGCAGGTCAAGCCTTAGTGGTGCGCCTACATGTCTGGTGAAGATTTTCATTTGCCAAACGTTTTATATTTTTCTATAGGTCAGAGCCCTTAAGGCTCTGGCCTTGTTTGTTTGTGGGTGTCCAAAAATACGGTCTATGCTTTGGGCTTGGTTTTTGGATGCCAGCCGCTTAACTCTGCTTGCTATTAACGGGAGCTGTATGTCGATGCCTCGATTGAAACCTTACTTACCCATTCTTGCGGCCGTGATGATGCTCGGGCAGGCAGTTCCGGCCTTGGCGGATGCGCCGTTGGTGCAGTTGCCCGACTTCACGCAGTTGGTTGAACAAGCCTCCCCGGCGGTGGTGAACATCAGCACCACGCAAAAATTACCTGAGCGCCGTGTGTCAAGCATGGGGCAAATGCCAGATCTGGAAGGGCTGCCGCCCGGTTTGCGGGACTTTTTCGAGCGCAGCATGCCGCAGGCACCACGCAGCGGCGGCGGGCGTCAGCGCGAAGCTCAATCGTTGGGTTCGGGTTTTATCATTTCGCCTGATGGCTATGTCCTGACCAACAACCACGTCGTGGCGGATGCAGATGAAATCATCGTGCGCCTGTCAGACCGCAGCGAAATGAAAGCCAAGCTGGTTGGCACCGATCCACGCTCTGACGTGGCGCTGCTGAAAATCGAAGGCAAAAACCTGCCAGTTCTGAAACTGGGCAAGTCGCAAGACCTCAAAGCGGGGCAGTGGGTGGTTGCGATCGGTTCACCGTTCGGTTTTGACCATACCGTGACCCAAGGCATCATCAGCGCCATCGGCCGCAGCCTGCCGAACGAAAGCTACGTGCCTTTTATCCAGACTGACGTGCCGATCAACCCGGGTAACTCCGGCGGCCCGCTGTTCAACCTGGCTGGTGAGGTTGTGGGTATCAACTCGCAAATCTACACCCGCTCCGGTGGTTTCATGGGCGTGTCGTTTGCTATCCCTATCGACGTAGCGATGGACGTGTCCAACCAGCTTAAAAGCGGTGGCAAAGTCAGCCGTGGCTGGTTGGGTGTGGTGATTCAAGAGGTCAACAAAGACCTGGCTGAATCCTTCGGTCTGGACAAGCCAGCCGGTGCGCTGGTGGCTCAAGTGCTCGATGATGGCCCGGCAGCCAAAGGCGGCCTGCAAGTGGGTGACGTGATCCTGAGCATGAATGGCCAGCCAATTGTGATGTCTGCCGACCTGCCGCATCTGGTGGGTGCTCTCAAGGCGGGCAGCAAGGCAAGCCTTGAAGTGGTGCGTGACGGCAAGCGTAAAACCCTGGACCTGACCGTGGGCGCGATTCCTGACGAAGGCAAAGAGATGGACTCGCCGAGCGGTGCCGAGCGCAGCAGCAACCGTCTGGGTGTTTCTGTGGCGGACCTGAGCGAGGAGCAGAAGAAAGCCAACGACATCAAGGGTGGCGTGATCATCAAGGATGTTCAGGACGGCCCTGCGGCCCTGATCGGCCTGCAACCAGGTGATGTCATTACGCACTTGAACAACCAGGCGATTACCGATGCCAAACAGTTCACTGACATTGCCAAGGCGCTGCCAAAAAACCGTTCAGTGTCGATGCGCGTGCTGCGTCAAGGTCGTGCCAGCTTTATTACCTTCAAACTGGCGGAGTAACGCTGGTAGAGGCAATACGTTGAGGTAATGAGAAAGCCCGTATCGAGTGATACGGGCTTTTTTGTGCGGCTTATTTTTTCTTCTGTTTGGGGACCCTGACCAATTGGCTGTTGGAGTACATGTCATGCCAGGTGCGCTTTTGTTTATCGAAGAGCGACCAGACAAAGCCCAGACCGAAACACAGCCATGAACCAATCGATACGATAAAACGCAGCAACGCTTGCCACAGGCTGATTGCCGTACCGTCCGCGTTCTGTACACGTACCCCCCATACCTGCATGCCCAGGGTTTGACCTGAGTGGGTCCAGAACTTGGCAAAGAAGCCGAACAGCACAAAAAACAGGAGGGTGGACAACAGCGGGTCGCCGTCCAGTGCGCCGGACTCCGAGAGTGCGCGCATTTCGGCTTCACCGATAAAGCCCATCAAAATCAGTTTGTAAATAAAGGTGGTGACGATCATCAGTGCTGTGCACAACAAGAAATCGTAGAACATGGCTGCCAGGCGGCGCCCCAGGCCAGCGGCTGGAAACGCGCCTTGAGGGCTTAGTGGTTGTTTCGACATGGCAGGGTCTCGTGAAGGAAAAAAGCCATCTTACGGAATTGCGCCCATAAAAAAGCCCCTGATGTCACCATCAGGGGCTTTTCACTGCAATAAAGCTTAGGCTTCGGCTTGTACTTCGTCAGCCTGCATGCCTTTTTGGCCTTGTACGGCGACGAAAGTCACTTTCTGGCCTTCTTTCAGGCTTTTGAAACCGTTGCCTTGGATGGCACGGAAGTGCACGAATAAATCCGCACCGCTTTCAGGGGTGATAAAGCCAAACCCCTTCTCGTCGTTAAACCACTTGACGGTACCGCTTTGACGTTGGGACATTTCTTAGTTCCTTGACGCTAACAATTAATGACAGTCTCTTTGCTATGAAAGAGAACTGGTGCTGGGTTGCAGGAAAGTAAGAGACGCCGAACGGGTGTAGCAAACTTAGAGCTACTGCCCAGGTCACGATTCCAGCGACCCATGCAAACACAGTGCGCAAACTCTACGACAACCAGGCTTGTAAAAACAAGCCCTGCCAATACGCCGTCTGTCCCTCTGTTTTAAAGGATGTAACGTCGATTTAAGCCGCGTTTTTGGATAGGCATGTTCAATTGTTTTCGTGTTCTTTTCGATACTTACACTCTCGAAAAGTGCGCACTGTTTTGTGGCAGTTGCATGACACTTAAGTGTCGTGAACATGCAACTGTGTTTCAAACTAGGCGTCTTTACCCTCTGTAATAACGTTGCGCAACAAACGGCAGTTTCGACACTTTCATGGGGACACGTTTACCGCGAACGATTGCCCATACGTCGGTCTCCAGGGGTGTATAAGCCGTGTCTAGATAGCCCATTGCCAAAGGCGCACCCAGGGTTGGACCGAAACCGCCACTACAGATACTGCCGATCACGTTGCCGTCGGCGTTTACAACTTCGGCCCCCTCACGTACCGGCGTGCGCTCCTGAGGCAGCAGGCCGACCCGTTTACGAGCAACGCCGCTTTGCTGTTGGGCAAACACCGTTTCAGCGCCGGGGAACCCGCCCGCCCGCGGCCCGTCTGCCCGACGAGCTTTAGAAATGGCCCACAACAGGCTGGCTTCAATCGGCGTGGTTTTCTCGTTCATGTCATGCCCATACAAGCACAGACCCGCTTCCAGGCGCAGCGAGTCGCGCGCGCCCAAGCCAATCGCTTCCACTTCAGGTTGAGCCAGCAGGTGACGTGCCAGAGCCTCTGCGTGCTCTGCCGGTACCGAGATCTCAAAGCCATCTTCACCGGTGTACCCCGAACGACTCACATAGCATTCCACGCCCAGCAGCGTCACCGGTGCAAACTGCATAAAGGTCATTTTCGCCACTTGCGGCGCCAGGCGTTCCACTACCTTGACCGCCTCAGGGCCTTGCAAGGCGAGCAGGGCGCGGTCTTCGAACAGCGGCTGAATCTGACAATGGGTACTCAGGTGTTTACGCAAATGCGCCAGGTCTTGCTCTTTGCAGGCCGCGTTGACCACCAGAAACAGTTCATCGTTACCCAGGTTGGCGACCATCAGGTCATCCAGAATGCCGCCTTGTTCGTGGGTGAACATGGCATAACGCTGCATGCCCACTGGCAGGTCGATGATGTCGACCGGCACTAAGGTTTCCAGGGCTTTGGCCGCATCCGCGCCACTCAGGCGAATTTGCCCCATGTGCGACACATCAAACAGCCCGGCGTGTTCACGGGTGTGCTGATGCTCTTTCATGACACCCAGCGGGTACTGCACGGGCATGTCGTAACCGGCAAATGGCACCATGCGCGCACCCAGTTCCAGGTGCAGCGCGTGCAGCGGGGTTTTAAGCAGTTGTTCGGTGGACATTCGTGACTCCTTAAAAATCAGCACTCGATAATGTTGACGGCCAGACCGCCGCGAGCGGTTTCTTTGTATTTGCTTTTCATATCGGCACCGGTCTGGCGCATGGTGCGGATCACTTTGTCCAGGGAGACAAAATGCTGCCCATCACCGCGCAACGCCATGCGCACCGCGTTGATCGCTTTGACCGAGCCCATTGCATTGCGCTCGATGCACGGCACCTGCACTAGTCCGCCAATCGGGTCGCAGGTCAGCCCCAAGTTATGTTCCATGCCGATCTCTGCGGCGTTTTCGACCTGTTGCACGCTACCGCCTAGCACCTCGCACAACGCGCCCGCCGCCATTGAGCACGCCACGCCGACCTCGCCTTGGCAACCCACCTCCGCGCCGGAGATGGAGGCGTTTTCCTTGTACAAAATACCGATGGCGGCAGCGGTCAGCAGAAACCGCACCACGCCGTCTTCATTGGCGCCGCCGATAAAGCGCATGTAGTAATGCAACACGGCCGGAATAATCCCCGCCGCACCATTGGTGGGCGCTGTCACCACGCGGCCACCGTTGGCGTTTTCTTCATTGACCGCCAACGCGTACAGGTTGACCCAGTCCAGCACTGACAGGGCGTCGCGCAATGAGGCTTCGGGGTTGGCGCAGAGCTGGCGATGCAGGGCCGCGGCACGGCGTTTGACCTTCAAACCGCCCGGCAGGATGCCTTCATGGCGGCAACCGGCGCTGACGCAGTCCTGCATCACTTGCCAGATGTTGAGCAGACCGCTGCGGGTCTCGGCTTCCGGGCGCCATGCACTTTCGTTGGCCATCATCACCTGGCTGATCGACAGGTGGTGGGTGACGCAATGGCGCAGCAAATCCTTGGCGGTCTTGAACGGGTACTTCAGCTCAGTGCTGTCCTCCACGATGCGGTCAGCGCCAGCGGCGCCTTCATCCACCACAAAACCCCCTCCGACCGAGTAATACTCGCGGCTGCGGATTTGTATGCCAGCGGCATCGAGGGCACGAAAAATCATGCCGTTAGGGTGGTAGGGCAGGGGTTTGCGGATCATTGCCAGGTGCAGCTTTTCATTGAACGCGATGGGGTGTTGGCCCAGCAGGTTTAATTGCCCGCTGCTACGGATCGCGGCCAGACGCTGATCCACGGTGTCGGTGTTGACGGTGTCCGGGTGCTCGCCTTCCAGGCCCAGGAGCACGGCTTTGTCGCTTCCGTGGCCTTTGCCGGTGGCGCCGAGCGAGCCATACAGTTCCACTTTGACGCAGGCGGTTGTGTGCAATAGCTCATCACGCTGTAGACCTTCAACAAACCGTGCGGCGGCCCGCATGGGGCCGACGGTATGAGAGCTTGAAGGACCGATGCCAATTTTGAACAGGTCGAACACGCTTAACGACATGGGGTTCTCCGGTTTCTTATGGGTTATTGGCATTAAATACAGATGCCCTGTAGGCACGTTCGCACCTACAGGGGGGTTAGTGGTCTATGCCTCCTGATAGTTCTCAATCGAGGGGCACGCGCACACCAGATTGCGATCGCCAAACACATTGTCGACCCGACCCACTGGTGGCCAGTACTTGCTTTCGATCAACGACTCAACCGGGTACACCGCTTGTTCGCGGCTGTACGGATGGGTCCATTCACCGACCATTTCTGCGGCCGTGTGCGGGGCGTTTTTCAGCGGATTATCGTCTTTGTCCAGCGCGCCATTTTCCACGGCGCGGATCTCTTCGCGGATGCGGATCATGGCGTCGCAGAAGCGATCCAACTCTTGTTTGGACTCGCTTTCGGTCGGCTCGATCATCAGCGTGCCGGCCACCGGGAACGACATGGTCGGGGCATGGAAGCCGAAGTCGATCAGGCGCTTGGCCACGTCGTCCACGCTGATGCCGCTGCTGTCCTTGAGGGGGCGCAGGTCGAGGATGCATTCATGTGCCACCAGGCCGTTGCTGCCCGAATACAACACAGGGAAGTGCTCTTCGAGGCGGCGGGCGATGTAGTTGGCGTTGAGGATGGCCATTTGCGAAGCACGTTTGAGGCCTTCGCCGCCCATCATGCGGATATACATCCAAGTGATGGGCAGAATGCTCGCGCTGCCGAACGGCGCTGCGCACACCGCCCCTTGCTTGCGTGGCAGGCTGGCGTGGCCCGGCAGGAACGGCGTGAGGTGCGACTTGACGCCAATCGGACCCACGCCAGGGCCTCCACCGCCATGGGGAATGCAAAAGGTTTTGTGCAAGTTGAGGTGGGAAACGTCACCGCCGAACTTGCCGGGTGCGCACAAGCCCACCATCGCGTTCATGTTGGCGCCGTCGATGTAAACCTGGCCGCCATGGTCGTGAATAATGCCGCAGATTTCACGAATGCCTTCTTCGAACACACCGTGGGTCGAAGGGTAGGTGATCATCAATGCCGCCAGGTGCTCGCTGTGCTCGATGGCTTTGGCGCGCAGGTCTTCAATGTCGACGTTGCCGCGTGCGTCGCAGGCCGTGACCACCACGCGCATGCCCGCCATATTGGCGGTAGCCGGGTTGGTGCCGTGTGCAGAAGAGGGAATCAGGCAAATGTCGCGACGTTCTTCGCCACGGCTTTGGTGGTAGGCGCGAATCGCCAGCAACCCGGCGTACTCACCCTGGGAGCCCGCATTGGGTTGCAGCGAAATAGCGTCGTAACCGGTGGCGGCGCAGAGCATGGCCTCCAGCTCGTGGGTCAGTTGCTGGTAGCCCTGACTTTGTTCGACAGGTGCGAAGGGGTGCAGGCTGCCGAACTCGGCCCACGTGATCGGGATCATTTCGCTGGCAGCGTTGAGCTTCATGGTGCAGGAACCTAGCGGAATCATTGTGCGATCCAGTGCCAGGTCTTTGTCAGCCAAACGACGCAGGTAACGCATCAGTTCGGTTTCAGAGTGGTAACGGTTGAACACCGGGTGGCTGAGGATCGGCGACTGGCGCAGCAGCGCGGCCGGCAAGGTGCCACTCACGGTTTGAGCCAGGGCATCGAAGTCCGGCAGCGCTTGACCGTCGGCGGCCAGCAAGGCCCACAGCGCGGTCACATCGGACGGGCCACAGGTTTCGTCCAGCGACACGCCCACACGCTCGTCATCCACCACGCGCAGGTTGATGTGTTTGGCGTGTGCGTTGGCGTGCAGGATTTGGGTTTTGCCAGCGGTGTGCAGGGTCAGGGTGTCGAAAAATTCGATCTGCTCGACGTTCAGTCCCAGCGCAGTCAGGCCCTTGGCCAGAATCGCCGTCAGTTGATGAATACGCTGAGCAATCTGCGTCAGGCCTTGAGGGCCGTGGTACACGGCGTACATGCTGGCAATGTTGGCCAGCAGCACCTGCGCGGTGCAGATATTGCTCGTGGCCTTTTCGCGTCGAATGTGTTGCTCGCGGGTTTGCATGGCCAGACGTAACGCCGGTTTGCCATGGCGGTCGACCGAGATGCCGACCAGACGCCCCGGCATGTCGCGTTTGAACGCGTCGCGGGTGGCGAAGTAAGCGGCGTGCGGGCCACCGAATCCCAGAGGCACGCCAAAACGCTGGGCGCTGCCGATGGCCACGTCGGCGCCGAACTCGCCCGGCGGAGTCAGCAGCGTCAGTGCCAGCAGGTCAGCTGCGACGGCCACCAGCGCATTGGCGGCGTGGAAGCGTTCAACCAGTTCGCGATAATCGAACACGTCGCCATTGCTGGCCGGGTATTGCAAGAGGGCGCCGAAGAACGGCGACAGGTCCGTGAGGCCACGTTCATCACCCACCACCACGTCGATACCCAACGGCTCAGCGCGGGTGCGCAACACATCGAGGGTTTGCGGGTGGCAGTGACGGGAAGCAAAGAACGCGTTGCTGGACTTGTTTTTGCTCAGGCGCTTGCAGAAGGTCATGGCTTCCGCGGCGGCGGTGGCTTCATCGAGCAGCGAGGCGTTGGCAATCGGCAGGCCGCTGAGGTCGCTGATCAGGGTCTGGAAGTTGAGCAGGGCTTCGAGGCGGCCTTGGGAAATCTCGGGTTGATACGGCGTGTACGCGGTGTACCAGGCCGGGTTTTCCAACAGGTTGCGCAAGATCGGCGAAGGCGTATGGCAGTTGTAATAGCCTTGGCCAATATAGGTTTTGCACAGCTGGTTTTTGGCGGCGATGGCTTTGATCGAGGCCAGCGCATCCGCCTCGCTTTGCCCGGCTGGCAGGTTGAGCACGCTGGTGCCCTTGATGCTTTCAGGGATCACGCTGGCGCTCAGAGCATCGAGGGACTCAAAGCCCAAGGTGGCGAGCATGGCCTGTTCATCGGCCTGGCGCGGGCCGATGTGGCGCGCGATAAATTCATTGGCGGTGCTGAGTTTAGTGGTCATGGCGAGTTCCTCAGGCGTCAGCGTTGGCTTTGATCAGGCGGTCGTAGGCGTCCTGATCCAGCAACTGGCTCACTGCGTTGGCATCGGTGGGTTTGAAGCGGAAGAACCAGCCTTCACCCAGCGGGTCTTCGTTGACCCGTTCCGGGCTGCTATCGAGCGCCGGGTTGACTTCCAGCACCTCACCGTCCAGTGGCATGTACACACCGCTGGCGGCTTTCACCGACTCAACGGTGGCGGCTTCTGCGCCTTTGTCGTAGGCCTGTAGTTCTGGCAACTGAACAAACACCACGTCGCCCAGAGCGTTTTGCGCAAATGCGGTAATGCCCACGGTCACGCTGCCGTCGGCTTCGGCGCGCAGCCACTCGTGGTCTTCAGTAAAACGCAATTCGCTCATGGAAACTCCTCAGGGCCAGACTCGTCTGGTAGTCGCAGTTGATTGCTCGTGCAAGGACGAGCGCTTTGAGGAGTGCATTGCAAGATGGCTGCCAATTTGTAAAAGGCCATATTTATCAATGAATTGGTGGTTTCGACAGGCGGCAGCCTAATGCTATCTGTAGCGAAATCGCTACAGGTGTGAGGGGTTTAAAAAATCGAAGCGGATCAAAGCCTTGCAGCAGTGCGTCAGGCCATATGTGTACTGAAATCGTTCCGCCGTATCGAATTCAATACGATCGCTTGAGCGTGTTAGGCGATCAGATCAAAAGCTTGCACCCTGCGGCGGCTACGAAGCAGGATTTTTGCCGGGGATTGCATATTTACGCAGCCGCTGTGCAATCGCGGTGTGGCTGGTTTGCAGGCGGTTGGCCAACTGGCGGGTGGAAGGGTAGTCGACGTAGAGCTTTTCCAGCAGGGCTTTTTCGAACGAGGCGACAGCGTGTTCCAGGGTCAGCACTTCGCCATCGTTTTGCCGTGCCACTGAGGTCCCGGCGATGTCCAGATCGCCAATGTCGACGACGTTGCTTTCGCAAATGGCGGCGGCGCGAAAGATCACGTTTTGCAGTTGCCGCACATTGCCCGGCCAGCGGTTGCCCAGCAGGGCGGGGTAGGTGCCGGGCGCCAGGCGGCACACCGGGCGCTGGATTTGAGTGCAGGCCTGCTGCATAAAGGTGCGCGCCAGCAGCAGGATGTCTTGCCCGCGTTCACGCAGCGGCGGGACGTCGATGTTGAGTACATTCAGGCGATAGAACAGGTCTTCGCGAAAGGTGCCGTCGTTGACCATTTTTTCGAGGTTGCGATGCGTGGCGCTGAGGATGCGTACATTGACCTTCACTTCGCGTTCGCCGCCCACACGGCGAAAGCTGCCGTCATTCAAAAAGCGCAGGAGCTTGGCTTGCAGGTAAGGTGACATTTCAGCGATTTCATCGAGGAACACCGTGCCGTGATTGGCCAGCTCCATCAGCCCCGGCTTACCTCCGCGTTGCGCGCCGGTAAAAGCGCCGGGGGCGTAGCCGAACAGCTCGCTCTCGGCCAGGTTCTCAGGCAGGGCAGCGCAGTTGAGGGCCAGAAAAGGCGCGCCGAAGCGGTCGCTGATGGCATGGCAGGCGCGGGCCACCAGTTCTTTACCGGTGCCGGTTTCACCTTGAATCAATAACGGTGCATCCAGGGTCGCCACGCGTTGAGCGCGGGCTTTGAGGGTGCGGATCGCGGGTGAGTCTCCGAGCAAGGCGTCGAAGCCTTCAGCGTGGTCGTGATGCAGGGCTGCCAGGCGTTCGCCAATACGGCTCGGTTGATACAAGGTGAGCAGCGCCCCCGCATCCGTGATGGGGGTGGCATCGAGCATCAGCGGATGGCCGTTGAGGGTGACTTCACGCAGCGGCAGTCGAAAGCCGTTTTCTAGCAGCGCAGGCAGCAAGCCGGGGTCGCTGAACAACGCGCTGATGCTTTCACCGCCAGGTTCGTGGCCGCACAGCGACACCAGCGCCGGGTTGGCCAGTAGCACGTGGCCTTCGCTGTCGAGTGCCAATACCGGGTCGGTCATGGCCGCCAGCAGCGCATCGAGTTGCAGGTGCCGGCGCTGGCCTGGAAGGATGTCCACCACCTCCACCGATTGCACGCCCTGCACGCGGAACAAGGCTTCGCGTAGCTCGTCGAGCACGTGCGGGCTTAACGTCGGCGCGTCGATGTAGACGTTGGGCGGCACCATCTCCACGGCATCCAGATTGAGATTACGCCCGCCGAGCAGCGCCAGTACTTCCTGGGTGATGCCGACACGGTCGATAAAACTGACATGGATACGCATGGGAACGAGCAACACTTCTGGCCAGCGGAGGTGGCCAGTATGCCTTGGAGCAGAGAATTGGCGAAATTTGCGGCGGGCTTTATGGCGTGGCAGCGGCCGGTGGCTGGCGTGGCGTGCTCAGCGATTAAGCAATCGCTGTGTAACCGGACGTCGCCTGCGGCAACTGCTGCGCGATGGTGGCGAATTCTGTGGTGCGAGTCGTCACTCCAAATGTTCGGGCTTCATCGGTTCGCCCAGTTCGTGACCCAGTTGTTTTCGCACGTCTTCAAACATCATGTCGAAATATTTGTGCATCGAAGCCAAGGACGCATAGGGCGGGATGCCATTTTTTTTGGCGATATCAAACCCGACTTTGGCGAAGTTATAGAACTGGTCTTTGGGCAGAATGAACGTCTCTTTAAAATCCTTCTTGTTGATTTGGCCGTGCATGTCGAACTGCATCGACTTGCCTTCCTTGGGATCCTGAACGACCTGGTAATCGATCTTGATGTCATACCCGAAATCGCTTGGTTGCAGCGGTTCGCGGTGGATATGCAGGTGACCGGGCTCGAACGAGGCCATAGGGTAACTCCTTGGAGAGGGGGTAAAAGGGCAGACCCTAAAGCCTGCCCCGAGGTTCAGAAG
The DNA here is from genome assembly GCF_016812185.1 of Pseudomonas weihenstephanensis. NCBI lineage: Bacteria > Pseudomonadati > Pseudomonadota > Gammaproteobacteria > Pseudomonadales > Pseudomonadaceae > Pseudomonas > Pseudomonas weihenstephanensis. The sequence continues at coordinate 312,410 of NZ_JAAEBV010000005.1, read as the reverse complement.
TACGTAATACCCGATTTCTCGGTGCTAACGCGAGTACCGGCTTTACCTTGAACGATAGCTTCGATATCGGCCAGTGCGCCGATGACTGCGGTTTTACCGGTTTTACGCGCGAATTCGCACGCCGCTTCAACTTTCGGACCCATTGAACCTGAGGCGAAACCGAGTTTTTCCAGCTCATCGGGGTGAGCCTGGGCAATGCCTTTCTGGGTCGGTTTGCCCCAGTCAATGAAGGCTGCATTCACGTCCGTGGCGATGACCAGCAGGTCGCTGTTCAGTTGCTGCGCCAGCAGGGAGGAGGCCAGGTCTTTGTCGATCACCGCCTCAATGCCTTTGAGCTTGCCGTCTTCGCCGTACATGGTCGGAATACCACCGCCGCCTGCACAGATGACGATGGTGCCTTTTTCCAGCAGCCATTTAATCGGACGGATTTCGAAGATGCGTTTGGGTTTTGGACTGGCCACCACACGGCGGAATTTGTCGCCATCCGGTGCAATGTTCCAGCCTTTTTCAGCCGCCAGGCTCTTGGCTTCGGATTCGCTGTAGACCGGGCCAATCGGCTTGGTCGGGTTCTGGAAAGCCGGGTCTTTGGGGTCAACTTCAACCTGGGTCAGCAAAGTGGCGAACGGTGCGTCCGGTGGCAACAGGTTGCCCAGCTCTTGCTCGATCATGTAACCGATCATGCCTTCGGTTTCAGCGCCCAGCACGTCCAGCGGGTAAGGGCTGACGGCGGTGTAGGCTGCGGCTTGCAGGGACAGAAGGCCGACTTGCGGGCCGTTACCGTGGGCCACGACCAACTCGTTGCCTGGAGCGATGCGAGCGATTTGAGCGGTGGCAGTGCGGATGTTTTCGCGTTGATTTTCAGCGGTCATGGGTTGGCCGCGACGCAGAAGGGCGTTACCGCCCAGTGCAACGACGATACGCATAGGTCATTCCTTAAAAGAGGGGAAGGGCACAAACAACCGGGTTCTGTGGGAGCCAGCAGGCTCGCTCCCACAGGGGCACGGCTTTAGATATCAGCCAGCGCAGCTACCAGGATGGCCTTGATGGTGTGCATGCGGTTTTCCGCTTGTTCGAAGGCGATGTTGAAAGGCGATTCGAACACTTCCTCAGTCACTTCAATGCCGTTTTTAAGGTTTGGATGATGCTCGGCCACGTCTTTGCCGACTTTGGTTTCACTGTTGTGGAACGCAGGCAGGCAGTGCATGAACTTCACACGGATGTTTTCGGCGGCTTTGATCAAGTCCATGTTGACCTGATAGGGCAGCAGCAGCTTGATGCGATCGTTCCAGGCTTCCACCGGCTCGCCCATCGATACCCACACGTCGGTGTGGATGAAGTCCACGCCTTTAACTGCGGCTTTCGGGTCTTCGGTCAGGGTGATTTTTGCACCGCTTTCCTTGGCGAATTCCTGACATTGTTTAACGAACGACTCTTCAGGCCACAGGGCTTTTGGTGCGGCGATGCGCACGTCCATGCCCAGTTTGGCGCCGATCAGCAGCAGCGAGTTACCCATGTTGTTACGGGCGTCGCCCAGGTAGGCGTAGCTGATGTCGTGCAGCGGCTTGTCGCTGTGTTCGCGCATGGTCAGCACGTCGGCGATCATTTGCGTCGGGTGGAACTCGGCGGTCAGGCCGTTGAACACCGGCACGCCTGCAAACTTGGCCAGTTCTTCGACGATTTCCTGGGCAAAGCCACGGTATTCGATGGCATCAAACATACGACCCAGAACGCGGGCGGTGTCTTTCATGCTTTCTTTGTGGCCGATTTGCGAAGACACCGGGTCGATGTAGGTGACGTGTGCGCCCTGATCGTGAGCTGCCACTTCAAACGCGCAACGGGTGCGGGTCGAGGTTTTTTCGAAGATCAGCGCAATATTTTTGCCTTTCAGGTGCGGCTCTTCAGTACCGGTGTACTTGGCGCGCTTCAGATCGCGAGACAGATCCAGCAGGTAGTGAAGCTCGCGTTGGGTGTGGTGCACCAAGCTGAGCAGGCTGCGGTTTTTCATGTTAAACGCCATGGGGATCTCCTGGGTTTCTGGTAACCGGCTTGCGCCGCCCTTTGTGAGGGTCAGCGCAAGCATTCAAATGGATGAATTAATAGTCAATTGGGTCGCGGATGATTGGGCAGGTCATGCAGTGACCGCCGCCACGGCCGCGTCCCAGCTCAGAGGCGCTGATGGTGATGACTTCTACACCGGCCTTGCGCAGCAGGGTGTTGGTGTAGGTGTTGCGGTCGTAGCCGATCACCACGCCAGGCTCCAGTGCCACCACGTTGTTGCCGTCGTCCCACTGCTCGCGCTCTGCCGCGAAGGAGTTGCCGCCGGTTTCAACTACACGCAGGGTTTTGACGCCCAGTGCTTTGGCCACCACGTCGAGGAAGCTGCTTTCCTCGCGTCGCACGTCAATGCCGCCCTGCTTGCTTTCATCGGGGTACAGCGAGAAGGCAACGATCTGATTCACGACTTCCGGGAAGATGGTGACCAGGTCGCGGTCGCAGAAGCTGAACACGGTGTCCAGGTGCATCGCGGCGCGGGATTTAGGCATGCCGGCAACGATGACGCGCTCGACCGCTTTGTTCTTGAACAGGTTCTGTGCCAGTTGGCCGATGGCTTGACGCGAGGTGCGCTCGCCCATGCCGATCAGAACAACGCCTTTGCCGATTGGCATCACGTCACCGCCTTCGAGGCTGGCGTTGCCATGATCCTCCGTCGGATCCCCGTACCAGATCTGGAAGTCGGCGTTAGTGAACTCAGGGTGGAACTTGTAGATCGCAGTGGTCAGCAGGGTTTCCTGACGGCGCGCTGGCCAGTACATCGGGTTCAGCGTCACGCCACCGTAAATCCAGCAGGTGGTGTCACGGGTGAACTGAGTGTTGGGCAGTGGTGGCAGGATAAAGCTGGTGTGGCCGAGGAAGTCGCGGAACATTTCGATGGTTTTGCCACCGAAGCTGTCAGGCAGATCGTCAGCGGACACGCCACCAATCAGGTACTCGGCGGCTTTGCGGGGTTCCAGGCTTTTGATCCAGGCTTTGACTTCGTTGACCAGACCTACGCCCACCTGATTGGGGGTCACTTTGTGGTCCAGAATCCAGTCCAGCGCTTCTGGAATGGCAACGATGTCAGTCAGCAGGTTGTGCATTTCCAGCACGTCAATGCCGCGCTCGCGCATCTTGGTCACGAAGTCGAAGTGGTCGCGCTTGGCCTGGTTGACCCACAACACGTCATCAAACAGCAGCTCGTCGCAGTTGTTTGGCGTCAGGCGCTGGTGAGCCAGGCCAGGGGAGCAAACCATCACTTTACGCAGCTTGCCGGCTTCGGAATGTACGCCGTATTTCACTTTTTCCGTGGTCATTACAGTCATCCTCCAAAGTACATAAACAGGGAGTTACAGGGTCAGGAAGCCGTCATAGAGTCCATAAGCCGCCACGAGGGCGCCGATCACTACGGCAGCAAAAATAACTTTTTCGATAGTGGTGAAGATTTGTTGGCCGCTTTCCAGCTTCGCCTTGGCGAACAGAATGGCGCCGGGTGCGTACAGCAGAGCCGAGAGCAGCAGGTATTTCAGGCCGCCGGCATAGATCAGCCAGATGGCGTAGATCAACGCGATGCCGCCGATGATCAGGTCTTTTTTGCGTTCAGCCAGTGCGTTTTCATAGGTTTCGCCGCGTACCGCCAGCAAGAAGCCATAGGCCGCAGACCAGAGGTATGGCACCAGGATCATCGACGTCGCAAGGTAGATCAGCGACAGATAAGTACTGGCCGAGAACAGGGTGATGATGAGGAACACCTGCACCATGGCGTTGGTCAGCCACAGGGCGTTGACCGGTACATGGTTGGCGTTTTCCTTTTTCAGGAACGCCGGCATGGTGTGGTCTTTAGCGGCCGAGAACATGATTTCGGCGCACAGCAGCACCCATGACAGCAGGGCACCCAGCAAGGAGATGATCAAACCGACGCTGATCAATACCGCGCCCCAGTGACCGACCACATGCTCAAGCACGGCGGCCATTGACGGGTTTTGCAGTTTGGCCAGTTCAGGCTGAGTCATGATGCCCAGCGACAGCACGTTCACCAGTACCAGCAACAGCAGCACGGTGATGAAACCGATCACAGTGGCTTTACCTACATCTGAACGTTTCTCGGCACGGGAAGAGAAGATGCTCGCGCCTTCGATACCGATGAACACCCACACGGTGACCAGCATCATGTTGCGCACCTGATCCATCACGCTGCCCAGGTCCGGGTTTTTCAAGCCCCAGATGTCGCTGGTGAAGATGTCCAGTTTGAACGCGAACACGGCAATCAGAATGAACAGCACCAGCGGCACGACCTTGGCAACCGTGGTCACCAGGTTAATGAACGCCGCTTCTTTGATGCCCCGCAGTACCAGGAAGTGGACGGCCCACAGCAAGACTGAAGCACCGATGATCGCGGCCGGGGTGTTGCCCTCGCCGAAGACCGGGAAGAAGTACCCCAAGGTGCTGAACAGCAAGACGAAGTAACCGACGTTGCCCAGCCAGGCACTGATCCAGTAACCCCAGGCTGATGAGAAACCCATGTAATCGCCGAAACCGGCCTTGGCGTAGGCGTACACGCCACCGTCCAGGTTGGGTTTGCGGTTAGCCAGGGTCTGGAATACAAAAGCGAGGGTCAGCATGCCGACGGCGGTGATTGCCCAACCGATAAGTACAGCTCCAACATCGGCACTGGCGGCCATGTTTTGTGGCAACGAAAAGATCCCGCCGCCAATCATAGAACCGACTACCAGAGCAACCAACGCACCCAATCGTAGTTTTCCGGGAGTATCAGACATTTGTGGTGACTCCAATCTAGGAGAAGTGAGGCCTTAAGATAATGGCGTGGGTATTTCAGCCGTTTGACTTAGATCAGCGCATTACGACATTCCATTGTTAATAGAGCGGGAAGGTCGCAATCACGTATTATTTTGACGCTTCCTCAAAGGCGCGCTCCAGAGGTCTTAAAAGGTGGCTAATAGGTGGATAGCCGCGAGGTCGTGGGGATTGAAGCTAGTCACTATTTGAAGATTTGCAAATGTGGCGTTCATGTTTCATTGACCACAGTATGAAATTAAACCTTGGTTTACATAGGGGGATTGTTCTGGGTTTCAATAGACGCACTAGCGATTAAAAAAAAGGGGCTTATTGCGGGGGTTAATAGACGTATAAATGCGACATGTATTTAGTCAGTGAACAGCGGTAGCCTATTAACTGTGAACGATGAATTGTTCGAAACCGTATAACGAGGTGGCGATGTCGCAAAACACCCAGAAGCTTCGGCTTAATGCATTAATTGCGTTAGTGGTCGGGTCCATGATTGGCGGGGGGATCTTTTCGCTGCCGCAAAATATTGCCGAACGGGCAGCGGGTGGCGCTGTTTTGATGGGGTGGGGGATTACAGCCGTTGGCATGCTGGCGCTGGCGTTTGTGTTTCAGACCCTGGCCAACCGCAAGCCTGAACTCGACTCAGGTGTCTATGCCTACGCCAAGGCCGGTTTTGGCGATTACATGGGTTTCTCATCGGCCTGGGGTTACTGGATCAGTGCCTGGATGGGCAATGTCGGCTACTTCGTCCTGCTGTTCAGTACCTTGGGCTATTTCGTGCCTGTATTTGGGCAGGGCAATACGCCGATTGCCATTGGTTGCGCCTCGCTGCTGCTGTGGGGCGTGCACTTTCTGGTCATGCGGGGCATCAAGGAAGCGGCCTTTATCAATCAACTGACCACGGTGGCGAAAATCGTCCCCATCGTGATGTTTATTGTGTTGGCGGGTGTCGCGTTTAAAGCCGATATTTTCACCAAGGACTTCTGGGGCCGCGAAACCCCCAGCCTTGGCAGCGTGATGGACCAGGTGCGCAACATGATGTTGGTGACGGTGTTTGTATTTATCGGCATCGAAGGTGCGAGTGTGTACTCCGGTCGCGCAGAAAAGCGCTCGGACGTGGGCAAAGCCACCGTCATTGGTTTTATCGGCGTGCTGGCGCTGTTGGTAATGGTCAACGTACTGTCGCTGGGGATCATGACCCAGCCAGAACTGGCCAAGCTGCAAAACCCGTCAATGGCGGGCGTGCTCAAGCACGTAGTCGGAGAGTGGGGGGCGATTTTAATCAGTATCGGGCTGGCCATCTCATTGCTGGGCGCGTTGCTGTCGTGGGCCTTGCTGTGTGCTGAGATTTTGTACGCCACGGCCAAAGACAACACCATGCCGGCGTTCCTGAAAAAGGAAAACGCCAACCACGTGCCGGTCAATGCGCTGTGGCTGACCAACGGGATGATTCAGATATTTCTGCTCATCACCCTGGTGTCTGCGGGCACCTACACCAGCCTGATCTACCTCGCGTCCTCGATGATTCTTGTGCCTTACTTGTGGTCGGCTGCCTATGCGGTGTTGCTGTGTGTAAGAGGTGAGACTTACTCGAACGCGAGCCGACGCAGGGTCAAGGACCTGGTGGTGGGGCTGCTGGCCCTTGTCTACGCCATCTGGTTGCTCTACGCGGCGGGACCGAAATATTTACTGCTGTCGGCGTTGCTCTACGCACCGGGTGTCTTCTTCTTTGCCAAAGCCAAGCATGAGCAGGGTGAGCCGCTGTTCAAGGCCATTGAACAGGTGATCTTCGGGGCAGTGGTGATTGCAGCATTGGCAGCGGCGTATGCGCTTTATAGCGGTGCGTTGACGCTGTAAAACCATTGGCCTGCACACGCAGGCCAATGGTTTGACCTGCTTTTGATCTGCCCTGCCATCCGGCCGCCTCGCCTAAGCTCGACGTGGCCTTTGCGTCGGCTGGGCTAATTGGGTGGTGGCAGGGGCTGGTTAAAAGCACAAAGCCCAAAGCTGCGGGCCTACAGCGCCGAAGGCAGCCGTTCCGGCCGCGACCAAATCCACAGGTTGCCCACACTCATACCTGCAATGGCCAAAAACACCGGCCATTGATGCTCAAGCACATACAACATCAACCCCGCACATATCAACATGCTGATGGTGGCACTGACTTTGGCTTTGCGCTGAATGATCTTGCCATTGCGCCAGTTGATCAGGATCGGGCCAAACAACCGGTGGTTTTCTAGCCATGCACTCAGGCGCGGGGAGCTTTTGGTCGCGGCCCAGGCGGCGAGCAAAATGAATTCGGTGGTCGGTAGCCCCGGTATCACGATGGCAATCAATCCAATGCCCAGGCTGACGTAGGCCAGCAGGCCAAAGAGGATTTGGGCTATTTTCGACGAGGATTGGGTTTGGCGGGTCATAAGCTCAAGACGCATAAAAAAATGCCCGGCCAGCACATGCTGACCGGGCAGGTCTAGCTTAAGCCAGTTCTGGCTCAGCCGCGTAGGCGTGTTCCAGTAATACGGTGAAACGCTCAAAGGCGGCAACGGCACCTTTGTCCAGGTCGGCTTCTTCTTCGGCGCTCAATTGCAGGCCGTCGAGGGTTTTGACGAAGCTTTTCCAACCTTCAGCACGACCACCGGCCGGTTCGCCCAGGTGGCGCGCACCAAAGGTTTCGCTCAGCTCCAGGGCCACCGCACGTTTGATCAGGAAGGCGGCACCCAACTTGGAACCTTCCGAAACAAAGATCCAGCCCAGTGCCTGGGCCTTGCTCGGCGCGTTGACCGCACCCGCGACAGGTGCGGGCACTTCGGTGTTGAGGTCGGCCAGGTCAGCTTTGGCGTGCTCGGCGCGGCAACGCTGGGGCAGGTCAGGCACGATTTCTTTCAGGGCCGGGTCGGTGTACAGCGCTTGGAGTTCGGCCTGGAAGAGGTATTGAGCCACCACAAAACGGGCGAAGTTTTCCCGGGTTTCAAACGGCTTGTGAGCTTTGACCAGCGCGTCGAGCTTTTGATGCGGCTCGTTGGTGATCTGGTTCAGGCGTTGTGAACGCAGGGCAGGACGCTGTGCGGTGTCTTGAGGGGTCATGAAGATGTCCTTGAGAATGAGATGCGCTTTGTAACTAGACGAACAAGAAGACGCGTCACAGTAAAAAATCCTCACCGCACAGGTAAAAACGCTGCGCAGTGAGGGGCCGAATCAGATGTCCCAGACCAGGTTGATCGCGAAGTTGCGACCCGGTTGAGTCAAGCGATCCAGGTTGGCCGGGTTGACTGCCGAGGCTTCGCCCACGCCGTCGTAGCTGCGCACGTCATCCCACAACCAGTATTTCTTGTCGGTGAGGTTGTACACGCCCGCGCTCACGGTCACGTCTTGGGTGACTTTGTAATAGGCGCTCACATCCACAATGCCAAAGCCCGGGGTCTTGAATTGTTTACCCTCGATGTCGGGTGCTTTGAACGCCGTGTCGTCGACCCGGTTCTTTTTCTTCACCACGGTCCAGCTCACCAAACCTCCGTAGTTATCCTGGTCGTAACCCAGACCGAATACGCCCGTCAGCGGGTTAACGCTGTTGAGCGGTTGACCGTTGTCATCGTTGCGACCATAGGCGTAAGCAATCGAACCTTTGGTGTAGAGGCCGCGTGGCGCGCCGAACGCGTCGAGTTGCAGTTGGCCTTTGAGCTCAACACCCTTGATGGTGGCGTGCTTGATGTTGCGGCTCTGGAAACTGTCGAGGTCGTAGCCGGGCTTGACGTTGTCTTCGTCAATAAAGTCGCGGTATTTGTTGTAGAACACGGCAACGTCAAATGAACCCTCATCGAAGTGGCCGCGCAGGCCGGTTTCGTAGCTTTTGCTTTTTTCCGGTTCCAGATCGGGGTTGGGTTCTACCACGTAGCCTTCTTGCAGGTTCTCGAACCGGCCATACAGCGCCTTGGCGGTCGGGGTACGGAAGCCTTCGGAGTATTGGCCGAACCAGGTGTAGTGATCGTTGAACGCGTAGGTCACGCCCAGTTTTGGCGACAGACGGTGCCAGGTTTTTTCATCATCGCTGACGGGGTCGGTGCCGCTGGGGTTCACTGCATTGAGGAACTCCTGGGTGATTTTTGGCTTGAGGCGGGTGTAGTCGTAGCGCACGCCCGGCATGAACGTCCACTGGTTCCAGCTGATTTCATCCTGCGCAAACAGGCTGTAGGTGTTGATGGTCGGGTCCGGGAAGTCGCTGATTTTAGCGAACACATCGCCTTTGGCCGTGCTGAGTGCGCCCACCGCTTTACACCCACTGCCGACCGCCAGGCACACCGCGCTGCCACTGCGCGAACCCGTCACTTTGTCGTGTTTGACCGTGGTGCCGTAGGTCAGCAAGTGGTCAGTGGGGCCAATGGCAAAGGCTTTGTCAAATTGCGCATCGAACACCCATTGCTGCTCTTTGTAGAGGGTGTCGCGGGTGCGATACACGTCACGCACAAACGGCAAGTAGCGCTCTTCGGTGCTCTGGTCGGTCTTGGCGACTTGATAATTGAGGCTCCACTTGCCGTGATCAGCCAGCACGCTGTCGAGCACAAAGGTGTTTTCTATGCCAAAACGCTCGCGGCTGACGGTGTCGTTGCCGTTACGCGATTTGTACATGCCCATCGGTGCGCCGAGGTTGAACGGGCCGCCTACCACGCTCTTTTGATTGATGTCGCGGTCGTCTTTGTAGTGCTCATAGGTGAACGCCAGGCGGTCATCGTCGTTGTAGTTCCAGCCGGCCTTGGCCAGTACGTTGGTGGTGCGCACGTCTTCAGGGTTGGCGGCGGTACGGCTCAGGCCGGTGCCGCCGTGATTGCCATAGGATTCAGTTTCGTGACCGTCGCGGCGGCTCACATGCAGCAAACCATCGAACTGGTCGGCACGGCCCGCGACGGTCGCAGACTTGAGCCAGCTGCGGTCGGCCGAGCTGTAACCGGTTTTAAGGCGTGCGCCTGCGTCTTGTCCCGGCTTGATGATGTCGTCTGGGTTGAGCGTGAAGTAGCTCACCGCGCCACCAATGGCGTTACTGCCGTACAGCACGGACGCCGGACCGCGCAGGATCTCTACGCGTTTGACGATTTCGGGGTCGACGTAGTTGCGCTGGGTCTTGGCGAACGGGCCGTTGAAGAACGAGTTGGGGATTTCAACGCCATCGACCTGAGTCAGGATGCGATCGCCGTCGATGCCGCGAATGTTGTAACCGCTGATGCCACCCCGCAGGCCGCCACCGCCCACCGAGACGCCTGGCTCATAGCGCACCAGTTCTTTGATGGTGTTGACGTTCTGGCGGTCGAGTTGCTGGCGGTCATGCACGGTCACGGTGCTGGGCACTGTGATGACGTCTTGTTCCTGACGCGTGGCGCTGATGGTCACTTGTTGCAGGGCAAGGGTGGCGCTGCTGCCAGCGCGCTTTTCGAGGACGATAGTGTTTGTGCCCAGTTTGCGATAGCCCAGGTTGGTGCCGATCAACAGGCGTTCCAAGGCTTTTTCCGGTGACAGCGAACCGCGCACGCCCGGCGACGAGACGTTCTGCCCCAGTTCGGCGGTCAGGCCCACTTGCCAGCCGGTCACAGCGGTAAAGTCGTTAAGCGCGGCCACCAGTGGCTGTTGCGAAATTGCAAAGGTGTAATTGCCCACGGAGCGACTGGCTGGCTGCGCATCGGTCGCGGCCATGGCCGGTACCGCATGTGCGCCGGCCATCAGTACGGCGACGGTCAACAACGATAACGTGCACGGGTGCTTGGAACGTGTGCGGACGTTGGAAGAGGACCGGCTGTTGAAACGAGTGGGCATTGATAGCGCTCCGTGGTGAACGAATCTTATAGTTGCAAAGCTGACTCAAAATGCGAATCAGTTGCATTGACTACAACGAGACGTATGACCTTCGGCTATCGAGTAAAAAAAACGTCATTAATTGAGAATCACCAGCGCCGGGAATTCCGAAAGGCTGGAAGAGGTGATGTGGGCCAGCGAACGCACGATGTCCAGCGGCTGGTCCAGGCGGTAGTTGCCAGTGACCGCAACACTGGCCAGTTGCTCATTGTTGTTGACGATCCAGCCGGGGTAGTAGCGCCGCACTTCTTCAAGCACCTTGCCCATCGGGCAGTTTTCAAACACCAGGCGCCCTTGAACCCAGGCCAGGTCGGTTTGCGGATTGAGCTTGACCGGTTGTCCGAACCCGTTGGGACCAATGCTCACACTGTTGCCCGCGGACAAGCGCATCTGGGTGCCGACGCTGCTCATGCGTAAATCGACATCGCCCCGTTGCACGCGCACTTGTGCCTGACCATTGAGGTAGCTCACGGCGAACGCGGTGTCCCGCACGCTGACTCGCACCGGGCCGGCCTCGAGTACGAGGGGGAATTCCAGATTGGCCGGTACTTCAAAATAGGCTTCGCCCTGATACAGGCGCGCGCTGCTCTGGGCGTTGACCATGCGGCTGGAAAACGCGGAGTTGGTGTTGAGCAGCACCTTGGAGCCGTCTTCGAGTTGCAGGCGCTGGCGCTCACCCACCACGGTCAGGTGATCGGCTTGCAAACGCAGCGGCACATTGTTGTAGCCGCCTACACAGAGCACCAGCACGGCCGCTGTGGCCAAGTGTTTCCAGTGGCGGGCGATGCGCCGCATCACGCTGGGTGCGCGAGGGGTATTGAGGGTTTGTGCCGCTTCAATCAACGGTTGGCCGTTCCACACGTCATTGGCTTTGGCGAACGCTTGCGCATGGGCGGGATCTGCCTTGAGCCACGCCTGGAACGCTGCTTTTTCGCCATCGTCGGCACACTCAAGCACGATCAGCCAATCCAGCGCCTGATCCATGGCACTGTCTTGCAGAACGTCGTGTGCCACTTTTGGCGCCGCAGGGGGTTGAGTGTCCTTCACGGGTGTTCCTTGGCAATCTGGGGTGCGGTCGTGTTCAACGTCGTGGAATCCTGGGCGCGATGCGGCCAAATCGGATCTTGCTTACGGGTACATCCCGTAAAGGTTAAGGCCGATTCAGTCGCTCGGCTACCCCGACACAGATTGCCATGATCAATTTGAGTTCCTTTTGAACCGTACTCAGTGACACGTCAAGTTCTTCGGCGATCTCTTGATAGCTGCAACCATGCAGGCGGCTGAGGATGAAAATGCGCTGCTGACGCGCGCTTAACTGGCTCAGGCTCACACTCAAACGCTCCAGTAATTGCGCGGCTTGATGGGCTTCTTCCGGGGTGCTGAGAGGGGAGGCGACCCCTTCGATCACCTCGATGGGCACGTCTTCGAGCACCGTACGCGACTGGATACGTCGGGCGCGCAAATGGTCCAGCGCCAGGTTGCGTGCGGTCTGGTACACAAATGGCTCAAGGTGTTCAACCGTGCGTTCGCTCAAGGCTCGGGTCACGCGCAGGTACGTCTCCTGCAACAGATCCTCGGCGGTGCTTGGGTTATTGACCATGCGCTGCAAGGTGCGCAACAGGATGACCCGCTGCGTGAGGAAGACTTGATTGAAGTGGGACTGACTCACAGTGCTACCAGACCGATTTTGAGCAAATGATAATGCTTATCATCTGTATGTTTGGTCAAGTGCTGTTTTCGCCAGCGCGCATTTGAGTGGCGCGCCCCACCCCGTAACCTCTGTCGAAGGCGTCGTCTGATCGCGCGCGAGCGTCGAGTGAACGCTGGTTTGATGATGGCTGCGCCAGTGATTGCGCAGTGGAGGACGTGTTTACACGCGGCCCTTCAAGTACGCGCTGTAATCCGGAATGCGGTGTGGGTGGGTCTCGCTCATCAACGGGCTGCTGAGCAGGTAATCGGCACTGCATTCATTGCACGCCACGGGAATGTTCCACACGGCAGCCACGCGTAACAGTGCCTTGATGTCCGGGTCGTGAGGTTGCGGCTCGAACGGGTCCCAAAAAAACACCAGCATGTCGACCTGTTGCTCGGCAATGCGCGCCCCCACTTGCTGATCGCCGCCCAAGGGGCCGCTGATCATGCTTTCGACGGGCAGCCCCAATCGTTGGCCCAGCAACAAACCGGTGGTGCCCGTGGCGCACAGGTCATGTTGGCTGAGAGTCGCTTTGTGGCGTTCGGCCCAATCGAGCAAAAAACCTTTGCAGTGATCGTGGGCCACCAGGGCGATGCGCTTGCGCGCCGCCAGGGTGGCCGTCGTGAAGCTGATGCCGATCATCGCGTTACTCCGCGTTGCACAGCGCCAGGCAGTTATCGAGCATACGGTTGGAGAAGCCCCATTCGTTGTCGTACCAGGCCAGCACTTTGAGCATCTTGCCGCTGACTTTGGTGTGGTTGGCATCGAAAATCGACGACAGCGGGTTGTGGTTAAAGTCGCTCGAGACCAGCGGCAGGCTGTTGTAGCCCAAGACCCTGGAATGCTGGCTGGCCTCTTTGAACAGCGCGTTGACGTGCGCCGCAGTGGTTTCGCTCTTGAGCTCAACCGTCAGGTCGACCAGCGACACGTTGATCACCGGTACGCGTACTGCCATGCCGGTCAATTTACCGGCCAGTTCCGGCAGAACCAGGCCCACGGCCTCAGCGGCACCGGTTTTGCTCGGGATCATGTTCTGCGTGGCCGAACGCGCGCGGTACGGGTCGGTGTGGTAAACGTCAGTCAGGTTCTGGTCGTTGGTGTAGGCGTGGATGGTGGTCATCAAGCCGTTTTCAATGCCCAGCTCGCGGTGCAGAATTTGCGCGATCGGTGCCAGGCAGTTGGTGGTGCACGATGCACTGGAAATAATTTGATGCGATTGACGCAGAATGTCGTGGTTCACGCCGTACACCACTGTGGCGTCGGCATTTTTGCCCGGTGCGGAGATGATCACCTTGCGTGCGCCAGCGCTAATATGCGCCGCAGCCTTGCTGCGTTCGGTGAACAAACCGGTACATTCGAACACCACGTCGATCTTCAACGCGGCCCACGGCAGTTCGGCCGGGTTGCGAATGGCTGTGACAGCAATGTGGTCGCCGTTAACGGTCAGGCTTTCCTGATCGTGTTCAACGCTGGCCTCGAAGGTGCCGTGAACGGTGTCGTATTTGAGCAGGTGAGCATTGATAGCGCTGTCACCCAGATCGTTGATGGCGACGATCTGCAAGTCCTGGCGGTAGCCTTGGGTATACAGTGCGCGCAGGACGTTACGGCCGATTCGGCCAAAACCATTGATTGCGATTCGTAGAGTCATGGAAAGCGCCTGCCATCGATTTGTTGTTGGAATTACAAGATTATTCGCATAGAAATAGAAAACAAGCCATTTTGGTGGCAATATTTTGTTTTATCTACAACGAGTGACCTGAATCAACGGGTCCAAATGATCGAAGTTGCGTGTCTGGCCCTTCGATCAGCATAGGACACGCACAGGTCGCCACATCCGTTAGCCTGGAGTTCAACACATGCATCCCCGCGTTCTTGAAGTCACCGAGCGTCTTATTGCCCGCAGTCGAGCTACCCGTGAGGCATACCTGACGCTCATTCGCGGCGCCGCCAGTGACGGCCCGCAACGCGGCAAGCTGCAATGTGCCAACTTCGCCCACGGCGTGGCCGGATGTGGCACTGACGATAAAAACAACCTGCGCTTGATGAATGCCGCCAACGTGGCAATTGTTTCGTCTTATAACGACATGCTCTCGGCGCATCAGCCTTACGAGCACTTTCCCGAGCAAATCAAGCAAGCCCTGCGTGAAATGGGCTCGGTCGGGCAATTCGCCGGTGGCACGCCAGCCATGTGCGATGGCGTGACGCAAGGCGAGGCGGGCATGGAACTCAGCTTGCTGAGCCGTGAGGTAATTGCTTTGTCGACCGCTGTGGCACTGTCGCACAACATGTTCGATGCCGCGCTGATGCTGGGCATTTGCGACAAAATCGTACCGGGGCTGCTGATGGGCGCGTTGCGCTTTGGTCATCTGCCGACGATTTTTGTACCGGGCGGACCCATGCCATCGGGTATTTCCAACAAAGAAAAAGCCGATGTGCGCCAGCGCTACGCCGAAGGCAAAGCCAGCCGCGAAGAACTGCTCGAATCCGAGATGAAGTCCTATCACAGCCCCGGCACCTGTACCTTCTACGGCACTGCCAACACCAACCAACTGCTGATGGAAGTGATGGGCTTGCACTTGCCAGGTGCCTCTTTCGTTAATCCTTACACACCATTGCGCGATGCCCTGACCCGCGAGGCGGCTCATCAGGTGACGCGTCTGACCAAACAAAGCGGCAACTTCATCCCGCTGGGTGAAATTGTGGATGAGCGCTCGCTGGTCAATTCCATCGTCGCCTTGCACGCCACGGGTGGCTCGACCAACCACACGCTGCACATGCCCGCGATTGCGCAAGCGGCAGGTATTCAATTGACCTGGCAAGACATGGCCGACTTGTCCGAGGTGGTGCCGACCTTGTCCCACGTTTATCCAAACGGCAAAGCCGACATCAACCACTTTCAGGCGGCAGGCGGTATGTCGTTCCTGATTCGTGAGCTGCTCGACGCTGGCTTGCTGCATGAAGACGTCAACACCGTGGCCGGTCGCGGCCTGAGCCGTTATACCCGAGAGCCGTTCCTGGTGGACGGTGAGTTGGTGTGGCGCGAGGGCCCGATTGAAAGCCTCGATGAAAGTATCCTGCGCCCGGTGGCCCGTGCATTTTCGCCCGAAGGCGGGTTGCGGGTGATGGAGGGCAACTTGGGGCGCGGGGTGATGAAAGTCTCGGCGGTTGCACCTGAGCATCAAATCGTCGAAGCCCCGGCCCGGGTCTTTCAGGATCAGCAGCAACTGGCCGATGCGTTCAAGGCTGGGGAGCTGGAGCACGACTTTGTAGCGGTGATGCGCTTTCAGGGGCCGCGCTCCAACGGTATGCCTGAACTGCACAAGATGACGCCCTTTCTGGGTGTGTTGCAGGACCGTGGCTTCAAAGTAGCGTTGATTACTGACGGGCGCATGTCGGGTGCTTCCGGCAAAATCCCGGCGGCGATTCACGTCAGCCCCGAGGCGGCCATCGGCGGCGCACTGGCGCGGGTGCAGGATGGCGACATGATTCGTGTCGACGGCGTCAAAGGCACGTTGCAACTGTTGGTGGATGAGGCAGAATTCGCCGCACGCACCCCGGCCGTCGGCACCTTGAGCAACGCGGTGGGCACCGGGCGTGAGTTGTTTGCGTTTATGCGCCAGGCCTTCAGTTCGGCTGAACAGGGCGCCAGCACCTTCACCTCGTCTCTGGAAAACCTCAAATGAAGTTAGCTTTGGTCGGTGACATTGGCGGCACCAATGCGCGGTTTGCATTGTGGGAAAACGACCAGTTGCGTTCAGTCAGTGTGTTGGCCACTGCCGACTATGCGTGCCCCGAAGACGCGATCACGGTCTATCTGCACGGGTTGGGCCTGCCATTAGGGGGTGTGGGTGCGGTGTGCCTGTCGGTCGCGGGGCCGGTGAGTGGCGATGAGTTTCGCTTTACCAACAATCACTGGCGCCTGAGCCGCGTGGCGTTTTGCCGCACGCTTGAGGTTGATCGCCTGCTGTTGATCAACGATTTCAGTGCGATGGCGCTCGGCATGACGCGCTTGCAGCCTGAGGATGTGCGTCAGGTGTGTGCCGGTGTCGCTGAGCCGACGCGCCCTGCTGTGGTGATCGGCCCTGGTACGGGTCTTGGCGTCGGCACTTTGCTCAATCTGGGCGAAGGGCATTGGATGGCCTTGCCGGGGGAGGGCGGCCACGTCGACTTGCCCATGAGTAACCCGCGCGAAGTCCAGTTATGGCAGCACATCTACAACGAAATCGGGCATGTCAGCGCGGAGTCGGTGTTGAGTGGTAGCGGCTTGGCGCGTGTTTATCGTGCTATTTGCGCGGTGGAGGGTCACACACCGGTACTCGACAGCGATCGCGCCATCACGGGCGCAGCGCTGGCGGGTGATCCAGTCGCGCGTCAAGTGCTGGAGCAATTCAGTTGCTGGTTGGGACGCGTGGCGGGCAATAACGTCTTGACCCTGGGCGGGCGCGGCGGCGTGTACATCGTGGGTGGCGTGATCCCGCGTTTTGCCGATCTGTTTCTGGCCAGCGGTTTTGCCCGAAGCTTTGCCGATAAAGGCTGCATGAGCGATTACCTTAATGGCATTCCGGTGTGGCTGGTGACGGCGCCGTATCCGGGCTTGATGGGCGCAGGCGTGGCATTGCAACAAGCATTTGGCCAGGAGGCGTAATCCGTCTACGGTTGTTTGTTTGATCAATAAAAACAATAAGGAACGCCACTGTGAGTGCTCTGGGCAAATCCATTTTGCTGGTCGACGACGATCAGGAAATCCGCGAACTGCTTGATCTCTATCTCACCCGGGCGGGGTTTCAGGTGCGCACCGTGGGTGAGGGAGCGGGGTTTCGGCAGGCACTGGAACAGGCCCCCAGCGACTTATTGATCCTGGATGTGATGCTGCCCGACGAGGACGGTTTCAGTTTGTGCCGTTGGGTCAGGCAACATCCGCGCTGTGCCCAGACGCCCATCATCATGCTCACTGCCAGCTCCGACGAAACCGACCGGATTTTGGGGCTTGAATGGGGGGCAGACGACTACCTCGGCAAGCCCTTCAGCCCGCGTGAATTGCAAGCGCGGATCAAGGCGTTATTGCGGCGTGCGCAATTTGCCAGTGTCAGCCCGGAGGGCGGCAACCCGATTATGATGTTTGACGCGTGGCGCCTGAACACCGTGTCCCACCGGCTGTTCCATGCCGATGGCGAAGAAGTGATTCTGTCGGGCGCCGACTTTGCGCTGCTCAAGCTGTTTCTCGATCATCCGCAACAAATTCTGGACCGCGACACCATCGGCAATGCCACGCGCGGACGTGACCTGATGCCGCTGGACCGCATCGTCGACATGGCCGTCAGCCGTTTGCGCCAACGCCTACGTGACACCGAAAAACCGTCACGGCTGATTCGTACCGTGCGCGGCAGCGGTTATCAATTGGCGGCCGAGGTCAGCCACGGGCATGACCATTAAGCGGTTGCGCAAAGTGCGTGTGCCCCGTTCGTTGCTGGGGCGCATGTTGCTGCTCACGTTGCTGGCCATCTTGCTGGCGCAAACGTTATCCAGCGTGATCTGGCTCTCACAATTGCGCGCCACGCAACTTGAGGGGCTGGTGACCAGTGCCCGCAGCCTGGCGCACTCGATGAATGCCACGGTCAGTTACTTGCGTTCCCTGCCGTTGGCCTATCGACCGTTGGTACTCGATCAAATGCGCAGCATGGGCGGTACGCGGTTTGTCGTAAGCCTCAATGAGCGCCCCCTGGAGATGCAGGTATTGCCCAGCACGCAGCGCAAGGAAGCTGTGATCCGTGCAGTGGATCAGGTCCTGCGTAAATCGCTGGGGCCGGATGTCGACATGTCGGTCAAGTTCGTCAGCCCCCAAGACCTGCGTATTTTCAACGCAGGGCTAAAACTCGATGAACTGCCACGCTCCTGGGCGCACTTTGCCTTGACCCTGGAACCTGTCAACCCGCCGGTGCTGGTGACGCAAATCCAGATGGCCCCTGGCGAATGGCTGTACATCGCTTCACTGCTGCCCCAGCCCTATACCAGCCTGGAAGAAGAAGGGCTGCCGGCCATGCAACTGTGGTTCATTGCGCTGAGCAGTGTTTTTTTGCTGCTTTCCATCGGTTTGCTGGTGCACTGGCAAAGCCGCCCGCTCAAGCGGTTGGCGCGGGCTGCGCGGGATTTGTCGTTGGGTGAGGAAGAGGTTGAACCCATCGAAATCGGCGGTGGCAGTGAGGTGGTGGAAGTCGCACGGGCGTTCAATACCATGCGTGCGCGCATCAGTCGCTACCTGACGGAGCGCAGCCAACTGTTCAGTGCTATTTCCCATGATCTGCGCACGCCCATCACCCGTTTGCGTCTGCGGGTTGAGTTGCTTGAAGACGAGCAGTTGCAACATAAGTTCGGTCGCGATCTGGATGAGTTGGAGCTGTTGGTCAAAGGCGCGCTGCAATGTGTAAAAGACACCGATATTCACGAAAACATCGAGCCGGTGAACCTGAATCTGTTGCTCGACTGTTTGATTGAGCCTTACGTGCTCCCACACGGTAATGGCCGCGTGACACTCACCGGGCGTGCACGCTGGCCCTATGCAGGCAAGTCGCTGGCGCTGCGCCGGTGCATGGGCAACGTGATAGACAACGCGCTCAAATACGGCCACAACGCGCATTTACTGATCGAAGATGACGCGCACGCGTTTGTGCTGCACGTAGACGATGAAGGGCCTGGGGTGCCCGAGCAGCGGCTGGAGCAAGTGTTTGAGCCGCATTTCCGGCTCTCAGGGCAACAGCAGGGTTATGGTCTGGGGTTGGGGATCGCGCGCAATATTGCGCATAGCCACGGCGGCGAGGTCAGTTTGCAAAACCTGCGCCGTGGCGGCTTGCGGGTGACCTTGTTTTTACCGCGCGTGGTGGAATGAGTGACCGGTGTGCGCCTCATCAGTGGGTATTTTCTTTACTGTTGGCCGCCAAGTGCCGGCTGATCGACAAGCTGGCCTGTTCGGCGCTAATGGGCAGTAGCGGCTCCAGAAACGGGTTGGGCGATGGCTCGACGCTGGGTTCTGGCGCCTTTTTAATCATGGCGGCTTTGATGCGGTTTTCACGCACGCGCGCACTGGTTTGGCTGAAGTGCTGTTGTAACTTTTCCATGGCCACTTCATACGGTTCGTTGCACAACGTTAATTGGCGCTCGCGTTCTTGTAGCGCCATGAGTTTGGCCTGTTCGTCGCCGTAGCGATCAATGCGAAAACTCTTGCTCAAGTTGTAGCCATGAATACGCGTGGTCGCTCGCCAGTACTCGATGTTGTTTGATTGAATCCGATAAACCCCCGGATGGCCGCTGGTGTTATGGGGCATCAGGCGCTGGCGGTGTTCGTAGCTAAAGGACAGGGGCATTTTCAGCACCCACTGATTACGCACGCGTTCGGCCGCCAGTAATGCGGCTTCTTCGCTGCCATATTCACTGATCTCAAAAACTTGAATATGCACTTTGCCAGAGCGCTGAATATCCACTTTCCACGCGTATATCTCTCCGTTTTGATGTTTGAGGGGGTAAATGAAGTGTTGATTGGGCAGGAAAGGATTGCATTTGGACATGGCGTGTATCTCCTGATGGGCGTCGGCATCCGTTCATAAGTTGTAACGATGTTCAACAGATTCGCTGAAGTAATTTGCGTGTACAACGTGGGAAAACGACTTAGGGATGCGTCCTACAGGTAATGCGGAAATTGCTTTACAGGTTTGATAGCAAGAATTCTGGGATGTATCCGATTTCACCACTTGCAGGAGAATAAATAGTGCTGGCGAAAACCGTGGAAGTTTTGTCACTGAGTGGTGACAAATGAGCGTCTTTTCGTTACATGAGCCTCCCGACAGGTGGGTAGACTCTTTGTAAGCGCAAGCAACAGACTTGCTCAGTCATAACAACAAGAAAGGTCCTTCGATGAATGCATTCAACCGCCTCGCCCTTGTTATTTCCCTCGCTTCGCTACTTCCCCTCAATGCCTATGCAGCCGATCCCCAAGGCAATGTTGAAGTGGTGCATTGGTGGACGTCGGGCGGCGAAGCTAAAGCTGTCGATGTCCTTAAAAAACTGATCGAAAAAGACGGTTACACCTGGCAAGACAGTGCAGTGGCAGGCGGCGGCGGTGCTGCGGCCATGACCGTGCTTAAAACCCGTGCGGTGTCCGGTAACCCGCCTTCGGCTGCGCAGATCAAAGGGCCGGACATTCAGGACTGGGCCGCACTGGGCCTGCTGACCAACGTGGATGAGGTCGCCAAGAGTAACAACTGGGACAAATTGCTGCCCAAGACGGTGTCTGACACCATGAAGTTCGATGGCCATTATGTGGCCGTACCGGTGAACATCCATCGCGTGAACTGGTTGTGGATCAACCCGCAAGCGTTCAAAAAAGCCGGTATCGACAAAGCCCCGACCACCCTCGACGAACTCTATGCCGCAGGTGACAAGCTCAAGGCCGCAGGTTTCATTCCGTTGGCCCACGGCGGGCAGCCGTGGCAAGACAGCACGGTCTTTGAGGACATGGTGCTGAGCATCATGGGCCCGCAAGGCTACAAAAAAGTGTTTGTCGAAAACGATGAGGCCACCTTGACCGGCCCGCAAATGACTGAGGTGTTCACTCAGTTGAAAAAGCTTCAGGGCTACATGGACCCCGATGGCAGTGGTCAGGACTGGAACCTGGAAGCCGCCAAAGTCATCAACGGCAAAGCGGGCATGCAGATCATGGGTGACTGGGCGAAAAGTGAATGGACCGCGGCGGGTAAAAAAGCCGGCACTGATTATGAGTGCGTGCCATTTCCGGGCACTCAAGGCAGCTTCACCTACAACATCGACTCGTTGGCGATGTTCAAACTGGCCAAAAAGAACGACACCCCCGGCAACAATGCCGCGCGTGACGATTTAGCCAAAGTCGCGCTTGAACCTGAGTTCCAGTACGTGTTCAACCAGAACAAAGGCTCGATTCCGGTTCGCAATGACCTGGACATGAGCACGTTCGACAGCTGCGCACAAGCGTCCGCCAACGACTTTGCTGCGGCAGGTGAGAAAGGTCAGTTGCCAAGCATGGCGCACAACATGGCCACTTCTCTGGCCGTTCAGGGCGCGATTTTTGACGTGGTGACCAACTTCATGAGCGACAAAAATGCCGACCCGGCCAAAGCCGGCAAGCAACTGGCCTCGGCGATCAAGTCTGCCCGGTGATTGTCTGATACCCGCCGCGCTCGCGCGGCTCCTTTAATTTCGGATCGTCCGGCATTTGCGCAAGCGAATGCCGACACACCCTTGCGGGAGAATTTCGATGAGCGCTGTGGCTGTGTTCCACAAAGCCTCGCCGTTTGACGCGTTGCAACGCTGGTTGCCCAAGTTGGTATTGGCACCCAGCATGTTGATCGTGTTGGTTGGCTTTTATGGCTACATCTTTTGGACCTTCCTGCTTTCGTTTACCAACTCCAGCTTCATGCCCAGCTACACATGGGTGGGTTTGCAGCAATACGCACGCCTGATGGAAAACGATCGCTGGTGGGTGGCGAGTAAAAACCTGGCCGTGTTTGGCGGCATGTTTATCGCGATCAGCCTGGTGATTGGCGTGTTCCTGGCGGTGCTGCTCGATCAGCGTATTCGCAAGGAAGGCTTCATTCGCACCATTTACCTGTACCCGATGGCGCTGTCGATGATCGTCACCGGTACGGCCTGGAAGTGGTTGCTCAACCCCGGGTTGGGGCTGGACAAAATGCTGCGTGACTGGGGCTGGGAAGGGTTTCGGTTTGACTGGCTGTTGGACCAGGATCGCGTGGTCTACTGCCTGGTCATCGCGGCTGTGTGGCAGGCCTCGGGGTTTGTCATGGCCATGTTTCTGGCCGGGTTGCGCGGGGTGGACCAGTCGATTATTCGTGCCGCTCAGGTGGACGGCGCGAGCTTGCCGACCATTTATTTGCGCATTGTCTTGCCGAGCCTGCGCCCGGTGTTTTTCAGCGCGTTCATGATTCTGGCGCACATCGCCATCAAGAGCTTTGACCTGGTGTCGGCGATGACCGCAGGCGGGCCGGGCTACTCGTCTGACTTGCCTGCCATGTTCATGTATTCGTTTACCTTCAGCCGTGGGCAAATGGGCGTTGGCTCGGCCAGCGCCATCATGATGCTGGGGGCGATTCTGGCGATTCTTGTGCCTTATCTGTACTCCGAGCTGAGGAATAAACGCCATGATTAACGCACAGCGTTTGACCTTCAGTCGTTTGGCCATCTACGCCACATTGATCCTGGCGGCGGCGGTGTATCTGGTGCCGTTGGTGGTGATGTTGCTCACCAGCTTCAAAAGCCCGGAAGACATTCGCACCGGTAACCTGCTGAGTTGGCCGCAAGTGATTGATGGCATTGGCTGGATCAAGGCGTGGGACACGGTGGGCGGGTACTTCTGGAACTCGGTCAAAATTACGATCCCTGCCGTGCTGATCTCCACCTTCATCGGTGCCATGAATGGCTACGTACTGTCGATGTGGCGCTTTCGCGGCTCGCAGCTGTTTTTCGGTCTGCTGTTGTTCGGCTGCTTCCTGCCCTTCCAGACGGTCTTGCTGCCTGCCTCGTTCACCATCGGCAAGCTGGGGCTGGCCAACACCACCACCGGCCTGGTGCTGGTGCACGTGGTGTACGGGCTGGCGTTCACCACGCTGTTTTTCCGCAACTACTACGTCAGCATCCCGGATGCGCTGGTCAAGGCTGCGCGGCTCGACGGCGCAGGGTTCTTCACGATCTTCGGGCGCATTCTGCTGCCCATGTCGGTGCCCATCATCATGGTGTGCCTGATCTGGCAGTTCACTCAAATCTGGAATGACTTTCTGTTCGGCGTGGTGTTTGCCAGTGGCGACGCGCAGCCCATCACCGTGGCGCTCAATAACCTGGTCAACACCAGCACCGGCGCCAAGGAATACAACGTCGACATGGCCGCGGCCATGATTGCCGGGCTGCCGACACTGCTGGTCTACATTTTTGCGGGCAAGTATTTCCTGCGCGGGCTGACGTCCGGCGCGGTCAAGGGGTAAGGCATGGCAACGCTCGAATTACGCAACGTCAACAAAACCTACGGCAAAGGTTTGCCCGACACGCTGAAAAACATTGAACTGAAAATCAACGACGGCGAGTTTCTGATTCTGGTCGGGCCTTCGGGCTGCGGTAAATCCACCTTAATGAACTGCATCGCCGGGCTTGAAAGCATCAGCGGTGGTTCGATTCTGGTGGACGACGCTGACATCAGCGGCATGAGCCCCAAGGATCGCGACATCGCCATGGTGTTTCAGTCCTACGCGCTGTACCCGACCATGAACGTGCGGGACAACATCGCGTTTGGCCTCAAGATCCGCAAGATGAGCACCGCCGCCATTGATGAAGAGGTGGCGCGGGTGGCCAAGCTGCTGCAAATCGAACACCTGCTCACGCGCAAGCCGGGGCAGTTGTCGGGTGGCCAGCAGCAGCGGGTGGCGATGGGCAGGGCGCTGGCGAGGCGGCCGAAGATTTATCTGTTTGATGAACCGCTGTCCAACCTCGACGCCAAATTGCGGGTCGAGATGCGCACCGAAATGAAGTTGATGCACCAGCGCCTGAAGACCACCACGGTTTATGTCACCCACGATCAGATCGAAGCCATGACCCTGGGCGACAAAGTGGCGGTGATGAAAGACGGGATCATTCAGCAGTTCGGGACGCCGAAGCAGATCTACAACGATCCGGCCAATTTGTTTGTCGCCAGTTTTATCGGGTCGCCACCGATGAACTTCATCCCGCTGCGTTTGCAGCGCCAGGAAGGACGCCTGCTGGCGCTGCTCGACAGTGGTCAGGCGCGTTGTGAGTTGCCGTTAGGCGTGCGCGACGAGGGCCTTGAAGAGCGTGACGTGATCATCGGCATCCGCGCCGAACAAATCGTGCTGGCGAGCCCTGAGCCGAACGGGTTGCCGACCCTTCGTGCCGAAGTTCAGGTGGTGGAGCCCACCGGCCCGGACACGCTGGTGTTTGTGAACCTCAATGGCAGCAAAGTGTGCTGCCGTCTGGCTCCGGATGACGCGCCTCACGTGGGCGAAAGTCTCAATTTGCAGTTCGATCCTGCGAAAGTGCTACTGTTTGATGCAAACACAGGCGAGCGTCTGGGTGCGATGAGTTCGCCCCAGGCCCAGAGCCGGGCGGATAACGTGGCGCACTTCAAGGGTCGTTGATTCTGTACAGGGAGCCTGTTTTGAGGTGCTCTTTGAGCGGTGCCGCGTTAAACAAAGCCAATAAAAAACAACGAGGATCCAAGGGATGAACAACAGAATGACCCGCACCCGTCTGGCTTGCCAGCTGTCAGCTATTGTTGCGTTAGGACTGGGGGCAAGCAGTGTCTATGCCGACGACGCTTTCAGCGCTGATTCGAAATGGATGACCGGCGACTGGGGCGGTGAACGGACCAGGCTGATCGAGCAGGGCATCGACATCAAGGCCGATTACGTCGGTGAAATGGGTGCCAACCTGCACGGGGGTTACAACAACGACAAGACGGCGCGCTACAGCGACCAGTTCGGTCTGGGCGTGGCGCTCGACCTGCAAAAGCTGTGGGGCTGGGATAACACCCAGGCCAAAATCCAGCTCACCAACCGTAATGGCCAGAACATCTCCAACGACCGCGTGGGCGATCCGCGTGCGGGCACCCTGAGTTCCTCCCAGGAAGTCTACGGCCGTGGGCACATGGTGCGTTTGACCCAATTGTGGATCCAGCATCAGTTCCTCGACGGCAAGCTGGACGTCAAGGCCGGTTACTTCGGCGAAGGCGAAGACTTCAACACGTTCCCCTGCGAGTTCCAGAACCTGGCGTTCTGTGGTTCTCAGGTGGGCAACTGGGCCACCAACATCTGGTACAACTGGCCGGTCAGCCAGGCGGCACTGCGGGTGAAGTACAACATCACCCCCGAGCTTTATGCACAGATCGGCGCGTACAACCAGAACCCGTCGCAGCTTGAGCACGGCAACGGCTTCAAGCTCAGTGGTAGCGGTACCAAGGGCACGGTGCTGCCGGTAGAACTGGTGTGGTCGCCGAAGGTCAACGAGCTGCCGGGCGAATACCGTGTCGGTTACTACAAAAGCACGGCGCCTGCCGACGACGTGAGTGTCGACATCACCAGCACCGGCAAAGACTACCGTGTACGTGACAGCAAGCACGGTTACTGGTTCGTGGTGCAGCAGCAACTCACCACGCACAACGGTGATGCATCGCGCGGCTTGCATATCGCCGCCAACGCCACCTTCCACGACAAGGCCACCAATATCGTCGACAACTACCAGTCGCTGATGTTGGTGTACAAAGGTCCGTTCGACGCCCGCCCCAAAGATGACATCGGCATCGGTGCCGCCCGTATTCACGTCAACGATGACGTGAAGAAAAGCGCCGAGCTGATCAACGCCTCGATCGGTGTCACCGACTACAGCGACGCGTCGTACTCGCCGTTGCGCTCCACCGAGTACAACTACGAACTTAACTATGGCTTCCACGTGACCAACTGGCTGACAGTGCGTCCAAACTTGCAGTACATCGCGCACCCAGGTGGTGTGGACAAGGTTGATAACGCATTGGTGGCCGGTCTGAAAATTCAGTCGACGTTCTAAGTGCGCTAAGCTCCTTGCTTTTCTAGCGGGTAGCCCGGGCTATCCGCTTTTTTTCGGGTCGGCACTACCCGACGCATGATTTTCAGGATTGCGGCACATGCACGAGCATCCGCTTCATCGATTTTTTAAATTCAAACGAGAACAGCCGATCTTCCAATGGGAGCGCTTTCAGCAGCGTGACGTGTTGGTGATTAACCATCCGCATTGCCAGGCGGTGTTCAGCCGTCAAGGTGCGCAACTGTTGCACTTCAAGCCAACCGGTCAAAAACCGTGGCTGTGGTGCGCCGAGAAGTGGCCGCAGGTGGGTGCCATTCGGGGCGGGGTGCCGATTTGCTGGCCTTGGTATGGCCGTCATCCGAGCGAGAATGCGTGGCCGTCTCATGGCTGGGCACGGTTGATCGACTGGAAGCTGCTGGACAGTCAAACAGATGAAGAGGGCGTGAGCCTGCACTGGCGTTTAACGCTGTGCGATTGGCAGGTGGATTTGCATGCGCGCTTGGGCGAAAGCATGGAGTTGCGCCTCAGTACCGAGCATCAGGACGACGAGCCCTGCCAAATGAGTCAGGCGCTGCGCGCTTATTGGCGTATTGGTGATGTTGCCGAGGTAGCGCTGTCTGGGCTGGATGGCGTGATCGGTTATGACCAACTGAACCGCGAAGCTTGCGAGCAAAAAGGCGAGTTGCGGGTGGACGGCGGTTGTCAGCGGGTGTTCCAGCATGACGGTGAAATGCAGCTCAACGATCACGCCTGGCACCGGGCCTTGAGTATTGATACGGGAGACAACGCCAACACCGTGGTCTGGCATCCCGGCAGACGGCCGTTGCTGGGCGTCAGTTGGAGTGAGGTGATGGGGTTTGTGTGTGTCGAGTCCACCAGCGGCAGCACCCGCCAGCAAAGCCTGGCCCCCGGCGAGCAAGCGCACTTGAGCCTGCACGCGCGGGCGGGGCTGTGCAGCGCCTGATCGTCGGTTTTGCGACGCTACGCCGCCGGACGCCGCGACACAGTGGGCACTATTGCAGCTCATCCCCCACGGGGTAACGGCTGGCGTTGAGGCTTTCCTTGATTTTGCGCAAGTGCGGCTGGAAGTCCACGCCACGGCGCAACGTCATGCCGGTGGCCAGCACATCCAGCACGGTGAGCTGGATGATGCGCGAGGTCATGGGCATGTAAATGTCCGTGTCTTCGGGCAGCGGGATATTCAGGCTCAATGTACTGGCCTTGGCCAGTGGCGAATTTTCGGCGGTCAGTCCCAATACCGAGGCGCCGTTGGCCCGTGCAATACGAGCCACTTCAACCAGTTCGCGGGTACGACCGGTGTAAGAAATAATCACAAACAACTCACCCGTGTGGGCCACCGAGGCAATCATGCGCTGCATGAGTACGTCGGCATGCGCCGTGACGGCCAGGTTGAAGCGAAAGAACTTGTGCTGTGCATCCAGTGCTACGGGCGCTGAGGCACCCAGCCCGAAAAAGTGAATCTGCCGCGCTTGAATCAGCAAGTCCACGGCGCGGCTGATCAGGTTGGGGTCCAGCGCCTGGCAGGCACTGTCGAGCGAGGCGATGGCACTGCCGAAAATCTTTTGTGTGTAGGCCTCAGGGTTGTCGTCGGCTTCAACCGCGCGGCTGACATAGGCGGCGCCACTGGCCAGACTTTGCGCCAGTTGCAGTTTGAGCTCCGGGTAACCGCTGACACCAAACGAGCGGCAAAACCGGTTGACCGTCGGTTCACTGACCGACGCGGCCTGCGCCAGCGCCGCGATGCTGAAACGCGTCGCCTGCTGCGGGTTTTGCAGAATCACTTCGGCCACTTTACGCTCGGCTTTGTTCAGCTCTTCGAGGCGGCCTTTGATTTGTTCAAGTAAATTTCGCACGCGGTCCATTTATGTTCCTTGGGGCGTCGATGCAAGAGCTTGGCTGTAATGCGGCTCTGGAAGGTGGCCTATCCTACTGATGGCCCGATACGACCACTAGTAGCAATCTGTATTTAGAGAAAATGTTGTGTTTATTACTACATTTCTCCTTGAGTGATGCCTTGAAAAAAGGTATTTGTAGCTTAACTTGATAAAAGAACCAACATCATGTCTTCGATTACGGTTGAACCGTGCACCTTTGCCTTGTTTGGCGCCTTGGGCGATCTGGCACTGCGCAAATTGTTCCCTGCTTTATATCAACTGGATCGCGCCGGTCTGCTGCATGACGACACGCGCATTCTGGCACTGGCTCGCGAGCCGGGCGATGCGCTCACGCACCTGGCCCATATCGACAGCCAACTGCGTCAGTACGTCGGCGACAAGGAAATCGAAGACGCAGCACTCAACCGCTTTGTGGCCCGCCTGAGCTACCTGCATGTGGACTTTCTCAAGGCTGAAGACTACCTCGCGTTGGCAGAACAGGCCGGGACGGCACAACGCCTGATCGCCTATTTCGCCACGCCTGCGGCGGTGTACGGGGCCATTTGCGAAAACCTGTCAAAGGTCGGCCTGACGGACAACGCCCGTGTGGTGCTCGAAAAGCCCATCGGTTCGGACCTCGAGTCCTCGCGCAAGGTGAACGACGCCGTGGCGCAGTTCTTCCCTGAGACGCGCATTTACCGCATCGACCACTACCTGGGCAAAGACACCGTACAAAACCTGATTGCGCTGCGTTTTGCCAACAGCCTGTTTGAAACCCAGTGGAACCAGCGCTACATCTCCCACGTAGAAATCACCGTGGCCGAGAAAGTCGGCATTGAAGGGCGCTGGGGTTATTTCGACAAGGCTGGCCAACTGCGCGACATGATTCAAAACCACCTGTTGCAGCTCTTGTGCCTGATTGCGATGGACCCGCCTGCGGACCTCTCGGCCGACAGCATCCGCGACGAGAAGGTCAAGGTGCTCAAGGCGCTGGCGCCCATTACGGCCGAAGGCTTGACCACGCAAGTGGTGCGCGGCCAGTACATTGCGGGCTACAGCGAAGGGCAGTCGGTGCCGGGTTATCTGGAGGAAGAAAACTCCAACACCCAGAGCGACACCGAAACCTTCGTCGCCCTGCGTGCTGACATTCGCAACTGGCGTTGGGCGGGCGTGCCGTTTTACCTGCGCACCGGCAAACGCATGCCGCAGAAGCTGTCGCAGATCGTCATTCACTTCAAAGAGCCTTCGCACTACATCTTTGCCCCCGAGCAGCGTCTGCAAATCGGCAACAAGCTGATCATTCGTCTGCAACCGGACGAAGGCATTTCCTTGCGGGTGATGACCAAAGACCAAGGTTTGGACAAGGGCATGCAGCTACGCAGCGGCCCGTTGCAGTTGAATTTTTCTGACACTTATCGCAGCTCGCGGGTGCCGGATGCCTACGAGCGTCTGTTGCTCGAAGTGATGCGCGGTAATCAGAACCTGTTTGTACGCAAAGATGAAATTGAAGCGGCATGGACCTGGTGCGACCAGTTGATCGCGGGCTGGAAGAAGTCGGGCGATGCGCCGAAGCCTTACGCGGCGGGGTCCTGGGGGCCGATGAGTTCCATTGCATTGATTACGCGAGACGGGAGGTCCTGGTATGGCGATATCTGATTTGAAACTGCCTGCGGGTGTAACGGCGCACACGTTCAACGCACCAGCGGTGCTGGCTGAGGCGTTGGCTAAAACGGTCGCCGGGCAACTGAATGACGCGATCACTGCACAGGGTGTTGCCACCTTGGTGGTGTCGGGCGGTCGCAGTCCGGTGGCGTTTTTTCAGCGCCTGATCGAGCAGCCTGTCGATTGGTCCAAGGTGGTGGTCAGCCTGGCAGATGAGCGTTGGGTGCCAGTGGAGCATGCCGACAGCAATGCCGGACTGCTCAAGCAGCATTTGCTTAAAGGCCCGGCAGCCAAAGCGCGTTTTTTGGGGTTGTACAACGTTGCCCCCACACTGGACGCGGCAGCCGAACAGGCTGACCGCCAGTTGGCCGAATTACCGCCAATCGACGTGCTGATTCTGGGCATGGGCGATGACGGGCATACCGCCTCGCTGTTCCCTGCCAGCCCGAACCTCAAGCAAGCCCTGGACCTTGATAACCCGCGTCGTTGCTGGCCGATGAGGGCGCCGACGGTACCGCATCAGCGTCTGAGCATGAGCCGCCACCTGTTGAGCACTGCAAAGCACACGGTGCTGTCGGTACAGGGGCAGGCCAAATTGAACACTCTTACCGATGCGTTGGCGGGCGATGATGTTGCTGCTTTGCCGATTCGTGCCTTTTTGCAACCTACGTTAGAGATTTACTGGTGCCCATGAGCCAAGGATCAGCTGCCATGAAAATAACCACCCCGAACGTATCGATGGCCGAGAAAGTCGCCCTGATCGACGCGCTGTGTGCCAAGGCTCGTATTTTGCCGGTGATCACCATCGCCCGTAAGCAGGACATCCTGCCGCTGGCGGATGCGTTGGCTGCCGGTGGCCTCAATGCCCTTGAGGTCACTTTGCGCTCGGAGTTTGGTCTGGAAGCGATTCGCGTGCTGCGTGATCAGCGACCGGAGCTGATGACCGGTGCAGGCACTATTCTGGATCGCCACATGCTGGCGGCGGCAGAAGAAGCCGGCTCGCAGTTTATCGTCACGCCGGGTATTACCCGCGACTTGCTAGAGGCCAGCGTTGCCAGCGACATTCCGCTGTTGCCGGGCATCAGCAACGCGTCGGGGATCATGGAAGGTTATGGCTTGGGCTATCGCCGTTTTAAATTGTTTCCGGCTGAAGTCAGCGGCGGAGTGGCGGCCATCAAGGCGCTGGGCGGTCCGTTTGGCGAGGTGAAATTCTGCCCGACAGGCGGCGTCAGTCCGGCCAACATCCGCAGTTACATGGCGTTGAAAAACGTAATGTGTGTGGGCGGTAGCTGGATGCTAGACAGCGAATGGATCAAAAACGGTGACTGGGCGCGTATTCAGGAATGCACGGCCGAGGCATTGGCGCTGCTGGATTGAGTGTTTTGTAACAGGTTTGTTGTGTGATCTACGGTTTTTGGTGCGCTTGGTCGGCGCACCTTTTTTTTGCCTGCTTTTTACGTGCGGTACCAAAGCCCTCACCTAACCCTAGCGCGGTGGGTGAGGGGATTCTAGCCTTGCGCCAGCTCGCGCAACGCCCGGATCAACTGGTTGATGTCATCCAGCGTGGTGGCAAAACCCACGGTAATACGGATGCAACTGCCACAGGCAGACCCCTCACGCGCCACCGTGAACAGGTTGTAGTCCTTGAGCAGGCGCTCGACCATCGGCTGTTGGTCGTCCACATGGGTAAAGCGCAGCGAAGTGATGGCGCCGTTCAGTCGCGGGTCGTCTGGCGTCAGCACTTCAATGCCAGGCAGTTTGCGCGCTTCACCCACCCACAGGTTGCGCAAATACGTGAGCCGTGCCCCCTTGGCTTTCGCCCCGCCCAGATCAATGTGCTCTTGCAACACTTTGGGCAAGGTCAGCCAGGCTGCAATGTTGGCGGTGCCGTAAGGCGAGCGGTTACGGATGTCGGGTTCGGGATAACGCTGGTTGCCCATGTCCGGCGCAATGTCGGCCAAGCGCTGCGGGTCGATGTACATAAAACCCAGCGTCAACGGGGCGCCGATCCATTTGTGCAGGTTGTAACCTGCAAACGCCACACCCATCGCAGGCAGGTCAAAGTCGATTTGTCCCAGTGCATGGGCGCCATCGAGTATCACGTCAACCCCGTGCGCACTGGCCAGTTCGACAATGGCCTGGACCGGCAACACCAGCCCGGTGCGATGGGTGACATGGGTCAATGCCATCAGTTTGATACGCGGGTGCTGGGCGAACGCCTGGCGATAGCTCTCCAGCAGGCTTTCATAGGTGGCGGGATGACGGTGGGTGATTTCGATCACTTCAAGCCCGCGCTGTTGTGCCACCCAGCGCATGGCGTACTCAACGCTGTGGTACTCCAGATCACAGATCAACAACTGATCGCCGGGCTGCAAGCCTTGGTAGTTGCGGATAAGCGATTGCAGGGCATCTGACGCGCAGTTGGTCAGTGCAATGCTGGCGTGATTGACCTTGAGCATGTCCGCAAGTTGATTACGAATGTCCAGGTTTTGCGTGTGATCGAAGCACTGGCGCACATGCACCGAGTTGCTGCGGTTAATAAACTCGATATTGCGCTGGTAATCCTGTGCGACCCCACGGGTCATGCGCCCGAAATAGCCGTTTTCCAGGTTGATGGGGCCGGGTGCCAGGTCGTAGCGCTGTGCAATGGCGTGCCAGAAGTGTTCGTCGCGGGCGTTGTCTTCAATCCTTGGCATGGGAGGTGCTCTATCAATGGCGAGGTTTGGGTTTTCCGTGTTTAGCGCGCAACGGGTCCAGCAGGTCTGACAGACCGTTGTGATCAATTTCTTGCATCAAGGCCAGCAGGCCGCCCAACTCGCCGTGTGGAAAGCCTTCACGCGCAAACCAGTTCAGGTACTGGCCGGGGAGGTCAGCAATGATCCGGCCTTTGTATTTGCCAAATGGCATTTCGCGGGTCACCAGCAGTTCGAGTTTTTCGGGGTTCATGCGCGAGCCTTCGAGTACGTGAAACGTGTAAATGGAAAATACAGGCATTCTGCATGCAGGCCAATTGACAGTTCATGCAAAAAAACCGGATACAGTTTTGTATGTTATTTTTAAGTTATTGTTCTATAAGGTATTTTTTTAAATTCTAAGCTGGCACGGGCCATGCACTCTCTATTGCACGATCCTCAACCTTGTAAGGAATTGAACAATGACTGACCTCAATAAAGAAGCCATTAGCGTCCTGAACGATCTGATCGAAACCAGCAAGGATGGCCAGGAAGGTTTCAAATCGTGCGCTGAAGACATCAAGCACCCGGAACTCAAAGCACTGTTTGTAAAACGTTCGGTTGATTGCGCCACTGCTGCCGCTGAACTGCAAGCCCAGGTGCGCGCGTTGGGTGGGGATCCTGAAACCAGCACCAGCGTGGCCGGTGACTTGCACCGTCGTTGGGTGGATGTGAAATCTATCTTCACGGGCAAAGACGAAGAGGCGGTGCTCAATGAAGCTGAGCGCGGTGAAGACCATGCGCTGAAAGCTTACAGAGAGGCGCTGGAAAAAATTGCAAAACACAACCTGGTGGGGATCCGTGACCTGATAGAGCGCCAATACCACGGCGTACAACGCAATCACGATCAGGTTAAAGTGCTGCGCGATCAGGCCCGTGCTCGTTCTTGAGTGCTATCTGAATGCATGAAAAACGCCGGCTAGCCGGCGTTTTTTTATGCCCCGAATCAGCCAATGCTGATGGCTGGCAGTGTTGGCAACGTGACCGTTTGCTGTTTGCGCGGTGCCAGGATCTCGGCTTCGCCATCCACCACCAACTCATCGCGCTGGTTAAACACGCGGGTCGCAATGCGTACGCGAAACTTGGGCAGCTTTTCGAGAATTTCCAAACGCACGGTCAAGGTATCGCCAATTTTTACCGGTTTTTGAAAGCTCATTTGCTGGCCGATATAGATGGTGCCCGGCCCCGGTAATTCACAGGCCACCGCGGCACTGATCAACGCACCACTGAACATGCCGTGCGCAATACGCTCTTTGAACATGGTGGCGGCGGCAAATTCAGGGTCCAAGTGTACCGGGTTGTGGTCGCCGGACATGGCCGCAAACAACTGAATGTCGCGCTCTTCGACGGTTTTGCTGTAGCTGGCCGTCTGGCCGACTTCGAGGGCTTCGTACGGGGTGTTGGTAACCTGGGTCATGTAGCGCATGTCCTGTGACGAGTGTTTAATTTCAAATGTTTGATTTTAAAGGCTTTAATAGTTTTTGTGACGACTCATTCGCTGCGTGCGGGCCGCGGGTGCATCAGGGCCTGGTTCAGCCAGGCGATCACATCGCTCGTGACAGCATCGCGATTGGTCTCATTAAAGAGTTCGTGCCGTGCCTGCGGGTAAACCTTCAATTGCACATGGCGGTTGCCCGCCTTGCGCAGCGCATTGGTCAGATCAGTGAGACGCTTGCCCTCACTGACCGGATCACATTCGCCGCCCATGACCAGTATTGGCAGGCTCGGATCGATCTGTGACAGGTTGGAGGCCTTGCTGATTTGCTGCAAGCCGCCCAGCAGATCAATCCAGAACTGATTGGTGCAGCGAAACCCGCAAAGTGGGTCAGCCGTATAGGCATCCACTTCGCCCGGATCGCGGCTCAGCCAGTCATAGGGCGTGCGGTTGGGTTTGAACGCTTTGTTAAAAGAGCCGAACGACAGCCACTCGATCAGGGCGCTGCGGCCTTTGGGGCCTTGGCGCCAACGTTCAACACGGGCAATCAGGCGCGCGGCCCGATACAACAGGACAGGTTGATAGTTTGAAGCGCTGAGTATCGCGCCGTGCACGCTGGCGCTGTGGTGCAGTAAATACGATTGGGCGATGTAACTGCCCATGCTGTGCCCCAGCAAAAAAACTGCAATGTCAGGGTGCGTCTGATTGATGTGCTGTTGCAGGTTGGCGACATCACTGACCACGGCGCACCAGCCCTCCTCATCGGCAAAGTAGCCCAAGGTGCCGCGTTCCGCCGTTTTGCCATGCCCGCGCTGATCGTGGGCATACAGCGCAAAGCCGGCCGCGCACAGGGCGTTACCGAGTCGTTCATAGCGGGCGCTGTGCTCAGCCATGCCATGTGCCATTAACACGATGGCTTTGGGCGTGCCAGCAGGCAGCCACCGTCTGACATACAGACTGCTGCGATCATTTGCATCCAGCCAAAAACTGTCAGAAGCCATGATGATTCCTTCGTCCTGAATCCTTGCAGTGTATAGCGCATTCGCAGTCTCACCAGCGAACACACCCGCTCGCAACAAAACGATTCAAGATGTAAATGGCGAAGATCGCTGTGTTTGCCTACAACTTGAGAACTGTTAACGTCCGCAGGTTCCGCTTTTGATTGCATGAAAGAGGCGGCCAGGCATGCTCAGGTAAGAGGATAAAAATAATGCAACCTGATTTCTGGAATGACAAACGTCCGGCCGGTGTACCGCTGGACATTGATATGACGGCCTTCAAGTCGGTCGTCGATGTGTTTGAACGCTCCTGCAAGAAATTTGCAGACCGGCCGGCCTTCAGCAATCTTGGCGTGACCCTGACGTACGCTGAACTTGAGCGTCACAGCGCGGCTTTTGCCGGCTACTTGCAACAGCACACCGACCTTAAACCAGGCGATCGCATTGCGGTGCAAATGCCCAATGTGTTGCAGTACCCGATTGCGGTGTTTGGTGCGCTGCGCGCGGGGCTGGTGGTGGTCAACACCAACCCGTTGTACACCTCGCGCGAAATGCGCCATCAGTTCAAAAGCGCGGGCATTCGTGCGCTGGTGTATCTGAATATGTTTGGCAAGCGCGTGCAGGAAGTGCTGGAAGACACCGACATCGACTTTCTGATTGAAGCCAAAATGGGCGACATGATGCCGGCCGTCAAAGGGTGGGTGACCAACCTGGTGGTCGATAAGGTCAAAAAACTGGTGCCGCCTTACAGTGTCCCCCGGGCCATTTCATTCAAGAGCGTCCTGCATCTGGGGGCGGGGCAATCCATCCAGCCGGTGACATCGACACTCGATGATATTGCCGTGCTGCAATACACCGGGGGCACCACAGGGCTGCCCAAAGGCGCGATGCTGACCCACGCCAACCTGGTCGCCAACATGCAGCAAGTGCGCGCCTGCCTGTCGCAGCATGACGCGCAGGGGCAGCCGATCCTGCGCGACGGTCGCGAGATCATGATTGCGCCGTTGCCGCTCTACCATATCTATGCATTCACAGCCAATTGCATGTGCATGATGGTGACGGGTAACCACAACGTACTGATCACCAACCCGCGTGACATCAAGGGTTTTATCAAAGAGCTGAAGAACTGGCGCTTTACCGCGTTTCTTGGGCTTAACACGCTGTTCGTAGCACTGATGGATCACCCGGACTTCAAGACGCTGGATTTCTCCGGGCTTAAAGTCACCAACTCGGGCGGCACGGCATTGGTCAAAGCCACGGCCGAACGTTGGGAAAAACTCACCGCTTGTCGCATCGTCGAGGGTTACGGCCTGACCGAAACTTCGCCGGTGGCCAGTGCCAACCCGTGTGGCTCTTTGGCGCGCCTGGGCACGGTCGGCATGCCTGTACCGGGCACGGCGATGAAGGTCATCAGCGATGAGGGTGTCGATTTGGGCCTGGGTGAACGGGGCGAGTTGTGCGTTAAAGGCCCCCAGGTGATGAAAGGTTACTGGCAAAACCCGCAGGCCACGACTGAAGTGCTGGATGCCGAAGGCTGGTTCAAGACCGGTGACGTGGCGGTGATTGATCCTGATGGCTTTGTGCGCATTGTCGACCGTAAAAAAGACCTGATCATCGTGTCGGGCTTCAACGTGTACCCCAATGAGATCGAAGACATCGTCATGGCCCACCCCAAGGTGGCGAACTGCGCGGTGATTGGCGTGCCGGATGACCGCACCGGTGAGGCGGTCAAACTTTTCGTGGTGGCGCGCGCCGGTGGCGTAACGGTCGAAGAACTCAAGGCCTACTGCAAAGACAACTTCACCGGCTACAAAGTACCCAAGCAAATTGTGCTGCGCGATTCACTGCCCATGACCCCTGTGGGCAAGATCCTGCGCCGCGAGTTGCGTGATAACGCCTGATTCGTTCAACCAGGCGACAAGCGCCCGCTTGCCTTGTGCCAGCGGGCGTTTTTATGGGTGTTTATAAAACTGGAATATCCGCACGAATCGCCCTGCAAAGCCCGTAATAGAAGGCTTCGATACGATGTTGAGTTTTTATTCTAATGATGACTTAGGATTGTCCTACAGTCAGGTTGGTTACTTTGCAGGCCATCTTTGGCTCTAGGCGACCTTTGGCAAAGCTGCTACTCTCGGCGCGCTTTGTGACTTCTCGGTAAGTAAAAAGCCAGAGTTATCAATTATAAAAATCAAACAAATAATAACCGCATCAAATGCGGTGAAGAATTCGCGTCGCTGAGGAGTGGGCTTCCATGTTTCAAGGCTTTTGGAAGGATAAGTACCCAGCTGGGATTGCTGCTGAAATCAATCCAGACGAATACCCAAATATCCAGACGGTATTGCAACAATCTTGCCAGCGCTTCGCCGACAAACCGGCGTTCAGCAACCTGGGCAAAACCCTCACCTACGGTGAGCTTTACGCACTCTCGGGTGACTTTGCGGCCTACCTGCAACAGCACACCGACCTGCAACCCGGCGATCGCATCGCTGTCATGTTGCCCAATTTGCTGCAATACCCCGTCGCTGTGTTCGGAGCCATCCGCGCCGGTTTGATCGTGGTCAACACCAACCCGCTGTACACCGCGCGGGAAATGGAACACCAATTCAAAGACTCTGGCGCCAAGGCGCTGGTGTGTCTGGCGAACATGGCGCACCTGGCTGAAAAAGTCGTGCCGAAAACGTCGGTCAAACATGTATTCGTCACCGAAGTGGCTGACATGCTCTCGCCGTTCAAGCGTGTGCTGATCAATAGCGTCATCAAGTACGTGAAAAAGATGGTGCCGGCCTACCACATGCCTAATGCCATCAAGTTCAATGATGTACTGAGCAAAGGCCATGGTCAGCCGGTCAAGGAAGCCAATCCGCTGAGCAGTGATGTGGCCGTGTTGCAGTACACCGGCGGCACCACAGGCGTGGCCAAGGGAGCGATGCTGACCCACCGCAACCTGATCGCCAACATGCTGCAATGCAAAGCGTTGATGGGTTCCAACCTCAATGAAGGCTGTGAAATCCTGATCACGCCATTGCCGCTGTACCACATCTACGCGTTTACCTTTCACTGCATGGCCATGATGCTGATCGGTAACCATAACGTGTTGATCAGCAACCCGCGTGACCTGTCTGCGATGGTCAAAGAACTGTCGAAATGGAAATTCAGCGGCTTTGTCGGCCTTAACACGTTGTTTGTGGCGTTGTGCAATAACGAGGCGTTTCGCAAGCTCGATTTCTCGGCACTCAAGGTGACGTTGTCAGGCGGTATGGCTTTGCAACTGTCGGTGGCTGAGCGCTGGAAAGCGGTGACCGGTTGCCCGATTTGTGAAGGCTATGGCATGACCGAAACCAGCCCGGTGGCGTCGGTGAATCCGATCCAGAACATCCAGGCGGGCACTATCGGGATTCCGGTGCCGTCGACTTTGTGCAAAGTCATCAACGACGCCGGTGAAGAGTTACCATTGGGCGAAATTGGCGAGCTGTGCATTAAAGGCCCGCAAGTGATGAAGGGTTATTGGGAGCGTCCTGACGCCACCGACGAAATCATGGACAGCGATGGCTGGTTGAAGTCAGGCGATATCGCCGTCATTCAGCCCGATGGCTACATGCGCATCGTTGACCGCAAAAAAGACATGATTCTGGTCTCGGGCTTCAATGTGTACCCCAACGAGCTGGAAGACGTGATGGCCTCGTTGCCGGGCGTATTGCAATCGGCGGCGATCGGCATTCCGGATGAGAAAACCGGTGAACTGATCAAGGTGTTCATTGTGGTCAAGCCGGGTATGACGTTGACCAAGGATCAGGTCATGGCCCACATGCGCGCCAACCTGACGGCGTACAAAGCGCCAAAAATCGTCGAGTTCCGTGATGCCTTGCCGACCACCAACGTGGGCAAGATCTTGCGCCGCGAGTTACGTGATGAAGAGCTGAAAAAGCTCGGCCTGAAAAAGTAACGGCCCGTCTACAACAAAGCCCCGCAGTGCGGGGCTTTGTTGTTTTTGCAGCGGTGATCGTAAACGCGGATCCGCGTTTAATCAGGGCCGTGGCGACTCCTGATGGTACGACAGCCTTTTGAGGCTGTACTTACTTCTGCAAAAACTGCGCGAAGTTTACGCCTGTACCCGCGGGACGTACGTCTTGCAGGTACGAGTCCTTGTCAGCACTGAGCTCCAGGCTCATGGTCGGCGTGCGCTTGTGGGTCGCGCGTACCACCATGCCTTCGCGCTTTTCACGCAAGAACGCGGTGGTCACTTTCAAGTGCAGCAGTTCATCTGTGCTCGGCGTGTGCAGCAGCAAATGCACCCATTCATATTGACCAACAGCCAGGCGGGCCAGCGGAATGTCGAACCACCAAATATTTTTGTTGGTATTCAGCGCTGCGAAGTGACCGTTGTTGACGCCGATCACGGCACCGCCCAGTTCCTGGTTTCTGCGGGCAATGGCCTGCTTTTTATCGAGTTTCATAACCTTCCTACAATTCTGGATCTTCAGCGCCATAGCCTGAATACGTCGCGCATTCTCGGGGGTTAGCGGGCAAACATAAAGCTCAACCTGCGCTGAGCGATGAAATGAGTGACAGAAAATAAATGAAACTCTGTTCAAGCAGCTCAGGTCAATCTCTGTGTCGAGGTTATGACATCCGAAATTTCACTAGGAGAAATCCCATGAGCAGCACTGGCGATAAGATCAAAGGCATGGCGAACGAAGCAGTAGGCAATGTCAAGCAAACGGTAGGCAAAGCCACTGACAACGACAAGCTGCGTACAGAAGGCAAGGCTCAGGAGCTCAAAGGCGAAGGCCAGCAGGCGGTCGGCAAAGTCAAAGAGGCGGTAAAAAATACCGTCGACAAAGCCTGAGAGTGCACCTGTCCATAAGGCGCCAAGCGGGCCTGAGGAAGTGATAGACGGCCATCCTGGGATGGCCGTTTTCATATGTTTGAGTTTTGATATGTTTGAATTGCACATGTTTCCAAAGTCGCCAACTCGACTACTTTGAGGTAAAACCCCTGAGTTGAAGTCGTTGAATGGCTTGTTAAATACCCTCATTAGAGCGGCGAAAGGAGACGCTATGTTATTTCCGGTCTTGAATGGCCTGCCGTTGGGCAAAGTACTGATCCGCACGGTCAAGGAATTCATTGACGACGAAATGTCGACCTACGCGTCTGCGTTGGCGTATCAAATGTTGTTTTCGTTGTTTCCGTTCATTTTGTTCTTGATTGCACTGATCGGCTTTTTGCATCTGCCGGACTTCTTCACCTGGCTGCGCTTGCAATCTGAGCTGGTGCTGCCGCCTCAGGCGCTGGAACAGGTCAACCCTGTCATCGACCAGTTGCAGCAGTCCAAGGGCGGGTTGCTTTCGGTGGGTATCGTGATTGCCTTGTGGACGGCCTCCGCTGGCGTGCGCCTGATGATGAGCGCCATGAATGCGGCCTACGACGTGGTCGAGGGGCGGCCAATCTGGAAGCGTTTTCCGCTGTCGATTTTCTACACCATCGGCATTGCCGGCATGTTGCTGGCGGCAGCGGCGTTGATGGTGCTTGGCCCGCAAGTCATGAGCTGGCTGGCCGGGCAGGTGGGGCTGGAAGACTTTGTGGTGACGTTGTGGACGATTTTGCGTTGGCCGGTGATTGTGCTGCTGTTGATGGTGGCCGTGGCCGTGATGTATTACGTGATGCCCGACGTCGAGCAGAAGTTTCGTTTCATTACGCCGGGTTCGGTACTGGCGGTGGTGGTATGGATTGTGGCGTCATTGGGCTTTGCCTTTTACGTCAAAACCTTTGCCGACTACAACGCCATGTATGGCAGCATCGGGGCCATCATCGTGCTGTTGCTGTACTTCTACATCTCGGCGGCCGTGTTGTTGTTAGGCGCTGAAATGAATGCAGTGATTGAACACATGTCGGCGGAAGGCAAGGACCCCGGGGAAAAGACCTTCGATGAAGCAGACGACCCTGATCCCAAGCAGCATGTCAGCGGCCTTGGCCGCGACCACTCTCTCAAACCCACTTCTGATGAAGCCTGACTATGATTCGTGAAATTCTGAAAATGGGCGATGAGCGCCTGCTGCACGTTGCCAAGCCGGTGCCGGATGACATGTTCGACAGCCCGCAACTCTGGCAGCTGATCGATGACATGTTGCAGACCATGGAGCATGCGGGCGGCGTGGGTTTGGCGGCGCCGCAGATCGGGGTTGATCTGCAATTGGTGATTTTTGGCTTTGAGCACAGCGAACGCTACCCCGATGCAGAAGCGGTACCGCAAACCATCTTGATCAATCCATTGATCACGCCGTTGAGCCCAGTTCTTGAAGAGGACTGGGAAGGCTGCTTGTCCGTACCGGGTTTGCGTGGCGCAGTGCAGCGTTATCAGCGCATTCGCTACGAGGGGTTCAGCCCTAAAGGCGAGCCGATTGTGCGTGAAGCCGAGGGTTTTCATGCGCGAGTGGTGCAGCATGAGTGCGATCACCTGATTGGCCGTCTGTACCCGTCACGCATCAAGGACTTCAATAAGTTTGGCTTCATCGACGTGCTGTTCCCGGAACTGGAAGCCGGCACTCAGGCGTAAACCTCGTAATCGGTAGTCGCTGGCGCAGGCTGCGAGCCTTTCAGCCCTCGCAGCCTCGCGCGACTCAACAGCGGCTACAGGCCAATCCCCAGCGCGATCATTGCCTTGTTGCGCTGGTAGCGAACTAACCGCTCGTGCAATGCCTGCGGCAACTCGGCCTCCAGCGTAAATCCCAGCCCTTCATAAAAACCTTGCAGCTCAGGGTCGCAGAATAACCACACAGGCCCGTCGCAGGCTGTGACCGCCCGGTTCACCAGCGCAGCTGCCACCCCTTGTTTACGCGACAGCGGTGCGACGAATAAACCCGTCAACCAAAAGCCATGCGCCTGGGTGCGCAGGCACAAGCCGGCAATGATCTCATCTCCACGGGCGACCCATAATTGAGCGTCTTTGACGGCTTTCATCGACGATTGGTGGCTGCGGTAAAACTTGTTCAGCAAGGGCCACTGAGGGGCTTCAAGCAAGGCATAAGTAATTGCGGTCATGGTCAAGCGTCATGGGTTGAAGGCGGCGCAGTATAACCAAAGCACCCACGCACGTGACGCATCGTCCACGTGCGAACTTTCTTCAGAGTGGGCGTTCCGTCGCATTCTGATGGCAATTGGCTTGCAGCCTAATGTTGACTGGCTATGCTCGGTATTTACGGGGCTTGAACTTTCATTGCTTCAATCCCGGGGTTGCGTACGGCTCTCGCGTTACGAGCTAAAAGCGCAGGCGGTTTGTTGTGTCTTGAAGCGTATGAATTATCAATAGACAGCATCTCCAGGGATTGAGCCATGTTTGATTTACATCGCAAAGCCGACCTGCTTGAAAATCAACGCCTGAGTTGTTCTCTGAGCGATATGAAGGCCAAGGTATTGGCCATCAGTCGATCGATGGCCATTATTGAATTTGCCCCCGATGGCACCATCCTCGAAGCCAACGACAACTTTTGCCGGGTGATGGGGTATCCCGCGGAAGAGATCCGTGGCAAACATCACCGGCTGTTTTGCGAAGAGCCTTACACCCGAACCGCAGAATACGCCCAGTTCTGGCGTGACCTTGCGCGCGGGGAACCCATGAGCGGTACTTACCTGCGTCTCGATAAATCGGGTCGTGAGGTGTGGCTTGAAGCCAGTTACATGCCAATCGTTGGCGCGGACCGGCAGGTCACCAGCGTCATCAAAGTGGCGTCAGATATCACTGAGCGCATCCACAAAGAGCATGAAAACGAAAGCATCGTGAATGCCTTGAGCCGCTCAATGGCCTTGATCGAGTTTTCGCCGGACGGGCACGTGATTAACGCTAACCAGAACTTCCTCAACACGATGCATTATTCGTTGGGCGAGATTGTTGGCCAGCACCACAGTATGTTTTGCAAACCCAGCGAGCGTGAGTCAGCCGGCTATAAAGCGTTCTGGGCGTCACTCAATCGTGGCGAAGTGCACTCCCGGCGTTTTGAGCGGGTGGACAAATACGGGCATACGGTTTTTCTGGAGGCGTCCTACAACCCGATCTTCGATGCCAAGGGCCGCCTCTACAAAGTGGTGAAGTTTGCCAGTGACATCACCGCCCAAGTGACCCATCTGCAAACAGCGGCGGAGTCAGCCCACAGCACGTCTGTGCAAAACGATGCCTGTGCGCAGAAAGGTTCGCAGGTGGTTCAACAAACCGTGCAAATCATCGAGGCCATTTCCAGGGACTTGAACGAGGCAGCGCAGAGCATTGATGCGGTGAGCAAGCAGTCGGACATCATCGGCAAAATCGTGCAAACCATTCGCGGCATTGCCGATCAGACCAACTTGCTGGCCTTGAATGCGGCCATTGAAGCTGCCAGGGCGGGGGAGCATGGGCGCGGTTTTGCCGTGGTCGCCGATGAGGTCAGAAGCCTGGCCGCCCGCACCAGTGCCGCCACGATAGAAATCGTCGAGGTGGTGCGCAAAAACCACGACCTGTCACTCAGTGCAGTGAACAGCATGCAGTCGAGCTTGAGTCGAACCGGGCTTGGGGTTGAACTGGCGAATGAAGCGGGCGAGGCTATTTTGGAGATCCAGCAAGGTTCCCGGCATGTGGTCGATGCCATCAGCCAGTTCAACTCCTCGCTACAGTTGCACTGAGTCTCGCCCTGTAGTCGCTGGCAGCAGGCTGCGATGGCCTTGCAGGATTAGCCGTTTGTAACGTGCGCCAGCGACTACCGGTGGGATTTACACCTGGCTTTGCTGTTTCTGCTGGGCAATTTCAGCCTGCTTGATCGCTTCTTTCTGTCGCATCAAATCGCTGATTTTGTCGTTGATCGCCTGCTGTTTCTCTGGCGGCATCGCTTTTACGTCGTCTTCGGTCAAGCCCATTTCTTTCAGCAATTGCTCACGAATCCGCTGCGCAACCGGCTTGCTCATGTAGTCCTTGAACGCTTCAGTTGCAGAACCTTGGGCCGTGGCCTGGGTGTTCTGGGTGCCGGTGCTTTGCACGGCAGCGGCTTCAGGCACGCTGGATTGCAGCAGTACGAGGGTTTTAGCGAACGCCGCATTCACGTTATCCGCTTGAGCGTTGCCTGCGGCCGAGGCGGGCGTGGCTTGAAGGTTGGTCAGGGGCTGAGCGTTTTGCAATTGCCCGCTGTACAGCGCGCTGGCGGCGCCGGTAACCGGATCGAGATCCGGGCGCTGGGCTTTGAAGATAGATGAAGTGTTTTGCGTAGTAATCAGCATGAGTTGGCCCTGTTCAAATCATTGATAGGCAACTCATGAGCAAATACTGTGCCCAGCGTGCAGCGCCCCGTTTTATTGGGTTTCCGGTTTGAAGGCCGCGTCAGGCGGACAACCCTTGCCGCCCGCCTGCCGCTTTGTGGCCAAAGGCAGCTTTAACTGCTTTCGCGCACCATCAGTTCAAACCCCATGTCTTGCACGGGGTTGGCGACTTGATTGCCAGCCATAAGTGTCAGCATTTGCTCAGCGGCGCGACGTCCAATTGCTTCTCGCGGCGTACGAATGCTGCTCAGGCGCGGCACCATGAACTCGGAGGAGGGCAGGTCGTTGAACCCCAATATGGCAATTTGCTCGGGAATCTTGATGCCGAAGCGCGCCGCTTCCAGCAAGGCACCGTGAGCGAGGTCGTCGTTGCCAAAGAAAATCGCATCCACCTGCGGGTGAGCGGCGATTAATTGCAAAAACAACTCACCGCCCAGGCCCACAGACGAGGGACGCGGCGTCAGCACTTCAAGGTCGGGGTTGTACAAGCCCTTTTCTTGCAGTGCGCGGCGATAACCTTCGCCGCGCAACAAGGTGCGTTGGTCGAGTTGTGCGCCTATATAGGCCAAGTGCTTGCGCCCGCTGCCAATCAAATGATGGGCAGCGGTTTCGCCCGCCTGTAGCTGGGAGAAACCCACACAGTTCAAACCGGCGCCGGCGTCCAGCTCCATCATGTACACGCACGGCACATTGCTGGACTCGATCATGAGACGCGAACTTTCGGAGCGATCAAACCCGGTCAGTAATAAGCCGCGTGGCTGGTAGGCCATGTAGTTGCGCAGCAGGTCTTCTTCTTCGTCGCGCGAGTAGTGAAAGTTACCGATCAACACTTCAAAACCTTTGGGCCGCAAAACGGCGTGGATGGC
Organism: Pseudomonas weihenstephanensis; assembly: GCF_016812185.1. NCBI lineage: Bacteria > Pseudomonadati > Pseudomonadota > Gammaproteobacteria > Pseudomonadales > Pseudomonadaceae > Pseudomonas > Pseudomonas weihenstephanensis. The sequence goes on along the minus strand of NZ_JAAEBV010000005.1, from coordinate 267,574 downwards.
TTCCAGGGTGTCAATAAACAGCAAGTTGGACAGTGAGGGCACCAGCACCACCACCGAATGGCTTTGCGCAGACGCCAGTGCACGAGCAGCAGGGTTGACCACGTAGTTCAAATCAGCAGCGGCCTGGCGCACTTTTTCGGCCAGTTCGGTGGCCACGCTACTGATACCGCGCAAGGCGCGAGAGGCCGTAATAGGGCTGACGCCCGCCAGTCGGGCCACTTCGTTAAGGGTTGGACGCCCCGTGGTACGGGTATTTTTATCGTTTTTGAAGGAGGTCATCGCGGCTTGCCAAACAAAAAACAAGCCACTAAGGTAGCGCTGTCCACGGAGACCCGCAATTGCCTGATTGTCGGGACTGCGATTACCCCAGCTTTGTATGTCGAGAGCGTCACCGCGTCTCCCCACAAAAATGAGAAATAGACGTCGGTAGCTCCGGCTTTGTGCTTTGCTTTCACCGAGTGAACGCATCGACAAAGACAGCGCTGTCTACGGACTGAGGTGTTTCATGAGTCAACCTATCACTGCCCTGGTCATCATGGGTGTTGCCGGCTGTGGCAAATCCAGCGTGAGCCAGGCGTTGTGCCAGCTCAATGGCGCGACCCCGATTGAGGGCGACGCGTTTCACCCTGCGGCTAACATCGCCAAGATGAGCGCCGGTATTCCCCTGACCGATGACGACCGTGCTGGCTGGTTAGACAGCCTGGCTAACGAATTGCGGCTTGCCGTTGAGCGGGGTCAACGACCGGTATTGACCTGCTCAGCCCTCAAATTGCGTTATCGCGAGCGCTTGCGCAGTGCGGTCGACGGTCTAGGCTTCGTGTTTCTTGAGTTAACGCCTGAGGTGGCCGCTGACCGTGTGGCGCATCGTCCTGGGCACTTTATGCCTAAAACGCTGATCGACAGCCAGTTCGCGGCCCTTGAATCACCCGAAGCGGAAGCGTTGGTGCTGACGCTCGATGCGGCAACCCATGACATCCAGCAGTTGGCCAACCAGGCCCGCGATTGGTGGCACGCTCATTCTTTGCTGGCAACCTCATGATTTTTCTTGAAACAGATAGCGCTATCCGCATCAGCCTCGGCTGCACATTCGCATGTCATAACAAAAACAAGCCAGGAGACGCCCCATGCTAGGCATGTCGCAAAATACCTTTCTGCTGATTGACGCAGTGGTGACCATCATCGGGCTGATCGTGCTGATCACCCGTTTCAAGTTGCATCCGTTTATCGCACTGATCATTGCCTCGGCTTTCCTGGGGCTGACCTCGGGCATGCCGACTGACAAGATCATCAAATCGTTTCAGGACGGTTTTGGCGGGGTCTTGGGCTTTGTCGGCATCATCCTGGCGCTGGGCACCATGCTTGGCAAAATGATGGCCGACTCCGGCGGTGCGGATCAAATTGCCCGCACGTTGATTCGGGCATTCGGTAAAGAGCGCGTGCAGTGGGCGATGATGTTCGCGGCGTTCCTGGTGGGCATCCCGCTGTTTTTCGAGATCGGTTTTGTGTTGCTGATCCCGCTGGTGTTCATCGTGGCGCGTCGCACAGGTGTGTCGCTGATTAAAATCGGCATCCCGTTACTGGCAGGTTTGTCCGCCGTTCACGGTTTGGTGCCGCCGCATCCTGGCCCGCTGCTGGCGATTGGCGTGTTTGGTGCCGATATTGGCAAAACCATTCTGTATGGTTTGATCGTGGCGCTGCCGACAGCGATTATTGCAGGGCCGATTTACGGCACCTTTATCTCCAAATACATCCCCGGCAACCCGTCGCAGGAGCTGGTAGACCAACTGGCCAGTGAGCCGGAATCCAGCAGTTTGCCGAGTTTTGGCATCACCTTGGCCACTGTGCTGTTGCCGGTGTTCCTGATGCTGCTCAAGACCTTTGCCGATGTGGCGCTGCCGGATGGCAACTTCTTCCGCGGCTGGATGGACATGATCGGTCACCCGATCACCGCCCTGTTGTTGGCGCTGTTGTTGTCGCTGTACACCTTTGGTGCGCGTCAGGGCATCGACTCCAAACGCATCCTTAAACTGCTCGACGCCAGCCTGGCGCCTACGGCGGCGATCATTCTGATCATCGGTGCCGGTGGTGGCTTCAAGCAAATGCTGGTGGCCAGTGGTGTGGGTGACGTGATCGGGCATATGGCGGTCAACGCGCAGATTTCGCCGATTCTGTTGGCGTGGTTGGTGGCGGCAGTGATTCGTATCGCCACCGGTTCTGCGACCGTTGCAACGATTACCGGGGCGGGGATTGTGTTGCCGGTGGTGGACTTGATTCCGGGCGTGAATCGCGAGTTGCTGGTGCTGGCGACCGGTGCGGGTTCGTTGATCCTGTCCCACGTCAACGACGCCGGTTTCTGGCTGGTCAAGCAGTACTTCAACATGACCGTGGCCGAAACGTTCAAAACCTGGACCGCGATGGAAACCATCCTGTCGGTCGTCGGTTTGATCTTTATCTTGCTGCTGTCGTTGGTGGTCTAAACCACACCCATCGGTGGGCGTGAGCTTACTCACCCCACCGATGGATTGGGTGTTTTAACTGGCGTTCAAGCCATCTGCGCGGAACATGGCGCGGATGCCGCGCAGGGCCTGTCGGATACGGTCCTGATTTTCGATCAGGGCAAAGCGCACATGGTCGTCGCCGTATTCACCAAAGCCAACGCCCGGTGACACACAGACTTTGGCGTCGGCCAGCAGTTTTTTGGCAAATTCCAGCGACCCCAAGTGGGCGTACGCTTCAGGGATTTTCGCCCACACATACATCGATGCCTTCGGGTTCTCGACCATCCAGCCCAGTTCATGCAAGCCTTTGACCAAGACGTTACGGCGTTGACGGTACTGCTCTGCAATGTCTTTTACGCACTGTTGATCGCCTTCAAGGGCCGCAATGGCCGCCACTTGCAGGGGCGTAAAGGTGCCGTAGTCGTGGTAGCTCTTGATCCGTGCCAGCGCGTTGACCAACTCGGGGTTACCCACCATAAAGCCAATGCGCCAGCCAGCCATGTTGTAGCTTTTGGACAGGGTGAAAAACTCCACGGCGATGTCTTTGGCCCCCGGCACTTGCATGATCGAAGGGGCTTTCCAGCCGTCGTAGACGATGTCGGCGTATGCCAAATCGTGTACGACCAGCACGTCGTACTGTTTGGCCAGCGCCACCACGCGCTCGAAGAAATCGAGCTCAACGCATTGCGCCGTCGGATTGGACGGGAAGCCCAAAATCATCATTTTTGGCTTCGGAATAGACCCGCGTATGGCTTTTTCCAGTTCTGCAAAAAAGTCCACGCCGGGAATCAACGGCACTGAGCGTACTTGAGCACCGGCAATCACGGCACCGTAGATATGAATCGGGTAGCTGGGGTTAGGCACCAGCACCGTGTCGCCCTGATCCAGGGTGGCGAGCATCAAGTGCGCCAAGCCTTCTTTGGAGCCGATGGTAACGATGGCTTCTTCTTCGGGGTCGATTTCGACGTTGTAGCGATCAGCGTACCAACGAGAAATTGCCCGCCGCAGGCGCGGGATGCCGCGTGAAGTGGAGTAGCCGTGCGTGTCTTCACGCTGTGCGACGGTGCACAGTTTTTCGACAATATGCGGGGGTGTCGGGCCGTCAGGGTTGCCCATGCTGAAGTCGATAATGTCTTCGCCACGACGCCGCGCGGCCATTTTCAGCTCGGCGGTGATGTTGAAAACATACGGGGGAAGTCGATCTATGCGCGCAAAGCGGCGCGGCGAACCTTGGTCTGCCATGAATGCCTCTGGAACGTAAGCGCCCGGAACCGTCCGAGCGACGTTGACCACTGCGGTGGTCTGGGCGAAACAATACGGGCGATGAGGGCGGTGTGTCCAGTTACAGTTAGTCGCTATTTTTGGGCAAAACAGGCTGGTTTTGTATTTGTTCCTATACTGCATCGCGACGTTGCCTACTGACTTGACGAGCACGCGCCATGAACGAAGCACAGACTTTCACCCTGACAACACCCCGGTTTGCCAAAGGTCAATTTCAATTGATCGCAGGTTTTGGCGGCCGCTTTAACCAGGACACCTCAGGCAACATCCCTGAACTGTGGGAACGGTTTATCCGCGACATGGGCGGTATCGCGAACCAGGAGGGTGAAGAAACCTACGGTGTGTGTTGCAACCCGGATGGTCAGGGTGGTTTCGAATACATCGCCGGGGTGGCCATCAGCAAGCTGGACGACTTGCCCGAGCGTTTTCGCTGGGTGGAGCTGCAACCTCAGGAGTACGCGATTTTTGAACATCGTGGCGCGCTGGCCAGTTTGGGGCAGACCTTTCAAGCCATTTGGCAGCAGTGGCTGCCAGCGTCCGGCTATAGCGCGGCCGATGCTCCGGAGTTTGAGCGCTACAGTGCCGACTTTAATCCAGGCACCGGCACAGGCGTGCTGGAGATTTGGTTGCCGATTAAAGAGCTGGGGTAGGGTGATTCAGCAGGCGTGTCGCGCGGGCTGTGTGCACGCCAACGACCGTATCAAGCGGCGTTCGCCTCGATACGCTTCGCCACTCTCAACCCAGCCCTGGCTCAGGTAAAACGCCAGGGCAGAGGTGTTGAAGGGGCTGACCGAGAGCATGATGTGATGGATATCGGGCCAGTGCTGGTTGAGTTGTTGCGCGAGCAACTGCAAGCATTGCTTGCCTACGCCTTGGCCCTGAACGCGCTTGTCGACCTGCAAGGCATGCAATGTGGCGCTTTGAGGTTCAGCCCAGTGCGCCAACAGTGGCTCACGCTTTAGCAGCAAAAATGCCACGGGCACTTCATCGCTGAGCATGACGAAGCCTTTTATCCCGGCCACTGGTTGAGCGGGCAGGGAATAGAGGGCCGACTCAATGTCGCCACAAAAGGCGATCTGTTCAGGGTGAACCTGAAGGTCACGCAGTTGCCGGTTTTGGCCAGGCGTCAGGTCGTGATAAGTGCAAAGGCGGTAGAGCATGTGGAGTGTCTGTCGTGGCGCGATCGGAGGGTTCGCAGGCAATCTGTGCCTGCAACCCTGAAGCAGTGCGCCAGTTTCTACTCATCCTTGCGTCAAATACATCGTTTTCGCGTGCTCATTTGTGCGGTTCTTTTTTACGCCCGATAAAAGGCACCAGCATGCCGACCCGTTTTTGGTAATGGCGGTAGGTGTCACCAAACACTGAGACCAAATCCTTCTCTTCAAACTGCGTGCCGATGATGATGTACAGCGTGCTCGTCAGCGCGAACACCAAATGCCCGACAGTCATGTTCGGGGTTGCCCAGAAGGCGAGTAGAAGCCCGAAGTACATGGGGTGGCGTACGAATCTGTAGAGCAGCGGGTCAGTTCGAAAAAATGTCGTGCTTCATACATCAGGAGGTCAGAGACGACGTTTGGCGTCAGATCTGATGCTCTTCGGGCAGGGGCATGCGAAAGGTAAACACGGTGCCGTGCTGTTCGCACGAGGCCACTTCAATGTTGCCGCCGTGGGACTTGGCAATCTGGTTGGCAATGTAGAGGCCCAGTCCCAGTCCGGCTTGCGGCGTGTCATTAGCGGGCCGTGAGTAGGGCTGGAACAGTTGAGCCTGCACGTTAAGAGGGATAGGTTGGCCCTGGTTGGTAACGGTGAGGCTGAAAACCCGTTCGATCACTTGCACCTGGACCTCAACCGCGCCGGTTTTTGCACCGTGGGCAATGGCATTGGCGAGCAAGTTGGAGAGCAACTGCGCAAGCCGACCGCTGTCGCAATAGACGTCGTTTAGTACCCCTATCTGCGCATTGATCACGCGCTCGGGGTGTACATGTTGGACTTCGCTGATCACATGCGTGAACACCTTGTCCAGATCGCAGGCGGCATGCCGCGTCAGCGGAATACCGGCGCCCAAACGCCCGCGAGCAAAATCCAGCACGTCTTCGACCAGTCGCGAAGCGCGCTGCCCACAGCTGAGTATGTGCTGTACCAGCGTTTCAGTGTCCGGGTTGGGGTGTTTACGCAATAACCGCTGCGAGGCGGTGGTGATGGCGAACAGCGGATTACGCAGGTCGTGGCCCAATACGGCAATGAACTGTTCGCGCAGCTCGGCGGTTTCACGTTCCAGCAGTAAGGCGGTTTGAGTGCGTTGCAAGTTTTCTTCGGCGTCCAGTTGCAGCGACAGCAAGCGGGCAAAGGACTCCATCGTGGTTTGGATGGTGCTGCTTTTGAGTTGGGCCGGCTCGGGGTCGAGCGCACAAATAGTGCCGAAAAAACTGCCGTCGGTGCGAAACACCGGGATCGTGATGTAGCTTTCGAAATGATAGATTTTAGGCGTGTGATGGTCGTGGTAGAGCGGGTCTTCACTCACGTTGTCGATGATGATCGGCTGATGCGAGCCCAAGGTTTCAAAGCACAAGGTGCTGACCAGATCCAGCTCGCCGCCTGGCTTGAGTCCAAACCCCAAATTGTCCAGCACTGCGCACGCTGTCCAACTGGTGGGCGTGACGCGCGCGACTGCGGCAAAACGCATCCCGGTCATTTCGCTGATGACTTGCAAAATAGCTGGAACTGCACTGATGCGATTGATCGTCGCGATGTCAGTTTCTACGCCTTGCGTCATGGATCGGGGTCTCGGGTGGTCGGTATGGGTGCAATTCTAGCGAGAACCCCTCTGCGTGGTACATATTTGTATATAAATTGTTGAATACCCCAGGCCGGTAGCACGCACAAAAAAGCCGCGCCCTTTCTGATAAAGGGCGCGGCTTTTAGAGGGGCGTTACAACTCAGGTGTCTTGTTTGTCTTCCAATACTTCGCCAGTTTTAGCATCCAGCGCTACATCCCACTGAACACCTTTGGCATCGGTCAGCTCAACTTCATAAACCAGTTTGCCCATTTTGTGATCCAGCTCTGTGTCTTGAATTGTGGCGCCCGGATGTTTGGCCAAGGCCGCTTGGTTGAGCTTTTCAAACGAGGTGATTTCACCCGATTTCAGCAAGCCTTGAATATGGTCCGGGCGAACATCGGCTTGAGCCAGACCCGCAGTCAGTGTCAAAGCAGTGGCAGCGAACAATACGTTAAGTGCTTTCATGATTAATTCCTCTGGGGTGAGCTGTTTAAGTGGGACCAGATTAACCATTACAACTTAATTCACGCTTAATTTTCGGCCTCACGCTTAAACAGACGTGTAATCGCTCAGAAGCCGTTCTTTTCCAGTAGCTGATTGACGGTCAAAGGCGCAGGACGCTGGTAGTACTTGAGTAGTTCAGAGGCGCGGTTGGTGAAGATGCCGTCTACCCCGGCCGCCATGACTTTCGTGAAGTCCACCGGCTCGTCGATGGTGTATGCGTGCACCAGCATGCCTTTGTCGTGAGTGGCCTTGTTCATCCAGGGCTGCACGAGGTCGAAGTAACTTTGGTCGCCGCCGTGCGTCAGTGCGGCTGACGGCCCTGTACCCATTGCGCCGTGGGCTTTGGCAAAGTCCAGCCATTGCAGGAACTCGGCGTGGTCTTTGGGTTGCTGTTTGGCGTAGTAAGCGGCTTTGTCCTTCTCGCCCGAATCGGCGAAGCTCACTTGGCTGTTGGGGGTCATGCCGCCTTCGCCGACCCACAGCAGGAGGATTTTAGGTGTGTCGGGCATTTCTTTTTGCAGCAGTTCCAGGCTGCTTTTTTCAAAGGTTTGCAGCACGACTCGGCCTTTGCCCTGGCCTACTTGCGGTTCGCCAGTGGTGACGGTGGCAGGTTGCAGCCAGCCACGTTTGCTCAGGTTGTTTTTCAGGTCGTGCTCAAGCCCGGGGAATTGCTTGGGCTCTTTGGTTTCGATGTACAGGCCCGGTTTGTGCTGCGGGCTGGCTTGGGCAATATCAATGATTTCGTCCAGCGTGAGGATTTGCAGACCTTTGTAGGAAGGACGTGCGCGCTGTGGGTAGGCTTCATTGAACCAGCTGCCGGCATCCAGGGTTTTCAATTCCGCCATAGTGAAGGCGTTGGCCGGGCTGTCTTTGCGCGCCGGGAATTTTTTAGCCACGTCTGTGGTGCGCAGCAGGCTGTTGTCATGCAAAGCAAACAACACGCCGTCTTTGCTGCGCTGCAAGTCCATTTCCAGATAATCAGCGCCCAGGTCGCGGGCCAGTGTGTAAGAGGCAGCTGTTGATTCAGGGGCATCGAAAGAGGCACCGCGGTGGGCGATAACCGCCGGGTGCGGGATGCCATGAGCTTTGGCCAGAACCGCTTGCGCGGAGTCCGATGCGCTGGCGGCATGTGCGCCACTCGTGCTCAGTAGCAGGCTGAGGAGCAGGGCGCTTTTGCCAAAAATATCAGGCATGGGATGAAGTCCTTTCGATCAGAAAAATAAGGACGTCTTTTTAACAACTGTCAGCCATTTCGGCTATCGAGAACCCGACATAAACGTGCGTTGTGTTTAATTTGCTGCGCTTTTTAGGTCTGGGCGCAGTATTCTTGCGCTCTAGAGCATCCCCGGCAGAGGGAACAGCCTTCAACCTTGTGTGTAAACCATCGTCCTTTGAGCCTTGCCGGCTCGTTAGTGGGGTTTACCATGCGCATCACTTCAGAACTCATCTGTCAGGCCGCTGATCTACTTAACGGCTTTGTTGGTTTCAATCGTAAGACAGGCCAGCACATTGTCCGTTTCAGTGAAGATTCTTTCGGTATGGACGTCGCCGACGACAACATCACGCCCACGTGCGAGTTTGTCTGGCAGGCAAGCGATGGCGACACCATGACCCTTAAACGGGCGTTGATTCAGTTATTGCTGGATCAAAATATCGATGAGCGTTTGAACATCACCGAGCCTTTGCGCGTTTACATGAGTCGCGAGGCGTTGCCCGAAATCTGCGCCATCCGACGTTGCGTCAACAGCTAAGACGCCTTATGCATGACATTCGGGCGTCTTAGCCTGGGTTACTTAAGGCCGAGCCTGGAAGCAGGTCGGCCGCGGCAACGCTGATTTTGTTGCGCCCGGTATTTTTCGCGATGTACAGCGCCTTGTCCGCTTCGTTAAGCCACTGTGAGGCATCATCGAAGTCGGGGCGGTACGAGGCCAGCCCGATGCTGAGGCTCACCTGCAAGCCGGGTTCATCGCCATCCAGCTCTTGGCTAAAGACCTGACGCAGGCGCTCCATGATGTCTTGCGTTTGTTCCAGGGAGCGATTGGGCACAATCACACAAAACTCATCGCCGCCATAACGTCCGGCCAAGTCTTCAGCGCGCAGGTTGTCTTTAAGCTGTTTGCTGAATTTGCGCAGTACGCTGTCGCCCACGATATGGCCGTAGGTGTCATTGATACGTTTGAAGTGGTCGATATCAATCAGGGCCAAGGTTGCTTTAGCGCCTGTTTGCTGACACTGGTTGAAGCTTAGTTGCAGCAGGTCTTTCCATGAACCGTGGTTGAGCAGGCCCGTCAGGCTGTCAGTGCGGCTTAAAGCGCGCAGTGTGCGTTTGTGTTCCGCCAGTTTGATGGCCAGTCGATAGCACACCATGCCCACTGCGAATGGGTAGAGCGCCAACATGGGCAAGCAGGCGTAGATTTGCAGAGGGGTTGTGTGCGGGGTGAAGTCGATGCCCAGTAACGTCCACGCGATCAGTACACCGGCTATTTGTGCCAACGCTCCGCGAACCAGCGTCTTTTGCCCGCCCGCGGCGACATTATTCATGGTCATCATCGACAGAATCGTCACGGTGGGCAGCGGGTTGAACTGAAAGCTGGCAGCCCAAAAACCACCGAAAAGCGAGTCGATGAGCATGTTGCGACGTTCGGTCTGGAACGGATACGCCGAGCGGGTCGATATTTTGAGGGCCACGTGCGGCCAGACAAACCCATTGAACAGCAACAGCCCCCAGATCCAGGGGGGCATATCGAGCGGATAGAGAGCCGCCATCACGCTGAAACAACCAATTCCCAGGCCCACGGTACGCGGCACGTAGATACGTCTGGCGAATGACAGGCCTTTGCCGCGTTGATTGTCCATAAGGGTCTGCATTAAAGAAAGGGTTCGGTGCATGCCTGCGGGGTTTGAGGCATTGCCGCGTGTTGTTTTATTCAGCGCGCATTGTCGATTATGACGTGCGTAATATTCAGCAAAAATTTAAGCATTTGCAGTCATTATGCTCAAGCGTAGCTGCTGGGCACCGATCAAGAGACGGGTTGCAGTCGCTAATGCGCCGCAGTTTTAATTTCGTGACCCGAAAATGACGATTAACCTTCTATCGCTCTTAAAGCGGCGTAGTAATCACGTTCGGTAATGGCACGCTTGATACGACCCTCCACTACGGGCGCGAGCGGTTTGATCGCATTGTGGCGTTGGTTGAGCACAACAGCGTGCTCATCACAACGCCACAGAGGGACGGGACGTTTAACCTGATGGGTTCTCACATGGGGCGGCGTTTGGGGCTTGATGCAATGCGTGTTGAGCGGGTGCGCTGAGAAAAGCGGGCACTCACTCGATCATTGCGAAATCTTCGCGACCTGCAGGGTCAGGTGTTGTGCCGCGAATGTTCCCGCCTCTGCTGGGGGCAAACCCCGGAAAGAACACCAGGCCTTCAGCTTCGAGCCGGTGCGCAAGCGCTAGCAGGGTTACATCCCTGATGGGTTCGCCCGCCTCAAAGCGTTGAATGGCAGGCACCGAAACCTTGGATGCGTGGCTCAATTGCTCAAAGTTCCAGCCCAGTATTTCGCGGGCCTGGGCGCAGTGCAGTGGTGTGAATTGATAAATGATGATTTGCTCAAGCGTACTGCGCATCGCTGATGGGTGCATGAGGATTCTCCGTGGCTGATTCGCTGCTTAAAAATACTGTGTTTTTATACAGTTGTCTTCAAGGGTGATCAAATCCATATTTTTGATCAGTGCCATCGCGCAACAGCGCTCCCAGCCCACCAATTCAGCTGCCGGGCACAGAGGTGATACGTCGAAAATTTCGATATAAACGCTGCGCAAAAAAAGCGGGCCAATAAAAAGGCCGCCCGCAGGCAGCCTTTTTAATTAGCGAATCATCACCTCTGGAATCAATCCCAGCTCAGTGCGCCGCCTGTTTGGTACTCAATGACCCGCGTCTCGAAGAAGTTCTTTTCTTTCTTCAAGTCCATGATTTCGCTCATCCAGGGGAACGGGTTAGTAGTGCCCGGATACTCTTCTTTCAGGCCGATTTGCGACAGGCGGCGATTAGCGATGAACTTGAGGTAGTCCTCCATCATCGCCGCGTTCATGCCCAATACGCCGCGCGGCATGGTGTCACGTGCGTATTCGATTTCCAGCTGAGTGCCTTGCAGGATCATCTGCGACGCTTCTTCCTTCATGTCGGCATCCCACAGGTGCGGGTTTTCGATTTTGATCTGGTTGATCACATCGATGCCGAAGTTCAGGTGCATGGATTCGTCGCGCAGGATGTACTGGAACTGTTCGGCAACGCCCGTCATCTTGTTGCGGCGGCCCATCGACAGGATCTGGGTGAAGCCGCAGTAGAAGAAGATGCCTTCAAGCACGCAGTAGTAAGCGATCAGGTTGCGCAGCAGTTCTTTGTCGGTTTCAACAGTGCCGGTTTCGAACTTCGGATCGGAGATCGAGCGGGTGTACTTCAAGCCCCAGGTGGCCTTTTTAGCGACCGACGGGATCTCGTGGTACATGTTGAAGATCTCGCCTTCATCCATGGCCAGCGATTCGATGCAGTACTGGTACGCGTGGGTGTGGATCGCCTCTTCGAAAGCTTGGCGCAGGATGTACTGGCGGCACTCGGGGTTGGTGATCAGGCGGTACACGGCCAGTACCAGGTTGTTGGCAACCAGGGAGTCGGCGGTGGAGAAGAAGCCCAGGTTGCGCATGACGATGCGGCGCTCGTCGTCGGTCAGGCCTTCGGGGTTTTTCCAGAGGGCGATGTCGGCAGTCATGTTGACTTCTTGCGGCATCCAGTGGTTTGCGCAACCGTCCAGGTACTTCTGCCACGCCCAGTCGTACTTGAACGGTACGAGCTGGTTAAGGTCGGCGCGGCAGTTGATCATCATCTTTTCGTCAACGGCGACGCGGGCGCTGGCGCCTTCGAGTTCGGCCAGGCCTTCTGCGATGTCTAGGTTGTCCAGCGCGGCCTTGGCGCGCTTGATGGCTTCGGAGTCGTTGGCCGTGACGGCACGCGCTTCCTGAGCTGCAACGCCACCGGCGGAGTCTAGCCGGTCCATGTTGGCTTCGGTTGCGTGGCCTGCGTTGGCGCCTTTGACGGCGGCTTCGCCTTCATCTTCTTTGTCGAATTCGTCCCAGCTCAGCATGACGTGTCGTCTCCTGCGTGAGGGCCAATGCCCGTGTAACAACGCTATGGTCAGGTTGTTTCACAGCCATAGGCCGCTTGGATCTAAGGAATGTTGCTTGCAGCAGCGGTAAGCGCACGCAAAAACATGAATGTATTCGTAGGGTTGGCCCGCTGTCGCTGAGGGGATGCAGTGGTTTGTGCATCTCAACCTGGCCGAGGAGCCGGAGCAGCGTGGGTTTATAGCCCAGAGAGGGGATATATCAAGCCCGTTTGACGGCCGCAGTATACGGGTTTTGTACCGGGTATTTCAGCCAGTTTTTTTTCGGACGATGCGACGAAATGCCCTAAATTTGGCCTGGACTTGCGCTTGGGTTAGGCGGGGCGCGGGTTTGTCTGCGAGGATTTATTTTGCAGCATGGCTAAGCGGTCGAGTGACCTGCGGTGCAGAAGGAGGCGGGGGGTGTCGGGTGTGGACTAAGCCCGGCCGAAACCGGGCGTTAAGTCACAGGGGGCATCAGCCCAAACGGTGGCCGTTGGTACGGTCATAGCCGTCCTCAGCAAAAGAGGCTGAGCGAGTGTTGTCATAACCGTCTTCGGCAAAAGAGGCTGAGCGAGTGCTGTCGTAACCGTCTTCGGCAAAAGTGGCCGCGTGCGTGCGGTCGTAACCGTCGGCCGCAAAAGCTGCGCTGGCCAATACCGATAGACTAAAAGCCAATATCAGTGAGCGTTTCATTAACGTCTGTCCTGAAGGTGTTATTCGCGGGGAGTGAACAGTTCAATACACACTGCCGTGCATCGAAAGTTATAAGTTCAAGCCTGGAGATACACGCCATAAAAGAGGGCGCTTTAAGCATTTAACAACGGCACGTTAGCCGTTGGAGCAACCATTACCCATCACGCGGTATTCGAGGGTGTGTTGCATGCCGTGGGAGTCTTCATAAACCATTTGTGCCGGTACAACTTCACACACGCTGGGCACTTCGCTCATGGAGATAACTTTGGCAATGTCCAGCTCGGAAGAATAAGAATAGTGTTCAACGGCCGGTGACTGGCTGGAAACAGGGGTGCTGACTTCATCCGCCATGGCGGTTAAACACACACTGCTGAGGGCCAGAACTAACAACGCTTTCATTTCAGTTTTACCTGTTTTCGGTCGAGTGGGGTCACGTAGCCCTTATGAGGCCACGTGTGAAACTTCATCAGTTAAGTGCGACTAAACTTGCCTTCGTGGGGGCTGTCACTTGCGTTAATCGCAGTGCCTTGGTTGGCGAGATGAATTTTATGCCTGCGCCGGACGGGCATATAGGGGGACTTTTGATAAAGACTGTTGACAGATTTTGCAACAATCGTAGAAAACAAGCCGTGTCAGGTGTTTTTGAGCGTGTCGTTCTGGGTTGCCAAGCCCTGTAAGCACTGTGCTTGAGCCTTCAATACAAAAGCTGTGTTTTTTCTACGCGTTTCTTACTACCAACGTCGAATGGAAGTCGTACGGTAGCCCGGCTAAAACAGGGTCATAAAACAACAACTACAAAAATAATTGAGGTGTGAAACATGAGTGCTGCTTCCCTGTATCCCGTACGCCCCGATGTCGCAGCCACGACGCTGACAGACGAGGCGACCTACAAGGCGATGTACCAGCAATCCGTCGTCAACCCCGATGGTTTCTGGCGCGAGCAAGCTCAGCGTCTCGACTGGATCAAGCCTTTTACCACCGTCAAGCAAACCTCCTTCGACGACCACCACGTCGACATCAAATGGTTTGCCGACGGCACCCTCAACGTGTCCTACAACTGCCTGGATCGCCATCTTGCCGAGCGCGGTGACCAGGTCGCGATCATCTGGGAAGGTGACGACCCTTCTGAGCAGCGCAACATTACTTACCGCGAACTGCACGAAGAGGTGTGCAAGCTGGCCAACGCTTTGCGCGGTCAAGACGTGCACCGGGGTGATGTCGTCACCATCTATATGCCGATGGTTCCCGAGGCGGTGGTCGCTATGCTGGCGTGTACCCGCATCGGCGCGATTCACTCCGTGGTCTTCGGTGGCTTCTCGCCGGAGGCGCTGGCCGGGCGCATCATCGACTGCAAATCCAAAGTGGTGATCACGGCCGACGAAGGCGTACGTGGCGGCAAGCGCACGGCGCTCAAGGCCAATGTCGATGTCGCGCTGACCAACCCGGATACCTCAAGCGTTCAGAAAATCATCGTCTTCAAACGCACCGGGGGTGACATTGCCTGGTACAAGCACCGTGACATTTGGTACCACGACCTGATGGCGGTAGCCTCGACGCACTGCGCGCCCAAAGAAATGGGCGCCGAAGAAGCCTTGTTCATCCTTTATACCTCCGGCTCCACGGGCAAGCCCAAAGGCGTGCAGCACACCACGGGTGGCTACCTGCTCTATGCCGCGCTGACCCACGAACGTGTCTTTGATTACCGCCCCGGCGAGGTCTACTGGTGCACGGCGGACGTGGGCTGGGTCACCGGCCATACCTACATCGTTTATGGGCCGCTGGCGAACGGCGCGACCACGGTGCTGTTCGAGGGCGTGCCCAATTACCCGGACATCACCCGTGTGTCGAAAATCATCGACAAGCACAAGGTCAACATCCTCTACACCGCGCCAACCGCCATTCGCGCCATGATGGCCGAGGGGCAGGCGGCGGTTAAAGATGCAGACGGTTCAAGCTTGCGCCTGTTGGGTTCGGTGGGTGAGCCGATTAACCCGGAAGCCTGGAGCTGGTACTACAAGACGGTGGGCAAGGAGCGTTGCCCGATTGTCGATACCTGGTGGCAGACCGAAACCGGCGCTTGCATGATGAGCCCGCTGCCGGGTGCTCACGCCCTCAAGCCGGGTTCGGCAGCGCGTCCATTTTTTGGTGTGGTGCCCGCGCTGGTGGATAACCTGGGCAACCTGATCGAAGGGGCCGCCGAAGGAAACCTGGTCATTCTTGATTCGTGGCCGGGTCAGGCGCGCACGTTGTATGGCGATCACGACCGCTTTGTCGATACCTACTTCAAGACCTTCCGTGGCATGTACTTCACCGGTGACGGTGCGCGCCGCGACGAAGACGGTTACTACTGGATCACCGGGCGGGTCGATGACGTGCTTAACGTCTCGGGGCACCGGATGGGCACGGCCGAGATTGAAAGCGCTATGGTCGCCCACCCTAAAGTTGCAGAAGCGGCGGTTGTAGGTGTGCCGCACGACATCAAAGGGCAGGGCATTTATGTCTACGTCACGTTGAATGGCGGCGAAGAACCGAGTGAGGCGTTGCGCCTGGAGTTGAAAAACTGGGTGCGTAAGGAAATCGGTCCCATCGCCTCGCCCGATGTCATTCAGTGGGCACCCGGCCTGCCCAAAACCCGCTCGGGTAAAATCATGCGTCGGATCTTGCGCAAGATTGCGACGGGGGAATATGACGGGCTGGGCGATATCTCGACGTTGGCAGATCCGGGTGTCGTGCAGCATTTGATTGATACCCATAAAGGCATGAAGGTCGCGTAAGGCGCCGCTTGCTTGAGCAAACCCCCGTCCGGCATTGCCTGGCGGGGGTTTTTATTGATGGGCCAGGCACAATCGGTAGGCGCGCTGACGTGTTAGGGGGGGGGCGCCTCATATGACTCGTCAACGGCCACCTGTTTTGCGCGCGCGCTGCCTGGCCGGCAGTTGAGGGGCGCAGGTGAGGTGTTACCGCATGTGTAACCGGGTGCCCGAAAACGGGGCCTTGCGCCACGTACAGCACTGTTTTAGAGCCTTGTTATGGGGGCTGAAAAATAAGATGAAACGCTACACTTGCCGGAATAGAAGGCTTTGCGAATAATAGGCCCGCTATTTGCAACTCATATAGGTTCTATATCAATTGCTCTTGCATTAATTTGAAGGGCTGTCAATGCCTCGGGTCGCATTTCTCAGTGCATCTGTAATTTGTTGTCGCATTGAAGAAATAACGGCGTGAAGCCTGTCGTTAGAATGCCGATCACTCGCTCGTCGTTGTTGTGCTGACCCCAGTGCAACGCCAGTAGCACGTGGCGCCGCATTCCCGGTTTAACCTCCGCATATTGGGCTCACGCTCATTCTGCATTTATTGCCCTTTACCGATGGAGTCCTAAGATGAAGAAACTCGTGCTTCTTGGCGCCCTGGCGCTGTCTGTGCTGTCCATGCAGGCTTTCGCTGATCAAAAACCTCTGAAAATGGGTATCGAAGCGGCCTACCCTCCGTTCGCCTCCAAGGCGCCGGATGGCAGCATCGTTGGTTTTGACTACGACATCGGTAACGCACTGTGCGAGCAGATGCAGGTCAAGTGCACGTGGGTTGAGCAGGAATTCGATGGCCTGATCCCGGCGCTTAAAGTGCGCAAGATCGACGCCATCCTGTCCTCGATGTCCATCACTGACGACCGCAAAAAATCTGTCGATTTCACCACCCGTTATTACCTGACTCCAGCGCGTCTGGTGATGAAGGAAGGCGCCGTTGTCAGCGACAGCCTTGATGAACTCAAGGGCAAGAAAATTGGCGTGCAGCGCGGTTCGATCCACGACCGTTTTGCCAAGGAAGTGCTGGCGCCTAAAGGGGCCACCATTGTTCCTTACGGCTCGCAGAACGAAATCTACCTCGACGTAGAAGCCGGTCGCCTTGATGGCACCGTGGCGGACGCGACGCTGTTGCAAGACGGCTTCCTCAAAACCCCTGCGGGCAAGGGCTACGCGTTTGTAGGTCCGCAGTTCACTGACGCCAAGTACTTTGGTGACGGCATCGGTATCGCCGTGCGTAAAGGCGACAAGGAGCATCTGGATCAGATCAACGCAGCGATTGCGGCGATTCGTGCCAACGGCAAATACAAGCAAATCCAGGACAAATACTTCGACTTCGATATTTACGGCGCAGACGCCAAGTAAGTCATCGCAGCACTCTGTCCTGAATGGCGCAAGCAACAGAATTTCTGAAGTTTGCGCCATTTTTTCATTCAAATTTTGAGGACCTGAATCATGTTGAAAGGCTACGGGGCTGTCATCCTCGATGGCGCTTGGCTGACGCTTCAGCTCGCCTTGTCGTCCATGGCCCTGGCCATTGTTCTAGGTCTGATTGGTGTTTCTTTGCGCCTGTCGCCGGTGCGCTGGTTGGCCTGGCTGGGCGATTTGTACTCCACGGTCATTCGCGGAATTCCCGATCTGGTGCTGATTCTGCTGATTTTCTACGGCGGCCAGGATTTGCTGAACCGCGTCGCGCCCATGTTGGGTTACGACGATTACATTGATTTGAACCCGTTGGCGGCTGGTATCGGCACCTTGGGCTTCATCTTTGGTGCGTACCTGTCCGAGACCTTTCGGGGTGCCTTTATGGCCATTCCCAAGGGGCAGGCCGAAGCTGGCATGGCGTATGGCATGAGCAGCTTTCAGGTGTTTTTTCGGGTGTTGGTGCCGCAGATGATTCGCTTGGCGATTCCAGGCTTTACCAACAATTGGCTGGTCTTGACTAAAGCCACGGCCCTGATTTCGGTGGTCGGCCTGCAAGACATGATGTTCAAGGCCAAGCAGGCGGCAGATGCCACCCGCGAGCCTTTCACCTTCTTCCTGGCGGTGGCCGCGATGTACCTGGTGTTGACCAGTGTTTCGCTGTTGGCGTTGCGACAACTTGAGAAGCGCTACTCGGTAGGCGTAAGGGCGGCTGATCTATGATCTTCGACTACAACGTGATTTGGGACAGCATGCCGCTGTACCTCGATGGCCTGCTCGAAACCTTGAAGCTGCTGGGTATTTCGCTGTTTTTCGGTCTGCTGGCAGCGGTGCCGTTGGGGCTGATGCGCGTTTCAAAATCGGCGCTGGTCAACTTCCCGGCGTGGCTGTTCACTTACGTGATCCGTGGCACGCCGATGCTGGTTCAGCTGTTTTTGATCTACTACGGCCTGGCTCAATTCGAAGCGGTGCGTGAGAGCTTCCTGTGGCCGCTGCTGTCCAGTGCGACCTTCTGCGCCTGCCTGGCGTTTGCCATCAACACCAGCGCCTACACTGCCGAAATCATTGCCGGTAGCCTCAAGGCCACGCCGCATGGCGAGATTGAAGCCGCCAAAGCGATGGGCATGTCACGCGCCAAAATGTACCGCCGCATTTTGTTGCCCTCGGCCATGCGCCGTGCGCTGCCGCAGTACAGCAATGAAGTGATCATGATGTTGCAGACCACCAGTCTGGCGTCCATCGTGACCCTGATCGACATCACGGGCGCCGCACGTACCGTGAACGCCCAGTATTACTTGCCGTTTGAGGCTTACATCACGGCCGGTGTTTTCTACCTGTGCCTGACCTTCATTCTGGTGCGCCTGTTTAAATTGGCTGAACGCCGCTGGCTGGGCTATATGGCCCCGCGCAAGGCATGATTGAGCGGTGTGCTCAACGACTGATCCCCTGTTTTCGTGAGAACCGACAGCATGTACAAACTTGAAGTCCAAGACCTGCATAAACGCTATGGCAGTCACGAAGTGCTCAAAGGCGTTTCTTTGGCCGCTAAAGCAGGCGACGTAATCAGCATCATCGGTTCCAGTGGCTCTGGTAAAAGTACCTTTTTGCGCTGCATCAACCTGCTTGAACAACCGCATGCAGGCAAAATCCTGCTCAATGGCGAAGAGCTGGAATTGATCGCCAACAAAGATGGCGCACTCAAGGCCGCAGATCCCAAGCAGTTGCAACGCATGCGTTCGCGCCTGTCGATGGTGTTCCAGCATTTCAACCTGTGGTCGCACATGACCGCGCTGGAAAACATCATGGAAGCCCCCGTGCATGTGCTGGGTATGTCAAAGGCCGATGCGCGGGAAAAAGCCGAGCATTACTTGAATCAGGTGGGTGTGTCGCACCGTAAGGATGCTTACCCGGGCCACATGTCTGGCGGCGAGCAGCAGCGTGTGGCGATTGCCCGGGCGTTGGCGATGGAGCCGGAGGTCATGCTGTTTGATGAACCTACCTCGGCCCTCGACCCTGAACTGGTTGGCGATGTCCTTAAAGTGATGCAAGACCTGGCTCTTGAAGGTCGGACCATGGTGGTGGTGACTCACGAAATGGGCTTTGCCCGTGAAGTCTCCAACCAACTGGTGTTTTTGCATAAAGGCATCGTGGAAGAAAGCGGTGACCCGCGCGAAGTGCTGGTCAATCCGAAATGTGAGCGTTTGCAGCAATTCTTGTCAGGTAGCCTGAAGTAACTGCGATTTCAAGACTGCCGTTGTGCACCAAAATAGGTCATGCTCCGCACCCTGCGCAGCTGGCCTAGGCTGAGTATCTGGCGCAATTGGTTTCTCTCTCTCGTTTTGTTCCGGATAGCACGCTATGACCGCCCATCGAATTGGTTTCCTTATTTGGCCCAGCACCAAAGCGCTGACCCTGGCGCTGGCCGAGGAAGCGTTGCGTGTTGCTCAGCGCGTGCACCCTGAAGTCGTTTATGAGTTGGTGTTCTTGCAGGCCGAGGCGCCAGCAGAAGGCGCCTGGCAACTGCCGGGGGAGCCGTGGGCGGGCAAGCTTGAAGGCTGTCAAAAACTGTTTTTGCTGGCCGATGAGCCACCGCTGGTCGTGGCCTCTGCACTGGGCAGCGCCCTGAAGCAGGCGGTGCGAGCGGGTTGCGTGATTGGTGGCTTGTCAGCCGGGGTGTACCCGTTGGCACAATTGGGCCTGCTGGATGGTTATCGTGCAGCGGTGCATTGGCGTTGGCAGGATGATTTTGCGGAGCGCTTCCCCAAAGTGATCGCCACCAGCCATTTGTTCGATTGGGATCGCGATCGCTTGAGCGCGTGCGGTGGCTTGTCGGTGCTGGATTTGCTGCTGGCGGTGCTTGCCCGGGACCATGGTGCCGAGTTGGCGGGTGCGGTATCTGAAGAGTTGGTGGTGGAGCGTATCCGTGAAGGCGGTGAGCGTCAGCGCATTCCTTTGCAAAACCGTTTGGGTTCAAGCCACCCCAAGTTGACCCAGGCTGTGTTGCTGATGGAGGCCAACATTGAAGAGCCTCTGACCACCGACGAAATCGCCCAGCATGTGTGCGTGTCCCGTCGCCAGCTGGAGCGCATCTTCAAGCAGTACCTTAATCGTGTGCCCAGCCAGTACTACCTGGAACTACGGCTGAACAAGGCCCGGCAAATGCTGATGCAAACCAGCAAGTCGATCATTCAGATCGGCTTGTCGTGTGGTTTTTCATCAGGGCCGCATTTCTCCAGTGCGTATCGCAACTTTTTCGGCGCCACTCCCCGCGAAGACCGTAACCAGCGTCGCAGCAGCAGCCCCTTTGAGTTGTCCTCAGCTTCGCCAGAGCGCGGCTGATGTTATTCTTCTGACTCGGGGATGAGAACCGGGTCGATACCGTCTTCGTCTTCCAGGTTAATGTTCATGTCAAACCCTGTTTGGGCAAAGTACTCGCGCACCCGGTTCAGCGATGCCTGTGAAAGAGGGTTGTCATCAAGATCAAGCGCCTCGGCTATAAAGGCGGGCGCCTCGAAAAGTTCGGTGGGTAAATCGCTTATCAGGTTTTCGCTCAAGTCGACTACTTCTAATTCCGAAAGCCCCAAGATTGAGGTCGGGAACTCGGTGAGTTCTGTATTGCGCAAATGCACAGTGTTTAGGTTCAGCATATTGCCAAAGTCCGGGGTTATGTTGAGCGGGTTCTGATCCAGGTCAATGTATTCCAAGTACTCAAGCCCGGCCAGGCCTGCGGCGCTGTCAGGGGTCAAGGTGATGGAACTTTGCTCCAGGCGTAACTCTGTCAGATTTTGCATTGAGAGCACGGCGTCCGGTAAGTGATCGAGTTCAAAACCTCGTAGATCCAGTGCGCGCAATTTCGGGAACCGTTGCAGAAACTCGTTAATGCCAGTTATAGCCCCCCTGCCCGTCAACGACAGGAGCGTGACGTGGCTGAAGTCAGCGTTAATGGGGGGCATATCTTCCAGGATCGGGCGGGTGAACGTCAGTTCAAATCCGTCCCGTGATGGGTCTGTGTAATGGTTGTCGAAGGCTGTTTGCCGACGCCAAGCTCGTTCAAGCTCCCGGCTGAATGCACGCCTGTCCTGAACTCTGGCCACCCGTGAGTTGGGTGAGAGCATGTCGCCGGTTCGTTGATTTACGGCGGGTGCGTTCAGGGTCCAGACCTCTAAGTCATTTCGCAGAGTGTTCAGCTCTTTTTCCTGCTCGGCAAGCCGCGCCTTAGCCATGCTTTCGGTGCTGGGCAACGTGGCCATGACGCGAGCCCTTTCGCGTGCGTCCAAACTTGGATAAAGCTCATGTACCAGCCTCTCAAGAGTTGAAGGGGCACGCTCAGGCGCATCGGCGCCAAGCAGGGGGTAACTGGCGCGCCCATGTACCAGTTCCATCGGAGATTTGAAGTCCATAGCGACTACTGGATGGTCGAAATGGCTGCTGACGCTCAAGCGTGGTAACAAAGGCTGGGCCTGAACGCGCGCTTTGAAGGCTGCCCCCTGGCCGGGGTGCGCGAACCCTAGGGCTTGACGCTCAAGGTCAGGTAATGCATGAAGCAGGGCGCTGTAGAGGTCGTCCGGGCCGTGCAGTTCATGGTTAAGCGCATCACGCGCGCTGTAGCGGTTTTCGGATTTGATCAAGACTTTACGAAGAGGCGCCATTTCGTCGCCAAGGCTGTTTAGAAGGGGGCCGGTAAAGTGTTTTTCACGAATCTCCAGGCGCACGTCCTGGGGCCAGCCGGGCATGGCTTCAATCGTTTTGAGTGTGAGCCATTCACTGTCCGGATTGTGGATAGAGTCCAGAAACATGCCTTCGTAAGCGCGGTTGATTCGGCTTTCCATTAAATGCCAGCGGGCTTCTTCCAGAAGGCGAGGCGCAATGGTCTTTTCATTGAGCAATTGCAGTATTTCATCGCCGCTGGCATGCCAGATCAATTCTTTGGCGGCATTGTTAGGCAGGCCTGGAAGTGCGGTTTGTAACAGCGTTACCTCGGCGCTGCCTCGTTGTTCGAGTGTCTCGTATCGCGAATTGAACAGCTCGGTACGTTTCAGGCGGGCAAGATCAGCCAGGCGCTGATAAAGCCGGGTAATCCTGTCCGGCATTTTAGGCAATGGGTCGCCAGACGCGGGGCTGGTGCCAATCAGTTGCTTGGTTTCGCTGTCTTCCAGCTGCTGGAGCACGCAGGTTACTAACTCGCCATCCCGCATTTTTGATTCAGGGACGGTGATGCGTAATCCCGGCGTTGAGGCTGACGGGTATTGGGCCAGTACCTGGCCTTGCTCGTTGATGAGCGAAATCACTCTGGAGGGCGGCCAAAGCTGCGGCTGGACCAAGAGTTGCAGCTGGGTTTGCGGATCGGCCAAGCGTTGCAGGGCCGGATCGGCGCTTTGCATTCGGGCAATGAAACGTTCAATCTGCGCATCAATTCTGAAACGCTGTAGCGTGTCGGCCAGCAGCGCGGGTGTAGGAAGCGCATCGCTGATCACACGACGAAGCACACCTGGATCGGTTCGGGTTATCGCAAGAATCCGTGACGCTTCAATATCGGAAAAATCACTGTTAAGTGGATTGAGGCGTTTGAACAGTTGCTCGTTGCTCCATTGAAGCGGGGTTTCGGTTTCAGCGATCCAGGCCCCAGAGCCGTTGTGACGTACGCGGGGTGAATAGGCTCTGCGCTGTGAGGGGTGTTTGATTCGGTAGCCGGGCGGACGTGATGTCGGCTCGATCTGGTAGGTTTTGCCCTCCAGGCTCAAGTGCAAGGCGCTGTTATGCGTATACACCCCGGTCTCGTCGGGTTGCACGTGAGTGGGCAGGGGCGCGGTATGTTCGTAGGGAGCGAGGTTAGGTTCCCATAATCGGGGTTCACCGTTCGACAGGGTCACGCGTTTCAAGCTGTCAACAAAGGGGGAGGATTGGATCTTCAGGGCCTCGCCGATGACTTTGCCACCGATGGCGAACGTAGCCGTCTGGGCCACGGTTTCTAGCACGCTGAATAAGTGGTTCCAGGCTTCCAGGGTTTTGCCCTGGGACCAATCCCGAATGCCTTCATATGTGTCATCTACGATTTGCCAAGCCATTTGCGCCAGCACCAGTCCCCCTAGCACGGGGATAAATGGCGCGGCGACGAATTCGATGGCGTTCAACACAAGCTCGGCGATGGCTTTAAGTTTTTCTTTGCGCTCGTGCCGGGTTTTTTGGTCTTCGGTGTCGGTTGGCACCGCAATTAATGGCGCGTCAGCCAGTATTTTCTGGCGTGTTTTTTGGTAGAGATATTCTGTGTAGTCTTGCGTGATTTCTAAGAGGGTAAAGGCCAGTGTCGGGCTTTCAATCGGTTCGACACTGATGTCGGGCGGATAGTCTTCTGGTCGGCCTTCCGGAACTTGCGCTGCGTCAATCAGGGTAAACCACAGCGACTGCTTGAGTGTGCTGAAAAACAGACCCAGTTGAGCGTGGCTGATGAAGCGGCTGAAGTATTGCTGATAGTGCTCACTGCGTAAGTTTTGCGCCAGTACTGCTATGCCTTCAGAGATTGAGGCATACCGTTTAAGTGGGTGTTGTGGGTCATTTGGCAGGTAAATGACGACTTCAGTGTTATGGCCGGGGGTTATCGCTGGGTGAGTAAAAACAAGTACGCCGGTTAAATCAGTGCCTAGTAGTGTCAGGCTGCAAGTGGACAGGGGGGGATGCAATGCACTCGTCCATGCGGCCTCCTGGCCCAGGATGGACAGCGATTCGAAAATGCTTTGGCTAATATCGCCTTGCACCAGAGCGGAGTGCATGGCGGCCTCAAATGCGGTTCTTTGCTGGTGCCTGACCTTGGTTTTAAGGGTGAGCTCTTGGCTTTTATTGTGGACGCCTAGATGCTGTTCAAGATGTGTTTTGTACTGACCGCCTAAATCCAGTTCTCGGCACAGCTTTATGAAGTCCGCCACGGGCAGTTGCTCCGTGAGTGTGTCCAGTATTTTGTAATACCCGGTGGTGGTGGGTTTGATAATAAAACCGGAATCGAAAGTGTGGGCGCTGACCTCGGTTTCACACTGTTCGAAATTGTGCAGGGCGGCGTCCAGGATTGATACTTTCCAGGTTTTGTAAGCCCCCGTGTTCAGATTTAACAGAGGCACTTTCAACGGGATGTACAGATTAATGAACGTCTCTTTCAGATCGAGTGAACGGTCGACGTTGTAGTGCGTGTGCAAGGCTTGTTTGAGTATTGGCTCTGCAAAGCCATAGATGTCCTGCAGCGTCTCCAGAGATTGCTCCACGTCACTGTGCGCCTTCCAGTGGGCGATGTGCGCGCGATTCAGGGCTGTTCGTTGAGGGCCTGTCATGGCGTGAGTGTTTCGGGGCGGGCGGGGCATGACGTCTTTTAAAAGACGCCGCTTGTGCGCGGGTGAGTGCAGCGCCCAGTCAGGCAGCAACTGCTTGATCACTTCGTAATGAAACGCTGGCGGCGCTGATTGAAGAGGGGGGGTTAGTGTTAGTGGTGCAGGCGTAGGCGAGGGCATGAGGGGGTATCTGCAAAAGTGACTGTTGTTTAAGTGTATGAGGCGCCCGGCCGCGAAATAAGCTTAAAAAATAGGGGTGTTCGTATAGCTATGTAGTTTTATTTATTTGAAAAACCAGCCCTGACGTGGGGTTCGGATGAAGTGGGGTTAGGTGCTCGCGGCCACCACGCTGCGCTATCGCTTTGGGCATACGGGTTTTGCAATCAATCAGGTAATACGCTGCCGTAAATATGACCAAGCGTTTAAACTGCGCCTTTGTGACGCAATATGTCGCATTGCCGCAAGCCTTGGAAAATCATGGTTGAGCGCTATAAGAAGTTGTCGCTTGGCGGCAAGGCTTGGCTCCCGTGTGTCCTTACAATCCCTCATCGCTTGCCAGTTTAGGCAGGCGTTCCTCTTCAGGAGACTCCGATGTCCGTTGAGCAAGCCCCGGTACAACGCGCCGATTTCGATCAGGTCATGGTTCCCAACTACGCACCTGCGGCATTCATCCCCGTGCGCGGAGCGGGTTCCCGAGTGTGGGACCAGTCGGGTCGCGAGCTGATTGATTTCGCTGGCGGCATTGCGGTCAACGTACTGGGCCATGCACACCCGGCTCTGGTCGGTGCGTTGACTGAGCAGGCGAACAACCTCTGGCATGTGTCCAATGTGTTTACCAACGAGCCGGCGCTGCGCCTGGCTAAAAAACTGGTGGACTCGACTTTTGCCGAGCGTGTGTTTTTCTGCAACTCGGGTGCTGAAGCCAACGAGGCGGCCTTCAAGCTGGCCCGTCGTGTGGCGCATGACCGCTTCGGCGCCGAAAAGTACGAAATCATTGCCGCGCTCAACAGCTTTCACGGTCGCACCCTGTTCACCGTTAACGTTGGCGGGCAGTCGAAGTACTCCGACGGCTTCGGTCCAAAAATCACCGGTATTACCCACGTACCGTTCAACGATCTGGCCGCCCTCAAAGCGGCGATTTCGGACAAGACCTGCGCTGTTGTGCTGGAGCCGATTCAGGGCGAAGGCGGCGTGCTGCCCGCTGAGCAGGCTTACCTGCAAGGCGCTCGCGAGCTGTGTGACCAGCACAACGCGCTGTTGGTCTTTGACGAAGTGCAAACCGGTATGGGCCGCACCGGTGAGCTGTTTGCCTACATGCATTACGGCGTGACGCCTGACATCCTCACCAGTGCCAAGAGCCTGGGCGGTGGTTTCCCGATTGCCGCGATGCTCACCACCGAAGCGCTGGCCAAGCATCTGGTCGTCGGCACCCACGGCACCACATACGGCGGCAACCCGCTGGCGTGTGCTGTCGGCAACGCGGTGATCGATGTGATCAACACGCCTGAAGTGTTGAGTGGGGTAAAAGCCAAACACGCGCTGTTCAAAACCCGTCTTGAGCACATTGGCCAGCAATATGGCCTGTTTACGCAAGTGCGTGGTTTAGGGCTTTTGCTTGGCTGCGTGTTGAGCGATGCCTGGAAGGGCAAGGCCAAGGATATTTTCAACGCCGCTGAAAAAGAAAACCTGATGATTTTGCAAGCCGGCCCGGACGTGGTGCGTTTCGCGCCAAGCCTGGTGGTCGAAGAGGCTGATATTGAAGAAGGCTTGAATCGTTTTGAGCGCGCTGTAAAAAACCTGACGCAAGCCTGAGCTTGACCCTGCATTACTCGTAGGAGCGCGCTTTCAGACAGGCTTGTGTCTGAGGGCGCAGCTTCAAGGCAAGCACACTCGCTTCTACAGGTGATGCGCCAATTCCCCCCCTTTTATTTTTTGGATTAAGGAGTGACACCATGCTGGTGATGCGCCCTGCGCAAATGGCTGATCTGGGCGAGGTACAGCGTCTGGCTGCGGACAGCCCGATTGGTGTCACTTCATTGCCGGACGATATCGAACGCTTGCGCGACAAGATCGCAGCCTCCGAAGCCTCGTTCGCGGCAGAAGTCAGCTTCAATGGCGAAGAAAGCTACTTCTTTGTTTTGGAAGATACGGCCACCGGCGCACTGGTGGGTTGCTCGGCGATTGTCGCGTCGGCCGGGTATTCAGAACCGTTCTACAGTTTTCGCAACGAGACCTTTGTCCACGCCTCGCGTGAGCTGAAGATTCACAACAAGATTCACGTCTTGTCGCAGTGCCATGACCTTACCGGTAATAGCCTGCTCACCAGTTTCTATGTGGTCCCGCAGTTAGTGGGCTCGGCATGGTCCGAACTCAACTCCCGTGGGCGACTGCTGTTTGTGGCCAACCACCCGGAGCGATTTGCCGATTCGGTGGTGACTGAAATCGTCGGTTACAGCGATGAAAATGGCGACTCGCCGTTTTGGGATGCGATCGGGCGTAACTTCTTTGACCTGAACTACACCGCCGCCGAACGTCTGTGCGGCCTTAAAAGCCGTACCTTCCTCGCCGAACTGATGCCGCATTACCCGATTTATGTACCGCTGCTGCCCGATACGGCTCAAGAAGCAATGGGGCAAGTGCATCCGCGTGCGCAGATCACCTTCGATATCCTGATGCGCGAAGGCTTTGAAACCGATCATTACATCGACATTTTCGACGGCGGGCCGACCCTGCATGCGCGGGTGTCGGGCATCCGCTCAATCGCTCAAAGTCGGGTAGTACCGGTCAAAATCGGCGAGCTGAGCAAGGGCGGCGGTCGTCAGTACCTGGTGGCCAACGCCCAGCTTCAGGATTACCGGGCGGTGTTGCTTGAGCTTGATTGGGCACCGGGCAAACCGGTCACGCTGGATCTGCAAGCGGCCGAAGCACTGGGCGTGGGTGAAGGTGCCAGCGTGCGAGTGGTTGCGGTTTAACGCCTTTGAGCGAGTGTCGCGAGGTTCGTCAGCGAACCCGTTTGAGGAGATAGCATGATCGTTCGTCCTGTACGCAACAGCGATTTACCGGCCCTGATTGAACTGGCCCGCAGCACCGGCACCGGCCTGACCACCTTGCCGGCCAACGAAGAACGCTTACTGCACCGTGTGACCTGGGCTGAGAAAACCTTCCGGGGCGAAGCGGAGCGCGGCGATGCCGATTACTTGTTTGTACTGGAAAACGACGACGGTAAAGTCGTCGGTATTTCTGCCATTGCTGGCGCCGTGGGTTTGCGCGAGCCGTGGTACAACTTCCGGGTCGGTTTGACCGTCAGCGCTTCGCAAGAACTGAATATTTACCGCGAAATTCCGACCCTGTTTTTGGCTAACGATCTGACAGGTAATTCAGAGTTGTGCTCGTTGTTCCTGGGCGCCGACCACCGTACTGGCCTCAATGGCCGGATGCTGGCCAAGGCGCGGATGCTGTTCATCGCAGAATTCCCTGAGCTGTTCGGGAACAAAATCATTGCTGAAATGCGTGGCATGTCTGACGAAGCGGGACGCTCGCCGTTCTGGGAAAGCCTGGGGCGGCACTTCTTCAAGATGGAGTTCAGCCAGGCCGACTACCTGACCGGTGTGGGCAATAAAGCCTTTATTGCCGAGTTGATGCCCAAGTTTCCGGTTTACACCTGTTTCCTGTCTGAAGATGCGCGTGCGGTGATCGGCCAGGTGCACACTCACACCGAGCCTGCGCTGAACATGCTCAAAAGCGAAGGCTTCAGCTATCAGGGCTACGTCGACATTTTCGATGCCGGCCCGGCTGTGGAGTGTGAAACCAGCAAGATCCGTGCAGTGCGCGAGAGCGAAGCGTTGGTGTTGGCCATCGGCACTCCGGGCGACGACGCCACGCCTTACCTGATTCACAACCGCAAGCGCGAGGACTGCCGTATCACGGCGGCACCAGCACGTCTGGCGGCGGGCACCTTGGTGGTTGATCCACAGACCGCCAAGCGGTTGCAATTGAGCGCGGGCGATCAAGTGCGCGCCGTCACCTTGTCTGCCCAGCCAGTGGCCCCACGGGAGTCGAAATAATGAGCACGTTGTACATCGCAGGCGCCTGGCAAAACGGCCTGGGCGAAGCCTTTGAATCGCTTAACCCGGTCACTCAGCAGGTGCTGTGGAGAGGCAATGGCGCAAACGCTGAACAGGTGGATGGCGCGGTGAAGGCTGCGCGAGAGGCATTCCCGGCATGGGCCACGCGTTCATTTGAAGAGCGCTTGAGTGTGCTGGAGGCGTTCGCGGCCAGCCTCAAAACCCACGCCGACGAACTGGCCCACTGCATCGGTGAGGAGACCGGTAAGCCGCTGTGGGAGTCGGCGACTGAAGTCACCAGCATGATCAATAAAGTGGCCATTTCGGTGCAAAGCTACCGCGAACGCACCGGAGAAAAGAGCGGCCCGCTGGGCGACGCCACCGCGGTGTTGCGCCACAAGCCTCACGGTGTGGTGGCGGTGTTTGGTCCGTATAACTTTCCGGGTCACCTGCCCAACGGCCACATCGTCCCGGCCTTGCTGGCCGGTAACAGCGTAGTGTTCAAGCCCAGTGAGCTGACGCCTAAAGTGGCCGAGTTGACCGTCAAGTGCTGGATTGAAGCGGGGCTGCCTGCGGGCGTATTGAACTTGCTGCAAGGCGCGCGGGACACCGGCATCGCATTGGCGGCGCATACCGGCATTGATGGCTTGTTCTTCACCGGGTCGAGCCGTACGGGCAACGCGTTGCATCAGCAGTTCGCCGGTCGCCCGGACAAAATCCTGGCCCTGGAAATGGGCGGTAATAACCCACTGGTGGTCGATCAGGTGGCGGATGTGGAAGCGGCGGTTTACACCATCATCCAATCCGCCTTTATCTCGGCCGGCCAGCGTTGCACCTGTGCACGGCGCTTGTTGGTGCCCGAAGGCACGTGGGGCGACAGCCTGCTGAGCCGTCTGGTGCAGGTCAGCCAGACGATCGAAGTCGGAGCGTTCGACCAGCAGCCTGCGCCGTTTATGGGCTCGGTCATTTCGTTGGGCGCGGCGCGTGTATTGATGGATGCCCAAGAAGTATTGCTCGGCTCGGGGGCTGTGGCCTTGCTGGAAATGAGTCAGCCAGACGCCAATGCCGCTTTGCTCACACCGGGCATTATCGACGTGACCGAAGTCAGTGAACGTTCTGATGAGGAGCTGTTCGGGCCGTTGCTGCAAGTGATTCGCTACGCTGACTTTGACGCGGCCATGACTGAAGCCAACAACACGGCGTTCGGTTTGGCAGCGGGTTTATTGTCGGACAGCGAAGCGCGTTATCAGCAGTTCTGGCTGCAAAGCCGTGCAGGCATCGTGAACTGGAACAAACAACTGACGGGCGCGGCGAGCAGCGCGCCGTTTGGCGGCATCGGCGCATCGGGTAATCACCGTGCCAGTGCGTATTACGCCGCCGATTATTGCGCCTATCCGGTGGCCTCGCTGGAAACGCCGATCCTGGCACTGCCCGCGGCATTGACGCCGGGTGTGTATTTGTAAGCTGACCTTTAACCTGTCTGTGCGGGCGAAAGCTGCGATTTCTTGAGAACAGGATCGCAGCCAGCACCAGCGCCTACGGGGCTTGTGTGATTGATGCCTATAACAACCGTTTGCCGGAGCCTCGCTGATGAAGTCCTTTGAAGTCAATTTTGACGGTTTAGTGGGGCCGACCCATAACTACGGCGGTTTGTCGTTCGGCAACGTCGCCTCCCAGAGCAACAGCCAGCAGGCTTCCAACCCCAAGGAAGCGGCGCTCCAAGGCCTGGAAAAAATGAAAGCGCTGATGGACATGGGGTTTGTCCAGGGGGTACTGGCACCCCAAGAACGCCCGGACGTGAGTGCCTTGCGCCGTTTGGGTTTCAGTGGCTCGGACGCACACGTCATTCAACAGGCTGCCAAAGAGGCGATGCCGTTGCTGGTCGCCAGTTGCTCGGCGTCGAGCATGTGGGTGGCCAATGCTGCCACCGTCAGCCCGAGCGCTGACACTCAAGATGGCCGTGTGCATTTCACCGCGGCCAACCTCAATTGCAAATTTCACCGCAGCATCGAGCACCCGACCACTAGCCGTGTGCTGAGCGCGATGTTTGCTGACCAGCAGCACTTTGCGCATCACGCCGCATTGCCAGCGGTTGCTCAATTTGGTGACGAAGGCGCGGCTAACCACACGCGCTTTTGCCGTGATTACGGTGAGGCGGGCGTTGAGTTTTTTGTTTTCGGGCGCAGCGCGTTCGACAGCCGTTACCCGGCGCCGCAACAATACCCGGCGCGCCAGACCCTCGAAGCGTCGCAAGCGGTCGCCCGCCTTCACGGTTTGAGCGAGGCGGGTGTGGTGTTTGCGCAGCAAAATCCGGCGGTCATTGACCAGGGTGTGTTTCATAACGACGTGATTGCGGTAGGTAATGGCGAACTGCTGTTCCATCATCAGGATGCATTCCTGAACACCGATCAGATGCTGGCTGAGTTGCACGCCAAGTTGCGCGCGCGCGGGGGTAATTTCCAGTCCATTTGTGTGCCGCGAGATCAAGTGGCGGTCGAAGACGCCGTGCGCTCGTACCTGTTCAACAGTCAGCTGCTCAGCCGTGCTGACGGCTCGATGCTGCTGATCGTGCCAGAAGAATGCCGCGCCAACCCCCGTGTCTGGCAGTACCTGCAAGGCTTGACGGCAGCGGGCGGTCCGATCCGCGAGATCAAGGTGTTTGATCTTAAACAAAGCATGCAGAACGGTGGTGGCCCGGCCTGCCTGCGGCTGCGCGTCGCACTGAAAGAAACTGAACTGGCGGCGGTCAATCCGGGGGTTATCATGACGCCTGCGTTGTATGACACGCTCACCCAGTGGGTGAACACGCACTACCGCGACGCGCTGCGCGAAAGCGACCTGGCTGACCCGCAGTTGCTGCTTGAATGCCGGACGGCACTGGATGAACTGACACAAATCCTTAAACTGGGCGCGGTTTACCCTTTCCAGATCAATTGAACACCGGCATGCGGGTTTTAATTCGCCTGCACTGCCACTTCACTTTCCAATGAGTACGAAATGATGAGCGATTCCCTGCAACTGATTCTTGAAGACACCGACGGCAAGCAACTGCAAACCTCCTGCACCCGCGTTGCGGTCATGTGGCAGGGTAAAGAGCTGTGGATTCAACAAGACGGTCGTGGCCAATTGTTGATTGGTGTCGACGTAGAAGAAGGCGACGCCGAATACGCCAACCTGCTGCTGCGTCCTTTGGCGACTAACCTTGTAAGCCTGCAACTGGAAATGGAACCGGCTGACCTGGGCGATGACGAAGATGGTCACGTACACGGTCCAGACTGCAATCACTGATTAAGGATGCACTATGCTCGCCCTCGGCAAACTGCTTGAACTGACACTGGCTGGTCGCGAACCGGCGCAGAAAATTCAACTGACCGCCGATGGCGTGCGATTGCGCTGGCTAAGTGAAGGCGCACTGGAAGTCACGCCGGCGCAAGGGCAGGACGATGGCCTGGACTTGTTATTGTCGGCGGGTATCCACGGTAACGAAACAGCGCCGATCGAGTTGCTTGATCGCCTGTTGCAGGGCATTGCACGCGCAGAAGTAAAGCCGCGTGCACGTATTCTTTTCTTGTTCGGTAATCCGGGTGCAATGCGTACCGGGGCGCGTTTTGTCGAAGAAGACCTCAATCGACTGTTTAACGGTCGGCATGAAAGCAGCAGTGGCCCTGAAGCCCTGCGTGCCTGTGAGCTGGAGCATCTGGCGCAGGCGTTCTTCAATGCGCCGGATCGCACGCGGCTGCATTACGATCTGCACACGGCGATCCGCGGCTCGAAAATAGAGCAATTCGCGCTTTATCCGTATAAAGCGGGTCGCGTTCATTCGCGTCGAGAGCTGGCGCGGCTGTACGCAGCTGGTATGGAAGCGGTCTTGTTGCAAAACAAGCCGTCGATTGTGTTCAGTGCTTACACCTATGACCAGTTGGGGGCCGAAGCATTTACCCTTGAGTTGGGCAAAGCGCGCCCGTTTGGGCAAAACGCAGGCGTGAATGTTGAGCGCCTTGAACTGCGCTTGAAGCACATCATTGAAAGCACTGAACCCTCATTGGAAGATGCCTCTCTGGAAGGTTTGCAGTTGTTCAGCGTGGCCCGTGAAGTGATCAAACACAGTGAGGCCTTTATCCTGCACCTGCCGGCCGATGTCGAAAACTTCTCTGAACTCAGCAAGGGCTATCTGCTGGCCGAAGATGCAGGTAAAACGCGTTGGACGATCGAGGAGAAGGGCGCGCGGATTATCTTTCCCAATCCCAAGGTCAAGAATGGGTTGCGCGCCGGGATGATTATCGAGCCTGCCACCTTGAACGGTATCGATCAGTCCTCTGAGTAACGAATGTAGGTTTTGCGCAAGGGCAACCCGAGTTCTTCACGCATGCCGTTCTCACTGTAGGGTTTGGGGTTGGTCGTGAGGGGCGGCGTGGCAGGATCCTTATCAAAGTCAAAAGGCTTTACGGCACAAGGCAGTCCCACGGCTTGCAATTCAATGTTATTGACTTGCGGGGCTTGTTTGACGCCACTGTGCCCGTCTGGGCTGGCGCCTAAAAACTGCGTGCCCGTCACAAAGTTATAGGCGTGGCACAGTTCATGGTAGAGCGCGGTGAGCGGTATTGCGTGTGGCGTTGAAAATGTTGGGTTGTAATAAACCGTACCGCCGAAATCCGGGAGGCCTGCTTGCCCCACCTGAATGTAAGACCTTCCGTCGCCCAGGTTGGGTATGTAAAGGCCATTGTTCACATGCTTGAGCTCGGCGATGGTGATGGGTTTTTGGCTTTTATGAATACTTTTGCTCAGCTCGGCTATCAATTTTTGCCCATTGGCAGACCCGAGCAGCAACTTCAAATCATCCTGAACACGCTCAATAAACGTTTCGCTACCTTGAATAATCAAGCCGGACTCAGACAGAGGGCTTGAGCTGACTGTCATCACGTACGTGTTGGCGAGAGCGGGCGATTTTGTAGTTGTCCAGCGACCATCGATTATTTCGTCCGTTATGTAATGGGGGGTGCCTTCGGCGAAAATCGTGTCGCTATCCTTGATCCCGTCGAGGACGTTTTCCCCCTTGCCCGTGTAAATAACGTTAGACCCGGAACCCGCGGTGAGTACATCGTCGCCATCACTGCCATATAAGATGTTGTGGCCCTGGCCGCCGACCACGACGTCGTCGCCTTCACCCGCATTGACAAATGATGTACCGGCTCCGCCGCGAAAGGAATCTGTGCCTTTGCCCAGATAAGCCACCGTCGAACTTGCGCCGGTGGCATTCACAATGTCATCGCCGTCTCCGGTATTAACATAGTTGTCTCCTGCTCCTGTCATCACGATGTCATTGCCGTCGCCGGTCAGTACAGTTGTGTGTTGAGCGTTGGTGACCACGGTGTCATTGCCCACACCGGTTTCAATATGAAACGGGTTTTTAAAGGTGTCGGCGATATACACCGTGTCGTTACCATAACGGGTATGAAGTTCGATGATCTGTTTGGTGCTGGCAGGCTTGACTCGATACCGCTCTTTATTGAGGTCAATCAGCAGTGTGTTGTTGCTGCCTTTGCTCACGAAGATGGAGGCCTGTGGCGATAATGCAGCGAAAACCAGTCGATCAATGGGGGTGGGGTACAAAACACCCTCTGTGACGTAACGGACTATGGTGGCGTTGTCGCCGATATGAAGAATGCTGCTCACGGTGGTTTCCGAGATATTGGGCAGCGGTCTGGATACAACGGTTTCGGTTCGGTCCGGTGGGGCTGTGGCGCCACCGTCAAAGTAAAACTCATGGAGGGCAGGCGTAGGGCCTGATGTTGCAGAGGGAGGTAGAGGGCACATAAGTCAGGTTCCGAAGCGTTATGTTCAAGGGTAAAGGGGGCTTGCCCCGTTACAGGCCATTGAAACGCGTCGAGCGCTTGGCTGTGCTTTAGATAGTTATCGCGTGACTCTCGACTGACCTGATGGCCAGGCCAGCCGAGAGGTCAGGTGTTACACGGCGCGCTTTTGCTGGGAATCCATGCGCTTGATGGCACGAATTTTATGCAGCGTATCGACGCAGGTTCTTGCCGCTTCTTCGCCTTTGTGTACGAAGTGGTCGAAGAAGAACTTCTGGTGCTCTTCACCGGCGTGGAAGTGGTGCGGCGTCAGGCTGACCGAGAATACGGGTACTTCGGTTTCCAGCTGAACTTGCATCAGGCCGCTGACCACCGATTGGGCAACGAAGTCGTGGCGGTAGATACCGCCATCCACCACCAGTGCCGCGCCGACGATACCGGCATAACGGCCCGTCTTGGCCAACAGCTTGGCGTGCAGCGGGATTTCAAACGCGCCGCCGACTTCAAAGAAGTCGATATCGCTTTCCTGATAGCCCTGCACCAGCATTTCGGCCAAAAAGCCCTTACGGCTCTGATCGACAATCTCTTTGTGCCAGGCGGCCTGGATAAATGCGACGCGCTCGTTGTGGTGATTTTTGCTTTTGCTGTCGATTGCGGTGGGTTGCATGTTCTGACTCCTGTTTGTGTGAAAAACAGGGCATATGAATCGAATGGGATTTAAGGGTGCGTTCAGACAGGTGGTGCGTGCGCAAGCGCATCGACACCCCCCGTCTGATTGACGGCCCTTTGGCGCCAATCCCGTTCTCTCTTCATCCGGACTATGACCGTCGGCCCCGGGATCACACCGGGTCTGCTGACCTTGCCAAGTCGTCTGCCGAAGCCTTCGAACCTGCCAAGCGCTCGCGGGCTATGCGCATTGCGCGCAATTACCGCCGGTGGGGAATTGCACCCCGCCCTGAGAACGTTGCCACCAGCCTTTCTGGCGGCGGGCATTTTGTACCACATCTGTTTGAAGGATGCATGGCTGCTTTTGGCCAATAGCTATCAACCATTCAGATGGTTTTATCGGTTATTTGTGACGCAATCGCTTGATTAATGCCGGCTGAACCCGCAGTAATCGTGTTCGACAGGGATTTCCCCGATTAGCATCTGATGCTCATCTCACATGGCCGAGGCTTGCAATGACTGTTATCGATCTTCGTAGCGACACCGTGACCCAACCCAGCACTGGTATGCGCGAGGCCATGGCTGCCGCGCGCCTGGGCGATGATGTGTATGGCGAAGATCCAACGGTCAACAAGCTTGAGGCCGAAATGGCCCAGCGTCTGGGGTTTGCCGGGGCGCTGTTTGTGCCCAGCGGTACGATGAGTAATTTGCTGGCGCTGATGGCGCATTGCGGGCGAGGCGATGAATACATCGTGGGTCAGCAAGCGCACACCTACAAATATGAAGGCGGCGGGGCTGCCGTGCTGGGGTCGATCCAGCCGCAACCGCTGGAAGTGCAGGCAGATGGTTCGCTGGACCTGAATCAGGTGGCTTGCGCGATCAAGCCTGACGACTTTCATTTCGCCCGCACGCGGTTGCTGGCACTGGAAAACACCATGCAGGGCAAGGTGTTGCCGCTGGCGTATGTGGCGGCGGCCAGTCGTTTGACCCGCGAGAATGGCCTGGCGTTGCACCTGGATGGCGCGCGGCTGTACAACGCGGCCGTCAAGCTGGGTGTGGACGCAGGTGATATTACCCGTCACTTCGACTCGGTTTCGGTGTGTTTGTCCAAAGGGCTGGGCGCCCCGGTGGGGTCGGTGCTGTGCGGCACGGCGGACCTGATCGCCAAGGCCCGGCGCTTGCGCAAAATGGTCGGCGGCGGGATGCGTCAGGCGGGTCAGTTAGCTGCCGCCGGGTTATATGCGCTGGATCATCAGGTCCAGCGCCTGGCAGACGACCACGCGAACGCCGCGTATCTGGCTGAAGGCTTGTGCGCGTGTGGTTATGAGGTCGAGCCTGTGCAGACGAACATGGTGTACGCACAATTGGGTGATCGTGCAGAGGCGCTCAAGGCCTTTGCCGCTGAGCGCGGGATCTCGTTGAGTGCTGCCCCGCGCTTGCGAATGGTGACGCACATGGATGTCAGCCGCAGTCAGATTGAGCAGGTGGTCACGGTTTTTAATGAATTTAACCGCCAATGAGCGCGTAAGCCGTCCAATTGCATGTGCCTATCGTATAAACACGCTGTACCCAAGGCGCTGGGCCGATATAATGCGGCCCTTTGCGAGTCGCACTGTCGAGCGACATGATTGACTTGCCTCTGGCCTCAGCCTCCGTGGAAGAACCTATGAAAAGCGCAGAAATCCGTGAAGCCTTCCTTCGCTTCTTCGAGGAGCAAGGTCACACCCGTGTCCCTTCCAGCTCCTTGGTGCCGAATAACGACCCGACCCTGCTGTTCACTAACGCGGGGATGAATCAGTTCAAGGACTGCTTTCTGGGTCAGGAAAAACGTGCCTATACCCGTGCAACCAGCAGCCAGAAGTGCGTGCGTGCCGGCGGCAAGAACAGCGACCTGGAAAACGTCGGTTACACCGCACGTCACCACACCTTCTTTGAAATGCTCGGCAACTTCAGCTTTGGCGATTACTTCAAGAAAGACGCGATCAATTTCGCCTGGACCTTCCTCACGGGCGTACTCAAGCTGCCTAAAGACAAACTTTGGGTGACTGTTTACGCCAGCGATGATGAAGCCTATGACATCTGGACCCAAGACGTCGGCGTTCCCGCTGAGCGCATGATCCGCATTGGCGACAACAAAGGTGCGCCGTACGCTTCGGACAACTTCTGGACCATGGGCGATACCGGCCCGTGTGGCCCGTGCACCGAGATTTTCTACGATCACGGCCCGGATATCTGGGGTGGCCCGCCGGGCTCGCCGGATGAAGACGGCGACCGTTACATCGAAATCTGGAACAACGTATTCATGCAGTTCAACCGCACCGCCGATGGCGTGTTGCATCCGTTGCCAGCGCCGTCGGTCGACACCGGCATGGGCCTGGAGCGGATCAGTGCGGTGATGCAACACGTTAACTCCAACTACGACATCGACTTGTTCCAGAGCCTGTTGAAAGCGGCGGCCGAGGCCATAGGCTGCGCCAACGAAGGCCAGGCGTCGCTCAAGGTCGTGGCTGACCACATCCGCTCGTGCAGCTTTTTGATCGCTGATGGCGTATTGCCGTCCAACGAAGGTCGCGGTTATGTACTGCGCCGCATCATTCGTCGCGCGTGCCGTCACGGCAACAAGCTGGGTGCAACCGGCAACTTCTTTTACAAGATCGTTGCGGCACTGGTGGCTGAAATGGGCGAAGGCTTCCCGGAGCTGGTGCGCGAGCAAGCCAACATTGAGCGCGTGCTCAAGGCTGAAGAAGAGCAGTTTTCCAAGACGCTGGAGCAGGGCCTCAAGATCCTCGAACAGGACCTGGCTGATCTGAAGGGCACCGTGGTGCCGGGTGACGTGGTGTTCAAACTCTACGACACTTACGGCTTTCCGATGGACCTGACTGCCGACATCGCCCGGGAGCGTAACTTGACCGTGGACGAAGCTGGCTTCGAGCGCGAAATGGAAGCCCAGCGCGTACGTGCGCGTTCGGCCAGCTCGTTTGGCCTGGACTACAACACGCTGGTCAAAGTTGACGTGCCCACCGAGTTCATCGGTTATAACGCCACGCAGGCGTCAGCCAAGATCATTGCGCTCTATAAAGAAGGCAAATCGGTTGAGTTCCTGAATGAAGGCGACGAAGGTGTGGTCATTCTTGATCAAACACCTTTTTACGCAGAATCAGGCGGCCAGGTGGGCGACTGCGGGTACCTGCAAGCAGGTGCTGCACGCTTTGATGTGCGCGACACCACCAAGACCGGCGGCGCGTTCTTGCACCACGGCGTGGTAGCGACAGGCAGCCTGAAAGTGGGCGAGAGCGTTGATACCCAGGTAGATGCCGATGTACGTCACGCAACCGCGCTGAATCACTCGGCGACGCACTTGTTGCATGCCGCGTTGCGTAACGTGCTGGGCGAACACGTACAGCAGAAAGGTTCGTTGGTTGACAGTCAGCGCATGCGTTTTGACTTCAGTCACTTCGAAGCGATCAAGCCTGAGCAAATCAAGGCGCTGGAAGACATCGTCAACGCCGAGATTCGCAAGAACACCCCGGTTGAAACCGAAGAGACCGATATCGAAACCGCCAAGCAAAAAGGCGCGATGGCGCTGTTTGGCGAGAAGTACGGCGATAACGTGCGCGTATTGAGCATGGGTGGTGATTTCTCGGTGGAGCTGTGCGGCGGTATTCATGCCAAGCGCACCGGCGACATCGGCCTGATGAAAATCACCAGCGAAAGCGGTGTGGCGTCGGGTATTCGTCGTATTGAAGCGGTGACGGGCGCTGCCGCACTGGCTTACTTGAATGCTGCTGAAGAGCAGCTCAAGGAAGCAGCAAGCCTGATCAAGGGCTCACGCGAAAACCTGGTCGACAAACTGTCGGCTGTGCTGGAGCGTAACCGTCAGTTGGAAAAACAACTGGAACAATTGCAGGCCAAGGCCGCAAGCGCTGCCGGTGACGATCTGTCGTCGTCGGCCGTGGACATCAAAGGCGTGAACGTCTTGACCGCTCGCCTGGACGGTCAAGATGGCAAGGCGCTATTGGCGCTGGTAGATCAGCTGAAGAACAAGCTCGGCCGTGCAGTGATCCTGCTGGGTGGGGTTTATGAAGACAAGGTTGTACTGGTTGCAGGCGTAACCAAAGACCTGACTGGCCAACTCAAAGCCGGTGATTTGATGAAGCAGGCTGCTGCGGCAGTGGGCGGGAAGGGCGGTGGTCGCCCGGACATGGCGCAAGGTGGCGGTGTGGATGCCGCAGCCCTGGACGCCGCGCTGGCCCTGACTGTGCCATTTGTCGAGCAGGGTATCTGAGGTCCAGAGCGCGCTGTCGTCTAGTGGCAGCGCGTGGTTTGAATGATAAATGGGCGCCCTTTAGGGGCTGAGGCTGCTTTGAAATGGCTTTGATCGTACAGAAATTCGGAGGCACCTCGGTCGGCACTGTCGAACGAATCGAGCAGGTCGCCGATAAAGTTAAGAAGTTCCGTGAAGCCGGGCATGACCTGGTGATTGTGTTGTCGGCGATGAGCGGCGAAACCAATCGTCTGATCGAGCTGGCCAAACAGATCAGCGATCAGCCGTTGCCGCGTGAACTGGATGTGATTGTCTCCACCGGCGAGCAGGTGACGATTGGCCTGCTGGCGATGGCGCTGAACAAGCGCGGCGTCCCGGCGGTGTCCTATACCGGCAGTCAGGTGCGTATTCTCACAGACAGTTCGCACACTAAAGCCCGCATCCTGAAAATTGACGATCAGAAGATTCGTACAGACCTCAAGGCTGGACGTGTGGTTGTGGTTGCAGGTTTTCAGGGCGTAGACGAGCAGGGCAACATTACGACGTTGGGCCGTGGCGGCTCTGACACGACGGGTGTGGCCTTGGCGGCTGCATTGAAGGCGGATGAGTGCCAGATCTACACCGACGTCGATGGCGTCTACACCACCGACCCTCGGGTTGTGGCGCAGGCTCAGCGACTGGAAAAGATCACCTTTGAAGAAATGCTGGAAATGGCCAGCCTGGGTTCCAAGGTGTTGCAGATCCGTGCGGTTGAGTTCGCTGGCAAGTACAACGTCCCGCTGCGCGTCTTGCACAGCTTCAAGGAGGGTCCAGGCACCCTCATTACTATTGATGAAGAGGAATCCATGGAACAGCCGATCATTTCTGGTATCGCGTTCAATCGCGACGAAGCCAAGCTGACCATCCGTGGCGTGCCAGACACCCCGGGCGTGGCGTTCAAGATTTTAGGGCCGATCAGTGCGGCCAACATCGAAGTCGATATGATCGTGCAAAACGTGGCGCACGATAACACCACCGATTTCACCTTCACCGTGCACCGTAACGATTACAGTGCAGCCCAAACGGTGCTGGAGAACACGGCGCGCGAGATCGGCGCACGTGAAGTGGTCGGCGATACCAAGATTGCCAAGGTGTCTATCGTGGGTGTGGGCATGCGCTCTCACGCCGGTGTGGCCAGTCGTATGTTTGAATCGTTGGCCAAAGAGAACATCAACATCCTGATGATCTCGACCTCTGAGATCAAAGTCTCGGTGGTGATCGAAGAGAAGTACCTGGAGTTGGCTGTGCGCTCGCTGCACACGGCGTTTGAATTGGATGCACCTGCCCGACAGGGTGAGTGACGCATTACCCGGAGGGCGCGGTTGAACCGCGCCCTTTGTTTTTTTGATGAATGTGAACGAAGGCCTCTTGTTTCGTCATGTTGGTCAATACTTAAGGAGCGTCGGGCTATAGCTGTTTAGCTAGTAGGCCGAAGCCCTTTTTTTTTGCAGACTGTTGTCCCTGAATGAATAGCGTGAGGAGAAACGTATGCTGATTCTGACTCGCCGTTGCGCAGAAAGCCTGATCATAGGCGATGGTGAAATTACTGTGACCGTGCTCGGCGTCAAAGGAAACCAAGTGCGAATCGGTGTTAACGCCCCCAAGGAAGTGGCCGTGCACCGGGAGGAAATCTACCTTCGGATCAAGAAAGAAAAGGACGAAGAACCAAGTCTTTAATTTTATTTAAGTTTTTGGTTGCATACGGGGAAAAGGCTGGTTATTATACGCCCCGTGTTGCGGAGAGGTGGCCGAGTGGCCGAAGGCGCTCCCCTGCTAAGGGAGTACATCTCAAAAGGGTGTCGGGGGTTCGAATCCCCCCTTCTCCGCCATTATTCATGTAGCACGTTCGAATCTAGCCAGTTCAGTAAGTTATTGAATTTATTGAAAAAAACACTTGGCAGAGAGATTCAACGGTCTATAATACGCAGCTTCAAATGCACTCGTAGCTCAGCTGGATAGAGTACTCGGCTACGAACCGAGCGGTCACAGGTTCGAATCCTGTCGAGTGCACCATTTAAGAGTTAGTTGCTCCGGTAGTTAACTTGGCTTCAACCAGGGTGGTCTGGTTTAACAAACACACTTGCACTCGTAGCTCAGCTGGATAGAGTACTCGGCTACGAACCGAGCGGTCACAGGTTCGAATCCTGTCGAGTGCACCATTTAAGAGTTAGTTGCTTCGGCAGTTAACTTGGCTTCAACCAGGGTGGTCTGGTTTAACAAACACAACTTGCACTCGTAGCTCAGCTGGATAGAGTACTCGGCTACGAACCGAGCGGTCACAGGTTCGAATCCTGTCGAGTGCACCAAACACCAAGAAGCCCGCCTTTAAAGCGGGCTTTTTGCTGTCTGTGATTTGAGTGGCGTTGCGCCGACACGCAGTGCGTTATTGTCATGCGCCAGACTTGTCGCCGCTTCACTGCGCCACGCTGGAATTTACTGGCGTGCAAATGGTCTATGTCAGGTGTTATGCAGAACCTGGCGCAGGTTGCGATCATTTCAGTCCTCGCAAAAAACTCAACCCTCGGCAATCGTCACGACAGGCCGTGTCGCCGCGTTAATTTTTTTACACAAAGACTGTGCTCCGGGCCGATCATCTGGCGTCGCAGAGTCATCGCGTGAACAAAGTTCGGTGATGCTGCGCAAGCATTTGTTATCCCCGAGATTTTTAGCGTCATTAATGTTTTAAGCCGTGTATGATTGCGCCCGTCAGCCCCGCCGGGGCTTGTGGAATACCTCCATGGACTTACCCAGTAGTAACTCAGCATCCCGTTTTACCAATCATGAATTGACTGATTGATCCTTCCGGCGTGCCCTGCTGCTGGGAGTGGAGTTCGCCTATGACCGAAGTTGAAGTAAAAAAAACACAAGAAAGCCTGCAAAGCCGCCTGGCTCAAGTAATTGAGCTGCTGAATCGCCAGCATGTGGTCGAAGACCTGACACATCGTCAGGAAGGCCATCACCATGATCGGGTCGAGAACCTGGTCCATCGGCAAAACCTTGTAGAACTCCAGCGCAAGCTTGAGGACCTGCACTCCGCAGACGTTGCCTACATCCTTGAAGCGTTACCCCTCGATGACCGTCTGACGGTCTGGCAGTTGGTCAAGGCTGATCGCGATGGCGACATCCTGCTAGAAGTCTCCGACTCTGTACGTGAAACCCTGATCGCCGACATGGACGATCACGAGCTCCTGGCAGCGGCCAAGGAGATGGATGCCGATGAACTCGCTGACTTGGCCCCCGAGCTGCCGCGAGACGTCGTCCATGAGCTGATGGAAACCCTCGATGGCCAGCAGCGTGAGCGTGTGCGCTCCGCGCTGTCCTATAACGAGGATCAAGTCGGTGCCTTGATGGATTTCGAGATGGTGACCATTCGTGAGGATGTCAGCCTTGAAGTCGTCCTGCGTTATCTGCGCCGTCTCAAAGAGCTGCCGGGCCATACCGACAAATTGTTCGTGGTCGATTATGACGGCGCGTTGAAAGGCGTGTTGCCGATCAAGCGTTTGCTGGTCAACGACCCTGAAAAACAAGTGTCGGAAGTCATGGCCAATGATCCGGTGAGTTTTCACCCGGATGAAGACGCTTACGATGCGGCTCAGGCATTTGAGCGTTATGACCTGATTTCGGCCCCGGTGGTCGACAAAAACGGCAAGCTCATCGGCCGTCTGACCATTGACGAAATGGTTGATTTGATCCGTGAAGAAAGCGAGACCGAAGTCCTTAACATGGCGGGTCTGCGCGAAGAAGAAGATATTTTTGCTTCGGTCTGGAAGTCCTTGCGCAACCGTTGGGCCTGGCTGGCCGTTAACTTGGTGACGGCATTTATCGCGTCGCGGGTAATCGGTTTGTTTGAAGGCTCGATTGAAAAGCTGGTAGCGCTCGCGGCCTTGATGCCAATTGTGGCCGGCATCGGCGGCAACTCTGGCAACCAGACCATCACCATGATTGTGCGGGCGATGGCGCTGGACCAGGTCAACACGGGCAGTACCTCGCGGTTGATGCGCAAGGAGCTGGCAGTTGGCTTGATCAACGGCCTGGTGTGGGGTGGGGTGATTGGCGTAGTGGCGTATTTGCTGTACGGCAGTTGGTCGCTGGGTGTGGTCATGACCGCCGCGATGACGCTTAACCTGCTATTGGCTGCCCTGATGGGCGTGTTGATCCCCATGACCCTGGCCCGCTTGGGTCGCGACCCGGCGATGGGGGCCAGCGTGATGATTACCGCCATGACCGACAGTGGCGGATTCTTCATCTTCTTGGGGCTGGCCACGATCTTCCTGCTCTGACCCTTAACGGCTTGATCTGGCACTGTCTGATCAAGCCGTTTTTGCTTGTGATGCGTCTTGAGGCGGGCAGAGCGCCCACAAAAAAAACCAGCACAAGGCTGGCTTTTTTGGGCGCTGGTTTTAACTCAAGAAGCGTCGGATGCCATTTCAACATCGTGTGCAATCAATGAAACCAAAGCGTTTTGCTGGCGATGAGACAGCTGGCGGAAGCGTTGCAACAGCTCGCGTTCATGCATGGACAGCTCGGGGCTGTCCAGGCGCAGCGCAGGCTCGTCGCCCAATGCGCCTTCCTGGATAAGGCTTTGTTCCAGGCGGGCAATGATTTCTGAGTTCATGCTGCGGTGATGGTTGCGGGCCACCTCGGCAATGCGTTCGCGCATTCCGTCTGGCAGGCGCACTACGAACTTGTCAGCCGTGCGGCTGGAATAAATTGCCTGTTTCAATGGGCGCATATAGTTAACCGGTTAGTTCAGGGGAGCGGTTCTCGGAATTGGCCGCAGGATGTTTTTAAGACCGTCCTTAAAGCCAAATGTTCAACCTGAATTGCTAAGAGGCAGGGATCATGCCTCAAATTAGCCACTTCCCTGGCGTCAATTCTGTGACAAATATTGAACCGGATGCAGGCTTTTTGCCAGCAACGATTATCAGAAATGAGCATTGGGTTTGATAGCACTTTGCCCACCCGTTCATCTGAAACACATCATATAAGCTGTTTTCAGCGCTTTTATACCTTGAAAGCCCGATTCAGGCCCGCATCTGCACACAGCACAATCCAGCGCATTGCGTGGCAA
Organism: Pseudomonas weihenstephanensis; assembly: GCF_016812185.1. Classification (NCBI taxonomy): domain Bacteria; kingdom Pseudomonadati; phylum Pseudomonadota; class Gammaproteobacteria; order Pseudomonadales; family Pseudomonadaceae; genus Pseudomonas; species Pseudomonas weihenstephanensis. The sequence goes on along the minus strand of NZ_JAAEBV010000005.1, from coordinate 223,209 downwards.
TAGCTCAGTACCGAGAGGATCCATTCATGTCAGGCACATTGATCTATTTGATGGGGCCGTCGGGGTCGGGTAAAGACAGCCTGATCAACGCCGCGCGCCCGTATTTGGCAGAGCGCGGTTGTGACGTGATGCGGCGTGTAATAACCCGTTCGGCTGAATCCGTTGGGGAGGAGGCGGTGGGCGTTTCGCCAGAGGCGTTCGAGTCGCTCAAGCAGCAAGGCGCTTTTGCCCTGCACTGGCAGGCCAATGGCCTTGAGTACGGCATTCCTGTGCAGCTTGATGAATGCCTCGATAGCGGGCGGCATGCGCTGGTCAATGGCTCGCGCGGCTATTTACAGCAGGCGCGGGCGCGTTATCCGGATTTGCTGGCCATTGTCTTACGGGTTGATAGCGAGGTGTTGCAAGGGCGCTTGCTCAAGCGCGGCAGGGAAACGCCGTCTGAGATCAGTGCGCGACTTAAACGCAATGAATTGTTTCTGGATTCTCTGGCGACATTGAGCACCGAACAGGTCCATGTGTTGGACAACTCAGCAGCGTTGTCCGTGGGGGTGCAAGGCTTGTTGAGCTTGATCGATAACGCCCTCGCGTATTCTGCGTCAGCGTAACAGCGGGTCAAACTTGATTCGGCGACCGACCAGCAGGGCAATCAGCCAAGCGATAAAGAACGTTCCGGCAGCAATCAAAGGCAGATCACCCAGATCACCGTATGGCATAAAAATATCCAGGGCCAGACTGGACAGTGCCAGCATTAGAAAGCCGAATGCGAATTTGGACATGATTCTAAAAAGCTCTCTTCAAAATACCCAGTGCTCGCTTTGAACCGTTTGCTGTTGCGCTGCGCTGTCAGAGGTCAGGCGCGATGCGCCACTCTTGCCCTGAGTCATCACTGCCAGCTGTGGTAACGGTTTGAGCGGTTTATAGGTGTCAGCCAGGTTCACGCCCGATTCAACTGACGCCTGGTCGGGTTGGAACTGGAAAATGACCAAAATGGCCAGCGCGAGTGCATTTAACAGGATCAAAGTGCTGTTCATGGCGGTCATCTCTGAGGGCATGGACTTAATACACTTGTCATTGCAGCCTTCGTGCCAACGCAGGATACCTATAAAACCCTTTTAAATCAGTCATTTGCTGATGATTTTAAACGACCTGGAGTTGCAAATTGCAAGGACATGATTTGCGGGTCATGCAATATGCACGATGCTAGAGGTCGTTGAAGGGTCGTGTAGCGGCTGATGCGCACCGGGGGGGCTGAGGTCGGCGTTGCAAGGCCATCTGTCGCAATGGGCGCAATCTCCTTCATTGAGGCATCGTACTAGTAAGTACTTACAGCCAAAAAGCCAACGGACGACATGACAAAACCCTGCATCGCCGTTACCATGCTCGCCGTCCTGCACGCCACGCCTTGCGTGGTGCGCGTGAATTGTCTCAGTAGCTCAATTGGATAGAGCATCCCCCTCCTAAGGGGAAGGTTGCAGGTTCGAACCCCGCCTGGGACACCATATAATTAAGGCCTCTTAGGCAGATCGGTTGTTCTCAGCATTGGGCTGTGACAGCAGGATGGCAGCAGTAGGCACCAAAAAACCCTGTCTGAGGAAACTTGGACGGGGTTTTTTATTGGTTCGAAAGCGCCAAGTCGTTAAAAAGCTTGGCTACAGCGTCGATTCTAAGTAAGGCCTTTAGGGGGTGTCTCGTAGCGTGTGAGGTCCCTGGACCGTAAAGTCTACTGCGTTAGTAGAGCAGAATGGTGGCCTTCAGAAACTTTACAGATAAGGATGTCGTTATGGATATGCCAGCAAAAAAACGCAGAACCTCCGAATTAGATCTCTCCGTGCTCCTCAAGCAAACGGCATTGATGCCCAAGATACAGGCGCATAAAACGCTCGACTTTCTAGAGAGCTTACGAAGGGAGATCCGGACCCCTGGCGGGCATTCGTTGTATTTATCAGATCAAGGCTTGGAAAGCTTTTTAAGGCTCAGTGATATGGCGGAGGAGTTTCTGCCAAGTAGATCTAAGCTTGAGGCCCAGGATATCTGCGTGGCTTGCAAGGAAGCCCTCGGGCGGTTGTATGAGCAGGATGCTCCATCGAGAGAAATCATGTCTTATTTTGCGACTGTGGAGGCAATCGCCAAAGAGTCAATCAACATACATAGGTTCTATACCTCCCTAGCTGGGCTCGAATTCGACGGTGTTGATGAGTTCAGTATTGGCTATGTATCCATACAAAAGCCGGACCTCGAAGTACTAAAAAGCTGCGTTGCAAATGACGACTTGGTAAACAGCACGTGGGAGCAGATGCAGCAGGGGTTGTGGGTAACGGCTGAGGTCACAGGTAGCCTTGAATACGCAGAGCGCCGCTTTTTCGACGACGTAAAAATCGCATGCGGGCTGCTGGCAGTTTCGTTTACTACCGTTTTGGAGAATGGTGGCGCTGCGGTGAGGCTGGTCCCGAGCATGGACGGCCGCTTCAGACCTGGTGCAGTTAGCTGGTTCTCCTATCCCGCGGTATCGAAGGTGCTCCGCACAACAACGAATGTGATGGGCTTTGATAGGCTCACATTTGATGAGAGGCATAAAAGTGGGTTGCCGAGCTGTTCTTGGTACCAGGATTTGGTGCGGATAGTTCAGGATGGAAAGGAGACGGATGCGGAGCTGGCTGTTCGACGTGGTATTTATTGGTTTTTCGATGCCCAAACGGACACCTCTCCTGAAATGCAACTGGTGAAGTTCTGGAGCAGCATCGAATGCATTTTTTCCATTGGTAAAGAGGACACCACCAAAAAAATCAAGCGGGGACTGACTGCATTACTTACCTATGGACGTTACAGCTTTTCTGACACCAAAAATTGGGATCGGCTGGAGTCGGAAATCGGCCGCCTTTACGATTTGCGTTGCGGGGCGGTGCATGACGCTATGCACAACCATGTAATGGTTGGTCACGTCACCACTGTTAGTAAATGGGCCGCTTGGGTGATGTTGGAGGTCGCGCATTTAGTTACTGATGGTTTCGATACGAGGGTGAAGATCAAGGCGGAAATCGACAGGGTATGTGGTATCCGCCTGGCTGACCGCGCCAAGCGCGATTAAGTACGGGTATCTAGAATGGGCAAGACAGTAGTAGTGGAGCAATTGGCGTGTCTAGCGGTCGCGCGAATACCAAGTCCTAATTCCAGTAGCCCCTTAACCCGCTTGCGCAAGCCCTCGTCCTCTGGACGGTCTTGGCACTTGCCAGTTGCCTTAGCTTTCTCGATGCCCTGACCCTGACGCTCGCGACGTTGTTCGTAACCCTTGCGTGCAATGGCTGCCATCATCTCCACCAACATCGAATTAATTGCCCCAAGCATCCGCCCGGTGAACTCGTCACCAGTGGTGTCCTGCTTTCCCTAGTGGCTCGTCGGCAGGTCGAGTGCGACGATACGCGGCCGCTTGGAATCAATCGCAGCCTTGAGCTTCTGTCAGTCCAACACATAAAGGCGTGAGAGGGGGGCTATCTACTCCACCAGCAACACGTCGCTCTTGTGCGCATCCCTGAGCGGGCGGAGCAGCTCAGACCTGTCTGCCGTGGCGCCGCTGGTGTTCTCTAGGTACACGCTTGCTATGACCTTGTTATGGTCGGTGGCGAACTGCTAGAGCGATGCTCGGGCGCAGTTTGCGTCCTGCTCTTCGGTTGATGCTCGGAGGTATGCACGGATGAACATGATAGGTGCCTCTACCAGTTAGGGCGGGTTACTGATTCTGTTGCGCTGTAGGTGTTACTTATCAAACCGAAAGCCCGGATAGCCAAAGTAAGCCTGGATCTGGATATCAGAAAAGAGCACGTTGAGATGCCATCTAAGGAGGCATAGCATGGTTGCTACTTGCCATCATGGAGCGCGGAATGATTTCAGCGATGATAGAAGGGGAAAAGCGGCCCCCCAAGGTAAAGGGAGAGCAGACGATTTGCGTCGGTTGCGGTAGCACGCTTAGGGCCGTGATGCCGCAATTCAAGGTTGCACATTGGCGTCATAACTGTGGCGACTGCGATCCGTGGAGTGAGCCCGAAGGCGAATGGCATTTGGGATGGAAAAGTTTCTTCAATCCCCGCTTTTGTGAAGTGTTCATGCGAGATCCAGAGAGTCAAGAAATCCATAGAGCTGACGTTTTATGCCCGCAGTCCGGTGGGGAAGGGGTTGTCTTGGAGCTGCAACACTCTCCTATATCGGAAGAGGAGCGGATAGCCCGAGAGGTTTTCTACACTAAAGAAAATCGAATGTTCTGGCTTCTTAATATGGGTAGAACATCGGCCCTTTCATTCAATTTTTCGTCGTGCCTCAACTTTAGTGAGGCCAACCGCATAGAAATCGGGGGGCGCGACTTTTATCGGATGGAATGGTTCATGCGAGGGACGATGCTGGATAAATGGAAGCAATCTCGGGTGCACGTTTTTCTAAATCATGGCCCATTCATTTTCTATCTTGCGACGATGGCCGCTTGCCGTTCTTTGGTCGGCGGTCAAGCTAAAGGAGAGTTTGCCTTGGCGCGGCTTACGGTTCTAGAGTTTCTTAGAGCTGTAGCTGGAGATGACCCCTTTGCGCTTACGATAAGCTCGGCTGAGAGTGAAGGGGGTTAGGCCGATTAGATCGAGGTTGGGCGGATGTCCAGGTCTGCGTTGGTGTCGCTTTCGAAAGCGCTGCGCCTGATCGGCCTTCAGGCGGGTTACTTGTTCATTCAGTGCTCCAGACCAGCTGCACGAGCCTGGTACCTCTCATCAGTGCCAAGTCCAAACAAGCGCTCACCGACTCGAACGTACAGGCTCCAGCTTTGCTAGCGTTGCTTCGCGAAACGGGTATCGCACGTAACTTCAATCGTTCCTGCTATGTGGTCACTTTTTTTCTTATGTTCCGGTAGGCGTCAGTGGCTAACCGCGCTGATCGCGCGCACGCTTAGGTTGAATTGATTGAGCCCAGTCGGTCCGATTCGGCTCATTTGGTCCGTGTCAGTTAGAAAAAAATCATTGCAGTCACTCTCCGCAATCGTCAGGCGCCCATTGAATCGAGTTGCTCCAGTAGATTTACGCACTCCCCGACACCTCGCCTGGCTCGCTTACCGACAGTACTATTGCGACCGGTGGCATAAGCTCATGGTGAATCGCCTCATGGGTGCTTTTAGAGATTCCTCAGAAACGGATACCGATCATGAAGCTCCCCCCAGTTTTTTATAAATACGCGCCATCCTCTACTGCCTGCTTAGTCTTAGAGAGCTCCAAGCTACGTTGGTCCAGTCCGCTGCTTTTCAATGACATCGCTGAATTCCAGCGAATGCCGCGATTTCATCCGCGCGTGGCTGACTCTTATCAATTGCTAACTGATTCAATTGTTTCTACGGCCTTTGATGGTGTAGAGATCGATGAGGCCCGGCTAACGCACCAAACACGTTTACTATTGAATTCTGTTAAACAGATGGCCTCTGAGGGCTGCATCAAGCGAGAAGACGTACTGAAAGGTTTGGCTGGTGAGGTTGCTGACGCTGATCAAAGAATTGAGATGTCGCTTCGGGATTGCGTCGAGAATCTTGGACTTAGCACTGCTAGGGTTTTATGTGTTACTTCTGATAATGACAACAATGCAATGTGGGGGAATTATGCTGAGAGTCACACCGGATGTGTTTTAGGCTTTCGACACATCATCGAATGCTCAACACCTCTTCTTGCCGCCACGCGTGTCTCTTATTCAACTGAACCTCCCGTTGTAGGGACAGGTCTTGATTTTTTATTGTATGGAAACACCGCCGAATTGAGAAAGCGTACGCTTAACTCAATTTTTTATACCAAAGACCAGTCTTGGGAATATGAGCGTGAGTGGCGAGTTATCACGTGGCGAAGAGATGAAGTAGGGGCGCAGTTTAGCGATTTCCTCTTCTATCCTGATGAATTGGAGTCGGTAACCCTAGGGGTGCGGGCGACAAGTATTACTGAAGAGTGTGTTCGTCACTTACTGGCTAAAAAATATCCTTCAGCGAGTCTTTATCGAATGAGATTGAGCTGCGGAAAGCTCGAGCGGGAATTGCTAGCTAGTGTCGACTAAACTCTATAATTAAAGGTCATGTTGAGTGGGGAGCATAGCTGTGTTTGATGTGTTACTACTCAGGAATTTTTAACATATTATGCTGTTTGGCGAGCCGACCACTGCGGTGCTGCAAGTGGTCGGTATCCCAAGCGTCCAGCAAGTTTCGCCATCTACTCGCCGTCTTTGAGTGAATGTTAATGAAACTACTTTGCTTTAGGTATAATGGATGTCATGGCTTTTGTGATTGCAATGAGTTGATTGTGTTCGTATTCTATTTTTTTAAGCTCGGTTGTGCTTTGTCCTTTTTCGAGTATATGGTTTCTTTCTGTTTTAGATAGCGTATCTATAACTTTGTGGTATGTGTTCGGGTCGTTCGATCGAAGAGCACCGGCTAATGAGATATATTTCAATTCTAAATTTGTAAGCTCGTTCTGATAATATTTTATTTCAATAAGTTTTGTTCTGTGGAGGCGTAAGAAGAAATAGGCAAGTACCTCGATTGAAATAACTAGGGAGAATCTGGATCCGTAGTGAAGGGCTATTGCTGAAGTAGTTGCGGTGCTAAAATCTAGTGGTGCTGATGAAAAAAATAGATTGGCGATGTTTGGAAATACAAAAATCCCCAAGGCTATAATGCCGGTGATTGCGATAGCTACACCCAGCGCAAGGTTGGTTGTTGCGCTTCGTATTAGTCGCTTTAGTTCTTCTTCAATTCGGCGTGTAGCGAGAGTTCGAGATTCATTAATCTCTTCTATCATGGCTAGTTTTTCATGGTTTTCCTCGATTAGCTCTTCAAGGCTTAGTAATAGAGCGGGCTCGGCTTCATGAATAATTTTTTTTACTAAGGCATTACTTATTGGTTCGGAAATTTGTTTTGATGTTTCCTTTAAGAGCTCTATCTCTAATATTATATCGTTGATTTTCTTGCTGTTTTCATCGGCGCTTGATTCGTTTCGTCTTTGCGTAGATGCTAGTTCTCTTTGCAGAATCTGGCGGTCTTTGAATCCGGTTTGTAAATACCATAATAAAAGAAAGAAGAAGCTTGTGATTGTAAAAGTTGTTAAGCCTAATTTCATAAGGCCGATACTTAACGAGTCCTCAAGATTCCAGGATAACTCTAGTTTTACCCAAAGAAATATGGCTGCGGCTAGAGGTAAGAAAACAGAGGCGAGTCTTAATCTCAGCATTCTATTGAATTTTTGATTAGCAAAAAATTGTGATTCTGAATCGTCGCTCATGGGATGGTCCTTGACTAGTTTTGGCATTATGCCACCATGAGCTTGGTTTGAGGTAGAAGCTGGTTAGATAAGCTGCGAAAGATAGAAAATTCGTACTCACTTTGAATTACCCCTAGTTTCATAGGCACCTCAAAACCTTCACAAGATTCCTATTTTTAGGAGTTATGAGTAGCTCGCGTTACCTCGAAGCATTCAATAAGCCAAGCGATCAACCAAGTGACCGAAAATCAGCTTCTTGGATCTTAGGTAGATGCGCGATTGGATGTGTCTGAGCCTCGATGTCTGGATTAAACGCGACACCAAGCCCCTAGAGTGACTCTTTCAGAAGGACGATCAACGACTGCTCGGCCTGATCAAACATCCCTAGCTGAAAACGGTGGTGTTTATGGTTATCGAAAGATTCATGATGATCTGCGCGAGGCTGGCTAGGCTGATGCACCTTGAAGGTTTGCGTTCTCAGACTGGATATCGACGGATGATGTAGAAGCATGGCGGGAAATCAGCCGTTGCGTCACCGAACTTACTGAAGCGCCGGTTCGATGTCATAGAGAGAGCCCAGCAAAGTCTGGGTCGCGGACTTCATCTATATCCGAACGTATTAGGGTTGGCTGTATTTGGCTGTGTAGCTCGATCTGCTTTCACGCTAGGTCAATGAAGTCGCAGGTGACCAGCTATGTGGCCATTGATGCGTTGTTGATGGCGGTGTGGGGGGTGTAAACCGAAGCTGTAGGTGATGATTTATTCGGATCAAGGCAGTCAGTACCGCAGCTCAAACTGACGAGGCTTCTTGAAGGCTAACAACCTGGTTGCCAGTATGAGTGGTCGAGGTAACTGCCACGACAACGCCGTAGTTGAGAGGTTTTACTACCCCAGCAACATCGTGGTTTCAACAATCAGCGCTCATCGATAGCGTTTGAGAGGCGTTACGCAATGGATTTTCAAGGTGTCTAGAGAGTCTGGGGCGATTCAGATAGTCCAAGTGCACGCCAGTCGTGTGCAGATGCCCATCGTTGTCTTTGAAGCTAGGATTGGGTAGATGGCCTCGCCGGGCGCTTGCCTTGGATCTCGCCTGCTTCTGCCTGCGATCATCCTGACGATCTGAAATGCCTATTCAGGTTGGGCCACCACCTCGGCGGTGGGAGGATATTCTGATTATGCCAAGGATCTGGGGGGGGGGGCACAACGAATGCATCTTGAGTAACGACTGGATATGTCGTAGTAGGCTAGCCGCTTACAGGGATTTTGCTGAATGCGTCAGCAATATCTTTACGTGCCTGTTTTTTTTCAGAGTTGGTCCGCCCAGCAATTTCGAATACATCACTGTGAGCAACATTTGCCTCTAGAGCGGTATCGTATACCGATAAAAGCCGCTTTTCGTTCATTAATAAAGATCTGATCAAACCACAGCTTGCTGTGACTGAGCCCACATACACACGCTCAGGGCGATCCTCTGGTTTAGTTTGATTGAATCCCTGAGCCTGCAATCGTCCACGTTCATGAGTTTCTGGCTCTATTTTCAGAGACCCCCCACGCTCGCAGGATAGCCCCTTATCTTTGGCGTCGCTGAATAGAGCAGGCAAGACTTCACCGTCATGCATGTGAAGAGGGGAGAATACAAATCTGTGTAGAAATTCCTCGCCTCCCACAACGCCCGGAGAAAACCTGCTTACAGATTCACACTCGCAAAAGGCTTCAGGGAAAGAGTCATCTATCAGCTTAGCGCGGGCCGATACCTCGCCCCTTCCACTAGGCAGCCCCTCAAATAACGCCTGACACGTCATATATCAGCTAAACCAGATCCAAGTGAGTCAAGAAACCAGTGTGCAAGACCTTCTCGTTAAGCGCTAGATCAGCGCTCGCGAACCTTACCCCTGGCGCGTTGTAAATGTAGTGAAAAGTACCGTCCCCTGGAAAGGAGATCTCTATGTAGCGATCAGTATCCTTCCAAAAAAGAGAAATTTCACCATCGCCAGCAAGCATTGGTACAGGCGCTTCAAATCGAATAGGGAGTACGTGCAAAAACTCCACAGCATTACTCCAAGACGCATAGGTAGCCGGCTCGCCACCATATCCATCCCAGTCGTAACCTGCGTGCATGTAGCCATTAAGTTTCGCGTACAGCCTGCTCAACCCAACCTCCCGGCTATTCACATGAGTGGGGGGAAGCTGAGCGAATAAGCCGGTGAGCCCGAGATGAATCACGGTCTTAGGCGCGTTCTTAGTCGAGGTGACTTGGATCACGTAGGGAACGGGCTGATCTGTAATGGTGGACTGCGTTTCCATTGCAACGGCCATTGCAGCTCTCCTTATTCGGTACGGGGGGCGCTGTGCGAATTAAAAGAGATTAGCTCTTTAACTTGCTCAGTCAACATGTTCCCCACAACCACTTTATTCTCGTCGTGCAGATATTGGAATACATCGTTCATCTGCGGGTTCAGCGCCCCAGCATCCGTTACAGGACTAAACATCTCCGACAAAAGATATTTGTGTGCAGTCGTAATTTGTACGTCAAAAACTGAACCGGTTTCAGTGACGTTTACGTTTACATTGGTAAGCAGCTTTCCACTCAAACCAAACTCAGGCTGGCTGAAATATCCATGATGAGAATGGAACGCGTCCCTCAGAGACGTAAAGGTGGGCGGTAGGAACCTAGTAGACGGATCGAACAACTCGGTTAGAGGCTCAGCTGCACCTCGTGGAAAATTCACCTTGAATGCGTCTGTATACTGCAATGACAGGGCTGAGAATTTTCCAGCACCAAGCCATGGGGCGAGGATAGATAGGTATTTTTTTACCTCCGCCCAAAGTCCGGCCCATCGTTCGTACTCCCCACAAACGATCATCAACATATTCGCCTGAATGTTGACTGAAAGCGCGGGCTCACCGTTGGGCTTAACCCTGTCAAATGCGACTCCACTTATTGCGCCAGGCGGACTGAAAGGCTGAGCAAATGGATTCGCGAAAAATTGGTTATCTGAATTCTGCGGGAAATTCATCACCATTTGCTGATGCTTGGTCACCCTTGGCAAATCAGCGACGAGTTCATCGTGCAACGGGGTGCCTTCTAGCAAGCCAGCAAAAGCATGTGGCGGCAAAGGGGCAGAGAACTCGAACAGAAACAATACGTTACTGATCGCGTGCTTGCCACCAAGGGGCTTTATGTTGGCTGCCATGGAACCTCAAAGGATCGAATACAGAACTCGTGCACTATATATAGCAGCTGTGACAGGCAAGTGCTCGACTACCTAGCCCCGCTATGGTGGGCCGGGATAATAGCACAACGATTGGTTTCGTCACTTTTGAGTGTGGACGCTAAAATTCGACATCGACAGATGTCTTTTTCTAGCAAACGGTACACTCCAGTGCGAGTTTTTCTGCAGCAGGCAATGCAATTACGCCTCCAATACTCTCCCTTCATCAGCCCTGGCTCGTACACGGCCTAGCACCTCATGTTCGCCAGCAGTGACCATTCGAACAGCCTCTCGCGTCGAGTTGCTCCCTATCATCCTCGTCTCCACCAGTTGAACCTTTTAACCCTCGAGCGGCTATTTCTTGTTAATCAGGCTGACTTTTCGGAATATCGGACGACATGTTGATAAGAGAACCCGAAAGCTCATTGCTGGGATGTTCTTACTGAAATTTTCCGCTGAAAATTTTTCTAACTGAAATCTTTACTGAAATTTTTTGCGAGGCATTTAGAGCAATGCTTTCAGCCGGTTTGTTGGGATTTCAGTAAGGGATATTTCAGTAACTTTTCAGGACTGCGGCTAAAAAAATCACGCGGGTTTCCTGCCCCGTACCCCCATAAAAGGCCCAGGGTCCCCGGCAGGCTTTGGGAGCGCCAAGACAGTGCAGTCTTGACGGGAGAGGGTGGGGTTCTGTCGCAGATGACATTAAAGAGGGTTGGGCGCAGGCAGTAAGAGAGTACGTCTGCATCACTGCCAGGGAAGTCAGACAGCCCGCTTGCGCGGGCTATTTAGGGGTTACGCTGCAAGCAGATCCGCCAGAGAAATGTCGCGTGCGACGGCTGCGAGGGCGCTACGATCCAGGCTCAACACACCAGGGCCGAACCGAGGCACGTCAAGTTGGGATAGATCGTCCCCCATTCCGCCCTTTTGATAACTTACTGCAAGTATCCGGGCGCCTATAGCGGCAAGCTGTTTGACGGCTGCATTCCACTCTTCACCTTGCTCCAGCCCTATCGCATTCAACACAGCTGCTCTGGCCTCAACTCCCTGCTGCTGAGCGGCTGTGATTTGGGTCGCGATGGTATCGAGTTCGATCTGTATAGCAGTGAGAATAAGTTCTTGCTGTCTCACTTGCTCATCCGTTACAGCAAGTTGTTGGGCTGCTTTCTGAATCTCGCTATTGGCGGTCGCCGCACCTTTGTCGTCGCTCTCGGCAAGGCTCCGGGCGTAGAGGCTGGCTGCGTCTCGCTCGGCCTGTTGCGCCTGTTCAAGGGATCGTTCTGATTCCGCTTCAATAGATTGGAATCTCTCCCTCAAGCGAGCTTGCGTCCGCTCCAGGGCTTCAACTGTGCTAACTGATTCGGCCATGATTTTCGTTGAACTGACTCTGGTTTTTTTCACTAGTGACAGACGTTCCGCATACTCCAGCTTTCGTTCAATACCGCTCATCTCGCAGGCGATGCTGCGAATGCGGCACTCAGCATCAGATGCCCGATCCATAGCTGCTCGGCTTTCGGGCGTTCCTATCTCGTTACCATATTGATTGAAATTACGCGGGGCATTTTTCCAAGCTGTTTCCAGCTGCGGAATGCTGTTTTCTAGTATTTCACGTTCGGCTGTTAGGGCTGCGTGCTGCTTTTTCAGTTCGATCATGTCAGTTCCCAAAATGAGTAATAGTTATGTACGTGGCTGGCGAGGCCGAAGGCTGCCTGCGTTACCTCAACCCCATCACACGGGCAATTTCCACTTGGGGCACACCGCGATCCAGAGCGCGCTGAGCGTCACGGACCATTTGTGTAATAGCCTCATCCTCAATCCGGCGCGCCATTGCATCAGCCTTGCGGGCAATCAAGGCGGCCAACTCTCGCGGGAATGGCGCACGCCTGGGGCGGCTGTAGTCTTCTTTGTCCACTTAACCTCCTGAAGCACTCAACCGTGTAGGTAGTTACACGGTGTGTTGAAAGCTACACAGTGGAGCGCTGCTGTTATTCATGCTTTGTCGGTACCACTTCTGCCAAATTCCAAAGTGCTTCAGTTACTTGATGTAGTGGGGCATCTGCTGCCGGGGTATAGCTCGGCATTTGGTCGATGAATGCTCGACGAGGGCTCGTCGAATACTTATCGAACACTGCGTTCATCAATTTTTAATCCTCTCCTATGATTGATTTCTGAAATCGCTAAAGCCCTTACGCTGCGTGGCCTGCAGGCAATTACCGGATTCTCCAAATCTAACGCCTGTCTGCTCAAGCTGTCGCTTTTTAGGCCCCCGGTCTAACACTGGTGCTTTAAGGGTTACCAACCACTGCTCTAACAGTTATCGACGGGCGTAGATTTACGCTCGTTAACCCGCGATTTTACGCTGGTTGCGATCCACGGAATTACGCATCGGCCCGGCCTTAATCTGAGGCTGCACCCCGCAACATATGCACCCCGCACAAGTTGCACCCCGGCAGCAGATGCCCCTTCGTGGTGACTCGAACTCCCGCCGTCTGGTGTGAAAAGCTGAGCTTGGTTGGTAGATATATATAAGGGTGTATTGATTCGATACCGGATGAATTGATTTAGTGGTATCGAATCAATACACGATGCTTGATCTTTAAAACTAGACCGGACACAACGGGACTAACGAGCTTTACTACGTGTATCGAATCAATACCGCTCCTTGTATTGATTCGATACCGGATCAAACCGAGTTTGTTAGCTCCATCACGGTTTTGGGTGGTGTTCTTGTCGCCGAGATTTCTAGACCCTTGCCGGGACATTCATCGATTGCGTACCACGAAAGTGCATACAGTGCGCATCTTGATCCGTGCCTTGAAAACATGCTGCTACGGGACTGAATGATCCATCCACCATCCAGCAGGGCGCACAGGGCCTTTTGAAGGATGTTTGGAGAACTGATTCCCCACTCCTTCGCCATGGTGCGCGTTGCTGACAAGTCACCGTTGTTGCTCCCGTTGTACTGCATATGCAGTTCCATTAAGACGCCCCGGGCGGTGAAACTCAGCGAGCGATACGGTGCAGACTGGCCCATCGTCCACAGCATCATGGCGAAGGGCTTGGCCTTGAGTTTGAACCCCTTTGCTTTTAATGCCATTGCGCAGCTCACAGGCAAGCTGTTGGGCACCGCAAAAACAGAGCCCAGCAGCAAATCAAATCAAGATGGCTCGCTAGCCAGGACGTACAAACCTACCCTGTGCGGGCGTCGTCCTGGCTCTGTGGTTTTATAAGTCCATTCTGTTTTGATTGAGTAGCCGTTATTGCGCAACCACCTGACAGAGGATGGTGGATGAACGATATCCAGAGAGCGCGCGGCGTCGATGCTTGACACGGGGCCTGCGCGCAAAGCCTGCACAAGCCTTTTGGCTTGCGCCGCTGTGGAGTGATTGCCTGCGGTGTTGGAATCTGTCACGATTCTTGCCTCATATTGGTCTCATCCAGTGTGTTTTCGCTCTGGCGGCGCGCCAACGCTGCCAGAGCTGTCTTTTCCTGATTTGTTTCTTCTTTCTCCATCCGATCTGAGATGTACTCGCCGCGCTCGCTGAGCTGGTCACTTATAAGTTGTAAACCAGCCATTAGTCCCGAAATATGAAAGTTACTCATAAAGGGTCTGCCGTCATCGAAATCTGATTCAGTCAAATTGAAATCGATCAGGCAGGCTACTGTCTTTATAAAAACTCCAGCGCCCTTTAGAAGTTCTGCGTCATAGCTAACGGCCCCAGCACTCGTTTTCATAACCTTCTTCCTCCAATAGTTTTTATTACCTCTATCCGTTGAGCACCGAAACGGCGCATTGCCTCAAGGTCGGTCAGTAGCGTGCTGGCAGGCAGTTGAAGCGTGCCCAGGATATTTCCGGCGTGATCGAGTATCCGTATGTTCATCGTGCGTTCTTCCGGGCTATACGATTGATCCAGAGCTCCAACTCACTAACCAAAATTAAGCGGCGCTTGCCGGTTTTAAAAGACTGGAGTTCACCCGCGGCGATGGCTTTGTATATCCCGCTGCGGCTGTGCAGTGTCCTTCGCGCGGCTTCATCCGGGCCAATGACCAAAGCGGGTGGCTGGCTTATTTCAGGCTTCGACAAATTTTGATCCACGGCTTTCTCCCTCTCCTGGCTGGAAATTGGGTTAAGTAGTCCAGGCACGGCAACTTTAGAACGCAAAATCATACTCTGCAAGCAAAAGCTGCACGAAACGGTACGATTGACTGCAAAGTCTTTCGCGTGCAGTATTTGCGTTATTAAGGAGAGCCCAATGGCCAGACCCCGTAAAACCACTGATCAGAGCCAAACGATCAGCGTTTCCCTTCGAATAGATCCAAAAATAAAATTCGCTATCGATCTTCTCGCTCGAGAACAGAAGCGCACCATCACCGGCGTATTGGAATGGTCAGTAATGCAGTCGATTCGGAATCACAGGGTGCTGGGTCGCACGGGAGAGTGGGATCAAGATCTCTCGCTTTTCGAATACCTGGAGATGACCTGGTCTCCGATTGAAGCGCATCGAATTGCGGCGCTTGGTGCTATTAGGCCCCAGCTTTTAACTTATGAGGAGAGTTGTGTTTTTGAGGTGATTCGCAGTATTCCTCAGATCTATACTCATGCTCCTCCAGGGGTAGACCTAATTAACTACGAGATGCTTGATGTTTATTGGCCTTTAATCAAAGATCGCGCACTCAAAGTGTTGGAGACTGGTTCGTTGATTCCAATTGATATAGCCGAAGTCGTGGAGCATTGGAAAGCATCGGATTTCTTACCCGATTAAATCTACTGCTGCGGCTTTTGTCCCAGGCGCCAGGTGTGCATATCGTAATGTCATTTTTATATCTGAATGCCCCAGCAGATCACGCACAGTATTCAGCGGGACTCCCGCCATTACGAGGCGTGACGCGAAGTCGTGACGCATATCGTGCCATCGAAACCCGGTGATACTCGCCTCCTGTAGCAGTTTTAGCCAAGCACTTTTTACGTCCTCCATCCGGCCTCCGCCTTGCCCTGTGAACACGAACGTTGATTCGCTGCATTGCTTTTTCCAAGCCTTGAGCGTTCTGAATACTTCGGTATTCATAGGTATATGGCGCGTCTCAGAAGTCTTCGCAGTATCGCCGCCTACGGTGATAGTTTTGCTTTGGAAGTTGACCATTTGCCAAGTTAAGCCGAATAGCTCTCCGCGCCTAATTCCTGTGTTAAGTGATACAAGCACCATTGGCTTTAAGTGGTCGGTAAATGCCTGCTCTCGTAAGTCTTGATGTAGTGGCTTTTTACGCTCGGCTCTCCACTGGTTCGCGCTGTCACGCTCTAGGCAAGCGCGATGCTCTCGGATTTCTAATGCGTTCCTGAGGTTTCTCGATTCATCTTTCGACAGGTAGCGCACCTTACCCTTGGTATCGACTTTTAGTTGCTTCAACTTTATCAGAGGGTGTTCGCTGATGAACCCCCACTCTAGAGAGCGACTGAGTACACCGCTGATGGTGCCCATCTTGCGATTCGCAGTTGCTGGCTTATTTCCACCTGTGAGCCAGGAAGTTCTCAGCAGCTCTAGGTCGCGCCCGGTGATTTCGTTAAGGCGCAGCAGCATGATTGAGGCGAAGTTATTGTCCAGGGTGTGGAGTGTTTTTTCATACCCTTTGTGGTGCGCCTTGAACCACGGCAGATAGGTGTCGTCGAGGAATTCGCGCAGGGTAGGGGTGCTGGCGTTCCTGCGGTTTTGGGTGACCGCCAGTGGTTCGCCGTGCTCATGTGCGTCTGTTAGATACCTGCCAGCCTCAGTGCGGGCCTGATCCAGCGTCATCACCCTCACGCGGCCTAGAGTGGCATTCTTGTTGCGCCCCCACGTCACCATATAGCTCATGTGCCCACTGGGCAGAACGCGAATAAAAAAACCGGGGAGGTGGGTGTCGTGAACACGATAAACTTTCGGCTCTGCGGACAGGCTGCTAATGAGTCTTTGGGTAATCTTAGTCTTCATGATTCCAGTCGTGACAGCAGTGTGACAGAAGAAAGCACAGTATCAGTCAGTATCAGAACACACAACCACACAGAAAAGCCCTTTGTTTACTGGGTTTGTCCTGTGTTTGCTGGTTTGTAGTTGACCCTCCTAAGGGGAAGGTTGCAGGTTCGAACCCCGCCTGGGACACCATTTCACGCATCTCCCTTTACTCGCGTATTGCAATTGAGGCTCCTGGCCACAATTCGGTAATGCGTCGATCCAGTTCTTCGAAATCTGCCATGCCGAGCACGCGCGTGGTGTTCAGACCCCGCAAATAGCCCTTGAGTTGATGTGCCGTGGCGCGCTGCGTTTCTACGTGTGCGTGATCGTCAAGCAGGATGTCTTTATAGGCAATGAGGTACTCGGCCACACGATCACGGTACTCGGGGAGCACGGCGTCCAGGATCAGGTCGAAGGTGCGTTTTTTTGGCTGGCTATTCACGGTTTATTCCAGATCGATGAGTAGGTTGTTGTTTTTGTTACATCCAGATTTGAATGTAACTCACCCTTTACCTCGACGGCGACTGTGTGAAGCACTTCTTGTTTGGGGGCTGTATGGCGCTCGTGATGGACGCTTAAGGCATTGATGAAAAGCGATAAGGCGTGAGCGCAGTCGGGTCGATGTTGTGATCGACCGTGGCTATTGCGTCTTTGAGTGGGCACAACAGGCCGACGCGGGTGGCGCGGCAGTCGTTGGCGCTTTTGAAATCGCTGCTCAGCGGTTTTGCTGTGCCCCTGAGTTGGGTCAGGTCCCGGATCTGGTCCATCGACTGCGCCTCAAAGGCGATGCGTAAAAAATAGGCACCGGTTTTGACTTCTTTGTAGCGCTCGAACTGCAAAGTGCCGACGGGCGGGATGTTGTTGTCGATGTAATCGCCCAGTTTCCAGCTGAAACCCAGCATGGTGCGCAGGTACGAAATATTAGTGTCGTGGGCCACGAGCAGCATCAAGGGCACGTCCGGTGGTGCGCCGGTGGCGTTCTTGGATGCCAGTGGGGTGCCTTGTTTGAGTGCCAGCGAAATCTGGTTCATCAGCTCAGAAGCGCCACGGCTGGCGATGTAGGGGATGTCGTTCAAGTAGTCGTATTTGGCCTTGGTGAGCACCATCAGGCTCGACACTTCAGCGGCCGTGCGGGCGTGGCCAAACGCAACCTTGTTCAGCGGCAGGCCCTGGCTGTATTCGAGGCGAAACACTTCGCCCATGTTCGCGCCAGCGCTCAGGCCTTTGATCGAGAAACGACCTTTTTCGTTTTGCACCAGCTGCCACGGTTCGTGGCCATACGCGCAATTGACGTCGGGCAGGCAGGCGACTTCACGCAGGGTTTCTTCGAAGGGCGCGTAACGCTTCTGGGCCGCTTCGACGCTGCCGCCCAGGGCCTTGAGAATCTGTGCCTTGGCTTTTTCGGCGTCGAGGGCGGCGAAACTCATCTCGTTAGCCTGAAACAACGCGTCTTGTTTGCCCGCCACGTAGGTGGGCTGCAACCCACAGCCGGGAAACATGCCGTCGAGTAATGCCTGGGCCGTGGCTTTGGTGCGTTGCCGCGGGCTGGCGTGCACCAGCAGGTGTTTGGCATCGGGGCAGCCCTGCGCGATCAAGCCTGCGTGGCGCAAAACCGCGCCGCGATAGCGGCCCATCTCCACGGCGCCGGTGTAGCCGTGGCCGGTCAGATTGCCCAAGGGCACCAGCCACGTCGGCCATTGGCGCTGGGTGACCTTGGTCAGCCGCTTCTCATTGGACTCGGTGGGCGGGCGCACCCCATGGCGACTGACCTGCACCACTTTGTCCAGTACATAACCATCGCTGCTGGGCGTTTGCGCGAAGGCCATCGGGCTGAGGGTGCTGGCCAGCAGCAGGCCAATGGCGCATCGGGACACAGAAAATACGGAGTGCTTCATCAATATTCCTTATGGCAACGCAGCGCAGGAGCGAGCCTGCGGGTTCTTCCAAGACACAATTGGCGACAGAGTCTAGTTGGCAATTGTTACTGCGAATGTGTTTTCTGCCCTCGGTGTCAGGATCACGCCGTGTTTGTGAGCATTTGTGTAGCGCTCGCTTGAAATACCGAACAGGTGGTGCGTATTTTGTACGGGTTGCCGTTCGCGGCGTGTACAACAACAAGGAAAGCGTCATGACGACCGATGGCCAGGGTTCACTCGCACAGCGACTGTCCGGCATTGATGAGATTGAATGTGTAACGCCCGATTTGAACGGCGTACCGCGTGGCAAGGTGATGACCGCTGAAGGGTTTCTGGAGGGGCGACGCCTGCAAATGGCCCGCGGTGTGCTGCTGCAATGCATCATGGGCGGCTACCCGGAGTCACGTTTTTATGGCAGCGATGACGGCGACCTGGCGTTGGTGCCGGACGCGGCGCACATCCATCGCCTGCCCTGGAGCCAGCAACCTCGCGCCTTGGCCATTTGTGACGCCGACGAGCTGAGCGGTGAAAGCTCGTGCCTGTCGACCCGTGGTCAGCTCAAAGCGGTGATCGCCCGCTACGCAGCCCGCGGATTGGCTCCGGTAGTGGCCACTGAGCTTGAGTTCTTTGTGTTCGCGCCCAATACCGACCCGACCCAGGCGTTCCAGCCGCCAGTAGGGCTGGACGGTCGCCGTGAAGACGGTTTTTCGGCGTTCAGCATCAGTTCCAACAATGGCCTGCGGCCCTTCTTCAGCGAAGTGTATGAATGCATGGCGGCGCTGGGCTTGCCCCGTGACACGTTCATGCATGAGATGGGCGTAAGCCAGTTCGAGATCAACTTGCTGCACGGCGACCCGCTGCTGCTGGCCGATCAGACGTTTTTGTTTAAGCACTTGCTGAAGGAAGTCGCGCTCAAGCACGGCCTGACCGTGGTGTGCATGGCCAAACCGCTGGCGAAAACAGCGGGTAGCTCGATGCATATCCATCAAAGCGTGGTGGAGCTTGGCACCGGGCGTAACGTGTTTAGCGCTGAGGCGGGTCAGCCGACCGCGACCTTCCGTCACTTTATCGGCGGGCAGCAGGCGGGCATGGCAGATTTCACGGCGTTGTTTGCGCCCAACGTCAACTCCTACCAGCGGCTGTGCCACCCGTATGCGTCGCCGAACAACGCATGTTGGTCCCTCGACAACCGATCGGCGGGCTTGCGCATACCCGCCAGTTCACCCGTGGCGCGACGCGTCGAAAACCGTTTGCCGGGGGCGGATGCCAACCCGTATCTGGCCATTGCTGCAAGCCTGGCGGCCGGTTTGCATGGCATCGAAAACGAGCTGGAACCGACGGCTGCGATTCAGGGTGAGTTTGAAGTGCCTGAGGCATTGTCATTGCCATGTACCTTGCATGCCGCCCTTGAGCGTCTCAAGTGCAGTCACTTGGCGAGGGAACTGTTCGGCAAGGAGTTCATCGAAGGTTACATTGCGTCCAAGACGATGGAGCTGACCAGCTTCTTTGATGAAATAACACCCTGGGAACGCCGTGTATTAGCGGCTCAGGCTTAATCGTCCAGACGGCACAAAGCCTTGCGGCTTGACCGTTTGAACCTGCTGCGCTCGGCTATCGTCAGATAGCCCGACCGCCACTGCATGGAGTCGCGCAACGCCGATGCGCCAAATCTGGAAGTCTTTTAAAGCGCTGTATTTCGCCTCGCTGATGATGTTGATCGGCTCGGGCTTGTTGAGCACCTACCTTGCCTTGCGCCTTGCGGCCGACAATGTTGATGGCCTGTGGATTGGTGGCTTGATGGCGGCCAACTATTTTGGCCTGGTATTGGGCGGCAAGATTGGCCACCGCTTGATCGCGCGCGTGGGGCACATTCGTGCGTATGCCGCCTGCGCCGGGATCGTCGGCGCAGCGGTGTTGTGTCACGGTTTAACCGACTGGCTGCCTATGTGGCTGCTGCTCAGGGTTATCGTGGGTTTGGGCATGATGTGCCAATACATGGTCATCGAAAGCTGGCTTAACGAGCAGGCCGACGCCAAGCAGCGCGGCGTGGTGTTCAGCCTGTATATGATTGCCTCGTATCTGGGCCTTGTGCTCGGGCAATTGATTTTGGTCATCCACCCGCAGTTGGGCCTTGAATTGCTGATGCTGGTGGCGCTGTGCTTTGCCCTGTGCCTGGTGCCCGTGGCTATGACCCGGCGCATCCACCCGGCGCCTTTGCACCCCGCGCCGATGGACCCCAAGTTCTTCATCAAGCGCGTACCACAGTCGCTGATCGCCGTGATGGGCGCCGGGCTGCTGGTGGGTTCGTTCTACGGTCTGGCGCCGCTGTATGCCACGCAGCAGGGCTTGTCCACCGAGTTGGTCGGTTTGTACATGGGGTGCTGTATTTTTGCCGGGCTGCTGGCGCAGTGGCCGTTGGGCTGGTTGTCGGATCGCTATGACCGGCCGCTGTTGATTCGTGTGTTTGCGTTCATCCTGGCGGTGGTGTCGCTGCCGCTGGCGATCATGCCAACCGTGCCGCTGGAGGTATTGTTTGTCGCGGGTTGGCTCAGCGCGCTGGTGCAGTTTTGCATCTATCCGCTGGCGGTGGCGTTTGCCAATGACCACGTAGAAGCTGAGCGGCGCGTGTCATTGACCGCCATGTTGCTGGTGACCTACGGCATTGGCGCCAGCGTCGGACCGCTGGTGGCAGGTGTGCTGATGAAGGTGCTGGGCAGTCAGATGCTGTACGCGTTTTTCAGTGTGACGGGGCTGGTGCTGGTGTGGCGCATCCGACCGAATGCGGTCACCAACTTGCACCAGGTCGACGATGCGCCGTTGCAGCACGTCGCCATGCCCGACAGCATGTCCAGTTCGCCCTTGGTGGCAGCGCTTGACCCGCGGGTGGACGAGCAGGTGGTGCAGGAGCAGATGCAGGACAGTGTCGAGCCGGTGGTTGAGCCTGAAGAGCCTCATCCCGGCCCCCTCCCGGAGGAAGAGGGCGCCGATCTGCGTAAGGACTGAAGCAGTGTGCGCTTAAACCCCTCTCTCTTTAGGAGGGGGGGATCACTCAATAATCGTCGTCTTTATCAAAGCGTCGCGCATCACGTTGCAACTGATACACAAAACGCTCGACCTGACGCTGCACACCGCCGCTCATGTTGTGAAAACGCATGCCGGCAAAGGTGATGTTCAGGCGCTCTTCAAAGTGCAGGTAGCGCAACTCCACAGGCGTGGTCATGGCGCCAAAGGGCAGGGCGGCGTTAAAGCGCTCGTAGACTTGCCCCAATTGCAGACGTTCACTGATGTCGCCTTCAAACCTCAGCTTGCAGCCTGTGGCGGACACATCCAGCAACTTGCCTTCGATCGGGAATTTAATCTTGTCCCCGTCGACTTTTACGCTGACCAGATCCGCCAGCTTGAGTGCCGCGCGGAACGCATTACGGCGCTGGTGGTAAACGATTTCGCTCGGTAAGGCGCCGTGATAACTGCGGTGACCGTCTTTGTCTTCAATGGTCAGTTGAGTGGTGCATTCCCAGGCTATGCGTACGCCATCATGAAAACCTTCAACGCGAAACGGCTCGCCAGCTTCAAGAAAACGCTCACCGTCACGCGGGATCATTTCATCAAAGGCGAGGGTGGCGGTATCGCGATCTACGTCAATCAAATAGCTCTGAAAGCGCTGACTGCGTTCGTGGAAGGTGATGATCAGGGGGTCATGGCTCTCTTTTAGCATCCGCAAAGTGGCGGAAATTTCCAAGGCAGAGGTGAATACCTTTGGAGGCTGCGGAGCATCTTCGGCAGTGGACACGGTTCGTCAATCTCCAGACAAAATACAACAACACGCAAAAGGCGGCATTTTGCCAGTATGTTGCGTCCTTAGGATAGTGCAGGCCGGCGAGCTTAAGCCTGACTGAAGGCGCGTGGTTTGTTGACCAGCGCTGTGGTGCCGCGAGCGTCATACAACGTATGGGCTTCGCCGCCGTGCAGGATGCGCTGTTGATTGGCAGTAATGAGCTGTTGCGTCTGGATGGCTTGGCCATTGACTGCATTGGCAGCTTGGCACTCAGCCAGCAACTGATTCAGTGCAGCGCTTTGGGCCAGCAGTTGCGGGCCAACATCGGAGTGGCTGGCCAATTGTTCAAGGCCGCTGTGGTTGGCTGTCAAGCCGAGGCTAACCAGCAGTTCGCTGCGTTTGCGCCCATGCTGGTCGAGCAGAATGATGAGCGACTGCTTGCGTGCCAGGATCTTTTCGAGCACCAGCATATCGCGCCCTTGCAGGGCGACTGTTTCGTCTTGCAGCAGGCTGAGCAGTGTCTGGGCCGAGCCGAAGTCGTCGTTGATCAGTTGCAGTAAAGTCGTGTCGTGCATGGCTGGCTCTGGAATTTAAGCGTCCAAAAGCCTGGCGCTTGCCGCGAAGGCTAGCGCTGGGCTTCCAAGTTAAGCAATTTGCTGGCGACCCGATTGCTGTCGACGGTGTAGCTACCATCGGCAATGGCCTGTTTCAACTCAGCCACACGGCTTTTGTCGACAACCGGTTGGTCACGCAGCGAATCGCTGATTTTTTGCAACTGTTGTGCCTCGTGGCTCAGATGCACAGATTCCCCGCTCGGGGCATTGGCATCAGCGCGCTCAGCGTTAACAGGGGCCGCTTGCGTGGCGCTACCTGCTTCCTGAGTGGCGTTGCTGCGCGTACTGCCGGTTAAAGGCGTGGCGCTGTTTAGGCGACTGAAGTCGATGACCATGTTGGAAAACCTCTGGGTATTTGGACGCTTGCCATGTTTTCGGCCATACCCGAGAAAACTTTAGGCTCGATTAATCATAGGTCGACGCGAATCAGTACTGATCTGCGTCAAGCGACAGTGTAGGAAAGTTGAGGTACGTATGCCAACTGTCCTACAAAGCCACCTCGACTTGCCCTGGCCCGGTAATGCGCGCTTTGATCACCCGTTTGGAGTTCAGGTTCTTGACCCGAACCTGTTCGCTGAGGCCGCCGTCGGACAGCGCTTCGCCGGGCATTCTGACAGTCAGTGTGCCGCTGCGGGCGTTGATCACCACCTGATCGCCCTTGCGTACTACGGCGGCCTGCTCCAGATGCGTCAACGTCAGCACTTGGTCGGTGACCATTGGTCGCAGAAGTTTTTGGCCAACGGCCAGTTCCACAGCCGTCATGTAGCCCTGATTGATCAGGCTGATGTCCCGCTCACGCAGGGCTACGTCGTCATAGTCGATCACCATGCCGCGCTTGAGCGGGTGGGTAACGGTCACTACCTCGCGGAACAACTTGACCTGCGCCGGTACGAAGATCGTCCAGGGCGAGCTACCCTCACAGCGTACGCGCACGGTGACGCGGCCCATGGGTTGGGCCGGGCTTTCAAGGGTGGCTGTCAATTCCTTGTCGCACTGGGCCAGGCGCAGGCGGGGGTCCAGGTTGTTTACCTGGATCTCGTAGCGGCCTTCTATATGACCAGTGGCGAGGTAGTCTTCGACAGTGAATTCAAGAAAGCCTTGGGTCACGCCGATAAGCTGAGTAGGAGATGTAAACCCATCAGCGTAGGATTGTGCTCCAGCGCTTATCAGGCACCCGGCCGCAAGGAAGCTTAAAAAGCGGCGGCGCAGCGTCTGAGGAATCGGCCAGTGGCGAGAAATTGTCGTTTTTGCATTCATGGCGGATAAATAGCAAAGCCCGTGCCGTTTACCGGGTTATGTGCGTCGCAACTTAAAGTTTTTGAGGGGAACCGAGTATGGCTGGGGTGATGGATGCGGTTAACCAGCGCACTCAACTGGTGGGGCAAAACCGCCTGGAGCTGTTGTTGTTTCGCCTGGACGGGCAGCAGCTGTACGGGATTAACGTGTTCAAAGTCCGCGAGGTGCTGCAATGCCCCAAGCTGACAGTGATGCCAAAATCTCACCCGGTGGTCTGCGGTGTGGCGAGTATTCGGGGGGCGACCATTCCGATTCTCGACTTGGCGATGGCCACCGGCGCAGGCGCCTTGAAAGATCAAAGCAGCCCGTTTGTGATCATTACCGAGTACAACACTAAAACGCAGGGTTTTCTGGTGCGTTCGGTTGAGCGCATTGTCAACATGAACTGGGAGGAGATTCATCCGCCACCCAAGGGCACCGGGCGTGATCACTACCTGACGGCGGTGACGCGGCTGGATGATCAGTTGGTCGAAATCATCGACGTTGAAAAAATCCTGTCTGAAGTTTCGCCCTCATCCGAAAGCATTTCGCACGGTGTAGTTGACGTTGAAACCCAGAGCAAAGCCGTGTCGTTGCGAGTGCTGACGGTGGATGACTCCTCAGTGGCGCGCAAGCAGGTAACACGTTGCCTGCAAACGGTCGGCGTTGAAGTGGTGTCGCTCAATGACGGCCGTCAGGCGCTGCAATACCTGAAGAACATGGTGGACGAAGGCAAAGACCCGTCAGAAGAGTTTCTGATGATGATCTCGGACATCGAGATGCCGGAAATGGACGGTTACACCCTGACGTCCGAAATCCGCAGCGATCCGCGCATGCAAAAGTTGCACATCATTCTGCATACTTCGTTGTCCGGGGTATTCAATCAGGCGATGGTCAAAAAAGTCGGCGCCAATGACTTTTTGGCAAAATTCCGCCCTGATGACCTGGCATCCCGGGTAGTTGACCGGATCAAAGAAGCAGACCACAGCTAGGGGCTTGGCCCTTGGCGGTTAACACGATTGATAGAGGCAGGATCATTTGTCTACGGGTAATTTGGATTTTGAGCAGTTCCGGGTTTTCCTGGAAAAAGCCTGTGGCATTTTGCTAGGTGAGAACAAGCAGTACCTTGTTTCCAGCCGTCTGAACAAGCTGATGGAACAGCAAGGTATCAAGTCGCTGGGTGAGCTGATTCAGCGCATCCAGAGCCAGCCCCGCAGCGGGTTGCGCGAGCAGGTGGTCGATGCAATGACCACCAACGAAACCCTGTGGTTTCGCGATACCTACCCCTTTGAAGTGCTGAAGAACAAAGTCCTGCCTGAGCTGACCAAGGCTAATCCGGGTCAACGTTTACGTATCTGGTCGGCGGCGTGCTCTTCGGGGCAAGAGCCGTTTTCGCTGTCAATGGCCATTGATGAATATGAGCGCACCAACCTTGGGCAATTGAAGGCGGGCGTGCAGATTGTGGCCACCGACCTGTCCAGTTTGATGCTTAACACCTGCAAAACGGGCGAGTACGACAGCCTCGCGATTGGCCGTGGTTTGTCCCAGGAGCGCTTGCAACGTTACTTCGATCCGAAAGGGCCGGGGCGTTGGGTGATCAAGGCGCCGATCAAAAATCGCGTCGAGTTCCGCTCGTTCAACCTGCTGGACAGCTACGCCGGGTTGGGCAAGTTCGACATGGTGTTCTGCCGCAACGTGCTGATCTACTTCTCGGCGGAGGTCAAAAAAGACATCCTGCTGCGTATTCACAGCACCTTGAAGCCAGGGGGGTATCTGTTCCTCGGTGCATCCGAGGCATTGAACGGCTTGCCGGATCACTACCAGATGGTTCAGTGCAGTCCGGGCATCATCTATCAGGCTAAGTAAGTCGATCTGCGCCACATCAAAACGGGAGCCCGCAAGGCTCCCGTTTTTTTGTGCGCCAGCGCCAGCGCGCTGTTCTATTCATGCTCTTGAGCGGTTGTCGAGGAACAAAGCGGCAGAAAAGCGGCAGTCGGCGGTCAGTCATTGCCGCTTTTCTGGCATTGGCGCAGCTCATCTCCTCGCAAAGCCTTGAAATATGGGGATGTGAAAACTGGCACGGGGTTTGCTCTATCCACTGCATGTAAGACCTGAACCACATTCTCAGGTCAGCCCACAAAGGTTTTCCGACATGAGCATCAGCTTCGATAAAGCGCTCGGTATCCATGAGCAAGCCCTTGGCTTTCGCGCACAGCGCGCCGAAGTCCTGGCGAACAACATCGCCAACGCCGATACCCCGAACTACAAGGCTCGGGACTTGGATTTTGCCTCTGTGCTTGCCGCACAGAGTGACAAAAACAAGAACGGCAGCTTTGCCTTGAACATGACCAACAGCCGCCATATCGAAGCTCAGGGCCTGAGCAGTGGCGACGAGTCATTGTTGTACCGCACGCCGATGCAGCCCTCTATCGACCAGAACACGGTGGATGCTCAGCTCGAACAATCGAACTACGCAGAGAATGCGGTCAACTTCCAGGCCAGCTTCACGCTGCTCAACAGCAAATTCAAAGGGCTGGTATCAGCCCTGCGCGGAGAGTAATCCATGTCTCTAGCCAGTGTTTTCAATATTGCCGGTAGCGGCATGAGCGCTCAGACCACTCGACTGAACACCGTCGCCAGTAACATCGCCAACGCCGAGACCGTTTCGTCGAGCATCGACCAAACCTACCGCGCCCGTCACCCGGTGTTCGCCACCATGTTTCAGGGCGCGCAAAGCGGTAACGGCGGTTCGCTGTTCCAGAATCAGGACGCAGCCGGGCAGGGCGTACAAGTGCTGGGCGTGGTCGAAGACCAAAGCAACCTCGACGCCCGCTACGAGCCGAACCATCCTTCTGCCGACGCCAAAGGGTATGTGTACTACCCCAACGTCAACGTGGTTGAAGAAATGGCTGACATGATTTCCGCCAGTCGTTCGTTCCAGACCAACGCCGAAATGATGAACACCGCCAAAACCATGATGCAGAAGGTACTGACCCTGGGTCAGTGATAAGGAACGACGCAAATGAGTGTGACCGATTCCGTCAGCAACAAAACCCTCAATCAGGTGCTGGCCAACTCTGCCCAGGTTAAAACCAAGGACACCAGCCTGGCGGCGGCGTCCAAGGCAGTTGCCGGCAACGATAAAGCCCTGGGCAAGGATGCGTTCTTGCAACTGCTGGTCACCCAGCTGAAAAACCAGAACCCGCTGGACCCGCAAGACAACACCGCGTTCGTCGCGCAGTTGGCGCAGTTCAGCAGCCTGGAAGGCATCACCACTCTCAATGACTCGGTGAACGCCATCACCGGCGGCTTGCAGTCCTCGCAAGCCTTGCAGGCGTCGTCGCTGGTGGGCCGTTCGGTGATCGTGCAAACCGGTGAAGCGTTGGTCGATACCGCCAGCGAAAAACCGTTCAACGGCACGGTCGTGGTGAAAGAGGCGGACACCAAGCCAACCATCACCATCACCGATGCAGACGGCGAACTGGTCAGAACGATTCAGATGCCCGCACAGAAAGCCGGCAATGTCGACTTCACCTGGGACGGCAAAAATGATGACGGTGAGCTGATGCCTAAAGGTAACTACACCTTTACCGCCTCGTCTAAAACCGACACCACCACCACGGCGCTCACCACCTACCTGCCCGCCACAGTTAACAGTGTGACGCTGAGCAAAACCGGCGGTGAAATCATGCTCAATCTCGCAGGTCTGGGCAGCATTGGCATGTCCAAAGTCCAGACCATTGGCCTCTAAGCCGACCCATACGCCTCAAGGAGTGAAACATGTCTTTTAATATCGGCCTTAGCGGCCTCTATGCGGCCAACAAACAACTCGACGTTACCGGCAACAACATTGCCAACGTTGCCACCAGCGGTTTCAAAGCGTCGCGCGCCGAGTTCTCGGATATTTACTCGGCGAGCAAGCTGGGCGTCGGCAGCAAGACCATCGGCAGCGGTGTGAACCTGGCCAACGTCTCGCAGAACTTTGCCCAAGGTTCGATCAACAACACCGGCAACCTGCTGGACATGGGCATTCAGGGCAGCGGCTTTTTCGTGCTGAGCGAAAACGGCTCGCTGAGCTACACCCGTGCCGGTACGTTCAAGGCCGATAAAGAAGGCTACGTCACCAACACTGATGGCAGCGCGCGGTTGCAGGGTTACGGCGTTGACGCCAACGGCAAAATCATCAATGGCGTGCTGACAGACCTGCGTATCGACACCTCGAACCTGGCGCCCAAGGCGAGCGGCTCGGTGGACTCGACCATCAACCTGAACTCGACCAGCGATGTGGTCGATCAGGTGAAAAACCCGTTCGACCCTTCAAAGCTTGAAACCTACAGCAAAAAATTCAGCACCACTGTTTACGATACTCAGGGCAACCCGCACCCGATGGATCAGTACATGGTGAAAACCGATTCCAACACCTGGAAAACTTACACCCTGATCGATGGCCGCAACCCGGACGGCAGCCCGGTCACGGGTAAAGATGCCGAGGCCCCGGTCGCCTCGACCATGGTCTTCGACTCGGCAGGCGCGCTGACCAGCGTCACCACGCCTGACCCGGACCCGACCAAGCCAGATATCATCAGCAGCACCCTGACGGTGGGTAACTGGATGCCAGGAGCCGAGGTTAACGGTAAGTGGGTGTCCAACGGGGCCGCCTCCAAAGATGGCGGTATTGCCATCAACATGGCCAAAACCACCCAGTACAACACCGACACCTCGCGTAACCCGCCGACCCAGGACGGTTATGCCACTGGCCAGATCACCAACCTGACTATCGACGGTTCGGGCGTGATGTTTGCCAACTTCAGCAACAACCAGAGCCGTGCCATTGGCCAGATCTCGCTCGCCAGCTTCACCAACGAGCAAGGTTTGCAGCCTATCGGCGGTACAGCCTGGAAAGAAACCTTCGCCTCGGGTCAGGCCGGTTACGATGCACCGCAAATCGGCAGCCTGGGCGCCATCAAGTCCAACTCGCTGGAAGACTCCAACGTCAACCTGACCAACGAACTGGTTGACCTGATTAAAGCGCAGAGCAACTACCAGGCCAACGCCAAAACCATCTCCACCCAGAGCACCATCATGCAGACCATCATTCAGATGACCTGATGCGTTAGCGCTCCACAGAAAACCCCTCGTAAGAGGGGTTTTTTTGTGTCTCAAACACACACATTCTGTCCAGCAGCGGCTGTTCAAATATTGACATGCTTGTAATAGGAACCTCGCGAGACTGCCCGCCACTGATTTAGGTGGAGCCTGATGGCTCGCCAATCTAGGGAGGACAGGATATGAATATTTCTGGAATACACCGGCGGAGTGCAGCAAACGATGCATTTTATTCACTGGTAGGCCCTGCAGCCAGAGCAGACCCGGTAGGGCCTGAGGTGAATGCCAGTACGGTGAAGAAGCTGCTTAACGAGTTGTTTGATGTTATGAGACCAACTCGGGATCATAAGATTAAAGAACTGACTGAGAAGCTGGAGGCGCTTCGCACAAAGCTCGGTGATGAAAAATTTAAAGAAATTCTTGATCAGTTGCGCAAAGAAGCAGAGGCCTCGGTAGAGTTTCTTGAGTTTCTACGCAGATTGATTAAGTCGATGTGGCAGGATGACGACGTCCCGCCGCCAAGTCCGGGTCCAGGTCCAGGTCCAAGTCCAAGTCCAAGTCCAAGTCCAGGTCCAGGTCCAGGTCCAGGTCCAGGTCCAAGTCCAAGTCCAAGTCCAGGTCCAAGTCCAAGTCCAAGCCCAAGCCCAAGCCCAGGTCCAGGCCCAAGCCCAGGCATTAACCCGTCTCCGATAGGTCCGGGCGACAGGGTGAGCAACAAGCCGATTACTGACGGTGCTAAATATTTCAACTACAAACCTGATCATTCCGATCCGGGCAAACAGCCTGCCAACATCTGGAGCGGCTTCAGTCAGGGACCTGACGGAAATTGCATTACGGTTTCGGCCATCAAGGCCGCCATGATGGCTGCAGGGCAGAAACCCACGGATATTTTCAAAGATGTGAGCGAAACGGCCAATGGCTTTAACGTCACCATGCGCGATGGGTTTTCGCTTCATTTGACCAAGGATGAGTTGAGAGTGGCTGCCAGAGAGGCTCGCTTCAAGGGTGATGATCCGAAAATGATGACTGATGCCAATTTCTTGTACGCAGCCAGTGCCAAGCGTGCACAAATGGAAGGCAACGACGGGCGGCGGAACATGACGTTCCAGCAGGCGGCCCAGAGTCTCAACGATGGGGAGCACGCAGATGAAGGTTTGCAGCGTCTTGGACTGAAGAATTACGTTCGCAGAACCTCGGCGGCAGAGCTGGCTTCTGGCCAGTTGGGCGTCATCAATCGCGATGCTCACTCGATGGCGGTCATCGACGGTCGCGAAGAGCGTTGGGGGAAGCGTGGTGGATACCCACCGTCGTTCTACAACGATGCGTATGCCCTGGACTCGGCAGGTTTGCGCCGTGACAAGCTTAGGGCTGCCTGAGGCGCGGTATTTTTAAGGCAAAAGAAAACCCCCGACAAGCCTGAGGGCTTGTCGGGGGTTTGGTGTAAGCGCCGCGAGGCGCTTACCGATTCAGCTTATTGACACGCTTCGCAATCCGGCTCGTCAATCGCGCACGCTTTTGGCACTGGGGCCGGGCCTGCTGGCGCAGCAGCGACGTCTTCGCTGTTGTTGCCGTTCGATACAGCGTTGAGCTTGCCAGTGTTGACCGTGGACTTCTCGGTGCTGGTCGCCGCCAGTGCACGGAGGTAGTAGGTGGTTTTCAGGCCACGGTACCAAGCCATACGGTAGGTCACGTCCAGTTTTTTGCCCGAAGCGCCTGCGATGTACAGGTTCAGCGACTGAGCCTGGTCGATCCACTTTTGACGACGGCTGGCCGCGTCGACGATCCACTTGGTGTCCACTTCAAATGCAGTCGCATACAGCTCTTTGAGCGCTTGCGGGATGCGTTCGATCTGCTGCACCGAACCGTCGTAGTACTTCAGGTCGTTGATCATGACCGAGTCCCACAGACCGCGAGCCTTAAGATCGCGAACCAGGTACGGGTTGATCACGGTGAACTCGCCCGACAGGTTCGATTTCACATACAGGTTTTGATAGGTCGGTTCGATCGACTGCGACACGCCGGTAATGTTGGCGATGGTGGCGGTCGGTGCGATGGCCATGATGTTGGAGTTACGAATGCCGTTCTGTACACGGGCGCGAACCGGTGCCCAGTCCAGGGATTCGTTCAGGTCAACGTCAATGTACTTCTGGCCGCGCTGCTCGATCAGGATCTGTTGCGAATCCAGTGGCAGGATGCCTTTGGACCACAGCGAACCCTGGAACGTCTCGTAAGCGCCACGCTCGTCAGCCAGGTCGCACGACGCCTGAATGGCGTAGTAGCTGACGGCTTCCATCGACTTGTCGGCAAACTCGACAGCCGCCTGGGAGGCGTACGGAATGTGTTGCAAGTACAGAGCGTCCTGGAAGCCCATGATCCCCAGGCCGACAGGGCGGTGCTTGAAGTTCGAGTTACGCGCTTGCGGCACCGAGTAGTAGTTGATGTCGATCACGTTGTCGAGCATGCGCACGGCCACGTCGATGGTGCGCTTGAGCTTGGCGGTGTCCAGCTTGCCGTCCTTGATGTGGTTCGGCAGGTTGATCGACCCCAGGTTGCAAACAGCGATCTCGTCCTTGTTGGTGTTCAAGGTGATCTCGGTGCACAGGTTCGAGCTGTGAACCACGCCCACGTGCTGCTGCGGGCTGCGCAGGTTGCACGGGTCTTTGAAGGTCAGCCACGGGTGGCCGGTTTCAAACAGCATGGACAGCATTTTGCGCCACAGGTCTTTGGCCTGAATGGTCTTGAACAGCTTGATCTTGCCAGGGTACTGAGACAGTGCTTCGTAGTACTCGTAACGCTCTTCGAAGGCTTTACCGGTCAGGTCGTGCAGATCCGGTACTTCGGAGGGCGAGAACAGGGTCCACGGGCCGTCATCGAAGACGCGCTTCATGAACAGGTCAGGGATCCAGTTGGCGGTGTTCATGTCGTGGGTGCGACGACGGTCATCACCGGTGTTCTTGCGCAGCTCGATGAACTCTTCGATGTCCATGTGCCAGGTTTCAAGGTAAGCGCACACTGCGCCTTTACGCTTGCCACCCTGGTTAACGGCAACGGCGGTGTCGTTCACCACTTTGAGGAACGGCACAACACCCTGGGATTTGCCGTTGGTGCCTTTGATCCACGAACCCAGCGCACGGACTGGCGTCCAGTCGTTGCCCAGGCCACCGGCGAATTTGGACAGCATGGCGTTGTCGTGGATCGCGTGGTAGATGCCCGACAGGTCATCCGGCACGGTGGTCAGGTAGCAGCTCGACAGCTGTGGCCGCTGAGTACCGGCGTTGAACAGTGTCGGCGTCGAAGACATGTAGTCGAAGGACGACAGCAAGTTGTAGAACTCGATGGCGCGGTCTTCTTTTTGCTTCTCTTCGATCGCAAGGCCCATGGCCACGCGCATGAAGAAGATTTGTGGCAGTTCGAAACGCACGCCATCCTTGTGGATGAAGTAACGGTCGTACAGGGTTTGCAGGCCCAGGTAGGTGAACTGCTGATCGCGCTCGTGGTTGATCGCCTGGCCCAGTTTCTCCAGGTCGAAGGTCGCCAGAATCGGGTTCAGCAGGTCGAACTCAATACCCTTGGCGATGTAGGCAGGCAGGGCCTTGGCGTACAGGTCAGCCATTTCGTGGTGAGTGGCGCTTTCGGCCACTTGCAGGAAGCTCAAGCCTTCGGCACGTAAGGTGTCCATCAGCAGGCGAGCAGTCACGAACGAGTAATTGGGCTCGCGCTCAACCAGGGTACGGGCAGTCATCACCAGGGCGGTGTTGACGTCGCTCAGGGCCACGCCGTCGTACAGGTTTTTCAGGGTTTCGCGCTGGATCAGGTCGCCATCGACTTCTTCCAGGCCTTCGCAGGCTTCGGTGACGATGGTGTTCAGGCGGCCCATGTCGAGCGGTGCAAAGGTGCCGTCGGCGCGCGTGATGCGGATCGAGGGGTGAGCCACAACAGCGTCGGCAGCAGGTGCGCGCGTGGCACGTTCTTTGGAGCGGGCATCGCGGTAGATCACATAGTCACGGGCTACTTTCTGCTCGCCGGCGCGCATCAGGGCCAGTTCAACCTGGTCCTGGATTTCTTCGATGTGGATGGTGCCACCCGATGGCATGCGGCGCTTGAACGTCGCAGTGACTTGTTCGGTCAAGCGGGCAACGGTGTCGTGGATGCGCGACGAAGCGGCGGCATTGCCGCCTTCAACTGCAAGAAACGCTTTGGTGATGGCGACGGTGATCTTGTCATCGGTGTAAGGAACCACGGTCCCGTTACGTTTGATCACGCGCAATTGGCCTGGCGCGGTCGCAGATAGATCCAGATTTGAATCAGAACCCTGCGAGTTCTCGCGAGTTGTGTCGGTTTGCATGGGTGTCTCCACGTTCTCTATGTTTATTTGGGCGCCTCAAAAAGGTGCCCACCGTTGCGTCCTGAAGCACTACAACCGGTGGTTAACCGGGCATACCAACCTCGGGACGTACAGAAAGGGGTGTATTGGGCCGCTTCCTTGCCGAAGTTTTGGGTTTGCGCGTACCGCCTCAAACCTTATTCCTGGTGGGTGACAGTTATGGACTGCAACACCCGGGCCGCATTCCGGCATCAGCCAAAAAACGGTTGCCATCCGCATGAGCGGTTTGGGCTTGAAAACTGCGTTTGGTTCAACCCTACAGGCGCGAGAAAAGGGCTTGAAATTCGCGACTGGGTTGTGTTGGGTTTTTGCCCTGAAACCCTACATGTAGGGTCTTTTGGCGGAATTGATACAAGATATGCGTTTTGCGGGTCTCGTGCAATGCACTTCCTGTGGATAACTCTGTGTGTAAATTGTGTATGAAACGCAAAAAATCCATGTAGGCCGCATGGCACCGGCATTACACCGTTTGTCACTGGTTTGTGCGGGATCGTATCGGCGGTCTGAATTTTGAGGGCGCGAACCCTACCACAAAAAACAGCGCTGTCCGAACGCATTTTGGGGTAGGTGCAAAGATCGAAAAGGTCAAGCGCAGATTGGCATCAAGAAGTGCCGGGAAGACCGTTCAAAGCCTTCCCGGCTGTTACGCGAAATTAGAGCAATTGGAAGCTCTTTTGCTGAACGTTTTGTGAATCAAGCCCTAGCTGCACGTTGAACTCACCGGGTTCGGCGGCGTATTTCAACTGCGCGTTGTAAAACTTCAGGGCGTCTTCGTCGATGCTGAACTGCACAACTTTCTCTTCGCCGGGCTTAAGCATCAGCTTGTGAAAGTTTTTCAGCTCTTTGACGGGGCGGCTCATCGACGCACTAACGTCTTGTATATAAAGCTGCACCACGGTCTCACCTGCACGCTGGCCGGTATTTTTTACCGTCACGCTGGCCGTCAGGGCTGCACCCGGCTTGAGGGTCTCGCTGGAGAGGCGCACATCTGACAGGCTGAAGTCGGTGTAGCTCAGGCCATAACCGAACGGGTAAAGCGGGGTGTTGGGTTCGTCAAAGTACTGCGAGGTGTAGTTGCCAGGTTTGCCTGGGGTGAAGGGGCGGCCAATGCGCAGGTGGCTGTAGTAGCTCGGAATCTGACCTACCGAGCGCGGGAATGTGATCGGCAGTTTGCCCGACGGGTTGTAGTCGCCGAACAGCACGTCGGCGATGGCATTGCCGCCTTCAGTGCCGCTGTACCAGGTTTCCAGCACCGCATCGGCCTGTTGTATCTGTTGATCAATGGACAGCGGCCGGCCATTCATCAGCACCAGTACCAGCGGCTTGCCAGTCGCTTTCAGGGCGCTGATCAAGGCACGCTGCGGGGCTGGCAAGTCGAGGTCAGTGCGGCTGGCGGCTTCATGGGACATGCCGCGAGCTTCGCCCACCACGGCGACCACGATATCGGCCTGTTGCGCCGCTTTGACGGCTTCATCGAGCATGACTTGCGCCGGGCGCGGGTCATTGGTCACATCGAGCATATTGGGGTTGGAATGATTGAGGTAGTCGACCACCGTCTGATCATCCGTCACATTGGCGCCCCGGGCGTAGGTCAGCGTGGCCTGTTTACCCATGGCATTGCGCAACCCTTCACGTACAGTCACTGATTGCGCGGGTACACCGGCGCCCGACCAACTGCCGAGCATGTCGATTTTCGAATCGGCCAGCGGCCCGATCAGCGCGATGCGCGCCTGTTTGTTCAAGGGCAGGGTATGGGACTCATTCTTGAGCAGCACCTGACTTTTTCGCGCTACGTCACGGGCTTCGGCCCGGTGCAGGCGGCTTTCAGCGTTGACATCGGCCGGGTCGTCTTCAGCCTTGCCTATGCGCAGGTAGGGGTTATTAAACAGTCCCATGTCGTATTTGGCGCCAAGCACCTCGCGTACGGCGTTATCCAGATCGCTCTGCGCTACTTTTCCGGACTTGACCAAGCCTGGCAGTTCTTTGCCATACACCAGGTCATTCATGCTCATGTCGACACCCGCTTTGATCGCCAGCGTGGCAGCTTCTCGCTCGTCTTTGGCCACCCCGTGCTTGATCAGCTCAAGAATCGCGCCATGATCACTGACAGCCACCCCTTTGAAGCCCCATTCCTTACGCAATAAATCCTGCATAAGCCACATGTTGGAGGTGGCCGGTACCCCGTTGATCGAGTTCAGCGCCACCATTACGCTTCCAGCCCCAGCCTCAATAGCAGCGTGGTAGGGCGGTAGGTAATCCTGAAACATGCGGGTAGGACTCATGTCGACGATGTTGTAGTCCCGTCCACCTTCCACGGCGCCATAAAGGGCGAAGTGTTTGACGCTGGCCATGATGTTGCCGGGCAGGGCGGGAGACACGCCTTGATAGGCCTGCACCATGACCTTGGCAATGCGCGAAACCAGATAGGTGTCTTCGCCAAAACCTTCCGAGGTCCGACCCCAGCGAGGATCGCGAGCGATATCGACCATCGGCGAAAATGTCAGGTCGAGGCTATCGGCGCTGGCTTCCTTGGCCGAAATCCGGCCACTCAGGGCGATGGCGTCCATATCCCAGCTGGAGGCCAGTGCCAGACTGATCGGGAAAATGGTGCGATGCCCGTGAATCACGTCATAGGCAAAGAACATGGGGATTTTCAAACGGCTGCGCATGGCGGCGTCTTGCATCGGACGGTTTTCGGGACGCGTCACCGAATTAAACGTGCCGCCGATGCGGCCTGCGGCGATTTCCTTGCGAATCAATTCGCGGGGCATGTCGGTTGCAATGCTGATCAGGCGCAACTGCCCGATTTTTTCATCGAGGGTCATTTGTTTGAGCAGGTCGGCGACAAACACCTCTTTAGGAGGCAACGGAGCCGCAGGCGTTTGGGCCCAGACGGCGTGGCTGGTCAGGCTAATCGCGATCGCCAGCAAACACATTTTGGTCATGAAATTCTTCTGCGCGCCGTTCACTCACGCCACGTAAACCGGTGGCTTGGGAACGATATTGTTTTGGAAGGGGTATTTAGTCTATTTATGGTAGAAATTTACCCTATCTTTATAGGGGAATACTCCTACATCTTGCGCAGTCTTTTAGCTGATTCGTCCCCCGCAATCCAGTGTTGCCAAGAGATATTCAGGGCGCAGTGGGAGTTTTTAGCGCGAGGGTGGTGTCTATGAACGCAATGCAATCATTTCGGAGCGTCACGAGCATGGGAATACAAAGCGTTAGAGCCTTGGGCTGGAAAGTCATCGCACTGCTGGCGCTGAGCAGCGTATTGGCGGGGTGCGGCATCAACACCATACCCACCCTGGATGAGCAGGTGAAAGCGGCCTGGTCACAAGTGCAGAATCAGTACCAGCGTCGTTCTGACTTAATCCCCAATCTGGTCGAAACGGTCAAGGGCGCGGCCAAACAGGAGCAGGCAACGCTCACGGCTGTGATTGAGGCGCGGGCCAAGGCCACGTCTATTCAGGTGGATGCCAGCACCCTGAACAACCCGGAAAAACTCAAGCAGTTCCAGGACGCGCAAAACCAACTGACAGGTGCCTTGAGCCGTTTGATGGTGGTGTCGGAACGTTACCCGGACCTCAAATCCAACCAGAACTTCCTCTCGTTGCAATCGCAACTTGAAGGCACGGAAAACCGCATCAGTGTGGCCCGTCGCGACTTTATTCTTGCGGTAGAGCGCTACAACACTGAAATCCGCACCTTCCCGGGCCGTCTGTGGCATGCCGTGATGTACAGCGACTTGCCGGTCCGCCCAACCTTCGAAGCCACCACGCCGGACGCCGACAAAGCGCCTGAAGTGAAGTTTTAAGACGCCTGGCCAATCGCGAGTCCCGTAGCAGCTGCCGAGGAACGAAGGCTGCGTTCCTCGGCAGCTGCTACGGGTACGTCTTCCCCCTTCCAATCAGCGTGGTGCAGATGCGTATATCAAGACTGGGGTCAGGCCTGCTGCTGTGGCTATTTATAGTCACGGCCCAGGCGCTGACATTTCCCGCACTCAGCGGACGGGTAGTGGACGACGGGCAAATGCTCGATCCCGCCACACGTCAGCAATTGACGCAATCGCTAGAAGCCCACGAAAAAGCCACCGGCGAGCAGGTGGTGGTAGTGACCGTGCCTGATTTGCAAGGCACCCCCATTGAAGACTTCGGCTACCAATTGGGGCGCACCTGGGGCATCGGTCAAAAGGACAAAAACAACGGTGCCTTGCTGATCGTTGCCCGTGACGACCGCAAATTGCGCATCGAGGTCGGTTATGGGCTGGAAGACCGCCTCACAGACGCGCAATCGTCGGTAATCCTCAATCAAGTCATCACGCCTGCCTTTAAAGCGGGCCACTTCAGCCAGGGCATCAGCGACGGTGTTGCAGCGATCCTCCAGGTGTTGGGCGGCGATCCATTGGCCGAACCGGCCTACGCCAGCGGGCAGGGCGATGGCAATGACTTGCTGGCCGAACATCCCTTTGTCGTACTGCTGTTATTCGTCCTGTTTGTCATAGTGGTTGCCGCGTGCCAGTTCTACGGCATCTGCAACTCGGGCGGCGGGGGCGGTTCACGCTCCGGCGGTTTTGGCGGGGGCGGTTTTGGTGGTGGCGCAGGAGGTGGCGGCTTTAGTGGCGGCGGTGGCAGCTTTGGCGGCGGCGGTGCCTCGGGCGGCTGGTAATTCAATTTTCAGGCGAGCATAAACACTCATGGCTTTACTCACACAAGCGCAACAACGGCAGGTCGAAGAAGCGGTGACCCGCGCCGAGCAACACACAGACGCCGAAATTGTCACCGTGTTAGCCCCGCGCGCGGACGACTACAGTTACATTCCGTTGCTCTGGGCCAGCTTGATCGCCTTGCTGGTGCCCGCATTGGCGCACTTTTTTATCGGCGGCATTCAGATCTATTCGCTGCTCCTGCTGCAATGGGCCAGCTTTGTTTTCCTCAGCCTGATCTTTCGCATCCCGGCGATTACCACCCGCTTGATCCCGCCCCGTGTGCGGCATTGGCGGGCCAGCAACCTGGCGCGGCGCCAGTTTCTGGAGCAAAAGCTGCATCACACCCAAGACCGCACCGGGGTGCTGATTTTTGTCAGTGAAGCTGAGCGTTATGTCGAAATTCTTGTAGATGAAGGTATTTCCCGGCATCTGGATAACAGCGACTGGGGCACTATCGTCAACGACTTCGTCCGCCGTGTGGCATTGGGGCATACGGCTGAAGGCTTTATTGCCTGTATCGATGCCAGTGCGCAATTGCTTGCGCAGCACATACCCAAAACCCAACCGCGTAATCAATTGCCGAATCGGTTGGTGATGTTGTAATCGTTTTCTTTGTGATCCTGATGTTTCTGATACTTCGCTAAGAAGTATCAGACTTTTGTAATGTCTTCTTTGTGGTTTTATTCTTGTGTCTGCGTAAGTAAGTTCTTGCGAGTCTGCAATATAAGTTCCCGCTATTTATAGTTCTCTTTGTTGTGGAAAACTGTGTTGTCATTTTTTGAATGATGGCTAGGTTGTATTGTGTCCGGGTGTTTTTTTGATGTGCTCTGAGGTTGATAAAAGATGGGGAAAGGGAATGAAGCTTACATCTAGGGAGAAAGAGGTGCTTGATTTGCTTATGGGTGGGCGCACAAATAAGGCGATAGCACAACAGTTGCTAATTAGCGATTTTACGGTTCGGGATCATGTGTCGTCATTGTTGTCAAAGTATGGTGTGGTAAATCGTATGGCGCTAATGGTGGTGGTTAGTCGTTTGGGTGACAACGCCCGAAAAATAACGAAACCCCTACGGATGTAGGGTTGCTGTATCAATATTGAGGGTTTAGTTTTAAATCAATCGCGCAAGAGGCAGGAATGAAGAAGTCACCTTTTTATATACCGCCTGGTTATGTGGCGACTCGGATGGATTTAGTGGTGATGGTCTTTTATTGTCTGCTTATGTTTGGGCTAGGCTTGATGATGTGGGAGGCGCGTGTAGAGGTGCCGCCGGTGCCGAAAGAAGTAGTGCTGCGCAGCGCGTATGTGACTCAGCCTTTGAGTAGATCAAAATCATCAGTGTATTTGTATTTTAATGTGGAGCGGGGCGAGGGTGATTATAAATACAGTATTGAGTTCCCCAGTTATGAGTCAAAATCATTGAATGTTCGCAAGCATGGAAAGTTGTGGGTGGCTGTAGACGCTAATAGTGATAATGAATTTGTTTGGGCAGTCTACGATGATGAGTTTCGACTGATGATGAGCCGTCAGCAGATAGCGCAGTGGGCGAAGGATAATAATTTCAGGAGTTATCTTATGATTGCCTGTTTCTATTTGGCTGTAGGTTATTTTGTGTTTTATATCATTAGGTACGGTGTTTTTAATCGATATTGCCAGAGGAAGGTATTCAGTGAGGATAGAGAAAGTTGACGAATCAATTTATGTGATTGATGATTTTTTGACAGAAGCTGAAGAGAGTGAAATCAATATTCAGCTCAAAGGAGAGGTGTGGCGGTATAACTGGCCAAATTATGAGGCTTTACCCTTTGTCAGACCCTGCTGGCACGTTTTTATAGCCGGCAAAGGGCGCCCGCTTGGCCATTGATGAATTGAGGGGCAATCAGGCTTGGGGTTTTTTGACGGGGGTGTGGGAACGCTTTTTAGCCTTGCATACATTTAAAATGACCTTGCTTGGTGTTTATGCAAATGGACAGACGTTTGGTCAAGACACAATTATTCATCGACGTAATAACGCGTTAAAGCACCACATTTAGGCTGTTCGAATGACCGTTTATGCATGCCGGCCGGTGGCATTTTCAGGGTTTTATCCATGTCAATTTCATGTGGTTGGTTACGCCACTGAGTCTTTGCAATTGCAGGAAGGGTGCTCGTCAGAACCCCACGAAGACTGCGCTGCAAAATTACCCCGTGCCCTGTGCCGCCAACCCGCCTAAAATACCCGCCATTGTTTTCTGATTTCCCCTCCTGCATCCCCCGAGGCACCTTTTTCAATGTCAGTGACTGCTACCACCGCCCCGTCTGTGCCGGATCATCGTGCGCAATTTTTGAACCTGCTGGAAACCGGCCTGGCTCAAAACTCCTTCATCAAGCTGGTGCTGGCCAAGTACGTCGGCCCGGACGCCGAGTTGCAGCGGGTCATCATCAAGCAGGTTACGGTCAAGGATCAGCCTTGCCTGTCGTTTGTCTATCGCTATAAGACCCGCGATATCACCAAGAACTTCCCCCTTGATGAGGCCGTGACGACCATTGCCGGGTTGCTGCCTGAAGCGTTCAAAAATGCGCATCTATTGACCCTCACAGACGAAGTGCAACTGGAGTACAGCAAAAAGGGCAAAAGCTCGCTGTTCAAGGGTAAAAGTCAGCAGGCCCGTGAACTGCCTTCGGCTGAACACAATCGCGAGAAGAACCGTTTTCTGGATTTGACCCGCCCCTTTCTTGCCGACCTTGGGGTGACCAACAAGCAGCAGGAACTGATCCCGGCGATGTCGCGCAAGTGGAAGCAGATCAACAAGTTCATCGAAGTGTTCTCACACGCGCTGAGCAGTTCGCCGCTTGCGCTAGACCAGCCCATCAAAGTGGCTGACTTCGGCTCTGGCAAGGGCTATCTGACGTTTGCCATTCACGATTACTTGCGTCACAGCCTGCAAGCCGAAGGCGTGGTCACCGGCGTTGAGCTGCGTGAAGACATGGTCACGTTGTGCAATAACGCAGCGCAGCGTCTGGAGCATCCGGGCCTGAGCTTTCAGCACGGTGACGTGCGCAGTTTTGCGCCCACTCCGATTGACGTGATGATCGCCTTGCATGCCTGTGACATTGCCACTGACTACGCGATTCACATGGGCATCCGCTCGGGCGCCGCGATCATCATGTGCTCGCCGTGCTGCCATAAGCAGATCCGCCTGCAAATCCAGAGCCCGGCGCTGCTCAAGCCGATGCTGCAATACGGCCTGCATTTGGGTCAACAGGCCGAAATGGTCACCGACAGCCTGCGTGCGCTGTTCCTTGAAGCCTGTGGTTATGAAACCAAAGTGTTCGAGTTCATCTCGCTGGAGCACACCAACAAAAACAAAATGATTCTTGCGGTCAAGCGCGCCGAACCGGTTGATAACGCGCAGTTGCGGGTGAAAATCCAGGAATTGAAGGCGTTCTACAGCATTCAGGAGCATTGCCTGGAAACCCTGCTGCAAGCGGACGGGTTGCTGAAGTAAATCGGTGTAGTACCCGGTTATTACCCGCGTAGGTACTGTGCGTCTACTCTTGCAGGTGTTAACGAGTCCCCAGCACAGCGCCTACCGGCGTCTGTTGGGTATGCACTCCAAGCCTTAACTCACAGGAGTACGCAGCATGGCGGCGAAAAAGATTTTGATGCTGGTGGGCGATTACGTCGAAGATTACGAAGTGATGGTGCCGTTTCAGGCGCTATTGATGATCGGCCATCAGGTGCATGCGGTTTGTCCGGGTAAAAAATCGGGGCAGACAGTGCGTACCGCGATTCATGACTTTGAAGGCGATCAGACCTACAGCGAGAAACCGGGCCATCTGTTTGCCCTGAACTTCGATTTCGACGCAGTCAACGCCCGCGATTACGACGCGCTGTTAGTGCCCGGTGGTCGTGCGCCGGAATACCTGCGCTTGAACGAAAAGGTTCTGGAGTGGGTACGTGACTTCGACAAGGCGGGCAAACCGATTGCCGCGGTCTGTCACGGTGCGCAATTGCTGGCCGCGGCCGGCATCCTGGCAGGCCGTGAGTGCAGTGCATACCCCGCATGTGCCCCGGAAGTGCGTTTGGCGGGCGGTACTTATATTGATATCGACGTGAACCAGGTCCATGTGCAGGGCAACCTGGTGACAGCCCCCGCGTGGCCAGCGCATCCGGCCTGGCTGAGCGCTTTTCTGGGTCTGCTGGGGACTTCCATTTCCTTGTAAGGCGAGGGTGTGACCATGTGTGAGCTGTACGTTAAAGCCGACCCGATTCTGTACGAATCACGCTCGCGCTCTCTGCGTATTTGCGGCGTGGTCACCACGTTGCGACTGGAAAACCAGTTTTGGGACATCCTCAGTGAGATCGCACAAGCGGATGGCATGACCACCAATCAATTGGTGGCCAAGCTCTACGAGGAAGTGATGGATTACCGCGGCGAAGTGGTCAACTTCGCCTCGTTCTTGCGCGTGAGTTGCACCCGCTATTTGAGCCGGCGCTCAGATCAGGCGCCGGGGCTGAGGGTGGTAACGCGTAACACCCGCTGACCTGGCGGTGCAAACCCGCAGCCTGCGCCAGTTCCTCTTACAGGGTGGGGTTAGAAGAACCGCGTTACGCTGATCTTGGCGTTACGCCCCTGACTGTAGGCGTTATCGCCACTGAGCATCGGCTGGTAACTCTTGTTGAACAGGTTGTCCACGGTGAAGTTGACCTCAGTGCCTTTAAGGTACGGCTGCTGTGGTTTCCAGTTGGCGAACAGGCCCTGCACGTTATAGCCGTCGTTGGCGTATTGGTCGTAGTAGCGATCGCCCAAGGCACTGATCGCGGTGCCGTAGTACTTGTCGCTTGGCAAACGGTCGGTCTTGCGCACGAACTCGCCTTTCCAGCCGATGCGCGCATCCCATGCCGGTATTTTGG
This sequence comes from Pseudomonas weihenstephanensis, assembly GCF_016812185.1. Lineage (NCBI taxonomy): Bacteria > Pseudomonadati > Pseudomonadota > Gammaproteobacteria > Pseudomonadales > Pseudomonadaceae > Pseudomonas > Pseudomonas weihenstephanensis. The sequence goes on along the minus strand of NZ_JAAEBV010000005.1, from coordinate 180,082 downwards.
TGCCGAGTATGGCGACCCATTTCGGGGCGGGAATGTCCCGCGCCCAGACGTTCGGTCCCCACGGGTTGGTGTAGGCGCCTTCGTGCTTACCGGTCATCCATGCGTAAGACAGCGAGCCAAAGACGTAAGTGGACTCGTAGAAGCTTTCAATTTCAAAGCCCTTGATGGTCACACTGCCAATGTTGCGGTAGTTGGGTATATTGCCCGGCCCACAGTCTTTGGACATGCTGCCGGCGGCCGTTTGGGCTGCGCACCCTACGCCGGTGGCTTTGAAAATTTCATTGTCGACGGTGTTGCGAAACAGGGTGGTGCGGATCAGTGCGTGGTCGTTGTCGCCAAAGATGTGATCAAAGTTGGTGATGTTGCCTGCACGCCAGCCCGTGATGACTTCGGGTTTCAAATTGAGGCTGGTCGCGGTGCGGCTACCCAGTCCTTGAAGCTCGTATTGTTCATCGATTACCGGTGCGCGCCAGGTTTTGCTGTAGTCGACAAACAAGGCGGTGTTCGGGTTTATTTTCCAGAAGCCCGACAGGCGAGGCGACCAGCCAGTGTAGGTTTTGTCGCTGTAGTCGTGACCCAGTTCCGCGTGGTTATAGAACGGTGCGTCGTTTTGCTCGCCGCGGTTGCGCACATGGTCGTAGCGCACGGACGGTGTCAGGGTGAAATCACCGTACGTGATCGCGTCTTGCAGATAGAAGCTATTGGTATCGACTTTGCCCTTGGGCATGAAGCTGGGCTGATAGTGGCCGTAGTTGTATTTCTCTACCTCATAGGTTTTACCCGGCATCCACATGTCGACATCACGCTGGTGCTTGCGAATTTGCATGCCAGTGGTCACGGCGTGATCCAGCGGGCCGCTGGCAAACAGGCTGATGTTTTCGATCTGAAGCATGTCGTCGGTGTAGCCGGTGTCCATCTTGCGACCGCCGGTGGCGGGCTGGAAATAGGCTTGAGAGCCGCGCGTGTCCGTCTGCTCTGTGTTTGAGTGCGAGTACTTGACCTCAAGATTGACCAGCGGGTTTTCGATAGGCTGGTACTTGTATTTGGCCGACCAGGTGGTGTCGATGGTCGAACGGTTGGACAAGTAACGTTTTGAGGCAACGTCGTACCCATATTTGTCGATGTTGGCCTGGCTCGGCGCCGCCGGGTAGCTGATGGCCGAGAAGGGCACCCACAGGTAATTGTTGGCGCGTGAATACGACATCCCGAGGCTGTGTTCCTCATTGAAATGCAGGTTCACTTTGAGCAATTGCGCGTCCAGGTCTTGTGCGGTGTTGGGCAAGCGCTTGGGGTTGACCGGGTAGGCGTGCTTGGGGTCCGGCATGTGGCCGGCCAGCTTCATGTCATCGCCATCACGCTTGGTGTAATACACCAGCGCATCCGCGCGGCCATCATCGGTGCGGCCATACACGGCGCCACTGTAAACCTGTTGGTGGTCGTTGCTGCTGTAGCCGTATTTGAGCATGGCGCCGGTGTCTTTGCCCTCTTCGAGCAGGTCCGGTGCATCTTTGGTTTCCATGTGCACGGAACCGGCAAAACCACCGTTGCCGGTGCGCATATCGTGCGGGCCTTTTTCGACGACCAGCCCCTTGATCAGTTCAGGCTCGATAAAGATGGTGCCTTGCATGTAGCGTTCGAAGCCGCTTTTGGTCGCGCCATCCACGGTCATTTGTACGTCTTCGGCTTCACCCATGCCCCAGATGTTGATGGTCTGACCGCCGGGCTTGAGCGAGCCGCCGAGGTTGATACCGGGCAAGGTCGCCAGCAGGCTGGGAATATTGTTGGCCTGATAGCGATTGATTTCAGCTTGGGTCAGGGTCGACTTTCCGACGTTGCTGGAGTCAATTTCATTGCCGGTGCCAATCACGCTCAGCGCACCCAGTTGCAGGCTGTTGCTGGTGGTGGTGCCTTCCTCTTTAGGGCGTACGACAAAGGTGCGGTCGACCTGGATCAGGCTGAAATCGGTGCCGCGCAACAATTGATTGATGGCGTCTTGTGCGCTGTAAGCACCACTGAGCGCCGGGGCTTTGATGTTGCGCAACAGCTCTTCGTCAAACAGCAACTGGATCTTGGCTTGCTGGGCCACTGCACTCAACGAACTGGCCAGCGACTGAGCGGGCAATTGCAGTTGGATCGACTCGGCCTGCGCGTGCAGGCTAAAAGCCATGCATGCGGCGAGCAAAGTCGGGCGAGTGCACAAATGTGAGACGAAATGTGGTGCGCGAAACATGAAACCCCCCAGTGCGGCAACAAAGGCCAAAAAGACATGCGTTAGCAACGCAGACCCAAGGAAGACGCAGCACGATGAGAAAACCTCATATGCGAATGAAAAATATTCGCATATGTTTTTTTAGCGGGGTTCGATGCGTATTTTTCCGTTGTCCAGGCGCACGGTTTTCACCGGTATCAAGGCAGGCAGGGCTTTGACCAATGCCAGCGGATCGTTGACGTCGAGGTTGCCGGACACCTTGTAACGGGCGAGTGGGCCGCTGGCCAGTTCAATGACGCCGGGGCGGTAGAGGTCCAGTTCGTCGATCAGGCTGGCCAGTTCGCGTTTGCGAAAGGTCAGGTGGCCGCCGCGCCAGTCGGCAACCTCGCTTGAGGCGAGGGTTTGCTCGCTCAGCACGTGTCGGGCGTAGTCGTAACTGGCACGCTGGTCAGCGCTCAGCAAGGCCGAGTGTTTGGCGTCGGGCAAAAATGCCACCTGGCCGTGGGCGACGCTGACCACTAATTGCCGCGGGCTGCGGCGCACATCAAAGCCGGTGCCGACCACGCGTATCCGCGCATCGCCTGCGTGCACCACCAAGGGTTGGTCTTTATTGGCTGCCACCTCGATATAGAGCTGGCCGTGATCCAGAAAAATGTCGCGTTGATGCGCGCTGAAGTTGATGCGCAATTGTGTGTTGGCGTTGACGTACAAAGTGCTGCCATCAGGAAGTGTGAGGGTTCTGGCGCCCTTGGCCTGTGTGGCAATGTGTTGCTGGTGCAGTGCAACGGGGGTGCCGAGGTTTAATGCAAACACGGCGCACAACACGGCTGCCGCAGTGGCTAATGCCAGCACTGAGCGGCGCTTGGCCGGTGGCTTTACGGGGAGTACACGCGGTTTATTCAGTTGCCTGAGTTCGCCCAAGTCACCCCACAGCGATTCAAATGCAGCATAGGCTTTGGCATGCGCGGGGGTGGCGTACCAGGCACTGAATTGAGCGCGGCTTTGACGATCGGGCTGATTGCGGTTGCGCGCAAACCAACGGGCGGCCTCAGCGTCAATGCTGTCTTCGGCGCTGGCGTGAAAAGAGGTCATTTTGGCTGCTCCTTGCCGCTGTCCCGATGTAAATGTTGCTTGCAGTGCAACAAGGCAAAGGCGATGTGCTTTTCCACCATGCTTACCGAAATTCCCATGCGTTTCGCGATCTGCGCCTGACTCAAACCTTCAAAGCGGTGCAGCATAAGGGCTTCGCGGCGTCTGGGCGAGAGTTCTGCAAGCACTGCCTTGAGCTGTTCCAGGCGTTGCAGGCGCTGTGCAGCCAGCATCGGGTCATCCCTCTCATCGCTTAACGGCTCGGCGTCGTGCTCAGGCGGCTCGGCGTGAGCCGAGTGGCGCACCTGCTGACGACGCCAGTGATCGCGCAGCAGATTGCGCGCCATCTGGAACAAAAAAGCCCGTGGTTGCTCGACTTTGGCCCGGTCTTGATAGCCCAGCCATTGGGTGAAAACGTCTTGCGTCATGTCAGCTGCATCGCTGGCGTTGTCGGTGCGTTTGCGCAGGAAATGCAGAATCTGCGTATAGAACTCGCGGAAGGATTCGGCCAACGCGGGGTCGGGTTTTAAGCCTGGCATGAAAATCCTTGGGGGCTCAGCGATGCAAAATAAGTTGCGAATGGTATCGAGAATTATTGCTATTTGTCTGCATGGAAATTGATCTTTCGTCATTTCATGCAGATAAATGGATAAAAGCTGGGCGCAGGCTTTACTCAGGCATGCAAAAAACCGTCAGCATTCAGGAGAAACGTCATGTCGGGTTGGTACGAGTTGGGCAAAACCAGTAATGGGCAGTTCCGGTTTGTTTTGAAAGCGGCCAATAACGAGCCGATTTTGGTGAGCGAGCAGTACACCACGCGTGAGGCGGCCAAAAACGGAATTGCTTCGGTGCAGGTCAATAGCCCACTGGATGAGCGCTATGAGAGAAAAGTGGCCAAGGACGGTAAGCCGTACTTCAACCTCAAGGCGGCCAATCACCAGATTATTGGCACCAGCGAGCAATACAGCACCGAGGCGGCACGTGAGAAGGGCATTGCCAGCGTTAAAAGCAATGGGCCGACGACGGTGATTAAAGAGCAGCCGTAAAGGCCTGTAGAGGCTCTGTTGCCAGAGTTGTCGCAACTGACGAGTAGCGCGAGGCTGTGTCCGATCGCTTGGCAATCGAACACAGCCTTCGGTGTCTAGAGGTTTATTTCAGTTGGGTGAGTAAGCCTTCCAAGTGTTTAACCCCCGCTTCACCCAGCGCGAATACGGGCAGGCGCGGGTTGCCCGCTTCCAGGCCGGTCAGGCGCAAACCGGCTTTGATGGTGGCGGGCAGGCCGCCTTTGAGGATGAATTCGAGCAGCGGCAGTTGGCGGTAAAACAGCGCCCGTGCGCTGTTCAAGTCGTTGGCCTGCACCGCTTGATACAGCGCCAGGTTCAGCGCCGGGATCAAGTTGGGCGCTGCGGTGCACCACCCTTTGGCGCCTGCCGCGAACGCTTCCAGGGCCAACGGGTTGCAGCCGTTGTAGAACGGCACTTGGCCCTCACCCAGTTGTTGCAAACGGTGCATGCGCTGAATGTCGCCCGTACTCTCCTTGACCATGGTGACGTTTTCGACGGCATTGAAAATCCGCAGGATCAACTCCACGGACATGTCAGTACCGCTGGTGGCCGGGTTGTTGTACAGCATGATCGGGGAACTGATGCTGTCGCCGATGGCCTGGTAGTGGGCGAGGATTTCTGCCTCGCTGAGTTTCCAGTAAGAGGCGGGCAACACCATGACCACGTCGGCGCCGTGCTGTTCGGCGAAACGGGCACGGCGTACGGCCTTGGCGGTGGTCAGGTCGGAGACGCTGACAATGGTCGGTACGCGTTTGGCAACGTGGGCGATGCTGAACGCGCTGACGTCATCCCATTCGGCGTCACTCAGGTAGGCGCCTTCGCCGGTGCTGCCCAGCGGCGCGATGGCGTGTACCCCGCTGTCAATCAGTCGGTCAATGGAGCGGCCAAGGGCGGGCAGGTCGAGGGTGTCGCCGTCTGCCGTGAACGGGGTGATGGTGTAGCCGATGATGCCGTGGAGGGTTGGAGTCGTCATGGTCAGTGTCCTGTCAGGTAGGGGGAGGCGGATCAGTTCAGGCAGTCGGCATGACGACGCAGGTTTTGCCGAGCATAGTAATTGAAGGCGGCGGCGTGGCGTTTTGGACGGCTGATCCAGTCATGGGCTTCGCGACCGAGTGCCGGTGTAATCGGCTTGATGGTGCCCGCCGCCATTGCCAGCAATTGCAGTTTGGCGGCGCGTTCGATCAGTTGGGCAATCACGCAGGCTTCTTCAATGCTGGCGCCGGTCGACAATTGGCCGTGGTGCGAGAGCAAAATCGCGCGTTTATCGCCCAGCGCACCGGCGATCAGTTCGCCTTCTTCGTTCCCCACCGGCACGCCCGGCCAGCCCTCCAGAAAAGCGCAGTCTTCATACAGCGGGCACAGGTCCATGTGCGACACCTCAAGCGGCACTTCGAGCATCGACAGGGCGGCCACATGCGTGGGGTGGGTGTGAATGATGCAGTTCACGTCGGGACGGGCGCGGTACACCCAGCTGTGGAAACGATTGGCCGGGTTGGGCATGCCGTGACCTTGGAGCACCTCCAGGTCTTCATTGACCAGCAGCAGGTTGTCCGCAGTAATTTCATCAAACCCCAGGCCCAATTGTTGGGTGTAGTAGGTGCCGGGTTGTGGCCCGCGGGCAGTAATTTGACCGGCCAGACCTGAGTCGTGGCCATTTTCGAACAGGATGCGGCAGGTGAGCGCCAGCTTTTGCCGGGCAGTCCACGTATTATCCGCCAGCGTATGTTGCATCTGCGCCAGCGCTTGCTTGACCAGTTGTTCTTTGGGAAGTGCTAATGTCTTGGCCATGTCGGTGTCCTCGGTGATTGCCGGATGGGCCTGCCCCTATGGCGTGAAAGGTGATGGGGGGCAGTGCGCTATGACACTTAAAAGGCTATATGACACAAAGTGTCATAGGCAAGCAAAATTCGCTACTCCTTTGATGGATTAATCGCTCTACATGTCTATCCGTTTGAAAATACTCAGAAAAAAACTTGGCGTGACCCTTGAGACGCTGGCTGAAAAATCCGGTATGACCAAGAGTTATTTATCGAAAGTCGAGCGCGGTTTGAACACCCCGTCGATTGCCGCTGCGTTGAAACTGGCCAAGGCACTCAACGTCAATGTTGAGGAGTTATTCGCCCAGGAGAATGCCGGGTTTGATGGCTACAGCCTGGTGCGCAGTGATCAGCACCCACTGCTGTCGAGCAATGAAAAGTCGCCGGGGTATGCCGTGTTGGCGCATCAGGTCAGTGAACGTCATTTGCTGCCGTTCATGATGTACCCACCCGCCGAGTTCGCCGACCCCAGCTTCAAAGAGCACATGGGGGAAGAGTTTCTGTTCGTGCACGAGGGCGCGGTCGAAGTCGATTTCATGAATGAGCGGGTGATCTTGCAGCGTGGCGATGCGTTGCATTTCAATGCGCAGAAACCTCACCGCCTGCGCTCGGTCGGTGAGGTACAAGCGCAATTGCTGGTGGTGGTGCACAGCACCGAGCAATAGCGCGAGAGGCGGTTTACTCCTCGACCGGCACTCTGTGCTGGGTTGAACCCAGTGGGTGTGTTTTTGAATTATAGAAGCGCAATGCCACCTTTTTCTCTGCAAATAGCTGCGTGTAGTGGTTTTTCTGGAAGCGGATAAAGGCTTCGCTGCGCGGGTAGATCGAGATGCACAGGGTTTTCAGAGGCGCCACACGCAGGGCGTCGATCAGGTGCTGATCCTGCTCGCCCAAGCTGTGGCCGAAGATGCACAACGTGTCTTTATGAGTCATCAGTTGCTCATGACAAAACGACAGGTAATCGCAATGGCGGATGGATTTACGCTTGTCGTCGCTGGTGCTTTCGCTGACAAACAATGGCACATCGTCCAGCGCGCTGATTGAGTGGTTGATCGCAAAGTTGCTGAGCAAGGTCGACTCGTTACCCGTGCATTTGCGCGCTTTGCCTTCCTGGTTTTTCACCAGGTGCAGCGCGCCGTGCAGGTACAGCACGCGCGTGGTTTTGCCTTTGCTCAGGCTGTCGCCCAGCTCAAACGTGGCGCCTGGGGTATTGAACAGGTCATTGAAGCGCTTGGGGGCCTGCATCAAGGCCCAGGGCGTGAGCAGGTCGTAATTGGCGCAATACACGGTGGCGTATTGCGCCAACGCTTCTTGCCAGCACGCCAAGGTGTGCGGCTGCATCAGGCGCCACGGGATGTGCACGTCCTGGGTGCTGTTGATCAGCGCTTCCTTGATTGCGTAATAGCGTTTGCGCGGTGATGCCGAGTTGATTGCCAGGGCTTTGTTGACCTTGCTCGCGGTTTTAAGCGCGCTGAGCACGTGTTCAAAGTTACGTGTGCCCAAGGCTTCAAACACGCTGAGTTCGGTCTGGCTGAGGGGTTTTTCGGCCACACTGCGGGTTTTTTCAAACAGCGAGTCGTAATAAAAGTCATGCCACACAGCCATGCTTGCGCCATTGCCCAGCAGCAAGCCGCTGCACGGGGTGCTGGTGCGTAAGGCGTTCCAGTCTTCTAGTTCGGCATCAAATTCCTGGAAGGGGGTCATCGCAAATATCGTCTCAAGGCGTGGGCGGTGCAGGACTTTATCACGCCGCTGTGTTGAGCCAGATCAACATCCTTATTAACTGATGGGGTGAAGCTATGCTCATTGACTTCATCAGCGTCGCGGGTGCGCCCGCACAGAGGACTCGCCATGACCAGTACCTTTTTTATTCCTGCCGTGAACATCATGGGCAACGGTTGTCTGGATGAAGCCATGACTGCGATTCGCAATTATGGGTTTCGTAACGCGTTGATCGTGACCGACGCAGGTCTGGCCAAGGCGGGGGTGGCCGCTAAAATTGCCGAAAAACTTGCGTTGCAAGACATCAATGCCGTGATTTTTGACGGTGCCAAGCCCAACCCGAGTATTGCCAACGTTGAAGCGGGTTTGGCAGTGCTCAAGCAGCATCAGTGTGATTTTGTGCTGTCGCTGGGCGGCGGTTCGCCCCATGACTGCGCCAAGGGCATTGCGCTGTGCGCGACCAATGGCGGGCATATTCGTGATTACGAAGGCGTAGACCGCTCGGCCAAACCGCAACTGCCGCTGGTGGCTATCAACACCACCGCGGGCACGGCCAGCGAGATGACACGGTTTTGCATCATTACCGACGAAGAGCGCCACGTAAAAATGGCCATCGTTGATCGCAACGTGACACCGTTGCTGTCAGTCAATGACCCGGAGTTGATGGTGGCCATGCCCAAGGGGCTGACCGCGGCAACGGGTATGGATGCGCTGACGCACGCCATCGAAGCGTATGTGTCGATTGCCGCCAACCCGATTACCGATGCGTGCGCGATCAAGGCGATGGAGCTGATCAGCCATAACCTGCGCGATGCGGTGAAAGACGGCACGAATCTGACTGCCCGCGAGAACATGGCTTACGCGCAGTTTTTAGCCGGCATGGCGTTCAACAATGCGTCGCTGGGTTTTGTGCATGCGATGGCGCACCAACTGGGTGGCTTCTACGATCTGCCGCACGGGGTGTGCAACGCTGTGTTGTTGCCCCATGTACAAACGTTCAATGCCAGTGTGTGCGCATCGCGCCTGACCGACGTGGCTCATGCATTGGGCGCGGATGTACGCGGTTTAAGCCCGGAAGAGGGCGCGCAGGCGGCCATTGCGGCAATTCGCACCTTGGCCAAGGATGTAGAGATCCCGGCGGGCCTGCGGGACTTGGGCGCCAAGCTGGATGACATACCGATGCTGGCCACCAATGCCTTGAAAGATGCGTGCGGGTTCACTAACCCGCGTAAAGCGGATCAGGCGCAGATTGAAGAGATCTTTCGTAACGCGTTTTGATGCCAGGGGCTGTTTAAAACAGCGCCCATAAAAAAACGGCCGGTTTAACCCGGCCGTTTTTGTGTCTGGCTGATCAGTGCTTACTGCACTTCAACAGCCAGGCTCTCGCTGATTTTCTTCTGCCAGATCGCCGGGCCGGTGATGTGAACCGACTCGCCTTTGCTGTCGACTGCCACGGTCACCGGCATGTCTTTCACATCGAACTCGTAGATCGCTTCCATGCCCAACTCGGCAAAGGCCACCACGCGCGACTTTTTGATCGCTTGAGCCACCAGATAGGCCGCGCCACCCACCGCCATCAGGTACACCGCTTTGTGGTCCTTGATCGCTTCGATTGCGGTCGGGCCGCGCTCGGATTTACCGATCATGCCCAGCAAGCCGGTTTGGTCAAGGATTTGACGGGTGAATTTGTCCATCCGCGTCGCTGTGGTCGGACCTGCTGGCCCCACTACTTCGTCGCCAACCGGGTCAACCGGGCCCACGTAATAGATGAAGCGGCCTTTGAGGTCGACTGGCAAGGTTTCACCCTTGTTCAGCATCTCGACCATGCGCTTATGCGCCGCATCACGACCGGTGAGCATTTTGCCGTTCAACAACACGGTTTCGCCCGGCTTCCAGCTTTGTACGTCTTCAGGCGTCAGGGTGTCGAGGTTGACGCGGCGGGCCGATGGGCCTGCTTCCCAGACGATTTGCGGGTAGGCGTCCAGCGGCGGCGCTTCGAGCGATGCCGGGCCGGAGCCGTCCAGTACGAAGTGGGCGTGACGGGTGGCCGCGCAGTTCGGGATCATGCACACCGGCAGCGACGCTGCGTGGGTCGGATAGTCCATGATTTTGACGTCGAGCACGGTGGTCAGACCGCCAAGGCCCTGGGCGCCGATGCCCAGCTGGTTGACCTTTTCGAACAGCTCCAGGCGCATCTCTTCGATACGATTGGACGGGCCGCGCTTGATCAACTCGTGAATGTCGATGGACTCCATCAGCACTTCTTTGGCCATCACAGCGGCTTTTTCAGCCGTGCCGCCGATACCGATGCCGAGCATGCCCGGTGGGCACCAGCCCGCGCCCATGGTCGGAACGGTTTTGAGTACCCAGTCAACGATCGAGTCGGACGGGTTGAGCATGGCCATTTTCGACTTGTTCTCGGAACCGCCGCCTTTGGCCGCTACATCCACTTCCACGGTGTTACCCGGAACAATGGAGTAGTGGATGACCGCTGGGGTGTTGTCCTTGGTGTTGCGACGGGCACCGGCCGGGTCGGCCAGGATGGAGGCGCGCAGGACGTTTTCTGGCAGGTTGTAAGCGCGACGCACGCCTTCGTTGATCATGTCGTCCAGGCCCATGGTGGCGCCGGTCCAGCGCACATCCATGCCCACACGCACGAACACGGTGACGATACCGGTGTCCTGACAGATCGGGCGGTGGCCAGTGGCACACATGCGCGAGTTGATCAGGATTTGTGCCATCGAGTCACGGGCCGCTGGCGATTCTTCGCGCAGGTAAGCCTCGTGCATGGCCTGGATGAAGTCCACCGGGTGGTAGTAGGAAATGAATTGCAGGGCGTCAGCAACGCTCTGAATCAGGTCGTCTTGCTTGATCACGGTCATGGGTCGCGCTCCTCTATAAGACGGGAACATTCAATTAAGGTGTTTGCGACCTGGGTGTTTCGGTCTGTCGTAAACATCTTTGCAGGGATATACCGGACACGCATGACCGGTACAAAAAAGGCGCGGCAGTATAACCCGGCCAACCTTGTGATACATCCGTTGCGGTTAAAACGAAAGTAGGGGGGGGCGCGTCGTCGCTGTCCAAGGCTGTGTCCCACGGCGAAGGCGTCGTAGAATCAGCCAGCGAAATCATTCAGCTAAATCGCGTGCGCCACCTTATGATCGCCTGCAATCAGACGTCTAAGCCCCACAGGAGCCTGAAGTGCCCGAGTTACACGTCGCTGACCAGCACTGGTCAGTTGCCACCGGCAGCAATTTGCTCGACAGCCTGAATCAGGCGGGCGTGCCCGTGCCTTACAGTTGCCGCGCGGGCAGTTGCCATGCGTGCCTGGTGCGCTGTGTGCGGGGTGAGCCGCTGGACTTGCAGCCGGATGCCTTGACCCGTGCGCAGCGTGAGCAAGGCTGGCGCCTGGCGTGTCAGTGCCAAGTGGTCGAAGACATGCAGGTCGAGGCATTTGACCCGGTGCGCGATGGCGAGCCTGCCGAGGTGGCGGCATTGGACTGGTTAAGCCCGTCGGTGCTGCGGCTTGGCCTTTTACCGCGGCGCCCACTGCGTTACCGCGCGGGGCAGCATCTGGTGCTGTGGACCCGCAGCGGGGTGGCGCGCCCGTATTCGTTGGCCAGTCTGCCGGGTGAGGACCCTTTGTTGGTGGTGCATGTCGATTGCAGCGCTCGCGGAGCGTTCGTCAATGCGGCGCGTCAGCTTGCGGTCGGCGACGTGTTGCGCTTGGGCGAGCTGCGCGGTGGCGCGTTGCATTACGACCCTGACTGGCAGGAGCTGCCGTTGTGGCTCTTGGCCGCAGGCACGGGGCTGGGGCCGCTTTACGGTGTGCTGCGCGAAGCCTTGCGTCAGGAGCATCACGGGCCGATCCGCCTGGTGCATGTGGCCACAGACACCGCCGGGCATTACCTCAAGCAGGAGCTGGACGGGCTGGCGCGCACGTATCCAGCACTGTGTGTGGAATACGTGTTGGGCGATGAACTGGCTGACTATCTCGTCCAGATGCGTCTTGTTTCCCGGCAAACGCGCGCTTTAGTCTGTGGCCACCCCGACACGGTTCAAGCGTTTGCCAAGCGCTTGTTTCTGGCGGGGCTGTCGCGCAACCAACTGATGGCGGATGTTTTTCTAACCCGCAGTTGAGCGCAGGTTCTGATTCTTCGGGAGCACGCATGACTCAAGCCATCGTTGTAGAGCGCGACGGCGCGGTGACATCGATTGGCAGCGTTGGCGCCAGCGGCGGTGCAAGACACTAAGCGCCTGATGAAAGCCCCAGGGCGCGAGCAGTTACAGCGCGTGATCGCGAAAGAAAGCTGGCTGTTTATTCAGCGCTTGAGTTCGTCCGAGGCAATGGCGGCGCCGACTCTTAACAATGCTTACGAAAAAGCCCCGCCTGATCACTCAGGCGGGGCTTTGGGCTATCGCCTTGTCAGGCTTAAACCATTTTGTCGCCGACATGCAGGATCTTCATGCCGTTGGTGCCACCGATGGTGTGGTAGCTGTCGCCCTTGGTCAGGATGACCCAGTCGCCTTTCTCGACAACGCCGCGCTTGAGCAGCTCGTCAATGGCAGCCTGGCTGACCTGTTCTGGCGGCAACGAAGCCGGGTCGAACGGCACGGTGTAAACGCCACGGAACATGGCGGCACGGGCCTGGGTTTCGCGGTGCGGGGAGAACGCGTAGATCGGCACCGAGGAGCGGATGCGCGACATGATCAACGGTGTGTAACCACTTTCGGTCAGCGCGATGATCGCTTTGACGCCCGGGAAGTGGTTGGCGGTGTACATGGCTGCCAGCGCAATGCTCTGGTCGCAGCTTTCGAAGGTTTTACCGATGCGGTGGCTGGACGTTTTGCTGGTCGGGTGCTTTTCGGCGCCGACGCAAATCCGTGCCATTGCCTGCACGGCTTCGAGCGGGTAGGCGCCCGCCGCACTTTCAGCCGACAGCATCACGGCGTCGGTGTAGTCGAGCACGGCGTTAGCCACGTCGGACACTTCGGCGCGGGTTGGCATCGGGTTCTGAATCATCGACTCCATCATCTGGGTCGCGACGATCACCGCTTTGTTGTGGCGGCGTGCATGCAGAATGATTTTTTTCTGGATGCCCACCAGCTCAGCGTCGCCGATCTCGACGCCCAGGTCGCCACGGGCAACCATCACGGCGTCGCTGGCCTTGATCAGGCCATCGAGGGTTTCGTCATCAGCCACGGCTTCAGCGCGTTCGATTTTGGCCACCAGCCACGCCGTGCCGCCAGCTTCGTCACGCAGTTTGCGGGCGTATTCCATGTCGGCTGCGTCACGCGGGAACGAAACGGCCAGATAGTCGACCTGCATCTCGGCAGCGAGCTTGATGTCAGCCTTGTCTTTTTCGGTCAGGGCCGGTGCAGTCAAGCCGCCGCCACGACGGTTGATGCCTTTGTGGTCCGACAGCGGGCCACCGATCAGCACGGTGCAATGCAGTGCGTCATCCGTGGCGGTGTCAACACGCATCACGACGCGGCCGTCATCGAGCAGCAACTCGTCGTTTACGCCGCAGTCTTTAACCAGGTCCGGGTAATCGATGCCGACGATTTCCTGGTTGCCTTCGGTCAGCGGGTGGCTGGTGGAGAAGGTAAAACGATCACCGATTTTCAACTCGATGCGTTTGTTGGCGAATTTGGCGATACGAATTTTCGGGCCTTGCAGGTCACCCAGCAGGGCAACGAAGCGGCCATGCTTGGCGGCGATGTCACGCACCAGCTTGGCGCGAGCTTTGTGCTCATCGGGGGTGCCGTGGGAGAAGTTCAGACGGGCAACGTCCAGGCCAGCAAGGATCAGCTGTTCCAGCATTTCCGGTGAGTTACTGGCAGGGCCAAGGGTGGCAACGATTTTGGTTCGACGAACGGACATGCAAAGACTCCTGAGTTCAAGCGCTGCCAAAGGCTACTATGGTCTTTGGCTGTAGTCATTGTTCCTCTGCACTACTTTCGACTTAAGTTGTGGTGCATACGGTCATTGGCCTGAAGAATTTGCTCGCGGGGTCGATACACTGCCGAGAACAGGAGATACCCATGCGCATTTTGCTCGTTTTACTGTTGGCCACCACGGTGACCGGTTGTACCCGCTGGTCGATGAATCACCATTTGAACAATGCCTACCGCGCTTACGATCGCGGGCATTGCGAAACCGTCATGCTCGAACTGTCGGAGGTTGATCGCGACAGCCGCAGTCGTCCGTATATCTGGCCGCAAACAGCGATGTTGCGCGGGCTGTGCCTGGAGCGTACGAAGTTTTACCTGGACGCTGCCCAGACTTATCAGTGGATCATCAATGAATTCCCGCAGAGCGAATATGCCTACCGCGCCAAGGCGCGCATTGAGACGCTGCGTATTCTTAAGTTCATTCCGGGTGGCGGCACCACACAAGCGCTTCCCGCACAGATCTGATGATGGATGAAATAGAAGCTGGCCATTTGCCTGGCTTTTACTAATATGACAGGGTGACAGGCCGCATTGTGTGTGCGCGCCTGCACGGCCTTGCTGCCCGGTCCGGGTAAGCACTTCGCGTGTACACCATGCCTGTGCGCCGTGGTGCGCGGGCACTCAAAGCACTAGCGCGGCCATGCTCAATGGCCTTTCAAAGTGATATTTCGCATGTTTACTGATCGCCGTATCGAGCGTCATCAACTGCCGTATTTCTTGAAAGTTTTTAATCGGTTCACGGACAAGCCTATCGGGTTCCTCGGTTGCGTCTCGGATGAGGGGCTGATGTTGATCAGTCAACTGCCGTTGCTGATCGATGCCAATTTTGAGTTGCGCCTCAAGCTGCCAGGCGTTGAGGGGCATGTGCAGGTCATCGACCTGGCCGCCCGCTGCCTGTGGTGCCATGAAGATGTGACGCCGCATCACTATGATTCGGGCTTTATCCTGTATCAGCCACCTGCCGAGTACAGCGCGCTGATCACAACCTTGCGTCAGTACTTCAGTTTTTATCCCTTGCCGGCTTCTGCTTGATGTCAGGGCGCGGGGGCTGGTCTTGCTCACGCTTGAGCGCCTAGACTTACGGGGTCTACTGTTCAGGAACACCCCGTGACCACTATTTTTTGGTACGACTACGAAACCACTGGCATCAATCCGCGCTGTGACAGGGCGGTGCAAGTTGCCGGTATTCGCACCGACCTGGAACTCAATGAGATTGACCAGCCGCTCAATCTGTATTGCCAGCCCAGCGACGATATCCTGCCGCACCCAATGGCCTGTTTGATCACCGGTATTACCCCCAGTCGCCTGGAAGATCGGGGCTTGGTCGAAGCCGAATTCATGACGCGCACGCACGCCCAACTGGCGTTGCCGGGCACCTGTGGTGCGGGCTACAACTCGCTGCGCTTTGACGACGAAGTGACCCGCTACAGTCTTTACCGAAACTTCTTTGATCCCTACGCACGTGAGTGGCAGGGCGGTAACAGTCGTTGGGACTTGATTGATGTGGTGCGCACCGCCTATGCCTTACGCCCTGAGGGGATCGTCTGGCCGCAGGAGCAGGGGCGTGTGACGCTCAAGCTGGAGCGATTGACGGCCGCTAACGGGATTGACCACGGCCAGGCCCATGATGCGCTGTCTGATGTACGGGCCACGATTGCACTGGCGCGATTGATTCGTGAAAAACAGCGCAAGTTATATGACTGGTTATTCCAGTTGCGGACTAAGCAACGGGTGTTGGATCAGGTTCGACTTTTACAGCCGATGGTGCATATTTCCGGTCGATTCTCGGCAGCTCGCCATTATGTGGGGGTGGTGTTACCGCTGGCATGGCATCCAAAGAATCGCAATGCATTGATTGTGTGTGACCTGCACTTTGATCCCCGGCCGTTATTGGAGTTGGATGCAGCCACCTTGCGCCAAATGCTCTACACGCGACGTGAAGACTTGGCCGATGGACAATTACCCGTGCCGCTCAAGCTGATACACGTTAATCGGTGTCCTGTGGTGGCGCCGTTAAATGTAGTGCGTGCGCAGGATCAAGAGCGTCTGCAACTGGACATGGATGAATATCAGGCCCGTGCGCAAACTCTTATCGAGCACCAGGAAGTTTGGCAGGAAAAACTAGCGGCTGTTTATGCCCACGAAGACTTTGTTCCGAGCGCGGATCCCGAGCAGCAGTTATACGATGGTTTTATCGGTGACCGTGACCGTCGACTGTGTGAGCAAGTAAGGCTCAGTGACCCTGAAGCATTAGCCAAAGATACGTGGCCTTTTGATGACGAGCGCTTGCCCGAGTTATTGTTCCGTTACCGGGCACGAAACTTTGCACATACCCTCAATGAGCTAGAACAGGTACGCTGGCGTGAATTCTGCCAACAGCGATTATCCGACCCGAAGATGGGCGCACCGCTGACCCTGGAAGGCTTTAGGCAGGCCGCCGAGGAGCTGGCACGCAGCGCCACGCCTGATCAGCTTCAGGTGTTAGAGCAGTGGCAGCGTTACGCGCAAGCGTTGAGCCGGCGCGTGATGTTGCAGGCTCAAGAAGATCATTGAGCCTTACGTAACGCCCATAAAAAAACGCCAGCGAGCTGGCGTTTTTATTAGCAGCGCAAACAGGCTGCGCGTGCAGTGTTACTTAGTCGAGCAGCGTTGCCCAGCCTTCAACCACGTCACCGCCCCACTTGGCTTTCCACTCTTTCAGCGTTTTGTGATTGCCACCTTTGGTTTCAATCACTTCGCCGTTGTGCGGGTTTTTGTATTGTTTAACCTTACGGGCACGCTTGGTGCCGGTAGTTTTCACAACACCGCGCGGTGCTTTGCTTACTTTGGACTCTGGGTCCAGCAGCGCGATAATATCGCGGAGCGATTTTTGATACTCGCCCATCAGCGTGCGCAGTTTGCCTTCAAATTCCAGCTCGGTTTGAAGTTTGTCGTCTTCGGACAGGTTCTTCAGGCGAGCTTGCAGCTCTTTGATGGCTTCTTCAGTGGCGCGGTATTCGTTGATCAGGGACATGAGGATAACCTTATGTTGAAAAGGGTTAACAGGGACACAGTGCGGCAATAATAGTCAGACACTTTGTGCAAGTAAACCTGTCTGCGCAGAATAATTAAAATTTTTATTCATTAACTTCGCAGTTTCCAATAATCCCTTATTAAATACACGACGTTCCAAGGGACTAATATAAACCGTTCATCTCGGCTCGCCCGTGTGCATTAAATGTGACGCAGCCCGCGGTGCTGCTGACGCGGGCTGTACGCTGCGCGACTGAATGGCACAGGTAATTACCACCAAGGAATACTGTAGTTTTGCCGCGCACTCGCTAGAATGGCGGCCTTAGTAAAGTTTTTTTGGAGTTTGCCCTACATGCGCACTTTTCGATTGGTGATTGCGTGCCCCGACGGTGTCGGCATTGTCGCCAAGGTCAGCAATTTTTTGGCGTCACATAATGGCTGGATCACTGAAGCGAGCCACCACTCGGACGATCAAAGCGGTTGGTTCTTCATGCGTCACGAAATTCGTGCCGATTCGCTACCGTTTGGAATAGAGGCCTTTCGTGAGGCATTTGCGCCAATCGCCGAAGAGTTTTCGATGGTGTGGCGCATTACAGACACGGCGCAAAAGAAACGCGTTGTACTGATGGCCAGTCGTGAATCTCACTGCCTGGCGGATTTGCTGCACCGCTGGCACAGCGACGAACTGGATTGTGAAATCTCGTGCGTCATATCCAACCACGATGACTTGCGCAGCATGGTCGAGTGGCACGGTATTCCTTACTACCATGTACCGGTTAACCCCAAGGACAAAGAGCCGGCGTTTGCCGAGGTTTCGCGTCTGGTTAAACAGCATGATGCTGAAGTCGTGGTACTGGCGCGCTACATGCAAATCCTGCCGCCAGACTTGTGCACCGAATATGCCGGCCAGGTGATCAACATTCACCACAGCTTCCTGCCTTCATTCGTGGGTGCCAAGCCGTACCACCAGGCTTCGCTGCGCGGCGTGAAACTGATTGGCGCAACGTGCCACTACGTGACTGAAGAGCTGGACGCCGGTCCGATCATCGAACAGGACGTGGTGCGTGTCAGCCACAGTGACAGCATTGAAGACATGGTGCGTTTCGGTCGTGATGTCGAGAAGATGGTGCTGGCCCGTGGCTTGCGCTATCACCTTGAGGACCGCGTGCTGGTGCACGGCAACAAAACCGTGGTGTTCTAGGCTGTTGCGTAACCCGCCGCAGTTTTCGGCAGTTGCTACGGGAAAGGGGAACAAAACCCGGCGTAGACGCTGCCGAGCCGCGAGGCTACGATCCGGCGCGAAGCGCCCGTAAGCCAGGAGAGGTGCCATGACCGATCCGCTCGACAAGGCCACATCCTGTGCGCCTGCCACTTTGGGTGAAGGGTGCCTGAGTCGTTACGACCCGGACGCGCTCAGTCCCGAAGACGGTACGGATTTTCCTGACGCCGCGAGGCTTTGGGATGAGTTGCAGCAAGACGCTGAAGTAAACCCTGATCTGTAGCCGCCACGGGCGGCCACAGATTCACGTCCTGTTTAAATGCGGAAACTGCCGACCAGATGTTTCAGGCGCGCGGCCTGTTGCTCAAGGTCTGAGCAGGCGCGCAACGTGGCTTGCAGGTTTTCGACGCCTTCCTGGTTGAGGGTGTTGATCTCGGTGATGTCCATGTTGATCGACTCCACGACCGAGGTCTGCTCCTCCGTCGCCGTGGCCACCGATTGGTTCATGCCATCAATTTCACCAATGCGTTCGGTCACACTGACCAGCCGCTCACCCGCGCTGTTGGCGATCTGCACGCTGTCCTTGCTGTGCCGCTGGCTCTCTTCCATGGTGCTTACCGAATCGCGGGCGCTGACTTGCAACTCTTCGATCATTTTCTGCACTTGTTGCGCGGACTCTTGGGTGCGGTGAGCCAGGTTGCGGACCTCATCAGCTACCACGGCAAACCCGCGCCCGGCTTCCCCGGCACGTGCCGCTTCAATCGCCGCATTCAGAGCCAGCAAGTTGGTCTGCTGCGAAATACTGGTGATCACTTCCAGGATCTGCCCGATGTTCACGGTTTTGTCGTTTAGCGACTCAATGTGACCACTGGAGGTGCTGAGCATTTGCGACAGTTGTTGCATTGAACCGATGCTGCGTTCAACCACCTGCTGGCCTTCTTCAGCCAGGCCACGTGCGTCACTGGCTTGATGCGAGGCTTGGGCGGCGTTGCGTGCAATTTCTTGTGCCGCGGCGCCCAGTTCGTTGATGGCGGCGGCCACGCTGTTGGTGCGGCTGGCTTGCTCGTCAGAATTGAGCATTGAGGAATTGGACGCACTGACCACGCGCAAAGCGACTTCGTTGACATGTTCAGTGGCAGAGGCCACTTCGGTCATGGAGGTGTGGATGCGCTCAACGAATCGATTGAACGCACTGCCCAATGTGCCGAACTCGTCTTTGGACTCAACGTTCAGGCGGCGGGTGAGGTCGCCTTCGCCTTCGGCAATGTTTTGCATGGCACGTGTCATCACATGCAGGGGCTGCATCAACAAACGAATCAGCAAACCGAGCAGGGCAATGATCGAGACCACGGCAATCAGGGTCGCGATGATGGCGGACGTGCGGAACGTGCTGAGCATGGCGAAAGCCTGCTCTTTATCAATCGACAGGCCCACGTACCAGTTGACCGACCCCAGGCCTTTGACCGGGGCAAAGGTCACGATCCGGGTTTTACCGTCGACCTGGACTTCGCTGATCTCGGTGCTGATCGGTGGTGTGCCTTGAGGGTAGATATCGTTGAGGTTTTTTGTCACCAGGTTGCTGTCGGGGTGAACCAGGATCTTGCCGTCCGAACTGATCAGAAAGGCATAGCCCATGCCATCAAAATTCAAGGCGTTGATCGTGTCAGTGATGGTCTTGAGGGTCAGGTCGGCCCCTATCGCCCCGAGGGTCTGGCCAGCTTTTTTAACCGCCGTGCCAATCGAGATAACCATCTGCCCGGTGGCCGCGTCGATATACGGTTCGGTCAGGCTGGCCCCGTTACTGTTCAGTGCGTTTTTGTACCAAGGGCGGGTGCGCGGGTCATAGCCGTCTGGCATTTTGCTGTCCGGACGGATGGTAAAGCCGCCTTGGCTATCACCGTAGTACACCAACATAAACGTCTTGCTGAGGGCTTTTTGCTCCAGCAGGCTGCTGACGTTGTCCGCTTGCGGGTTAATGGCGATCGATTCGGCCAGGTTTTCACTCAGCACGATGCGCCCGCCCAACCACGTTTGAATGTTGTTGGCGGTGACGTTACCCATTTCGTGCAGGTAGTTTTCCAGGTTGCTGCGGATGGCGTTGCGCTGCAAATAATCGTTGTAGAGCGTAAATAGCGAGAAAGCGGCTATTACGATCAGGGACGCGGCAAGCAGGATTTTATGGCTGAAACGCAGGTTTTTATTCATGGCTTGAAGGGTCCGCTAAGGTCTAAAAGTTCGATGCCTACCAACTTGAAATGCGTGCAACATAGAAATCGCTGACAGAACCGGAGCAATTTCTATATTTGTTTGCGCTCTTTCCGAAATTAAATTCGGATTTTTCTGGTCTAGCATTAACTCTGTATCGACGTGTCATCGCGAAAGATTAATCAAAGGTGGGAAAATGCCTGACTCCTCAGCTCTACTTCTCGGCGCCGACCTTACGGGTCAGCCTATCGCTCAGTCTTTGCGCCTGGCCAATCGTCATGGCCTGGTCGCGGGGGCGACGGGGACAGGTAAAACCGTGACCCTGCAACGCCTGGCAGAGCAATTCAGTGATGCTGGCGTGGCGGTGTTCGCGGCCGATATCAAGGGTGATCTGTGCGGCCTGGGGGCGGCCGGTAACCCGCAAGGCAAAATCGCTGAACGGATCGCGGGCATGCCGTGGCTCAATTATCAGCCTCAGGCTTATCCAGTGACGTTGTGGGATATCCAGGGCAAAACAGGCCATCCATTGCGCACCACCTTGAGTGAAATGGGGCCGTTATTGTTGGGTAGCTTGTTGGAGCTGACAGACAGTCAACAGTCAGCGCTGTATGCGGCGTTCAAGGTGGCGGACCGTGAGGGGCTGTTGCTGTTGGATCTTAAAGACCTCAAGGCGCTGCTTAACCACCTGCGTGAACACCCTGAGGTATTGGGGGATGACGCGGCCTTGATGACCACAGGCTCCAGCCAGGCGCTGTTGCGCAGGCTGGCAACGCTGGAACAGCAAGGCGCAGAAGCGTTGTTTGGCGAGCCGGCGTTGCAGCTGGAAGATATCTTGCAACCGAGCAGTGATGGCCGCGGGCGTATTCACCTGCTCGATGCCAGTCGCTTGGTGCATGAAGCGCCCAAGGTGTATGCCACCTTCTTGCTGTGGCTGTTGGCAGAGTTGTTTGAGCAATTGCCGGAGCGTGGCGATGCTGAAAAGCCGCTGCTGGCCCTGTTTTTTGATGAGGCGCATTTATTATTCGCGGGCACGCCCAAGGCGCTTCAGGACCGACTGGAGCAAGTAGTCAGGCTGATTCGCTCCAAAGGTGTCGGCGTGTACTTCGTCACACAATCGCCTGCGGACTTGCCCGACACGGTGCTGGCTCAACTGGGGTTGCGTATTCAGCACGGCTTGCGGGCGTTTACGGCTAAAGAGCAAAAGTCGCTCAGGGCTGTGGCCGAAGGTTTTCGCCCCAATCCGGCTTTCGATGCCTTGGCGGTGCTCACGGAGTTGGGCACCGGTGAAGCGTTGGTCGGCATGCTGGAAGACAAAGGTACGCCGGCGATGGTGCAGCGCGTGCTGATCGCGCCGCCTCAATCGCGAATCGGGCCGTTGACGGACGCCGAGCGTGGCGCATTAATCGCCCGTTCCCCGTTGCAGGGCCGTTACGACAAACCCATTGACCGTGAGTCTGCTTATGAAGTGCTTATGGCGCGTAAAGGTGGCGTGCCTGATGGGCAAGCGCCAGTCGCGCCAAAAGAGCCGGGGTTTCTGGATCAGGCGGGCGAGTTTTTGGGTACCTCGACCGGCAAGGCGCTGCAATCAATGGCGCGCCAGGCCGTAAACCAGATGGGACGCCAATTGGTCCGCGGCTTGTTGGGTTCGTTACTGGGCACCAGCAAACGTAAATAAACGGGCGGGTAATGGCTGTCGCAGGCTGCTCGCTTTTAAAGCGCGCACCTCAAGAGAGGTTTGCAGCTTGCGGCAGTGACTATGTAGGTTCGGGTTTAGGCTTCGCGTGACTGGCCAGGCGTTCAAGGGCTGCGCGCAGTGCGGGGTCGGTAATGCCTTCGGCCGTTGCCTGAATGGTTTGTGCGGCGCCCTCTGACAAATCCAGCGTGTGGCCTGCCACTTTGGCCAGCACGGTTGGCGGCTGCACCTTGAATAAAATCCGGGTCAGACTGGCGAATTCATCAAACGCTTGTAATTGACGCTGCAAGCGTTTTTGTTGATAGCGCAGGCGGGTCGCCCAATGCCCATCGGTCACGATTAACAACAGGCTGCCTTCACGCCATGAGGCTACGTGGCAATGCTCACGCGCTGCCGGTTGAAGCTGGCTCTCAAGCAGGCGTTGCAGGTGCGCCAGGCGCCGTGCGTGGCCAAAAATGGCTTTTAGCGGCTTGGCCTCGCGCAGCAGGACGGAGGGTGCCCGAGCTGGATGTGGGCGAAATGCCATGTTCTAACACCTGGGAAAACTGAGGCGCAATCTTAGCAGAATCCACCCCTGTGGCTGTGTTTGATCCTGCCGTAAACGGCTTTCGCTGCAAAATCAATGGGTAACTTATTCGCCTTATGGGTTGAAGTTCAGCAAAAAGCCCTTATTTTAGTGAAGCCCCGTCACAACGCTGTACCAGTATCGTGGAATAACGCCACTTTCCTCACCGCCGTTTCCGGGTAGAATGCTCGTTCGCATGCGGCCATCAGGGCTGCTCGGGCGACTCTCGGGGCCGCCCTCCATCCCTATGTGTGGAAGATCCTGCCGATATGTTTGCGCCTTTGTTAAAGAAACTTTTTGGAAGCAAGAACGAGCGCGAAGTTAAACGCATGCTCAAGACGGTACAGGTCGTTAATGCCTTCGAAGAGCAAATGGTTGCTCTGACTGATGAGCAATTGCGCGCCAAGACCGAAGAGTTCAAGGCCCGCATAGCCAAAGGTGAGACCCTCGATCAACTCCTGCCAGAAGCCTTTGCGGTGTGCCGCGAAGCGGGCAAACGCGTCATGGGCATGCGCCACTTTGACGTGCAGTTGATCGGTGGCATGACCTTGCACGAAGGCATGATCGCAGAAATGCGTACCGGTGAAGGTAAGACCTTGGTCGCGACCTTGGGCGTTTACCTCAACGCGTTGTCCGGCAAGGGCGTACACGTGGTGACCGTGAACGACTACCTCGCCCGCCGAGATGCCAACTGGATGCGTCCGCTCTACGAATTCCTCGGTCTGACTGTCGGTGTTGTCACGCCGTTTCAGCCGCCACAGGAAAAACGCGAAGCTTACGCTGCCGATATCACCTACGGCACCAACAACGAGTTCGGCTTCGATTACCTGCGCGACAACATGGCTTTCAGCATGGAAGAAAAATTCCAGCGTGAGCTTAACTTCGCCGTAATCGACGAAGTCGACTCGATCCTCATCGACGAAGCTCGTACGCCGCTGATCATCTCGGGTCAGGCCGAAGACAGCTCCAAGCTGTACACCGAAATCAACAAGCTGATCCCGCGTCTCGAACAGCACATCGAAGAAGTGGAAGGCGAAGTGACCAAAGCCGGTCATTACTCCATCGACGAGAAGACCCGTCAGGTCGAACTGAACGAAGCCGGTCACCAGTTCGTTGAAGAAATGCTCACCCAGATCGGTTTGCTCGCAGAAGGCGAAAGTCTTTACTCGGCGCACAACCTGGGTTTGTTGACCCACGTGTACGCAGCGCTGCGTGCTCACAAGCTGTTCCATCGCAACGTTGAATACATCGTTGAAGACGGCCAGGTACTGCTGGTTGACGAGCACACCGGGCGTACCATGCCGGGTCGTCGCCTGTCCGAAGGCCTGCACCAGGCCATCGAAGCGAAAGAAGGCCTGAACATTCAGGCAGAAAGCCAGACCCTGGCGTCGACCACTTTCCAGAACTACTTCCGCCTGTACAACAAGCTGTCCGGCATGACCGGTACGGCGGACACCGAAGCGTTCGAGTTCCACCAGATCTACGGTCTGTCGGTGATGGTAATTCCGCCGAACAAGCCGCTGGCGCGTAAAGACTACAACGACCTGGTGTTCCTGACCGCTGACGAGAAGTACGCGGCGATTGTGGCTGACATCAAAGACTGCATGGCCAAGGGCCGTCCGGTACTGGTCGGTACGGCGACCATCGAAACCTCCGAGCACATGTCCAACCTGCTTAACAAGGAAGGCATCGAGCACAAGGTTCTGAACGCCAAGTTCCACGAAAAAGAAGCTGAAATCATTGCACAGGCCGGTCGTCCGGGTGCGCTGACCATCGCCACCAACATGGCCGGTCGTGGTACTGACATCCTGCTGGGCGGTAACTGGGAAGTGGAAGTGGCGTCCCTTGAGAATCCGACGCCTGAGCAAATCGCACAAATCAAGGCCGATTGGCAGAAGCGTCACCAGCAAGTGCTGGAGTCGGGCGGCCTGCATGTGATCGCTTCCGAGCGTCACGAATCGCGTCGTATCGACAACCAGTTGCGTGGTCGTGCCGGTCGCCAGGGTGACGCGGGTTCCAGCCGTTTCTACCTGTCGCTGGAAGACAGCCTGATGCGTATTTTCGCCTCTGACCGGGTGAAGAACTTCATGAAGGCGTTGGGCATGCAGTCTGGCGAAGCGATTGAGCACCGTATGGTGACCAACGCTATCGAGAAGGCTCAGCGCAAGGTTGAAGGGCGCAACTTCGATATCCGTAAGCAATTGCTGGAGTTCGATGACGTCAACAACGAGCAGCGTAAAGTGATTTATCACATGCGTAACACGTTGCTGGCCGCCGATAACATCGGTGAAACCATCGCTGACTTCCGCAAAGACGTGCTCGACAGCACGATCAGCGCTCACATTGCGCCACAATCGCTGCCTGAACAGTGGGACGTGGCAGGTCTGGAAGCCGCCATCGAAAGCGGTTTTGGCGTGAAGTTGCCGATTCAGCAGTGGCTTGATGAAGACGATCACCTGTACGAAGAAACACTGCGTGAGAAGCTGCTGAGCGAATTGATCGCGGCTTACAACGAGAAAGAAGAGCAGGCGGGCGCTGAGGCGCTGCGCACCTTCGAGAAGCAAATTGTGTTGCGCGTGCTGGACGACCTGTGGAAAGACCACCTGTCGACCATGGACCACCTGCGCCACGGGATTCACTTGCGCGGTTATGCGCAAAAGAACCCGAAGCAGGAGTACAAGCGCGAGTCGTTCAACCTGTTCTCCGAGCTGCTTGATTCGATCAAGCGCGATTCGATCCGTGTGTTGTCGCACGTACAGGTTCGTCGCGAAGACCCGGTCGAAGAAGAAGCGCGTCTGCGTCAGGAAGCGGAAGAGCTGGCCTCGCGCATGCAGTTCCAGCATGCCGAAGCACCGGGCCTTGATCAGCCGGACGCATTGGCCCAAGTGCTCGAAGGCGCCGATGTCGATGAAGTGACCACGGCTAATGATCCTGTTCGTAACGAGCAGAAGCTGGGTCGTAACGAGTTGTGCTACTGCGGCTCGGGCAAGAAATTCAAGCACTGTCACGGGCAAATCAACTAAGTAGCCTGTTTCAACTGCTGAAGAAACACCTGCGCCGCGACCGGCAATAGCCGTCGCGGCGTTTTACCTTTGAATTC
This sequence comes from Pseudomonas weihenstephanensis, assembly GCF_016812185.1. NCBI lineage: Bacteria > Pseudomonadati > Pseudomonadota > Gammaproteobacteria > Pseudomonadales > Pseudomonadaceae > Pseudomonas > Pseudomonas weihenstephanensis. The sequence goes on along the minus strand of NZ_JAAEBV010000005.1, from coordinate 154,429 downwards.
CCGCCTTTGAGGGCGGCGCACACATCTAAATAGGAGCGCATCATGGCAGTTGGTCTTGGTCCTTTGCCCACTTTGCACCCGGTTGCAGGTTTTGAACTGGGGATTGCTTCAGCCGGTATCAAGCGGGTGGGGCGTAAGGATGTGGTGGTGATGCGCTGCGCCGAAGGCTCCAGCGTGGCCGGAGTGTTCACTCTGAACGCATTCTGTGCGGCGCCGGTGATCCTGGCCAAGCAGCGCGTGCACGGTGCTGTGCGGTATTTGCTGACCAACACCGGCAATGCCAACGCCGGGACGGGAGCGCAGGGTCTGGCGGCTGCGACCCGCACGTGTGCCAAATTGGCCGAGTTGACGGGTGTGGAGGCCAGCGCCGTGCTGCCTTACTCCACTGGCGTCATCGGTGAGCCGTTGCCGGTCGAAAAAATTGAAAGCGCCCTTCAGGCTGCGCTCGATGACCTTAGCGAAAACAACTGGGCACAAGCCGCTACCGGCATCATGACCACAGACACTTTGCCCAAAGGTGCAAGCCGTCAGTTTCAGCACGGGGGTGTGACCATCACCGTGACCGGTATCAGCAAAGGTGCGGGGATGATTCGTCCCAACATGGCGACCATGTTGGGTTACATCGCCACTGATGCCAAAGTGTCGCGTGAGGTGCTGCAAAACCTGTTGCTCGATGGCGCTAACAAGTCGTTCAACCGCATCACCATCGATGGCGATACCTCGACCAACGATTGCTGCATGTTGATCGCCACCGGCAAGGCTGATGTGCCTGAAATCACCGAAGCGCGGGGTCCATTGTTCGATGCGCTGAAACACGCGGTGCTTGAGGTGTGCATGGACGTGGCTCAAGCCATCGTGCGTGACGGCGAGGGCGCAACCAAGTTCGTGACCGTTGAAGTCAACGGTGGGGCTAATCATCAGGAATGCCTGGATGTGGGTTACACCGTGGCGCACTCGCCGCTGATCAAAACCGCGCTGTTTGCCAGCGACCCTAACTGGGGACGTATTCTGGCGGCGGTAGGGCGCGCAGGCGTGCCTGAGCTGGACGTCAGCAAAATTGATGTGTTCCTCGGTGAGGTGTGCATTGCCAGCGGCGGCGCTCGTGCGACGACGTACACCGAAGAGCAAGGCTCGGCGGTCATGGCGCGCGAAGAAATCACCATTCGCATTGAGCTGGGGCGTGGTGCATGCAGCGAGACTATCTGGACCACTGACTTGTCCCACGAGTACGTGAAAATCAACGCCGAATACCGTACCTGAGTGTTTCGACATTGCCTGTCAGTCACCGCGTGAGCATGAATGACAGGCAGGGTTGGCAGGTCGGCGCAAGATACAGCGGTTGAGCGGTGACCTGCGCTCAAGGCATGGCAATAGGCCGGATCAAAGGAAGTACAAGTGTGAAAAGAGTTCATGTGGCTGCGGCCGTTATCCGAGGCGCTGACGGCAGAATTTTGATCGCTCGTCGTGCTGATACCCAGCATCAAGGCGGTCTGTGGGAGTTTCCCGGCGGCAAAGTTGAAGCGGGCGAGACCGTCAGCGCCGCATTGAGCCGTGAGCTTAAAGAGGAGTTGGGGATTGGCGTCACGGCTGCTCGTCCGCTGATCAAGGTTCAGCATGACTACCCTGACAAGCAGGTGCTGCTGGATGTGTGGGAGGTTTCTTCATTCACGGGCGAACCTCATGGTGCAGAAGGTCAGCCTCTGGCGTGGGTCAATCCACGCGATTTGATGAATTATCAATTCCCCCAGGCCAATCAGGCCATTGTGGCGGCCGCACGTTTACCGGACCAATACCTCATCACCCCGGACGGCTTGGAAACGCCGGAGTTGTTGCGCGGCTTGCAGAAGGCCATTGCGGGCGGCATCAAGCTGGTCTCGTTGCGCGCGCCCAATGGCTATGACCCCAAATACCGCGACCTTGCGGTGGATGCTACGGGGCTGTGTGCGGGCAAAGCACAACTGATGCTCAAGGGGCCTTTGGAGTGGTTGGGCGACTTTCCTTCTGCCGGTTGGCATTTGACGGCGGCGCAGTTACGAAAATACGCACCTAAAGGCCAGCCGCTGGCGAAAGACCGCTGGTTGGCAGCCTCGTGCCATAACGCTGAAGAGTTGGCGCTGGCAGAGCAGATGGATGTGGATTTTGTGACGTTGTCACCGGTGTTGCCTACCCCAACGCATCCCGATACGGCGCCGTTGGGCTGGGAGCAAGCGCAGCAATTGATCGAAGGTTTTAGCAAGCCTGTATTTGTGCTGGGCGGGCTTGGGCCTGCCGACCGTCAGCAGGCATGGGAAATCGGCGCACAAGGTATCGCGGGGATTCGTGCGCTTTGGCCACACACGGCCTGAGATGCGCTGTTGCCACTGATGAGTAATACGCGCCAGCGTGCGGGCATAGCGGTTGCCCCCCCTTGAATGCGGTGCCTCAGAAGCACCGCGGTCATCGGGATTGCGAGCGCTTCGCCATCGGCCTCACCTCGGCACTTTCGGTGTGGCGCGAGGTCGCTTCACGCTTGGGGGTTGGGAGCGGCCTGCCACAGAATCTCCGCAATGCCCTGACGCTTGGCAATCAAGCGGGCGGCCACAAACAGCAGGTCTGATAACCGATTGATGTAAGCCAGCCCCGGACCTGTCAGTGGTTCCAGTGCATTGAGCTGCTGGCAGCGGCGTTCAGCGCTGCGGGCCAGGCTGCGGCAAACGTGCGCTTGGGCAATCAGCATCGAGCCGCCGGGCAGTATGAAGTTTTCCAGGGGGCCCAGTTCCTCGTTCCAGCGATCAATTGCGGTTTCCAGCCGCATCACTTCAGCGTTGTCGAGCGCCTGATAAGCTGGCATCGCCAGTTCGCCCCCCAGATCGAACAATCGATGCTGGCAAGGTTCAAGCACTTCAGACACCTCAATCAAACCTGCGTATTGGGCGGTGTGTTCGTGGAGTCCGGCCAGCAACACGCCCAGCTGGCTGTTGAGCGAATCGACTTCGCCGATGGCCTCTATGCGAGGGTGATCCTTGGGCACGCGTCGGCCATCGCCCAGACCTGTTTCGCCCTTGTCACCCGTGCGGGTGTAAATCTTGGATAAGCGAAAGCCCATGTCTACAGTTCCACCTTGGTTGATTCATGTGCGGGCATCAGCGGCAAGCGCAGGGTAAAGCAGGTGCCTTGACCCATTGTTGAGTGCACTTCCATTTGCCCTTTGTGGTTGTTGGTAATAATGAAGTACGACACGCAAAGCCCCAACCCGGTCCCTTGCCCGACTTCTTTGGTGGTGAAAAAGGGTTCAAAGATACGTTTGCGTACGTGCTCAGGCATGCCTGCGCCATTGTCTTCGACCTGTATTTCTGCCCACGGCGGGTTCAGTTTTGTGCGCAGGGTGATGCGCCCCGGTTCGCTGGGGTCTTTGCGCTGATGAATGGCCTGTGCCGCGTTTTTAAGCAAGTTCAGTAACACTTGCTCAAGCTCGTTGGGAATGCCGGGCACGGGACCCAGCTGGAGGTCGAACTGACGAATGATGGCCTGCCCTTTGAAATCAAAACCCAGCGCCAGATCGAAGTCATTACTGGCAATGTCCAGGGCCTGTTCAATCAGGGCGGGCAAGTCACAGGGACTCATTTGTCGATTGCTGCGACGGCTAAAACTCAGCATGTGGGTGACAATTTTGGCCGCGCGGGTGCCCGCTTGCTGGATACCGTCCAGTAGCTTGGGGATGTCGCGCGCGTGTAAATATTGGTTAATGGCCGCCAGATCTACGCCTGCTGCGGTTGCCTGTTCAATGTTCTTGGGCAGTTCATTCGACAAGCGCCTGCGGATGTTCTGCACGTTATGCAAGATGGCCCCCAAGGGGTTGTTGATCTCGTGGGCCATGCCTGCGGCTAATCCGCCGACAGAGAGCATCTTTTCGGACTGCACCATCATGTCCTCCAGCGAAAGGCGCTGTGTGATGTCATCGATCCGAATCACCGCGCCGCGTCCGCCATCGCCCATTAATGGGTAAAACGTCAGTGCGTAGTGTTTGGGTTCATCGTCTTGAAGCCAGGTGACGCGCTCAATTTTTACCACGCGATGTTGCTCGATGGTGTCCTTGATCTGCCTCAGGTACGGCTTGAGGGGCGCAAACGCTTGATAAACAGGCTGGTTCAGGGCTTCGTCCAGCCGTGTACCCGAAAGCGCGCTGGCTTCCTGGTTCCACTGGGTGACGTAAAGTTGCTCATCCAGTGCAATCAGAGCCGAAGGCATGGAGTCGATGATGTTGTTGAGGTAGAGCTGGAAGCCGGTCAGCTTTTTCTCGATTTTGCTGCGTACTTGCACTTCAAGTTCCAGCTTGCGATTGGTGTGGCGGGTTTCCTGTGCCAGTGCTTGCGCCTGGTCGTAGGCGGCCTGAGCTTGATCCCGGGCGCGTTTGAGCTCCTGCTCGCGCGCTTCAATACGCGACAACATCGTATTAAACGCTTCTGCCAGGCTGCCAATTTCGTCGTGATTACCCGGCGTTGCCCGCAATGCGTAGTTCTCTTCGCGAGTCACCTGACGCGACAGTACTTCAAGTTGATGAATGGGCTGGGTGATCAGGCGTTTGATCTGGCGCGCGATCACGAGCCACAGCAAAACGCTGAACACCAAAATGCCAAGGCTGGCAGTGAGCGTGCCGGTGTAGAAGGCCATGGGCAGCTCACTGCTGGCCACCAGCAGCAAGTGCCCGGGGGGCTTATCACCCTGGGGGAGTGGCGTAACGTGATGGCTGCGCAGCTCTGTCAGGCTCCAGGCGTCGATCTGCGCGAAGTGCTCGGGCAAGGGCAAATGTTCGCCATGCTGCAATTGCGCCAGTAAATTGCCGGCGCTGTCATAAATTGCCCCGGCACGCAGGGGGGCGTAGCTGCCAATGGTTTTGAGCAGTGCCTTGGCGCTTTGTGCAGAGTCCAGAGCCTGTGCCATCAGGTCAGGATTAGAGGCCAGGCTGCCCAGTGTTTGCAGCGCTTGGGGAGCGGTGCTTTCGTGGGAAATCCAGTAAGCCACACTGACAAAGGTCAGGTTGGCGACCACTAGCACGGTCGCCAACAGTACGAGCAGGGCGGCCAGCAACTTCTGGCCTACCGGAAGGTTTTCAAGGCGCTGGCGTAAAGGCATGACGTAGCCGTATGAGGGGCAGATAAGCGGGCAGGTTAGCGCGTAGCTCAGTCGCAGGGCAATCCACGCTGCAGCAAGTGTGCGCACAAGCGCTGGTGCAGGTGTTGCAGGTGCGGCACAGCAAGCTGAAGATTGATCGCGGCGTGGTTTGCATAACCGGTTAAGTAGCTGATTTCGGTACGTCTGCCTTGAGCGACGTCTTGATGCATGGAGGCGTAATTGTGTGCGGTCGCGTCAATGATGCGATGAACTTCGTCGTTCAAATTGAACGCAGCCTCTGGCTGGGCGCAGCTTTCAAGCAGGGAGCCCAGCTCAGTGCACAAGGCATCCACTTCAAGGCGGTGAGCCTTTAGGCCGCCATTGCGGCAATTGTGCAGAACGGTCAGCGGGTTGATGGCGCAATTGATTGCGAGCTTGCGCCACAAGCGACTCAGGATATTTTGGCTCCACTCGTGGCTGATGCCGCTGCGTTGCAGTTCTTCAAGCCATGCCGGTGCTGCGCCAGGTTGTGCATCGCCCAGCCAGATATGACCGTGCCCGGCCAATACCACGCGCCAGTCACCCTCGCGAAAGGCACCTTCTGTACTGGAGGCAAAGATACAGCGCGCATGTGGCACCCGAGTGGCAATGGCCTGCTGGCTGCCAAGCCCGTTTTGCAGCAGGATGATGTCGGCGTCGGGTGTCAGTCGATGGGCAACCTGAGCCACCGCGGCTTGTGCGTCATAGGCTTTGCAGGCCACCAGCAAGCGTGCAATCGGCTCGTCGGCTTCGGGTGTTTGTGCCGCAATGGGCAATAAGACGCAATTTTCGCCTTCGACCAGCGTCAAGCCTTGTGCGGCTTCATAGGCTTGCAGACGGGCTTGATTGCGCAGGATCAGGCGCACTGCAAAACCGGCGCGGGACAAGCGTGCGGCCCACAATGCGCCCATGCTACCTGCACCCAATATGTGCCAGGGGGTTGGCGTATGAAGGGAGGTGTGGGTAGTGGTTTGCGTGGGCATGTGTGCTCGCCAGTCAATCAAGTTAAAGAATCGCTATAATGCCCGCGCATTCTAACTGTCAGGCCAGGCGCGCTCCATCTGTGTTGTGCGCGCCCTTTATTTTGGAGATAAACACATGCCGTCGTTCGACGTGGTATCCGAACTGGACAAGCACGAAGTCACCAACGCAGTCGAAAACGCTGTGAAGGAGCTGGACCGCCGTTACGACCTCAAAGGCAAAGGCTCCTTTGAGTTCAAGGAAAAAGACCTGACCGTCAACATGACCGCGGAGGCAGACTTCCAGCTGGAAGCCATGATTGAGATCCTGAAGTTGGCGTTGGTCAAGCGCAAAATCGATGCGCAGTGCCTTGAGATCAAAGATGCCTATGCCTCGGGCAAGTTGATGAAGCAGGAAGTGGTGCTCAAAGAAGGCATCGACAAAGAGCTGGCGAAGAAAATCGTTGCTCACGTCAAAGACGCTAAGCTCAAAGTGCAGGCTGCCATACAAGGTGAGCAAGTACGCATCACCGGCAAGAAGCGTGACGACCTGCAAGAAGCGATTGCGGCCTTGCGTGCCAAGACGTTTGACTTGCCATTGCAGTTCAACAACTTCCGCGATTGATCAATGATCATTGGCCGTGGGGGAACCTATGGCGATCATTGACGTCCGAGTGTCCCGGGCACTGCACAAGCGATTGAGCGTTGCCGTTCAATCGTTTAGCTGAATACATAACGTCGCCGGGTATCGGTACGAGGAGAAGTAAATGGATTTGAACGCTGAAGTCGATCAGTTGATCAAGGCCTCTCAAGCCTGGATCCCGATGATCATGGAGTACGGAAGCCGTGTGCTGTTGGCGCTGATTACGCTGGCGGTGGGCTGGTGGTTGATCAACCGTTTGACCGCCAAGCTGGGTAACTTGCTGGCCTTGCGCAAGGCCGATCTGGCACTGCAAGGCTTTATCAGCAGCCTGGCCAACATCATCCTCAAGGTCCTGTTGGTGGTCAGCGTGGCCTCCATGATTGGCATTCAAACCACATCGTTCGTTGCGGCGATCGGTGCGGCGGGCCTGGCGATCGGTTTGGCACTGCAAGGCAGCCTGGCAAACTTTGCCGGCGGGGTGCTGATCCTGTTGTTCCGTCCATTCAAGATCGGTGACTGGATTGAGGCGCAAGGTATCAGCGGTACCGTTGACAGCATCCAGATCTTCCACACGGTGCTGCGTACCGGTGATAACAAAACAGTCATTGTGCCGAACGGTAATCTGTCCAACGGCATCATCACCAACTACAACCGTCAACCGACGCGCAAGGTGGTGTTTGATGTGGGCGTGGATTACGAGGCCGATCTGCAAAAGGTGCGTGAAGTGTTGCTGGCCCTGGCCGATGACCCGCGCGTACTGAAAGACCCGGCGCCAGTGGTGGTTGTGACCACGCTGGGGGACAGTGCGATCACTATGTCGTTGAGAGCATGGGTCGATACACCTAATTACTGGGATGTATTGTTCATGTTCAATGAGCAGTCGCGTGATCGGCTGAAGGCTGCAAATATTGATATTCCTTTCCCGCAGCGTGTCATACGAGTGGTGCAAGAGCGGGCAGAGTAACAAGTTGCAGCGAGTGCCAGCGAATGCCTGATTTAGATCATCAGGGATGAGCAGCAATTAAGGGGGCGAAAGCCTCCTTAATTGTTTCTGGCGTTTGTTTATAGGTGTTGATAGCCGGTGCATTGCATCTAATAAGTTAGTTAGCTTGCTATATAGATAACTTTTGACCGTGCAAAAAAAACCATGCCCTTATGCAAGGGCATGGTTTTTTCTGAAGCGTCTCTGCAATGAAGGCGTTGGGGCGCTTATTACAGAATGTTCAGCGGGTATTCAACGATGACGCGAACGTCGTTGGTGTCTACGCCGTAGTTGCTGGTGGTGCGGTAGATCGCGCTACGCAGGCGGAAGGACAAGTCTTTGGCCGGGCCTTCTTGCATCACGTATTTGCTTTCGAAGTTGAACTCGTGCTCTTTGCCTTCGCCGTCGGTGGTGGAGATGTTGTCACCGGTGACGTAGCGCGTCATGAAGCTCAGGCCAGGCACGCCGTAGGAGGCCATGTTCAGGTCGTAGCGCGCCTGCCAGGAGCGTTCGTCTTTGCCGTTGAAGTCGGAGTACTGCACGGAGTTGGCGAGGAAAATAGTGCCACCGCCGTCTACGCCATAGTAGTAACCGCTGTCACCGGTTGAGCGCTGGTGAGCCAGGGTGAACTTGTGAGCGCCGAGGCTGTAAGCCGCTGCCAAACTCCAGATTTTGTTGTCGACATCGCCCGCCAGTTCCTTGCCTTGGCTGGAGGTCCGGTAGCCGTTGAAGTCGAAGTTCAGGGCTTGGGATTCAGCGATTGGCAGGGTGTAGTTCAGGTTGACGTATTGCTTCTTGAAGTAGTCGTCAACGTCGGACGCTGCCACGCCACCGACGAAATTCTCAGTGAACTGGTAGGTCGCCCCCGCAATGTTTGCAGAAGGCAGGTGCAGGCTGTCGTGGAACATGCCGGTTTGCGAGCTGATGCCGGTAAAGCGACCTGCGGTCAGCTCAAGACCTTTGATTTCTTTGCTGGTGATCAATGTGCCGGTGGCCACTTCAGGCAGCAAGCGGCTGTCGTCGGTAGAGAAAACCGGGCTGGCCACGAACTGGTTGCCGTATTTCAGTACGGTGTCGGACAGGCGGAATTTTACAGCGCCACCGATTTTCGATTGGGTGTCTTCCGGAGAGCCATCGCTTTTGGTTGCGAACAGGCCGTTACCTTGACGACCTGCGCCGCCGTCCAGACGCACGGTGCCCATGGCAAATGCATCAACGCCCACCCCAATGGTGCCTTGGGTGAAGCCGGATTCGTAGTTAAGCAGTTCGCTCAGGCCCCAGTCTTCGCGATAGCCGCTTTTGTAAGGATGGCCGCCCGCCTCACCGTTTTTGCTGATGTTGCCAGCGCCATTACGGTAATCACGGTTCATGTAAAGCATGCGAGTTTTAGAAGTCAGTGTGCTGTCTTCAATAAAGCCCTTGGCGTCATCTTGGGATGAGGCCATTGCGAACTGTGTAGTGCCGGCTGAAACAGCCAGTGCGATCATGCTCCACTTCATCACGCGCATCGTGATTTGCTCCTTTGGTTTTAGGAAGAGTACTGCCGTCCCACCTGAATTTTTATCTGGGCGGCTCTTTCTTTTTGTGTCGGCGCAAACTTATATCACGCCGACCTTATTGGCGATACTTACCCTCAAAAGCTTTCAGCTTCTTTACAGATACGTCGCAAAACAGATTTTTGATGACGTAAATGTGCAGCAGTCATAAGGTTTGAACGGGCTGTTGAAACTACGAGCAGGGCTAAACACATGGCGCGATGTTGTGTGTCCACGGTTTAACAACTCCAATTTTCTGCGGCTGAGCTATGGTTATTTACCGTAGAGCCTTACGTCCCTTGGCTGGCTCTTGCGACTATGTACGAGCTTTATGCAACAAGCATGCTCAAAGCGGCGATGTCATGAAAAATAATTGATTTGTGCCCTGGTCTGCCTCTAAACCCCGATAAAGCGAGGGCGGTGCTTGTATGGGTTTCATCTTTGCGGATGCCTGGCTCCCCGCGTGCCAGCGCTGAAGTGTTCCGGCCAGCCTAAAGCGTTACCGGTTAACACCTGTTTGGGTACGCGGTGACGTTTGGCTGCACTAAAAGCATTCGTGTTGTTCTCTTTTGGTGCAGCAGTGTCTGAACGCTGTTTGGATCGGGTGTGATGCGAGCTTCAATCAAGGGTATCCTGCGCCTTTGCCGTCTGGCGCTTGATGAGTCTCATCGGTGTGAGTCGAGCTGCAAAAAAACCACCCTTCGAACAGGAGACCGTTCAGTGTTCGCTTTGGATTCACGGCTTAAACAGGACACCTGGCTGATAGGGGATTTCCCTTTGTGCAGCCTGCTGCTGTCCAATGACTCAAATTACCCCTGGTTTATTCTGGTGCCGCGGCGCGAGGGTATAAGTGAATTGTTTCAATTGGATGACGGTGATCAGCAGCTTATGTGGCGTGAAACTAACGCCTTGGCGCGCGTGCTGAAGGAGGTACTGGGTGCCGATAAAATGAATGTTGCCACGTTAGGTAATGTGGTCAGCCAGCTGCATATGCATGTCATTGCGCGCTATACCGCTGACGTGGCGTGGCCAGGCCCTGTGTGGGGTAAATTTCCTGCTAGGCCTTACACCGCAGATGAAGTGGTCGGGCTTTGTAAGCAGCTAAAACCTGTTTTGGGCGATAACTTCACTTTTTCGGAGGTTGTGGCGTGACATTAGAAGCGCGAGTTATGGACCTTGAAAGTCGTTTGGCTTTTCAGGATGACACCATTCAGGCACTGAATGATGTGTTGGTCGCACAGCAAAACGCAGTGGATCGTTTGCAGATGCAAATCGCTGCCTTGCTCAAGCGCCAGGAAGAAATGGGCGGCCAGTTTGAGTCCTTTGACGATGAAGCACCGCCGCCACATTATTAATACGTTCCACCGGCGAAAAAAAACCGCGATCAGCCTGGCTGGTCGCGGTTTTTTTGGGGGGTATGAAATCAGCGGCGTGGCAATGCTGCGATAACGTCTTCTGCCTGCAAGCCTTTGTCGCGGTTCATGACCGAGAACTCGACACGTTGGCCTTCGACCAGAACGCGATGACCTTCACCGCGAATGGCACGAAAGTGCACGAAAATATCATCACCCGAGTCGCGTGAGATAAAGCCGAACCCTTTTGAGGTGTTAAACCACTTCACCGTTCCAGTGTCGCGGTTAGTCATGTCGTAATTTTGCGTGGCTTGCGAGGGGGATGACTTGTAGAAGCTCACGGCCAGATGAAGCGCAACGGCTAGCACGGCCGGTGCAAGGCTAAGCAGAACGGCAGGCTGGTCGCCGATTGGCAACAGCAAGCCAAACAAGGTCAATGTCTGCAAAACAACAGACAGTACCAAGAGGGCGCTGACCAGGTTTTGCAGGTGATGGCGCGCACCTTTATTCCAGAACGGAATGACGGGAGCGAGTGTCAGGTTGAGCAGGCCGAGAAAGGCCAGGTAGAGGGCATCAGCGTGTTGGAGGTACGGAACGGCGTCGGGCTGTAGGCTGGGTATAAAGGACAGCAGCAAGGCAGCTGTTCCCATCACCAAGTGGACGATTTTCAACATTTCAATTAACTCACATTAAGACGGATCACAAGGAAGAGCGGATTGAGTACGGTTCGCTTCTGAAAAAAAGGAGGCGCTGGGCACGTACAGTCATCAGCCTATGCACCACCACCAAGGGCAGGTGAGGGCGACACGCCGCCTATTTAACAGTAAAGCTTGGCGGTTCTCAAATTAAGCCTCCTGAGCGGTAAATAAGGGTGATTCCGCAGGGCTAGTAGTCTCTATCTTTTTTCTGTGTAGGCATCATCCTTAGGATATATAGCTGAATTCCAGTTTTTTGGTGAGGGGTGGGAGGGGGTGGGTGTTGCTTGTTTTTATATTTGTTTTGGTGTCTTGTGTTGGGGAAGTTGTGTGTATCTTTTGGTTGAATTAAGTGCGCGGTCTTTTAATTTGTGACGGTGGATTTGGTTTGATTAATGATTGTGTTGAATACGACTGATCAGTTGATAGTTAAAAGAGGGTAGGGGCTGTGCTGATTGATCGCGATGCCCGAGTCCTTTCCGTTAACGTGTCTGCGGAGCGGAATGCTGGATCTTGTGGTGCCGAGGGGGCTGTGTCTTTGACGATGTTGTGCGCGTGCAGCGCTCAATGCCTGTGGCCTTTAAGCCGCCGCTCTTGAGGGGGCTGAGGCGCTCGAATTCATCGCCCCTATCGAGATGGCTCCTACGTGTTTGAGGGGGAGATCCGCTGGATAAGAACTTTTACATATTGTTTTATGTAAGTGCGTTACAGCAAATATCAATCAACTTAAATGGTGTTGCAATGGAGTGCTCTAATTATGGGGCGATTAATTCGGTATGAAGGTGTGGGCAGCAGGTTGGTGCAAAGAGTCAAGATTGATCCGGCTATTCTTAAGTTTGAAATGTCATTGGCTCGGCCGTTATCCCGGTCGGTGAGGCTAAATGGTTTTGCCACCTGTTTAAGGCTTGAAGAAATTTATTGGGAGGTGCTCGCGGATATGGCGCGTATTAATGAATGTTCAATCAATGCCTTGTTGTCCTATGTCGACAGGGAGGTGCATTTGCGGCATGGGGGGGTGAAAAATTTCAGCGGTCTGATCCGGGTTGTGTGCGTTATGCATTTGTCCGGTGCGGCACGAGGAGTGGCGGGGACGTCTCAAAAGCAGTTCTTTTGGGGGTGAGTGGCAGGTTGTGAAAGGCAGTGCTTGCGCGCAGCGGCTTGTAATCGATCGATATTTATGATGCCTTTAGTTGGTTCTGGTCATTCGTGCGGCTGCAAAGGCTCGATTTAACAGATATAATCTCGCGCTTTGTGGCCCTCTGTAGGGGTTGCCGCTAACGGATTGTCGAGATACGCCAATGCCCATGTACGATTATCAATGCGCTTCCTGTGGTCATCAGTTGGAAGCCATTCAAAAAATCAGTGATTCACCACTGGTTGATTGTCCTGCCTGTCAGGCGCCTGAGTTGAAGAAGATGCTGTCCATGCCAGGCTTTCGCTTGAGCGGAACCGGATGGTACGAAACAGACTTCAAGACAGGCTCGAAAAAGAATCTGGCAGGCGGCGACAAATCCGACTGAGATTGAGCGAAAGCAGTCTGAATATGAGCGGGCTCTTGCACTTTATCAGCACCGACGGTGCGCAAGACCTCCACCGAATTTCGAATTACGAGAAGTGAAACCACTACCATGATGCGCAGCCATTATTGCGGCCAACTGAACGAAAGCCTGGAAGGCCAGGAAATTACCCTTTGCGGATGGGTTCACCGTCGCCGTGACCACGGTGGGGTGATTTTCCTCGATATCCGTGATCGTGACGGTCTGGCCCAAGTGGTTTTCGATCCGGACCGCGCTGAGTCCTTCGCTGCAGCCGACCGCGTGCGCAGCGAATATGTTGTCAAGATTACCGGCAAGGTGCGCTTGCGTCCGGCGGGTGCGGGCAACACCAACATGGCGTCGGGCATGATTGAAGTGCTGGGCTATGAGCTGGAAGTACTGAACGAAGCTGAAACTTCGCCGTTCCCGCTCAATGAGTTCTCGGATGTAGGCGAAGAAACGCGTTTGCGTTATCGCTTCATCGATCTGCGCCGTCCTGAAATGCTCGAAAAGCTGCGTCTGCGTTCGCGCATGACCACCAGCATTCGCCGTTATCTTGATGAAAACGGTTTCCTGGACGTTGAAACGCCGATTCTCACCCGTGCGACCCCCGAAGGTGCTCGTGACTATCTGGTACCAAGCCGTACGCATGCGGGCAGCTTTTTTGCCCTGCCGCAATCGCCACAGCTGTTCAAGCAACTGCTGATGGTTGCCGGTTTTGACCGTTACTACCAGATCGCCAAATGTTTCCGCGATGAAGACCTGCGTGCTGACCGTCAGCCTGAGTTCACTCAGATCGATATCGAAACCAGCTTCCTTGATGAAAAAGACATCATGGGCCTGACCGAAGGCATGATCCGCAACCTGTTCAAGGAAGTGCTGGATCTGGAGTTCGGCGAGTTCCCGCACATGACTTTCGAAGAAGCCATGCGCCGCTACGGTTCCGACAAGCCAGACTTGCGTAACCCGCTGGAGCTGGTCGACGTTGCCGACCAGCTCAAAGACGTTGAATTCAAAGTGTTCAGCGGCCCTGCCAATGACCCGAAAAGCCGTGTCGCCGCCCTGCGCGTTCCTGGCGGCGCGAGCATGCCACGCAGCAAGATCGACGACTACACCAAGTTTGTCGGCATCTACGGTGCCCGTGGCTTGGCCTACATCAAGGTCAATGAGCGCGCCAAAGGTGTTGAGGGTCTGCAATCGCCGATCGTGAAAAACATTCCTGAGGCTAACCTCAATGTGATTCTGGATCGCGTAGGTGCAGTCGATGGTGACATCGTCTTCTTCGGCGCCGACAAAGCCAAGATCGTTAGCGAAGCCTTGGGCGCGCTGCGCATCAAGGTCGGTAATGACCTGAACTTGCTGACGTGCGAGTGGGCACCGATGTGGGTCGTTGACTTCCCGATGTTCGAAGAGAACGAAGACGGCAGCTTCAGCGCCTTGCACCACCCGTTCACAGCGCCGAAGTGCTCGCCAGAAGAGCTGGAAGCCAACCCGGCTACCGCTATTTCGCGTGCCTACGACATGGTGCTGAACGGCACTGAGTTGGGTGGCGGCTCGATCCGTATCCACCGCAAAGAAATGCAGCAGGCCGTATTCCGCTTGCTGGGTATCGAAGAGGCAGAGCAAGAAGAGAAATTCGGCTTCCTGCTGGATGCTCTGAAGTACGGTGCACCGCCTCACGGTGGCCTGGCTTTCGGTCTGGATCGCTTGGTGATGCTGATGACCGGCGCTCAATCGATTCGTGAAGTGATTGCGTTCCCGAAAACCCAGAGTGCTGCGTGTGTCATGACCCAAGCCCCTGGCCTGGTCGATGCCAAGGCGCTGCGTGAGCTGCACATTCGTTTGCGTGAACAGCCTAAGGCTGAGTAAAACTGGCCCACAAAGGCGCATCCCCGGATGCGCCTTTGTCGTTGGGGTCGAGCATTTTTATTGCCGGGCTGTGTTCACGGGCAGGGCCGGGCAAGGTTTCACACAAGGATTCGGAGTAGGTTATGGCAGGTCATTCTAAGTGGGCGAACATCAAGCACCGCAAAGAGCGTCAGGATGCCAAAAAAGGCAAGATCTTCACCAAGTGGATTCGTGAGCTGACGGTTGCTGCCCGTCAGGGTGGTGGCGATCCGGGCACCAACCCTCGTCTGCGCCTGGCGCTGGACAAGGCGCTGGGCGCCAACATGAGCCGCGACATCATTGATCGGGCAGTGTCGCGCGGTACAGGCGCAGCTGAAACCGACGACATGGTCGAGCTGACTTACGAAGGCTACGGCGCGGGCGGTGTGGCGGTCATGGTCGAATGCATGACGGACAACCGTAACCGCACGGCCGCAGCTGTGCGTCATGCGTTCAGCAAGTGCGGTGGCAATCTGGGGACCGATGGCTCGGTGGCCTACCTGTTCGAGCGTAAAGGTCAGATTTCCTACGCTGCCGGTATTGACGAAGATGCGTTGATCGAAGCGGCTATGGAGGCAGATGCCGATGATGTCGTAACCAATGAAGACGGTTCCATCGATGTCTTTACCTCGTTTTCCAGCTTTTATGCGGTGCGCAATGCTTTGGAAGCGGCAGGGTTCAAACCGGTCGATGCTGAAATTGTCATGCTGCCCACCACCAGTGCCGAGCTTGATCTGGAGGGGGCTGAAAAAGTGCTCAAGCTGATCGATATGCTTGAAGACCTGGATGACGTGCAAAACGTCTATTCCAATGCCGAAATACCCGAAGCGGTGCTGGAACAGCTAGCCTGATACCTGCTGCGACCTTGGAAGCCGGAGGTGCAACGCCGCGATGATCGCAGGCTGTGCACCTCCGGCTTCTGCCTTTAAGCTGTCCGGGTTAATGCCCGAGGGCATCACTTCAAAAGCTGTAGGCGTTATGACTCTTATTCTTGGTATTGATCCTGGCTCGCGAATCACTGGCTATGGCGTGGTGCGAGACACGGGGCGTGGCTGCGTGTACGTGGCTTCGGGGTGTATTCGTACGGGTAACGGCGAAATGCATGAGCGGTTGCAGATCGTGTATCGCGGTGTGCGCGAGGTCATTCAGACGTACGGGCCGGTTACGATGGGCATCGAGAAGGTGTTCATGGGGCGCAACGCTGACTCTGCGTTAAAGCTGGGACAGGCACGGGGGGCGGCCATCGTTGCAGGTGGTGAAGAAAGCTTGGAAATTGCCGAGTACACCGCCACGCAAATCAAACAGGCGGTCGCGGGCACGGGTGGGGCAAACAAAGAGCAGGTCATGATGATGGTCATGCATTTGCTCAAGCTCACCTCCAAGCCGCAGATTGACGCTTCGGATGCGCTGGCGATTGCGTTGTGCCATGCCCATACCCGCTCAAGCCTGTTGCCCCACGGCTTGGGTGCGGCACGTAGTCGTGGTGGTCGTCTGCGCCTTTGAAATGATGGCTTTTACTTTATTAAGCGTGCGGGTGATCGCTCCCGCAGTTACCCCTCGCTGCTGTCTTGTGAGCCAGGCGTTGTTCTGGCCAGAGAAAAGGATCTAAAACGTGATTGGACGCTTGCGTGGCACTCTGGCTGAAAAACAGCCGCCCCATCTGATTCTGGATGTCAACGGCCTGGGTTATGAGTTGGAAGTGCCAATGACCACGCTGTACCGCTTGCCATCCATTGGTGAACCGCTGACCCTGCACACGCATTTAGTGGTTCGCGAAGATGCACAGTTGCTCTATGGTTTCATTGGTAAGCGAGAGCGTGACTTCTTTCGCGAGCTGATCCGGCTCAATGGCGTAGGCCCCAAGCTGGCCTTGGCCTTGATGTCCAGCCTGGAAGTCGATGAGCTGGTGCGTTGCGTTCAGGCGCAGGACACCTCAGCGCTGACCAAGGTGCCGGGCGTCGGCAAAAAAACAGCTGAGCGCTTGTTGGTCGAACTCAAAGATCGATTCAAGGCGTGGGAGCAAGTACCGAGCATGTTTGCTCTGGTGCCTAATCAGCCGGATGCACCCGTGCAAGTTGCCAGCGCTGAAAGCGACGCAGTCAGTGCTTTGATTTCTTTGGGGTACAAGCCTCAGGAAGCGAGCAAGGCCGTGTCAGCGATCAAGGACAAGACCTTGAGCAGTGAAGACATGATTCGCCGTGCCCTTAAGGGAATGATTTAAGTGATTGAAGCTGACCGTTTGATAACCGCCTCCAGCGGGCGCGACCGCGAAGAGGTCCAGGACCGGGCGATTCGTCCATTGAGCCTGGCTGACTACATTGGTCAGCCCACGGTGCGTGAGCAAATGGAGCTGTTTATTCAGGCCGCGCGCGGGCGTTCTGAGTCACTGGATCACACCTTGATTTTCGGCCCGCCCGGGTTGGGTAAAACCACGCTGGCTAACATCATTGCTCAGGAAATGGGTGTCTCGATCAAAAGTACCTCCGGCCCTGTGCTGGAGCGTCCGGGCGATTTGGCGGCTTTGCTGACCAACCTTGAGCCGCATGACGTACTGTTTATTGATGAAATCCATCGACTTTCACCCATCGTCGAAGAAGTGCTGTACCCGGCAATGGAGGACTTCCAGCTCGATATCATGATTGGCGAAGGGCCTGCTGCGCGTTCGATCAAGCTGGATTTGCCGCCGTTTACGCTGGTTGGGGCGACGACTCGCGCTGGCATGCTGACCAATCCTCTGCGTGACCGCTTCGGCATTGTGCAGCGTCTGGAGTTTTACAGTACGGATGACTTGGCGACGATTGTCAGTCGCTCTGCCGGTATTTTCGGTTTGCCGCTTGATCCTGAGGGTGCATATGAAATTGCCCGGCGTGCTCGCGGTACACCGCGAATCGCCAACCGTTTGTTGCGTCGTGTTCGCGACTTTGCTGAAGTGCGGGCCAAAGGGCATATCACCAAGCCTGTGGCTGACCTGGCGTTAAACCTGCTGGATGTGGATGAGCATGGCTTCGATCATCAGGACCGACGTTTGTTGCTGACCATGATCGAGAAATTCGATGGTGGGCCGGTGGGCATCGACAGCTTGGCGGCGGCGATCAGCGAGGAGCGCCATACCATTGAAGATGTGCTTGAACCGTATCTGATTCAGCAGGGCTACATCATGCGTACGCCGCGCGGTCGCGTCGTGACCCGGCATGCGTATTTGCACTTCGGTCTGAACATTCCATCGCGCTTGGGTGAGATGCCGACCGAGGACATATTTTTGAATGCAGTGGACGATTAATTAGCCATCACGGGTCGATTTTTTTGTCGTTTTTGATGTCTCAAAGGCTGGCGCTGAAAATCTTGGGTCTTAAAGTCTAAGAAGAGTGAAAAACAGTGGTTTGGCGGATTGGCAACCTGAGGAGTAAGCACTAGAGTATGCGCGCGCAAAACAGGCTGGAGCCGTTCGCACATCGCTGTCGCGTTTATTACGAAGACACCGATGCGGGTGGCGTCGTGTATTACGTCAATTACCTTAAGTTTATGGAGCGGGCTCGAACCGAAAGGCTGCGGGAACTGGGCTTTGCCCAATCTGCGCTGGCGGGCGAGAACCTGTTGTTCGTCGTGCATTCCAGCGAGGCGCGTTACTACGCACCGGCGCGACTGGACGACGAATTGTTGGTAAGTGCGCACGTAATGGAACTCAACCGTGCCAGCCTGCGTTTCAAGCAGCAGGTCTGGCGGGCTGCGGACTCAACGCTGCTTTGTGAAGGGCAGTTTTTGGTCGCCTGCGTGCGCGCCGATAGTTTTAAACCCCGGGCCATTCCCGAAGCTTTACGTACGGCCTTTGCCGACGTGAGCGGCGCGGGTAAACATTTAGAGCAGGAGATAAAGCGTGGAAGCTAACGTCGTCGACCATTCCTCCATGTGGAGCTTGGTCAGCAATGCCAGCATTGTTGTGCAGTTGGTAATGTTGACCCTGCTGGCCGCATCGGTGACCTCTTGGGTCATGATTTTTCAGCGCAGCACGATGCTGCGCGCAGGTCGGCGTGCTCTGGAAAGCTTTGAAGAGCGCTTCTGGTCGGGTATCGACTTGTCAAAACTGTACCGTCAGGCCGGCAGCAACCCTGACCCGGACTCCGGCGTTGAGCAGATCTTTCGTGCCGGTTTCAAAGAGTTTTCTCGCCTGCGCCAACAGCCGGGCGTTGACCCCGAAGCGGTCATGGAAGGTGTTGCGCGTGCTATGCGCGTGGCGATCTCCCGTGAAGAAGAGAAGCTGGAACAAAGCTTGCCGTTTCTGGCCACTGTCGGTTCGGTAAGCCCGTACATCGGTCTGTTTGGTACGGTTTGGGGCATCATGAACTCTTTCCGTGGCCTGGCCACGGCTCAGCAAGCGACGCTGGCCACCGTAGCGCCCGGCATTGCCGAAGCGTTGATTGCAACGGCCATTGGTTTGTTCGCGGCCATTCCGGCAGTTATTGCCTACAACCGTTTTGCTGCGCGTAGCGAAACCCTGATCGGTCGCTACTACACCTTCGCCGATGAATTCCAGGCGATCCTGCACCGTAAAGTGCACACCAGCGAAGAATAAGCAGGTAATTCCCAATGGCTTTAATCGCTCGAGCTCGCAAAAAGCGCAAGCCGGTCGCCGAGATGAACGTTGTGCCATACATCGACGTGATGCTGGTACTGCTGGTCATTTTCATGGTGACTGCGCCCATGCTTAACCAGGGTGTGAAAGTGGATTTGCCCAAGGTCTCCAGCGAGGCCTTGCCGCAAGACAACAACACTCAGGTTTTGACTATTTCGATCAAGGCTGACAAGACCTATTTCTGGAACCTTGGCAGCGAAGTTGATACCGAAAAGCAAATGGACAAGGCCATGACCTTGCCGCAGATGACGGATGCGGTGACTAAAATCATCCGTGCCGGCAATGAAGGCGGAAAGCATACTCAAGTCTTCATTCGGGGTGACAAGACCGTGGACTATGGCGCGGTGATGGGTGCCATGGGCGGCTTGCAGAAAGCCGGGGTCGGTAACGTTGGCTTGATAACCGAGGCTCCCTGATGCGCGAACAGCGGGAGCCGTCCGCCTCTGAGAACTTTTTTTGGCCTACAGTGTGGGCGGTGGCACTGCACGTCCTGATTTTTGGCATGCTCTTCGCCAGTTTTGCCATGACGCCGGAGTTGCCACCATCCAAGCCCATTGTTCAAGCGACCTTGTATCAACTGAAGTCCAAGAGTCAGGCGACCACCCAGACCAATCAAAAGATTGCGGGTGAGGCGAAGAAATCTGCCGCGCGTCAGACCGAGGCTGAGCAGATGGAGCAAAAAAAGGTTGAGCAAGAAGCGGTAAAAGCGGCGGAACAAAAGAAAGAAGAGGCTGCCGAAAAAGCAGCTGAGGCCAAGAAGGCGGACGAAGCCAAGGCGAGTGAAGCCAAAAAGGCCGATGAAGCTAAAAAGGCAGATGAAGCCAAAAAAGCTGACGATGCTAAAAAGGCCACCGACGCTAAAAAGGCTGAAGAGAAAAAACTGGCTGATATAGCCAAGAAGAAATCTGAGGAAGAGGCCAAAAAAGCCGCTGAAGAAGAGGCGAAGAAAAAGGCCGCCGAAGACGCCAAGAAAAAGATTGTCGAAGATGCGAAGAAGAAAGCGGCTGAAGATGCCAAGAAAAAGGCCGTAGCAGACGAGGCGAAAAAGAAAGCCGCCGAAGATGCGAAGAAAAAGGCGTCAGCCGATGCTGCCAAGAAAAAGGCAGTAGAAGCCGCGCGTAAATCGACCGAAGAGAAAAAGGCGCAAGCCTTGGCAGATTTGCTTTCCGACACGCCGCAACGTCAACAAGCCTTGGCAGAGGAGCAGGGCGATGAGGTCGCCGGTAGTTTTGATGACCTGATTCGTGCCCGGGCAGCAGAGGGTTGGGCGCGCCCACCATCGGCTCGCAAGAACATGACAGTGGTGCTGCAAATCGGCATGTTGCCAGATGGCACGGTCACGTCAGTGACGGTTGCCAAGTCCAGTGGTGACGGGCCTTTCGACAGCTCTGCTGTGGCGGCGGTCAAGAACATTGGCCGTTTAACGGAGATGCAGGGTTTGAAGCCCAGCGAATTTAATCCTTATCGATCATTCAAGATGACATTCACACCTGAGGATCTAGCCTTGTGATTAACTTTTTTCGAGGACTGCTAGTCGTCGTCTGCTGCTTTGCAGGGATGGCGATGGCTGAAGAGAAGAACATTCTGGTCACCAGTGGTAGCGACCGGGCAACCCCGATTGCGGTGGTTCCGTTTGGTTGGCAGGGCGGCGCTGTTCTGCCGGATGACATGGCTGAAATTATCGGCAACGACCTGCGCAACTCGGGTTATTACGCGCCGATTCCAAAGCAGAACATGATCAGCTTGCCCGCCCAGGCCAGCGAAGTCATTTTCCGTGACTGGAAAGCGCTGGGTGCCCAGTACGTGATGGTCGGTAACATTGTCCCGGCGGGCGGGCGCCTGCAGGTGCAATATGCCTTGTTCAACGTGGCTACCGAGCAGCCAGTGTTGACGGGCAGCGTTTCGGGCACCGCCGAACAGTTGCGTGACATGGCGCACTACATCGCCGATCAGTCGTTTGAAAAACTGACCGGTATTAAAGGTGCATTCTCGACGCGTCTGCTTTATGTGACCGCTGAGCGTGCCAGTGCCACCAATACCCGTTACACCTTGCAGCGCTCCGACTACGACGGCGCTCGCGCTGTGACGTTGTTGCAATCGCGTGAACCTATCCTGTCGCCACGTTTTGCGCCGGACGGCAAGCGTATTGCTTATGTATCGTTCGAACAGAAACGCCCGCGTATCTTTATGCAGAACATTGATACCGGTCGTCGTGAGCAAATTACCAACTTTGAAGGCTTGAATGGTGCGCCAGCATGGTCGCCGGACGGTTCGAAGCTGGCGTTTGTGTTGTCCAAGGATGGCAACGCTGAAATCTACGTGATGGACCTGGCTTCCCGCCAACTGACGCGTGTGACTAACAGCCCTGCTATCGATACCGAACCGTTCTGGGGTAAGGATGGGTCTACCATCTACTTCACCTCTGACCGTGGCGGTAAACCGCAAATCTACAAAACCACAGTCGGTAGCGGTAATGCAGAGCGTGTGACATTTATCGGGAACTACAACGCCAGTCCGAAGCTTTCGGCTGATGAAAAGACCCTGGTAATGATTCATCGTCAGGACGGATTCACTAATTTCCGAGTTGCAGCGCAAGATTTGCAGCGCGGAAGTGTAAAAATCCTTACAGATACCAACCTTGATGAGTCAGCTACTGTTGCACCCAACGGCACCATGGTAATCTACGCCACCCGCCAGCAGGGCCGGGGAGTCTTGATGCTCGTGTCCATTAACGGACGCGTAAGGCTCCCTCTTCCTACCGCTCAAGGCGAAGTCAGAGAACCTTCCTGGTCCCCTTACCTGAACTGACGTGGTGATAGCTTTACGTTGCACTTAACACTTGGGGTTCATTAGGAGTTTTACGATGGAAATGCTGAAGTTTGGTAAATTTGCTGCGCTGGCACTGGCCATGGCTGTAGCTGTAGGTTGTTCGTCCAAAGGCGGCGACAATGCCGGTGAAGGCGCTGCTGTTGATCCAAACGCTGGTTACGGCGCAAACACAGGCGCTGTTGATGGCTCCCTGAGTGAAGAAGCTGCTCTGCGCGCGATCACTGTTTTCTACTTCGAATACGACAGTTCGGACCTGAAACCAGAAGCAATGCGCGCTCTGGACGTTCACGCAAAAGACCTGAAAGCTAACGGCGCTCGCGTTGTTCTGGAAGGTAACACTGACGCCCGTGGTACTCGTGAGTACAACATGGCTCTGGGCGAGCGTCGTGCGAAAGCCGTTCAACGCTACCTGGTACTGCAAGGTGTTTCCCCAGCACAGCTGGAGCTGGTGTCCTACGGTAAAGAGCGTCCAATCGCTACTGGCAACGACGAACAGTCGTGGGCTCAAAACCGTCGCGTCGAACTGCGTAAGTAATTCGTCATGCGAACGTGCCGCCGCGCTGTAACTATTCTGACTCTCAGCCTCATGCCGCTTGCGGCCTGGGCTGCGGTTCCTGTGGTCGATGACAATTCTGGCTATAACAATAGCGGGGGGAGTTATCCGTCAACGGGTTACGGTGCGAGCGGCGCCTATGCCGGGGGAGGGGTTTCGGCCCCTGTCTCGGCACAGGGCGAGCTGTTCAACCAGTTGCAACAAATGCAGGAACAGATAGCACGCCAGCAAGGTGTGATTGAGGTTCTGCAAAATGATGTATCGCGCATGAAGCAAGAAAGCCTGGAGCGATACCAGGAACTTGATCGGCGTATTGGTGCTGGCATTGCTCCTGCTGCCACGCCTGATAATTCTTCTGCTGGTGGCGCAACCAAT
The DNA here is from genome assembly GCF_016812185.1 of Pseudomonas weihenstephanensis. NCBI lineage: Bacteria > Pseudomonadati > Pseudomonadota > Gammaproteobacteria > Pseudomonadales > Pseudomonadaceae > Pseudomonas > Pseudomonas weihenstephanensis. Next base: position 131,324 of record NZ_JAAEBV010000005.1, on the reverse strand, counting down.
GCCGCCGGCAATACCGCAGCGCCTGCACCTCAGGTGGCTGCAAGTACTGAGCCTGCTGATCCGGCGAAAGAAAAGCTCTATTACGATGCGGCTTTTGATTTGATCAAGGCTAAGGACTTCGATAAAGCCAGTCAGGCATTTACAGCTTTTCTGCGCAAATACCCAAACAGCCAATACGCGGGCAATGCTCAGTACTGGTTGGGTGAAGTGAACTTGGCCAAGGGCGATTTGCAAGCTGCCGGTCAGGCGTTTGCCAAAGTCAGTCAGCTGTATCCAAAGCATGGCAAAGTGCCGGACTCGTTGTACAAGCTGGCTGATGTAGAGCGCCGCTTGGGGCATACCGACAAAGTCAAAGGCATTTTGCAGCAAGTGGTGGCCCAGTATCCGGGCACATCCGCTGCGCAGTTGGCTCAACGCGATTTGCAGCGTATGTGAGTCCACAAAGCTTTCATCGAGAAACCCGCGCCTGTCGCGGGTTTTTTCGTTAGAATCCACGCCCTTTTATGAAATACGCTCTTCTGAGTCCTGCGCAGGCAGATTCTTTGGAGTGCCTGACGGAGGCGGACAGCCTGTTTAGCTGTTACGCCCGTGGCGGATATGCAAGACACATTAAGAATTACCGAAGTTTTTTACTCGTTACAGGGTGAAACGCGAACGGCTGGCTTGCCCACCGTTTTTGTACGTCTCACGGGCTGCCCTTTGCGATGCGGCTACTGCGACAGCGCTTATGCCTTCAGTGGTGGCACTGTGCGCTCCCTCGACAGCATCCTTGAGCAAGTCGCTGGTTTTCGTGCGCGTTACGTTTGCGTGACCGGTGGTGAGCCGTTGGCTCAACCCAACGCGATTCCACTTCTCAAGCAGCTTTGTGATGCTGGCTACGAGGTCTCTATTGAGACCAGTGGTGCGCTGGACATATCAGCTGTCGATCCGCGTGTCAGCCGCGTCCTCGACTTGAAAACCCCGGACTCTAAAGAGTCCCATCGCAATCTCTACGACAATATCGCCCTGTTGACGCGTCATGATCAGGTCAAATTTGTGATCTGTTCGCGCGACGACTACGACTGGGCGGTCTCCAAGTTGATTGAGTACGGTTTGGAGCGGCGTGCCGGTGAGGTGTTGTTCTCTCCGAGCCACCACGATTTGCCTGCGCGCGATCTGGCTGACTGGATCGTGGCGGATAACTTGCCTGTGCGCTTGCAGATGCAGTTGCACAAATATCTATGGAATGATGAGCCGGGGCGCTGAAATGACTGAACAATCGTTAGCCACTGAAAAAAGAGCGGTAATCCTGCTGTCGGGCGGTCTTGATTCTGCGACCGTCGTAGCGATGGCGCGTGCCGAAGGGTATAGCTGCTACACCATGAGCTTTGATTACGGGCAGCGCCATCGTGCTGAACTGGACGCTGCTGCTCGGGTTGCGCGCGACTTGGGAGCCATTGAGCACAAGGTCATCGGCCTGAGCCTGGACGGCATTGGCGGTTCAGCATTGACGGACAGCTCTATCGATGTGCCTGAGGCGCCAAGCGAAGGCATTCCGGTGACTTATGTGCCGGCGCGAAACACGGTATTCCTTTCATTGGCGTTGGGCTGGGCAGAAGTGCTGAGCGCGCGCGACATCTTCATCGGCGTCAATGCGGTGGATTATTCGGGCTACCCGGATTGCCGACCTGAGTTTGTTGCAGCATTCGAAGTGATGGCCAACCTGGCGACTAAAGCCGGTGTGGAGGGGCAGGGCTTCAAGATTCAAGCGCCTCTGCAAAATATGAGTAAGGCACAAATCGTCCAGGCCGGAGTAAAGCTGGGCGTCGATTACTCGCTAACAGTTTCTTGCTACCAGGCGGATGGTCAGGGGCGTGCATGCGGTAAATGTGACAGCTGCCGCTTGCGTGCAGAAGGCTTTGCAGCAGCCGGAATTAAAGACCCAACCCGCTATTTTTGATTTATTTGGTATTTATTTTTAATCGGGTGTTGAATTCTCGTTAAAAATCAGTATTATACGTCCCACAACGAAGCGGGTCGTTAGCTCAGTTGGTAGAGCAGTTGGCTTTTAACCAATTGGTCGTAGGTTCGAATCCCACACGACCCACCATATGCAACACCAAAACAGCCGGTCTAATCCTCAGGATTAACCGGCTTTTTTGTGCCCGCGATTTGGCGTGATCGCGGCATGGAGGGGGGTCACGTGCGTCACGTTTGATACGGGCTGATTCAATTGGAGGGAGATCGGCGTGAGCTGTTGTGCGCATGGAGGGTACTAACGTGTGTAAACGTTCATTATCCGGAGTCAGGAATGAGTATTTCCTCGCTAAGTGCTATTCGGCCCTGTGGCTCTAGCCTTCAATCGCTGAGCAGGTTAAAAGAGCAAAAAGTCTGCACCGCCAGACCTGAATCTGATGCCGCGCGGATGTTGCTGCTCCTGGAAAAAGTTCAGCATCGTACTGGCATTGTGGCCAGTCACTTGATGCCCTTGCAGAGCGTTGCGAAAGAGCACAACTGCATTATTGGCATTCGCCCGGTTGAAGCCGTGGCGACAGGGCTGATCGAGGAGGGGCACCCCACCAAAGATTTCCACATCAAAGGCAAGAGCGCCAATTGGGGGCCTCAGGCCGGGATGATCTGTGTCGACCAAGCGTTCAGCAAGCTGGAAGGGTGTCGGGTGTCGGACCCTGCGCGTATTGGAAAATTCAACGGGCAGACGCGCGAATGCATAGAAAACGGTCACGCCGTTGCCATTCCACTGGTGGTTTCCAGAGAGCGCCTGCACACGTTGTTGGCCGGTGATCTGATTACCGACATGCGGGTTGCGAATGCCGAGGGTTGCATCAGGTTTAGCGCAAAAGCGCCCAGTGGTGAGCGTTACCTGTTCGAAGCCGCACCGGCAGTGGACGCTGCGCAGGGTTTATACCAGATCAGCCAGCAAGGAAAGCCGCTGGAAGTACTGGCAAAAACAGCCGGGGGCAAGGCGCTGACGGCTGACTATGACTTGCATCTGGTCGGGCCTCATATCAGCGATCTTGGGACGCAAGATAACCTGCCGGTCCAGGATATAGCGCACGGTCTGTTCAGGGCTCGCATTGATGGATACATCGATCGCACAACCGATTCACGCCCTAAAAATCTGGCGCCAGAACTGCGTCAGGCTTATGCAAGTGCCAGCAATTTTTATCGCAAGGAATGTTCTGAGATCGGTAATGCCACGCACCGTATCGCTAAGATGATTCCTGTGATCAACGCGGCTTTGGTGGGTACGGGGGAGCGGGTGGTTCATCACAACGCAGACTCTGGTAGTCCGGCGAGTGAGGCCGCTGCCAACTATCCGGCCACGTTCTTCTTGCCCGTCAAGCTTGGGGGGTTTGACGAAATGTGTGTGATTGAGGACCGTCAGCAGATGGCCGAGCTTATTCAGCAAGCGAAAAACAGCGGATACCACGTGCCGTTAAATCCGTTATGGGAAGCGGATGTGACCCGTATCAGGCGCGCTGATTTCGTAAACGCTCAGCGGGTACTTAATCGCTCTGGATAACAGGTCCGTGTACATCTACTGCACGGCCCATCTGCCGGGTTCAGAGTGGAGAAACTACAGGGGCTTAAGCCGGACACGACCCTGGGGTGGCGTGGTCTATGCTCACAGCCCAATCCCGGGCTGAACCATTTGTGACTGTGTGTAGCCAAAGCAATAGCGTTCGGCTAGGGCTTGGAACACGTCCGACATCAACAGGAGGTTTACGATGAGCAAGAAGATTTTGGTGGTACTGACCAGTGTCGAGAAATACCCGAATCTGCCGCGCGCAACGGGATTGTGGTTGGGCGAGGCAGTGCATTTCGTACACAAGGTTGAGGCTGCGGGCTACACGGTGGATTACGTCAGCCCTCAGGGCGGTTACACCCCTATTGACCCGCACAGTTTGGCCAAGGACATGGCAGCCGATATCGACTGGCAGTGGTATCACGACAAAGCGTTCATGAATCGGTTGGGGGCGACGCTCAAGCCCGAAGACATCAAGCCTGAGGACTACGCGGCTATTTATTACGCGGGTGGTCACGGGGTGATTTGGGATTTCCCGGACAACGTAGCCCTGCAAACCATCAGTCGTGAGATTTATGAGGCGGGTGGTGTCGTGTCTTCGGTGTGTCATGGGGCGGTAGGGCTGCTTCACATCCTGCTGTCCGACGGCGAGCTGCTAATCAAGGGTAAAAAGGTGACTGGTTTTTCCAATGAGGAAGAGCAGTTGGCGGGGTTGGCCGAGTTCGTGCCGTACCTGACCGAGACTGAGTTGGTGAAGCGCGGTGCACTGTACGAGAAAGCCAGCGAACCGTGGGCGGCTTATGCAATCGCTGACGGGCGGTTGATTACGGGTCAAAACCCGGCGTCAGGTGGGCCGGTTGCTGATCTGGTGCTTGAAGCGCTGAAATAAAAGAGGGGATGCCCGCAGCCCGTCACTGACAGGCTGCGGGGTTGGTAATCCATGAAATCGCTATCTGGCGTCTTGCCTGAAACATTAAACTTTTGAATCTCAAGCATATTCTGTAGCCTTGGCGCGCTGAATAGCTTGCCCGTGCCTGATAACACACATTCTCCCGGCGGGACTTGACGGTCCGGAGCCGGTGGTACACTCGACTTTCGCGCATAAGCGCTTGCAGGTCTTGCGAACATGACGCACATCTCTGAACGTTTTCTGATTCAAGCTCACCTTGACGCCAAGCAACCCAAAGCCTTGACCCAGGCAGAAGAAGCGACGTTGCGTGCAGCAATTGCTGCCGAACTCAAGGCTCAAGATGCGGTGCTGGTTGCCCATTTCTATTGCGACCCTGTGATTCAGGCGCTGGCAGAAGAGACGGGTGGCTGTGTTTCCGACTCCCTTGAAATGGCTCGATTCGGCGCTGCACATCCAGCTAAAACCGTGCTGGTCGCCGGTGTGCGCTTTATGGGTGAGACCGCAAAAATTCTCACCCCTGAAAAGCGCGTGCTAATGCCCACGCTCGAGGCGACCTGCTCGCTGGACTTAGGCTGCCCGGTGGAGGCTTTTTCAGCGTTTTGCGACAAGCACCCTGAGCGCACGGTGGTGGTGTATGCCAACACGTCGGCCGCTGTTAAGGCGCGCGCGGATTGGGTCGTCACCTCAAGCTGTGCGCTGGAAATTGTCGAAAGCCTGATGGATAACGGCGAGACAATTATCTGGGGGCCGGACAAACACTTGGGGCGCTACATCCAGCGTCAGACGGGTGCCGATATGTTGCTGTGGGACGGTGCGTGCATTGTCCATGAAGAGTTCAAGTCCAAGCAGCTTGAAGACATGAAAGCGCTGTACCCGGATGCGGCCATTCTGGTTCACCCGGAGTCGCCTGAGTCGGTAATCGACCTGGCAGACGCTGTTGGCTCGACCAGCCAATTGATCGCAGCGGCGCAGAACCTGCCCAACAAGACGTTTATCGTGGCCACCGATCGCGGCATTTTTTACAAAATGCAGCAGTTGTGCCCCGACAAGGTCTTCATCGAAGCCCCTACGGCCGGCAACGGCGCTGCGTGTCGCAGTTGCGCGCATTGCCCGTGGATGGCCATGAATACGCTAGAGCGTACGTTGGAGTGCCTGCAAAAGGGCACCAACGAGATCTTTGTTGATCCGGCGCTGGTGCCCCACGCCGTCCGCCCGCTCAAACGTATGCTGGACTTCACACAGGCGGCGCGTTTGAAGCTGGCGGGTAATGCCTGACAGGCCCGATGACAGCTTGCCCTCACCCCCAGTGGGGAAGGGCAGGCGTTGTCAGTTCATCATTTCCTTGATGGCTCTTTCTTGGTCGAGCAAATCGCGTTGACGGGCATCAATGCGCGATGACAGCTGGAAGTTGTTGGTGAGTTTTTTGGCGAACTCCAGCTGTTGCAGTGCTTGCCGATAATCCCCCACCAATGCGAAGTATTCAGCGCGCGCCTGGTGCAAGCCGATGATGTTGCCCGACAGCCCTCGGGTTTCTGCTACCGAGTACCACACGTCCGGGTCGTCGGGGCGACTTTTGAGCAGTGCTTCGAGTGCTTTGTCAGCCTCGCCCGGGCGGTTTTGCTTGAGTAGCAGGTCGACGCGCGCCTGATTGAGCGGATAGTTACCCGGATACAGCGTGCGCATCCGGTCGACACGCTGTTGGGCTTCGGCCAACCGGTTGCTGGCCGTGTCGAGTTCAATTTGCGCCAGGTTATACGTGATGTCGTTGGGCGACTTTTCCAGCAGTATTTTTAGATTTTCACGTGCTTCGTTAAATTGGCTGCCTTTGATTTGGGCGATCGCCAACCCATAGCGGGCGACATCGTTTTTCGGGTTTTCATCGAGCAAGACGCGAAAACGCTTGGCGGCCAGGCCGGGGGTTTCTTCATAGTTGAGCTGGACGCGGGCGCGGATCAGTTGATAGCGCAGACTGTCTTCGGTGCCGCCGAGTTTGGCTTGCTCGGCGCGGTTGCGGGTGTCGGCGATGCGCGATTCTGTCACTGGGTGAGTCAGCAAAAACTCAGGTGGACGTCCGTCAAAACGGTATTGGCGCATCAGGCGTTCAAACATGGTCGGCATGGAGCGTGGGTCGTAGCCTGCTTTCTCCAGATTAAGAATGCCGATACGGTCCGCTTCTTGTTCGTTCTGCCGCGAAAAGCGTCTCTGCTCTTGCATGGCTGCTGCCTGGGTGCCGGCAATGGCGGCGATCCCTGCGTCACCTGCGCCCGCAGCGGCAACGATAATCCCGGCGAGTAAGGCGGCCATCATCGGCATTTGCATGCGTTGCTGGGCTTCTACACCGCGTGCGAAGTGACGTTGCGACAAGTGGGCCAATTCGTGGGCCAGTACCGAGGCGTATTCGCCTTCGGTCTGCGCGTTGAGAAACAGTCCGCCGTTGACCCCGATAATCCCACCAGGCGCGGCAAAGGCGTTGAGCTGCGGGCTGTTGATCAGAATGAATTCCAGGCGCCGATCCTGGACCTGGCTTGTCTCCACCAACTTGTAAACACTGGTTTCAACGTAGTCTTTGAGTTGTGGATCGTTAAGCTGCGAGACCTGACCACGAAGCATGCTCAACCAGGCGCGACCCAGTTGATACTCCTGCTGCGGCGATACGATGGACGAGCTGGCATCACCCAGCGACGGCAAATCGTCGGCGAAACTCGGTGATGCGAGCAGGCAAGCGAGCGTCAACAGGGTCGGGCGCAGAAAAGTCATGCACTAAGCTCTAGTCAGTAAAGCGCTTACTGTAGCTGCACACTTGGCTGGCGACCAGAGGTGGCTCGGCTTGGGGTATTCTAGCCGGCTAAAAATACCCGCAATGGTCGCCTGAGGAGCAATAAATGACTGAAGTGCCGCAGCATGATGTGGAACTCGACACCAGCGGTATGAATTGCCCGTTACCGCTGCTCAAGGCCAAGTTGGAACTCAACCGTCTGGCCAGTGGCGCGGTGCTCAAAGTCATTGCCACCGATGCGGGATCGCAACGTGATTTCCGTACGTTCGCGCGCTTGGCGGGGCATGCCATGTTGCGCGAAGAGGATACGGCAGGCGTCTATCGTTACTGGTTGCGCAAGGCCTGAGCCTTGGTGTTGCCTTCTTTCAAGGAATATTGATGTTCAAAGTGTTGCGTGATTGGGTTCAGCGCTATTTCTCCGATGAGGAAGCCGTGGTGCTGGCAGTGTTGTTGGTACTGGCCTTTACGGCCGTACTGACCTTGGGCGGCATGCTGGCCCCCGTGCTGGCGGGCATGGTGTTGGCGTATCTGATGCAGGGCCTGGTGGTGGCTCTGGAGCGTATGCACGTACCGGGTGCTGCGGCGGTCGGCTTGGTGTTCGCATTATTCATGGGGCTGCTGCTGGTGTTTATCGTGGTGGTGGTGCCTCTGCTGTGGCATCAACTGATCACTCTGTTCAATGAGTTGCCGGGCATGCTCGCGAAGTGGCAGTCATTGTTGCTGCTGTTGCCGGAGCGGTATCCGCATTTGGTGTCGGATGAGCAGGTGCTGCAAGCCATTGAAGTGGCTCGCGGCGAAATCGGCAAGTTCGGGCAATTGGCATTGACCTTTTCGCTGTCCAGTCTGCCATTGCTGGTCAATATGATGATCTACCTGGTGTTGGTGCCGATTCTGGTGTTCTTCTTTCTCAAGGACCGGGACATGATCGGTCGCTGGGTGCGCGGCTATTTACCGCGTGAACGGGCGTTGATCACCCGTGTGGCGCACGATATGAACCGCCAGATTGCCAATTACATTCGCGGCAAGGTGATCGAGATCTTTATCTGCGGTGGCGTGACCTACATTGCGTTTGTGGTCATGGACCTCAATTACGCGGCGTTGCTGGCGCTGCTGGTGGGCGTTTCGGTGGTGGTCCCCTATGTGGGAGCCGTGGTAGTGACTGTGCCGGTGTGCCTGATTGCCCTGTTTCAGTGGGGCTGGAGTGACCAGTTCATCTACTTGATGGCCGTATACGGGATCATCCAGACGCTGGACGGTAATGTGTTGGTGCCGCTGTTGTTCTCCGAGGCGGTGAGCCTGCACCCGGTGGCCATCATTTGCGCGGTGCTTTTGTTTGGCGGCCTGTGGGGCTTCTGGGGCGTATTTTTTGCCATCCCTCTGGCAACGTTGTTCAAGGCGGTGCTGGACGCCTGGCCGCGCAAGCAGCAAGTGGTGGCGCCGCTGTTGTAGTTCGCCGCTTTCTAGCAGGCAAGAAAAAGCCCCGGCTCTCACGAGTCGGGGCTTTTTCGTTACAGCATCAGCTTACGCTTGAATAACCGGGATGTTGGCATTGGCTGCCGCTTCACGGAATTCGGCGATCTGATCAAAGCTCAGGTAGCGATACACGTCCGCCGCCATGGTGTTGATCTCTGCCGCGTAGGCCATGTATTCCTCAACGGTAGGCAGACGACCCAGGATCGAAGCCACCGACGCCAACTCGGCCGAAGCCAGGTAAACGTTCGCACCGTCACCCAGACGGTTGGGGAAGTTACGGGTCGAGGTCGATACAACGGTCGAGTTCGGCTCTACACGTGCCTGGTTACCCATGCACAGCGAGCAGCCCGGCATTTCCATGCGTGCGCCAGCTTTGCCGTAGATGCCGTAGTAGCCTTCTTCGGTCAGTTGATGAGCGTCCATTTTGGTCGGCGGCGACAGCCACAGACGGGTTGGCAGCTGACCTTTGACCTTGTCCAGCAACTTGCCCGCCGCGCGGAAGTGGCCGATGTTGGTCATGCACGAACCGATGAACACTTCGTCGATCTTCTCGCCAGCAACGCTGGACAGCAGACGGGCGTCATCCGGGTCGTTTGGCGCGCAGAGCACAGGCTCATTGATGTCGGCCAGATCGATTTCGATGATTTCAGCGTATTCGGCGTCCGCATCGGCTTCCATCAGTTGCGGGTCGGCTACCCAGGCTTCCATCGCTTGAGCGCGACGTTCAAGGGTACGTGCGTCGCCGTAACCTTCACCGATCATCCAGCGCAGCAGGGTGATGTTGGAGTTCAGGTATTCAGTGATCGACTCTTTGGACAGCTTGATGGTGCAGCCAGCCGCCGAACGTTCTGCCGAGGCGTCGGACAGTTCGAACGCTTGCTCGATGCTCAGGTTGTCCAGACCTTCGATTTCCAGGATGCGACCCGAGAATTCGTTGATCTTGCCTTTCTTCTCGACGGTCAGCAGGCCTTTCTGGATGGCCACGTAAGGAATGGCGTGAACCAAGTCACGCAGGGTGATGCCAGGCTGCATTTCGCCTTTGAAACGCACCAGGATCGATTCCGGCATGTCCAGTGGCATAACGCCAGTGGCAGCGGCGAATGCAACCAGACCCGAACCTGCCGGGAACGAAATGCCCATCGGGAAGCGTGTGTGGGAGTCGCCACCGGTGCCGACGGTGTCCGGCAGCAGCATACGGTTCAACCAGCTGTGGATGATGCCGTCGCCCGGACGCAGAGAAACGCCGCCGCGGGTCATGATGAAGTCAGGCAGGGTGTGGTGGGTGGTCACGTCGATCGGCTTTGGATACGCCGCAGTGTGGCAGAACGACTGCATCACCAGATCTGCGGAGAAGCCCAGGCACGCCAGGTCTTTCAGTTCGTCACGGGTCATGGGACCGGTGGTGTCCTGAGAGCCCACGGTGGTCATTTTCGGTTCGCAGTAAGTGCCCGGGCGAACGCCGGTCACGCCGCAGGCCTTGCCAACCATTTTTTGCGCCAGGGTGAAGCCCTTGGTGCTTTCAATAGGTGCTTCCGGCTTTTTGAACAGGTCGGTAGGACCCAGACCCAATTCGGCGCGTGCCTTTTCGGTCAGGCCGCGGCCGATAATCAGCGGGATCCGGCCGCCAGCGCGTACTTCGTCCAACAGCACCGGGGTCTTCATTTCGAAGGTGGTGATGACTTCATCGGTACCGTGCTTGCAGACTTTGCCAGCGTGCGGGTACAGGTCGATCACGTCGCCCATGTTGATGTTCGATACATCGAATTCGATGGGCAGTGCGCCCGCATCTTCCATGGTGTTGTAGAAGATTGGAGCGATTTTGCTGCCGAAGCAGAAACCGCCAGCACGCTTGTTCGGTACATAAGGAACGTCGTCACCGAAGAACCACAACACCGAGTTGGTAGCCGATTTACGCGACGAACCGGTACCGACTACGTCACCGACGTAGGCAATCGGGAAGCCGTCGTTGCGCATTTCTTCGATTTGCTTCATCGGGCCGATGGAGCCTTGAACGTCCGGCACGATACCTTCACGAGCCATTTTCAACATGGCCAGGGCGTGCAGCGGGATGTCAGGGCGCGACCAGGCGTCCGGAGCAGGCGACAGGTCGTCGGTGTTCGTCTCGCCAGTGACCTTGAACACGCGCAGGCTGATTTTGTCAGCCAGGGTTGGACGGTTCTTGAACCACTCGCCGTCAGCCCAGGATTGCACCACTGCTTTAGCGTGGGCATTGCCATTTTTGGCTTTTTCAGCGACGTCGTGGAAGGCGTCAAACATCAGCAGGGTGTGCTTGAGTTGCGCAGCGGCAACCGGTGCCAGCTCAGCGTCGTCCAGCAGGTCAACCAGCGTCACGATGTTGTAGCCGCCTTGCATGGTGCCAAGCAGTTCAACAGCGCGTTTTTTGCTGATTAGTGGGGAGGACGCTTCGCCCTTGGCGATCGCGGCCAAGAAGCCGGCTTTTACGTAGGCGGCTTCGTCCACACCCGGTGGAATGCGGTTGGTGATCAGGTCTACGAGGAATTCTTCTTCGCCAGCTGGCGGGTTTTTCAGCAGCTCAACCAGGCCTGCGGTTTGTTCGGCGTTAAGCGGCTGGGGAACGATACCCAGTGCTGCGCGCTCTTCGATATGTTTGCGGTAGGCTTCAAGCACAGTTATTACCCTCATCATTGGTCCCAAATGGGTGTCCGGGACGCTCATCCAGGAATGCCAGGCACTCATGCGCTGCGGGGCTTTTTGGGCCGCTTAGCCAGAGTTGCAGAGATTCCCAACAGAAGCTGTTTTCAAAGTTTTACGCCCTAGGAACGGTGGGGGTGGTGCTGGTGGGTGCGGGGAGTTGCATGGCAAGTACCCATCACCCACACCGTTCTTCAGGATCAACTGTGCTCGTGACGCTTTGAAAACAGCTTCTAACGGACATTGGCGCCTTAAAAGGCAGGCCGATTCTACGGCAAAAACGCGCCAAAGGTAAGTTAGCCCCTGAAGGTTGAGGGGTGATCTGCGTTAGACAAAGGGCTAACATGGGCGCCTGTTTCGCTCTGCAGTGCTCTATTTCGCTATGCCCAATCAAACCATCAAGACCCCTTGTATCGGCCTGTGCTCAACGGTTTACGGCGACCTGGTGTGCCGTGGTTGCAAGCGTTTCCATCATGAAGTGATTCACTGGAACGGTTACAACGACGCTGAAAAACAGGCTGTCTGGCTAAGGCTTGAGCAATTGTTGGTGCAGGTGATGGCGGGCAAGGTCGAGGTGTTTGACGCGCACGCGCTGCGGGCTCAGATGCTGGCGCGCCAAATCCGCTTTGCGCCGCATCAGTCTGAATATTGTTGGGCTTATCAGCTGATTGCCCGCGGGGCGCGGGTCATCAATCAGCTGCAAGCCTATGGCATGGTGCTGTTGCCGGAGTTTCGCGACTGGAGCTTGCCCGAGCTGCGTGATGCCATTGATCGGGAATTCTTTCTGCTGTCCGAAGCTCATTATCAGCGTTACATCGCCCCCAGTTTTCTGAAGGATGCGCTGGGCCGCTAACCGACAATCAGCCTTTGGACGCGAGTTTCTCCAGATGACGGGTCATTTCTTGAGGCTTGAGCACCAGAATGTCGCTTTCCAGTGTGTCGATGACCACTTCTGCGGTGTTACCGATCAAGGCGCCTGAAAAACCGGTCCGTGCCACAGTGCCCATCACGGTCACGGCAGCCTCCAGTTGTTTGGCGATCCGCGGGATAATCACATCGGCTGGGCCTTCTTCGACGTGCAGACGGCTGCTTTCAATGTCGTATTGCGCCTGGAAGCCTTCGCAGGCCTTGCGATAAATCGCTTCATATTCGGTTTCAATCGGGTACGCGGCTTCGACCGCTGCCAGCATCGGCGCCGGAAAAGCACTGACTACGTGAAGGCTGCCTTTCACGAGATTGGCGATATTGAAGCCGTGGTCAACAATGCTTTTGTGCAGTTCCATGTGATCTGCATCGTCGTTGCCTACGTCCACGGCCGCCAATACGACCCCGCCTTCCCAGGCCTGCGCCTTTTTGGCCAGTAACACGGGAGATGGGCAATAACGCAGCAGCTTCCAGTCTTCTGGCGTGAGCAACAGCTTTTTCAAGGGGTTGTCGGGAAGATGCTGCTTGATCACCAGATCGCAATTATTGTCTTGCTGTGTACGGATGATGGTCTGGTGTTTGCTCTCATGCCAGGCGCACTCGCCGGTGACGGTAAAGCCTTCAGCTTTCAGCGTGACTTCAAGCATGCTGAGCAATGAGCTGTGTTTTTTCTCTTTATCGCAAATCAACAGGTGCAGGGTTGCCCCGGTTTTTTCGGCGATCTGTTTGGCGCGCTTCAGTGCGAGGCTGTCCTTTAACTCAGGTTCGATAACCACCAGCAGCTTGTTGATTGTTTGCATGGCCCGGCTCCATGAAAGATTAGTGCAACCACTATAGTTGCTCGCAGGTTGAGTGCGTGTTGATGCATATCAACCTGTCAGGCTGGTGCTGCGGCGTGTGGCCCGTATAATTGGCGGCTTTTGAAACTCCAGCCCTTGTGAGCCTCATGTCAGCCATTCTTGTGAAAACTGCCGGTCCGTTGCGCAACTCTCCTATTCCGGGAGCGTGCGCGTGATTCTTCCTGAAATTCATGAGTTTCTCGGCTGTCGCACCCCGGATGGTTGGATCAAGGCGGCATTGGCGGATCAGGAAACCTTGCTGATCGACCACAAAAATTGCGAATTCAAAGCGGCCAGTACCGCGTTGAGCCTGATTGCCAAGTACCACTCGCATGTTGATCTGATCAATATGATGTCGCGCCTGGCACGTGAAGAGCTGGTGCATCACGAGCAGGTCATGCGGTTGATGAAAAAGCGCAAGATCGAACTGCGCCAACTGTCGGCAGGGCGTTACGCCTCGGGTTTGCGTAAAGTGGTGCGCAATCACGAACCTGTGAAGCTGGTGGATACGCTGGTGGTAGGGGCATTTATCGAGGCCCGCAGTTGCGAGCGTTTTGAAGCACTCGTGCCGCATTTAGATGAAGAGCTGGGCAAGTTTTACTTCGGTTTGCTCAAAAGTGAGGCCCGGCATTTTCAGGGTTACTTGAAGTTGGCTTATCAATACGGCGATGCCAAAGACATCGCCTTGGTGATCGAGCGGGTCAGAGCGGCAGAGCAAGCGCTGATCGAAACCCCGGATGTCGAGTTTCGTTTCCACAGCGGCGTTCCTGCGCAGGCATAAAAACCGCTTGCGCCATGAGCTTCACGTTTTAGGTCAAGACCCATTGTGTTCCTGAATGACGAGGCCATCTGGCCTCGGCGTCGGCGTGCCTGCAACTATAAATAGGTAGCCAGCTATTTATATTCTTGACATTAGCTGCCTAGACAGTAATATTTCGAAACATTACTGCCTAGGCAGCTTCCTGGTGGCCTGATGAAGCACTTCAATCCCGATAACTTTCAACATTGCACCCTGGGTTTGCTCCTGGGGCGAGCCGCGTTGCTTAAAGACCGCATCATTGATCGCCACATGGAGCCTTACGGCATCACCGCGGCGCAGTTCAAAGTGCTGATCATCATGGCGCAGTTTGACGTTGACACCCCGGCGGAGCTGTGTCGCCACCTGTCTGTGGACAGTGGATCGATGACCCGCATGCTGGATCGTCTCGAGCAAAAAAACCTGCTGATGCGCCAACGCTCCGAGGCCGACAGGCGTCAAGTACGGCTCGTGCTGACCGTTGACGGCCAGGCCCTGGCCGACCAGTTGCCAGAAATTGGGGCCAACGCCATGAATCAGTTGGCGGGCGCCATTACTGCGCAAGAACTGGAACAACTTGAACAGATCCTGAAAAAAATACTGCTGGCTGCCGGTGACGCGATCACGGTCCAGCGCTTAGGTGGAAAATGAGCGACACAACCTTGCGTACAGGCTTAGGTCTGGTATTTGCGTCGATGGTACTGGCCGGTTGCGCCAATTATCAGGGGCTTGCGACCGACGGCGTTAGCCTTCAAGCCCATCATCTGAAGGCGGGGCAAACGCTCAGTGGCGCCCGCATCACCCCGGCCGCCTGGCCTGAAAAGGACTGGTGGAAGCGATTAGGCGATGCGCAATTAGACGGCCTGATTCAAGAAGCCCTGCGCGATAGCCCGGACATGCAGGTGGCCAGTGCGCGCACTCACCAGGCGGCCGCGGCTGCCAGTGCCGCTAATGCGCAGCGCATGCCAACGCTGGATGCCGGTGCTGATGTCACGCGCTCGCGACTCTCGCGCTCGCAAGACCCCGGCGGGCAAGGCGGACGTTACAGCACAGAGCGCGACATCAATCTGACCTTCAATTACACCTTCGATCTGTGGGGCGGCCAGCGTGATGCGTGGGAAGCGGCAGTGGGCGAGGCGCGCGCAGCTGAAGTGGATGCTCAGGCCGCACGCCTGACCCTGGCCAGTGATGTGGCCCGCGCCTACAGCCATTTAGGGCATGCGTTCAGTGTGCGTGATCTGTCCAAAGATGATCTTGAACGCACCCGTAAAATGCTTGAGCTGAGCCAGCGTCGTCTGGATTCGGGTATTGACAGCCACTACCAGTATCAGCAAACCGAAAGCCTGGAGGCCAGCGCTGAAGAGCAGCTGATCAACGCCCAAAAGCAGCTCAGCTCTGCGCGTATTGCGCTGGCCGTGCTGTTGGGCAAAGGGCCTGACCGTGGCGCTGAGATTGCGCGGCCCGCGGTGTTAACCCCCAACGCGGTGGCGCTGCCAAGCATTTTGCCTGCGGACTTGCTCGGTCGTCGTCCGGACTTGGTGGCGGCCCGCTGGCGGGTCGAAGCAGCCAATAAACATATCGCGGCGGCCAAGACCCGCTTTTATCCCAACCTCAACTTGACGGCCGCTGCCGGCACCCAGTCATTACTGGGGGATGCACTGTTCGGTCCAGCCAGTCGTTTCTTCAACATTGCACCGGCGGTATCGCTGCCCATTTTTGACGGCGGGCGTTTGCGAGCCGGGCTGGATGCCGAAGATGCGAACTACGATCTGGCGGTCGCGCAGTACAACAAAATGTTGGTGGGGGCGCTCGGCGATGTCAGCGACACCCTTGGGCAGTTGCGCGCTACAGGTCAACAAATCACCGCACAGCAGCGGGCAACCGAGATTGCACAGGACTCGTACGACACGGTGTTGCAGCGTTACGGCTCGGGTGTCGGCAACTATCTGGAGGTGCTGAGTATTGAGCAGCAATTGCTTGAGGCCCAGCGTCAGTTGGCAGACGTGAATGCACAACAGATCGACCTCTCAATTCAATTGATGCAGGCCCTGGGCGGCGGCTTTGAGCCCGCCCACACGGCGCTGGCCGTTCCTTCCCAAGCCTCGCTGGCAGAATAATTTCAGGTACTCGTCATGGCCACTGTGCAAACACCGAATGAAACGCAACACACCGAAGACGCGGGCAATACGCGCAAACGTAAACTCTGGCTGGGCGGTCTGGCACTGCTGGTCGTGCTCGCTGTAGTGGGCGTGTGGGCCTGGCATGAGCTGTATGGTCGCTGGGCTGAAAGTACCGACGACGCTTACGTGAATGGCAACGTGGTTGAAATCACACCTTTGGTCACCGGTACGGTGGTGAGCATCGGCGCCGATGATGGCGATTTGGTGCACGAAGGGCAGGTGTTGCTCAATTTTGACCCGAGCGACTCGCAAGTCGGCTTGCAAAGTGCCGAGGCTAACTTGGCGCGCACGGTGCGTCAGGTCCGTGGCCTGTTCAGCGATGTGGACGGCATGAAGGCTCAAGTGGCGGCACAAAAATCTGACGTGCAGAAAGCGCAAGACAACTACAGTCGCCGTAAGAGTCTGGCGGCAGGCGGGGCGATTTCTCAGGAAGAGCTGTCTCATGCGCGGGACGATCTAGCGTCCGCACAAAGTGCGCTGCGTCACGCCGAGCAACAACTTAATACCACCACGGCTTTGGTGGATAACACTGCGGTCGCCAATCACCCGGACGTTCTGGCCGCTGCCGCGCAGTTGCGCCAAGCGTACCTGGAGCACGCCCGCACCACGTTGATTGCGCCCGTCACGGGCTATGTGGCCAAACGCACTGTGCAACTGGGGCAGCGAGTTCAGCCGGGCACTGCGCTAATGGCGGTGATTCCCCTGAACCAGCTGTGGATCGACGCCAACTTCAAGGAAACCCAACTGCACAATATGCGCATCGGTCAGCCGGTTGAGATCGAGTCGGACATTTATGGCAGCGATGTGAAATACAGCGGTTCCATCGACAGCATTGGCGCCGGTACGGGCAGCGCGTTCGCGCTGTTGCCTGCGCAAAACGCGACGGGTAACTGGATCAAAATCGTCCAGCGGGTGCCGGTACGCATTCATATCAATGCCGATCAGTTGGCACAACATCCATTACGAGTGGGGTTGTCGACGGTAGTGGACGTGAACCTGCGTGACCAAAGTGGCCCGGTGCTGGCGCAACAGCCGCCGCAAAAAGCCACCTTCACCACCAATGTGTACGACAAGCAACTGGCGGATGCCGAGGCGCTGATTGCGCGCCTGATCGACAGCAACAGTGCCGCCTCGGGCAACTCTGCCGCTACGCGTTGATTCGCCAATCCATAAGCCCCGTCGCACTGGCGGGGCTGCGCCGCCTGTTTTAAAGGATTTGCGATGAGTACAAACGCGTCATTTACCCCGCCAAGCTTGCTGTTCGCCACCATTGGCCTGTCGCTGGCGACCTTTATGCAAGTGCTCGACACCACCATTGCCAACGTCGCCTTGCCGACCATCTCCGGCAACCTGGGCGTGAGTTCGGAGCAGGGCACGTGGGTGATTACATCTTTTGCTGTCAGTAATGCGATTGCCTTGCCGCTGACCGGCTGGTTAAGCCGACGCTTTGGCGAGGTGAAGCTGTTTCTGTGGGCCACGATTTTGTTCGTGCTGGCCTCCTTTTTATGCGGCATCTCCACCTCAATGCCTGAGCTGGTGGGCTTTCGGGTGCTTCAAGGGTTGGTTGCCGGGCCTTTGTATCCGATGACGCAAACCCTGCTTATCGCGGTGTACCCACCCGCGAAACGGGGGATGGCACTGGCATTGCTGGCCATGGTCACGGTGGTCGCGCCCATTGCGGGGCCGATTTTGGGCGGCTGGATCACCGACAGTTACAGTTGGCCGTGGATCTTCTTTATTAACATCCCGATTGGCATCTTTGCGGTGATGGTCGTTCGCCAGCAATTGAAGGCGCGGCCGGTGGTGATCACCCGTCAGCCTATGGATTACGTGGGGTTGATCACCCTGATCATTGGGGTGGGCGCGCTGCAAATTGTGCTGGATAAAGGCAATGACCTGGACTGGTTCGAATCCAACTTCATCCTCTTGGGCACGGCGCTGTCGGTGGTTGCGCTCGCGGCGTTTGTGATTTGGGAAATGACTGACAAGCACCCGATCGTCAATCTGCGCCTGTTCGCTCATCGCAATTTTCGAATCGGCACCCTTGTGCTGGTGTTGGGCTATGCCGGTTTCTTCGGCATCAACCTGATCTTGCCGCAATGGTTGCAAACGCAGATGGGCTACACCGCCACCTGGGCCGGTTTGGCGGTGGCGCCGATTGGTATCTTGCCGGTATTAATGTCGCCGTTCGTGGGCAAGTACGCGCACAAGTTTGATTTGCGACTGCTGGCCGGTCTGGCCTTTTTAGCCATTGGCTTGAGCTGCTTTATGCGCGCCGAGTTCACCCATGAGGTGGACTTCCAGCACATTGCGATGGTGCAGTTGTTTATGGGGATTGGTGTCGCACTGTTTTTTATGCCGACCCTGAGCATTTTGATGTCGGACTTACCGCCGCAGCAGATCGCGGACGGGGCAGGGCTGGCCACCTTCCTGCGTACGTTGGGCGGCAGCTTTGCCGCATCGCTGACCACGTGGATCTGGATTCGTCGGGCCGATCAGCATCATGCCTACATGAGTGAAAGCATGAGCACCTATGACCCTGTTACCCGGCATGCGCTGGAAAATCTGGGCGGTGCAAGCACCAAGGCTTATGCGCAGATGGACCAAATCCTGACAAGCCAGGCGTACATGTTCTCTACCGTGGACTACTTCACGATGATGGGCTGGCTGTTTATGGGGTTGATTCTGATCGTGTGGCTGGCCAAGCCACCGTTCGCAGCGAAGGCGGGTCCGGCGGCAAGCGGGC
This sequence comes from Pseudomonas weihenstephanensis, assembly GCF_016812185.1. NCBI lineage: Bacteria > Pseudomonadati > Pseudomonadota > Gammaproteobacteria > Pseudomonadales > Pseudomonadaceae > Pseudomonas > Pseudomonas weihenstephanensis. Next base: position 112,481 of record NZ_JAAEBV010000005.1, on the reverse strand, counting down.
ATTGATGAATCGTTTGTCACCCGCCCGCAGGCGCTGGCGACAGCTGCGATCTTTTGAACGCTAGCAGCCCTCGGCAGTGCCTGCAGAGATCAAGCGGCGGGCGGTAATGCCCGCTGAAAATCAAACGGCATCAGTTGCATGCCTTGCTCATCTACTTGCAATACCCAGCCTTGACGGTCCCAGTCACCGAGCACAATGCGCTTGGCGGCGTGCTCGCCGATTTGCAGTTTGTGAATCGCAGGGCGATGGGTGTGGCCATGAATCAAGGTGTGGACGCCGTACTGGGTCATGATCCGGGGGATTTCTTCGGGGGTCACATCGACAATGTCGTTGGCTTTCATGCGGGTCTGAGCACGGCTTTCACTGCGCAGTTTGCGCGCCAGTTTATGCCGGGTGCTCAGTGGCAGGTGCCGCAAAACCCAGAGCGTCACAGGATTACGCAGGTAGCGTCGCAGGCGCATGTAAGCTTCGTCGCGGGTGCACAAGCTGTCGCCGTGCATCAGCAATACCCGTTCGCCGTAGAAATCTACCACGCTCGGGTCTTTGAGTAGGGTGCAGCCAGCGGCCTTGCAAAAGGTCTGGCCAAGCAGAAAATCTCGATTGCCGTGCATCAGGAAAATCGGTGTGCCGCTGTCGCTCAGGGCGCGCAGTGCCTCACAGATTGAGCGCTGATAGGGCGTCATGGCGTCGTCGCCAATCCAGGCTTCAAAAAAATCACCCAGAATGTACAGCGCCTGTGCCGAGCGCGCACGCCCGGTCAGGAAATCCAGAAACGCCCGGGTAATGTCCGGGCGCTCCTCTTCCAGATGCAAGTCTGAAATCAGCAGTATCACTCAATGATCTCGGCTTTCTCGAGGATCACGTCGTCTGCGGGTACATCCTGGTGACCGGCCTTGGAGGTGGTCGACACGCCTTTGATCTTGTCGACAACGTCTTGGCCTGCGGTGACTTTACCGAATACGGCATAGCCCCAGCCCTGAACGTTTTTGCCGCTGTGGTTCAAGAAGCTGTTGTCAGCCACGTTGATGAAGAACTGGGCAGATGCCGAATGCGGCTCCATGGTGCGGGCCATGGCAACGGTGTATTTGTCGTTCGACAGGCCGTTGTCAGCCTCGTTCTGGATGCTTGGGCGCTTGTCTTTCTTTTCTTTCATGCCAGGCTCGAAACCGCCGCCTTGAACCATGAAATTGCCGATGACACGGTGGAAAATGGTGTTTTCGTAGTGGCCGGCTTTTACGTATTCGATGAAGTTGGCGACGGTGATCGGCGCTTTTTCAGCGTTCAGTTCGATCACGATGTCGCCGTGGTTGGTCGTCAGTTTTACTTGGGTCATGGTTGCTGTCGCTCTATCTAATGAATTCGTGGGGCGTGTGCGTATGGCTTGCCGCTCTTGGCCAAGGTACGGCCCAGCGGCGGAGTTTAGCCTGCCCGCCCGGCATTTCGATGCTGTTTTTGCTATATGGGCATTAAAAGCAGGCATTTCAAGGTGCCTGATTGCGTGCCTGCTCTGTCAGTGACTTGACAGCATCGGCTATGATAGGCGCTTTGATTTAGTCGGCCGCCCCAGGCCGCGCACTCGTTATGTTCAAGGATCCTATGAGCAAGCCCACTGTCGACACCACTCTGAATTCAAAGGCTGGCCCTGCTGTCCCGGCCAATTTCCTGCGTCCAATCGTTCAGGCTGACCTTGACTCGGGTAAATGCAAACAGATCGTGACCCGCTTCCCGCCAGAACCCAACGGGTATCTGCACATCGGTCACGCCAAGTCCATTTGCGTGAACTTTGGGCTGGCTCAAGAGTTTGGCGGCGTCACGCACTTGCGTTTTGACGACACCAACCCGGCCAAAGAAGATCAGGAATACATCGACGCGATTGAAAGCGACGTGAAATGGCTGGGCTTTGAGTGGTCCGGCGAAGTGCGCTATGCCTCGCAGTATTTTGACCAACTGCATGAGTGGGCGGTTTACCTCATTAAAGAGGGCAAGGCTTATGTCTGCGACCTGACCCCCGAGCAAGCCAAGGAATACCGCGGCAGCCTGACCGAACCGGGTAAAAACAGCCCGTTCCGCGAGCGTAGCGTTGAGGAAAACCTCGACCTGTTCGCACGCATGAAAGCGGGCGAGTTCGAAGACGGCAAGCGCGTACTGCGCGCCAAAATCGACATGACCTCGCCCAACATGAACCTGCGTGATCCGATCCTGTATCGCATTCGCCATGCTCATCACCATCAAACCGGTGACAAGTGGTGCATCTACCCCAACTATGACTTCACTCATGGTCAGTCAGATGCGATCGAGGGCATCACTCACTCGATCTGCACCCTGGAATTTGAAGGGCATCGTCCACTGTACGAATGGTTCCTCGACAATCTGCCGGTGCCGAGCAAGCCGCGTCAGTACGAATTTTCGCGCCTGAACCTGAACTACACCATCACCAGTAAGCGCAAGCTCAAGCAATTGGTTGATGAAAAACACGTCAATGGCTGGGACGATCCGCGCATGTCCACGTTGTCGGGTTTCCGTCGCCGTGGTTATACGCCCAAGTCGATCCGCAACTTCTGTGACATGGTCGGCACCAACCGTTCTGACGGCGTGGTCGACTTTGGCATGCTGGAATTCAGCATCCGCGACGACCTGGACCACAGCGCACCGCGCGCCATGTGCGTACTGCGTCCGTTGAAAGTCATCATCACCAACTACCCTGAAGACAAGGTTGAAACCCTTGAGCTGCCGTGCCACCCGAAAGAAGACATGGGTGTTCGCGTGTTGCCGTTCGCGCGTGAAATCTATATCGACCGTGACGACTTCATGGAAGAGCCGCCAAAAGGTTACAAGCGCCTGGAGCCAGCAGGCGAAGTGCGTTTGCGCGGCAGCTACGTGATTCGTGCCGACGAAGCCATCAAAGATGCCGATGGCAACATCGTTGAGCTGCATTGCTCATACGACCCTGAAACCCTGGGCAAAAACCCTGAAGGCCGTAAGGTCAAAGGCGTGGTGCATTGGGTGCCGGCAGCAGCCAGCGTCGAGTGTGAAGTGCGCTTGTATGATCGACTGTTCCGCTCTGCGAACCCTGAAAAGGCTGAAGATGGCGCGGGCTTCCTGGAAAACATCAATCCAGACTCGCTGCAGGTTTTAACCGGTTGTCGTGCAGAGCCTTCGCTGGGCAATGCACAGCCTGAAGACCGTTTCCAGTTTGAGCGCGAAGGTTACTTCTGCGCTGATATCAAGGATTCGAAGCCAGGTCGTCCGGTATTCAATCGCACTGTGACCTTGCGAGATTCGTGGGCCAGTGAGTCAGTTTTAAGGAAATCTTCGTGTTAACGATCTACAACACGCTCACCAAGAGCAAAGAAGTGTTCAAGCCTCTGGATGGCAACAACGTGCGTATGTACGTGTGCGGCATGACCGTATACGACTACTGCCACCTTGGTCACGGCCGCAGCATGGTTGCTTTTGACCTGGTGACCCGCTGGTTGCGTTTCAGTGGTTACGATTTGACCTATGTGCGCAATATCACCGACATCGACGATAAGATCATCAACCGTGCCCGTGAAAACGGCGAAACGTTTGAGGCGCTGACCGAGCGCATGATCGCGGCGATGCATGAAGATGAAGCGCGGCTCAACATCCGTAAACCGGACATGGAGCCGCGAGCCACCGATCACATTGCGGGCATGCACGCAATGATTCAGACCCTGATCGACAAAGGCTATGCCTACGCCCCGGGTAATGGTGACGTGTACTACCGCGTTGCCAAGTTCATGGGTTACGGCAAGCTGTCGCGCAAGAAGATCGAAGACTTGCGCATTGGCGCACGCATCGAGGTTGATGAATCCAAAGACGATCCGCTGGATTTCGTACTGTGGAAAGGCGTCAAACCGGGCGAGCCGAGTTGGGAATCACCGTGGGGTCCGGGGCGTCCGGGCTGGCACATCGAGTGCTCGGTGATGTCGACATGCTGCTTGGGCGAGACATTCGATATTCATGGTGGCGGCAGTGACCTTGAGTTTCCGCACCATGAGAACGAAATTGCCCAGAGTGAAGCAGCGACAGGTAAAACCTACGCCAATGCCTGGATGCACTGCGGGATGATTCGCATCAATGGCGAGAAGATGTCCAAATCCTTGAACAACTTCTTCACTATTCGCGATGTGCTGGAGAAATATCACCCGGAAGTGGTGCGCTACCTCCTGGTGTCCAGCCACTACCGGAGTTCGATCAACTACTCCGAAGACAACCTTAAGGACGCGAAAGCGGCGCTTGAGCGCTTCTATCACGCACTTAAAGGCCTGCCAAACGCAGAGCCTGCGGGTGGGGAAGCGTTTGTCGAGCGGTTCACCCAGGTGATGAACGACGATTTCGGTACTCCGGAAGCGTGCGCCGTGCTGTTTGAAATGGTGCGCGAGATCAATCGCCTGCGTGAAACCGATCTGCACGCGGCTGCGGGTTTGGCTGCGCGTCTCAAGCAGTTGGCTGATGTGCTGGGTGTATTGCAGCTCGAAGCAGACGAGTTCTTGCAGGCTGGCGCGCAAGGCAAGGTGGATGCTGCTCAAGTGGACGCTTTGATCGAGGCGCGTTTGGCCGCTCGTGCGGCCAAAGAGTGGGCTGAGTCCGACCGCATTCGCGATCAATTGAGCGCAATGGGTGTGGTGCTTGAAGACGGAAAAGGCGGGACAACTTGGCGTCTGGCTGACTAAGTTGCTCGTGTTGTGAACTAAAGCCCGCCCAGTGCGGGCTTTTGTTTGGGTGATCGTTTAGCTGCGCGCATGAAAACGGCACCCGAAGGTGCCGTTGGCAATGCCGCTTTAGACGCTTAGCCGTGCAGGGTTTCGGCTGCGTAGAGTGTGTTCTCCAGCAGGCAGGCACGGGTCATTGGGCCTACACCGCCTGGAACGGGTGTAATCCAGCCGGCGCGGGGCAGGGCGGTTTCGTACACAACATCGCCTACCAGCTTGCCATCGGCCTGACGATTGATACCTACGTCGATCACGATGGCGCCTTCTTTAATCCACTCACCTTTAACCAGGCCCGGTTTGCCGGCGGCAACCACAACCAGGTCGGCGCGGCCGACGTGGCCGGCCAGGTCTTTGGTGAAGCGGTGGGTGACCGTGACGGTGCAGCCTGCCAGTAGCAGCTCCATCGCCATCGGTCGGCCCACAATATTGGAGGCGCCTACAATGACGGCGTCCATCCCGTAGAGATCCTGACCGGTGCTTTCCAGCAAGGTCATGATGCCTTTAGGGGTGCAAGGACGCAGCAGAGGGATGCGTTGTGCAAGGCGGCCGACATTATAGGGGTGGAAACCGTCGACATCTTTGTCCGGGCGGATGCGTTCCAACAGCTTGGATGCATCCAGGTGCTCAGGTAATGGCAGTTGCAGCAGGATGCCATCGATGTTCGCGTCTTCATTAAGGCGGTCGATCAGATCGGTCAGTGCTTGCTGGGTGGTGTCGCAAGGCAGGTCATAGGCTTGTGAAAGAAAGCCGACCTCTTCGCAGTCTTTACGCTTGTGCGAAACATAAACCTGGGAGGCAGGATCGCTGCCTACCAGAATCACTGCCAGACCAGGAGTGCGCAGGCCTTGCTCGTGACGCTCGGCGACACGTTTGGCAATCTGCTGGCGCAGGCTGGCGGCGATCGCTTTGCCGTCGATTAGTTGTGCAGTCATTACGCGTGATTAACCATCGAAAAGGGTGGAAAAAGGGCGTGCATTCTCGCATGCCGTGGCGTGAGGGCAAAGGCGCTTGGTCTGCTTATTCCCCTAACCCCTTTATATTTCTAAACTTTTTTCAAAAAAGAGTTGACGACTTCCCGACTCACCTATAACATTCGTCGCACTTGTCGGGCACAGCCTAGCACTGGTTAAGAAGGTAGAGCGAAGTTGATGTCTAGCTGAGTGATACTGAAAGCACTTAGTTTGTAGTCGTCACAGAATACAGATTAATAAGGCGCCCGTAGCTCAGCTGGATAGAGCATCCGCCTTCTAAGCGGATGGTCGCAGGTTCGAGTCCTGCCGGGTGCGCCATTAGGCAGCTTTGGCACAAGTAAGGCAACACAGGCAATATGGTGGGCGTAGCTCAGTTGGTAGAGCACGGGATTGTGACTCCCGTTGTCGAGGGTTCGATCCCCTTCGTCCACCCCATATTTAGAAAGACGCCAGATTAATAATCTGGCGTCTTTGCTTCAAAAGTTTGAAATGCGGATGTGGTGGAATTGGTAGACACACTGGATTTAGGTTCCAGCGCCGCAAGGTGTGAGAGTTCGAGTCTCTCCGTCCGCACCAAATTTGGTAGTTCATCTACCAGCTGAAAAAAGGCGCAGCACCTGAAAAGGGCTGCGCTTTTTTCGTTCTGGCGATTTAATTTATCGGGTTCGTTATGCGTTCCTGGTTAGCTTTGTACGTGTTGCGTTAATGCGTGCAGCGCATCGTTCGTTTTTTGTAACGGTGTGCTCAGGTGTCTGCTGGGTGAGTGGGTGGCATCTGTTGAGCCTCTAAATTAGGGCTTGAGCGTAAAAAATGTGTACTGAGGTGGTAAGCAAATGATTGTTTGCACCTTATTAATGTGTCTGCTGTTTCTTTGCACGAATGCGGTAGGGTGACTTCTTGAGTTTGACCCACTAGAATGCATGCCCTTGATTATGGGGTCGGAAACGGCCGGCTAACGTCTGTGCAACGAGGAATATCCATGCAAGTTTCTGTTGAAAATACTTCCGCTCTTGAGCGTCGCATGACCATTGGCGTGCCAGCTGAGCGTATTGAGGCTGAAGTCAACAAGCGTCTGCAACAGACTGCCCAAAAGGCCAAGATCCCGGGCTTCCGTCCAGGCAAGGTGCCAATGAGCGTGATCCGTCAGCGTTACGAAGCTGATGCGCGTCAAGAAGCGCTGGGCAACATCATCCAGGCTTCTTTTTATGAAGCAGTGGTTGAGCAAAAGCTGAACCCGGCGGGCCAGCCATCCGTAGAACCTAAAGTGTTCGAAAAAGGCAAGGATCTGGAATACATCGCAACTTTCGAAGTTTTCCCGGAGTTCGAAGTCACGGGTCTGGACACCATCGCTGTTGAGCGCCTGAGCGCTGAAGTGGCTGATGCCGACCTGGACAAAATGCTGGACGTGCTGCGCAAGCAGAACACCCGCTTTGAAGTGACTGAGCGTGCTGCTCAGAACGAAGACCAACTGAATATCGATTTCGTTGGCAAGGTTGATGGTGAAGTATTCGCAGGCGGCTCCGCCAAGGGTACTCAGCTGGTACTGGGTTCGGGCCGCATGATTCCGGGCTTTGAAGATGGCCTGGTCGGCGCCAAAGCAGGCGAAGAGCGCGTTCTGACCCTGACATTCCCTGAGGACTACCAGAACCTGGACCTGGCAGGTAAAACTGCTGAGTTCACGGTGACTGTGAATACTGTTTCTGAGCCAAAACTGCCTGAATTGAACGAAGAATTCTTCGCTCAATTCGGTATTAAAGAGACAGGTATTGAAGGTTTCCGCGCCGAAGTTCGTAAGAACATGGAGCGTGAGCTGCGTCAGGCCATCAAGTCCAAGGTCAAAAATCAGGTAATGGAAGGCCTGCTGGCTGCCAACCCGATTGAAGTGCCAAAGGCTCTGCTGTCGAGCGAAGTAGACCGCCTGCGCGTTCAGGCAGTCCAGCAGTTCGGCGGTAACATCAAGCCGGATCAACTGCCTGCTGAGCTGTTTGAAGAGCAAGCCAAGCGTCGCGTAGTGCTGGGCCTGATCGTGGCTGAAGTGGTTAAGCAGTTCGACCTCAAGCCCGATGAAGATCGCGTTCGCGAAATGATCCAGGAAATGGCTTCCGCCTATCAGGAGCCAGAGCAGGTTGTAGCTTGGTACTACAAAAACGACCAGCAATTGAACGAAGTTCGTTCGGTTGTGCTGGAAGAGCAAGTTGTGGATACTGTTCTGCAGAAGGCTAAGGTGACCGACAAGTCGGTCTCTTACGAAGAAGCTGTCAAGCCGGTGGAAGCTCCACAAGCCGACTGATTTCGGACTCGTTGGAAAACACTACCATAAGCCAGCCTCGCGCTGGCTTATGCGTATTCAAGACAGAACTATTTGGGAGTGACTGCAGGACATGTCCCGCAATTCTTATATGCAGCAGAACTCTGACATTCAAGCCGCTGGCGGCTTGGTCCCGATGGTTGTTGAGCAGTCCGCCCGTGGCGAGCGCGCCTATGACATCTATTCGCGCCTGTTGAAGGAGCGGATCATCTTCCTGGTAGGCCCTGTAGAAGATTACATGGCGAACCTGGTTGCGGCGCAGTTGCTCTTCCTTGAAGCCGAAAACCCGGACAAGGACATCCATCTTTACATCAACTCTCCTGGCGGCTCGGTAACTGCAGGTATGTCGATCTACGACACCATGCAGTTCATCAAGCCAGACGTGTCGACCATCTGCATTGGTCAAGCGTGCAGCATGGGTGCATTCCTGTTGGCTGGCGGCGCACCAGGCAAGCGTCACTGCTTGCCTAACTCGCGCATGATGATTCACCAGCCATTGGGCGGTTTCCAGGGCCAGGCGTCGGATATCGACATTCACGCCAAGGAAATCCTCAATATCCGTCATCGTTTGAACTCGCTGTTGGCGCATCACACGGGTCAAACACTCGAGACCATCGAGCGTGATACTGAGCGTGACAACTTCATGAGTGCCGAGCGTGCAGCCGAGTATGGCCTGATCGACTCAGTATTCAGCAAGCGTCAAATGCCCGCTTAAGCAGCGCAAATGTGGGTGGTTGGATTAACCGACCACCTGCGGACTTGAAAAAGCCCGCAGTTGCCTTCATCTTGTGTTGCAAGCCTATCGGATTTGGATCGATCGAATGACTGACACCCGCAACGGCGAGGACAACGGCAAATTGCTCTATTGCTCCTTCTGTGGCAAAAGCCAGCATGAAGTGCGCAAATTGATTGCCGGCCCCTCGGTCTTTATCTGCGACGAATGCGTCGACCTGTGCAATGACATCATCCGTGAGGAGGTGCAGGAAGCCCAGGCCGAGAGCAGCGCGCATAAATTACCATCGCCAAAAGAAATCAGCGGCATCCTTGATCAATACGTTATTGGTCAGGAACGTGCCAAAAAGGTTTTGGCTGTAGCGGTATATAACCACTACAAACGCCTCAACCAGCGTGACAAAAAGAACGACGATGTCGAGCTTGGCAAGAGCAACATCCTGCTTATTGGTCCTACCGGTTCGGGTAAAACCCTGCTGGCGGAAACCTTGGCTCGTCTGCTGAATGTGCCTTTCACAATCGCTGACGCAACCACGCTTACTGAAGCGGGTTATGTGGGTGAGGATGTCGAAAACATCATTCAGAAGCTGCTGCAGAAGTGCGATTACGATGTAGAGAAGGCCCAGATGGGCATCGTTTACATCGATGAAATCGACAAGATTTCGCGCAAGTCTGATAACCCTTCAATCACCCGTGACGTTTCCGGTGAAGGTGTACAGCAAGCCTTGTTGAAATTGATTGAAGGCACTGTTGCTTCCGTTCCGCCTCAGGGTGGCCGTAAGCACCCGCAGCAAGAGTTTTTGCAGGTTGATACCCGCAACATTCTCTTTATCTGTGGCGGTGCGTTCTCGGGTCTGGAGAAGGTTGTACAGGCTCGATCGACGCGTGGCGGTATCGGCTTCAGCGCCGAAGTACGCAGCAAGGAAGAGGGCAAGAAGGTTGGCGAATCCCTGCGTGAAGTCGAACCTGACGATTTGGTCAAGTTCGGTCTGATCCCTGAGTTTGTCGGCCGTCTTCCTGTTTTGGCGACGTTGGACGAGCTGGATGAGGCTGCGTTGATGCAGATCCTCACTGAACCGAAGAACGCCTTGACCAAGCAATACGGCAAGCTGTTCGAGATGGAAGGTGTTGATCTCGAGTTCCGGGCTGATGCTTTGAAAGCTGTGGCCAAGCGTGCGCTTGAGCGCAAGACAGGCGCTCGTGGTTTGCGTTCGATTCTTGAAGGCGTCTTGCTCGACACTATGTATGAAATCCCCTCGCAGTCCGAGGTGAGTAAAGTGGTGATCGACGAAAGCGTTATAGAAGGCAAGTCCAAGCCGTTGTTGATTTATGAAAACAACGAAGCGACTGCCAAGGCTGCACCCGACGCGTAATTGTGTAGCTGTTTGTTACATCGTGCGTGTTAACAAAGGGGCCTTAGGGCCCCTTTGTTTTTCCTGCTCTTCAGCGCTTGTTTTTTTTAGAGACAGCCCCCATCTTGGCTTCAAGCTTACTTCCATCTGATTACGGCCTTATGGCCGCCGTAGAGGCGAAATCATGAAGACAACCATCGAATTGCCTCTCCTGCCGTTGCGTGATGTCGTTGTGTATCCGCACATGGTGATCCCACTGTTCGTGGGACGCGAGAAATCGATCGAGGCCCTTGAGGCAGCGATGACGGGCGACAAGCAGATCTTGCTGTTAGCTCAAAAAAACCCTGCTGACGACGACCCGAGTGCTGAATCACTCTATGGTGTGGGTACCATTGCCACCGTTTTGCAACTGCTTAAGCTGCCAGATGGCACCGTCAAGGTGTTGGTTGAAGGCGAGCAGCGCGGTGCAGTCGAGAAATTTGGTCAGGCTGAAGGTTATCTGAGTGCTGAAGTCTCTTTGATTGATGAGACCGCAGCGCCAGAGCGTGAGTCTGAAGTGTTTGTACGCAGCCTGCTTTCTCAATTTGAGCAGTATGTGCAATTGGGCAAAAAGGTCCCGGCTGAGGTGCTGTCCTCGCTTAACAGCATTGATGAGCCAAGCCGCTTGGTCGACACGATGGCGGCCCACATGGCCCTCAAGATCGAGCAGAAGCAAGAAATTCTCGAAATCATCGATTTGCAAACCCGGGTTGAACACGTCCTGGCCCTGCTGGATGCCGAGATTGACCTGCTGCAAGTTGAAAAGCGTATTCGCGGTCGTGTCAAAAAGCAGATGGAGCGCAGCCAGCGTGAGTACTACCTGAATGAGCAGATGAAGGCTATTCAGAAAGAGCTGGGTGATGGTGACGAAGGTCACAATGAAATTGAAGAACTGAAAAAGCGCATTGACGCGGCAGGCCTGCCTAAAGATGCAATGACCAAGGCGCTGGCTGAGCTGAACAAGCTCAAGCAAATGTCTCCGATGTCGGCTGAAGCCACGGTTGTGCGGTCTTATATCGACTGGTTGGTTCAGGTGCCGTGGAAGGCGCAGAGCAAGGTTCGCCTTGACCTCAAGCGTGCTGAAGACATCCTGGATGCAGACCATTATGGTCTGGAGGAAGTCAAAGAGCGGATCCTTGAATACCTCGCCGTGCAAAAGCGCGTGAAGAAGATTCGTGGTCCGGTCTTGTGCCTGGTAGGGCCTCCAGGTGTGGGCAAAACGTCTCTTGCTGAGTCGATTGCTCACGCTACAAACCGAAAGTTCGTGCGTATGGCCCTTGGCGGCGTGCGTGACGAAGCAGAAATTCGCGGTCACCGCCGTACTTACATCGGTTCGATGCCCGGTAGATTGATTCAAAAAATGACTAAGGTGGGCGTTCGCAACCCATTGTTCTTGCTCGACGAGATCGACAAGATGGGCAGTGACATGCGTGGCGACCCTGCGTCTGCACTGCTTGAAGTGCTCGACCCTGAGCAGAATCACAGCTTCAACGACCATTACCTGGAGGTCGACTACGACCTTTCCGACGTCATGTTCTTGTGCACCTCCAACTCGATGAATATTCCGCCCGCATTGTTGGACCGGATGGAGGTCATTCGTTTGCCGGGTTACACGGAAGACGAAAAAATCAACATTGCCGTCAAGTACCTCGCGCCCAAGCAAATTGAGGCCAACGGCCTGAAAAAAGGTGAGCTGGCATTTGATAACGAAGCTATTCGCGACATCATTCGTTACTACACGCGTGAAGCGGGCGTTAGAGGCCTTGAGCGTCAAATTGCCAAGATCTGCCGCAAGGCAGTGAAAGAGCATGTGATGGAGAAACGCTTCTGCGTTACGGTCACCGCTGACCTTCTTGAGCACTTTTTGGGTGTAAGAAAATTCAGTTATGGACTGGCCGAGCAGCATGACCAGATTGGTCAAGTGACGGGTTTGGCCTGGACTCAGGTCGGTGGCGAATTGCTGACGATTGAAGCGGCGGTTGTGCCGGGTAAAGGGCAATTGATCAAGACGGGTTCGCTCGGTGACGTGATGGTCGAATCGATCACGGCGGCGCTGACGGTCGTTCGCAGTCGTGCCAAAAGCCTTGGTATCCCATTGGATTTCAACGAAAAACGTGACGTTCACATCCATATGCCGGAAGGGGCTACACCCAAGGATGGCCCGAGCGCGGGTGTTGGTATGTGCACGGCGTTGGTCTCCGCACTGACACTGATTCCGGTGCGTGCGGATGTCGCCATGACGGGTGAGATCACCCTGCGTGGTCAGGTATTGGCGATCGGTGGCCTGAAGGAAAAATTATTGGCTGCTCATCGGGGCGGAATTAAGACAGTCATTATTCCAGAAGAAAATGTCCGCGATCTGAAGGAAATTCCTGACAACATCAAACAGGATCTTCAAATCAAACCGGTTAAATGGATTGACGAGGTCCTGCAAATTGCGCTGCAATACGCGCCGGAGCCCTTGCCGGATGTGGCTCCCGAGATTGTTGCCAAGGACGACAAGCGCGAGTCTGACTCTAAGGAAAGAATTAGCACGCATTAATACGGATTCGCCTGATGGGCTTTCTTGACGCTGTTTAGAGCCCTTGTTATAAAGCGGCTCAATAAGTGTCCGTAAGTGCTTCAGCAGTCGTTTTGCTTTTACCAAAAAAACTTTAGAAACATTCTCAGATAGATATAAGGGGACTTAGAGTGAACAAGTCGGAACTGATTGATGCTATCGCTGCATCTGCTGATATCCCGAAAGCTGCTGCTGGCCGTGCGCTGGACGCAGTGATCGAATCCGTCACTGGCGCTCTTAAGGCTGGCGACTCTGTGGTACTGGTTGGCTTTGGTACTTTCTCTGTGACCGATCGTCCTGCTCGTACGGGTCGTAACCCACAGACCGGTAAAACGCTGGAAATTCCTGCTGCTAAAAAACCTGGCTTCAAAGCCGGTAAAGCACTGAAAGAAGCGGTTAACTAAGTTTCTGTAATACCTTTTACCCAACCGGGTCAGGCGCACGCCAGGCTTGGCAGCGGAGCGGTAGTGCAGTCGATGTCAACATCGATCTGTTACGCCGGGGGTCGCGGGTTCGAGCCCGGTCCGCTCCGCCAGTTACGAGAAGGCGCATCCTCGGATGCGCCTTTCTTCTATCCGGACTCTACCCACGCTCCACGGTTGTTCATTAAGTAAGACCGTTTCTGGGGGAAGCATGCTGCAAAATATCAGGGACAATTCACAAGGCTGGATTGCCAAGACCATCATCGGTGTCATCGTCGCGTTAATGGCGTTGACCGGTTTCGATGCCATTTTTCAAGCCACCTCTACCAGCAAGGATGCCGCCAAGGTAAACGGTGAAGAGATCACTCAAACCGAGCTCAGCCAAGCTGTCGACATGCAACGTCGCCAGTTGATGCAGCAGCTAGGCAAAGATTTTGATGCCTCTTTGCTGGACGAGAAGATGCTGCGTGAAGCGGCCCTCAAAGGGTTGATTGATCGCAAGCTGTTGCTCCAGGGTGCTAACCAGGCCAAGTTCTCTTTCTCGGAAGCAGCCTTGGATCAGGTTATTTTGCAAACGCCTGAATTCCAGGTGGATGGCAAATTCAGCCCTGAGCGATTCGATCAAGTGATTCGTCAGCTTGGTTACGGCCGCCTGCAATTTCGCGACATGCTGGCTGAGGAAATGTTGATCGGTCAGGTACGTGCCGGCTTGGCAGGCAGCGGTTTTGTAACCGATGAACAGGTCAACGCGTTCGCCCGTCTTGAAAAACAAACCCGTGATTTCGCTTCGTTGAACATCAAGGCCGATCCGGCTGCGGTGAAATTGACCGATGACGAAGTTAAGGCTTACTACGACGAGCACGCAAAAGAGTTCATGACCCCTGATCAGGTCGTTATCGACTACATCGAATTGAAGAAGTCAGCCTTTTTCGATCAGGTGGCGGTTAAGGACGAAGAGCTGCAAGCGTTGTATCAGAAAGAGATCGCCAATCTGGCCGAGCAGCGTCGTGCTGCGCACATCCTGATTGAGGTCAACGACAAAGTCAGCGATGAGCAAGCCAAGGCCAAGATTGCTGAAATCCAGCAGCGCCTGGATAAAGGCGAAAGCTTTGAGGCGTTAGCCAAAGAGTTCTCTCAAGACCCGGGTTCGGCCGCCAGTGGTGGTGATCTGGGCTTCGCCGGGCCGGGTGTCTACGATCCTGTCTTTGAAACAGCACTGTATGCGCTCAACAAAGATCAAGTATCGCAGCCTGTGCGCACCAGCTTTGGTTATCACCTGATCAAGCTGTTGGACGTTGAAGCGCCCGAGGTTCCAAGCTTTGCCAGTCTCAAAGACAAATTGACGCGTGATCTGAAGACTCAACAGGTTGAGCAGCGTTTTGTCGATGCCAGCAAGCAGCTTGAAGATTCGGCTTTCGAAGCGTCTGATCTTGCCCAGCCTGCTCAAGAGCTGAAGCTTACAGTTCATACGTCTGCGCCATTTGGCCGTGAAGGGGGCGAGGGCGTTGCCGCCAATCGCGCTGTCGTTCAAGCCGCATTCAGCACCGAAGTCATGGATGAAGGTGCCAACAGCACCGCCATCGAACTCGATCCTGAGACAGTTGTTGTGCTGCGTGTCAAAGAGCATCGCAAGCCAGAGCAGTTGCCGCTGGACGCCGTTGCTTCAAGCATCCGTGCTCAGTTGGTTAAAGAACACGCCAGTGCGGCGGCCAAAACCAAAGCTGAAGACATCATTAAAGGTCTGCGTGATGGCAAGTTGCCGTTGAATGAGCCAATTGATGGTCAGTCTTGGACGGTTGAGGAGGCTGTGGCGCGTAGTCAGGACGGGATTGACCCGGCCGTGCTGCAAGCCGTGTTCCGTATGCCTAAGCCTGCCGCCAAGGACAAGCCGACGTTTGGCAGTGTGACCTTGGCCGATGGCAGTGTGGTTGTGTTGCGTTTGAACGGTGTCAACGATGCCGCCAAGCCGACTGAAGAGGAAAAAGCGTCTTATCGTCGCTTCCTCGCTTCGCGTGCAGGCCAGCAAGACTTTGCTGCGTATCGCAAGCAGTTGGAAAACGAAGCGAAGGTCGAGCGCTACTAAGCGTTGGATCACGCGCTTCACTAAAAATGGCCGCTCAATGAGCGGCCATTTTTTATGGCAGCGAAGGCATGTCGGTGCTCTGTTCTGGCAGGTTAAGCCTGTAGCAGTTGACGAGTAATGCGAGGCTACGTCCACAGGCGTAGCGGTCGTAAAATCATTCAGGTTGGTGTGTCAAGCGCACCGCCGTCATCGGGTTTACGACTGCTTCGCAATCGAACTACCCATTCGGCAACGCCAACACCGACAATCAAATGGCCTGTGATCAATACCATTTAATACCGCGTGTCATACGCGCCCTTGTGATCGGTGCAAAAACCCACTTGTCCCCTGCAACGAAAAACGCCCGGCGCATCACTGCGCCGGGCGTTTTTAATGGAGCGCCAGCGAAGGTTTATTCCTCGAGGCTGCCCATTGCGGTGGTGTTGAAGCCGCCGTCTACGTACATGATTTCGCCGCTGATGCCCGACGCCAGGTCGGAGCACAAGAAGGCGCCAGCATTGCCGACTTCGTCGATGGTGACGTTACGACGCAGCGGCGTTTGCGCTTCGTTAGCCGCCAGCATTTTACGGAAGTTCTTGATGCCCGAAGCAGCCAAGGTGCGGATCGGACCGGCTGACACGCAGTTAACACGGGTGCCTTCCGGGCCCAGGCTACCCGCCAGGTAACGTACGCCCGCTTCAAGGCTGGCCTTTGCCATACCCATCACGTTGTAGTTAGGCATAGTGCGCTCAGCGCCCAGGTAGGAGAGGGTCAGCAGGCTGCCATTGCGGCCTTTCATCATCGGGCGACCGGCTTTGGCCAGGGCCACGAAGCTGTAGGCGCTGATGTCGTGAGCAATGCGGAAGCCCTCACGGGTGGTGGCGTCGGTGAAGTCGCCGTCCAGTTGGTCGCCCGGTGCGAAACCTACGGAGTGAACAATGCAGTCCAGGCCGTCCCACTTCTTGCTCAAGTCTTCGAAGACCTTGGCGATTTCTTCATCGCTGGCAACGTCACAAGGGAAGCACAGCTCAGGGTTGGAACCCCAACCTGCTGCGAACTCTTCAACGCGGCCTTTAAGCTTTTCGTTCTGATAAGTGAAAGCAAGTTCAGCGCCTTCACGGTGCATGGCGGCAGCAATGCCAGAAGCGATGGACAATTTGCTAGCGACACCGACGATCAGGACGCGCTTACCGGCGAGAAAACCCATGTGTTGTTCCTCTATCAGATTAATCGACAGCCACTGGTGCCAAAAAGGCAGCTTCCAGTAGCTGTTGTGTATATGCATGTTGCGGTGAGGCAAAAATACGTTGCGCATCACCTTGTTCGACCACTTGGCCTTGCTTGACCACCATCAATTGGTGGCTCAGCGCTTTGACTACCGCCAGATCATGGCTGATAAACAAATACGTCAGGTTGTACTTGGCTTGCAGCGAGCGCAAGAGCTCGACGACCTGGCGTTGTACGGTTCTGTCCAACGCAGAGGTTGGCTCGTCCAGCAGAATCAACGCTGGCTTTAACACTAATGCGCGGGCAATGGCGATTCTCTGCCGTTGACCACCTGAAAACTCGTGAGGGTAACGGTGCCGGGTTTCCGGATCCAGACCTACTTCACGCAATGCTTCAATAATTGCTGATTCCTGCTCTTGCGCGGTGCCCATTTGATGAATACGCAATCCCTCGCCCACAATCTCGCTGACGCTCATGCGTGGGCTGAGGCTGCCAAACGGGTCTTGAAACACCACCTGCATTTGCCGTCGTAACGGCCTGACTTCTTTTTGCGATAAGCAGTTTAGCTGTTTGTCTTCGAAACGAATCGCGCCCTGGCTTGCAATCAGTCGCAAGATGGCCAGACCCAAGGTCGATTTGCCTGATCCGCTTTCCCCCACAATGCCCAGCGTTTGACCGCGGGGCAGGCTGAAGTTAATGCCGTCGACCGCTTTTACGTAATCAACGGTTTTGCGCAACAGTCCTTTCTTGATCGGGAACCACACTTTCAGGTTCTCGACTTCCAGCAATGGCGGGCCCGCAACGGTATCGGCCGGGCCGCCACGGGGTTCTGCACTGAGCAGTTCCCGGGTATAGGGATGCTGTGGTGAACGGAACAGCTGTTCACACGATGCTTGTTCGACGATGCAACCGCGCTGCATGACACATACTCTGTGCGCAATTCGTCGAACCAGGTTCAAATCGTGACTGATCAGTAACAGCGACATGCCCAGCCGTGCCTGCAAATCCTTGAGCAAATCAAGAATTTTGAGCTGCACGGTGACGTCCAGCGCCGTGGTGGGTTCGTCCGCAATCAACAGCTCGGGTTCATTCGCCAGGGCCATGGCAATCATTACACGTTGTCTCTGGCCGCCGGAGAGCTCGTGTGGCAAGGCTTTGAGGCGTTTGCGCGGCTCAGGGATGCCCACCAGCTCCAACAGCTCCAGCGTGCGCTCAGTGGCGGCCTTGCCTGACAGCCCTTTGTGGATGCCGAGCACTTCGTTGATTTGTTTTTCAATGCTGTGCAGGGGGTTGAGCGAGGTCATGGGTTCTTGAAAAATCATGGCAATTCGATTGCCGCGAATATGGCGCAGTTTTTTTTCGTCCAGGCTCAATAAGTCCTGCCCGGCATACTGAATGCTACCGCCGGGATGGCGAGCGATGGGGTAGGGCAGCAGTCTCAGGATGGAGTGGGCAGTGACTGACTTGCCTGATCCGCTTTCGCCTACAAGCGCCAGTGTTTCGCCACGCTTGATATCAAAGCTGATGTTTTGCACCACGCGTTGTGGCTGCTCACCGGCTACAAACTCCACGGAAAGATCGCGCACTTCTATCAGATTGTCCTGCGTCATCTCATTTCCTCGGGTCGAAAGCATCGCGAGCGGACTCACCGATAAACACCAACAAACTGAGCATGATTGCCAGCACCGCAAAGGCGCTGATACCCAGCCACGGCGCTTGCAAGTTGGATTTGCCCTGTGCCACCAGTTCGCCCAGAGACGGCGCGCCCGGCGGAAGGCCGAAGCCTAAAAAGTCCAGTGCGGTCAGAGTGCCAATGGCACCGGTCAAAATGAACGGCATGAACGTCATGGTCGATACCATCGCGTTGGGCAAAATATGCCGATACATGATGGCCATGTCTTGCATGCCCAAGGCACGGGCGGCGCGTACGTATTCCAGGTTACGCCCGCGCAGGAATTCGGCCCGCACCACGTCAACCAGGCTCATCCACGAAAACAACAGCATGATGCCCAGCAGCCACCAGAAGTTGGGTTGCACAAAACTGGCAAGAATAATCAGCAGGTACAAGACAGGTAAGCCCGACCAGATTTCCAGAAATCGCTGACCTGCCAGGTCTACCCAGCCGCCATAGAACCCCTGAAGCGCCCCGGCAATCACGCCGATAATCGAACTCAAAATAGTCAGGGTCAGTGCAAACAGTACGGAGATGCGGAAGCCATAAATCACACGGGCCAACACATCCCGACCCTGGTCGTCGGTGCCGAGCCAGTTTTCAGCGGATGGCGGTGCGGGGGCAGGGACTTTCAAGTCGTAGTTGATGCTCTGATAGCTATAGGGGATTGGTGGCCACAGCACCCAGGCATCTTTCTTGGCCAGCAGTTCGCGGATGTAGGGGCTTTTGTAGTTCGCTTCCAGTGGGAACTCGCCGCCAAAGTCAGTCTCTGGGTAGCGTTTGAGGGCCGGGAAATACAGTTCGCCGTCGTAGCTGATCACCAGCGGTTTGTCGTTGGCAATTAACTCGGCCCCCAGGCTCAGCCCGAAGAGCACCAAAAAGATCCACAGTGACCACCAGCCGCGTTTATTGGCTTTAAAGCGGGCGAAGCGTCGTCGATTGAGGGGCGATAACTTCATCTCAATGCTCCCTGCTTTCAAAGTCGATGCGCGGATCCACCAGGGTGTATGACAAGTCGCCAATCAGTTTCACCAGCAGGCCGACCAGGGTGAAGATGAACAAGGTCCCAAAAACAACGGGGTAATCGCGGTTGATCGCCGCCTCAAAGCTCATAAGCCCCAACCCATCCAGCGAGAAAATCACCTCAACCAATAGCGAACCGGTGAAGAAGATGCCGATAAAGGCTGATGGAAATCCGGCAATGACCAGCAACATCGCGTTGCGAAACACGTGGCCATACAGCACGCGATGATGGGTCAGTCCTTTGGCTTTGGCGGTCACCACGTATTGCTTGTTGATCTCGTCCAAAAAACTGTTTTTGGTGAGTAAGGTCATCGTGGCGAAGTTGCCGATGACCAATGCCGTCACAGGTAAGGCCAGGTGCCAGAAATAGTCGAGGATTTTGCCGCCCAGGCTCAATTCGTCGAAGTTGTTGGAGGTCAGCCCGCGTAGCGGGAACCAGTCCAGATAGCTGCCGCCGGCAAAGACCACGATCAATAAGATGGCAAACAGGAACGCCGGGATGGCATAGCCGATAATGATCGCCGAACTGGTCCACACGTCGAAATGACTGCCGTGTCGCGTAGCTTTGGCGATACCCAGCGGGATCGACACCAGGTACATGATCAAGGTGCTCCAGAGTCCAAGCGAGATGGAGACAGGCATTTTCTCCTTGATCAGGTCGATGACTTTGGCATCCCTGAAAAAACTCTCGCCGAAGTCCAGGTGGGCGTAATTTTTGATCATGATCCACAAGCGCTCGGGAGCGGGCTTGTCGAAGCCGTACATTTTTTCGATTTCCTGGATCAGCGCCGGGTCCAGTCCTTGGGCGCCACGGTAGTTGGAACCCGCCACTGAAACCTCAGAGCCGCCGCCTGCGATACGGCTGGTCGCCCCGTCGAAGCCTTCGAGTTTGGCAATCATTTGCTCCACCGGACCACCTGGCGCGGCCTGGATGATGATGAAGTTAATCAGCAAGATCCCGAACAGGGTCGGGATGATCAACAGCAGTCGCCCGAATATATACGCCAGCATCTAAGGCTCCAGGCTTTCGCTTGTGGGTTGGGTGGAGGTCACCGGTTCGACATCGGGCTTGACCCACCAGGTGTCTATTCCGATGTCATACAACGGGGTCACGGTGGGGTGGCCGATATGGTTGGAATACGCCACGCGCCAGGTTTTTATGTGCCAGTTGGGGATGACGTAAAAGCCCCATTGCAGCACACGGTCCAGGGCGCGGGCATGAGTGATCAGGTTCTGGCGCGAATCGGCATGGATGAGACCTTCGGTGAGTTGGTCAATGGCAGGGTCTTTTAGCCCCATGAAGTTGCGGCTGCCGGGTTTTTCGGCGCTTTGCGACTCCCAGTATTCGCGCTGCTCGCTGCCGGGAGAACTGGACTGCGGAAAACTGCCGATAATCATGTCGAAGTCCCGTGAGCGCAGACGGTTCAAGTATTGCGAAACATCGACCCGGCGAATCTGCATGTCGATGCCCAAGTCGCTGAGGTTGCGCTTGAAGGGCAGCAGAATGCGCTCGAATTCGGTTTGCGCCACTAGAAACTCAATGCGCACCGGCTTGCCCTGAGCATCGACCATCTTGTCGTCAACAATGCGCCAGCCGGCGTCCTGCAGTAATTGATAAGCGCGACGCTGTTGGTCGCGAATCATGCCCGTGGCATTGGTGACGTCGGGTTTGAATACCTCGGTAAATGCCTTATCGGGAATTTGCCCGCGCAAAGGCTCCAGAATTGCCAGCTCTTCTTCAGTCGGCGGAGCGCTGGCGGCCATTTCCGAGTTTTCGAAATAACTGCTGGTGCGGGTATATGAACCGTTGAATAACTGCTTGTTGGTCCATTCGAAGTCGAATAACAGGCTCAGCGCCTCGCGCACACGAATGTCCTGGAACATGGGTCGGCGCAGATTAAAAATGAAGCCTTGCATGCCAGTGGGGTTGGCATTGCGAATTTCCTCTTTAATTAAACGGCCCTGTTTGACCGCCGGTACGTGATAAGCGCTGGCCCAATTTTTGGCGCTGATCTCAAACCAGTAGTCAAATTGGCCTGCCTTGAGCGCTTCGAATGCCACGTTGTTGTCGCGGAAATAATCGATGGTGATGGCGTCAAAGTTATACAGGCCCTTGTTGATGGGCAGGTCTTTGCCCCAGTAGTTCTTGTTGCGTTCGTAACGAATCGAGCGCCCCGGCTTGATCTCAGTGATGGTGTACGGACCGCTGCCGACAGGTATTTCGAGGTTGCCCTTGCTGAAATCTCGGGTTTCCCACCAATGTTTTGGTAACACCGGCAATTGGCCGAGGATCAATGGCAGCTCGCGGTTCTTGTTGTGTTTGAAGACGAACGTCACTTGCAACGGGTTTTCTTCGACCGCTTTTTCGACGTCGCTGTAATACCCCTTGAACAAGGGCGAGCCGTTTTTCATCAACGTATCGAAACTGAACACGACGTCTTCAGCGCGAATGGGATGGCCATCATTGAACTTGGCTTCGGGCCGCAGATAAAAACGCACCCAGCTGTTATCGGGCGCCTTTTCAATTTTCTGCGCAATCAAGCCATATGCGGTGAAGGGTTCATCGAGGCTCTGGCGGGCCAGGGTGTCGTACGTCAGGTCGATGCTGTCGGCCGGTACGCCTTTGTTGATAAACGGGTTCAGGCTGTCGAAAGTCCCCAAGGCGGATTTGCGAAATGTCCCGCCCTTTGGCGCATTCGGGTTCACATAATCAACGTGCTTGAAGTTGGCCGGGTATTTGGGTGGTTCGTCGTACAGGGTTAGCGCGTGCTGTGGCGCCGCGAGCGCCAGGCAACTGAGGCCGGCCAATAGCAGGCCACTGAGGGGCTTGAGCAATGTACGCAAAGGCATCATTGGGATTTCTCCGTAGGCTTTAGCCACCACGCACTCAGGCCCAAGTTGTAGGGCGGCGTAGTCACGAAGGCGAACCGGTTGCGGTACGCCAGGCGGTGATAGTTCAGATACCAGTTAGGAATGCTGTAGTACTGCCACAACAAGACGCGGTCCAGTGCCCGGCCAGCGGCCAGTTGTTCTTCGCGGGTTTGTGCAGCCAGCAGTTTTTCAAGTAATTGATCGACAACCGGGTTGGCCACCCCCGCATAGTTTTTACTGCCCTTGACGTTGGCCTGGCTGGAGTGGAAGTACTGCCACTGCTCAAGACCGGGGCTCAAGGTTTGGTCCAGGGTCATGAGGATCATGTCGAAATCGAACTGGTCCAGGCGCTGCTTGTACTGTGCTCGGTCGACGGTACGCAGGCGTGCAGCAATGCCGATGCTCGCCAAGTTTTCCACGTACGGTTGCAGAATGCGCTCAAGGTTGGGGTTTACCAGCAATATTTCGAAGGTTAACGGCTTGCCGTCTGCATTGAGCAAGCGCTGGCCTGAGAGTTTCCAGCCGCTCTCAGCGAATAGACCCAGCGCACGGCGCAGGGTTTGGCGAGGGATGCCACGCCCCTCGGTCTGTGGCAGGCGAAAAGCCTGGGTAAACAATTCGGGCGGCAGTTGTGTGCGCCAGGGTGAAAGCATTAACCATTCGTGGCCCTGCGGGATGCCGCTGGCCGAGAAATCACTGTTGGGGTAGAAGCTCGTTGCACGCTGGTAGGCCCCATTGAACAGCGCCCTGTTGGCCCACTCAAAATCAAACATCAAACCCATCGCTTCACGCACTTTGGTTTGATTGAAGGTGCTGCGGCGGCTGTTCATGAACAGCCCCTGGGTTTGAGTCGGGATGTGATGAGGGATTTGAGCTTTGATTACATCCCCCCGGCGCACGGCCGGGAAGTTATAGCCGTTGGCCCAGTTCTTGGCCTGATGCTCGATGTAGATGTCGAACTCTGCGGCCTTGAAGGCTTCGAACGCGACATCGCTGTCGCGATAAAACTCGACCTCAACCCGGTCGAAATTGTATTTGCCACGATTGACCGGCAGGTTGGCGCCCCACCAGTTCTTGACGTGTTCGAAGACCACTTGGCGGCCCGGTGTGACTTTGCTGATCCGATAAGGGCCACTGCCCAGCGGTGGTTCAAAGGTCGTGGCTTTGAAGTCGCGTTTGGCCCAGTAGTGCTCAGGCAGAACGGGCAGTTCGCCGAGTCGCAGAATCAGCAGCGGGTTGCCAGAGCGTTTGAACACAAAACGTATGCGCTTGGGGCCCAAAATGTCCACCCGCTGCACTTCTTGCAAATGAGTGCGGTACTGCGGGTGGCCTTCTTTGCGTAAGAGGTTGTAGGAGAACGCAACGTCGGAGGCCGTGATCGGAGTGCCATCGTGAAAGCGCGCCTCAGGCCGCAGGTTGAACACCACCCAACTGCGTGTCTCGTTGTACTCCACGGATTGCGCGATCAACCCGTAACTGGAGGTCGGCTCGTCGCCTGATGGCGCGTACTGGCCAGTGCCTGCCATCAGTGTTTCATTCAGCTCGTTGACCCCATATTGCAGAAAGTTGGGGGTAGATACCGGGCTTGTGCCTTTGAAGGTATAGGGGTTGAGCGTGTCAAAGGTGCCAAAGGCCATGACCTTGAGCGTCCCGCCTTTGGGCGCATCAGGGTTGACCCAATCGAAATGGGTGAACGTGGCCGGGTACTTGAGTGTGCCGAACTGCGCATAACCGTGGCTTTCGCTGAGGGTTGCGCGGGCAGGAAAGCTCAAGGCCAGGCAGATAAGTAGCGAAAGGAGGGGACGCATCACGTCAGAGATCCGATCCAGGCGTTGGGCTTAGGTTTGGTTACAGTAACAGCTTGTATCTGCGGGAAAAAGGCTGCGCTAAAAAGCACTGCGGGCAAGTGGCTTCCTGGTTTTATGTAGGAGTCAACTTGCCCGCAGTGTTGTTATGCAATCGCTTAGCGTGGGTTTGAAACCGTCAACATTTGCCCAGGCTTGAGTGCCTTGGCGCTGTTAGGGTTCCAGCGCTTGAGGTGTTGCATCTCGACGTTAAAGCGTTTGGCGACGATGTACAGCGAGTCACCCTTTTTCACTTTGTATTGGGTGGCTTTCTTGCTGGCTGCGGGTTTGCGCGTGTCCTGCATCACCAGCATCTGGCCGCTCTTGAGGTTTTTGCCGGTCAGTTTGTTCCAGCGCTGCAAGTCACGGACATTGACCTTGTTGGCCTTGGCAATGGTGGTCAGGTTGTCGCCACTTTTGACCTTGTACTTACGGTTAAGGCGCACGGCCGTGTTGCTGGCCACATTGTCGAATACCGCTTTTTTGGGGCGCAGGCTGATCAGTTCATCAGGTCTGAGGTTGGACAGGCTGGTGGTCAGTAACTGAGCTTTGGAGGTCGGCACCAGCAGATGCTGCGGGCCATCCGTGGTGGCTCGTTGCTTGTAAGCCGGATTGAGCTGAAACATTTCGTCTTCGTCGATCTCGGCCAGCGCAGCAACGCGGGACAAGTCCATGGATTGTTTGATTTCAACCATTTCGAAGTACGGTTCGTTGGCAATCGGGTTCAGATTGATGCCATAAGCTTCAGGGGCCATTACCACTTGGGACAGAGCCAACAATTTCGGAACGTAGTCTTTGGTTTCCTGCGGCAGGGGCAGGTTCCAGTAATCCGTCGGCAAACCGAGCTTTTCGTTGCGTTCGATGGCCCGGCTTACGGTGCCTTCGCCTGCGTTGTAAGCCGCCAGCGCCAGCAACCAGTCGCCATTGAACATGTCATGCAGACGGGTCAGATAATTCATGGCCGCCAGGGTTGAGGCGGTGATGTCTTTACGCCCGTCATAGGCACGGGTTTGGCGCAGGTTGAAGTAGCGGCCGGTCGATGGAATGAACTGCCACAGACCGACGGCATTGGCGTGGGAATACGCCATCGGGTTGTAAGCGCTTTCAATGACGGGCAGCAGAGCCAGTTCCAGCGGCATGTTGCGTTCTTCGAGGCGCTCTACGATGTAGTGAATATAAAGGCTGCCACGCTCACCTGCGTTTTCGAGAAACGAAGGGTTGCTGGCGAACCACAGGCGCTGTTGTTCGATTCGCGGGTTAACTTCTACGCCTTCCTGCAACTTGAAACCCTGACGCATCCGCTCCCACACATCTTGTGGGGCTACAGGGCTGGGTTTTTCGCTGAGCCAGATCGGCTCCTGAGGAATGCGTTTGGTCAGTTTCAACGTGGGTCTTTCGGCCGTTTTGGCTGATTGATCCATGCTTTGACAACCCGCGAGTACAGCGGACACGGCCAGCGCGATGGCTTGCGCAAGACGCGTCAATGTGTCTGTTTTGATGAAGTTACGTATAGATGACGACATTGGCTGGAAGTAAGATCCGGGCAAAAATGTCGGGCGATTCTAGAAAGCAGGGGGGGCGCGGTCAACTGTTCAGAATTTTTGTGCCAACCGCGACCCTGATTAGAACTTATCTTTCCAGCTGCGCAAGCTGGCAAAGACGGCGCAGGGCGAGGCATTGTCCTGCTCGTTCCACTCGTCAGCTTTTTGTTTAACGGATGTTTCACTGACCCGTAAAAAGGGATTGGTGCGTAATTCCAGCGCCATTGTGGACGGCAAACTGATGCGACCTTCTGCGCGCCATCGGGTCACTTCATCGAGTCGCGCCTGGATGTCGGCGTTGTTTGGCTCGACCGCTTGTGCAAAGCGCAAATTGCTTAACGTGTACTCATGGGCGCAAAACACCGAGGTATTGGCAGGCAGCGCGGCCAGTCGGCTTAACGAGTGATGCATTTGTTCGGGGGAACCCTCGAACAGTCGGCCACAACCGGCGGCAAACAGCGTATCGCCACAAAACAGCAAGGGGGCGGCGGGCGCTGCCTGATAGTAGGCAATGTGACCGAGGGTATGGCCGGGTAGCAGGAAAACCTCGAACGTCAGGCCCAATACCTCGATGCAGTCGTGGTCGTTGAGCGCCTGCTGTCTCGCGGGGATGTTTTCGAGTGCAGGGCCCCAAACTTTGGCGCCTGTCAGGTTATGCAGGTGCTCAACGCCGCCGACATGATCAAAATGGTGGTGAGTGACCAGGATGTCGCTCAACGTCCAGTCCGGATGTCCATCAAGCCACGCCTGGACCGGTGCGGCATCACCCGGGTCGACCACGGCGCAGCGCTTGCTGGCATTGTCTTGTAACAACCAGATGTAGTTGTCGTTGAAGGCGGGCAGGGCGTCGATCTGTAGCATTGTGCAATTCCCAAGTGCGAAACAATGGCGCATCTTAGGGCCTGTAATGGGTGTAAGGCGAGTTGGAGGAGCAATGACCGATAAAGCATTGGCTCAGGCTGACCCTGAGTGGCTGGCGCTGATCCGTTCCGCGCGCGAATGGCTGTCCGGTCCTCACGGGCAGTTGTTGCTTGAGGATGAACAGCGAGTACTGGAAGAGGAGCTCGGTCGATTTTTTGGCGGTTACCTGGTGCATTACGGCCCAGGCGCCGACGCACCGCCCAGTGCCCCGCAGGTGCAACGCAATGTGCGCTTGGGTGCGCCCTTGCCGGGTGTCGAGATTTTTTGTGAAGAGCAAGCATGGCCTTTATGTGAGCACGCCGCCGATGTGGTGGTGTTGCAACACGGTCTGGATTTTTGCCTGTCGCCTCATGGCTTGCTACGCGAAGCCGCCAGCAGTGTGCGCCCCGGCGGGCACCTGTTGATCGTGGGAATCAACCCGTGGAGCACGTGGGGGCTGCGGCACGTTTTCGCCAAGGACGCGTTAAGCAAGGCGCGCTGCATTTCTGCCTCGCGCGTGGCGGACTGGCTGAATTTGCTGGGCTTTGCGCTGGAGAAACGCCGCTTCGGGTGCTATCGTCCGCCGCTCGATTCACCTGCCTGGCAACGCCGTTTGTCGGGCTGGGAGCGCAAGGCGGGTAGCTGGCAACTGGCCGGTGGCGGCTTCTACATATTAGTTGCACGCAAAATGGTGGTGGGTTTGCGGCCCGTCAATCCATTGCGCCGTGAACCCATGGGCAAACTGACTCCTTTGCCGATGGCCAAGGTCAATCGGCGTCACAGTGAACCCTAGTCCCTCTTGATTAACGAAAGGCTGGCGTGATCCGGTCTCTGGTGCTGTCCATCCATGATGGGCAGGCCACAACACCCTTTTCTGGATAGGTTGTAATGAGCGATAGCGTTGAAATGTTCACCGATGGTGCCTGCAAGGGCAATCCCGGCCCTGGCGGCTGGGGTGCCTTGCTGGTATGCCAGGGCGTCGAGAAAGAACTCTGGGGCGGCGAACCCAACACCACCAATAACCGCATGGAACTGATGGCTGCCATTCGTGGCCTTGAAGAGCTCAAGCGCCCGTGCGAAGTACTGTTGGTGACCGACTCCCAATACGTGATGAAAGGCATCACCGAATGGATGGTCAACTGGAAAAAACGCGGGTGGAAAACCGCCGCCAAAGAGCCGGTCAAAAATGCCGATCTGTGGAAATTGCTGGATGAACAAGTCAATCGGCATACCGTGAAATGGCAGTGGGTACGTGGGCACATTGGCCATTACGGCAACGAGCGCGCTGACCAGTTGGCCAATCGTGGCGTGGATGAAATGAGAGGTATCAAGCATGCGTAGTGTCGTACTCGATACCGAAACCACAGGTATGCCGGTCACCGATGGCCATCGGGTGATCGAGATCGGTTGTGTTGAGCTGATGGGCCGCCGTCTGACCGGACGGCATTTTCACGTGTACCTGCAACCGGATCGCGAAAGTGACGAGGGCGCGATCGGCGTTCACGGCATCACTAACGAATTTTTGGTGGGCAAGCCGCGTTTTGCTGAAGTGGCCGAT
This sequence comes from Pseudomonas weihenstephanensis, assembly GCF_016812185.1. Lineage (NCBI taxonomy): Bacteria > Pseudomonadati > Pseudomonadota > Gammaproteobacteria > Pseudomonadales > Pseudomonadaceae > Pseudomonas > Pseudomonas weihenstephanensis. Next base: position 84,663 of record NZ_JAAEBV010000005.1, on the reverse strand, counting down.
GAGTTTTTTGAGTTCATCAAAGGCGCTCAGCTCATCATTCACAACGCTGCGTTCGACATCGGCTTTCTGAACAATGAGTTTGCCTTGATCGGGCAAACCGATCGCACTGACCTCACGCAGCACTGCACCATCCTCGATACGTTGATGATGGCCCGTGCGCGCCACCCTGGTCAGCGCAACAGCCTCGATGCCTTGTGCAAGCGTTATGGGGTCGATAACTCGGGACGTGAACTGCACGGCGCCTTGCTCGACTCCGAGATTCTGGCAGACGTTTACCTGACCATGACCGGCGGGCAGACCAGTCTGTCGTTGGCCGGCAACGCTTCAGATGGCAATGGTTCGGGTGAGGGTTCGGGTCAACAGGCGACGCAAATTCGTCGTTTGGCAGCGGACCGCCAGCCGGGTCGGATTATTCGCGCCAGTGAAAGCGACATGGCTGAGCATGCTGCTCGACTTGAAGCCATTGCAAAGTCAGCCGGAGCGCCATCGCTATGGACGCAACTGCTCGAAGCCAAAAGCCAGACCTTGCAATAACCCGAACCCTTGTGCGTTTGAATAAGGGCTCAAGGCCCTTCGCGCAGCATGCGGCAGCGTGGGCAGGCGGGTGTGCCAGAAACAAGGACTCTTTGATCTATGCATCTGGTTATTAATCCTCAAAATCCTGAAGTCTCGGTCCGGTTGGCTGATGAAGGTTTTGCACCGTATGTATGGTGTAACGATTTCAGCTTTGAAGTGCGTGCCTATGCGCAAGTAGAAGCGCAGCTGAACGTAGAGCACTGGCCATTGGCAATGGTCACGCCGTACCGCAAGTGTTATGGCATCGACCCGGATGAGTTCGCCAGCTATCGCGGTGCACCGGACAGCGCAGTTTTCATGGCGTACCTGGACAACCAGCCGGTGGGGCATGTGGTCGTCAGTACCAATTGGAACGGCTTCGCGCATGTGGATGAGCTAGCAGTGATCGCGGGCGCTCGTCGTCATGGCGTGGCCAAATCATTGTTAGACGTGGTGAAGTTTTGGAGCCACAAAAAAAAATTGCCGGGCATCATGCTTGAAACCCAAAACAACAATATCGGCGCCTGCCGCTTGTACGAACGTTGCGGTTATCAGGTAGGTGGGATTGATCATTTGCGCTATCGCGGGATTGACCCGCAGACCGCTGAAGTGGCGATCTTTTGGTACCTGCTGTTCGAAAACCGGACATAAATCCCAGCGCCGGTTCTTGCAGTAGCCACCGCTGGAGCGAGCGTACCACGCTCGCTCCTACAGTTTTTTCTTACGCTGGCACGACGGATTCAGGCTCGCGAATCAGGATCACGCCTGATTGCACCAGCTCGAACTCGGTATCAGAGTTTTTCTTAACGCGATCGCCAATAGCCAGCTTATAGGTGATGACTGGCTGACCGTCTGTCCCAGGTGTGGAATCTTGAAACTCATGCACCGAATAGACACGGCCTTCCGCGTCTCTTGCATGAAATTGTCCAACGAGAACTGCAGCCATTTGTAGAGAACCTCTGGAGATAAACACCCAATTTGCGGTTCTTGTAGACCGTTGATCAGCAGGGGAAGTTTAGCGCGGTGGAAAAAATAGTCTCGCTACTTTACAGGCTTGTTGGCCGATAGGGTGAATGGCGCTGCAAGAAAGGCGTCCGATCATCTATAACTAATCTTCCTACAGCTTGAGCCGCGGGGGTTTTCCATGAGTAAGGTCTACAGCGTTGCAGTGTTGGTCGGCAGTCTGAGAAAGGATTCTCTCAATCGAAAAGTGGCCCATGCCTTGGCGCAGTTGGCCCCCCCTCACTTGAAGCTGAACATTGTCGAGATCGGTGAGCTGGCGTTGTACAACGAAGACATTGACGTTACGCCACCTGCGGCGTCCTACACTGCGTTTCGTGATCAGGTTCGCCAGGCTGATGCGGTGCTGTTTGTCACGCCGGAGTACAACCGCTCGGTCCCAGGTGCGCTGAAAAATGCCATCGACGTAGGCTCTCGCCCTTACGGTCAAAGTGTGTTCAGTGGCAAACCGGGCGCTGTGATCAGTGTTTCGCCGGGTGCGATTGGCGGGTTTGGCGCTAATCATCATTTGCGCCAATCCCTGGTGTTTCTCAATGTGCCATGTATGCAACAACCTGAAGCTTACTTGGGTGGCGCAGGCAGTGCCTTCGATGAGGCTGGCCAGTTATCTGAGAAAACCCGACCGTTCTTGCAAGCGTTTATTGATGCTTACAGTCAGTGGGTGGAGACAGTTAAAGGTGTTTGATCGCGTCAGTGCTGTTCTTTAAAAACACCGCTTAGGCGGTGTTTTTTATATCGGTCAAAACAATGTCTATAAGGTTGGTCCACGGAGATGCATAAGTTACATGTATCTTGTTACGTATTGGGAGAGTGCACGGCGTGCACAAGCAGGGGGGTGAACTAATGTTGAGTGTTCAAGACGTTTGATTTCGAGAAAGGAAGCTCATGATTATGGCGAATCTACGCAGTACGTCATCCGTAATTAACGCAAGCACTCACGTACAAGACCCCATTGCCGAGTTAGAAGAACTGTTTATTGAAAAGACCCAAATGAGGCGAATACGAGCCGGACAATGCCCTGTCAGGCGCCCCGTTTTTTTACGTTTGAACGGAGTGGCGCATGGCCGTTTTGAAGTGGTTGAAGATCTGCCCGATGAATTAAAAGTGGGCCTGTTTGCACAGGCTAAAACCTACCCTGCATGGGTGCGTTACTCGTGTGACATTCCAGACGGTGCACCTGAGCGGGGTGAAACAGTTGGCTTGGGCATCAAGCTCTTCGGCGTTGAGGGTGAAAAATGCCTGGAGCCAGACGAATCGTCTCCTACCGTCGACTTCCTGCTTCAGAATCATCCGGTTTTTTTCGTTAATGATGCGCAGGACATGGCCTTGGCCTTCAGGGATTTCGCGGCCTGGATTGAGGCGCATGAAGACACCAAGGCAATCCTGGCCGCGATGCGCAAGGATGTGAAAAGCGTTTTGGAGAGTGAGTTGTGGAGCGTTATTCCTTTTCATTTTGGGTTGCAAAAATTTTGTAAATATAAAATTGAGCCTGAAGTGATCGCGTTAGGCCCTGAACCTGATTTTGATGCGCCCGGTTATTTGAAGGCCGATCTACATCAACGCCTGATGACGGCAGAGGTGCGTCTACGTTTTATGGTGCAACTGCAAGAAGATGATGACTGTATGCCGTTGGACACGGCGACTCATGAGTGGGATGAAGTAACGTCTGCGCCCGTTCATGTGGCCACTTTAATATTGCCGATACAGGACATCGATTCACGTAACCAGTCGGTGTATGGCGAAACCCTGGCATTCAATCCCTGGCGAACATTGAAAGAACATCAGCCGGTCGGCAGTCTTGCCGATGCCCGCAAAGTTATCTATCAAGCGTCTGCCACTGTGCGTCGTCATTACAATGGCAATGTGTTGGGTGAACCTCAAGTTGAACGCCCGGCGCAACTTAAGCCTTAAATAGATGAGCGAATGCATTTGCTTTTTTGTACACAGTCATCCCACATGGACGTGATGCTATGCACAGTAAAACACTCACACGGCAACAACTTAAAACAGTTGTGCGGGCCTCGATACATCCTGGTATTGGCATCGCACGCTTAGGTAACAGTCGCGACGAATACGTCATCAGCCCTGAAACCATAGCCCCGCAATGGGTCAGCGCTGGAAGTCGCCACGATGCAAACGGTGCCATTAAACGTCAGGCCGCGCGTTTTCGTATTTACGGCTACAACCTCGAGAACGAGGTGGTCGGTGAGCTGACGCTGGACGACGCTGACATTGAATGGCGCGCCCATGTGGTCAATCGAAAGGCTGAGTGGTTTGAGTTTGAAAAGGCGATGGACATAGAGGATGCCGCCCACACTCAACTTCGTTTACGCAATGCCGACAGGGTGGGCGCTGAGCGCGAAGCGCTGGTCATCGACGCGGGTGCCAGAGCCGTCTCGGGCAGAACGGTCAGCGGCCCTGCCCATGAGTTTACAGGCGGTACATTTTTGGGCATGCCGGTTTCGCTCGGTGAGTTGCGCACCGATGAGTCGGGGCGGCTGCTGGTGTTGGGCGGCTATGGCCACTCCGGATCTCCCACGGGTATGCCGATTTATGATCCCAATGTGAGTAATCACTTCGCCAATGCGGCCGGCTGGTTTGACGACACCTCTGACGGCCCGGTCTCGGCGTCGGTAAAAATCAATGGGGTTGTGATTCCCGTCGAATCCGCTTGGGTGGTGGTGGCCCAGCCGGACTTTTCGCCCAACACAGTCGGCTGGCGCACGCTTTATGACTTGATGACAGACACTTACCACGCCAATGGCTGGTTGGCACCGCCCGAGCGGCCTTCCTTCAGTCGCGATGTGCTACCGATTTTTCAGCGCCTGAGCGGCCTGCAATGGGTTAACAAAGGTTTCGCAACCCTGTTCGGGCAGGGCGCGCCCTTCGATTTTAATAACCCACTGTTATTGGCCAAACTGTCGCGCACCGACGAGACCTTCAGCCATCTGCGCCAAGCGGTGTTCAATGCGTTTCGTGGGGCAAACAACGCGGTGCATGAACCCAGAACCTGGCCCTGGTTGTACGGCGACACTTTTGGCGCTGATCAAGAGAGTGCGCACGATCACCTGGCCCCATCGCCTTATCGCAGCCAGTTGTTAAAACGATGGGTCAAAGGTGAATTCCATGCGGACTGGACACCGGACCATAAACCGCCCGCGCATCTGGATGATGTCAATTTGGCCGATCAACCCGCCATGCTGGATCAGGCCGCGCTGCACTTTTGCCTGGCGGATGCTTTCCATCCAGGAATTGAGCTGTCATGGCCCATGCGCCACATCTCTCTGTACCGCGCGCCTTTTCGTATTAAGGCCCTACCTGAAGACCAGCCATTGCCGGACTTCGGTCCCGTATTGGATCAACGCCTGGCATTGGCTGTCGACGGACCTTTGTATGCCCAACCTCCGGGTGGGCTTAGCCGGTGGATGGCATTGCCCTGGCAGGTGGATTCGGTGGGTTGTCGCTCAGGGTATGACGCCGATTACGATCCCTATCTGCCCACGTTTTGGCCAGCCGGTGTGCCTGATCAGGTGCTCAGTGAGGCGGACTATCACGTCTCAACCGACATGGCGCTACCCCGAGAGCAGCGCGTAGCTGCGTTTAACCGCCGGGTTTACTGGGGGCGTAAATTGCGCGGGAGCTTTATCGACCAGGCCACACAACTCGTCGGCGATATGGCGCGCGTGGGAGTGATTGAAGCACGGCCAGGCGTTGAGAATGACCCGGACTTGCCCGCGATCATGATGGTCGAAAGCGTGTCGGGTGGCCAAAGCCCTGTTGCGCCACCCGCGCCGGACCTGCGTAGGGGGGCAAAACGGTCCTTGTCCGATATCGAGCGGGCAGGGTGGGAGAGCCAGGAGCAATGCGAGGAGTTTCGCCGGATAGTCAGACGTGAAAACATTTGATGTCGCGATAGTCGGGGCGGGACCCGCAGGCGCTGTCGCGGCCAGGTGCCTGGCGTTATCGGGCCATCAGGTATTGCTGATTGATGACACCTCTCATGTGCTTAAAGTGGGTGAGAGTTTACCGGGGTCAGCCTATCCGCTGCTGTTTGAGCTGGGATTGTTACCTTGGCTGCACGCCAGTCAACCGCTGCCCTGCGTGGGCAATGTAGTGTCATGGGGCCAAGAGGCGCTCTATTGCCGGGACTTTATGCGCGAACCGTATGGAGCGGGTTGGCATCTCTGTCGCCAAGCGTTTGATGCAGCGTTGCGCAACGCCGCGGGTGATGCCGGTGTTACCGGGTGTACGCAGCGATTTGAGCAGGTGCAGCGCGCAGGGAACCGTTGGTTGCTGACATTGCGCGAGGAGCAGGTGGGCGCGCGCTGGGTGATAGATGCCAGTGGCCGCAGCGCGTGTGTGGCCCGGCGCCTGGGGGTCAAGCGCGAGCGAGATCAACGGCTGATTGCGCTTTACTCACGTACGCAACACGTTGCTGGTGATCAACGCACCTGTATCGAGGCGGTGAAAAACGGCTGGTGGTACAGCGCGGCGTTGCCCGGCGACCAACGGATTGCAGCCTTGCACCTCACACCGTGTGACGCACAAAAAGTACTTAAAGACCGTCATGGGTGGTTGGCGCAATGGGATAAAACGCGTTACATCCGGCGGCACAGCGGTTCAGGCGAGTGGTCGCCCCCTCACGCGTGCGAAGCAGGCGGTAGTTATTTACAGCAAGTAGCAGGTGAGCAGTGGCTGGCCGTCGGGGACGCAGCGCTGGCCTTTGACCCGTTGTCGTCCCAAGGCATTTTCAATGCGCTGTACAGCGCCATGCGTGGAGCGCAGACGGTTCAGGCGGCGTTGTCAGGCCAGCATGAATCGACGCAGCAATACACTGCGCAACTGTTGAGTATCAGGCGGGCGTATGTGCGCATGCTGGATATTCAGTACCGGCGTGAGCAACGCTGGGCGGATCAAGCGTTCTGGCAAGTTCGTCAACAATAAACAGAACCCGGCTGGCGACTGCGATGGGATTGGCCGCAGCCGTCAGCTGATAGCGCCTTAGCTGCTTTGCGGCATTTCACCTCGGGCCAGGCGGGTATTGATATCTGCAATGACCGTAGGCAGCTCGCGGAGGGTGTCGATCAGATAATGCGGGCGCGAGCCTTCGAACAAGGTGTGAATCCGGGTGCGTTCAGCGGCCAGGGTCACAGCGTCCAGTGCGGTGTATTGCTCGTAGGTCAGGCCCAGTGCGTTGCCGGAACACACCAGTGCTACCGTCCACATGCCCGCGCGGCGGCCTTCGAGAATGCCCGGCACCGTGTCGTCAATTTTGACGCAGGCGCCCACATCATCGATGCCCAGGGCAATGACGTTGGCCAGTGCCTGAGCAGGCCACGGACGACCGTTGGGGACGTCATCGGTGGCGACCACATGGTCGGCAACGTAACCATTGGTGGCTGCCAGCGCCACAACCTTGGCCATGACCTGCGCCGGATACCCCGAGCAGGAACCGATTTTCATGCCTTGGGCACGCAGTGTTGCAATGGCCTCAAGCGCGCCCGGAATCAATGCGGAATGTTCGGCGATTTTCTCGATTTGCAACGGCATGAAGCGCTTGTAAATGGCCGTGACGTCATCGTCAGACGGGGTGCGGCCGAATACCTTCTTATAGCGTTCGGCAATCTGCGGTTGGTCGCACAGGGTACGGATGTGATCCCACTTGCCCATCCCCATCGGGCCGCGTGCCTCCTCGATAGACACCTGCACATCAAATTCAGCGAAGGCTTCGACAAAGATTTGCGTGGGGGCAAAAGAGCCAAAATCGACCACAGTACCGGCCCAATCGAGGATGGCTGCTTGAAGCTTGCTTGGTTGGGTGTAGTTCATGTCTTTTGATCCTGTGTGAGCGGCCCGTGCCGCACGGCGAAATTTGGGTTTGTGACAGCCGTCCGGCTGTCAGATGTCCAGCACTTGCATTTCCTCCAGTACCTGCGCCACGGCATTAACCGCGGCCTGCATGTCGGCGTGATTAACATGACCGATACAGCCCACACGAAAGGTATCGACTTGAGTCAATTTGCCGGGGTACAGAATGAAACCCTTGGCCTTGACCCGCTCATAGAAATCCTTGAACTGATAACGCGGGTCTTTTGGGGCATGGAAGGTGACGATAATCGGCGCTTGAATGGCCGCTGGCACAAAGCTGCGAATGCCCAGGGTGGCCATGCCGTCGAGCAGGGTCTGGCAGTTCTTGGTGTAGCGCTGATGACGGGCTGGCAAACCGCCTTGTTCGTTGTATTGCGCCAGCGCCTCGTGCAGCGCTGCGACCACGTGAGTTGGCGGGGTAAAGCGCCATTGCCCGGTGTTGGCCATATAGGTGTGCTGGTCGTGCAGGTCCATGGCCAAGGAATGAGAGTTGCCCGCCGCGTGGGCCAATGCGTCTTTGCGCGCAAAGACAAAGCCCATGCCCGGTACGCCTTCCAGGCATTTGCCGGACGCTGCAATCAAGGCATCGAAGGGTGTTTTTTGTGCATCGATGGGCAGGGCACCGAATGAACTCATGGCGTCGATGATCAGGCGTTTGCCTTGTTTGGCTACAACTTCGGCAATTTCTGACAAGGGATTGAGAATCCCGGTGCTGGTTTCACAGTGAATCAGCGCCACATGGGTAATGCCCGGGTCGGCGTTGAGCAGGCGCTCCACGTCTGCGGCGGTCGTGGGCTGATCCTCGGCGGTTTCAAAGGTGCTGAAACGACGGCCCAGCACGTCGCAGATGTTGGCCAGGCGTTTGCCGTATGCGCCATTAATCAGCACCAACACATTGCCATCGCGTGGAACCAGAGTGCCGATTGCCGCTTCCACGGCGAACGTGCCGCTGCCTTGCAAAGGAACACAATGGTGACTGCTGGCGCCGTTGATAATGGCCAGCAGTTGTTCGCACAGGCTGGCCGTCAATCTGTTGAAGCTGTCATCCCATGAACCCCAATCCTGCAGCATGGCCTGGCGGGTGCGCAGCGAGGTGGTCAGTGGGCCTGGGGTCAGCAGGGTCGGCGCGGCAGAACTCATTCTGGTTTCCTCACAAGCTTTGGGATGGCTACTGAATACACGGCATAAATTGCAGTTTGAGTTGTTATCAATCAAATTGTTTGTTGTTATGCCAGCCATCAGTGAGGCTTATACATATGAATCTTTTCCAACTGCGTGCGTTTGATGCGGTGGCGCGCGAAGGCAGCTTCACCCGCGCCGCCGCACGGTTGTTTATCAGTCAGCCAGCGGTCACCGGCCATATCAAAGCGCTCGAAGATCACTACCAGATCACCCTGTTGCGGCGCACGGCGCGGCGTGTGGAGCTGACTGAAGAGGGCATTAAACTCGCCGCCATCACCCGCGCCATGTTCGGTTTGGTTGATGAAGCGCAGGTCATGCTGGAGGCCAATCGCCAGTTGCTCACCGGGCGCCTCGAAGTCGCCGCCGATGGCCCGCATCTGGTCATGCCAATGCTGGCGAACCTGCGCGAACGTTACCCCGGCATTACCGTGAATCTGCGTCTGGGCAATGCGCAGGAAACCCTCGCCGCTTTGCTCTCGGAGCACGTGGACGTGGCCGTGCTGACCGACGTTGAGCCGCGTAAGGGGTTAACGTTACGGCCGCTCAATCAATCGCGGGTATGCGCGTTGGTGCCGGCCGCCCATCCGTGGCAGGCGTTGACGGATGGCATCGAGATTGCGCAGTTGGACCAAGTGATCATGGTTTTGCGCGAGCCCACGTCCACCACTCGGCGTACGTTCGATCAGGCGTGCGCCAAGGCGGGGGTAAGCCCGCGTGTGTTGCTGGAGCTGGACAGCCGCGAAGCGGTGACCGAGGCCGTGGCTGCGCAGCTTGGCGTGGGAGTTGTGTCCTCAGTTGAAGTCAGCCAGGACCCGCGGGTTTGCGCCGTGCCCATCAACGGCACGGGGTTGGCCAATCGGCACATGATTGGCTGCATGGAACGCCGTGCCGAGTTGCGACTGATCAAGGCGCTTATGGCGCTGGCGCCACAGTCCAATGGGTAGACGCGAATTTTTTTGGTCGATTGAGACCTTCTTGCCGTATAAACTTGCGCCCATTCGATGGCCTTTGAGCCGCGACACACACGATTGAGAGAGTAAGAAATGGGCGCACAGTGGAAGGTTAAACACAAAGCGGACGCCGCCAATAGCCGCGGCAAGATTTTCGGCAAACTGGCGAAAGAACTAACCGTTGCTGCACGTAACGGCGCCGATCCGGACATGAACTCGCATTTGCGCCTGGTGTATGAACAAGCGAAGAAGGCCTCCATGCCAGCCGACACCATCAAGCGTGCCATTAACAAAGGTGCGGGTATCGGCACTGAGGCGGTGCAATATCACCGCGTCACGTACGAAGGTTTTGCCCCGCATCAGGTGGCGTTGATTGTTGAATGTCTGACCGACAATGTGAACCGTACCGTGGCTGAAATCCGCGTGGCATTTCGCAAGGGTCAACTGGGCACTTCCGGCTCGGTAACATGGGACTTTGACCATGTCGGCCTGATCGAAGCCAAGGCTGACACCCCGGACGCTGATCCTGAAATGGCGGCCATTGAAGCAGGCGCTCAGGATTTTGAAGAAGGCGACGAAGAAGGCACCACCTTGTTCATCACCGAACCTACCGACCTGGATGCCGTGCACAAAGCGCTGCCAGAACAGGGTTTCACCGTGCTGTCCGCCAAACTGGGTTATATCCCCAAAAACCCGGTCTCGGGCCTGACTGACGAGCAGATGGCTGAGGTGCAGGAATTTTTGGCCAAGCTCGAAGAGCAGGACGACGTACAAGACATGTTTGTGGCATTGGCCTAATCGGTATCTGTTGGCGATCAAGCCACGCGCATCTCAATCCTGTGGCCGCTGAGGCGTAACGCGAGGCGGCGACCGGGCGCGTAGCGGTCGTCGCCTTCGGCAACGGCAACGTGGATCGCGACAGGCTCAGCCCAGCGCGCGGCTGATGCCTGCAAAATCTGGCCGGGCCAGTACGTTCGGCTGGATGCAACGTTCGTGCAGTTGATGCCAGTCGCCGCGTTGGGCATCGCTCAAGCCTGAGTCGATGCGCGCCAGCAACTCCCCCAGCAAAATCCCGAACGCGCGCACTTCAATACGTTGCAGGGCGCGGGTGTGTGGGCTGTCGTCTGTGGCGTGAAAGCACGCGGCACCGAAGTCGCCCAGCAAACATTCGCCCTGTGCGTTGAACAAAATGTTGTGCGCGTACAAATCGCCATGACAGATCCCCTGCGCGTGTAAATGAGCTGCGGCCGAGGCAATGCCACGAGCAATACGTCGCGCGCTGTCAGCGGTGAAGCGGGTGCTGTCGGCGTACACGTCGCGGCTGCAACTGTCAAAACTGGGCAGGGCCGCCAGGTTGGTGAACGAGGGATCGATCAGTTCCATCACCAGTGCCGCTTGCGCCTCAGGGTGACCGACTACCCGGCCCAGCACCTTGATCAGATTCGGGTGCTGGCCTGCGGCGATGCAGGCGTTCATTTCGTGCAGCGGTGAGCCGTCGCTGGTGATGCTGCCTTTGTAGAGTTTGATTGCGACCGACCGCACCGGTTGCCCCGGTTCACGCCATTGCGCTTGATAAATTACCCCGGAGGCGCCTTCACCCAGTGGCTGCTCAAGGGTCAATTGCGACCAGTCAATGTTCGGTGTGTGGTCGTCTGCCTGCTGAGTGCGGGTTTCGTCGGCCAGCGGATTGCCCGAGTAGGCCAGCCAGCTCAGGCGGGGCATGGCCAGTAACCCGTCGGGCAGTTCAGCGAGCTGATTGGAGGCCAGGCGGATCAATTCCAGGCGCTCGCACCCGGCCAAGCTGCGCGGCAATTGTTGCAGGCGGTTACCGGCCAGCATCAGTTTTTGCAGCAAAGGACGCTGCCCCAGTTCGTCAGGCAATTGGCTGATGTGGTTATCCGTGAGGATCAGCCAGCGCAACAACGGTGGCAGCGCCGTACCCGGTACGTTCACGATCTGGTTGGCTTTGAAGCCGATCATGCTCAGGTTGGCACAACGCCCCAGGCACTCGGGCAGCGCGGTGAAGTGGTTGTCCGAGCAAAACAAAATGCGCAACCGGGTTAACCGAGGCAAATCGTCAGGCAGGCGGCTCAAGGCATTGCCGCTCAAGTTGAGGATTTCCAGCGAATCGGCCAGTTGGAAGATTTCGTCCGGGAACTCGGTCAGCCCGCAGGCCAGGTCCAGACGTTTGAGGCCTTTCAATTGACCGGCGCGCAGTTTAGCGAGGGTATCCATAAGCAGGCGGTGTGCACTCGTGTAAATCGATGAAAAGTGCCGCGCATGATAGCGATTAATCGTTTACAGGTTTCAGGCAATTTGCGCACACCCCGCGCCACGCAGTGCGTTGACCCTTCGGCTGAGTACGAAGTCCAGGTGCGGGTGACCGTGGAACGCGGTTGCCAGTTGATTGGCTCAACCCGCAACGCCGGGATCGAGCCTTTGGGTGTGCTTGATTTTGGGCGTATCTCACGTCTGGACAGTGGCTCCGGGCCATTGAATGCGGCGCTGCTCAATCAGCGTGTGCCGCGGGGGGGGGTGGGCCCGCACGACGGTGCTGGCGGGCGAATTGCCCCCGCCGCCTGCCGGCATGGAGGCCGTCGCCGATGCACAGTTGTATCTGGAACTGGTGGTTAACCAGATGAACACCCCGCGCGTGGTGCCGGTTGTACAACGCCAAGGGCAGCTGTTTGTGAGCGCCAGCGGATTGCAGGCGGTCGGCATTCGCTTGCCTGCCTCAGGCCCCTCAGAGGTGGGGCTGGACAGCGTGCCCGGTTTACACAGCGAGTACGACAGCCAAGCCCAGCGTCTATTGCTGCAAGTACCGCCCGATTGGCTGCCGGAACAACGGATCGGGGCGCGTTCGACCTACACGCGCACTGAGGCCTTGAGCAGCGCGGTGCTCAATGAACAAAACGGCGCGCGGGCCGTGGTGGGCTGGGACGGCCTGGTGTACCTGGAAGACCTGACGGCGCAGAACACGTTGCAGGTGATAGTGCCCGACGGCGCGCAGTGCAGAGCCTCATTCGCGTTACCGCCCCAAGGCGATCAAGTGCCCTTTATCGGGCCGGTGGTGTGCCAGTGAAACGCCTTGCGATGTGGCTCGCGCTGGGCGGCCTGTGCGGGTTGTCAGTCAGCGCACAGGCGGCGTGTAGTGTGGGCACCACGCCCCCCGCAGCGTTTGGTTTGGTGGGGTCGATGGCGGTGAAAAACACGCTGCAATCCACCTCCACGCTCAATTCGGGGCTAAGTTGCGTGGGCACCGGCATTACGCTGTTCGGCACCTCGATGTTCAAGGCCACCATCACCTCGGCCACCAGCGGCATGGTCGGGCCGACCGGCGATGTGATCGGGTATACGATTTACGCCACCCATGCCACCACCTACCCGATCAGCCGCGGGGCACCCGGCTTTGACTTCGCAAGTAACGGTTTGCTGTCGTTGTTGGGGCTGATTGGCAGTGCGTCGCCCAAATACATCCCGCTGTACCTCAGCACCATTACGGGGAGCAATGTGGCGGCGGGGGTGTACACCGAAACGCTGAATATTCAATGGGACTGGTACTACTGCCCCGGTATCGGCATCGGTGGCATTTGCATCGGGGCCAACGCTGGCAGCAAGTCGACGCCCTTGACCGTCACCCTGACGGTGGCCAATGACTGCACCATCTCCGCGCTCAACATCAGCTTTGGCAGTGCGCCGGTGATCAGCGCATTCACCCCGGTCACCAGCCAGACCATCAGCCTGTCTTGCACCAAGGGCAGTGCCTATACCGTGGGTTTGAGTGACGGTGCCCATGCGCTAAGTGTGGGTGGGCGACGGCAGATGATCTCGGGGAGCAATTTTTTGGCGTATGACATTTTCAAAAGTGCCGGCACCACCCGTTGGGGCAGTGTCGGCAGCGCCCGACGGGCAAGCTCGGATGCCGAGATCAACCCTGGCAACGGGTTGGGCGTCGGCAGTCAGGTGTTTAACTTCAACGCCAAAATCTACACCGATCAGGCCACCCCGCCCGCCGGGACTTATATCGACAACGTGGTCCTGGATGTCGGGTTTTAGCGCAGCTCCTTGACCATTGCCGAGAGGGTGCTCAACACGTCGTTGCCCAATTGCATCGAGCGTTGGCCATCCCAGCCGGTCCGCGGGTTTGGCGCGTCGTTGTTGTCCTTGAACGGCATCTCCAGGGTCAGCGACAAACAGTCGAAAAGCTCGCCGACACTGTTGCAGGCCAAGGTCATGTTGGCTTGGCCGGGTTCGTCGCGGGTATAGCCGTGGGTGGTCTGAAAGTCCCGGGTGCGAGCCTTCAGGTCGTCGCGAAAGCGTGCTTCCAGTGCGGCCAGGCGCGGCGTATAGCCAGGGTTGCCTTCACAACCCGCGGTGAACACATAAGGGATTTCTTCGTCGCCGTGGATATCCAGAAACAGGTCGACGCCGTGTTTTTTCATCTGCTCCAAGGCAAAGAACACCTCAGGGCTGACCTGCGAGCAGGGGTTTTGCCAGGCGCGGTTCAGGTCTTGACCGTTGGCATTGGTGCGCAAGTGGCCATGTAAGGCACCGTCCGGGTTCATGTTGGGGATCAGGTATAAGTCGGCGTAGTCCAACAACTTGCGCAACTGCGGGTCACTGCCTTGTTCCAGACGTTTGAAAATCCCTTCCATGAACCACTCGGCCATGTGCTCACCGGGATGTTGCTGCGCGATGATCCAGATCTTGTGTTTATTCGCAGTGCCAGTGCCAGTGCTAGTGCCAGTGCCAGTGCCCTTGCGCAACAGCTCAATATCGCGACCTTCGGCACTTTGGCCGACGGCCAGCACCTCGCAGCCCGACCACTGCTGCGCGTCCTTGATCAACCGGTCGTGGCGTTCGCGGCTGTAAGGTTCGAAATAGGCAAACCACACCTCGCGGTGCTCGGCGTCCAGGGTGATGTTGAGCGACGCACCGTCAAAGGTGGTGGGCACTCTGAACCAATGCTCGTGATCGTAGGACGCCACGGCGTTGTAGCCATCCCACGCCTTGTTGTAGGAAGACTGGCTGGCGTTGGTCAGGCAAAAGGTGTGGCTTTGCCCTGGGGTCAGACCGCTGGCCTTGAAATGAAACCACTGAAAGTGCTGACTTTTGGAATCGGGCTTGATGGCCAGTTTTACGTTCAGCGGGTTGCTGGCCTCCAGCACCTGAATATTGCCGCTGTCGAAGTCACTGCTGATGTGAAGTGAAGAGGGCGCCACAGTCATCGTCCAGATCCCTGAGTCTAAGAATTGTGGGCGTTACTGTACCGCGTCATGGCGTCGGGCCAATACGAAAATGTAGGTAAAAGCAGGCGAAAAAACAGGAGAAAAATACGAGGGGGGCGTCATCCTTGACGCGGCGCAATTCTAGTGTTTTTGCGATTGATTCTCAAGTGCTAAATTGCCATTACGGCTATAGTCTTGGACTTCAGGCTTTCTTCGGTCGATGTTCTTTTGCTATCATCGCCGGCATCGTAGCGGTCACCGAAAAAAACCGGCCGCACACCAGACTTCATTAGCCTGAAGCAAGCTGAGCCAGATAACTGGCCACAAAAAAAAGACCCGGCCAGAAGCCGGGTCAAATAACCGTGATTAGCCTGATGAGGAGATTATTCAAAGAACCGACCTAAGGTCCCTTGAATGATCGGCTGATCTCGCGACCAGCTGCATACAATAGTAATCATTATCATTTGCAAAGCAAGTGTTTTTCCGCGCATTTCGGAAATTTTTTTTCCATTCCTCGCTCCAAGGCTCTGTCCCGCTAGTCCAACAACAACTCAGTGGTGCGCTTGACTTCGCTCATGGCGATATTTGAGTGGGCTTCCTGTACGTGTGGCTTTTGCAGCAGGTGATCGCGCAAAAAACGCTCGTAGCTGTCGATGTCATGGGTCACGACCTTAAGCAGGTAATCCATATCGCCTGCCATGGTGTAGCACTCGATGACTTCCGGATAACCGGTGATCGCTTCTTCAAACTCGGTCAGATGGCGCCTGCCGTGGCCAGAAAGCCGCACATTGACGAACACCACCACGTTGAGTCCCAGTTTTTTCGGGTTGAGCAGGGCGACTTTGCGCTCGATCAAGCCTTCTTCCTGTAAGCGATGAATGCGCCGCCAGCAGGGCGATTGCGACAACTCAACGTGTTCGGCTACTTCAGCGGCAGACAGGTCAGCGTTGTGTTGCAGCAAGCGCAGGATCTTGCGGTCGATGGTGCTTAATTTAATCGGCATGAATTAATCTGATTTCTTATTTTTGTTGAATGTTTCATGCAGCCT
The DNA here is from genome assembly GCF_016812185.1 of Pseudomonas weihenstephanensis. Classification (NCBI taxonomy): domain Bacteria; kingdom Pseudomonadati; phylum Pseudomonadota; class Gammaproteobacteria; order Pseudomonadales; family Pseudomonadaceae; genus Pseudomonas; species Pseudomonas weihenstephanensis. Next base: position 68,812 of record NZ_JAAEBV010000005.1, on the reverse strand, counting down.
AGCACTGCATTTCCTAAAAATAAGAAAGAAAAATCCTCTGGCAAACCTTCACTCTCTTACGACGGGTTACGCACCCGCAGGCCGGGTCGCGCAGTGACCCTCAGGTCTGGCGTCGCTCACTGACTAACAACAAGAGAGAAATGAAATGCCGATTTTTGCTCATCCCGAATTTGATCAGCATGAACAGGTCATGTTCTGCCACGACAAGGCCACGGGTCTCAAAGCCATCATTGCGGTGCACAACACACGTCTGGGCCCAGCCTTGGGCGGGTGTCGCATGTGGCCCTACGCCGATGAACAGCAGGCGTTGAATGATGTTTTGCGCTTGTCGCGCGGCATGACCTATAAATCTGCCTTGGCCGGGCTGCCCTTGGGCGGTGGCAAGGCGGTGATCATCGGCGACCCGCACAAAGGCAAGAGCGAGGCGTTGTTCCAGGCCATGGGCGGGTTTGTCGACAGCTTGGGCGGGCGTTATATCACGGCCGCCGACTCGGGCACTGGCGTGGCCGAAATGGCGCTGATGGGCCAGCGCACACGGCATGTGGTGGGTGCCGGTACGCGCGAGCAGTTGGGTGGCGGCACGCGCAGCGGCGATCCCTCGCCGGCAACGGCCCTTGGCGTCTTTATCGGCCTGCGCGAAGCGGTCGCGCAGCGTCTGGGTCGCTCAGACCTTAACGGCTTGCGTGTCGCCATTCAGGGGCTTGGGCAGGTGGGGTTTGATCTTGCCCGGCAACTCAAGGCCGCCGGTGCGCAGTTATGGGTACACGATATTCAGGACGCGAATGTACGCCGGGCCGTCGATGAATTGGGTGCCCATGCCGTGAGTGCGCAAGACATTTACGGGCTGGAGGTGGATGTGTTCTCGCCGTGTGCCATGGGGGCGGTGATCAACGATCACACCCTGCAACTGTTGCGTGCGCCGGTGATTGCCGGTGCAGCCAACAACCAGCTGGCCACCGCCGCCCATGCCGATGAATTGTGGCGCAGGGGGGTGTTGCACGCCCCCGACTATGCGATCAATGCGGGCGGCATCATTGACGTGTCTTACGAGTACCACGGCGGTACACCCGAGCAGGTCCGTCGGCACGTTGAAGGCATAGGCGAAACCTTGCGTCAGATCTTTGTGCGAGCCAAAGCTGAGGATCGCAATACCACCGCCGTTGCCGACAGCCTTGCTCAAGAGCGCCTTAACGGCTGATACGTGAGCAGGTCAGGCAAGGGCTGCTTGACCTGCAACGGCGGCACTCTCAATCAGGTCGCCGGGTGTCAGCCCCCGGCGACCTTGTGTGTGTCCACCGTGTTGTCGACCAGGTCTTTGGCCATCTCGATGAAATGCACCGCGCCAAGTGTGAGATCCCGTTGCGCGCCTTGTAGGCTTCCAGCGCATTCATGGGCGTAGGCCAGTGCATAGCGCAGCAACTCTGAGGCATGGACCATCGCTTCTTCCAAACTCAAACCTTCGCGCACAGTGAACACTTTGTGCTCAGTACTGCGCTGAGTTACAGATGGTTTCAAATAATAATCGAGTGCACGCTGCCTTGCGGCACTGTCTTTGAGCGCTTCTAGCTCTGCATCGGGTTCAGTCTTGAGCGGAATTTTTGTTATGGGAGTCATGATTTTCCTGCGTCTCTGAGATTAATCGAATCAGCCAATGCAGATTAGTACAATGAGTATTTATATCTAAAAGTTAAATAATACAATATGTGTATTGTTGCGGCTCAGGCATTCCGTATTGTTCGCCAGATGGATAAATGGATCGCTTTAGTCAGAACGAAATTGCGCGAGCTGAAACTCACGCAAGAAAAACTCGCCGAACGCGTCGGGGCTTCCCAGGGCGGTGTTGGTCATTGGCTTAACAAACGTCGTCAGCCCGACCTCGAAACGATGAACAAAGTGCTGCATGCCCTTGGGCTGGGGCACCTTGAAGTCGCGATCGTGGTACGTGAACGCAAGGCCAGTAACGATGACGTAAACACCGCCGAGCCGGTCTACGACATCACCTCGGCGTATCGCTACCCCGTCACTGACTGGGAAAGTGCCGGGCACATCAACGAGAAAGCCCGGCAGGGTTATCAGCCGTCCACGGTGTTTGAGATGAGCGATCACTACGCCAAAGGTGATGCCTATTGGCTGCAAGTGACAGGCGATGCGATGACGGCCCCGGTGGGCATCAGCATCCCCCAAGGCATGATGATCCTGATCGACCCGGACCTGGAAGCCGAACCCGGCAAGATGGTGGTTGTGCGCACGCCGGACAGTGAAGCCGCGACGTTTCGCCAGTTGATCGAAGAGAGTGGTCGGCGCTATCTCAAGCCGCTAAACCCGACGTATCCCAAAACCCTGCTCGATGAGCGCAGCCGTATTCTGGGTGTGGTGGTGCAGGCAACGACCAAGTTCTGATTGCCAGCCCTCCATGCATCCAGCTCAAAGGCGGACACCGGTGTCCGCCTTTTTAATGCCCGGCATTCAGGCCAGTTCGACCAACACCGCGCCTTCGACCACCATGTCCCCTTCCTGGCAGTAAAGGGCGTTGACGGTGCCGCTGCGGGGCGCACGCACGCTGTGCTCCATTTTCATTGCTTCGAGCACCACCAGTTGCGTACCGGCTTCAATGCTTTGCCCAACCTCGACCAGTACCCGCACGATGCTGCCATTCATGGGGGCTGTCAGACCGCCTTGTTGCGTATGACTGGCCCCTGTAGCCGCCAGCGGGTCATAGGCGTTCACCGTCTGTAGTTCGCCGCCCCAGCGCAGATACAGCGTGTTTGCGCGCCGAATGGCCAGGTGTTTGCTGCGCACCCCATCGTGCTCGCTCAACAACTGATCGCCGCGCAACGGGCTGCCAACACCGCTGAGGCTGACGGTGCGTTGTTCGCCGTTGCTGCTCAGTGCCAGCAACGTGTGCGCCGCTAATCCGTTGCGAAACCCGGTGCTGACCGCCCACGGTGAGGTGCGATCCTCTTCGTGAACAACGGGTGTAAGGCTTTGCGCATACGCCTGCGCGGCCGCAGTCCAAAATGCGTCAGGCAAAGGCTCAGCAGGCGGCAGTAATTGCGCCTGATAGCGCGGGATGAAGTCGGTGTCGAGTTCAGCCGCCGCGAAGGCTGGATGCCCGATAATCCGGCGCAAAAAGCTCAGGTTGGTTTTCAACCCGCCAATGCAAAACTCATCCAGCATCGCCAGCAGGCGCAACCGAGCCTGTTCGCGGTCTTCGCCCCAGGCAATCAACTTGCCGAGCATGGGGTCGTAAAACGGTGAAATCTCATCCCCTTCACTCACGCCGCTGTCCACCCGGCGTCCCGCACCTGCGGCCGATTCGCGGTACACGGCCAGGCGGCCGGTTTGCGGCAGGAAATCATGGCTGGGGTCTTCAGCGTACAAGCGCACTTCGATGGCATGACCGCGCAAGGGCACTTCATTCTGGGTGATGGGCAGTGCTTCGCCGCGTGCGACTTTGATCTGCCATGCCACCAGATCGAGACCGGTGATGGCTTCTGTCACCGGGTGCTCAACCTGCAAACGCGTGTTCATCTCCATAAAGAAGAATTCACCGCGGGCGTCCAGCAAAAACTCCACCGTACCGGCGCCCACATAGCCAATGGCTTGCGCGGCGCGCACTGCGGACTCGCCCATCGCGCGCCGTAGCGCAACGCTCAAGCCCGGTGCCGGCGCCTCTTCAACGACCTTTTGATGACGGCGCTGAATCGAGCAGTCCCGCTCGTTGAGGTACAGGCAGTTGCCCTGTTGATCGGCAAATACCTGGATCTCGACGTGCCGGGGTTTAAGCACGTACTTCTCTACCAGCATCCGGGCATCGCCGAATGACGACAACGCTTCGCGCTGCGCCGACGCCAGCGCTTCAGCCAGTTGGCTGTCGTTTTCGACCACTTTCATGCCTTTGCCACCGCCCCCTGCCGTGGCCTTGAGCAATACGGGGTAGCCGATGTTGTCTGCTGCGGTGCGAAAGGTGTCCACGTCTTGGGCTTCGCCGTGATAACCCGGCACCAACGGCACGCCTGCCACTTCCATCAAGGCTTTGGCTGCGGATTTGCTGCCCATCGCATCAATAGCCGAAGCGGGCGGGCCCAGAAAGATCAGGCCCGCGGCTTCAATCGCCCGCGCAAAGCCTGCGTTCTCGGACAAAAAACCGTAGCCGGGGTGAATCGCCTGAGCGCCACTGGCTTTGGCGGCGGCAATGATCTTGTCGATTTTCAAGTAGCTGTCAGCGGCCTTGCTGCCGCCCAGGTTCACGCAGATATCCGCCTCGCGACAGTGCCGGGCATCACGGTCGGTGTCGCTGTGAACCGCCACGGTGGTCAGCCCCAACGCTTTGGCCGTGCGCATCACGCGGCAGGCGATTTCGCCGCGGTTGGCCACCAGCACGCAGGTAATTGTCGATGGGTTCATGGGCGCGGCTCCTGCCTGGATGAGTCGAGCTGCCAACTCGGGGTGCGCTTTTGGAGAAAGGCACGCAGACCTTCCTGGCCTTCAGGGCTGACACGAATGCGCGCAATGGCGTTTTCGCAGTAGCGGCGAATGGCTGGCGTCGGTGCGCCGTGGCTGACTTCGCGCAGCAAATCTTTGCAGGCGCGCATGGCATGTGGGCTGTTGAGCAGCAGGGTGTCGGTCCAGCGCGCCACCTGTTGTTCGAGTTCGGCCACGGGGTAACTTTCTGACAACAATCCCAATTGGCGGGCACGTTCGCCACTAAAGCGTTCGGCGGTGAGGGCAAAACGTCGTGCGGCACGCTCGCCGATGGCTTGCACCACAAAGGGACTGATCACGGCGGGGGCAATGCCGATGCGCACTTCAGACAGGCAGAACTGGGCGTCATCGGCGCCGATGGCCATGTCACACGCGCTGATCAAGCCCAAGGCCCCGCCATAGGCCGCGCCTTGCACCACGGCCAGGGTCGGTATTTTCAACTTGGCCAGGTTGTACATCAGCTCGGCCAAGTGCCGGGCGTCGTCCAGGTTGGTGTTGTAATCAAGCTCGGCCGACTGCTGCATCCAGGCCAAATCGGCCCCGGCGCTGAAATGCCTGCCGCGCCCGCGCAGTATGAGAAAACGCAGGCTGGCATCACTTTGCACGGCGTCCAGCGCTAGGATCAGCTCACGGATCATTTCAGCGTTAAACGCATTGTTTTTCTGCTCGCGACTCAGCCACAAGGTGGCAAAACCCCGGGGGTCGGTGTGCAGTTCAAGGGTGTTGAAATCAATCATGTCCGTCAGTCCTTGGATGGCTGTACGTGTAAAAGATTGTGCCTGCTGTGCAGGTGCTTGCGGTGGAGTGCGGCCATCGCAAGCAAGCTCGCGCCTACCGTGAGGCTGGGGTTACATACGGAATACGCCAAAGCGCGTGCTGTCGATGGGCGCGTTCAGCGCTGCGGACAAGCCCAACGCCAGCACTTCGCGGGTTTGTGCCGGGTCAATTACGCCGTCATCCCATAAGCGGGCGCTGGAGTAGTAGGGGTGGCCCTGATGTTCGTATTGATCAAGGATGGGCTGTTTGATCTGCGCTTGCTCTTGATCGCTGAACGTTGTGCCGTTGCGTTCGGCTTGTTCGCGCTTGACCTGCACCAGCACCCCGGCTGCCTGTTCGGCGCCCATCACGCCGATGCGAGCGTTGGGCCACATCCACAAGAAGCGCGGGTCATAGGCGCGACCGCACATGCCGTAGTTGCCGGCACCAAAACTGCCGCCGATGATCACGGTGAATTTAGGCACTTTGGCGCATGCCACAGCGGTCACCAACTTGGCGCCGTGTTTGGCGATGCCGCCGGCTTCGTATTTTTGCCCGACCATAAATCCGGTGATGTTTTGCAGGAACACCAACGGGATGCCGCGCTGGCAGGCCAGTTCGATAAAGTGCGCACCTTTTTGTGCCGCCTCGGCAAACAAGATGCCGTTATTGGCCAGGATCGCCACCGGATACCCGTGCAAATGGGCAAACCCGCACACCAGCGTGGTGCCGAACAAGGCTTTGAATTCATCGAACACCGAGCCGTCGACCAACCGTGCAATCACTTCACGTACGTCATAGGGTTGCTTGGCCTCGGCGGGCACCACGCCATACAACTCGTCGCTGGCATACAGCGGCGCCGACGGGGTGCGTTGTTGCAGCTGGCCCAGTTTTCGCCAATTAAGGTTGGCCACACTGCGTCGCGCCAATGCCAGCGCGTGTTCATCACTCTGGGCGTAATGGTCGGCGACGCCGCTGATTTTGCAGTGCACATCGGCTCCGCCCAAGTCTTCGGCGCTGACCACTTCACCCGTTGCCGCTTTGACCAATGGCGGCCCGGCGAGAAAGATCGTGGCTTGCTGGCGCACCATGATCGCTTCGTCAGCCATCGCCGGCACATACGCGCCGCCCGCGGTGCACGAGCCCATCACCACGGCAATTTGCGGGATGCCCGCAGCACTCATGTTGGCCTGATTGAAAAAGATGCGGCCGAAGTGTTCGCGGTCTGGGAATACCTCGTCCTGGCGCGGCAAGTTGGCGCCGCCGGAGTCCACCAGGTAGATGCAGGGCAAACGGTTCTGCTCGGCAATGGTTTGCGCCCGCAGGTGTTTTTTGACGGTTAGCGGGTAGTACGAGCCGCCTTTGACGGTGGCGTCATTGGCCACAATCATGCACTCCACGCCTTCGACCCGACCAATGCCTGCGATGATTCCGGCCGCTGGTACGTCTTCGCCGTACACCTCGTAGGCAGCGAGCTGACTGAGTTCAAGGAATGGCGAGCCGGGGTCCAGCAGCCGGTCGATACGCTCGCGGGGTAACAGTTTGCCCCGTGAAGTATGCCGTTCTTGTGCTTTAGTGCCGCCGCCCTGTTGCACGTGGGCGAGCAGGCGGTGCAGGGCGTCGACCTGCTTGAGCATGGCCTCGCGGTTGACCGCGAATTCGGCCGAACGCGGGTTGATCGTCGTGTTCAAGATGGACATGCGCGTCCTCCTTAGCGGGTTTCGTTAAAGAGTTCGCGGCCAATCAGCATTCGGCGGATTTCGCTGGTGCCCGCGCCGATTTCGTACAGCTTGGCGTCGCGCAGAAGGCGACCCGCCGGGAATTCATTGATGTAACCATTGCCGCCCAGAATCTGGATCGCGTCGAGGGCCATTTGGGTCGCGCGTTCGGCGCTGTACAAAATCACCCCGGCGGCGTCTTTGCGGGTGGTTTCACCACGTTCGCACGCAGCGGCCACGGCATACAGGTAGGCGCGGCTGGCATTGAGTTGGGTGTACATGTCAGCGACTTTGCCTTGGATCAGCTGGAATTCACCGATGCTTTGGCCGAACTGTTTACGGTCGTGGATGTAAGGCACCACCAGATCCATGCACGCTTGCATGATGCCGGTCGGGCCACCCGAGAGCACCACACGCTCGTAATCAAGGCCGCTCATCAGCACTTTGACCCCACCGTTGAGCGGGCCGAGCAGGTTTTCTTCGGGCACTTCTACGTTGTCGAAAAACAGTTCGCTGGTGTTCGAGCCGCGCATGCCCAGCTTGTCGAAATGCTTGCTGCGGCTGAAGCCTTTCCAGTCGCGCTCCACGATAAATGCGCTGATGCCGTGGGCGTTTTTCTCGATGTCGGTCTTGGCGTAAATCACGTAGGTACTGGCATCTGGCCCGTTGGTAATCCAGGTTTTGCTGCCGTTGAGCACAAAATGATCACCACGCTTGTCGGCGCGCAGTTTCATCGACACCACGTCAGAACCCGCGTTCGGTTCGCTCATGGCCAGTGCGCCGACATGTTCGCCGCTGATCAGCTTGGGCAGGTAGTTGAGTTTTTGTGCGTGGGTGCCGTTGCGGTTGATCTGGTTCACGCACAGGTTGGAATGTGCGCCATACGACAGAGCGACCGAGGCTGAGCCGCGGCTGATTTCTTCCATGGCCACCACGTGTGCCAGGTAGCTCAGGCCCGTGCCGCCGTATTCTTCCGGGACGGTGATGCCCAGCAGGCCCATGTCGCCGAGTTTGCGCCACATGTCGGCGGGGAACAGGTTGTCTTTATCAATTTGCGCAGCCCGCGGCGCCAATTCAGCGGCCACGAAGGCCTGAACCTGATCGCGCAGCATGTCGATGGTTTCGCCCAGGGCGAAGTTCAAAGTCGGGTAGCTCATGGGGCACCTTGATCGTTGTTCTTATAAGAGGCGGTAACTGCGTCGCCATGGGTATGCTTTACGTTAACGTAAACTTGGCGTCAGGGGCTGTCAATGACCTTTACGTTAACGTCAACTTAAGCCAGAGTGAGTGTCTATTCTTCACCTTGAGACGGCGCTTGCGCGCACCGTGCTCATGCTCCCGACAATAATCACAAGAGGAGTTGCCATGAAGTTGCCATCTGTCCCCAGTTACAGCCAGGGCGCACAGGACAAAGCCCTGCTGAGCCTGACCCTTGGCCAGGCGTTCGATCAAACGTGCATGCGTTACCCTGACGGTGAGGCGCTGATTGTGCTTCATCAACAGCAACGATTGACCTGGCAGCAATTGGCGCACGCGGTCGATCTGCATGCCAAAGCCTTTATGGCGCTGGGGATGCAAGCGGGTGACCGGCTGGGTGTGTGGGCACCCAACTGCCTGGAATGGTTTATTTGCCAGTTTGCCAGCGCTCACATCGGCGTGATTCTGGTCAATATCAATCCCGCGTACCGGCTTTCTGAACTGGAGTACGTGCTCAAACAATCGGCGTGTCAGTGGTTGGTGTGCGCGCAGGCGTTCAAAACCTCGGACTACCACGCCATGGTGCAGACGCTGGTGCCTGAGCTGGCGCAGCGCCCCCTCAACAGCGAACGTTTTGGTGACTTGCGCGCGGTGATCAGTCTGGGGGCGCAGCCCCCCGCCGGGTTTATCCCCTGGGCACAGCTGGCCGTGCTGGGGGCGGGTGTCAGCGCCGCACACTTGCATGCCCGCCAGGCCGCTGTGCAGCCTCAACACCCGGTCAATATTCAATACACTTCGGGCACCACCGGCTTCCCCAAGGGGGCGACCCTCAGCCATCGCAACATCTTGAATAACGGCTACATGGTGGGTGAAAGCCTTGGATTGACGGCTCAAGACCGGCTGGTGATTCCGGTGCCGCTCTACCATTGTTTTGGCATGGTGATGGGCAATCTGGGCTGCGTCACCCACGGCACCACCATGATTTACCCCTCTGACGCCTTCGACCCTGGCCTGACCCTGCAAGCGGTTGCTCAAGAGCGCGCCACCGCGTTATACGGCGTGCCCACCATGTTTATCGCCATGCTCAATCATCCTCAACGGGCCGATTTTGACCTGTCGAGCTTGCGCACCGGCATCATGGCTGGGGCCACCTGCCCGATTGAAGTGATGCGCCGGGTGATCAGCGACATGCACATGGGGGAGGTACAAATTGCCTATGGCATGACTGAAACCAGCCCGGTGTCGATACAGACCGGTCCTGCGGATGGCTTGGAATTGCGTGTGACCACCGTGGGCCGCACCCAGCCACACTTGGAAAACAAGCTGATTGACGCGCAGGGCGAAGTGGTTGCCCGTGGTGAGATTGGCGAGTTGTGCACGCGCGGGTACAGCGTAATGCTCGGTTACTGGAACAACCCGCAGGCGACGGATCAAGCCATTGATAGCGAGGGCTGGCTGCACACAGGTGATTTGGCGCACATGGATGAAAACGGCTATGTCTGCATCGTCGGGCGTAACAAAGACATGATTATTCGCGGCGGAGAAAACATTTACCCGCGTGAGCTGGAGGAGTTTTTCTTCACCCATCCGGCCGTTGCAGATGTGCAGATAGTGGGCATTCCAGACGCCAAATACGGTGAGCAAGTGGTGGCCTGGATCAAATTTCACCCCGGTCATACGGCTAACGAACTGGAGCTGCAAACCTGGTGCAAATCGCGCATCGCACACTTCAAAACGCCGCGTCACTTCAAGTTTGTAGAAGCATTTCCCATGACCGTGACAGGCAAAATACAGAAATTCAAGATGCGTGAAATCAGCATTCAAGAGCTTGGGGAGGGGTAAAGGGTCATTGCAGATAACACAAAGGGGAGCCGAAGCTCCCCTTTAACGTGTCGTTGCGTGCTCTTTTTTTATTATTGAGGGGCGGTCTGTTGTTGTTTTTGGAACCGTGGCCCTTTGTTGCTGTTTTTGCGATCCCCATCCGGGATCAAGAGCAAACGTATTTTTTTGAGCGCTGATCCACTTTTATCACCGGCTATCACACCTGTGATCCAACCTGAACGGGTGCTACCTGAAGGTAGTTTTATTATTCTCAGCCCGGTTGCGAGGTGGCTTATGGCTCCTCGGAAAAGTAAATCTTCTCCAAAAAAATCTGTTAGCTGCGTCTCTGCCGTGTTGTTTTTGTTATGTCAGAGTCGTTTCGTATTGTTTTTATTATGTTGCTGCACTTTTTATTTTTGTTATGCCATAGAGATAGCAGAAGCCGTGCCAACTTTTAAAAATCGTTATAAATCAATAGTTTATTTTTTTTGATGAAAAAAACCGGCCCCTTGAGGGGCCGGTTTGTTTCCTTGTTACTCGTGTGGGTTACCGCTCGGTAACACTGCGGCACACTTTTCAGCCCTGGCGCGCTTTCGCGACGCGCGAGCCGGTAACACGGCCCAACACACGGCAGATGTGCTCACCGGCCAGCAGCAGCCTGTCCATGTCGACACCGGTTTCAATGCCCATGCCGTTGAGCATGTACAGCACATCTTCAGTGGCGACGTTACCGCTGGCGCCCTTGGCATAGGGGCAGCCACCAAGGCCTGCGATCGAGCTGTCAAACACGGCAATGCCTTCGTGCAGGCTGGCGTAAATATTCACCAGTGCCTGGCCGTAAGTGTCATGGAAATGCCCGGCGAGCTTTTCGCGCGGCACGTAGGCAGTCACAGCTTCAAACAGTGCGCGCGTGGCCGTGGGCGTGCCCGTGCCAATGGTGTCGCCCAGCGAAACCTCGTAACAGCCCATGGCATACAACTCATTAGCCACGGCGGCGACTTGCTGCGCCGGCACGTTGCCTTCATAGGGGCAGCCGAGCACGCAGGACACATAGCCGCGCACGGTAATCCCATGCTGGTGTGCGGCTTCAATCAGCGGGACAAAACGCGTCAGGCTGTCACTGATCGAGCAATTGATATTGCGTTGTGAAAACGCTTCGGAGGCGGCGGCAAACACGGCGACCTCCTTGACCCCGGCGGCTACGGCGTCTTCAAAACCGCGCATGTTGGGCGCCAGTGCGCCATACACCACGCCGGGTTTGCGCTGGATATGGGCAAAGACCTCGGCCGAACCCGCCATTTGCGGCACCCATTTGGGCGAGACAAAACTGCCGACCTCGATGTAATCGAGCCCTGCATCAGTCAGCGCGTCAACCAACTGCACCTTGTCGGCCACGCTGATGGGCTGGGCTTCGTTTTGTAGGCCGTCACGCGGACCGACTTCTATCAGGCGCACATGGGTAGGAAGTGTCATGGGGTCACCGGTTTGTGTAGGAGCGAGCGTGCTCGCGAAGGGCAGATGTCAGGCCGTCTGACTTTTGATGGTGTGCTCCAGCGCCTGCGTGCAACGTTCTTCCGCCGTGTCCAGCTCCAACTGCATCTGCTGAATATCCAGCAATTGTTGCTCCAGTTGTTCACGGCGCTCGGCGATTTTGGCCAACATGCTGGTCAGCTGCTTTTGATTGCCGCTGGTCGGGTCGTACAGCTCAATCAACTCGCGGCATTCGGCCAACGAAAAGCCAATGCGCTTGCCGCGCAGAATCAATTTAAGGCTGACTTTGTCACGCGCTGAATACACCCGCTCCTGGCCCCGGCGCTCAGGCGCGAGCAGCCCTTGTTCTTCATAAAAACGAATGGCACGGGTGGTGATGTCCAGTTCGCGGGCAAGGTCGGAAATACTGTATGTCTGGCTGCTCATGGGCGCGCTCTGGAGAAATCGTGTGATTAAGCTAATGGTTGGTTGACGTTTACGTCAAGCAAGCTCGCCGCCAGCACTTTCTTTTCCTGAGCCACTTGCTGCTGACACACCTCAATCAACAATTCGCGCATCCAGCGGTTGGCCGGGTCTTGCTCGGTGCTTTCGTGCCAATACAAATGGGTTTCCACGTTGGGCATCTCGTTGAGTGGCAACGCCACAAAATGCAACGCATTGCGCCGTGCGAACCGCTCGGGCACGGTCATGACCATGTCGGTGTGATGCAACACATTGGAGGCCATCAAGTAATGCTGCGAGCGCAGGGTGATTTTGCGTTGCAGGCCCATTTTGCCCAGCGCCAGATCGACCTGGCCCAACCCGTTACGGCGCGTAGAAATATGAATGTGGGTCAGCGCCAAATACGCGTCCAGGCTGAGGCTGGCTTGACTGGCCAACGGATGCCCGGCGCGCATGGCGCACACATAGCGGTCCTCCATCAACTTGACGTGACGCACTTGCGGGTCAGTGTTGAGCGGCGCGTCGATGGCAAAGTCCAGACGTCCTGCCGCCAGGTCGCTGGTGGTCTCACGTCGATGAGCTAAAAAGCTTTCAATGACCACCGACGGAGCCTGCTTGCGCAAGCGCTGGAACAGCGGTGGCAAAACCACGGCTTCTGTCAGGTCGGTCATGCTGATGCGAAAGGTTTTGTTGGCTTGTAAGGGGTTGAAGGTGCGGCTTTCCTGCACTGATACGCGCAATAACGCCAACGCGCTGCGCACAGGGCTGATGATGTTTTGTGCCATGGGCGTGGGCACCATCCCTTGGGCGGTGCGCACAAACAGCGGGTCGTTGAAGCTCTCGCGCAGACGGGCCAATGCATTGGACACCGCAGGCTGAGTGATGCCGATTATCTGCCCGGCGCGGGTCAGGTTGGCCTCGGTGTAGATCGCATCGAAGACGACAAACAGATTGAGATCGACCTTGTTCAAGTTCATGCGGGGCAACTCTTGTTATTGAGGGGGCTGGCAGCACTGAATCATATATTGCTTATGAATGGTAATACACGCTGTCAATAGGCCGGGTAAATGATGGGGCGCTGAATTAGCATCGGGTGATACTTCCCATATTCCCGGTAAAGGCAGCCAGTCATGGATTTCGCTTATTCCCCTAAAGTTCAGGCTCTTCGTGAGCGTGTTACGGCGTTTATGGACGCTTATGTGTACCCGGCAGAGGCGATTTTCGATCAACAGGTGGCTGAAGGTGATCGGTGGCAGCCAACCGCCATCATGGAAACCTTGAAGCTCAAAGCCAAAGCCGAGGGGCTGTGGAACCTGTTTTTGCCGGATTCAGAACAGGGCGCGGGGCTGACCAACCTTGAGTACGCGCCGCTGGCCGAAATCATGGGGCGTTCCATGCTCGGCTCCGAGCCGTTCAATTGCTCGGCGCCCGACACCGGCAACATGGAGGTGCTGGTGCGCTATGCCAATGCGCAACAGAAACAACAGTGGCTGGAGCCTTTACTGCGCGGTGAGATTCGTTCGGCGTTCGCCATGACCGAGCCGGAGGTGGCGTCGTCGGATGCCACCAATATGCAGGCGAGTGCCGTGCGTGAGGGCGACGAGTGGGTGATTAACGGGCGCAAGTGGTGGACCTCCGGCGTCTGCGACCCGCGTTGCAAAATCATGATTTTCATGGGGCTGAGTAACCCGCACAACCCGCGCCATCAGCAGCACTCCATGATCCTGGTGCCGGTCGACACACCGGGGGTAAAAATCGTACGTCCCTTGCCAGTGTTCGGCTACGACGATGCGCCTCACGGTCATGGCGAAGTGCTGTTCGACAACGTGCGGGTGCCTTACGAAAACGTGCTGCTGGGTGAAGGCCGCGGGTTTGAAATTGCCCAAGGGCGGCTTGGACCTGGGCGGATTCACCACTGCATGCGTTCAATCGGCATGGCCGAGCGAGCGCTCGAGTTAATGTGCCAGCGTTCGCTGGCGCGTAGCGCCTTTGGCAAACCCCTGGCCCGCTTGGGCGGCAATATCGACAAGATCGCCAATTCGCGCATGGAGATCGACATGGCGCGCCTGCTGACCTTGAAAGCGGCGTACATGATGGACACCGTGGGCAACAAAGTGGCCAAAAGCGAGATTGCGCAAATCAAGGTCGTGGCACCGAACGTGGCGTTGAAAGTGATTGACCGGGCGATCCAGTTGCATGGCGGGGCGGGGGTCAGTGCGGATTTCCCGCTGGCGTATATGTATGCCATGCAGCGCACGCTGCGCCTGGCCGACGGCCCGGATGAAGTACACCGCGCGGCCGTGGGCAAGTGTGAGCTGGACAAGTACGCCCCGTTATCGAAGTAACGGCTAGGAGGCTGGTGCTAATACACCCACACCTCAACGCGACGATTCTTCAGGCGGCCTTCATCTTCGGTGTTGGTCGCGACGGGCATTTGTGCGCCATAACCGCGTATTTCGCGCAGGATCACGCCGTTTTTCACCAGCTCACGGCGCACCGCCATTGCCCGCAGTTTTGACAGCAATTGCGCACGCTCGGGGTTGTCCTTGGCATCGCCAAAGCCTACCAGCGTCACCTGCTTGGTGAGTTTTGCGTGACGTTGCAGATAGTCCACAACACGCAGTAAGTCTTGACGCGCCTTGTTGTCCAGCGACGCACTGCCTTCCTCAAAACGGAAGTTGACTGACAAACGCTGTGCCTGTTGGGTCAGCGCCTGATAGTCCTGCGGCATGTGTGGGCCGGGCAGCACGCTGTCGGCCACCACGCTTTGCGCCACAAAACCGTTTTGCGCGACGATGGCTTGGCCCTGAGCACTTTGGGTGAAGGTAATCAGCGCTTTAGCCCAAGGATTATTCGCGGCAGGTGGCAGGTAAAAGTACAAGCGTCGCGACAGCGGGTAATCTTCGCTGGCGATCAGGCTGTTAAGCGGCAGCATCGGCTGCGAAGCCCCATCGACAATGGCGACAGCCCTGGCTTCGCGGATGTAGGGCAAACCGATGAAACCAATGGCTTGCGGGTCCTGGCTGACAGCATCGGACAACTGCTCGCTGGACTCGAAGCGCTTGGCGGCTGCGCTCAACCGTAGCCCCGCGCGGCTGAGCACCAATTCCTTGAAGGTCTCCCACGTGCCTGACTGATCGTCCCGCGCATATAAATGAATGCTCCCGCCGACGCCGCCTAACGCTTCCCACGTCTGTATGTTGCCGCTGAAGACCTGCGCCAGTTGTTCGGTGTTCAAGGTCGTGAGCGGGTTGCGCGGGTGCACGATGATGGCCAAACCGTCGATGGCAATCACCTGTTCAGCCTCTGGGCTTTTCAGGTCGCCGAGGCGTTCGAGTTCCACCAGTTCGTGGTCCTTGATCGGGCGCGAAGAGGCCACCACATCGGCGTGCTCGTCGTTTAACGCGGTAAATCCGGTGCCTGAGCCGTGGGCGGCAACGTCCACCCGCACGGGTTGGCCTTGGGCATCAGTGCCCATCAGCGTGTGCTCGTTGGGAGTGGGGGCTGGCACGCTATGAATGTCGCGCACGCCGTGCGCAGCGAGCATGGCAGCCACCAGCGCCGGGCCCAGATTGGCACCTATGGTGTTGGAGCCTTGAATCCTCAAGTCAGCCACTGGTGCGGCGAGGGCCAGGCCCGTCACGGCGCACAGCATGATCCATGACATAAAACGCAGCATCAGCGGCGACCTTCCTGGGGCCATAAACGTGCCAGCAATTTAAGTCAGAAAGATTGCAGTGCGATGACAGCCCGCCTGAACCCGGCGCGTCGTATCTGACGCTGTGGGTTGAAGGGGTTTACGACGACTTTGCCGCCGATCACAGCCTCGCCTTACTCGTCAGTTCCTACGGGTTATGCGCCAACGTTTTGTAGGCACTGACGAGGCACGAGGCTGCGAGCGGTTCAGCTCAGTTCCAGCCAGATCGGTGCGTGGTCCGAGGGTTTTTCCATGGCGCGCAGGTCGTAGTCGACGCCCGCGTCTTTGATGCGTGGCACCAGGCCCTTAGAGGCCAGAATCACGTCGATGCGCAAACCGCGTTTGGGTTCGTCTTCAAAGCCGCGGCTGCGGTAGTCAAACCAGCTGAAACGGTCTGTCACGTCCGGGTTGAGGTAGCGAAAGCTGTCGACCAGCCCCCAGCCCTTGAGGCGTTCCATCCACTCGCGCTCCTCAGGCAAGAAGCTGCACTTGCCGGTTTTCAGCCAGCGCTTGGCGTTAACCTCGCCGATGCCGATGTCGCAATCTTGCGGTGAGATGTTGATGTCGCCCATCACCACCAGCGGCTGTTCGTTGCTGAATTGGCTTTCGAGCAACTGCTGCAAGTCACGGTAGAACCGCTGCTTGGCAGGGAACTTGGTCGGGTGATCGCGGCTTTCACCTTGTGGGAAATAACCATTCATGACAGTCACTGCCTGGCCATTTTCATCCGCGAATTCGCCCCAGATAAAACGCCGCTGAGCGTCGTCTTCATCGCTCGCAAAGCCTTTATGGATGCTCAGGGGCGCCTGACGCGACAGCAGGGCAACGCCGTAATGGCCTTTCTGGCCGTGGAAATGCACGTGATAACCCAGGGCTTCAATGTCGGCGAAGGGGAACTGCTCATCGCTGACTTTGGTTTCTTGCAGGCCGATCACGTCGGGCTGGTGTTTTTCAATCAGCGCTGCCAGCTGATGGGGCCGAGCGCGCAGGCCGTTGATGTTGAATGACACAATTTTCATGGGCGGGCAGTCCAGAGCAAAACTGCGATGCTAGCGGACTGGCGCGCAAGCGGCCAGCGTGCAGTAGGGCAAATGCGCTGCTAACGTAGGTTGCATGTAGCCATGATTGAACTGTTGTGGCTCTCGGGGGCTCGTACTCACTAGAAGCGCCGCCATCCAAGCGCCGCCAGGGAGATTGAACGTCATGACGCAAACGTCGAATGCCATAGGCGAGATTCAACTGCTCGATGGGGGGTATTCACGCGAAGCGCGTTCGTTGCTGTATCAGGCTTATCGGCATGAGCCGACGTTTCGCTATCTGTTCGATGCTGATCGCAGGGGCTATGAGCAGCGGGTGCGGGCAACCGTTCGCGAGTTGGTCAAACAGCATTTTTTGCAGGATCGGCCAGGGCTTGGGCTGCTGGTCAATGATCGGCTGGTCGGCATTGCCCTGATCGCACCGCCGCTGCGGCGTCTGGACATCACCGAAAGCTGGGCCTGGCAATTGCGCATGGTGCTGAGCACAGGGCTGCGCTGTACCCGGCGTTATCTGGAATACCATCAGGCGGTGTTGGCGTGCGTGCCGGGTGATGCGGTGCATATGCTGCCGTTGTTGGGGATTCACCCGGAGTTTCAAGGCCAGCATTATGGCGAGCAGTTGCTTGAGGCGGTGCACAACTGGTGTGCCGAGGATGAGCACTCCGAAGGCGTGGTGCTCGACACCGGCAATCCGCGTTACCTGGCGTTTTACAAAAAACAGGGTTACGTCGAGATTGGCGAAGTGGCCGTCGGGCCGGTGCGCGAGCACGTGTTTTTTCACGCCAACCCGCAGGTGTTACATACAGCAACGGCTTAAGGGCGAACTTCTCACCTTAGGCAGGCTCTATGACGTTCCTTGCCCGTGTTAGCATCCGCGCCTATGACGTTTCCAGGAAGATTTACCAGTGGTGTGGTCCTGCTGCTCAGCAGCTTTGCAGCCTTTGCGCAAAGCGAGCTGGTGGTTAAGGTCAAACCCGCCAATAGCGCCCTCAAGGCCAACGTGGAAGGCTATATAGGCAGCCTCGGCGATCGTGACGAGGCGGCCTTGTTGCGCTTCAAACGCGGTGCGCAAGAGCAAGCCCTCAAAGCCTCCCAAGCCTTGGGTTATTACAACCCCACCATTGACAGCGAAGTTAAACCCGGTGATCCGCCGCGTTTGGTGTTGAGCATTGATCCCGGCGAGCCGGTGCATCTGCGTAACGTCAACGTGCGCGTCGAAGGTGAGGCCGCTTCGCTCAAGGCCTTTCAGATCCCCGCCAGTGACGACCTCAAACCGGGGGCGGTGCTCAATCAGGGCGATTACGAAAGCGCCAAGCAAATGATCCAGAACCGGGCGCTGCGTTACGGTTTTTTCAATGGCCAATTTATCAAGCACGAACTGCTGGTCGACCCCAAGGGCGGCTACGCCGATATCAATCTGGTTTACCGCAGCGGGCCGCGTTTTTTGCTCGGCAAGGTCAGTTTTGGTGGCGACACGCCGTTTGATGAGGTGCTGTTGCAACGCATGGTGCCTTTCAAGCCGGATACGCCCTATGACTCGCAGCTGGTGAACGAGCTTAATCAAAACCTGCAATCGAGCGGTTATTTTGAAGTGGTGCGCGTTGATGCCGCGCCCAGCACGGCAGTGGGGCAAGTGATTCCAGTCGACGTTGAGCTGCACACTCGCAAGCCACGCACCATGACGCTGGGCCTGGGTTACTCGACCGATACCGGGCCGCGCGGCAAGGCCAGCTGGATGCGCCACTGGGACAACGCCCGTGGCGACAGTTACGGTTTTGAGTCCGAAATTTCCCAGCCCAAGCAAAACGTCGGCGCCTGGTATGACATCCCGCTTGATCCGCCGCTCACCGACAAACTGCGTTTTGCAGCCGGTTATCAGTACGAAGAAATCGCCAATACCGACACCTTGAGCAAGTTGCTGACAGTCGGCCCGGAGTGGCACAGCAAACTGGACAACGGCTGGACGCGCATTGTCTCGCTCAAGTGGCAGCACGAAGAATACCGTTTGGGCGATGACTCGGGCCTGAGCACCTTATTAATGCCCGGTGTCAGCTATTCGGTACTGCGCAGCGATAACCGCATTGATCCTACCCACGGCTACAGCGTGTCGCTGGATGCGCAAGTGGCCAAGGAAGGGCTGATGTCGGACACCAACTTGTTGCACGGCAATGCGCAATTTAAAGCGCTGACTACGTTGTGGGACAAACACCGCTTTTTGGGCCGGGTTCAGTTTGGCGGCAGCGCCACCAACGGTTACAAGTCGATCCCGCCGTCCCTGCGTTTCTTTGCCGGTGGCGACCAAAGCGTGCGCGGCTATGACTATCAGAGCCTGTCGCCGAAGAACTCTGATGGCGACCGTATCGGTGGCCGCTACATGGTGGCGGGCAGCGTCGAGTATCAATATCAGTTCGCCGAAAAATGGCGCTGGGCGACCTTTGTCGACAAAGGCAACGCGTTCAACAGTCTCGACTTCCCCAGTTTAAAAACCGGGGTGGGCATGGGTATTCGCTGGATTTCGCCGGTTGGCCCGATCCGTCTCGATCTGGCTCATGCGCTGGATGACGATGGCGGCGTTCGTTTGCACTTTTCCATGGGGCCAGAACTGTGATTCGTGGTGTGAAAATAGCGGGTCTGGTGTTGCTGGCCTTGTTGCTGACAGTGCTGCTGGCGCTGGGCCTCGTGCTGGGTACACAAGCGGGCAGCCGCTGGGTGCTGGGCCAGGTGCCGGGTTTACAGATCGACAACTTTGCCGGTCGTTTGGGTGGCCAGTGGAGTGCCGATCATCTGTTGTGGGAGCAAGGCAGCAGCCGTGTGGAAGTGGAGCGGCCGATTTTTGCCTGGTCGCCCGCGTGCCTGACGCGCCTGACCTTGTGTGTCGATCAATTGCAGGCAGAGCGCGTGAGCCTGCAATTTCCGCCCGGCGAAGACAGCAGCAGCGGGCCGGTCAGCCTGCCGGAGCTGAAACTGCCGCTGTCCATCGAGGTCGGCGTGATCAAGGTCGGCAACGTGTTGTTCAACGGTATCGAGCAGCTCAAGGGCTTGCAGATGGCGGCGCAGTGGACGCCCAAGGGCTTGCAGATCGACTCGGTGCACGTAGACCGCGAGGATTTGAGCGTCGAGTTGTCTGGCCTGTTGCAACCCAATGGCGATTGGCCTTTGACCTTGCAGGGCGCTATCAACCTGCCATCTCCCGATAAAGACAAACCCTGGGCGCTGGCGCTGAAGGTCGACGGTGATGTGCGTACTTCACTGAACCTGACCGCCGATAGCACGGGGTATCTCAACGCACAGTTAAAGGGCCAATTGCAGCCACTGGCCGAGAACTTGCCCGCGCAGATCAGCCTCACGTCTGAGGCGTTCAAAGCCAGCCCGCAGTTGCCCGATACCCTGCAAGTCAACCAGCTCGTATTGAGCGCCAAAGGTGATCTCAAGGCCGGTTATGTGCTGAACGGCAGCGCCAGCCTGCCTGCTGAAAAAGCCCCGGTCAGTCTGGTGCTCAAAGGCCGGGTGGATGCCAAGGGGGCGCAAATCTCGGCGCTGGATTTAACCGTTAGCCCCGAGCAACGTTTGAAACTGTCCGGGCAAGTGGATTGGCAAGAAGGCTTGAAGGCCGACGCCACTATCGACTGGCTTAAGTTTCCGTGGCACACCCTGTACCCGCTGATTGCCAAGCCCGATGTAGACCTGCGCACTTTCAAGGGCGAAGTGTCTTACACCGATGGCAACTATTTGGGCCATTTCAAAGCCGATCTGGATGGCCCGGCCGGGGCGTTCAGTCTGGCCAGCCCGTTCAGTGGTGATCTGGGCAAAATATTTTTGCCGCAACTGCAACTGGTCGCCGGGCAAGGCAAGGCGCAGGGCCACGTCAACGTGCAGTTCGCCGAGGGCGTGGCGTGGGACACCGCACTGGACTTGAGCGCCATCAACCCGGCGTATTGGGTCGCCGAGCTGCCGGGTAACCTGGGTGGCCCGTTGCGCAGCACCGGCTCGTTCAAAAATGAGCGCCTTGAACTCAATGCCGATCTTGATTTAAAAGGCCGTTTGCGCGGCTTGCCCGCCGTCTTGCAAGCCAAGGCTCAAGGCGCTGGCGAAGATTTCACCCTGAGCGCTCTGGACATTCGCCTGGGCGATAACCGCATCAACGGCAGTGCCAGTGTGCAGCAGCAACTCAAGGCGCAACTGGATCTGAACTTGCCGCGTTTGGGTCAGCTGTGGCCGGATCTGCGCGGTCAGCTCAAAGGTCGGGTTGATGTAGGCGGTACGCTCAAGGCACCGCAAGGCAAGGTGGCACTTACAGGTCAGCAATTGGCCTTTGCCGACAATCACCTGCAAAACCTGACGCTAGATGCCTCGCTGGATCGCAATCAAAACGGGCGAATTGACCTCAAAGGCAGTGGGATTCAGACCGGCGACACACAACTGGGCGTACTGACAGCCAATGGCAGCGGTGACCTCAAGCGCCAACAACTGAAACTGGCGTTGCAAGGGCCGATGCTGCAACTGGGGCTGGCGCTGGAGGGGGGGCTGGACAAAGACAACTGGCGCGGGCGTTTGCTCAGCGGGGGCGTCAAGGCGGGCGGCCAGAGCTGGGTGCTGCAAAACCCGGCGCGTCTGGAGCGGCTGGCCGATGGCCGTATCACCTTGGGCGCGCAGTGCTGGATGTCCGGGCCTGCCAGTTTGTGCGCGGAAGATCAGCGCTTGATGCCCGACCCAAAATTGCGTTTGCACCTGAAGCAATTCCCCCTCGACAGCCTGGCGCAGTGGTTGCCCAACGACTTTCAGTGGCAAGGCCAACTCAACGCCGACGTGCTGATGGACGTGCCGGCCAGCGGTCCTAAAGGTCAGGTGGTGGTGGACGCCAGCGGCGGCACCTTGCGTATCAAAGACAAAGGTCAGTGGCTGGCCTTCCCGTACCAGACCTTCAAGTTGACCAGTCACCTGACGCCCAGCCGGGTCGACACACAGTTTGAATTCAATGGCGGCAAGCTCGGGCAATTGATGCTCAACGCACGCATCAATCCGTTGCCCACAAGCAAACCGGTGAGCGGCGAGTTCCGCCTCTCGGGGCTGGATGTGTCGGTGATCCGTCCGTTTGTGCCGATGGTGGAAAAGCTCACCGGGCAGTTGAATGGTGCGGGGAGCATTTCGGGCGGTTTGCTCGCGCCCTCGATCAACGGCAAGGTGGCGCTGACTGGCGGTGAAATCTCCGGCCCGCAGTTACCGACCAACTTTGAAAACCTGCAACTGACGGCCAACATCGTCGGCGAAACCGCGCAACTCAACGGCGGCTGGACCAGCGGCCCGCAAGGGCAGGGCAGCATCAGTGGTGACGTGGCATGGGGCAAGACGGTGGCCGTCAACGTGCTGGTCAAGGGCAATCATTTGCCGGTGACGGTGGAGCCGTACGCCAAGCTGGACGTGGCGCCCGATCTGAACATCACGCTGAACGCAAACAACACTCTGTTGATTGCCGGTACGGTCAACGTGCCAAAAGGTGAAATCACTGTTCGCGAACTGCCGCCGTCCACGGTCAAGGTTTCGGATGACACCGTGATCGTCGGTCAGCAGGTGGCTGAGGGCGAAGTGCCGATGGTGGTCGACATGGACATCAACGTGGTGGTGGGGCAAGAACGGCTGACGTTCTCCGGGTTTGGTCTGAACGCCGATTTGGCGGGCCAGGTGCATATTGGCAATAACCTCGATACACGCGGCGAACTGCGCCTGAACAATGGCCGTTACCGTGCGTATGGCCAGCGCCTGACCATTCGCCGTGCGCGGCTATTGTTTGCCGGGCCGATTGCCCAGCCGTATCTGGACATTGAAGCGATTCGCCAGACAGATGATGTGATCGCGGGCATCCGCCTGAGCGGTAGCGCTGAACAGCCGACCACGCAAATCTTCTCGGAACCGGCGATGAGCCAAGAGCAAGCGTTGTCTTACTTGATCCTGGGGCGTCCGTTGTCGGGCACCGGGGAAGACAACAACATGCTGGCCCAGGCAGCCTTGGGGCTGGGGTTGATGGGCAGTGCAGGCATTACCTCTGGCCTCGCTAACCATTTGGGTATCAAGGACTTTGAACTGGACACGGAGGGCAGCGGCGACAACACCGCCGTGGTTGCCAGCGGCAAGATCAACGAACGTTTGAGTGTGCGGTATGGCGTGGGCGTGTTTGAACCAGCGAGCACCATTGCGTTGCGCTACAAACTGAGCAAGCGGGTGTACGTGGAAGTGGCCAGCGGCTTTGCCAGCTCGCTGGATATCTTCTATAAACGCGATTTTTAAAACGCCAGACTCAGCGACGCCGCCGATCACAGCCTCGCTTGACGCGTCAGTTCCTGCAGGTTGGTAGGAACTGGCCCAGCCAGCGCGAATGTGAAGCCCGCAAGAATGATGCGTCACTGTCTGGATGACCCCACTCATCCATGCCAGCCAAGCGAGGGGATATGGACCGATTCAACGCGATGCGCGTCTTTACCCGTATCGTCGAGCTGGGCGGTTTTGCCAAAGCCGCCGACAGCCTGCAAATGCCCCGTGCTTCAGTGACGGTGCTGATCAAACAACTGGAAGCGCACTTGGGCGTGCAACTGTTGCATCGCACCACGCGTCAGGTCAGCCCGACGCTGGACGGCGCCGCGTATTACCAGCGTTGCGTCAGCGTGTTGTCAGACCTTGAAGAGGCCGAAGGGGTGTTCAGCGCAAGCCAACCCAACGGCACGCTGCGGGTCGAGATGCCCGCAGCGGTGGGGCGTCTGGTGGTGCTGCCTGCGCTGCCTGAGTTCACCCAGCGTTATCCGCAGATAGCGCTGGAAATCGGGCTTAACGACCGCCCGGTGGATTTGATTCGTGAAGGTGTGGACTGCGCGATTCGCGCCGGTTTGACCGTGGATGATTCGCTGGTGGCCCGGCCCTTGGTGCTGATGGACCAAGTGACTGTCGCCAGTCCCGACTATTTGCGTGCTCGCGGTATACCGCACACGGTGGCCGATTTGAGTGGGCATCTGATGGTGGAGTATTTCTCTGGCGTGTCGGGAAAACGTTACGGGCTGGAGTTTCAGCAAGGGCCAGACGTGCAGTTGATCAACTTGGCCAAACAGGTGTCGGTTAACAGTGCTGAAGGGTATTTGGCAGCGTGTGTGGCCGGTTATGGTTTGGTGCAGGCGCCGCATTATCATGTGGCCCAATGGGTGCGTGAGGGGCGCTTGCAAGAAGTGCTCAGTGAATGCTTGCCGCCGCCTTTGGCGCTGACCGCGTTATACCCGCCACATCGCCAGTTATCCCCACGGGTGCGCGTCTTTGTTGACTGGTTGGTGGCTGTGTGTGCTCGACCGGGTAGCGGATTTTGTCGCCAGATGACGAGCTAAAACCCATGTGCGGTTGTAACATGGCCCACCGTTGAGGGTGGGCTTACCCGTAGACCCTACGCATGTGCACCTTTTGGCTTTGATTCAAGTCCCATTTTTTCAGGAACAGGCAATGACTCCTTCGCAGCGCTTGAAATACTCGATTTTGATCTCCCTGGTTGTACTGGGGATCATGTTTGGTCTTTCGTACATGCAGAACGCCGGCATGATCTCCGAGAAGATGTTTCAGTACGTCGCCATCGGCGTGGCAGTGATTGTGGTAGTCATCAACGGCGTCATGCGCCGCAAAACCAAAATCTAAGCGTCGATCTGCCCCGTCAAAACAGCTTCGGCCTGCGGATGCAGGCTGTAGCTCTTGTCGCTGTTGAGCACCACCACCCCCTCGCTGCACAGGCGCTTGAGCACTTCGCGCACACTGAGAAAAGACAGCGGGATATCCAGCGCTTGTAAATGGCTGTGCATGCCGCGCACCCCGAGTCGACGATCATTGCCGGCGGCGGTTAACAGCGCGTCGATGACCTTGAGCCGCACCAGGCTGGTGCGCAGCCCAAAACATTTAAGTAAATGACGAATACGTTCATTGCCGTGTAACTGCACCTGTGCCTCCAGCAACCCGTTGTCGGGCTGAAAAGCTGATTTGCGTTGTTGATGACCGTCCGCTGGCATTTGCGAGTTGTGCATGCAAATAACTCCTTATCAGAGCCTGATCAGGAAAATAAAAACGGCTCTTAAGGTACTAGACGAATGAGCCGCCGAAATCATGAACATTTGGATGTAGAAAATTTGTCGTCAAATACGTTTGATTGGACCCAAGCCGCTTTGTAGTCAGGTTTTTAACGGCGATTAATTTTTTTTAATGTGCTTCGTCTTTAGTGCAGGCACATGCCCGGTGGCGGCGCCCCCATGGTGCGCAACGGGCATTTATATTGAACGAGCAGGAGTGCGCGTGATTATTTTCAGGTCATTGAGCAAAGCGTGTGTTGCAGGGCTGTGTCTTGGGCTGAGTGTTTCTGCTCTGGCTCAGACCCCGGCCAAAGACGTGAGTGCCGACATTCGCCGCACCACCTTTGGTGTACCGCATATTCAGGCCGCCGATGAGCGTGGCCTGGGATATGGCATTGGTTATGCCTATGCCCAGGACAACCTGTGTTTACTGGCCAATGAGGTGGTCACGGTGAACGGTGAGCGCTCTAAATACTTCGGGCCTGACGCGTTGACCCTGGAGGAGCGCGACAACCTGTCCAGCGACATTTTTTTCAAGTGGCTCAATACCCCGCAGGCGGTCGATGCCTTTTGGCTGGCGCAAACGCCGCAGGTGCGAGATTTGATTGAGGGGTATGTGGCCGGTTACAACCGCCAGCTCAGCGAGCGCAACGGTCTGCCTGCGCAATGTGACAATCCCTCGGTGCGGCCCCTCACGACTCGGGATCTGGTCAAGTTGACCCGTCGCCTGTTGGTCGAGGGGGGCGTGGGTCAGTTTGCGCAAGCGCTGGTGGGCGCAACGCCGCCACGCGCCACGGCGCAATGGGCTCAGCACAGCAAGAGCTTTGCAGTGGCTGAGCAACGCATGCAGCGTTTTGCGCTGGAGCGTGGCAGCAACGCAGTGGCTATCGGCAGTGAGCGTTCCAAGACCGGGCGGGCGATGTTGCTGGCCAATCCGCATTTTCCGTGGGTAGGCGGCATGCGCTTTTATGAGATGCAATTGACCATCCCCGGCAAGCTTGACGTGATGGGCGCCGCGCTGCCCGGTCTGCCGTTGATCAACATCGGTTTCAACCAGCACGTGGCCTGGACCCACACGGTCGACACTTCAAAGCACTTCACCCTGTACCGGCTAGCCCTCGACCCGCATGACCCGACCCGTTATCTGCTGGACGGCAATTCTTACCCGCTGCAAGAGCACACCGTCAGCGTTGAGGTCAAGCAGGCCGATGGCAGCCTCAAGCCTCAGTCGCGGGTTATTTACAGTTCAGTGTTCGGGCCGATTGTGCAATGGCCGGGCAAGCTGGACTGGGACGATAACGTGGCCTTTAGCCTGCGTGATGCGAACCTCGGCAACGATCGCGTATTGCAGCAGTGGTACGCGATGAATCAGGCGGACAGCGTCGCTGCCTTGCAAGCGTCGGTGAACAAGATTCAAGGCATCCCGTGGGTCAACACCCTGGCCGTGGATGACAAAGGGCAGGCGCTGTACATGAACCTGTCCGTGGTGCCGTATGTCGACCAGGCCAAATTGGCCGCGTGCAGCGACCCACGGGTGGGGCTGGAGATGATCGTGCTCGATGGTAGTCGCAGTGCCTGTGCGTGGACGGTTGACGCCAGCGCGGCACAACAAGGCATTTATCCGGCGAGCCAGTTACCGCAACTGCGTCGCAAAGACTACGTGCAGCATTCCAACGACTCCGCCTGGATGGCCAACCCTCTGGCACCGTTGAGCGGTTTTTCGCCGCTGATCAGTCAAGAGGGCCAGCCACTGGGGCCGCGAGCACGCTTTGCTCTTCAGCGGTTAAGCCAGCCCGGTGCCCTCGGTGTATCGGACTTGCAAGGCATGGTGATGGACAACCGGGTGTACCTGGCCGGGCAAGTCATGCCGGACATCCTTGAGGTGTGTGAAGGTGAGCGTGAGGCCACGCCGGCAGCGGTGTGCGCCAGCCTCAAGGCATGGGATCAGCAGGCGAATCTGGACAGCGGCATGGGGCTGGTGCATTTCCAGCACCTTATGGCGCAGTTGTTTGAAGTGCCTGACGTGTGGCGCGTGTCGTTCAACCCCGCAGACCCGCAACATACACCGCGAGGTTTGAACATCGATCATCCGGCGGTACGTCAGGCGGTGCATGACGCGCTCAAAGCGTCGGCGGCGCAGGTGGCGCAAGCAGGGTTGAGTGCCGACACGACGTGGGGTGAGATTCAGGGCGTCAACAGTGGCGGCCAGCGTACGCCGATTCACGGTGGCCCTGCGGTACTGGGTGTCTACAACGCCATGCAAAGCGTGCCGGGTGAAGGCGGACAGCAAGAGGTCGTCAGCGGCACCAGCTACCTGCAAACGGTCACGTTTGACGAGCAGGGGCCACAGGCGCAAGGGATGCTGGCGTTTTCGATTTCCAGCGACCCGGCGTCAAAACATGTGCGGGATCAAACCCGGGCGTTCTCGAAGAAACAATGGCAAACGCTGCCCTTCACTGAGGCGCAGATCAAGGCCGACCCTAACTATGAGCTGACGCACATTCGTCAATAAATACTCTGCACACGCCCGACGCAGGCTGCCGCAGCCTGTGTCAACGGCGCGGGGGAACGGTGTTCAATCAGCCCCGCGGCAGGGCGTTGAGCACGGGGTTACCGTCCTGATTCACGCTCAGGTACACCGGCAACACTTTGGGCAGGGAGGTCACGAGGTTGTTGATTTCTTGGGTGTTGAATACGCCACCGATGCGCAATTGGCGGGTGGCAGAATCTGCCAGTACCAACGGCGTGCCCAGGTAACGGTTGATCATGGGCAAGGCGTCAGCCAGTGTCAGGTTATCGAGCACCAATTTGCCATTGCGCCACGCCAGATCCGGTGCGTTGGCATAGGTCTGGCTGATTTGCGGGGTATAGTCGCCAGCCTTGTATCGCGCTTGCATGCCCGGTTCCAGGCGCAAGCCGTCACCGCTAAGTTGTTTGTTGCTGGTGACCAGCACTGAGCCTTCCAGCAGCGTGACTTTGACCTGATCTTCGTACATCCACACATTGAACTGGGTGCCGGTCACGCGCACCCGGCCTTCAGCAGCCTGCACCATGAACGGGTGTGAGACATCGTGACTCACCTTGAAAAAGGCTTCGCCTTTGCTCAGGGTGACGCGACGTTGGTCTTTGTAGTTGGCATACGTGAGTTGTGTGCCCAGGTTCAGCTCCACCTGGCTGCCGTCTGGCAGGGTCACGGTTTGCAATTGGGCATCGGCCTGATGGCGCTCATAGGCATTGGGCACCCAGCCCAGTTCCCAGCCGCTGTACGCTGCCACAGGCACCGCGAGCAGGGTGATGGCCGCTGCCGTGGCGTATTTTTGCCAGGTGCTGCGCCGCGCCACGTGGGGCAGTTGCACCACGTGTGCCCCTATAGGCTCGGGGCGTGGCAGGTGCTCGCTGACATCCCAGATGTCGAGCATGGCCTCATATTCAAACGC
Organism: Pseudomonas weihenstephanensis; assembly: GCF_016812185.1. Classification (NCBI taxonomy): domain Bacteria; kingdom Pseudomonadati; phylum Pseudomonadota; class Gammaproteobacteria; order Pseudomonadales; family Pseudomonadaceae; genus Pseudomonas; species Pseudomonas weihenstephanensis. The sequence goes on along the minus strand of NZ_JAAEBV010000005.1, from coordinate 40,648 downwards.
ATGCAGTGGGTCAGCGTTCAGCCACACAGCGAAAGCTTCACGTTCCCGGTCAGTGCAATCAGGCTCATGCAAACGCATACACCACTGGGCAGCCGCTTCAGTGATGGCATCGTATTGGGCTTCGGTGAGGCGTGTTTCGCTCATTGGCTCTTCCTGGTTTTGTGCATTCTAACCCTGTGCTAGAGCGAACGAGAACATGAGGTATGTCAAAAGCATGTCATTTACCCATCATGGAGGTTTTTTTCTCTGCTACGTTTACTGCGGCAACCTACGTAACAGACGCAACATCAATTAATGGAGTTAAGACAATGTTGAAGAAAACCTTTGCTGCTGCAATCACTGCTGCTGTTGTGTTGAGCGCTGGCGCTGCGATGGCTGCTACACCCGATGCGAACTGGGCGTTCTCCAAAGAAGCGGTTGAAGTCCTCAAAACCAAGAATGGCTACGTCACCATTAAAAAAATTGAACTGGAGAATCCGGCTACCGGTATCTGGAAAGCGGAAGGCGTGAAGAAAATCAATGGAGTGGAAGTCGAAGTCGAAACCACGTTTGATCACACGGGCAAAGTGATTTCCGAGAAGAAAGACTGATTCTCGCTACCTGAATCGCTTGCGAGCGCTTTTCGCCCGGTCTTGCCATTGCAGGGCCGGGCATCACTTGGTCACCACGGCTGCATAAAAAAGCCCGCGTTCAACGCAGGCTTGGTGTGCAGCATTATCGTTGTTGACTAGCTCAGCCGTTGGAACAGCCGTTACCCATGACCCGGTACTCAAGAATGTGACGCTGACCCTGGTGGTCTTCATAGATCATGTGCGCCGGCACCACTTCACATACATCGGCAGTCGGGGTCACGCTGATCACGTGGGCCACGTCCAGGTCAGTGGCGTAAGTGTACTGTTCAACCACCGGTTGGGCCTGTGCAACTTGAACGTCGTCAGCGGCGGCCACTGTCGCAATACCCATCAAAGCAAGTGCGATAAAACCTTTCATTTTTTTCAGACCTTAAAACAATCACGTATCACTGACTTCCATTGCCATGCTGGCGGGAGAAGTTGTTGCGCCTTTTAAGACGTGTGGCGCAACACGAAGTACCGTGCCCTGTTTCAATGTTTCAGCGAGGGATGAACATAGGATACCGAATCAATACATTGATTAAAGTCAAAAGAATGCCAAGAAGTATTGTTGGAATGGTAACAATGCTGTTTTTATTTTGTGCAAAAGAAAGCCCCCTCGTAAGAGGGGGCTTGGGGTCGCATCCGTGCGTGCAACCTTGGGCACGGCCTGTGTTTAGTGAGTGCTGCAACCGTCACCCATGACCTGGTATTCGACGGTGTGGCGTTGGCCTTGATGGTCTTCATAGGTCATTTGCGCCGGTACCACTTCGCACACTTTCGGGATGCTGGACATACTGATGACATTGGCAATGTCCAGCGTTGTTCCGTAGGAATAGTGTTCAACTGTCGGTTGCGAAGTGGGGGTTGTTTCACCGGCCAGGGCGGTGGTCGCTATGCCGGCCAGTAATAAAGCGATCAGATGTTTCATGTGAGTGGCCTCTAAAGTAATCAAATAGGAACAGTGACTGACTTCATGTGCCGTGCAGGCGGGTAGAAGTTACGCGCCCGAATAAGTAGTCAATGAGTGCGTACGAAGTTCCGTGTTTAAGTTTCAAGTGCGGTTCAGTGCATGTCGCCAAGTTTACGCCGTTTGAATGATTGAAAAAGACTTGATGGCAAAACGCTCTGTTACCGCTTGAGTAACAATGTAGTGACGTCGATCAGCGTTTCAAGGGCCTCGGCCTGATGCCGTGCTGGCATACTGGCCCGTCAGATTCAGGAGCCGGTCATCGTATGAATGTTGAATCCCCCATCACTGCCTGGGAACGGGCCATTGCACAGCACGGATTTGTCCAGGACCCTGCTCAGTGGCGTGCGGTGCAAGCGTTGCAGCATTGTCACGAACAACTAAGCCAAGGCATTGAGCCGGTCAGGGGCGTGTATTTATGGGGACCGGTGGGGCGCGGTAAAACCTGGCTGATGGATCAGTTCTACCAGAGTGTGTCGGTGCCAGCGCGACGCCAGCACTTTCACCATTTCATGCAATGGGTGCATCAGCGACTGTTTCAGCTCATTGGCACTCAGGACCCGCTCAAGGCACTGGCGCAAGGTTTGGCCCAAGAGGTGCGAGTGCTGTGTTTTGACGAGTTGTTTGTCAATGACATTGGTGACGCGATCATCCTGGGGCGCCTGTTTCAGGTGATGTTTGAGGAAGGTGTGGTGTTGGTGTGCACCTCCAATCAGCCACCGGAGCAGCTGTATGGCGAGGGTTTCAATCGCGACCGGTTTGCGCCGGCGATTACCGCGATTGTCAAACATATGGCCGTGGTGTCGGTAGACGGTGCTCAGGATCACCGATTGCATCCGGGGATTGCCGAGCAGCGTTATTGGCTGACGGCAGCGGGGCAACCGAGCGTGATGGGGCCGCTGTTCCAGCGTCTGACCCAAGGGCAGGTGGTGTCTGAGCAACCGATTGCTGTGGGGCATCGGGTATTGAAAACCCTGTCTGCCAGCGACACCGTGCTGTGGTGTACGTTTCACGAACTGTGCGAGCAGCCCCTGGCCGCCACTGAATTTATGCAGATGTGTGACCGGTACAGCGTCATCTTGCTCAGCGAGGTGCCATGCCTGAGTGCCGAACAGCGTGAAGGTAAAATCGCGCGGGGTACGGAAGATGGGGCGGTAAAAGTTGAGGCGGGCGACCGTGAACTGCCGCAACTGTCCAAATATGACGACAGCGTGCGGCGTTTCATTGCGCTGATCGATGAGTGTTACGACCGCAAGGTGGCGGTGTGCATTGAGGCGCAGGTGCCCATGGACCAGTTGTACACGCAGGGCTATCTGGCCTTTGCGTTCCGCCGTACCTTGAGTCGCTTGCAAGAGATGCAGTTGCAGAGGTTTGGCGTGCAGTAGGTGTTCTGTGTAGGTGCTGGCGAGGCACGAGGCTGCGACCGGGCGCTAAGCGGTCGTGAAGGTGATCATGGCGGCGTATCTGAAACACCGTGATCGTATGGCCTTACGACGGCGCTGGCGCCGATCACAGCCTCGCATTACTCGTCAGTGACTACCGGTCTGTTTAATCCCATGCAGGCGCAACGCTTTGCGGATCGGTCAGGCGATGCCCGCGGTCCAGGGCTGCAATCTGCTGCATGTCTTGCTCAGTCAAGCGCAGTTCGCACGCCTTGAGGTTGCTTTCAAGGTTTGCCCGCTGGGTAGAGGACGGAATCACCGAGTAGCCCAGTTGCATGGCCCACGCCAGTGTGACCTGTGCTGGCGTTGCGTTGTGACGCTTGGCAATGGCATTGATGACCGGATCTTTGAGCACTTCGCCGTAGGCCAAAGTCATGTACGAGGTGATATGAATGCCCTGGCTTTTGGCAAACTCGGCCACCTTGCGGTTTTGCAGGTACGGGTGCAACTCAATCTGGTTGGTGGCAATGTTTTCGGCACCCACCGCGCCAATGGCTTCTTTCATCAGCGCGATGGTGAAGTTGGACACACCGATTGCTTGGGTCAGGCCCTGTTGCTTGGCTTCCAGCAACGCCCCCATAAACTCGGCAACGGGCACTGCGTTGTTGGGCGATGGCCAGTGAATCAAGGTCAGGTCCAAATGGTCCGTGCGCAGTTTTTTCAGGCTTTCCTTGAGGCTGAGGATCAACGCGTCCTTGCTGAAGTGGCTGACCCAAATCTTGCTGGTGATGTACAGCTGATCACGGGCCACGCCGCTCTCGGCAATGGCCTGGCCCACGTCGGCTTCGTTCTCATAAATCTGTGCGGTATCCACGGCGCGGTAACCCAGTTCAAGGGCGTTTTTTACCGAGTCGATCACCACTTGGCCTTTTAGTCGAAATGTACCGAGGCCGAATGCTGGAACTGTCATGGATAACTCCTTGGGTGTCGTAAGAATGAGGCTGAGTATCCTCGGCCTGATACGTGGGAAAAACCCGGCATCAGACAAAGCACTCTTGACCACAGGTCATGAATCACTGAGTTCAGCGGGAGGGGAGAGTTCCTGAAATCTGGCTGTGGCTGCGGGGCTAAATTTGAGCGCGCAACAAACGTTCTAGCTTGGATACGCCTGCATTCAGGCTGGGACAGGTAGGACAATGACGATTTCTCGACGAGGGTTCATCGCGGGTTTAGCGATCACCGGCGCAGTGGCGCCAGCAGCGTTCTATGGGCATCGCGAGTTGACGCGGGTGGATGACCCGATCACGCCCGGCGAGGCGACGGTCGACCTGGCGGACACCGCCGGGCAGCAACTGGCGGATCAACTGCGGGGTGTGTGGACAATCCGTTTCGATGGCCGCGACGCAGGGCTTGAAGGCTTGCCTGCGGATGACCTGCAAGTGTGGCTGGATATTGCACCGCGTGGCCGTGGGGTGCGTGGCTTTCTGGACACCGCGCAGGTCTTGCACAGCGCGCAGACGCCGCGTTACCGCATCTTGGGTGATCTGGTCGAACCCGACGCCAAGCGGATGCATTGGCGTCTTACGCGCAGTGACGCGCCTCAGGGCCAGCCGGATTACGAATTCAGTTTCAGTCTTGATGAAGTGTGGGGCCTGTATGGCAACGCGGGCAGTGGCACGTTGAGTGGTCGGGTGCAGCGCCTGGATCGTGCGCTGGCATGGCCCGAGCTGGATAACCGTTTTGTCGCCGTCAAGCATACGTTTCCCGAAGCGCGTGAGCGCAATGGCCTGAATCCTGCGTTGTTGGCCTGGCTGGTGTCGCCCGAGCACCGCCTGTTTCACCAGCTCTGGCATGCTTCGCGCGATACCTGGCATGAACTGACGGAGGACAAGCGCAATGCCCTGCGCGGTATCGGCTGGCAACCCGGTCAGCGTGACAAGGAGCGGGACGCCCGGGGGCCGCGTAAAGACCGCAACGGTTCGGGGGTGGACTTCTTTTTTATGCACCGGCACATGCTGCGCACGGCGCGTTCCATGCAAGACCTGCCTTCGTGGCTGGCCTTTCCGTTGCCGCAACCAGAGCTTGTACGCGACCGGGCGGGTTTCGCCCGTTATTTTGATAACCATGACGGCAGTGCCTTGCCGCCGACCTGGCTGGCGGAAGGTGACGCGGTCTATACCCAATGGCTGAGTGATATCAAACAGCCCGAAACCTTTCACAGCAACTTCGAGGTGTGGGAATCGCGCTATCGCGACCCGCGTTACCTGTCGACATTGACCCTGGGCCAGTTTGGGTCAGAGGTGGAGTTGGGTTTGCACGACTGGCTGCACATGCGCTGGGCCTCGGTGCCACGCGATCCATCCAATGGCGCCCCGGTGCCTTTTGCGCGAGATCCGGCCGATTTTTCGGCGCGTTGGTATGTGCCTGAAAACGACTTTCTTGGCGACCCGTTTTCGTCGCATGTGAACCCGGTGTTCTGGAGTTTCCACGGCTGGATCGATGACCGCCTTGAAGACTGGTTTGCTGCTCACCAGCGCTTTCATCCCGGCGAGTTGACGCGTCAGGAGGTCAACGGCGTGCCCTGGTTTGCACCGGGGCGCTGGGTGGAAGTGGAGGATCCCTGGCTTGGGCCAATAACACATGGGTGCAGCACGACACCGGGGCTGGCGATGGGCAAAACGGTTGAAATGGACCCCGAAACCATGAAGCTGGCATTGCGTATTACCTTTGGCGATGAAAAGACCCTTGGCAATTTGTTGCGCAAAGTCCCGCGACGTCCTTGGTATGCGCGGCATTTGTCGGTCAAGGCGTAAGCGGTCTGACGGGGCCTATGTGTTGTTGTCGCGGCCTACCTGAGTGCGTGTCGATGTGGGCGGCGTGCGCTGAACGTCAGCAGAGAAAAACTACAGGCACTCAGGGTTAAACAAAGAGACCCCTATGTCGTTACATGGACGTTGGCCGATCAAATAAAAGTCGCCCTTGTAAACGCTCAGGCAGGGTGGCGAGAGATAAGCACCTATTGTCTTGCTGTAATACGGCGAAGTGCCTGCACTGTGTACCGCTTCAGTGACATAGCGCTTACTGACGTGCTTTTGCAAACCGTAAATAAGCAAACCGTTCCACACATTAAGCGCAGGAGAGCCAAAGGTGCCGGGTAACGAAGATTTGTAAGTTCTTTGCCACGTATTGTCACTGAATTCAAATATGTGCAATAAACCGTCCAGTCCTTCGATCGCGGCAGTGGGCTTGTCATTAAAGAGGCACAGAGCAGGACTTCCTGTTATTCGGAGGGTGGGACTCTGGATATTCTTTCCCCATGTGAAGTTTTCAAAGACTTTGTGAAAAAACTGCCCCTCTACTGTCCCTTGCAGTGCCAAATACAATGCTTGTTCATGGCTGACAACCGCGGGGGCATCGGCGGTTAAAAGATGGGGCACCAAAATAGTGGGTGACCATTGCAGGCCGGAATAGGCGAGGTAACGTATGCGCTGATCAGTGCCGGTGTAAAAACAGAACAAGTGATTGTCATAGACCGTCACTGCGGGTCGAAAGCGGCCAACCGCAGCGACGGTCAACTCATGCCTACTCTCTACCACGAGTTTGCTGTGCGCATTCTTGATCATCACCAAGTAACCCAGGCTTAAGACGTCGGGTTGTTTCTCTTTGATAAAGAAGACGTACAGTTTGTCGTGGAACTCAACCGTTGCAACGCCACTGGCAATCTGGGTGCCTTCAATTGGAAGAATCAGTTCCCAGGGCTCGCAGGGTATGTCCTCAACGGAAGTGCCTGTCTGCTTGTCATGAGGGACCGTTTGACCGGTGTGATGCGTTTGAGTGCTCATTTAAATCTCCATGCTGCATATTTTTAGGCGGGCGGTGTGTTGAGATGGAGTAAAAATACAACGCTGCATACGCAATGAAGATGTACATATTTATAAGGGTTCTGAAAGTAAGCATCGTCGGTCTGTATTCAATCGCGCCAACGGAAACGGGGGTGTTAAATCACATCGCTTGCCAACCGCCGCCTAGCGCTTTGTACAGTGCGATGCTGGCCTGCAACCGGGCCATGCGCAGTTGCACCTGTTGGTCCTGGGCCTGATACAGCGTGTTTTGTGTTTGCAGAACGGTCAGCAGCATTTCAGCCCCTGCCTTGTAGCGATTTTCGGCAATGTCGAAGGCTTGCTGTGCCTGTTTCAGCTCTTCGTCTTGCCACTGACGCTGCTGGTCCAGACCGTTGGCGCTGTTGAGGGCTTTTTCAACGTCGGCGAAGGCGTTGATGATGCTTGCCCGGTAGGTTTGCAGCAGCTCCTGTTGGCGAGCACTGGCTTTGTCGCGCTCGGCACTCAGGCGCCCGTTGTTGAAGAGGGGGGCGGTCAGCCCTGCCGTCAGGTTGTAAAACGGGCTGCGCAGCACATCGCTCAAACGGTCGGCACCCGAGCCGAGGCTGGCTCCCAGTGTCAAGCCCGGCAACATGGCGGCGCGGGCCACAATGACATCCGCGTGGGCGGCCGCCAGTTTGGCTTCGGCGCTGGCGATATCCGGGCGCCGGGTTAGCAGTTCACTGGGTAACCCGCTGCCGATGCTCGGCCAGTGCAGTTGGGCGAACGCGGTGTCGCCGAGAGTGAGTTGTTGCACAGGCTTACCCATTAGCACCGCGAGGGTGATGCGGGCCTCTTGCGCCTGTTGCTCAATGAGCGGCAGTTGGCGTTGCTGGCGGGCGACCAAGCTTTTTTGCTGGGCCAGCTCCAGCGCTGTCGCGGAGCCAGCGTCATAGCGCGTTTGCACCACGCCAAGCACACGTTGTGCATTGCTCAGGTTAAATCGGGCAATGCGCGACTGCTCGTCGAGCGCCAGGGTTTGCACGTAACTGTTGGCAACGCCGCTGAGCAAGGTCAGCTCAACCGTCGCGCGATCAAATTCGGAGGCTTGGAGTGCCTGTAGCGCGCTGTCACGCGCAGCCGCTTTGCCTCCCCAAAAATCGACTTCATAGCTGGCAGTCAAGCGGGCGTCAAAGTAATCGACGGCCTTTTTGTTGTCCGTGGCGTCCAGTTGGCTGTAGCCCTTGCCCCGTAACAGTTTTTCGCGATTGCCGCTGCCGCCCAGTTTTATTTCGGGCAGCAAGGGGGCCCCGGCGATCACGGCGCTGGCTTGAGCTTGTCGTACCCGTGCGACGGCGCCCGCCAGGTCATAACTGCCCACCTGAGCCTGGGCAATCAGGCGATCCAGTTCGGGGCTGCCAAATTGTTGCCACCATTGTTGCTGGGTCAGCGGGTTGGCGAGCGTGTGGGCTGACTGCCAGGTGGCGGGTAAAAGGACGTCGTGATCGTCGTGGGGGGGATTTTGGCTGCAAGCACCCAGCAACAGGCAGGCGGACAACAGGCTCAAAGACGGCTTCATCAATCGTTTATTCACTGGTAAGGGCCGTGACCGGGTCGAGCCGGGCAGCTTTGCGGGCCGGCATAAAGCCGAAAATGACGCCAGTCACCAGTGCGCAACCGAAGGCGCCCAGGACGGCTACCAACGAAAACGCCACGGCAACGTCGCACAGGTAAAGTACGGCGCCCACGATGAATGCCAGGCCGATGCCCGCTGCACCGCCCACGACCGATAGCATCAGGGCTTCAGTGAGGAATTGACGCAGAATGTCGCGCTGGCGCGCGCCAGTGGCCATGCGAATACCGATTTCACGGGTACGTTCGCGTACCGTCATGAGCATGATGTTCATCACCCCGATACCGCCCACCAACAATGAGATGGCGGCAATTGAGCCGAGCATCAGCGAGAGGGTGTTGCGGGTTTTGGCTTCGGCCTGGATCATCGCGGCGTTGTTGGTGATTTCGAAATCGCGTGTGCCGTGGTGCAGTTTGAGCATCAGTTGCTCAATGGCTTTTTCGGTTTGATTCACCTTGCTGGCATCGGCCGCGGCAATCACCACGTATTCCGGGTTATGGGTGCCAAACAGGCGCACGCTCGCCGAGGAGTAGGGCACCACGATGCGCGTGTCACTGTCGGAGTCGCCGGAGCTGGCGCCTTTCTCGGCCAGCACGCCGACTACGCGAAAGGGCACGTTCTCCAGCAGGATGTACTGGCCAATCGGGTTGGGTACGTTTTTGAGCACTTTCTCGCGCACTTTTTTACCGATCACCGCGACAGCGGCGGCAGCGTCTTCATCGGCCTGGGAGAAGAAACTGCCTTGCACCACGGGCCAGTTGAAGATCGCCGAGAAGTCGATGCCGTTACCGCCGGTGTACAGGGTGTGGTCTTCGTTGCCGAAGCGCACGCCGATCTCGGCGCCATTGATCGGCATGATCATTTTCACTTGCGGCAGGGTCGACAGCGCCGCCACGTCGCTGAGGGTGACAATGCCCAGCGGCGCTCTGGGGCGGGGCGACATGCCGCTGAGGTAAATGATGTTGGAGCCAAAGGCGCCCATTTCGGCCATCACCTGGCGTTTGCTGCCTTCGCCCACGGCCAGCATCACCACTACCGAGGCCACGCCAATGACAATACCGAGCAAGGTCAGGGCGGTGCGAAAGCGATTGATCCACATCACCCGCCAGGCCGCGTGTACGGCGTCTACCAGCTCGCCTTTCCAGGCGCCCCTGGCCTCGCTGCCTTCGCTCAGGCGTTGGCGAAAATCGATGGCCTGTAACGCTTTGGGGTTGTCGCTGGATGCTGGTGCGTCGTTGGCAGTGTCACTGATGACCTCGCCGTCGCGCACTTCGATGATGCGCTTGGCCCGTGCCGCCACCTCGCGGTCGTGGGTAATCAGGATCACCACATGGCCCTGGCTGGCCAGTTCATCGAGCAACGTCATGACTTCGGCGCCGCTGTGGCTGTCCAGGGCGCCGGTGGGTTCGTCGGCCAGGATGATGTGCCCGCCGTTCATCAAGGCGCGCGCAATGGACACGCGTTGTTGTTGGCCGCCAGACAGTTGGTGTGGGCGATTGGCCGTGCGCTCGGCCAGGCCCAGTCGGTCGAGCAGGGCGGCCGCGCGCGCGTGCCGCTCGGCGGCGGGCATACCGGCATAAATGGCCGGCATTTCGACGTTTTCCTGGGCTGAGGCCGACGGGATCAGGTGGTAGCCCTGAAACACAAAACCAAAGGCTTCGCGGCGCAGCCAGGCCAGTTCGTCGCAGTCCAGCCGGGCCACGTCTTCACCGGCAAACAGATAGCGTCCGGACGTGGGTCGGTCGAGGCAGCCGAGGATGTTCATCAGCGTCGATTTGCCCGAACCCGAGGCGCCGACGATGGCCACGAACTCGCCCGCGTGAATCGACAGGCTGACACCTTTGAGTACGTGGACTTCGGGGGTGTCGATGCCGCCGTAGACCTTGCGGATGTCGTGCAGGTCAATCAGGGGAGTGGCCATTTAGCCTCCCTTGCCGGTGGCTGGGCCGATCAGCAGGTGATCACCTTCGTTCAGCCCTTCGAGGATTTGCACGCGCAGGCGATCACTGATACCGGTGCGAATGTCGCGGGGTTCGACTTTGCCGTTTTTGGCGACAATGTGCGCCGTCTGACGATCGCTGTCGGTACTGCCTTGCAGGGCCACAATAGGTGCCAGCAGTACGTCTTTGGCCTGATCGGCCACGAAGAAGACCTGGGTGGTCATCTCGGGCATCAGCGCCTGATCGGTGTTGTCGACGTCTAGCAATACGGTGTACAGCACCACGCGCGCGCTGCCGCTCTTGCCTGAGCTGGCGGGGCTGCCGCCGCCCTGGCTGGCCTCGTTTAGCGGCTTGGGGGGCACCGGCAGAATTTGTCGCACGGTGCTGTTCCAGCGCCGGTTGCCACCACTCAAGGTGGTGAAGTAAGCCTGCATGCCGGGTTTGACGTGGCCGATGTCGGCTTCCGAGACCTCGGCCCAGACTGTCATCGGAGACAGTTTGGCAATGCGCAAAATCAACGGTGTTTGTTGTTGCGCGTTGAGGGTTTGGCCTTCGCGAGCGTCAATCGCCACCACGGTGCCGGCCATCGGCGCAAAAATGCGCGTGTAACCCAGCTCCGCTTCATCGCTGCGCAAGCTGGCCTGTGCCTGGCGAATCTGGGCCTGGAACATCTGGGTGCGGGCCTGAGTGGTGCGGACCTCGGCCTGTGCGCTTTGCACGTCTTCCTCGCGGGTGGCGCCGCCTTGGACCAGGTGTTGCTGGCGCCGGTATTTCTGTTCGGCCAGGTCGTGCAGGGCGCGCTGTTCTTGCAGTTGGGCCTTGAGGTTTTCAATGGCGAACCGGCTGGCATCGAGCTTGGCCGTCTGCGTGGAGGGGTCTATCTCGACCAGCAATTGGCCTTCTTTGACCTCGTTACCGACCTCGACATGGATCTTGTGAATTTGCCCCGAAGCCTGTGCCCCCACATCGACATATTGGCGCGGTTGTAATGTGCCGAGGGCCGTGACGCTGTTTTCGATGTCGCCACGGGTGACGGGGACGGTGTCATACGCGTCCCGACTGGGCGTGAGAAAAGGCCACGCAACGAGCGCGGCAACCAGCAGTAACGAGAGAGTAATCAGCAGTGCGCGGAGGGTCTGTCGGGGGCGTTTCATGCAGGGTTCCGGCCAATGAGATTCGGCCCGTCGTCATGTCATTGAGCCGAAATGCCCAACAGCTAACGCTGTCGGCGAGGCGACAGACACGGGGAGCTGTTGAGTAAACGAACGCTCAGGCGCGCAATTTAAGGCTGTGCAGGGCGGGCTGTTACTGAATATTTCCTGAGAGTTTGAACGGTCGGGCTTTAAATCTATATGAGAATTACTATAAATTACGTCTGCAAAAGTGCCATCATCATGCCGCTATGTCATACGGCCATGTTCTGCGCTCATGGAAAGTTACCGCGCCCCGCTGCGGTCAGGAGTCATGTTGGAAAACTACTATCGTGAATTGGTGAGCTTTTTGAGTGCCCGCATGGGCAATGCTCAGGCCGCTGAAGATGTGGTGCATGACGCGTATGTGCGGGTGCTGGAACGTTCCAGTGATGAGCCGATTGAGCAGCCGCGGGCGTTCTTGTACCGCACGGCGCTCAATCTGGTGATCGACGGTCATCGGCGCAATACCTTGCGTCAGGTTGAACCGTTGGAGGTGCTGGACACCGATGAGCGGTTTTTCTGCCCCTCTCCTCAAGCCACCATGGACCACGGTCAGCGCCTGGAGATGGTGCAGCGTGCGTTGAGCGAGTTACCTGAAGCCTGCCGTGACAGTTTTTTGTTGCGCAAGCTTGAGGGCCTGTCTCACCCCGAGATTGCCGAACGCCTCGGTGTGTCACGCAGTGTGGTGGAGAAGCACATCGTGAATGCCATGAAGCATTGCCGGTTTCGTATTCGGCAGTGGGATAACGCCTAAATTTTATTTCTGTAGCCTCGTTCCTACTCAACAGACGACCTGCTGTTCTGCCACAGAGCAATCAGGTCATGGGCTTTTTCTTCCCTCTGTTGAGGGGTAATCCAGAGGACACTGGAAATGACACAGGCAATCGCTTCGGCCGTCGTTCATGATCTGATCGGCATCGGTTTCGGGCCTTCCAATCTGGCCTTGGCCATCGCCCTGGAAGAGCGCGGACAGGTGCAAGGCCCGCTGGACGTGCTGTTTCTGGACAAACAGGCCGACTACCGTTGGCACGGCAACACGCTGGTGACCCAGAGCGAACTGCAAATCTCGTTCCTCAAAGACCTGGTGACGTTGCGCAATCCGACCAGCCCGTATTCTTTCGTCAATTACCTCAAGGCGCACGGGCGTCTGGTGGACTTCATCAACCTGGGTACTTTTTACCCGTGCCGCATGGAGTTCAACGATTACCTGCGCTGGGTGGCGTCGCACTTCGAAGCGCAAAGCCGTTACGGCGAAGAAGTGCTGGCCATCGAGCCGGTATTGCATCAGCAACAGGTTGAAGCGCTGCGCGTGATCTCGCGCGATGCTCAGGGCCAACAACACGTGCGCACGACCCGCTCGGTGGTGGTGAGTGCAGGCGGCACACCGCGAATTCCAGAGGCCTTCAACGCGCTCAAAGATGACAGCCGGGTATTCCACCACTCGCAGTACCTGGAACGTATGGCCAAACAGCCGTGTGTGAACGGTAAGCCAATGCGCATCGCGATCATTGGCGGCGGTCAGAGTGCCGCCGAAGCCTTCATTGACTTGAATGACAGCTTTCCGTCGGCGCAAGTGGACTTGATCCTGCGCGGCTCGGCGCTCAAACCGGCCGATGACAGTCCCTTCGTCAACGAAGTGTTTTCGCCGGAGTTCACTGACCTGGTGTACCAGCAAAACACCGCCGAGCGCGAACGGCTGATCAATGAGTACCAGAGCACCAACTATTCAGTGGTCGACATTGACCTGATCGAACGTATTTACGGGATTTTCTATCGTCAGAAAGTCTCGGGCATTGCCCGTCACGCGTTCCGCAGCCTGACCAGCATTGAAAGCGCGGTGGTTGACGCGCAGGGCATCAAGCTGGCGCTGCGCAACACCGCCAGCGGTGAGCTTAGCGAGCAGCATTACGATGCGGTGATTCTGGCCACAGGCTATGAGCGCCAGATGCATCGTCATTTGCTGGCACCTTTGGCCGAGTACTTGGGCGACTTTGAAGTGGGCCGCGATTACCGCATCGCCACCGACGCGCGCTGCAAGGCGGGCATCTATATGCAGGGCTTTTGCCAGGCCAGCCACGGCCTGAGCGACACGTTGCTGTCGGTGCTGCCGATCCGTGCCGAGGAAATTTGCGGGTCGCTGTACACCCACGATAAACACCGCACCAAGGGCCCCATCAACGCGGAGCAATTGCTGGCCACCGCCGTCTAAGGCTGAACCTGTCGCGAACCCACAATGGCCGCGTGTTGGCCTGCGACCCACGGCATCCCCAAAGCGCTTGCTTGATATTCAGGTAAGCGCTTTTTGGTTTCTGAACCCTTCCTGAAGAACCTTCTGATTCATCAAACGTAAGCCTTCCTACGGTTTACTCTCTAAAACGTCGGGCGTAAGCTGCCGGCGTTTTCATCAATAGCGGAGTCCCTCAGTGGGTACCAGTTCGAGTGACAGTAGTCGGCCGGTGTTAAAGACCGGCATCACCTCGGCAAGCTAACGCGCAGATTCCCCTGCCGTTTCTTGCTGATCAGCGAGAAACGGAGTCTTGATCGGGTCAGTGGTGACCTGAACCTCGAAACCTTCTCTTCGACACTGAAACCTGTGTGATCACAGCCTCTACGGCCGCGGATCGCATCAGGGCGCAGGTTCATGCCCCGCCTTTATGGCGCACGGCTTGCGCTCGTCTGTACCTGCTGCGCAACACCGCTGACACCACGTGTTAGGGGAATCACCATGGGCAACATTTTCAGACTCATCCACCGTCGTCATCATCGGCCTGCCTTACCGGGCTGCGTACGACTGCCTCACTAAAAATCACAGGCATTTGGCCTGTATCCGGGTTGTAACACCATGAATGACGGTTCGAGATTAAGGCCGTCTGGGTAAGCCCCCGCTGGGGGTGAGCGCAGGCGGCGCAGGAGTAGCACCATGAAACTCACCCTGAAAGAATTCTTCGCAGGTTTTCTGCGCACGCGTCACATCGGGCGGCACTTTCGTCGTCTGGCCGTTCTGGATGGCCTGAGCCATACCACGGTCAGCCGCGAAGTTCCCGCGACATTGGCGCAAACCCTGGTCGCTGCGGCCAACAGCGACAGCGCGGTACTGATCGACACGCTGGGCACCCACACCGATGGCCTGAGTGAAGTTGAAGCGCAAGCGCTGCGTCAGCAGCATGGGCTTAACGAGGTCGAGCGCGAACAGCCCCTGAGCCGCTGGGTGCACCTGTGGCACTGCTACAAAAACCCCTTCAACTTGCTGTTGACCTTGCTGGCGGCCGTGTCGTTGGCCACCGATGACATTCAGGCCGCGGTGGTGATTGGCACCATGGTGGTGTTGTCCACCGTGCTGCGATTTTGGCAGGAAGCCAAGTCGAATAAAGCAGCAGATGCGCTTAAGGCGATGGTCAGCAACACGGCCACGGTGATGCGTCGCGATTTCAGTGCCGATGCCGCGCCAATGTTTGGCAAGTTCTATGGCGCGTCGCTGAACATCAAAGGCGCGCAGCGCATCGAGCTGGCGATCAAGCAATTGGTGCCGGGTGATCTGATTGTGCTGTCTGCCGGTGACATGATTCCTGCCGATTGCCGGGTACTCAGCGCCAAGGACCTGTTTGTCAGCCAGGCAGCAATGACGGGCGAATCGATGCCCGTGGAAAAATTTGCGCACCAGACTGACCGCGACACCCGCAACCCGCTGGAGCTGGACAATATTGTGTTCATGGGCACCAACGTGGTGTCCGGGGCAGCCACGGCAGTG
This sequence comes from Pseudomonas weihenstephanensis, assembly GCF_016812185.1. NCBI lineage: Bacteria > Pseudomonadati > Pseudomonadota > Gammaproteobacteria > Pseudomonadales > Pseudomonadaceae > Pseudomonas > Pseudomonas weihenstephanensis. The sequence goes on along the minus strand of NZ_JAAEBV010000005.1, from coordinate 25,353 downwards.
GTACTCACCACGGGTAACAACACCTACTTCGGGGCCTTGGCGCAACGAGTCGGGGCGACCGACCGCGGGCCGACTTCGTTCCAGACCGGGGTTAACAAAGTCAGCTGGTTGCTGATCCGTTTTATGTTTGTGATGGCGCCGCTGGTGCTGTTCATCAATGGTTTTACCAAGGGCGACTGGACAGAAGCACTGCTGTTCGCGCTGTCGGTGGCAGTGGGCTTGACCCCCGAAATGCTGCCTATGATCGTGACCTCGACCCTGGCCAAAGGCGCCGTATTTTTGTCGCGTAAAAAAGTCATCGTCAAACGGCTGGACGCGATCCAGAACTTTGGCGCGATGGATGTGCTGTGCACCGATAAAACCGGCACGCTGACCCAGGATAAAATCTTCCTTGCCCGGCACGTGGATGTGTGGGGGCAAGAGTCTGACGACGTGCTGGAAATGGCTTACCTCAATAGCTACTACCAGACCGGGTTGAAAAACCTGCTGGACGTGGCCGTGCTGGAGCACGTTGAGGTTCACCGTGAATTGAACGTGGGCACGGCGTTCAACAAGGTTGACGAAATTCCTTTCGACTTCACGCGCCGCAGGATGTCAGTGGTGGTGGCCGAGCAAGACCAGCCTCACGTATTGATTTGCAAAGGCGCTGTCGAAGAAGTGTTGTCGGTGTGCAACAGCGTGCGTCATGGCGAGTCTGAAGAGGCGCTGACGGATGAACTGTTGGCGCGGATTCGTAGCGTTACCGCGGCATTCAACGAAGAAGGCTTGCGCGTTGTGGGTGTCGCGGCGCGTTCCATGGCGCCAGGCCGTGACACTTACAGCCTGGCGGATGAACAGCAACTGACGCTGATCGGTTACGTGGCGTTTCTTGATCCGCCCAAAGAAAGCACGGCGCCCGCACTCAAGGCGTTGGCTGAGCACGGGATCGCGGTCAAAGTGCTGACGGGTGATAACGAGTTGGTAACGGCGAAAATTTGCCGCGAAGTGGGCCTGGATCAGCAGGGGCTGCTGATGGGCAATGACATTGAACGCATGAGCGATGCTGAGCTGGCGGTGGCAGTGGAAACCACCAATGTGTTCGCCAAGCTCACACCCACCCACAAAGAACGCATCGTGCGCTTGCTCAAAGCCAATGGCCATGTGGTTGGCTTCATGGGCGACGGGATCAACGATGCGCCCGCCTTGCGCACAGCGGACATTGGTATTTCGGTGGACAGTGCAGTGGACATCGCCAAGGAAGCGGCGGACATCATCTTGCTGGAAAAAAGCCTAATGGTGCTGGAGGAGGGCGTACTTGAAGGGCGTCGTACCTTCGCCAATATGCTCAAGTACATCAAGATGACCGCCAGTTCCAACTTCGGCAACGTGTTCTCGGTGTTGGTGGCCAGTGCGTTTATTCCGTTTTTGCCAATGCTGCCGATGCACCTGCTGGTGCAAAACCTGCTCTACGATGTGTCGCAGATCGCCATCCCGTTCGATAACGTCGATGAAGACATGCTGAAAAAACCACAGCGCTGGCAGCCTGCTGAAGTGGGGCGCTTCATGTTGTTCTTTGGCCCGATCAGCTCGATTTTCGATATTTTGACGTTTGGCCTGATGTGGTACGTGTTCCAGGCCAATACGCCTGAGCATCAAACCCTGTTCCAGTCCGGGTGGTTCGTGGTCGGCCTGCTGACGCAAACCCTGATTGTGCACATGATCCGTACGCCTAAAATTCCCTTCCTGCAAAGCCGCGCGGCGATGCCATTGATGGTGATGACGGGCGTGATCATGGCAGTAGGTATTTTTCTGCCGATGGGGCCATTGGCCAGCTACTTTAAACTGGAGGCGTTGCCACCGCTGTACTTCGTGTTTTTGCCGATGATCTTGCTGGCGTACATGGCCCTGACCCAAGCGGTGAAGGGGTTCTACATTCGTAAGTTTGGCTGGCAGTAAAGCAGGCGTGTGGCGTCGTTGGCGCCACCGCGTCAGCGACTGCGCATAGCGATCGAGTCAAGGATGAAATCATGCAAGCACTCAACAATATCAACCTCACCTCGCTGGTGGACACGCTGGTCAGCCTCAGTGCTGCCTTTATCCTTGGCGGCTTGATCGGTTTCGAGCGCCAGTATCGCCAACGTACCGCCGGGTTACGCACCAATGTGCTGGTGGCGGTGGGCGCGGCGATTTTTGTCGACATGGCCAACCGGCTGGGCGGCGCTGAAGGTGCGGTGCGGGTGGTGGCGTATGTGGTCTCAGGTATAGGTTTTTTAGGGGCCGGGGTGATCATGCGCGAAGAAGGCAATGTGCGCGGTCTCAACACGGCAGCCACGTTATGGGCGTCAGCGGCCGTTGGCGCCTGTGCAGGTGCAGACCTGATTCTGGAGGCGTTGCTGGGTACGTTATTCGTGTTGGCGGCCAACACCTTGCTGCGTCCCATCGTCAACAATATTAACCGTCAGCCACTGGACGTGATTTCGTCCGAAGTGACCTACATGGTGTACGTGATTGCGCGACGTCATCAGCAAAAGGCCGTGCTGGCCTTGCTCGAAGCAGAGTTGGAGCGCAGCAATTACCCGGCCCGGGATTTGGATGTGCATGCCTTTGGTCAGGATGAAGTCGAAATTGAAGGCACGCTGGTTGCAACCTCTGTGGACGGGGATGAGCTGGATGCGTTGATTGCCCGGATCTCGACCTCAACGTTGGTGGTTCAAGCTTTTTGGAGCCCGAGTACCACGGAATAATGCCGGTGTCGGCGTGGCCAGCTTAAGAAATACCCTACAAGCGTAGTCGAAATCACCCTTCATGCTCCTAGTGCTTAATTGGCGATTATCCTCGGCTGAATTTCACGCGGCCTTCAGAGGGGAGTTTTATTTGTTTCGGATATTTGAAAGAAATTTGTGGGAAATTTCCTATACTTCACTCGAGTGTCAATAAATCTGTCTTTTTGGGTTTCTGAAAAATCGTATCTATTCAAAACGGTGTTTAGCACGAAGTTTGCACCGGCGTTGATGCAATGGACTGAGGTACCTATGTATAAAGTTTTGATTGTCGATGATCATCCTTTGATCCGCTCTGTGATGAAGCTCGAGCTGGCAGCACAAAACTATGAGGTGGTAGGAGACGTCGGCACGGGCAGCGAAGCCATTCAATTTATTCGCAATCACCCGGTTGACCTCGTGATTCTGGACATTGGCCTGCCTGGCATTGATGGGCTGGATGTCCTTAATCGAATAAAAACCTACAAGCCCGAAGTTCGGGTTCTGGTGCTGACTTCTTACCAGGATTCGCATTTCTCGGCGCAATGTATGCGTGCCGGTGCCAATGGTTTTATTAACAAAACCAAGGGGATGGACGACGTTTTGCGGGGTGTCAAAGTCGTGATGGGGGGTTATAGCTTTTTTCCGAGTGTGGCGAGCAGTTCTGTTCGTAACAGTGATGGGAGTTTGAGTGAGCAGGTGTTGATTGAAGGTTTGTCCCCGCGTGAGCTCACTATTTTGCTGCATCTGGCGCAGGGGGTAAGTAATAAAAAGATTGCCGAAGACATGTCTTTGAGCAGTAAAACCATCAGTACGTATAAGACCCGCTTGAAGGTAAAGCTAAAGATTGATTCTGTGGTGCACTTGGCCGAGTTTGCCAAGCGTAACGGCCTGCTCTAAATGAAGGTATTTGTACGCCAATGTGTGATGGGGCTGTGCTTGATGAGCGTGTGCTGGTCAAGCGTCGCGGCGCAGGCATCGGTTCAGACCCTGCAATTGCTAGGCCGCTCCAACGTTGAAGATTACAGCGTGGTGCTTGAACCAGCGGACAAACAATGGCTGAGCCAAAAAGGTACGTTGCGCTTAGGCGTCTCTGCGCCCGATTACGCCCCCTTCGATGTAACGGCGGACGGGCAGTATTTTGAAGGTTTGACGGCGGACTATGCCGAGCTTGTTTCGGAGTTACTGAACGTTAGCGTCGAGGTCAAACGCTATCCTTCAAGGCCCGTGGCCATGGCGGCGCTCAAACAGGGCGAAGTGGATTTACTGGGCAGCGCCAACGACTTTGAAACGCAGGACCCAGCGCTGAAGTTAACCCGGGCCTACGCCGAAGACTCCCCGACGCTGGTTACCCGCACCAGTAACCGCAACAACTTGCCCTTTGACCTGGCGGGCAAGCGTGTGGCGTTACTGGATCACTATTTGCCGCCAGACAAAGTCAGGGCGTTTTACCCCCGAGCCACGTTGCAACTGTATCCCTCCACCCTGACGGCGATCGGTGCCGTGGCGTTTGGCCAAGCCGATGTGTATTTGGGTGATTTCATCAGCGCCAATTACCTGATCAACAAAAACTACTTGAACAATGTGCAGGTGGCGGATTTTTCACGTCTGGAGGTCACGCCCTTTTCCTTTGCTTTACGGCGCACCGACACTCGGTTACTGCGTGTGGTGAATGCGGCGATGGCGGCGATTCCTGCCAGTGAACGCATGACCATCCTGCGCCGCTGGAGTTCGGAAGGGCCCCAAATAACCAGCCATTGGCGGCTCAACCTCAGCGACAGTGAGCAGCATTGGCTCAACCAACATCCGCGCATTAAAGTGGCGATCAACGATCAATACCTGCCGCTGTCGTTCATTGATGAGCAAGGCGCATTTAAAGGCATCAGTGCCGATGTGCTGGCCCATATCAGCGCCCGAACCGGACTTGTATTCGAGGCGGTCAAAGCCCAGTCAGTCGAGGATCTGGCAGTGCTGGTGGCCAGTGGTAAAGCTGACATGATGGGGGCCTTTACACCCAGCGTCTCGCGTGAAAACCAATTGCGTTTCACCCGACCCTATCTCACCACCCCCTTTGTGTTGGTAACACCATTGAAAACGCAAAGCCCTGTTACGCTGGACCAGATGGCGGGTCAGCGGGTGGTGTTGGTGCGGGGTAATGTGCTGCGCGACTATGTGCAGCAACACTACCCGCAGGTTCAACTGCTGGAGGCCGAAAACGCATGGGATGCCATGAGTTGGGTGGCCCAGGGCAAGGCGGATGCGGCAATTAATGCGTTGGTCAGTGCCCGCTACATGATCTCGCTCCATTTCAGTGATCAATTGCATATCACCAGCACCGTGGGGACACAGCCGGGGCAGATTGGTTTTGCAACCTCGCACAACGCCCCACAATTAAGCGCCATTCTGGATAAAGCTCTGCTCAGCATCACCCCTGAGGAAATGGGCACTTTGACCAATCGCTGGCGAACCGCCACGCAAGCGGGCAACAGTTACTGGTTGCGTAACCGTGCCGCGATTGTGCAAGGCTTTGCGATTGCAGCGGCTTTGCTGTTGGTGGCGCTGGTGTGGATCGCTTATTTGCGCCGTGCGATCAGTAAACGCCAGCAGCTGTTAGACCAACTACAGGCAGCCAAGCAACGTGCAGACGAAGCCAATCGGGCTAAAACCACGTTTCTGGCCACGATGAGTCATGAAATTCGCACCCCCATGAATGCCGTGATCGGCATGCTTGAGCTGGCGATGAAAAAAGCCGACCAAGGGATACTGGACCGTTTTGCTATTGAGGTGGCATCAGGTTCGGCCCGTGAACTGCTGGAGCTAATCGGCGATATTCTGGACATCGCACGCATCGAGTCCGGGCATCTTTCATTAAGCCCCGAACGCGCCAACTTGCAGGCACTGGTTGAATCGGTAGTGCGTATGTTTGATGGGCTGGCGCGGCAAAAACACCTGAGTTTGGTGAGTACATTGACCTTTGAGGTGCCTGACTCAGATGTGCTGATTGATCCTTTGCGCTTTAAACAGATTATTTCCAATTTAGTGGGCAATGCGATCAAGTTTACTGATCGGGGTGAAGTACGCATTGAGTTGCACGTGGGTGCAGGTCACGCGCCCACTCATCGTTCGGTGCGCGTGCGTGTGCAGGACACCGGCATGGGGATTTCACAGGAGGATCAGGCGCGTTTGTTCAGCCCGTTTATTCAGGCCAGCAATAACACCCAATCGGCACGCAGTGGCTCTGGCCTGGGGTTGGTCATTTGTCGAACGCTCTGCGAGATGATGGGAGGCACCTTGCGGCTGGACAGCGTGGAGGGTGTGGGTACACAGGTTGAGATGGCAGTGCAGGTGCCTGTTCTTGAGCCTGAGAGCATCAAAGTGGCGCCAGAACCTGAGGCTGAGCAACAACACAGCGCGCTAAACGTACTGGTGGTGGACGACTACCCCGCGAACCGCATGCTGCTGGTACAGCAAATGAGCTATCTGGGGCACAGCGTAGTGGATGTTGAAAATGGTGCGCTTGGACTTCAAGCCTGGCACGCCAGGTCTTTTGATGTGGTGATCACCGATTGCAATATGCCGGTTATGAATGGCTACGAATTAACGCGCTCGATACGCGAGCAAGAGCGCTTGCTCGGCTCAGAACCCTGCCTGATTCTTGGCTTTACGGCTAACGCTCAACCCGAAGAAGTTGATCGCTGCCTGGCTGCCGGGATGGACAGCTGCCTGTTTAAACCCATCAGTCTCAAGGACCTGGATGATTGCCTGGCTGGAGTGGTACCAGCCGGGCCGATTTATGAGCCTGTACAGGGGGCTAAAGAGCTGGATCTGAGTTATCTCAAGCAGATGAGCCAAGGTGATGAAAGCCTGGTTAGAAAAATGCTGGACGAACTGGCCATTAGTAATCGCAAGGATATTGGGCGTCTGCTGGCTTTTTTTGTCAGCGATGATCGTCAAGGCCTCATGGAACTGGCACATGGGATCAAAGGCGGCGCCATGCTCATTGATGCCCAGGTGTTGGTTGAATCTTGTGAACAATTGGAAGTTGCGTGTGCATCGACCCCGGCGTTAGCGCTGACCGACTATGTCAATAAACTCCACCAGAGTATGGAGCGCCTTGAGGCGTTGCTTGAAGCCTACGCCGACAGCGATGAATTGCGGGCCTGAGGCGGTGAGCGGCCTCTTGAAATCCATACGTTTGTACTTATCTAGCTGTGGCGTGTGGCTGTCCACAGAGGTGGATTGTTTGAATTTTCGATGAAACATAATTTGAAGACGGTTCAACGCAAATGCCGACTAAATCATTACGAATCTTGATCGCCGATGCCGAGCGAACAGAGGCTTTAAAGATAGAGAAGGCGCTTAACGGCTTGGGCTATTACCGCATTGCACCCTTGGAGCGTGTTGAAGCGTTATTGGGGTTGTGCGATGCAGAGGTGGATGCTTTTGACGTATTGCTCATCAGTCAAGACTTGGCAAATGCAGCGGGGTTGGATCAGGCGCAGTTGCGCACAGACCACTCACAGTTCAGGCATGTGCACATCTACACCCATGCGGCCCTGCTGGCAGGTGAGATCGAGACGCTGATGAAGTCCGTCGATGTATCTGCTCAGGCACCTGATTGAGACTTGAATACGCGCCCTGGGCCACGTTAATGTCCGGGGCTGTTATCAGCAGTCTCAATGAGGAGAAGTGGTATGTCGGACATCGTTGTGGTGCAGGCAGACTATTCAAACCCCGTTCATGCACAGGCCCTCAGGGATGTGCTGAATCATTACGCCAAGGATCCTATGGGTGGCGGTGAAGCACTCTCGGCGCAGGTGCTGGACGCTTTGCCGGCTGAACTGGCCAAGCGTGCGCATGCCTTTAGCGTGCTCGCGTTTGTCGATGATGTGGCGGCAGGGTTGGTCAACTGTTTTGAAGGGTTTTCTACGTTTGCTGGCAAGCCATTGGTTAACGTTCACGACGTGTCGGTGGTGGATACGTTTCGGGGTTTGGGCTTGAGCCACAAAATGTTGGAAAAGGTTGAAGACATCGCCCGTGAGCGCGGTTGCTGCAAAATCACCCTTGAAGTGCTAGAAGGCAACCCGGTGGCGCAGGGTGCCTATCGCAAGTTTGGTTTCAGTGATGGCCAGCTGGACCCGGCCTACGGACACATGCTGTTCTGGAATAAATACCTGTAAGGCACGTCGTGGTGGCAGCGGTTACAGGTGATAAATGCAGTTCTTGTAGGCATTGACGAGTAACGCGCGGCTACGCGCGGCGACAGCGTCGTAACGCCTTCAACCTGGGTGTGCCAGACACTGCGCGGTGATCGGGTTTACGACCGCTTCGCGGCCGATCGCAGCCTCGTGCCTCGGCAGCGACTACAGGTGATAAATGCAGTTTTTGTAGGCGTTGACGAGTAACGCGAGGCTACGCGCGGCGACAGCGTGGTCGTAAAGCCTTCAACCTGGGTGTGCCAGACACGGCGCGGTGATCGGGTTTACGGCCGCTTCGCGGACGATCGCAGCCTCGTGCCTCGGCAGCGACTACAGGTGATAAATGCAGTTCTTGTAGGCGTTGACGAGTAACGCGAGGCTACGCGCGGCGACAGCGTCGTCGTAACGCCTTCAACCGGGGTGTGCCAGACACGGCGCGGTGATTGGTTTTACGACCGCTTCGCGGCCGATCGCAGCCTCGTCCCTCGGCAGCGACTACAGGAGCTTCCATTCAAGGCCCAGGCTGACGGTGCGTGGATCTCCCCAGAACACGCCGTTATAGAAACCAACGTTGTCGTAGTATTTCTGATCCAGCAGGTTTTTAACGTTCAACGTAGCCGATACATGGGGGTCGAATTCGTAGCGGGCCATCAGGTCGACGAGGGTGTAGGACTTCTGAGTAATATTTTCCTTCACGGTGATGTGTTCGCCATCGGCGTCTTTTTCGCCTGTCGGGCGCCAGGCACCGCGGAATATGTCGCTCTGCCAGTTCACGGCGGCGCCCACGGTCATGGCCTTCCAGTTGCCTGGCAGGCGATAGCTGCTGGCAAGCTTGACCATGTTCAAGGGTGATGTGCTGTTCATGCGGTTGCCGTCACCGTCCCGTGAGTGGGTGTAGGTGTAACCCGCCATCATGTTCCAGTCGCGCATGATTTCACCGGCCAGCTCTACTTCAAAGCCATTGACCTTGTTGCCTTTGCCAGCGGATTTGTAATATTCCTCACCGTTAGGGCCTCGGGGTACGGAGTCGTCGATGACGGGCACGTTGTCTTGTTTGCTCCAAAACACGGCACTGGAGAGGTTCAGGCGCTCATCCATAAAGCTGCCTTTAATGCCCACTTCATAGTTACTGCCGACCACCGGTTCCAGGTAGGTCTTGTTGACCGTTTTCTCGTCAGAGGGATTGAAAATATCGGTGTAGCTCACGTAAGTCGTGAAGTGTTCGGTGAAGTCATACAGCAGCCCCGCATAAGGGGTGAGCATGTCGTTGTGTTGCTGGGTAACCTTAGTGGCTTGAGTCAGTTGGTAGGTATTTTCGTCATATTCCTTGCTGCTGTTCGAGCTTTTCCAACTGCCATAGCGTGTTCCCAGTACGGCATGCCAGTCATCCGTCAGGTTAAAGCGCGTGGCCAGGTAACCCGCTTTTTGCTTGATGATGTCTCGGCTGCCCTCACGCCCGGTGTCGATGTCATTGAACTTGGGCACGCTGCCCAAATCGCTCCAGTCAGGGATCACCCCATAGTTATCGGGATTACGCTCGATTAACCAGGGTGAGGTGTTGTCGTTTTTGGCTTGCCCATAACCGAGCATCAGATCGTGGTCGCGCCCGAACAGCGGGTATGTACCTGAGACATTGATGTCGACGGCCGTCATGTATTCGTCGCCGGTCATATGCTTGCTGTTGGCGAGCATTCCGCTGCGGTCAGCGTTGGGGAAGCCCGCACTGGCGTTGTACACAGAACCGTCTGAATCGCTGGTGCGATAGGTGTAGGCCGCTTTAAGTCGCCAGTCATAGAACAACCGCTGGTCGAGGGTGGCAAACGCGGTTTTATCCTTCATGGGCCATGAGCTCCACGGAGCAACCCAGTTGGTGGAGCGGCCCAGATGGGCTTTTTCGCCTGTGCCCGTCCAATACGGAAGCGTACCCCATGTGGTGCCTTTTACTTGCTTGTCTTGATAGTCATAACCCACGGCGACGGTGGTGTCGTCTGTCAGGTCGGCTTCCAGAATTCCGTAAGCCACTTCGCGCTTGAGGGCGTAGTTGTCGCGAAAAGATTTGCTGTCGCGGTAAGCCAAAACGGTACGCCCGCGCAAGCGACCGTCAAATGCCAGCGGGCCACCCACATCCACGAAGCTGTAATAGTCGTCGTAACTGCCGCCGCTAACGCCGACCTTGGCTTCAAGTTCGTGGGTGGGGCGTTTGCGGATCATGTTGATGGTGCCCGAAGGATCGCCAGCGCCGGTAGTCAGGCCGGTGGCGCCACGGATGACTTCGATGCGGTCGTAGATGATGGTGTCGGCGTCAGATTTCATGAAGCTGAAGGTGTTGAGCATTCCGTCAATCTGGAAGTTACGGAGGGTGTAACCGCGCGATGAATAGCTGACCCGGTCCGAGTCGTTGTGCTGCACCACCACGCCGGTGGTGTGGCGCATGGCTTCGGTCAGGGTATTGAGGTTGAAATCGTCCATTTCCTGGCGGGTGACCACCGAAATAGACTGAGGTGTTTCGCGAATACTCAGGTTGAGTTTGGTCGCAGTACTTGTTGAGCCGGTGGTGTAGGCGCCGGTGTTCTCAGTCGTTGCGCCCAGTCCTTGGGCCGTGATGCGGGTGCTGTCGAGCTCCAGTGAACGGGCGCTTTTTTGGCTTTCATCCTTGATCTCGGTGTCTGCCCACAGGTGCGGGCTGAGTGTACTGCTGAGCAGGCCGAGGGTTAACGTCATCGAACGGGTAGTGGGCGCGTACATCGCTGCCGGCTCCTTGTCATTGTTGTGAAGTTGCTTAGTGCTTCAAACGAATGGCAAGGCTGGGAATTACATAATCGAGAACGATTCTTGTTTCTGGGTGTTTCTTTGGGGAACTTAAAAGCGGCGGAGCGGTGGGCACTCCGCCGTTTAATTAGTGCTTGGCGATTTCGCTGGGCGTTGGATGCTTGGGTTTTAGCAAGCTGAAATCGATCAACGCTTTTTGCGGTCGAGAGTAGGGGTCGCCAATCAACTGAGGTCGGGCGACGAATTGATCACTCACCACGCTCTTTTTGTCGTCCAGCTCATTGGCCGTGAGCCCGGCCAAATCGGTCCAGGTGTGGATGAACTGTGAGCTGCTGTAGGGGCGGCTCAAGTCGCTGGCAAAATTCCAGGCATGTGTTTCACGCCATTTTGGCGAGGCCCATACCATGAACGGGATGGTGTACATCGGCGCTGTCGGTTTGGCTTCATTGCGGCCCAGTGTGTCATGACCCACTGAGTCAAAGACGTCTTCGCCATGGTCTGACAGGTACAGCAAGAAACCATTAGGGTCGGTCTTGGCGAAGTCTTTGATCAGGCTCGACACCACAAAATCGTTGTACAGCACGGCATTGTCGTAGCTGTTGTAGGTCGGCACCTGATCGTCGCTCAAGCCGCTTGGCACGCCGGTACGGTCGGTGAACGTGTCGAACGTAGGCGGGTAGCGGTACTGGTAGCTCATGTGCGTACCGAGCAGGTGAATCACGATCAACTTGCGCGGTGCACTGTCGGCCAGGATCTTGGAGAACGGCGCCAGCACGTCGCCATCGTATTGGCGGGCGTTCTGGTTACGGTTGTTGTTGAGGTAGACCTGTTCGTCGGCTTGTTCGGAGAACGTGGTGAGCATGGTGTTGCGCTTGGTCATGGTCTGTTGATTGGTCACCCAGAAGGTTTTATACCCCGCCTGTTTCATCACGCTCACCAGCGAAGGCGTACTCAGGTAGAGGTCCGGGTTCTCTTCGTCAGCAAAGGTCAGCACTTGTTGCAGCGCTTCGATGGTGTAGGGGCGCGGGGTCACCACGTTGTCGAAAATGGCCAGTTGGTCGCGTAATTTGTCGAGATTGGGTGTCGTCTCGCGTTGATAACCATAGAGGCTCATGCGCTGGCGGTTGGTTGATTCACCGATGACGAGCACCAATGTGGTCGGTTTGCCGGCTTCATTGTCTTTGAGGTGCGTCAGTGGCGGGATCTTGCTGGCGCTGGCGAGCATGCCTTGCATGTTGTCCAGTTGCTCCAGGTAGCGGCGATAAGCCACCACCATCTGCCACGGCACCGCCGGCTCCACGCGGCTTTCGAAGCTTTCCATCGCTGCGGCCATGGTGTCGTGCTTGAGGGTTTGTTTGATCAGCGGGTATCCGATGACGGCCACCAGGATGCCGACGGCTGCGGCCCATGCCTGAACGCGGGGCAAGTACACCGGTCGCAGGCGGCTCCACAGGAATACGGCAATGGCGGTGTGGGCCAAAAAGGCCAGCACCATCCACCAGGCAAAATATTGGGTCAGGTATTCGCCCGCTTCGGAGATGTTCGACTCGAACATGATGAAGATGACGCTCTGGGAAAACTCCTGCTGATAGATGAAGAAGTAGCCGAGGCTGGCCATGGAACAAGCCCACAACACTACGCCGATAATCGCTGCCAATGCGCGGGTGCGGGCGGGGAAGAGCAGCATCGGCGCCAACCAGATGGCGCTCATCACAAAGGCTTGTCGAAACCCGGAGAAGCCCGAGGTGCCTGTGAGCTGGATCAGTAACTGCGTGATGCCGGAAAAGTACCAGAAAAACAGGAACAGCCAACCCAGACCTGCCCAATCGAAACCTTTTGCAGAGGTGTTACTGCGTTTGAACATCCCCATACCGCGCTCCAGCTGATAACCACTTGGATGGTTGGCACTGCAATGCGCGGCCAACGCGTCAGTGCTGCTTCAAGGCTGAGCAGCAACAAAGTGTTTAAGTATCAACAAGGGTATGTGAAAACTTTGTTGCGGGGGGGAGCGGCGAGCCAGGCTCGCCGTGGCGGGCCTGTGTCAGGCGATGCGCGGGGTGTTGTGGGAAACAGAAAGCGGGGATTGAACGAGGGCCAACTGTTGACGCAACTGTTCGACCTGTTGCAGCAACTGTGCGTGTTCGTCCTTGAGTTGACGCAACTCATCACGACGGATCGTGACATAGAGGGTTTGTGCAGGGCGCGCGGACAGTACTGTGTTCATGGTTCACCTCGTAGCGGACATCGTTCAATCGAGTACCCGAACGGCCCGCTGCGGGTCGTGGGTCACTGCCGGGGCCGATTGTGATTTCTTTTGCCTGCCAAGTGAACTTTTATATTTTTTGCGGTCTGCGTGCCTTCATCCGTCGCCAGAACGTATTGAATAGGGAATCTGACACCCTGCTTGTGCGAAACTATGCGCCATGCGCTAGGACTAATCCTCAGCGAGGCACTTGAAGCATCGCTGCACTAGAGTGTTGTAACCCTTTTTTATTTTGTCGTTTGGAGCATCAGTACATGCAGTTGGGAATTATTGGATTGGGCCGTATGGGCGGTAACATCGCGCGGCGTCTGATGCTCAATGGGCATACCACCGTGGTGTTTGACCGCAATACCGACTTCGTCAGCGCGCTGCAAAAGGACGGCGCCACGGGCGTTTCCGACCTTAAAGCGCTGGTCGACGGCCTGTCCAAACCTCGTGCGGTGTGGGTGATGCTGCCTTCCGGTGCACCGACCGAAGACACCATTGAAATCTTGAGCCAACTGCTCGACGGCGATGACATCATCATCGACGGGGGTAACACCTTCTATAAAGACGACATCCGTCGCGCCAAGTCGCTGTCGGAAAAAGGCATTCGTTATGTCGATGTCGGCACCTCGGGTGGGGTGTGGGGGCTGGAACGCGGCTACTGCATGATGATCGGTGGTGACACTGAGGTGGTTAAGCACCTGGACCCGCTGTTCGCTACATTGGCGCCAGGCATGGGCGATATCCCGCGCACCAAAGACCGTACTTCTGACGATGATCGCGCCGAGCGTGGCTACATTCACGCCGGTCCTGCCGGTTCTGGGCACTTCGTGAAAATGGTGCACAACGGCATTGAGTACGGGTTGATGCAAGCCTACGCCGAAGGCTTCAACGTGATGAAGATGAAGGCTTCTGAAAACCTGCCTGAAGACCAGCGCTTTGACCTCAACCTGGGTGATATTGCCGAAGTGTGGCGTCGCGGCAGCGTGGTGTCCTCCTGGTTGCTCGATCTGACAGCCGATGCACTGGCAACCGACGAACAGCTGGACGGTTACTCGGGCGCGGTGGCGGACAGCGGCGAAGGTCGCTGGACGATTGAAGCGGCCATGGAGCAGTCGACGCCGGTGCCGGTATTGTCGAGCGCCTTGTTTGCCCGTTACAGCTCGCGCCAACAAAGCCTGTATGGCGACAAAATGTTGTCGGCCATGCGCTTTGGTTTCGGCGGCCACGTGGAGACAGCTAAGAAATGACCGACCTGTCCAGCAAATCCACCGCCAAACCAGCACCGCCCACCACGCTGTTTCTGTTTGGTGCCCACGGTGATCTGGTCAAGCGCTTGCTGATGCCCGCGCTTTATAACTTGAGCCGTGACGGTTTGCTGGACGATGGCTTGCGTATTGTGGGGGTTGACCACAATGCGATCAGCGATGAGGGTTTTGCCAAGAAGCTGGAGGACTTCATTCGCACCGAAGCCGCCGGCAAAGTGGATCATCCTGAGGGTCATGGCTTAAACGCCGAGTTGTGGGCCTCGCTGGCCAAAAACATCAGTTACGTGCAAGGCGACTTTCTGGAGGACAGCACCTATGCGGCGCTGGAACAGAAAATCATCGCCAGTGGCACGGGCAATGCGGTGTTTTACCTGGCCACTGCGCCGCGCTTTTTCAGCGAAGTGGTGCAGCGTCTGGGGGCCAGCGGGCTGCTCAATGAAACCCCGGAAGCTTTTCGCCGGGTGGTGATTGAAAAACCTTTTGGCTCTGACCTGCAAACAGCCCAGGCGTTGAACGCTTGCCTGTTGAGTGTCATGAGCGAAAAGCAGATCTACCGGATTGACCACTATCTGGGCAAAGAAACCGTCCAGAACATTTTGGTCAGCCGCTTTTCCAATGGGCTTTTTGAAGCTTTCTGGAACAATCATTACATTGACCATGTGCAAATCACTGCGGCCGAAACCGTGGGGGTAGAGACACGTGGCAGTTTTTACGAACACACTGGCGCATTGCGCGACATGTTGCCCAATCACTTATTCCAGCTATTGGCGATGGTGGCGATGGAGCCGCCCGCCGCTTTCGGCGCGGATGCCGTGCGCGGGGAGAAGGCCAAAGTGATCGGTGCCATTCGCCCTTGGTCAGTTGAAGATGCACGCAAAAACTCGGTGCGGGGGCAATACACCCAAGGCGAGTCGGGTGGCAAGACGGTACCGGGTTACCGCGAAGAGAACAACGTGGCGCCCGACAGCACGACCGAAACCTATGTTGCACTCAAGGTGATGATCGACAACTGGCGTTGGGTGGGTGTGCCGTTCTATTTGCGCACCGGCAAACGCATGAGTGCGCGTGATACCGAAATTGCCATCTGCTTCAAACCTGCGCCGTATGCGCAGTTCCGTGACACGGACGTTGAGCGTTTGCAGCCCAACTACCTGCGTATTCAGATCCAGCCCAATGAAGGCATGTGGTTTGACTTGCAGGCCAAACGTCCGGGACCGGGCCTGAAAATGGCCAATATCGAATTGGGTTTTGCGTACAAGGATTTCTTCGAAATGCAGCCTTCCACGGGCTATGAAACCTTGATTTATGACTGCCTGACCGGCGATCAAACGCTGTTTCAGCGAGCGGACAATATTGAAAACGGCTGGCGAGGTGTTCAGCCTTTTCTCGATGCCTGGCGTGAGCATGCTGAGGTTCAATCCTACAAGGCGGGCGAAGATGGCCCTGAAGCGGCCAAAAACCTGCTGGCTCGCGATGGCCGTGTATGGCTGAACATAGGATGAGCAACGTGAAGCACGAGTCGATTCAATTGGTGCTGTGTGACATGGATGGCACCTTGTTGTTGCCTGATCACAGCATCAGTGCGGCAACTGTCAGAGCGGTCAAACAGTTGCAAGACGCAGGCGTCCATTTCACCCTCGCCACGGGCCGACCGCCGCGAGCGATGCGTGAGCAGATCGCGCAGTTGGGTATTAAATTGCCGACTGCTGCATTCAATGGCGGGGTGCTGGTTGACGCGCAGGGCCAATACTTGCTGTCACATCATGTGCCGATTGCGGCCGTGCGGCACACGCTGGATTTGCTGTCTGACTATCCGGTAGACGTTTGGGTATTTGCCAGTGATCAGTGGTATTTGAAAAGCACCGAGGGCCCGATGGTTGCTCATGAGCAAAGCGCATTGGGTTACGCGCCGGTGGTGGTTGACAGTTTTGAGCCTCATCTGCACCGGGTCGACAAAATCGTGGGCGCCAGTCGCGACGCTGAATTGTTGATCGAACTTGAACAACAACTGCATGGCTTGCTTGAAGGCGAGGCACTGGCCAGCCGCTCGCAGGCCTTTTATCTGGACGTCACAGCGCTCAAGGCGAACAAAGGTGAAGCCTTGGTCGCGCTGGCGCACATGCTGAATGTGCCACTGGCATGCACTATGGCCCTTGGCGATGGCGGTAATGACCCGGCGATGTTTGCCAAGGCAGGGCTCTCGGTTGCTATGGGGCAGGCCGATGAGTCGATTCGCAAGCAGGCCGACCACGTGACTGGCAGTAATGTTGAAGACGGTGTAGCGCAAGCGATTGAGCGTTTTATTCTGACCATTGGGCCTCAATAGCAGGTCATTTTGTCCGGTTTT
Organism: Pseudomonas weihenstephanensis; assembly: GCF_016812185.1. Taxonomy (NCBI): domain Bacteria; kingdom Pseudomonadati; phylum Pseudomonadota; class Gammaproteobacteria; order Pseudomonadales; family Pseudomonadaceae; genus Pseudomonas; species Pseudomonas weihenstephanensis. The sequence continues at coordinate 8,785 of NZ_JAAEBV010000005.1, read as the reverse complement.
TGGCGTTATCGCGGCCTGCTTCGTGCCTGTTCAGCTTGTTATAGTCCTCGGCTTATTCGACCGGCAACGGCACCCTCCAAAGGATTCAGGTTATGTCCGAGTACCAGGCTTTTAAGGTTGACTTAGCGGGCAGCATTGCCCATGTGCAGATCAATCGGCCGGAAAAAGTCAATGCGATGAATGCCGCGTTCTGGACGGAAATCATCGAGATTTTCCAATGGATTGATGAAACCGACGCCGTGCGCGTGGTGGTAATCAGTGGCGCGGGTAAGCATTTTTCGGCGGGCATCGACCTGATGTTATTGGCCTCGGTCGCCAATGAGATGGGCAAGGATGTGGGGCGCAATGCGCGCCTTCTGCGGCGTAAAATTCTGCAAATGCAAGCCTCGTTCACGGCTGTCGATCAATGTCGCAAGCCAGTATTGGCCGCCATTCAAGGCTATTGCCTGGGCGGTGCGATTGACCTGATCGCTGCGTGCGACATGCGTTACGCCGCTGAGGACGCACAATTTTCGATCAAGGAAATTGACATGGGCATGGCGGCGGACGTAGGCACCTTGCAGCGCCTGCCACGCATCATTGGTGATGGCATGCTGCGCGAAATGGCCTACACCGGGCGTATGGTGGATGCCGAAGAGGCGCGTGCCATTGGGTTGGTTAACCGCGTCTATTCTGATCACGCGGCGTTGCTCGATGGTGTGATGCGTATCGCCGAGGACATCGCGGGCAAGTCGCCGATTGCCATTGGCGGTACCAAACAAATGATTGGTTACATGCGCGATCACCGCGTGGACGACGGCCTGGAGTATGTCGCCACCTGGAACGCTGCGATGCTGCAATCCACGGACATGCGCGTGGCCATGACGGCGCACATGACCAAGCAAAAGCCAGAATTCCTCGACTGACGCCTGCGCGGCGTCTGCGTTTAACCCTGACAAGGACCTTGTATGACACCGCGTTGGACCACGGCAGTACTGGACACAAATCTTTCGGGCGGTTGGGCTGTAGCACGTAGCCCGGAAGGTTTTCTGGTGGACGATAATGGCCCGCTGTTCGCGCGTGAATGGCTCAAGTCACAAGATTTACCCGTCCTGGCAGAGCACGGCATTGGTCATTTGGATGGCGAGCCGGTGTATCTGCTGGAACTTGAGAGTTCGGTCGAGCTTGAGCGTTGTCATTGGCAGGGCTTGCGCACGTTCATGCTGGAAGGTGATCACACGCTCTATAAAGTGTTGGGGTATGCCGCGCAAATTGGCACTTGGGCGCGTGAGCATCGTTTTTGCGGCAATTGCGGGCAGGCGATGACGCAGGTGCCCAGAGAGCGTGCCATGCACTGCGCGCTTTGCGAGTTACGCAGTTATCCGCGAATTTCTCCGAGCATGATTGTGTTGATCACTCGGGGCGATGAGGTTTTGCTGGCGCGTTCGCCGCGTTTTGTGCCCGGCGTTTACAGTACCTTGGCGGGGTTTGCCGAGCCGGGTGAGTCTGCCGAAGACTGCTTGATCCGCGAGGTGCGTGAAGAGGTGCAGCTTGAAGTGAAGATCATTGAGTACGTGGGCAGTCAGTGCTGGCCGTTTCCTCATTCAATGATGCTCGGTTTTCATGCGCAATATGCCAGCGGCGATATCGTGCCGCAGGCCGATGAGATCGAAGATGCGCAGTGGTTCAATGTGCATGATTTGCCACCCTTGCCGGCTTCGCGCTCCATTGCGCGTTATCTCATCGACCTGTATGTGGCTCGCCGCTTAGGCTTGCCCGAACCAGTGCTGCCAGGCTAGGCGCACGGTCAGTCCAAGTACCACGGTAATGAACACGGGGCGAATGAACTTGGCCCCGCCGCTGATCGCACTGCGGGCGCCAAAGAAGGCGCCGACCATCACGGCAAAGCCCATGGTCAAGCCGATGACCCAGTCCACATGGCCCGAGAAGATAAACACCGACAGCGCTGCAATGTTGCTGACGAAGTTCATGCTGCGCGCCACGCCGCTGGCCTTCACCAGGTCGATGGGGTACAGCAGCATGCTGCTGACGGTCCAGAAGGCGCCCGTACCCGGCCCGGCGACGCCGTCGTAAAACCCCAGGCTGAAACCTTGAGGTAACTGCCATTTCTTTTTGATCGGAGCATCGTTGTCGATCGGGGTTTTGGGTGTGCCGCCAAATAACAGATACACGCCGCACGCAAATACGATCACCGGCAGCATTTTGTTCAGCCATTCGGCAGGCATGTAGTGGGCCACGATGGCGCCAATCAATGCGCCTGCCAAGGTGCCGAATATGGCCAGTTTCCATTCGCGTGGATGGAACAGCTTTCGCCGATAAAAAGTGAAGCTGGCAGTGGCTGCGCCAAAGGTCGAACTGAGTTTGTTGGTGCCCAGCACCAGGTGTGGCGGCAAGCCCGCCGTGAGCAATGCAGGGGTGGTGAGCAGGCCGCCACCGCCAGCAATGGCGTCGATGAAACCGGCAACAAAGGCAACGGCAGCCAGAATGGCGAGGGTGGTCAAATCTACGCTGAGTTCAAAAGGCATGGGATCGACTTAATTCGGCGGGACGTACAGCGCAGGTGCGCCACAAGGGCGTCATCTTACCCATAACCCGGTAGGGCGGCGACAAGCACTTTACGGCTGTGCAACGTATGCCTCATTCGATATTTGAGATGTTGGGGTGTGACGCAGGTTGATTCAAAATCCTGCTGGCGGGTACTGGCCCGGCAAGTAGCGCGGATTACAGCGTATAGAGCGCTGAGGGTCGGATACGATCTTCAGCAGTTGTCACAGAGCAACTGCTGAAGATTTCAGACGGCGGTGCCGGTTTCGAGGCGACGGGTAGTCACTGTCAGTGCGCCCAGCTTGATCAGGCGCGTACGGGTGACATTGCGACTCAGGCCTAACAGTTTTGCAGTGTGCACCTGGTTGTGATGACAGAACTCATAAGCGGCGCGGAGCAAGGCATCTTCAACCGTTTCATGCAGCCCATTATTGTGTTCTTCGAACAGGGTGCGAAAGGCGCGTTGCAGTAAATCGTTGGCTGTGTCTTGAGGGGCATGCGCGGTGGTTGTTTTGCGCGTTGCGCGGGGTTGTGGCAAACGCAGGTCCTCGACTGTGATGGTTTGATTGCGGCACAGTAGCAAGCTGTGGTGGATGACGTTTTCCAGTTCGCGGATGTTGCCTGGCCACGGGTGGTGCTTAAGGGTGTTTTCTGCGCACCCGCTGAGGGCGGTTGGGCCATGGGGTAATCGTTGTCGATAGGTGTGCAGGAAATGTCGCGCCAACGGCAGAATGTCCCCCACACGCTCGCGCAAGGGGCGCAGTGCAAGGCTGACGACGTTCAGGCGGTAGTACAGATCTTCACGAAAATGTCCCGCTTCAATGGCGTGTTCCAGATTGACATTGGTGGCCGCCAGGACGCGCACGTTGATGGGCGTACTTTTACGTGAGCCAAGGCGCACTACCTCTTGCTCCTGGAGTACGCGCAACAGTTTCACCTGGATGGGCAGCGGCAGATCGCCGATTTCGTCCAGAAATAACGTCCCGCCATCCGCTTCTTCAAACCAGCCGGCTTTTGCGCTGAGCGCACCGGTAAACGCGCCTTTTTCATGGCCAAACAACTCGGACTCTACTAAGGACTCGGAAAACGCGCCGCAATTAACCGCGATAAAGGGTTGTTGATGGCGAGCGCTGAGTTGATGGATATGGCGTGCGACTAACTCCTTACCGGTCCCCGTTTCACCCATGATCAACACGCTGGCATTACTGGGTGCAATTTGCTGGAGGTGGGCCAATAGCGCCTTGGACGTGGGGTCTTCGAACACCTGAGCAGTGGCTCGGATGGAAGTCGCCAGGGAGGGGGTCGCAGGTAACGTCAAAAGCTGCATTGTCAGCTCCTTCTAACGAGGGCTCTGCCCACAAAAGGTAAGCCGAAGGCGACTTTATAAGGGGGTTTTTATATTCCGTAAACTAACCTAATTCCATATTTATATATCCTTATTGCATATAAGACTTGCGCTTCCCCGTGTTTCTGGCGCTTTATAAGGCCATAGTCGCTCAGTGCATAAATTTGGGAAGGCTCCTACGGCCTTTCCTATTGGCACCTCTTTTTTCACTGGGCTCGATAGGGTAGTTTGAGCGATCCCTTTCAGCGTGGCCTTAATCTTCTGCTATCACGCATTGCCTGATGCCGGAACTTGTTTTGTGGGTTTGCACGATGGACAAACGACCTCTTTATTTCGATTACGCTGCCACCACACCTGTGGATCCTCGTGTCATTCAGGTGATGGTTGATTGCCTGGGGTTTGAGGGTAATTTTGGTAACCCGGCCTCCGGCTCACACGCTTACGGTCAGCAGGCCCGCTCTGCTGTTGAGTTGGCCAGGGAGCAAGTGGCGCAACTTATAAATGCCAAGGCAGAACATATTGTCTGGACCTCAGGTGCCACCGAGTCCAACAACCTGGCACTTAAAGGTGTCGCCCTTGGGAGTGGTCAATCACGCGGGCACATCATTACCAGCCAGATCGAGCACAAGGCAGTTCTGGATACGGCGCGTTTTTTGCAGCAGTCAGGCTTTGAAGTCACGTATCTGGCTCCCGATGCAGATGGCCTTATCAGTGCCGATAAAGTCCGGTCTGCACTCCGTGCAGACACGCTGCTGGTGTCGTTGATGCTGGTAAACAATGAGTTGGGCACCGTTAATGACATACCTGCCATTGGCCAATATGTGCGTGAACACGGTGCGCTGTTCCATGTGGATGCTGCTCAAGGGGCGGGGAAACTCGCTATCGATGTCGCTCAGTGGGCAGTCGATTTAATGTCCTTTTCAGGTCATAAAATTTACGGTCCCAAGGGGATTGGCGCGTTGTATGTCGGGCCAAGGGCGCAAGACCGGTTGCAGGCCCAGATGCATGGCGGCGGGCATGAGTTCGGTCTGCGCTCAGGCACGTTGGCGACTCACCAGATTGCGGGCATGGGGCATGCGTTTGCTGTGGCGAAACAGTCTTTGAGTGATGAGCTGGCCCATGTATCAAGTTTGCGTGAGCGCCTGTTGGGCCATCTGGCGGGCATTGCCGGGCTGCAATGTAATGGCAGTCAGAAAAGCCGGGTACCTCATACCTTAAGTCTTACGTTCAGTGAGGGGCACTTCAGCAGCGCAGCGTTGAGTGCAGCCGTCGCCTATTCCGCGACCTCAGCCTGTAATTCGGCCAGTAATGCGCCGTCCCATGTGCTGCTGGCATTAGGTCTGGATGCTGAAAAGGCGCGCAGAACCATCCGTTTAAGTTTCGGACGTTTTACGTCGAATCAGGATGTTGATGCATTGGCCAAAGCGATACAGGTCGCCACAACGGTACCGGCTCCTTTTTGGGCGGTTGCTCAACCTTAGACGCTGATACAACATGAGCGAATCATAATAATGACCCGTGACCAGCAGGAGAAAGGATGAGTACTCAGTCGTTGAATCAGGGGGGAGTGGTACAGCGTTTGGCGCGTGCCCGAGCGGTGATGAGCCAGAACGGTATATATGCGTTGCTGGTGCCGTCAGCCGACCCCCATCTATCGGAGTACTTGCCGGAGTATTGGCAGGGGCGGCAATGGTTGTCAGGTTTTCACGGGTCCGTCGGCACCTTGATTATTACGCCGACGTTTGCAGGTGTGTGGGCTGATAGCCGTTATTGGGAGCAGGCGTCCAAAGAGCTGGCTGGCAGCACTATTGAGCTGGTCAAGCTGGTGCCGGGTCAGCCAGGGCCGCTGGAGTGGTTGGCGGAGCAGACCCCTAAGGGCGAGACCGTATCCGTTGACGGCGCTGTCTTTGCGCTGGCATCCGCCCGAACATTGGAAAGTCGGCTTAAAGAGCGCGGTGCGTTTTTACGCACGGATATCGACCTGCTGAACCTGGTTTGGGAGGGGCGTCCATCCTTGCCCGTCAAGCCTTTGTACGAGCACTTGGCGCCTCAGGCAACGGTTGGCCGGGTTGAAAAGCTGGCTCAACTGCGCGAAACACTCACGCAGCGCAAAGCCAATGCGCATTTCATTGCCACTCTCGACGATATCGCATGGTTATTTAATCTGCGGGGAGCGGATGTACCCTTCAACCCGGTTTTCGTTTCATTTGCGTTGATTCAAGAGAGGCAAGCGACGTTGTTCGTGGACCTGACGAAAGTCAGTTCTGAGCTGCGGGACTCTTTATTGAAGGAGGGTGTGACACTTCGTGATTACAACGAAATCGCGTCGGCGTTGCTCGCGCTACCTGAGTCGACCCGTTTGCTGGTGGATCCTGCACGTGTAACGTGCGGGCTGCTCGGCAATCTTAAAGCGGGCGTAAAGCTGATTGAAGGTTTGAATCCGACCACGTTGGCTAAATCACAAAAGAGCCTTGATGACGCTTTTTATATCCGTCAGGCGATGGAGCAGGACGGTGCTGCGCTTTGTGAGTTCTTTGCCTGGCTGGAATCCGCTTGGGGGCGTGAACGTATTACCGAACTGACCATCGATGAGCGCCTAACGGCTGCGCGAGCTAGCCGCCCCGATTTTGTTTCGCTGAGTTTCAATACCATCGCAGCTTTCAATGCGAATGGGGCAATGCCTCATTACCATGCCACCGAGCAGGCGCATGCGCTGATTGAGGGCGATGGCCTCTTGCTGGTTGACTCCGGTGGACAGTATTTGGGGGGGACAACTGACATCACGCGCATGGTGCCGGTGGGTAAGGTCAGCGATGAGCAAAAGCGGGATTGCACGCGCGTGCTTAAAGGTGTGATTGCTCTCTCTAAAGCTCATTTCCCTCGAGGCATTTTGTCTCCATTGCTGGACTCGATTGCTCGGGCACCACTCTGGGCTGACGGGGTCGATTACGGGCACGGAACGGGGCATGGCGTGGGTTACTTTCTAAATGTGCACGAAGGGCCGCAGGTCATTGCTTATCAGGCCGCCCCCGCGCCGCAGACAGCTATGCAGCCAGGGATGATTACTTCGATTGAGCCTGGCACCTATAAGCCTGGCCGCTGGGGAGTCCGGATTGAAAACCTGGTACTTAACAGGGAGGCGGGGAGTTCGGAGTTCGGAACATTCTTGAAGTTTGAAACGCTGACGATGTGTCCTATTGATACACGCTGTCTGGAGCCATCGTTACTCACACGCGACGAGGTTGAGTGGCTGGATGCTTATCATGCAGAGGTGCGTGAGCGTCTTGGTCCGTTGCTTGACGGGTATGCACTCGAATGGCTGAAAGCACGAACTGAACCTGTTGGCGCAACAGGGTAGGGAGAGGGGGCCACGCAGTCGACTTGAGCGGTTGCGTGGCTGAGAGTGTCGACAATGATTATTTACAGAGGACGATCATGCTACGGCTCGTGTAGCCGGCAGGGTTCAAACCAAATGGGTAATCCCCGGGCTCTTCGGCAGAATCACCTGACTTGGCGATCGTGCGATACCCTTTGTCCCCGCAGGACCTTGCTGCTTCTGCATAACATTTGTCCCACGACGAAGACAGTCCGGAGCAGTTGATGTGTAAACCTCGTTTACCATGTTTTACAGAGGTTTCAGAGGTTGCTGCGCAGCCTGCTAAAGCCAGTGCTGCTAAAGCTATCAAAAAGCGTTTCATTCCTGTCCTTAAGCGTTAGCGTCGGATTTGCGGGATGTGGGTACCAAACTGCCGTTGGCTGTGGCTATTTATAGATATCCCTATCCGGAATTGCCCCCCCCCCTGTGACTTTCACCGGGAGTAAACATCTCCTAAATGAGAGTCAATTACTAGAGCTTGTATCAATTGTGATGCTAGTCGGCCTTGGCTGAAGGCGTTATATGGCCGCGCATTGTTAATGTAGCGCCCACTGAAGCCATGATGATGCACAAGATGGCCATCCATTGTGCAAGCGACAGCACCTCATTGAGGAACAGCAACCCCGAAAGGGCGCCAAAGGCCGGTTCGATGCTCATGAGCGTACCGAACGTACGGGTTGGCATGCGAGTGAGAGCAATCATCTCCAGCGTGTAGGGCAGGGCGGTAGATAACACGGCAACGCCAATGGCTAGCGGGATCAGGCTGGGGGTTAGGAGTGTTGCGCCGGCATGAACAATGCCAATAGGTGCAATGAACAACGCAGCAATCATTACGCCTAGGGCGGCGGTCTGGACGCCGTTGTCCGCGCCTGCTTTCTGTCCGAATAGAATGTACAGCGCCCAACAAACGCCGGCACCAAGAGCATATCCTGCGCCCACCAAATCAATCCCTTCGCTGCTGCCCCCGGTAGGGATAAGTAGCAATAGTCCGGTGATGGCCAGGCCGATCCAGACAAAGTCGATTGCTCTTCGCGACGCGTAAATGGCAACTGCTAGAGGGCCGGTGAATTCAAGCGCGACCGCAATTCCTAGTGGAACGCTGCGCAGTGACATATAGAAGAGAAAATTCATCCCTCCCAACGCAATGCCGTAAATGACCACGGTGCGTAGGGACTTTGCGGACAGCTTGGCCCTCCAGGGGCGCAATATAAGCAGCATGATCACGCTGGCAAATATGAGGCGCAGCGTGGTTGTCCCTTGGGCGCCCACAATGGGAAACATACTCTTGGCGAGGGACGCACCGGATTGTATGGATGCCATTGCAATAAGAAGTAACCCGACAGGGAATAGAGTCGTAGCAAGGCTAGAAGATTGCTTTGTCATTTCTGAGTGAGCCTGGGTGCGTAGAGAGGGCGGTAGCCGAGTATCATGCTGAACTACCAATGGGTGTGCAATATAGTGCGCAGACTCTATGGGGTCGATGCGTTAAAACGTACGTATTTCGTCCTGACTATTACTAG